>NZ_JAEDAK010000010.1 GCF_016093275.1 Inhella proteolytica
CGAGGAAGCTGCCGTAGCCGCGCACCACGGTGACCTTGCGCATCTTGGCCATCTGGGCCAGGCCGCCGGTGAGCTTGCCGATGACCTTTTCCTTGTGGCCGCGCAGCTTGTCGATGTGGAGCTTGGGCGCGCCGAACTCGACGCCCAGGTCGGCCATGTGGCTGACCTCGTCCATCACCGCGGCCACGTGCAGCAGCGCCTTGGAGGGGATGCAGCCGACGTTCAGGCAGACGCCACCGAGCGTGGCGTAGCGCTCGACCAGCACGACCTTGAGGCCGAGGTCGGCCGCGCGGAAGGCGGCCGAGTAGCCGCCCGGGCCGCCGCCGAGCACGAGGACCTCGCACTCCAGATCGGCGGCACCGGTGTGGACGGCGGTGGTGATCGGGGCGGCGATGGGTGCGGAGACAGGCGCAGCCACTGGGGCCGTGACTGGTGCCGCGACCGGTGCGGCAGCTGCCACCCCTTCAGCCAGCGCAATCAAGTCGCCCTGATTGATCTTGTCGCCGAGCCTGACCTTGAGTTCCTTCAGCACCCCGGCCGCCGTGGCCGGGATCTCCATCGAGGCCTTGTCGCTCTCGACCGTGATCAGACTCTGGTCGAGGGCGACGGCGTCGCCGGGCTTGACCAGGATCTCGATGATGGCAACGTCCTTGAAGTCGCCGATGTCGGGGACGCGTAGTTCGATCACGGGCATGGAAGTCCTCGTTGGAATGACATTCAGAAGCCGATGCGGGCGCGTCAGTCGACGATGAACACGCGCGAGCCGACCAGGCTGCGCACGCGGTGCGGGCTGCCGTGGTCGGCCAGCTGCAGGCTCTGGCAGCGCGCCAGGGTCAGGCGCTGGCCATCGCGCAGTTCCAGCTCCAGCTCGCCGTCCAGGCAGAGGATCACATGGCCCTTCTGGCACCAGTGGTCGGCCAGGTAATCGGGCGAGTACTGCACGATGCGCACGCGCAGCGCGCCGCAACGCTGGGTCTGCCAGCGCGCCATGCCGCGCACGCCCGGGTAATGGTCGACCGGCACCGTGGCCCAGTTGGTCAGGGCGGTAGGGAAGCCGCGCAGGTCCATCAGAGCAGCACGCGGCGGAAGTCGGCCAGCACGGCGGCCAGGTAGGCGTTGAAGCGGCCGGCGGCGGCGCCATCGATGACGCGATGGTCCCAGCTCAAGGACAGGGGCAGCATCAGGCGCGGCTCGAATTCCTTGCCGTTCCACACCGGCTTCATCACGCTCTTGCACACGCCCAGGATCGCCACCTCGGGCGCGTTGATGATGGGCGTGAAGCCGGTGCCGCCGATGCCGCCCAGGCTGCTGATGCTGAAGCAGCCACCGCTCATCTCGGCCGGGCTCAGCTTGCCCTCGCGTGCCTTGGCCGCCAGCTCGCCCATCTCCTTGGCGATCTGGGCGATGCTCTTCTGGTCGGCGTCCTTGATGACGGGCACCACCAGGCCATTGGGCGTGTCGGCGGCGAAGCCGATGTGGAAGTAGCGCTTCAGCACCAGCTCGTCGCCATCCAGGCTGGCGTTGAACTCGGGGAACTTCTGCAAGCCGCTCACGCAGGCCCTGATCAGGAAGGCCAGCAGCGTGAATTTGGTGCCCGCTTTCGCGTGCTCCTGGTTCATCGCCACGCGGAAGGATTCCAGCTCGGTGATGTCGGCCTCCTCGTGGTTCGTCACATGGGGGATGAGGACCCAGTTGCGGTGCAGATTGGCGCCGCTGATCTTCTTGATGCGCGCGAGCGGATTGCGATCGACCGCGCCGAACTTGGCGAAGTCGATCTGCGGCCACGGCAGTAGCCCGGGCAAGCTCGAGCCCGTGGCGGCCGCCGGCGCGCTGGCGGCGCCGGCCACCAGGCGCTTGACGAAATCCTGCACATCGCGCTCGGTGATGCGGCCCTTGGTGCCGCTGCCCCGAACTTGCTCCAGCGGCACGCCGAGTTCGCGGGCGAACTTGCGCACGCTGGGCGAGGCATGGGGCGGCAAGGCGCTGGGGGCGGCGGTGGGCCGGGGCGCTGCTGCGGCGCTGGGCAGGCTGGGGGCAGCCGCGGCCACCGGGGCCGGGACCGGGGCCGCGGAAGCCACCGGCACCGCGGCACCCGCAGTCTCCAGCTCCAGGATCAGGTCGCCGATGTTGAGCTTGTCGCCCAGCTTGACCTTGACCGCCTTGACGACGCCGCCCTGGCTGCTCGGGATCTCCATCGAGGCCTTGTCGCTCTCCACCGTGACCAGCGACTGCTCGGCGCGGATCGTGTCGCCTTCCTTGACCAGCATCTCGATCACCGCGACATCCTTGAAGTCGCCGATGTCCGGCACCCGCACCTGCATCAAACGCGCGTTCATTCAGCAGCTCCAGGGAGAGTTCGGGGCAATGCGCACGCCATAGCGCTGGCGTGCCTGCGCCAGGCAGTCGGCATGGATGGCGCCTTGCGCCACCAGGCTCTGCAGCGCGGCCAGCACGATCTGGTGGCGGTCGATCTCGAAGAACTGGCGCAGCTTCTGGCGCGTGTCGCTGCGGCCGAAGCCGTCGGTGCCCAGGCTGCTGAAGGGCGCGTCCACGTACTCGGCGATCAGCTGCGGCCAGGCACGCACGTAGTCGGTGGCGGCCAGCACCGGGGCGCGGCCGGCCAGCAGGCGCTTGACATGCGAGCCGCCATCACCCTGGCCCAGCCGGTGGGCACGTTGCGCCTCGCGCGCCTCACGCGCCAGCTCGCTGAAGCTGGTGACGCTGAACACATCGGCGCCGACCTGCCAGTCGCTCGCCAGCAGTTCGGCCGCCGCAATCACCTCGCGCAGGATGGTGCCGGAGCCGAGCAATCGGATGTCGGGCAGCTCCTCCGGGCTCTTGGCCAGCGGGTTTTGCTGGAAGCGGTACATGCCGCGCAGCAGGTCCGCATGGGCGCCTTCGGGCAGGCTGGGCTGCGCGTAGTTCTCGTTCATCACGGTGACGTAATGGAACTCGTCGCGCTGCTCTTCCATCATGCGGCGGTTGGCGTGGTCCAGGATGACGGCCAGCTCGCCGGCAAAGGCCGGGTCCCAGGCGCGGCAATTGGGCACCATCGCCGCCATCACCAGGCTGCTGCCGTCCTGGTGCTGCAGGCCCTCGCCGCCCAGGGTGGTGCGGCCGGCGGTGGCGCCGAGCAGCAGGCCGCGGGCGCGCTGGTCGGCGGCGGCCCAGATCAGGTCGCCCACACGCTGGAAGCCGAACATCGAGTAGTAGATGTAGACCGGCAGCATGGCTTGGCCATGCACCGAGTAGCTGGTCGCCGCGGCGATCCAGGACGAGAGCGCGCCGGCCTCGGTGATGCCTTCCTCCAGCAGCTGGCCGTCCACGGCCTCGCGGTAGCTCAGCATCGAGCCGGCGTCCTCCGGTTCGTAGCGCTGGCCCTCGGGGGCGTAGATGCCGATCTGGCGGAACAGATTGGCCATGCCGAAGGTGCGCGCCTCGTCGGCCACGATGGGCACGATGCGCGGGCCGAGTGCCGGGTCCTTCAGCCAGCCGCCCAGCATGCGCACCACCGCCATGGTGGTGGACATCTCCTTGCCTTCCGCCTGCAGCGCAAAGCCGCCCCAGCTTTGCAGCGCCGGAACCGTCACCGGCGTGGCGCCGCCCTGGCGCGCTGGCAGCGGCCCGCCCAGCAGGGCGCGGTGCTCGCGCAGGTAGCGCATCTCGGCGCTGTCCTCGGCGGGCTTGACGAAGCGCAGCGCGGCCACGTCCTCGTCGCTGATCGGCAGCTTGAAGCGGTTGCGGAAGGCCAGCAGCGCGTCCAGATCGAGCTTCTTGGCCTGGTGCGCCGTCATGCGCGATTCGCCCGCGCCGCCCATGCCGTAGCCCTTCTTGGTCTTGGCCAGGATGACGGTGGGCCGGCCCGGGTGCGCCACCGCGGCGGCAAAGGCCGCGTGCAGCTTGCGGAAATCGTGGCCGCCGCGCTTGAGGGCGTCGATCTCGGCCTCGCTCATGTGAGCGACGAGCTGCTGCACCGCCGGGTTCTGCCGGAAGAAATGCTCGATGTTGTAGGCGCCGTCCTTGGCACCCAGGGTCTGGTACTGACCGTCCACGGTGTTGGCCAGCGCGCGCAGCAGCACATGCTCGGTGTCGCGGGCAAAGAGCGCGTCCCAGTCCGAACCCCACAGCACCTTGATGACGTTCCAGCCGGCGCCGGTGAACAGGGCTTCCAGCTCCTGGATCACCTGGCCATTGCCGCGCACCGGGCCGTCCAGGCGCTGCAGATTGCAGTTGACGATGAAGGTCAGGTGGTCGAGCTTCTCGCGCGCCGCCAGGGTCAGGCCGGCGATGGATTCGGGCTCGTCCATCTCGCCGTCGCCGAACACGCCCCAGACGCGCCGCCCGGCCGTCTGCAGCAGGCCGCGGTGCTGCAGGTAGCGCATGAAGCGCGCGTGGTAGACGGCGGTGATCGGCCCCAGGCCCATCGAGCCGGTGGGGAACTGCCAGAACTCCGGCATCAGCCAGGGGTGCGGGTAGGAGCACAGGCCGCCGCCGTCCACCTCCTGGCGGTAATGCGCCAGCTGCTCCTCGCTCAGGCGGCCTTCCAGGAAGGCGCGGGCGTACACCCCCGGGGCGGAGTGCGGCTGGAAGAACACCAGGTCGGCCTGGCGGCCCGGCCCGTCGCCCTTGAAGAAGTGGTTGAAGCCGAGCTCGAAGATCTCGGCCGCCGAGGCATAGCTGGCGATGTGCCCGCCCAGCTCGCCGTAGGCCTGGTTGGCCCGCACCACCATGGCCAGCGCGTTCCAGCGGATCCAGGCGGTCAGGCGCTCCTCGATCGCCAGATCACCCGTGTAGGCCCCCTGCTGCGCCAGCGGGATGCTGTTGCGGTAGGCCGAGAAGGGCTGGGTGTGCGGGAACAGGCCCAGCTCCTGCGCCTTGTCGTCCAGCTGCTGCAGCAGGAACAGTCCGCGCTCGGGGCCGGCGGTCTGGATGGCGGCGCGCAGCGCCTCCAGCCATTCACGCGTCTCGGCGGGGTCGGCATCGATGGGCAAGGTGGGCTGCATGGCGGGGTCGGTGCTGCGGGCGTTCATGGCTCGGTTCAAGCAGGTTGGGGTTCGGGTTGGGGCAAGCGCGGGTGCACGGCGGCCAGGGCCTGCAGCACATCGGCCAGCAGGTCCTCGGGCTCTTCCAGGCCGGCGGAAAGGCGCACCAGGCCGTCGGAGATGCCGGCCGCCGCGCGTTCCTCGGGCGTGTAGGTGGAGTGGGTCATGCTGGCCGGGTGCTGGGCCAGGCTCTCGGCGTCGCCCAGGCTGACGGCGCGGGCGATCAGGCGCAGCGCGTTCATGAAAGCGCGGCCAGCCGCCTCGCCGCCGTGCAGCTCGAAGGCCAGCATGCCGCCGAAGTTCTTCATCTGGCGCTGGGCCAGCGCGTGGAAGGGGTCGCTCTCCAGGCCGGGGAAGAAGACCTGCTTCACTGCGGGGTGGGCCGCCAGCGCACGCGCCAGCGCCAGGGCGTTGCTGGCGTGGCGCTCCATGCGCAAATGCAGGGTCTTGAGTCCGCGCAGCAGCAGGAAGGCGTCCTGCGGCGACATCACCGCGCCGGTCATGTCCTTCAGGCCCTGCAGGCGGATGCGCTGGGCGACGTCGGCGTCCGCCGCCACGGCCAGGCCGGCAGTCACATCGCCATGGCCGCTCAGGTATTTGGTGGCCGAATGCACCACCACATCGGCGCCGAGCTGCAGCGGGCGCTGCAGGTAAGGCGTGCAGTAGGTGTTGTCCACCACCAGCAGCGCACCGTGGGGCCGCGCCAGGCGCGCCACGGCGGCGATGTCCACCAGGCGCATGTTCGGGTTGGCCGGCGTCTCCAGGTAGACGAGCTTCGGGCCGCTGAGCATGGCCGTGGCCAGCGCGTGCAGGTCCGTCATGTCCACATGGGTCACGCGCACGCCGAATTCGCCGATGCCATGGTGCAGGAAGGCGTAGGTGCAGCCGTACACGGTGCGGTCCACCAGGATCTCGTCGCCCGGGCGCAGCAGGGTCCAGAGCGTGGCCGTGATGGCCCCCATGCCGGAGCCGAAGGCAATCGCCCCGGCGCCGCCTTCCAGCGCGGCCAGGCGCTGCTCCAGCAGGTCCAGCGTGGGGTTGGAGATGCGCGTATAGAAGTGCCCGGCTTCCGAGCCGGCAAAGCGCGCCGCGCCCTGCTCGACCGACGTGAAGGTAAACGTCGAGCTCAGGTAGATCGGCGGCACCAGCGCGCCCTGGGCGCTCTGGGCGTCGTAGCCGTGGTGGATGGCGGTGGTGGCAAAACCGGGCATGGAAAACCTCGTCGCGAAGGGGTTGGAGTGCGAAAAATTCTGTTGCGTCAACCGCAGAATGTGTTCGCGTTTCGACCCCGCTTTGGCCGAGTGCGTGGACGATTCAGAATGTGCAGACTGCTTTGTTGGAATGTTTTGCCATGGACCTGGATCGCATCGACCGCCAGCTGCTGCAGGCCCTGCAGCAGGACGCCCGCCTCACCGTGGCCGAGCTGGCCGAACGCGTCGCCCTCTCGCCCTCGCCCTGCTGGCGGCGCGTCAAGCGGCTCGAAGAGGCGGGGCTGATCCAGGGCTACCAGGCCCGGCTCAGCGCCGAACGCCTGGGCTATGGCGTCACCGCCTTCGTGTCGGTGATGGTGGGCAGCCACAGCCAGGAATCCGCCCGCGCCTTCGAGGCGCGCGTGACCGAAATTCCCGAGGTGATTGCCTGCCACAACATCTCCGGCCGCTACGACTTCCTGCTCGAAGTGGTGGCCCCCGACCTCAACGCCTTCGGCGACTTCGCCCGCAACACCCTGCAGACCCTGCCGGGCGTGAAGGAGCTGTACTCGAGCTTTTCGCTGAAGGCCTTGAAGACCGAGAGGCGACTGCCGATTCCCTGACCGACGAACTTCGACGAAGTGCGCCAGCGCTGGAAGCGAGGGCGTGGGGTGGGTGGCGCAGCGAAGTAAAGGGGGAGCCGCTCGCACCCGAAGGGTGCGGGCGGCGGAGGACCGAGCGCGGAGCGAGGACAGCACCTGCGTGCTGTCCGACCCCGCGTCGAGGGCCGGGGGCCGTCTAGCGGCCACCGGCATGAGCGGAGCTGCCCACCCCATGGCCTCGCGTCGCTCTACCGGCGCAGTAAACGCATTGACCTCCGCCACCGAGCGCATCAGGGGCCTGGGGCACTGTGCTCCGTTCATGTCCCCCGGCGTCGTCCTGACGGACGCCGCCTCCTCCTTGACTTCTCTGCGCACAGCGCCCCAGACCCCTGATGAAGGGGCACCGAGAACTGCTACCAGGTTGGGTGTTCCTTAGAGGATCTGGAGTTCGGCGTTGAGCGGAACCCCCTTCGCCACCGACATCGCATTCGGGCTGTGCGCCACCGCCTCGCGGCGCAGGCGTTCGAACTGCTCGGGCGTGCCGTCGCCCTTGACCTCGATGCGCACGTCGATGCGGCGCAGCGGCACCTGGTCCGTCAGGCCCAGGAAGCCGGACAGGTCCATCTCGGCGCGCACTTCAACGCGCAGGCTCTCCAGCTGCACGCCCAGCACCGAGGCGCCGACGGTGAAGCCCACCATCACGCAGGCGCCCACGCCGCCCAGCAGCAGTTCCTGCGGCGAGGGGCCGTGGTTGCCGCCGCCGAGCTGGCGCGGTTCGTCCACGATCCAGCTGTGGCCGCGGCTGATCTTGTGGCGGCCGAACTGCAGCGGCAGCGCGGTGATCAGCGCGCGCGTGCCGTTCTGCCAGTCCACGCCGACGCCGCAGTGCACCAGGCCTTGCTGCGGGTCCTTGCGGATCTCGTCGGTCAGTTCGGAAACGGCGGCGAGGGGAATGCCATTGCGCATGGTGTGGGTTCCTTGATCAGTTGAAAACGGCGTGCAGGGCCTGGTCCAGGTCGGCGATCAGGTCGGCGGGGTCTTCGATGCCGACCGACAGGCGCACGCAACCGGGCTGGATGCCCATGCGCTCGCGCTGTGCCGCGGTGAAGGCCGCGTGCGAGGTGTTGAAGGGCAGGCTGGCCAGGGTCTCGACGCCGCCCAGGCTGGTGGCCTTCTTGCCGAGCTGGAGCTGGTCGAGCAACTGCACCGCCTGCGCGTCCGTGCCGTCGATCTCGAAACAGACCATGCCGGTGGGGTTCTGCAGGATGCGCTGCGCCAGTTCGTGGTCGGGGTGCGATTCCAGGCCGACGTGATAGACCCGCCGTACCTTCGGGTGGGCTTCAAGAAAGCGCGCCACCGCGGTCGAACCCTCGGCATGCGCGCGCATGCGGAGGGCCAGGGTCTTGAGCCCGCGCTCCAGCATGAAGCAGGCATGCGGGTCCAGGCTGCCGCCATAGGCCAGGCGGCGCGGCCAGGTCGCGTCCATCAGCTTGCGCGAACCGCAGGCCACGCCGGCAATCAGGTCCGAATGGCCGTTCAGGTACTTCGAGGCCGAGTGCACCACCACGTCCACGCCCATCGCCAGGCCCTGCTGCGCGATCGGCGAAACAAAGGTGGCGTCGATCACCAGACGCAGGCCGTGCTTCTGCGCCAGGGCCACCAGGGCCGGGATGTCCACCACCTTGAGCAGTGGGTTCGTCAGCGCTTCGAAGAACAGCACCTGGGTGTTGGGGCGGATGGCGGCCTCGATGGCGGCCAGGTCGCGCGGGTTGGCGTAGCTGCAGCTCATGCCCAGGGTAGGCAGCTCGCCCTGGAAGAAGGCATAGGTGCCGCCGTACAGCTCGTTCGAGGCCACCACATGGCCGCCGCGGTCCAGCAGGCTCAGCAGCACCGCGGCAATCGCCGCCATGCCGGAGCTGAACACCAGCGCCGATTCGGCGCCTTCCAGCGCGGCCAGCTTCTGCTCCACCGCCCACTGGCTGGGGTTGCCGTAGCGGGTGTAGATGAAGCGGTCGCGGGCGTAGCCCTCCTCAATCGACTGGTACTGCTCGCCCTCCAGCAGGAAGGTGCTGGTCTGGTAGATCGGCGTGCCGACGGCACCCGTCACCGGGTCGTCGCGCGTGCCGGCGTGCACGGCCAGCGTGGCCGGCGCCAGGCCGCGCAGGTCCGGGTGGGCCATGAAGGGGCCAGGCAGGCGCTCGCGCGCCAGCTCGTCGGTCCAGTGCGGGGCGTTGTCCAGCGGCGAGGCGCTGGCAGGGTCGCCGCGCACGGCGCCGACCGATTCGTGTAGGGCTTGCATGGGCATCCGGAGTGGTGGGGTCACTCCTGCCAGTGCATGCGGCGTGCCAGCGCGTGAAGGGGCCGGATTGGCCTGGAATCAAGGGGTTAGCGAGGGGGACTGAGCGCCTTGTATGGATTTGGCGCCGGGCTCGTACGAAGAAGAGTACGTGGATCAATATTCATACGGCGCCTTGTGAGCGCAGTTGGTTGTGGTGGCCAGGGGCTGTAACGCAGCGATTGCTGCAACTAGGCGTTGAACAGCGAGATCACGCTGTCAACGACGTTGCGGTCATCGAGCGGCGCGGCATAGCGCCGATCGCATGGCCGGTCTCAGGGGCGTAGCTGACGTTGCCCGTCCTGGGCTGACCGTCCGTCCTCTCGGCCGACGCCAGTTGAGCTAGCCCAGCTGCGTGTGGGTTCCCCGCTGCAAGCTCAAAGATAGTCCTGCCACCCGGTCAGTGCTTGATCCAGTCAGGAGTTGGCGTCTTCTTGGACTTGAGTATTTGTCCAACCACACTTGGCTAGTGTCATCGGTGGCGATGGCAATGTTGCAGCTTGGGCGGCGGGCGGCTTTCATGCGTCCCCCCAATCGTTGCCCGCGTAGTCCACGATTCGCGGCGTACTCTGGTCGCCGCGTGGGCGCGCGATAACTGAAGCTAAACGAGTCTTCAAGTCACGCGCAACTTTGCAGGTGACATAGCAAACGACAGATGGTCCTAGGTCGAGCCCAACCAGTGCGCTAGGGGTCGATACGAACACCATAGGCGCGTGTTCTGGGCCATCCAGGCCCATCCAATCCGTTTGCGCTCCTAGATTCCGCACCACGCGAAGTCTTGGTTTTTGGCCCTTTGTGTCAGCCCCGTGGGGGAGGCCACTGAGGCAATTGGCAAATGCCTCAACCATCTCGCGCGATTTAGCCACTACGACCGCGCCGCGAGCAGGGTTTGGTACAGATCCGCCAACCAGCTCTGCGAACAAGTCTGAAGAGATCTTGTGGACCTGCGATGCCGTCAATTCGCCCCCAGTTGCTCCGATAGTTGCCGCCAAGTCAGCGGCACTTGCTGAAGTCTCAAGGGCTCGTAGTTCATGCTGCACTGGGAGCAAATGCCCTTCTGCAACCGCGGTCGCCATCTCGTAGCTTGCAGTCAGTTCCCCGAATTGCTCGAAGCGCCTCTCGTTTGGCCGAAACGGCGCAGACGTGAACAAGGCAAACGTTCCTAGGGGGAACAGTTGTCGCAGGTCAAAGTCTTGGGCTCCGACTTGGTAGAGGTTGAAGCCAACTAGCAAGCAGGCGTCTTCGACTGTCTCGGCTGCCTTGGCTGCTTGGATCGAGCGCAGCATTTGCCAAGTTGCGATCAAGACTTGCCCAGGCTGCAATTGGTCGAACGAACTCGCCAGTTCAGCGCCCGAGGCTGGCACCACTGGACTAATGGACCGGCCTGGCAAGTCTCGAATTCGCATCATTAGGCCGTGCACGAGGTCAATTCGGTCGACAAGGACGACCAATGGAAGGTGCGCGAGTTGCGGCAGCTCACGAGTCTGAGCGATGTAGGCCAACAGCGTCATCGTTAGGCCTGTCCCAGCGACCTGCGCAACAACGCCTGCTCTGCGATCCCCGCGAACTGCGACAACGGTCGCCTCTATTGCGCGAGCGACGATCTGCTGTTGGTACTCACGAAGGCGCCCTTGGAGGTAGAACGCGACTGAATCGAGACCATCCTTCAGGGCGTGAAGGGCCAAGGCATCAGCGACGCCTTCTCGGCCGTCCACCACGGCCTCTTTCGCACGCTCGGCTTTGAACGCGGCCTGAACGAGTGGCGCTGGAACCGGCAGGCTTTCTTGCAGGAGTTGCAGGCGCTCGTCGATGCCAGACTGCCCATTGGCATTCTTGTTGAGGAGCGCCAGAAGTTCGTCCAGCACCTTCTTTGCCTCCACGAATGACTGAAGGAACTCAGTCGACGGGGAAAGCGGGGCGTCCTCGCCTGCGGTCGATTCGGCGGTGCCCCCAGGGACAAGAAGTTCTTCGGCATTGGACTCGAACAACAGGGAGAAGGTCCAAACTGCCGCCTGCCGCGCGCCAAAGACGTGCTCTTCCGCCGGCGTGAAGCCATTCCCGTTGTGATAGAGCTCGTTCCGCAGGCGGTGGTAGTAGATGAACTCAGCTTGATCGACGGGCATCGCCTGCTTCGTCAATGCTGCGAATTCCTTGAGGAAGGCGACCTTGGAGTTGAAGTTGGCTAGCCATAGGTCCACCTGCGCTTTTGCGTAGGTCTTGCCCCCGCGCTGGTCAGGATGTAGTGACAAAAAAGTGATGACCGAAGACTCGATGGCGTTGTCAAAACCGATCAAGGCCACCCGTCGATCAAAGTCGCGCTTTCCGAGTCGATGCTCCTCAGCATGCTGGAGCAGTTCCAAGGGGCCCTTGGCCCACGGCCTCACTGTGCACTTTTTTGGCATGGTGCGATCCTAGCCATGCGCTCCGTCCCCATCTCCTGAAAGGTTTGGACGTGCCGCAGGCGTATTGCCTTCAGGAATCGCCGCGGAATCGCGCACTCCTTGGTGGGCCCTTGAAGTCCCTGGCCAAGCGCTCGATTTATCCTTGGCGGGGGCTTACGTCCCCCACCCATTCAGTTCCGGAACTTCGGGAACTGCATGGGCAACTCGCCCTCCATCGGCTGCGAGTTCTCGAGCTCGGTGAAGCAGCCCATGCGCTGACTCGCAAGTTCGACCGCAATGCAGCAAGCGGCGCCGCTGATCGTATTGCCACCAACGGCAGCCGTCCTCAAGTCATTGACATCGCGCCGCCTGGCGCGCGGCTCTGTTCTTGCGCGGAATTTCAAAGGCCTGATGGCCATGCTGCCGTCTCCCGCCTCAGCGCTCCCCTGGTCGCAGGCTCAGGGCCCCGCGCTCAGCCCCCACCTGCCGATCGATCAGCTCAACAAAGCCAGCCTCCGCCAGCGGCCGATGAAAGTAGTACCCCTGGATGAAGTCGCAATCCAGCGCCACCAGCTGCTGTTGCTGCTCGCGCTGCTCGACCCCCTCGGCCACCAGCTTCAGGCCCAGGCCGCGGCCCAGGCCGATGATGGCGCGCATGACGGTGCAGGCCTCGCGGCCGGCTTCGATGCCGTCCACGAAGGCCTTGTCGATCTTCAGCACCTCCACCGGCAGGCGCGTCAGCTGCGCCAGTGAGGAGTAGCCGGTGCCGAAGTCGTCCACCGCCAGGCGCAGGCCCAGGTCGGCGATGCGGCGCAGCACGCGCAGGTGCGCTTCGACGTCCGTCATCAGCGCGGTCTCGGTGATCTCGAGCAGGATGCGCGCGGGCTCGGCGCCGGTGTCGCGCAGCATGGCGGCGATGTCCTCCACCAGCGTGGGCACGCCCAGCTGCCGGGTGGAGAGGTTGATGGACACATAGGGTGCCTGCGCGCCCCAGCGGCGCTGCCATGCGGCCTGGGCGCGGAAGCCCTCGCGCAGCACCCAGGCGCCGATCTGCGCGATGAAGCCGCTGGCCTCGGCCACCGGAATGAAGATGGCCGGCGAGATCTCGCCCTGCTTGGGGTGCCAGCGCAGCAGCAGCTCGGCCCCCACCACCTGGCCGCTGGACGCCACCACGATGGGCTGGAAGCGGGCGGAGAGTTCCTGGCCGGCGATGGCGCCGCGCAGGCCGTGGGTGATGGCCAGGCGCTCGCGCGCCTGGGCCTGCAGCTGGTCGCTGAAGAACTGCCAGCCGTCGCGGCCGCGCTGCTTGACGGCGTACATCGCGGTGTCGGCGGCGCGCAGCAACTCGTCGGCCGAGCCGGTGCCGCCGCCACCCACCGCCACGCCGATGCTGGCGCTGAGGTAGACCGTAGCGGCCTCCAGCTCGAAGGGGTGGCGCAGCGTGGTGTTGATCTGCTCGGCCAGCGTGGCCACGGTGGCCGGGTGTTCGATCTGCTCGCACAGGATCACGAACTCGTCGCCCGCCAGGTGGGCCACGGTGTCGCCCGGCCGCACCTGCTCGATCAGGCGTGCGCCCACGGCCTTGAGCAGGGCGTCGCCCACCGCATGGCCCTGGGTGTCGTTGATGGCCTTGAAGCCGTCGAGGTCGATGAAGAGCAGGGCCAGGCTCTGGCCGCTGCGCTGCGCGCGCAGCAGGGCGTTGCCCAGGCGTTCGCGGATCAGCGCGCGGTTGGGCAGGCCGGTCAGCGGGTCGTGCGTGGCACGCCGCGCCACTTCCTCTTCCAGCCGCTTGCGTTCGCTGACGTCACGCAGGGTCACCACCAGCAGCCAGTCCTTGCCGTCGTGGAACTTGGCGATCGTGGCTTCGAGCGGGATGAAGGAGCCGTCCTTGCGGTAGCCGGTGAGTTCGCCGCGGCCCGTCATGCGGCGCTCGCTGTCCTCGCCCTCGACGAAGCGGCGCAGCAGCTCGGCATGGCGCAGCCGGAAATGCGGCGGCAGCAGCAGGTGCACCGACAGGCCGACCAGCTCCTGCTCCGCATAGCCGAACAGCTGGCAGGCGCTGCGGTTGGCCACGCGGATGCAGCCTTCGCGGTCGGTGGCCAGCACGGGGGTGTCGGCCAGCTCCAGGATCTGCCGGGGCGCTTCGGCTCCAGGCGGCGCCGTGCCGAGCTCGGCCACCAGGCGCGCGGCCAGGGCCTGCGGGCCGGCCACCGGCTGCGCAAATCCGTCCTGCGGCGGCTCGCGGTAGCGCTCCGGAATGACCGGCGCGATGCAGCCGAAGCGCTCGATGATCTCGAAGCTGCCGTCGGCCCGGCAGCGCGCCAGGTAGGTGTTGACGCTGGCGTGGTGGGTGGCGGGGTCCATCACCACCCGGCCCTGCGGGCCCTGCACCGCCACCCGCTCCAGCGCCGCCACCAGGTCTTCGCTGGCGCAGCTGCCGGCCGCCGCCACGGCATTGGCGAAGGCATGCACGCACAGATAGGCGCCTTCGCCGAAGTTGGTCAGCACGCCATTGCCCTGCGGCCAGATGCCATGCACGCCCGGCTGGCGCGCCAGGCGCTGCAGGTAGTGGCGGCTGGCTTCGCTGTCCAGGCTCATGAAGTAGGTGTTGCTGGAGTAGAGGCCGGCGCGGGTGTCGGGCGGCAGCTGGCCGGCCATCACCTCGTCGAAATGGCCCATCACCACGGCCATGTGCTGCTTCAGGCCCAGGGCGGCGAAGCGCGTCAGCAGGCGGATCTGGTCGTTGCCGGCGAAGTAGGGCACGAACACGTCGGCGCCCGAGCGCGCCAGCTGCGCCAGCAGGCGGTCGATGGCCTCCGGGGTGGCGCCGATGTCGAGGTACTCCTCGCCCACCACGTCGCCGTCCAGGCGCTGCAGCGCGCGCTTGGCGGCGTCGATCGAGCCGCGCGGCCACTCGTAGTTGTTGCCGGCGAAGAACATCTTGTGCCCGTAGCGCCGCACCATGCAGGGGATCATCTGATCGATCTGCTGGTTCGGCAGGGCGGCGAAGTGGAAGAAGTGGCGCCCCGAGATGCTGCCCTCGTAGAACGAGAAGTTCAGCAGCGGCACGCGCCGGGGTTCGGCCACCTGGCCGGCCACGGCGATGCGCGAGTTGGACAGCAGATTGCCGATCAGCGCGACGCAGCGGTGCTGCTCGATCAGGCGCAGCGCCGCCGGCACGGCCGTGGGGGGCAGGCTGCCGTCGTCCTCGACCACCAGCTCCAGCGGCCGGCCGAGCACGCCGCCGCGCTCGTTGACTTCCGCGCAGGCGATGCGGGCGGCCCAGACGATCTCGGGCCCGTAGATCTCCACCAGCCCGGTCAGGGGCGCCATCAGGCCCAAGCGCACGGAATCGTTCAAGCCGCCCCTCCTTTGCATCCGGTCGAGTCAAGGGATTGGGGCCATGGTAGCGAGGGCGGCGCGCTCCCCGGCGCGCCGGGGGGCGGAGCGGCTTCTGGTGCAGCCGCTCAGGGCCTGGGCGCCGTCCTCAGAACTTGTATTCGAGCGTCATGTACCCGGTGCGACGGTCGCTGTTGTCCTCGTACAGCGTGCCCAGACGGCCCAGGCGGTCGAACGGCGCGACCTTGCCGGCCAGGTTGCCAATGCCCAGCGCCAGGCTCAGGCCCTTGGCCAGGCCGCGGTAGGCCAGGTAGGCGTCGTAGGTGCTGAAGGACTTCACCATGATCACCTTGCCATTCGGGCCGGCCACCGCCTGCTCGAAGGCGCCGCGGTGGTTGCCGGCCAGGGCCACGGTCCAGTTCGGCAGCGACCAGCTCAGGTCCGCGCGGTGTCGCCACTTCGGGTAGCCGTACTTGCCGGCGTACTCGGTGCTGACGCCGCGGAACTCGACCTCGTACCGGCTCATGTTGGACGAGGTGAGCGAAGCCTTCAGCGTGCCGGCCTCACCCAGCGACCAGCGGCTGCTCAGGCCGATGTCCAGCCCCTGCACATCGGTCTTGCCCAGGTTCACGTAGCGCGCCCGGTAGGCTGCTGCGGCGGCATTACTGGCCGGGCTGATGAGGGTGAAGTAGCCGGCATCGGCCGGGTTGGTGATGTTGGGCGCATAGACCTGGTTGGTGCGCTCAATGCGCCATGCATCCACGGCCAGGGTGTGGTTCTTGAGCGGTTCCCACAGCAGGCCGAAGTTGCTCGACTTGGACTCCTCGGGCTTGAGGTCCAGGCTGTCCATGAAGCTCACGGTGACCTGGTTGCCCCAGACTTGGCTGTAGGCCGGACAGATCGCCGCCGTGGCCGGGTTGCAGTTCACGTAGGAGCGGATGCCGCCATGCTGCTCGGCCAGCGAGGGTGCGCGGAAGCCCGTGGTGTAGGAGCCGCGCAGCGCGAACTGGGCCACCGGCGTCCACTTGATGGCCAGCTTGGGGTTGACGCTGGAGCCGGCGGCGTCGAAGTCGTCATAGCGCAGCGCCAGCTGGGTCTCAATGGTCTTGTGCAGGGGCACCGAGAGCTCGGCATAGGCGGCACGGGCGTTGCGGCTGGCCGAGATCGGCAGGCGCACGGCGGTGTTCTCGACCTTGCCGGCGTTGGACAGCGCGTCGATGCCATCGGACATGGACTCGTGGCGCAGGTTCACCCCCAGCGCCAGGTAGACCGGACCGGCGGGCAGTTCGGCGATCGGCGCCGAGGCGCTGGCGTCCAGCAGCGTGAAGCTGCTGCGGCCGTCGCGCGTGTGGCTGGTGCGCAGCTTCTGGATGTTGGCGTCGCTCAGGCGCTGGAAGGGGTTGATCGAGCCATCGGCCACGCCGGCGTACCAGAAGTCGCTGCGGATGTAGTTGCTGCCGAGGAACTCGGTGTGGCTTTCGGAGCGGGTCAGGCCCAGCTCCCAGTCCCAGCCGCGCGCCTCGCCCTTCAGGCCGGCCACCAGGCGGGTGGAGTCGGAGCGCACGTCGCGGATCTTGGAACCCAGCTCGTCGTACAGGCGGGCGTAGTAGCCCCAGCCGGCCGGCGCCTGTGCGAAGGGGAAGTGCGGCGTGGTGTCGCCGTCGTAGTAGTCGTTCTTGAAGGTCGGCCAGTATTCGTACTGCTGCTCGATGCTGGCGGCCGAGAGCTCGCCGAAGGCCGTCAGCGTGGGGCTGATCTCATAGCCGACGCGGCCGAACACGCTGAGCTTGCGGGTCTTGGGGTTCAGGGTGTTGAAGCGATCGGTCTCGGTGTCCAAGCACATGCCGGTGGCCGGGTAGCCGTTGAACGTGCCGGTGTAGAGGGTGTTGGGAGCGTTGCAGGCACCGGCGGCGTAGTACTCCACCTTGCCGCCATGGGCCGGGTTGTTGGAGTACCAGTTGCCGCCCGAGCTGGAGGTGGCGGGGAAGTTGCCACCGATGCCGGTGCCGCTGGTCAGCGCGGCGCCGGTGTAGCCGGCCGCCAGCGCGGCGGCGGTGCGCTCGCCCTGCTTGCCGCCGCGGCGGTCGCTGACCTGCACGGCCTGCGAGCCGTAGACCTCCACCAGGCCCATCATGCTGAGCTTGCCCTCGCCGCCGCCGGCCGACAGGGTCATCGAATGCCAGTCGCCGTCGTGGTAGCTGAGCGAGCGGCCGCCCGAGAGGCGCACATCACCGCCGCGGTAGTTCTTGCGCAGGATGAAGTTGACGACGCCGGCCAGCGCGTCCGAGCCATAGATGGCCGAAGCACCGTCCTTGACGATCTCGACCCGCTCCACCGCCGACAGCGGGATAGACCCCAGGTCGACGAACACCGACTGGTCGCTGAAGCCGTAGAAGGCGATGCGGCGGCCGTTCAGCAGCACCAGGGTCGAGTTCGGACCCAGGCCGCGCAGCGACACGCCCGAGCCGCCCACCACCGAGTTGTTGGTGTTGTTGGTGCGGTAGGAGCCGCCGGCGTTGTTGTTGGCGACGATGGTGTCCAGCAGCTCGGCCGCGGTCGTCACGCCGCTCTGTTCAATCTGCTCGCGCGTCAGCACCTGCACCGGCGAGGCGCCCTCGGTGGCCAGGCGTTTGATGTTGGAGCCGGTGACCTCGACCTTGTCGAGCTTGGCCGGTTCGTCGGCAGCCAGTGCCGGCATGGCGCTGGCCAGCAGGGCGACCAGCAGGGTGGGGGCAAACGGTGCAATCAGGGCGCGCCGGGGCGCGGTGGCGAACAACATGCGGGTCTCCTCGCGGGGATGAAAAAGGGCGGACGGGCAGGCCTTTGCAGGGGCCGTGCCAGTCCGCCGACCGACGAGGAATCAAGCACTTGGCGGGGCCGGCTTGAATGTCGTGCGCAGTGCACGACAGATTCGTATCGAAATACTTACGTTCAGGAAATCGTACGAATCGGGAAACGGGCGTTAACCCTGGGCTTTCAGCGCACCACGCTGATCTGCTCGCGCGCGCCGCCCTTGTAGGTGAACAGGGTCAGCGCGCCGTTCCTGATGTCACCCTTGGCGTCGAAGCCGATGCGACCGGTCACGCCGGGGTAGTCCGTCCTCGCCAGCTCGGGCAGGTACTTCGCCGGTTCGGCGCTGCCGGCCTTGACCATCGCCGCCGCCATCAGGTTCACGGCGTCGTACACATAGGGCGAGTAGACCTGCACGTCCTGGTTGTATTTGGCGCGGAACTTCTGCTTGAAGGCGTCCAGCCCGGCCTTCTGCCCGCCCTCGACGCCGCCGGCTTCGGCGCAGACCACCTGGCCATCGGCCAGGCTGCCGGCGGCCAGCTTGGGCAGCTCGCCGCTGCAGATGCCGTCGCCGCCCACCAGTTTTGCCGTCATGCCGAGCTGCTTCATCTGGCGCAGCATCGGGCCGGCCACCGCGTCCATGCCGCCGAAGAAGATCAGGTCGGGGTTCTTGGCCTTCAGGCCGGTCAGGATGGCGCTGAAGTCGGTCGCCTTGTCGTTGGTGAACTCGCGTCCGACGATCTTGGCGCCGGCCGCCTTGGCACCCTTCTCGAACTCGTCGGCCACGCCTTGGCCGTAGGCGGTGCGGTCGTCAATGATGGCGATGGTCTGGGCCTGCATCGTCTTGACGGCGTAGCGGCCCAGGGTGCCGCCCAGCTGCACGTCGTCGGCCACCACGCGGAAGGCGGTCTTGAAGCCCTGGCGGGTGTACTTGGGGTTGGTGGCCGAGGGGCTGATCTGCGGAATGCCGGCGTCCGAGTAGATGCGCGAGGCCGGGATGGTGGTGCCCGAGTTCATGTGGCCGATGACGCCGTTGACCTTGGCGTCCACCAGCTTCTGGGCCGCAGCGGTGCCCTGCTTGGGGTCGGCGGCATCGTCTTCGGCCAGCAGCTCGAAGCGCGCCTTCCTGCCGCCGATCTGCACGCCCTTGGCGTTGAGCTCCTCGATCGCCAGGCGGGCGCCCAGCTCGTTGTCCTTGCCCAGATGGGCGATGCCGCCGCTGGTGGGGGCGACGTGGCCGATGCGGACCACCAGGTCCTGGGCCGAGACGCTGGCCGCCAGGCTCAGGCCGGCGCTGCAGAGAACAGAGAAACGGAACTTCATGCGGGGTCTCCGGAGTGGGAAAGGGGCAGGCGGTTGTCGCCCTGCCGGCTCCAGCGCACAAGCCGTGCCAGCAGGCCGCCGGCCATTGGCATCAAGCACTTGCCACCGTGCGAAGGCGCAGACGTGGTAAGTCCGGACGCGGATTCGTTCGCCAATCCATACGATCGGCCCACTGTCTCCTTTTCCGTACGAACCATGCAGCTGCGCCTGATCACCGAAGACCGCCTCGGCATCACCCATGAGGTGCTGGCCCTGATCGCGCAGCGCGATCTGGACCTGGCCACGATGGAGATGGGGCTGCACAACATCTACCTGAACGTGCCGGACCTGAAACCGGCGGCGCGCGCCAGCATCGAGGCCGAGCTGCTGGCCGTGCCCGGGGTCAAGCGCGTCGAGCCGCTGCAGCTGATGCCGGGCGAGGCGCGCCGCCAGCAGCTCGACATCCTGCTGGCCTCGCTGGCCCAGCCGGTCTTCGTGCTGGACCGCGAGGGCCAGATCGTCATGGTCAGCAAGGCCGCGCAGCGCGCCGCGCGCCAGCGCAACCCGGAGTGGATCGGCCTGCCGCTGTCCGCCCTGCTGCGCGTGCCCACGCTCTGGGAGGACCTGCGCGCCGCCGGCGGCGACTTGAGCAGCCTGGAGGTGCAGTTCGCCGGCAAGGCCTGGCTGCTCTATGCCAGCCCGCTGCTGGAGCCGGACCGTGGCGCGCTCAGCGGCGCGGTGGTGACCCTGCGCGACGCCGCCTGGCTGGGCGAGCAGGCCGCGCATCTGCAGCGCCTGGAGCCGGCCGGCGGGCTCAAGGCCTTGCTGGGCGAATCCCTGCCGATGCGCGAGATGCGCGCGCGCGCCGAGCGCATGGCGGCGGTGGACGCGCCGCTGCTGATCCTGGGCGAGACCGGCACCGGCAAGGAGCTGATCGCGCGCGCCTGCCATGAGCTGAGCCCGCGCGCCCAGGCGCCCTTTCTGGCGCTGAACGCTGCGGCCCTGCCCGAGAGCCTGGCCGAGAGCGAGTTGTTCGGCTACGCGCCCGGCGCCTTCTCGGGCGCGCAGCGTGGCGGCAAGCCGGGCCTCTTGGAGATGGCGCATGGCGGCACGGTGTTCCTCGATGAGATCGGCGAGATGTCGCTCTACCTGCAGGCCAAGCTGCTGCGCTTCCTGAACGACGGCAGCTTCCGCCGCGTGGGCGGCGAGAAGGAGCAGAAGGTCGATGTGCGGGTGGTCTCGGCCACGCACCGGCGGCTCGATCAGATGGTGGCGCGCGGCGAGTTCCGCGAGGACCTGTACTACCGCCTGAACGTGCTGAACCTGCAGGTGGCGCCGCTGCGCGAACGCGGCGACGACGTGCTGCTGCTGGCCGAGCATTTCGTCGAGCGCTCGGCGCGCCAGATCGGCCGCCTGCCGCCGCGGCTCAGCCCGGCCGCGCGCGTGGCGCTGCGCCGCGCGCCATGGCCGGGCAACATCCGTCAGCTGCAGAACCTGCTGTTCCGCGCCGTCACGGTCTGCGACAAGGCTGAACTTGAGGTCGCGGATCTGGACCTGGATGCGCAGACCGCCCAGGCTGCCCAGCTCGCCCCGGCCGCCGCCCCTGGCCTGGCGCGTGCGGCCGTGCCGGCCGACGAGGCCGAACCCGCCAGCTGGGCCGAGGCCGTGGCCGCCTTCGAGCAGGAGCTGCTGACCCGCCTGTTCCCGCGCTACCCCAGCAGCCGCAAGCTCGCCGCCCGGCTGGGCATTTCGCACAGCGTGGTGGCGGGCAAGCTGCGGCGCTACGGCATCGGTGGCTGACGCAGGGCAACGCTGAACAAGTCCCTCGCGCGTCGCGCATCCCTGGCTTGGGCGGGCTGCGGCGTTGCAAATGCTCGCCATAGCCACGGCTATGGCTGTGCTTTGCGCCTTGCCCCCATCCCAAGCCAGGGCGCGCGCCACCACGCGGACTTATTCAGCGTCGCCTCAGCGCACCGGCGTCACGTCCAGGTAGTTTTCGGCATGCGGGTAGCCGGAGCTGTTCGTGAAGCCCGCCGTCGACGTGGAAGCGTTCAGCAGGCGCTGGCGGATATCCAGGAAGGCACCATAGGAATTGCCCTGCGGGAACTTCTTCAGGAACAGCGCCGCCGCGCCGGCCGCATGGGGCGCGGCCATCGAGGTGCCGGTCATGCTGGTGTAGCCGCCGTCGTTCTCCAGCCGGGTGGTGGAGTAGATGCCGTAGCCGGGCGCGCCCAGGGCCACGGGGGCGGAGGCGCGCGGGTTCCAGGCTGCCGTTTCATTGCCCCAGTTGCTGCTGTCCCACCACCAGTCGCCGCCGGTCGATTCCGGGCCGCCCCAGGCGGCGCTGATGGCGAGCACGGCGTCGTCGTAGGTGCTGGGCAGGAAGCCGCGCGCATTGACGCCGAAGTTGCCGGCCGAGACCACGATGACCACGCCGGCATTGGCGGCCTCGCAGAAGGCGCGGGCGTAGTTGTCGCTGCCGTGGTAGCCGCTGGCGTCGCAGTAGCCCACCTTGCTGCCGCCGCCGCCGATCGACACATTGGCCACCGTGGCCGTGCCCAGCGCCAGGGTGCGCTGGGCCACATAGTCCAGGCCGGCGGCCACCTTGGCGGCGGTGGTGTTGTTGCGGCTGTCCAGCACCTTCACCGCATGCAGGGTGGCCTGCGGCGCCACGCCCACCACGCCGATGCCGTTGTTCAGCGCCGCGATGGTGCCGGCCACATGGCTGCCATGGCCCTGGTCGTCGTCCCAGTCGGCCGAACAGCTGAAGCGGCCGGCGGACACGCAGGCCTGCACCGCGTAGCCGTCGGCGATGTTGGCGGCCAGGTCGGGGTGGTCCTTGTCGATGCCGGAATCGACGACGAAGACGTGCACGCCGGCGCCGCCGTTGGCGGCGCCGGCGGCGTTGATGCGGCTGATGCCCCAGGGCGTGGTCTGGCCGCTGCCGCCGCCACCCCCGCCACCCGGCTTGCCCTGGGCCTGCAACGGGAAGTCGGCCGACAGGGACTCCACCTCGGGCGTGCGGCGCAGGTGGTCGATCTGGGCGGCCGTCAGCGGCGCGGCAAAGCCGACGAAGGCGCCGCCATAGACCTGGGTCGGTTCGATGCCCAGGCGGCGCGCCAGCTGCAGCGCGCGCAGCTTGTTGGCCTGGGCCTGCAGCTGCACCAGCTGGGCGCGCCGGCCGGCGCTCATGTGTTGGCCGCGCGCCTGCTCCAGCGCCTGTTCGCGCGCCAGCAGGCCCTTGATCTGGGCGCCGCCCCGCAGGGCAACGAGGTGGGTGGAGGCGGGCTCGGTCTGTGCCCAGCTGGCCGGCAGCCAGCCGACGGCGCAGCCGGCCACCAGCACCAGGGCGCAGAACGGGGTGCCGGTGGGGCGTGCTTGCGCGGGCTTCAGGCTCCGCTGCGCCCACCACATGACCAGGGTTGTCTTCATCTCGTCGTCTCCGGTTGGGATGTGAAGCCCGATCTGGACCCGTACTGCTGGGACGGCTGGCGGGCGCGGCCCGACCTGGCTCTGTAGGCCCGCTGTTTGCCTACTGCGGCGGGCTACGCAGAGGGCGTGCCAGACCGGGTTTGCCCGCGCTTTGGCGCCCAAACAGGGGCGCTTGGGGGGCGGGCGTACGGACCGGCGCGCGAATCCGTCCGGGGATGCGCACGCCGGCGCCTTGGCGTCCGGAACGCCACACGGGGGTTTGCCCTGGGGAGTGCTTGCGGTGCCGCGCGCCCGGGGTTAGGGTGGCGAATCACCCCCGTCGAGGAGGCCGCCCATGAAGCTGTTGCGTGCCTTGCTGCTGGCCAGTTGCCTGCCCCTGGCCACGGCCGCCCCCCTGGTGCTGAACACCGAGGATGCGGCGCCCTACAACATGCTGGTCAACGGCCAGGTCGTCGGCGTCGGGGCGGACAAGGTGAAGCTGCTGATGCAGCATGCCAAGCAGAGCTACAAGATCGAGCTGCTGCCCTGGCGGCGCGCCTACGAGGACGCGCTGCGCAACGCCAACACCTGCGTGTTCTCGACCACCCGCACGCCCGAGCGCGAGCAGCTCTTCAAATGGGTCGGGCCGATCGCCTTCAACGAATGGCTGCTGTTCGGCCGTGCCGATGTGCCGATCAAGCTGGCCAGCCTGGAGGACGCGCGGCCACATCTGATCGGCGCCTACAACGGCGATGTGCGCGAGCAGTTCCTGCGCGCGCGCGGCTTCCGGGTCGAGACCGTGGTGGCCGATTCACTCAACCCCAAGAAGCTGATGCTGGGCCGCATCGACCTCTGGGTCTCGGGCCGCTACGACGGCGCGGTGCTGATCGAACAGGGCGGCTGGGCCCAGCAGATCGTGCCGGTGCTGAACTTCCACCGCTCCGAGCTCTACCTGGCCTGCAATCTGCAGGTGGAAGACGAACTGGTCGACCGCCTGAACGTGATGCTGAGCGTGATCAACCGCGACGGCAGCGCCGCCAAGATCGACGAGCGCTACGCCAGCTGGCCGAAATAGCTAGGGCCTGTTAACCCGACGCGAAGCCACCGCGTTGCCATCCAGAAAAGGCGCCAACGAGGCGCGAAAAGAAGCCGGGGCAGGCCTTGCAGGCCGCGCTGGGCCAGAGGCCCAGCTCTGTGTGAGGCAGTTCGGGCCCTCAGGGCCCAAACTGTCCACACACAGCCCCGGCGAGGCTTCGTAACGAAGTGGGCGCCTTTTTCTGGTGGCAACCCGAAGGGAATGGGGCTGGCCGGCCGCCATGCGTCGTTGCAGCACTCGCCCAGACGCGAGTCTGGGCGTCGCACTGCGCCTAGCCTAGCGGCCGGCCAGCTCCATTCGCGGGGCTCCGCGTCGGGTTAACAGGCCCTACTTGCGCGGGCAGCTGTTGATGCCCAGCACCGTGTACAGCGGGCACCAGCCCAGTGCGCCGGTGGCCAGAGGCACGATGCCGATGTAGGCCCAGGGGCCGAGCACGCCGGTCACGGCCAAGCCGATCAGCGCCAGGCCAGCGACGACACGCAGGCCGCGGTCCAGGCCGCCTTCATTGGGTTTGATCATGGTGTTTCTCCTTGGGGTTGCAGGACTCAGGGGGCCTCGCGCTCCATCAACAGATAGGTGTTGTAGGCGTTCATGCGGTTGGCGTAACGGAACATGGGCAGGGCCTCGAAGCGCGACCAGTCGGTGCGGGCATAGGCCTCGTCGAAGGGTTCGAGATTGCGGGCCGCCGCGCCCATGGTCTGGCGCAGATGGAGCAGGTAGTCGCGCGTCAGCTGCAGGTCGGTCTGGGGCGCGTCGGCCACGGGGCCATGGCCGGGCAGCAGGCGCGCCGGCTGCAGGCTCAGCAGGCCGTCCAGCGCGGCGATCCAGCTGCGGCTGTCGGCCTGGCCGATGAAGGGGATGCGGCCGCGGAACACCAGGTCGCCCGCGAACAGGCTGCCGCTGCGCGGGTGGAAGACCACCAGGTCCTCGGGCGTGTGGGCCGGGCCCACGTGGCGGATCAGCAGGCGCTCGCCGCCCAGGTTCAGCTCGGTCTCGGGGCCGGTCAACCATTCGTCGGCCGGCACCAGCCGGGTCTGCTCGTCGACCCAGGGTGCCAGCTCCTCGCGGCTGACGGTCAGGCGCTGACGGGCGGTGTCGGAGTGCAGGTACTCGCGCGCCGCCGGGTGGGCCAGGATGCGTGCGCCCGCCGCCTTCAGGGCCTGCAGGCCGTAGATGTGGTCGGCGTGGTAGTGGGTGACGACCACGCTGTGAATGGGCAGCGGCGTGACGCGGCGGATGGCGGCCAGCAGCTCTTCGGCCAGCGCGGGCGAGCCCAGACCGTCGATGACGAGCACGCCCGCCGGCGTGACGACGAAACCAGCGTTGGAGATGAAGTTGCGGTTGGCGCTGGAGCCCAGCGCCGTCTCGCCCTGCACGAACCAGACCGCGGGCGCGACCTCGCGCGCCTGCAGCACCTGGGCCTGGGTGCCTGGACTGCCGAGGAGCAGCAGCGCGAGCCAGAGTGCGTGCAGTGAGCGCATGATTCTTTGCATCAGCATGGGCGAATATTTATGCGTATTCGACTCCCATCGGGGGCCTGTGCCCTTGATCTGGCGCAAGCCGTGTGCGGACGCGCAGGCCTTTGCCGCGACCCTTCAGGGGCGGCTCAGCGGCCAGCCCGCAGCCGGCGCGGTGCCACCAGCAGCCGGTCGGCCGCTTCGGTGGAATCGGCTTCCTCAACTTCGGAGGCCACCTGGGTGCAGACGGCGCGGCACAGCTGCGCCACCTTCTGGCTTTCCAGCCGGTAGTAGACGAGCGTGCCTTCGCGCCGCTTGGCCAGCACCCCGGCGCGGTAGAGCGCCGAGAGGTGCTGCGACATGTTCGGCTGCGTGGTGTCGATCTGCTCCAGCAGCTCGCTGACATTGCGTTCGCCGTTGCAGACCGCGCTGATGATCTTCAGGCGCACCGGCGTGGCCAGCAGCTTGAAGAGCTCGGCGGCGGACTCAAAAACCAGGTCGCTTTCGTTCAGGGCGGACATGTCAGGACGGGCTCTCTATTGCTGTATTCATGCTAATGGATGCACTGACATGACCGCCCCATTCGGGTCTGGGGGTGCGGCTCTACTTGGCGCCGGCCAGGATCCAGCCGGCCAAGGCCTTGGCATCGGCCTCGCTCAGCGTGGGCTGCGGCGGCATGGGCACCGGGCCCCAGCGGCCGCTGCCGCCCTTCTGGATGCTGGCCACCAGCTGGGCCTGCGCATCCTTCTGGCCGGTGTACTTCTTGGCCACGTCCTGGTAGGCCGGGCCCACGACCTTCTTGTCGACTCCGTGGCAGGCCATGCAGTTGTTCTTTTGCGCCAGCTGCAAGTTGGCGTGGGCGGCAGGGCTGGCGGCCAGCAGGGCCAGGGCGCTGAGGAAGGGGAGGGCGGGCAGGAACTTCATGGTGGGCAGGCAAAGGCGCAGCCGGGCTGCGGGTTGGGGAAAGGAGTCACTTCAAGCCGCTCAGGTAGGCCGCGACGGCCTTGGTTTCGAGCTCGCTGAGCTTGCTGGCGATGCCATGCATCACCGCGTTGTCGTTGGTGCGTTCGCGGCGGTTGAAGAGCTTGATCTGGTTCTCGACGTATTGCGCATGCTGGCCGGCCAGTCGCGGCAGGGTCTCGCTGCCCAGGGCCTGTGGGCCGTGGCAGCTGGCGCAGGCCGGCACACCGCTGAAGGGGTTGCCGCGCAGGTAGACGAATCGGCCCACGGCGGCCAGTTCGGGGTCCTGCACCGGGTGCTCCTGCGGCGGCTGGCGAGAAAACCACTCGCCCAGGGCCTGCATGTCGGCGGGGCTCAGTTCCTCCACCATCGGCTGCATGGTGCTGCTCTTGCGCTTGCCGCTGCGGTAGTCGGCCAGCTGGCGCGCCACGTAGGCGGCGTTCTGACCGGCCAGACGGGGGAACACCGGGCTGGAGCTTTCGCCATTCGCGCCGTGGCAGATGAAGCAGCGGCCTTGCACGATGGCCTCGGCGGCAGCGAGATCAGCGGATTGGGCGCGCGGCAGCGCGGCGATCAGCAGGAGGAACAGTAGCGCTCTCATGGGGTCTGGGGCTGGCCGGGCATGGCCTGGTCGGGGCTGGGTTGGGCGTGCTGGTCGAGCAGGCGGTCGGTCAGGGCGGCGGCCAGCCAGATGCCGACCAGGGTGAGCCAGGCGGTGAGCGAAAACACCGCGGCACCGGAAAGCCCGGCACCCACCGCGCAGCCGCCCGCCAGCATGCCGCCAAAACCCATCAGCACCGCGCCGGCCAGGTAGCGGCGCATGCTGGCGCCACCCTGGAAGCCTTCGAGCTTGAGCTCCCTGAAGGCGGCCGCGGCGACGAAGGCGCCCAGCACCACGCCGACGATCAGGCCCATGTCGAAGTTCAGCGGCTTGCCGCCGGCGAACAGCACGCGCGTCAGCAGCTCGGCCGAGGGGCCGGTGAAGCTCATGGCCTGCACGGGTGTGGGGTCGAAGGCGATGCGGCCGAACTGCCAGGTGAAAGCCCAGGCCGCGGCGATCGTCAGGCCCACGGCGATGGCGCCGCCCCAGCCCCAGGCCGGCACGCGCTGCCTCCGTGCCCACAGCACGGCGGCGGCCAGCCACAGCACGCCAAAGGCGAGGGCAACACCATGGCCCAGTTGCCAGCGCGCCAGCAGGTCGCGCGTGGGGCCGCCTTCCACCGTCACCCAGGCCGTCAGCGCCTCTCGCAGCGGCGCCAGTGCACCCGTCCAGCTGGCCTGGGCGGTGACGGCGAACACCAGCCCGGAGATGACCGAGCGCAGATTGCCTTGCGCGGCGAGCACCAGCAGGCGGCTGGAGCAGCCGCGCGCCAGGATCATGCCGGTGCCGAACAGCAGGCCGCCGATCAGCGCCCCGGAGATGCTGCCGCGCGCTGCGAGCTGGCGCGCCTCGCTGGCGTCGAATGCGCCCAGCAGCACCAGGGCCTGCGTGGCCACCACGGCCGATCCGAAGGCGAACAGCCACACCGTGAGCTTGCCGCCTTGCTGGCCGCGCGCGAACTCGATGACCGCCGAGCGCAGGCAGAAGCGGCTGCGTTGCGCGAAGAAGCCGAACAAGGCGCCCAGCAGCAGCCCCCCGCCGGCCAGCGCGGCGGGCTCGCCCACGCGCTCCAGCAGGGCCTGCAGCACTCAGAGCTCCAGATCGCCCAGCACCGCCGCCACACCGGCCTTGGCGCAGGCGTCGTCGGCCTCGCCGCCCGGCGCGCCGGAGACGCCGATGGCACCGAGCACCGCGCCGCCGGCTTCAATCGGAAGGCCGCCGCCCACGGCCATCACCCGCGCGCGCTGGCGGATGCCGCTCATGGGCTGG
Organism: Inhella proteolytica; assembly: GCF_016093275.1. Lineage (GTDB taxonomy): Bacteria > Pseudomonadota > Gammaproteobacteria > Burkholderiales > Burkholderiaceae_C > Inhella > Inhella proteolytica. The sequence goes on from NZ_JAEDAK010000010.1 coordinate 27,776, forward strand.
CCCGCCTGGGTCTCGCGGGCCAGGTCGGTGGTGGATATGCGGAAGCTCGCCGCCGTCCAGGCCTTGTCGCTCGCCACCTCGGGGGTGTGGGCGCCGGCAAAGCGGTCGCGCAGCAGCACCTGCAGCAGGCCGGCGCGGTCCACCACGGCCACCGCGACCTGGTGGCCGTTCTTGCGGCATTGGGCCAGCGCGGCCTGGGCGGCCTTGAGTGCGGTTTCGGGGGTCATCAGGCGCACGTCATGGTGCGCCGCAGGCTGAGCCTGCAGGGTGCCGGCGCACAGAAGGAGGCCGAGGGTCAGACCACGGAGACGCACAGGGGCTGGATTCATGGCATCACTCCCGGGTTGCCCGCCATGCCGATGAGGCGCGGGGTGTTGAGTCGGCGCGGCTTGACCTTGCCGCCCTGGGCGCGCAGCCAAGCCTCCACATGCTCCCAAACCGGTTTGACGCCGGGCTGACTGCGCGCTTCCTCGGCCACCGGTGCCCAGCCGGCCACCTTGTAGCGCTTGGCGGCATCCAGGGGCTTGCCCCCCAGGCGCATGTCGTGGATGCGCTGGCCGGCGCGGGCCATGGGGTCGATGGCGTAGCTCAGGCCACCCACGCGCACCATGTCGCCGCCCTGCTGGTAGTAGGGGTCGGGGTTGAAGAGGTTGTCGGCCACGTCTTCCAGCACGGTCTTGATGAACTCGCCCGTCATCTCGGTCAGCGTGGCGTAGGGGTAGGTGATGGCGAGCTGGTCCATCATCAGCTCGCGCGTGATCACCTCGCCCGGCAGCAGGCTGGTGCCCCAGCGGAAGCCGGGGCTGAAGGCGATCTCGGCGCCCTGGGTGTCCATCAGCGCGTCGCACAGCAGCTGGTCCCAGCTGCCGTTGAAGTTGCCGCGGCGGTAGAGCAGGCCTTCGGTCGTGGCCAGCGGCTGGGCCAGCCGGTCGGCGTAGGGCGCGCGGATCTTGTCGATCAGCGCCTGCATCTCGGCATCGGCCGGCAGCAGATTGCTGAACACGGGGAGCAGGCGGTAGCGGAAGTCGGCCAGCTTGCCGTCCTTCACCTCGAGATCCAGCACGCCGAGGAACTTGCCGTTGCTGCCGGCATTGGTCACCAGCGTGGTGCCGCCGGGGTTCTTGACCGGAACGGCCATGGGCACGCCGTCGTGCGTGTGGCCGCCCAGGATGGCGTCGATGCCGCGCACGCGGCTGGCCATCTTCAGGTCCACGTCCATGCCGTTGTGGCTGAGCACCACCACCAGCTGGGCGCCCTTGCCGCGGGCCTCGTCCACCTGGCGCTGCAGGTTTTCGTCCTGGATGCCGAACTCCCAGTCGGCCACCAGGTAGCGCGGGTTGGCAATCGGCGTGTAAGGGAAGGCCTGGCCCACGATGGCCACCGGCACGCCGTTGATCTCGCGGATCACATAGGGCTTGAAGACCGGGTCGCCGAAGTCGTTCGTCTTGACGTTCTGCGCGACGAAGTCCACCTTGCCGGCGAAGTCCTTCTCGACGATTTCCTTGACGCGCTCCATGCCATAGGTGAACTCCCAGTGGCCGGTCATCACGTCCACGCCCAGCAGCTTGCAGGCGTCCACCATGTCCTGGGCGTTCGTCCACAAGCTGGTGGCGCTGCCCTGCCAGGTGTCGCCGCCGTCCAGCAGCAGGGCGCCGGGCCGGCTGGCGCGCAGGCGCTTCACCAGGGTGGCCAGGTGCGCGAAGCCGCCCACCTTGCCGTAGCGGCGTGAAGCCTTCTCGAAGTCCAGCGCCGTGTAGGCATGGGCCAGCGGGGTGCCGGGGCGCACGCCCACGCGCTTGAGCAGGGTTTCGCCCACCAGGTGCGGCAGCTGGCCCTGCATGGCGCCCACGCCCAGGTTGACGCTGGGCTCGCGGAAGCGGATGGGCAGCAGCTGCGCGTGGCAGTCCGTCATGTGCAGCAGCGACACATTGCCGAAGCGGGGCAACTCGTACAGGGCCTGGCCTGCGCTGGCGGCCTCGGCCTCCGCCCAGGGGCCCAGGGCCATGCCCGCGGCGCTGGCGCTGCCCAGCACCTGCAGGAACTCGCGCTTGGAGAGGTTCATGGTTCAGTCTTCACTGATATTTGAAGGGCAAAAAAAGCCCGGTCGCCCGGGCTTGCTCGCTCACTGGTTGACGGGCGACTTCGGGTCCAGCAGCAGCGCCATCAGGTCTTTGAGCTGGCCTTCGTCCAGCAGCTTGGCGTGGCCGAAGCGCGGCATGTTCGAGCAGGCCGAGTAGGCCTTGCTGTTCCACAGCTTGCCCCAGGTGTACTCGACGATGGGCTTGGCCGCCGGGTCGTCCGGGTTCAGCACGCCGCGCAGCTTGCCGTAGTTCCACAGGCTGGGGCCGATGGTGCCGAAGGAGATCTCCTTCTTGTCGATCTGGTGGCAGTTGTAGCAATTGCCGCCGTTCACCTTGGTCTCGATGCTGGTGTCCGTCCAGGTCATGCCGCGGCCGTTCTGGGCCAGCGCTTCGCCACGCTTCCAGTCGCCCAGGTAACGGCCGTCGCTCGGGGGCTGGATGGTGGCTATCGCCTCCTTCTCGACCTGCTTGCTCACGGCATCGGTGGGCGGTTTGTCGCTGGAGCAGGCCGATTGGCCGAGGTCCTGGTTCAGGCGGTCGACCTTGGCGATGCCCTGGTCACGGAAGGAGGCCTTCATCATGGCCTGGGCCTGGCTGTCCAACTCGGCGGGGGAGGGCAGGCTGGCACAGGCGGCCAGCAGCACGGCGCCGGCGCTGGCGAAGAGGATCGAGGTCTTCATCGGCGGCTCCTTAGCGCTTGATGCCGGGGGCGATGGATTCGGCGCCCTTGGCGTTCATGCCCATGAAGCTGGCCAGGGCGATGGTCACCTCGGAGGCATAGCCGGGGTAGGGGAAGCGCTGCTGGCGGAAGCAGTCGTTCAGGCGGCGCTGCATGCTCCAGAGCTCGCCGCTGCTGACGCGGTAGGCCGGCCAGGCCGCAAAGCCCACGCCGTCGCCCGGGTTCTTGGTGAGGTTGGGCAGGTCCTGCAGGCGGATGCGCTTGCCGTCTTCACCGTGGCAGGACGCGCAGGAGAAATCGTGCGTGCCGCCCCGGTAGAAGAACGCCCGCTTGCCCAGCTCATAGAAGCGCTTCTCTTCGGGGTGGCTGGCCGGCAGGTTCATCTTCATGCCGCGCGAGGAAGCCGAGATCCAGGCCACCAGGGCCTCCATATTGGCCTGCTCGCCACGGCCGAAGCGCTCCTCGCTCACGGTCTTGGGGTCGATGCCCTGCAGGCGCTCCATGCAGGTGAGCAGGCGTGACTCCAGGTCCTGCACCTTGTTCGTGTCCGCAAACCAGCGCGGCAGCTCCACAAACGCGCCCTTCACCACCCCCGGGCCCTTGCCCAGGTCGCAGGCTTCCAGCGTGGCGTTCTTGGGCCCGCGCTTGCGTTTCCACAGGTCCTCCCCCTTGGCCTCGAAGAGCTCGGCCGGGTTGCCGTCTTCGAGCATCTTGCGGTACTCGGCAATGCCGTCCGCGGCGGATTTCTCTTGCGCGGGGGCGCTCACCGCGATCAGGGCGATCGCACTGGCGGCGAGCACCGCAAAGGGCTTGTGCTGCATCGGGGGGTCTCCTGCAGGGTGGGGGTGAAAGCGCGTTGCTCAGGACACCACGGCTTCGTCGCTGCGGGTCTCGCCGCGGTTGTCCTTCCAGCTGATGGCGATCTTGTCGCCCGCCTTGGCGCCCTTGACGACGAATTGCAGGAAGGGGTTCTTGGACACCGAGGGCCCCCACTGCGCGCTCAGCACGGGCTTGCCGTTGTGGGTGGCGCTCACCTCCTGGATGAACCAGGCGGGGATGGGCTTGCCGGCGGCGTCCTTGCGCTGGCCGGTTTCCATTTCATGGGCCATCAGGACGCGGACGGTGGCTTTGTCGCCGGCGACTTGGGCGCGGATGCGCATCGGATCGGGCATGGAGTGCTCCTTGAAATTGGGCGTTGGACTGGATCGGGTGGGTGGTGCGGCCAGCGGGGCTTAGCCCCCGCAGCCCCCCAGCGTCACCTTGATCTCCTTCTGCGCAAACAGCACCTTGCCATCCGCCATCAGGGCCACGGCCAGCACGTTGGAGGACTGGCCCATCTTCACGCGGGTGTTGAAGCTGGCCTCCACCGCGTCGCTCACCTCAAACACGGCGGCCAGGGTGCTGGGGTTCTTCTCCACCAGCACCGCCAGGCGTTTGACGCCAGGCAGCGCCGTGGCCACGCCCACCGGCACCACGGCACCGTTCTCGGCGATGTCCGGCCCGGTGATGGTGACGTCCTTGCTCTCCGCCGGGGCGCCGCCGCCCAGGGCCTTGATGGCGTCGGCCACGGTCTTGGCCTCAAAGGCGGCCTGCGTCCAGGCCGCCTGGGCGGCCTGGGGCAGCAGGCCGGCGCCGGCCAGCAGGGCCATGACCTTGGCCGAGTCGGCCAGCAGCTTGCGTCGGGTGTGCATGGGGTTCTCCTTGTTCAGCGCATGCTAATGAATTGATTCAGATCATCACAAGCCGGGGTTATCTCGGGCTGTGGGTTCAGCGCTTGGCGCCCGCGGCAATCCAGGCGGCCAGCAGGGCGGCGTCGGCGTCGGGCAGGGTCTGCGGCGGCATCGGCACCGCGCCCCAGACGCCCTGGCCGCCGCTGCGGATCTTTTGCTGCAGATAGGCCTCCAGATCGCCGCGGCTGGCGTGCTTCTTGGCGATGGCATTGAAGGCCGGGCCGACGATGGGCTTGTCCACCCCGTGGCATGCGGTGCAGCTGTGCTGCGTGGCCTTGGCCAGGGCGGCGGCGTTGGGGGAAGGCGCGGCAGCGGCCGGCTTGGCCGGCGCCGGCAAACTGGGCGGGGCGCCGGCGGGGCGCGTGGTGTCCGCGCCGTGCTGGGCGCCCACTGCGCGGTTCTGCTCGGCCAGGTTGCCGTGGGCATTGCGGGCGTGCTCGGGCAGGAAGCTGGCCAGCTGCGGTTCGGGGCCGCAATCCTTCATGCAGGCCGTGGCCTGCACGTCGGGCTTGCCGCCATTGCCCGGGCTCTTGCCGGGCCACAGGCCGTGGTCGGTGCGCATGCCGTTGCGGTTGGGCAGGCGCTTTTGCACTTCGGCCATGTTCTGCTGGCTGAGCACGAAGTCGTCCGGCACCACGCCGCCCAGATTGAGCAGGTAGGCGGTGACCGAGTAGACCTCGTCCGGCGTCAGCGACTTCGGTTGCGTCCACGGCATGGCGCGGTGGATGTAGTCCCACAGCGTGGAGAGCGTGGAGAGCTTCATCAGCGTGGTGCGGCCGGGGAAGCTGGGGTCGGTCAGGCGTGCCACGCGGCCGCTGGCGATGTCTTCTTTGGTGGTGCCGCCCACCAGGGGGGCGAAGACCTCGTTGCTTTCGCCGAACACGCCGTGGCAGGACGCGCACTTGGCCTCCCACACCTCGGTGCCCTTGGCCACCGAGCCGGAGCCGGGCGGCAGGCCCTTGAAGTCGGGCCGCACGTCGATGTCCCAGGCCTTGATTTCCTTGGCCGTGGCCGGGCGGCCGACATTGGGGTAGGGCTGGGCGGCGGCGCTGCCGACGGCCAGCGCGATGAAGAGCTTAGCCAGCGAGCTGGACATTCTTGACCTCCCCGCTCTCCTGCACCAGCCAGGTCTGGATGGCGTTGTTGTGATAGATCGAGCGCGTGCCGCGCACGGCGCGCAGCTGGCGGTAGCTGGGCTGCACATAGCCGGTCTCGTCCATGGCACGGCTCTGGATCAGCGCGGGCTTGCCGTCCCACACCCAGTCGAGGTTGAAGCGCGTCAGGCACTTGCTGAGCACCGGGGTTTCCAGGCGCGCGCTGCGCCAGTTGCGGCCACCGTCCACCGACACATCCACCCGTTTGATCTTGCCGCGCCCGCTCCAGGCCAGGCCGGTGATGTTGTAGAAGCCTTTGTCCAGCAGCACCTGGCCGCCCGAGGGCGTGGTCACCACCGATTTGCATTCCTGGATGCTGGTGTACTGGCGGTGGCGGCCGTCGGGCATCAGGTCGATGTAGTGCAGCACCTCGTCCTTGGCGCCGTAGGGCTGGTCGCCCACCTCGATGCGGCGCAGGTACTTCACCCAGCTCACGCCCTGCACGCCCGGCACCACCAGGCGCAGCGGGTAGCCGTTCTCGGGGCGCAGCATTTCGCCGTTCTGGCCGTAGGCCACCAGCACCTCGCCGGATTCGACCAGCTCCATCGGCAGCGTGCGCGTCATGCTGGAGCCGTCGGCGCCCTCGCCCAGCACGTAGCGGGCCTTTTTGTAGTCCACGCCGGCCATGTCGAACAGCAGCTTCAGCGGCACGCCGGTGAACTCGCTGCAGCTGAGCATGCCGTGCGAGTACTGGCAGGTGGGCACCGCCACATTGCCCCATTCCATGCCGGTGTTGGCGCCGCATTCGATGAAGTGGAAGCGGCTCACTGAGGGCAGGCGCATCAGCTCGTCCAGCGTGAAGACCATCGGCTTCTTGAGCAGGCGCTCGTCCGAGCCATTGATCATCAGCCGGTGCTTGGAGGGGTCGATGTCCCACCAGCCCTGGTGGTGGCGCTCGAAGTGCAGCCCCGAGGGCGTGACGATGCCGAACAGCGATTGCAGTGGCGCGAAGGACACCGAGGCCTGCGTGGTCTGCGTCAGCCCCGGGCTCTGGCGGCGCTGCACATTGGCTTCGTACTTCGAGGGCTTGCCGTAGCCGTCCGTGGCCACCGGCTGGCCCAGGCCCCGGCTGTGCTCCGGCAGCTCCAGGATGTTGGGGTCGCCGCCCTGCGGGTCCACCGGGTTGGCGGTGGCCAGGGCGCGCGGGGCTGCTGCACTGGCGCCGGCCGCGCCGGCGGCCACGAAGGCCTTGCGCAGGAAGTCGCGCCGGCCCTCCTTGGCCTCGGCAAAGACCTGGCGCACGCCATCGGCGTCGATGAAGTTCTCGGGGGCTTTGATCAGCCGGCCCTGGGGGCTTCGTTCGGGGCTCACGGGTGCTCCTGCTGTGCAGACCCGACCGCGCTTTGGGCTGGGACTGCTTGAATCTGTATATCAGTGCATACAAATATACGGGTACAGACGGCGCCTGTCAGTCAAGGGAAAACCCGCGCTCAGCGGGGCACTTGTCACGCGGGCTCGCTTGTCCTGGGGGGGGCCGAGCCCTTGCCGAACCGACCGGCCTTCGACATACTGTATGCATACACAGTACTGAAGTTATGAACAGCCCATCAAGCCCTCAAACCCTGCCGCCGGAACCGTCCCCGCAAGCCGGGCTGGCGCCGGCGGAGGGCTTGTCGATGGTCTGGCACAGCCGCTTCGGTGCCATGCGCATCGAGGTCATCCATGGCCAGCCCCATGTCAACGGGCAGCGCATCGAACCCCTGCTGCGTCCCACCGTTCCCCAGGAAGCCCCATGAGCACCCAAGAACTGCTGCGTCAACACTACCGCCCCAGCCGCGACCTCCGGCCCCAATGGTTGCGCCGGCTCTGGGCCTGGCTCTGAGCGCCCGCGCCGGCGTGAGGCCAAGTCGGTCGGCCGCCCGGTGGCGCCGCGGACCCAGGACCTCGTTCGGTCCCTGAGGCCCCGCTCCGGCGGCATGGGCGCCGTTTCATCGGTTGCTCGCTACAGTGCCCGCCATCCCTTCTGGATGGCACCTGGTCGGCTGGGCAACCCCGACGACCGACAGCTGGCGCCGTCCGACCGCTCATGACCGACGCTCACTACACAAGCTTGCCGCAGTGGCCCACTGCCTACCCCGCCAGCGGCGCCAGCGCCACCCTGAAGCTCCTCAACGAGGACTTCCTCGTGACCGAACTGCCGCTGCAGCTGCCTTCCGGCGCGGGCGAACACATCTGGGTGGAGGTCGAGAAGAACGGTGCCAACACCGCCTTCGTGGCCCAACAGCTGGCTGAAGCCGCCGGCGTGAACGAGTGGGACGTGGGCTATGCCGGCCTCAAGGACCGCTACGCCATCACCCGGCAGTGGTTCAGCCTCTACCTGCCAAAGGGCGAGACGCGCGACCTGACGCTGCTTCAGCACCCGGAATTCAAGGTGCTGAGCCAAAGCCGCCACGTGAAGAAGCTGCGCCCCGGCGATCTGCAGGGCAACCGCTTCCGCATCGTGCTGCGCGAGGTCAGCGGCGACCGTGGCGGCATCGAGACCAACCTGAAGGCGGTGGCGTCGCAGGGCGTGCCCAATTACTTCGGCGCCCAGCGCTTCGGCTTCGAGGGAGGCAACGTCGAGCAAGGCCGGGCCATGCTGGCGCGCGAAATCCGCGTGCGCAACCCGAAGAAAAAGGGCATCTACCTCTCGGCGGTGCGTTCCTTCGTCTTCAACGAGGTGCTGGCGCTGCGCATCCAGCAGGGGCTCTGGGGCAAGACCCTGCCCGGCGACGTGATGGACGAGGCCGGCCGCCCCACCGGACCCCTCTGGGGTCGCGGCCGCGTGAGCTCCACCGATGAAGCCCAGGCCCTGGAAAACGGCGTGGCCGAACGGCATGCCATCTTGTGCAACGGGCTGGAGCATGCCGGTCTGGACCAGGAGCGCCGCGCCCTGGTGGCCAGCCCGGTGGACCTGGCCTGGGAGTGGCTGCAGCCCGACCAGCTGGTGCTCACTTTTTCCCTACCCGCCGGGAACTACGCCACTTCCGTGCTGAACGAACTCCTTCGCACCACAGAGCCGGACCGGCACACGGAGAGCGAGCCTGCGGCGCTCGATTGACCGCCCGCCACGGCGCTTCTGGGGACACTTGCAAAGATGCCGCGTGCTGAGGCGCGGGCGGCAAATGAGTGAGCAATAGGCTGCCGATGGGCCACTGCAGGGCTGCGCGTAGCCCACGGCCCAGAAACAAAAAGGGCCTGACCGAAGCCAAGCCCTTGTTGCAACTGGAGTTTTGTGGTGCCGGTGAGAGGAGTCGAACCCCCGCATTACGAAGCTGAAAAAAATGCTGGATCTCCAGCAATCTCAATTGAGCTCCACACGTCGTAAGCAGGCCAGTCTCATAGGAGATTGCGCTAAATGACCTCGGACCGAGTTTGCCACGCAAGGCATGCCTCACGAGTCCTGTTTGTCAGATGGGTGTTCCCAAACTGCCGGAGGCCTCACCTGGCCAACGAGACAGGCAATGCTGGAGGCCAGGCCGCGAGGACCAGTGTCCGATGCTTGCGCATCCTCACTACGACCTCCTCCTGCAACTGAAGTGTGACGTGCGCCTCTTGCATCACGTATGTCTCAAGCACGGTCTTGGCGTCAAAGACCCCAGCCAGCGAACTCGGCACCAAGACGCGCATCGGATGCAGGCACGTCCTTTTCATGGATCGCTTCCTAAATGGGAGCAGCGTCATCTCGCGCGGTCCGACAGCAGTGATGACGCCGTGATGCGGTCGAGGGTTGATTTCAATCGTGCGTCCCCTCTCTGTCTGCATCCTTAGTTCGAAGTCTCCGTCGGTGGTTCTCACGCGGATCCCATTGCCAAGCTGATTGCAGAGCGCTCGAATCACCGCTGAGCTCGCAGTGCGTGTCTGTTTCAGGATTTCGTCGAGCTGCATGGCCGTGATGGCGCCGAACTCCGCGCGCAGGCGACCGATGTTGATCATCGTCACTTCGATGACCTGGGCCGCCAGCTCGGTTTCCGATGAGGCCCGTGGACGGCATGGGAAGAAGTCGATCTGGCCGAGGAACCGCGCGTCGACGTAGATGCAAAAGATGCGCTCTGCCTGCTCCGCAACGAGCCGCACGCTGACTGGTCCCCGGTAATGCACAGCAGCCAGTAGCTCCGTGACCGACGCGCGAATTCGGTTCGCATCGGCAACCATCTCGTCGATGGGCAGTTCTTCACCGGCAAGCCCTGCCAGCACCTTGAACAGCAGGGCCGCATTCATGCAACCTCCTCTGGCGCCGAAAGGTCACAGAAGATGCAAGTGGCCAACAGCACTGTGTGAAAGCCGACCATGTTCAGCGCTGCTGAGGGGATGCACCTGTCATGGCGCGGTGCCTGGCTCGAAAGCAGCAGGTAGACAGGTGGCCGACCTTTTCCGGCTGGCACGAGGTCAATCGTCGGGCGGCAGCAATAGACAGATTCAAAGGTCGCGATCAGAAATTCAACTCGATCGCGCTGAGACGGGTCGATCCTTAGCAGCAACCTGCTGGCGGGAACCTCGCAGTTCGCAAAAAAGCGAAGCCATCCCTGCAGGTGTGCGGGTGCTGTGCAGTTCAGGAATCCGCCTTGGGCTGTGTCTCGCCAAAGCGTCGCGGCACCGCTCCGGATCGAGGCCGCCATTGGTCGGCCTAGCGTTTTGACGATCGAATCAAGCTTTGGCTGCTGAACCGGGGCTTCTCGCAGCGGACCGCTCCATTGATCTGAGTACTTGGCCCGCAACTCGGCCACGCGGCTCTCAAATTTGCTCAGCAGACGATTCGGAATGGCCGCATGCCCACTCTCTGGCGCGGCATCGTCGAGCGACTGAATCGAAAGCAAACATGCCACCACGTCCTGCAGGCTCAGCCGATCGGGCTGGGGCGCAGCGATGTCAGGGGTGCACCGATGGCAATCAGTGAGCTTCCTGACAGTGGAGGCCCGCGGTGCGCTCTGCATAAAGAGTCCGGCTAGACCGTCCTTCTCGTCCAGCCGCCCCCGATGAACACGCTGGTAGACGCATGCGTGAGACAAGTTGGACCAAGTGACGACAGCCTCTGTGGTGATGAAACCCTGCAATGCTTGCCAAGTTGCCCGGTGGTTCGGTCCCATCGGCAAATGAAAGTAGTGCCTGATGGTTGTGCTCAAGTTGCTGTGCTTTCCCTTCGCAGAAATCCGCTTCAAGGCACGATTGGCCGCTGCGGGATCGAGGGAGAGAGCCTGGACGGTCTGATGACTGAACCAAGAGTGGCGCAGGGAGTAGAAGGACTCATACCCGTCGCCCGTAATTGACTTGATTGCGCGATCAATTGCGCGGCAGGCGCGGGTAAAAGTCCGCTTGGCCTCAAATTTGTCTCGATCCCACAGTGGCTGAGAGGGAGTCGCGCCGCGTACTTCTCGGAACTTAAACAAGGCCTTCCAGGCCGCGACGGCCGAAGAGGCGATGAACTCGGTCGGACCTAGAGCGGCGTCGGTTTTTGCATCTTTCTCATTCGCTCGGCGACGCAGATTCAGCACGACGCGGTCTTCATAGATTTCCAGGTCTTCCATCCGAGCGCTGATCACATCCCCCGGGCGAAACGGCCGCTCATCTGCAGCGCAGACCAGTGCTTTGATCACCAACTGACTTGCGGGGGTGGCCCCGAGTCGTGGGCAGAGCTCAATGAGACTTGCCCACTCGTGTGGCCAGAGCATCTTGGATGCCGAAGGTGTGTGCGGAACCGCTTCACCGCGCAACCGAGTAGCTGGCTCGCCCCCCGTTGCATTGCAGAGGTGCATGTCGAGCGTCGAGATGGCCGCCCGAGCGTCACTCAGGTCGCCGCAATGTTGGAGCAGTTCCTCGTATGCCGCACTACGAGCTTTGGGCTCAAGATGAAAGACCTGTGCAACCACCTCGGGCGCCGCGCGGGCCATGCGAGCGATTTCTCGCGTGTACCTTGAAGTGATTGAGTGGGACGGGTTGGGTTCCTTCAGGGTTCCCCTTGTGCACATGCCCTCAGCGAGAACAAGGAGGAGCGAGCCGATTGGGTCATCGAGAGCGTCGTCCAGAAGCCCCTGTAGCTGATTCAACTGCTGGGCGCGGGCCTTGGCCATCGACCCGTCTCTCGGATTCATGATGGTCTCGATCTGACGGGCGACACGACTGGCTCCTGAGCTGAGCTCGGCTTGCGTCAAGAGCGAGCAAGCCAAGCCCAGCCCCAAACCCGTGGGCAGGCCGTCCGCCTGAAGTAGCGGTTGGCCGCTGGCGAGTCGTGCCAGAGCCTGTGGCCGGATCGGGGTGATCGACAGGCTGCAGATTGCGTCGTTCAAGAGCATTGTGGGAAGGTGCCGCTCCCAAAATGCTGTTGCGGCGTCCGGCAGCCGATCAAGCGGAGATCGTGAATCTCCGCTTGGACGGGCGTCATGCATGTCGTGCTCCACAAGCCACTCACGCAGTACGCACCGCGCATCGTCAAGGCTCAGTTGGCGGCCATTCAGGCAGGCATGAATGTGTCGGGAAACAGGCCCCAGTTGGATGCATCGAGGTCGCTTGCCCTGGCCCTCAAAGATCACGTAGACGTCTTCGTCCGTGCTCACCGCGGCGGGCAGCGCAGCAGCAAAACTGAGAGCCTCATCCAACAGGCAGATGCCTTCCAGGAAGCCACACAGAGCCGCTTGGGCGGGTGCAAGGTCTTGCCTCGGGCCTTGAAGCAGCAAGCGATTGATGACGGATGAAAAGTACTGGTAGTCCTCGTTCATCCGTGAGCTGGTCACAGCCGCCTTCTTTGCCGCGGATCCCCCGGCCCCCTTTGCAGACCCCGCGCTGGACTTGCGCGCGCTCACAGTGTGCGCCCCAGGCTACAGATCAACCCCCCGATCGCCTGCACGCCAACATGGCGCAGCAGGATGTCTTGGAGGCGCCCAGCGTGATTGCGCCAAGCCTCTACAGACCATGAGGAGCCGCCACATAGGACTTCATGCTCTCCCATGGCGTGGCGCATGAACGCCTCGCGCTCGACCAGTGAAGCGCCCTCGTTCATCAGCAGCTCCGGCACTGCGTGACGCAGAGCGTCCCTGTTGCCTACCCAATCCCCGCCCAATCGCTCGACCAGAGTCAGCGGTGTGTACGCCTCGAGCTTGTGGCCCTTGAACCCGACCAACAGCTCGCTTTCTGGGTCGCCTGCCAGAACGCGGTCTAGCTTTCCTAGGGCGTCTCCCAAATCCGCCTTGCCTTGCAGGCGCACCAAGCGGCCTCGGAGCGACTGGTAATGCTCGCGAAGAAGGTGCAGCTGCATGGTCAAAGTTGCGCCGACCGGCAGCACCCTTCGCGTCGACCGAGAGTCGCTTGTGGCTTTGTCGGTCCAGCCACGCAAGAACGACTTATCAAGCAGTTGTGCGGGTAGAAGTGTGGTCTTCTGGGCTCGCAGGCACAGGGCCAAGCCGAAGCAGTAGGCGCAGTAGGTCACCATCGCCTGGTGATGTGAGATCAGCTTGTCGAGGCCTGAGTTGGGCCCCGGACGCGACGCCTCTACCTCCTGTCGCAGCACCTCGACTTGTCGAGCGATGCTTGATAGGGGAGCTGAGACCTTTGAAAGGTAGCCCTGACTGGATACCGATGATGGCGCCAGAGGTCCCCAGGACAGTAGCTCAGCGCGCCGTGCCTGCGCCTGGAGTACCTCAACCGCGGAGATGCAGGGATAGGCAAACGCCACCTTGGGTGCGCGGCTGAAGTCCAAGCATGCCAGTGCAGTAACCAGGGGGTCGGTACCTTCACTCAGCAATGGCAAGGCTCGGGCCTTCACGAACTTGGGTGCAGTAAAGCGATCCGCGAGCCCGAGGTCGGTATGCAACTTTTGTAGCCCTTCACGTGGCAGCCTGAGGCCAGGCAGGTCACTCAGGCACAGTGCTGCAGGATTGGCTGCGCGCAGGTACCTGAGTTGTTCCGCCATCCACTTCAGCAGTGGGAGCCTCAGCACATCGCTAGTAGGTTGTGCAGCCTCATGTGCGGTTTTGGCCAGCTCAACGAGCACGCCAGACAGGTCAATCAGGAGCTGGCCGCCCGAGCGGTCTAGACGAATGAGCCCAGGCCCCTGAGCAAAGATTGGGATCTGGACCAAATCGCAGGCATCGATGCCAACCCAATGCGCGAGGGCAGTGGTGACGCTCCCTGCATGGCCATCAGTGGCCTTTTGGTAAATCCGCTCGGCCATCAGTTTGACGTCATCAAGGGTTAGCGCACGCGGCCCTGAGATGCCCGCCAGGCTGCCGGCCACGTCAATTCGATACTGCCCGCACCAGCGCTTCTCCACCTTGGCCTCTGCCATGGTGGACTTTGCGGATCTATGGCTGTACTTCCCTTGGCTCAGCTCATCGTGGACCCTTTGCAGTAGGCGCCCAGAGGCTAGGTAAGCCACGCCGACTGCTGCCTGCAGCGTGTCAGGACAACCCCTTTGACTCTCTGCGCTTGCTTGAAGCAGCGCTTGCAGGAAGGGCTCACCAAGTGCTGCGCCTCCCTGGGCGACTTGGAGGTAGGCCGCACCTATCAGGGCGAGTAGGCCGGAGCCAGCAGCGTCGACCTTCAAGCTGGCCACGATGGGCCAGAGACTGGGCTGGTCGGCCAGAGCAATGCCTTCACATGGAGCCTGGGCAGGTAGATGCTCTGTGATCGTGCGCGCCTTGCTGGCCTCTCCAATTAGGAGCTTCCTGCCCTTTGGCGGGACTCGCTCGGCCAGGGCTTCAAGGCACACCGCGAGGTTGAAGAATGCACTGTGGAAGTCAGCATTCCAGGGGCGCGCCCCCAGGGGTTCAACAAGCTGGAAACCAGTGAGCTGAAGGTGGGCAGGGAGGCCCGCGAGCGGTGTGTGTTTCAGGCCGACTGTGTGGAGCGTGACGGGCATTTGCCGGGGATCGAAGTGGCGATCCAGAAATGCTCCAACCTGACAAGCCTTGAATGCACATGCAAGACTGCTGAAGGCAACACACTTTGCCGATCAGATTCCGTGGCCAAGACTGTGATACCGCGAGCCGTCGTCGAGCTCGCGCCTTCTATGTCTATCAGCCTTTGGGTCAATCGATAGGGGTCTCCATCGCTCGCACCGTGAGTCTCTTTGAGGTGGAGGTGCTCATGCTCGGCGGCAACTGCCCCTAGGTGGCTTTAAGGCTGATGTACTGGGGGGGGTGGCCTCATGCTGTTTGGATCACAGTCCGGGGAGTTGTCGTGGTGTGACTGGCCCTTGTCCAAATGAGTCCAACACTCGAACCGCTCCACGCGTCGCCAAAGCTGATCTCCGAGAGCGTCAGCGTGCGTAACCACCACGGAGTAGCTCAGGTCGCAGTTCGTGCCAGCGAATTGAGCCGGCACCTGGGGGTTTGAGGCAAGTTGGCCGAGCTTCGAGATTTGATGCCAGCCGGATGGTTCTCCGATCGCGACATTCAGTGGGTGACCGCGCATAGTTGTCAGAGCAACGGCGCGCTTGATCGAGAGTCTGATGTGCAAGTTCCTGCACGGGCTGGCGGGCTTGAAGGCGAGGCATCGCGGTGCTGCGGCTTGATGACTGACAGCGAAAACAAACCATCGTTGATCGGCCGCAATGATTCGCATGCTCCGCGCTTCGCGGCCCCTCACTCGCGGGTTTCGAAACACCCTCTTACACAAATCCCGCTTTCTGGGCTTGAGGCGCAGAAACACACCAGAAACAATTCGTCCCCGCTGCCCTGAGGCCTTTATCAAGGCCCGGTGAACCGTGCACCAGACGCGGCGCCGCATCTTTTCGCTTCACCCCGTCACACCTGGTTTCCCCTTCATGCACAGCCTCACGGCTCCGGGCACGCCTGCGCGCGCGCCGGACGAATCCACGCGCGCGGCGCACGCGCCTCACGCCGCCATCCAAGCCCTGTGCACCCTGGCCCGCCTGCACCAGGTGGCCGCCGAGCCGGAAGCCTTGGCCCATGCCCTGGGCCTGACGCCTTCCACTGAAGTCCGCGAGCAAGACCTGCTGCGCGCCGCCCAGCACCTGGGCCTGAAGGCCAAGCGCAGCAAGAGCACGACCGAGCGCCTGAACCTCGTCCCTCTGCCCGCGCTGGCCCGCCTGAACGACGGACGCTGGGTCGTGCTGGCCCAGTGCGATGGCCAGCGCGTGCTCTTCTTGGACCCCGGCGCAGAAGCCGCCCGCCCGACCATCGAGCCGCTCGAAGTCTTCGCCGGCCAATGGGAAAACTCCGGGAGCGGCGAGCTCATCCTGGTCACCAGCCGCGCCACCCTGGCCGGCGAGCTGCGCAAGTTCGACTTCAGCTGGTTCATCCCCGCCCTGGTCAAGCACCGGCGCCTGCTGGGTGAAGTGCTGCTGGTCTCCTTCTTCCTGCAGCTCTTCGCTCTCATCAGCCCGCTGTTCTTCCAGGTCGTGATGGACAAGGTGCTGGTGCACCGCGGCCTGTCCACCCTGGACGTGCTCGTCATTGGCTTGGTCGTGGTGCTGCTGTTCGAGTCCGCTCTCTCGATCCTGCGCACCTACACCTTCAGCCACACCACCAGCCGCATCGACGTCGAGCTCGGCGCCAAGCTCTTCCGCCATCTGCTGGCCCTGCCCCTGGCCTACTTCCAAGCCCGCCGCGTGGGCGACTCGGTGGCCCGCGTGCGCGAGCTGGAGAACATCCGCCAGTTCCTCACCGGCAATGCACTCACCCTCGTGCTGGACCTGGTGTTCTCGGTCGTCTTCATCGCCGTGATGTTCAGCTACAGCGTCACGCTGACCCTGATCGTGCTGGCTGCGCTGCCGCTCTACGCGCTCCTGAGCCTGAGCCTGGTCCCCATCCTGCGCGCCCGCCTCGATGAAAAATTCGCCCGCGGCGCCGAGAACCAGGCCCTGCTGGTGGAGACCGTCACCGGTATCCAGACCGTCAAGGCCAGCGCCCTGGAGCCGCAAATGGCCCGGCGCTGGGACGAACAGCTCGCCGCCTATGTCTCGGCCGGCTTCAAGACCCACACCCTGGCCTCATACGGCCACGAGGGCATCAACCTGATCGGCAAGGTCGTCAACGCCGCCACCCTGTGGTTCGGCGCCCACCTGGTGATGGAAGGCCAGCTCTCGGTCGGCCAGTTCGTCGCCTTCAATATGTTCGCCGGCCGCGTGGCGCAACCCATCATGCGCATGGCGCAGATGTGGACGGACTTCCAGCAGACCGGCATTTCGATGGCGCGCCTGGGCGACATCCTCAACACCCGCACCGAGCTGCCGGCCAAGAGTGCGAGCCCGCTGCCGCGCGTGCAGGGCCGCGTCACGCTGGAAGACGTGGAGTTCCGCTACCGCCCCGACACCGCCCCCGTGCTGCAGGGCGTCAGCCTGGACGTGCAGCCCGGCGAAATCATCGGCATCGTCGGCCGCTCGGGCTCGGGCAAGAGCACGCTGACCAAGCTGATCCAGCGCCTCTATGTACCCGAAGCCGGGCACCTGCGCGTCGATGGCCAGGACATCGCATTGATCGACGCCGCCCAACTGCGCCGCCAGATCGGCGTGGTGCTGCAGGAGAACATGCTGTTCAACCGCAGCGTGCGCGAGAACATCGCCATCGCCGACCCGGCCGCGCCCCTGGAAGCCGTCATCCTGGCCGCCAAGCTGGCCGGCGCGCACGAGTTCATCGGCGAGCTGGCCGAGGGCTACGACACCGTGGTGGGCGAGCAAGGCAGTTCGCTCTCCGGCGGCCAGCGCCAGCGCATCGCCATTGCCCGCGCCCTGTTCGCCAACCCGCGCGTGCTGATCTTTGACGAGGCCACCAGCGCGCTGGACTACGAGAGTGAAGCCATCGTGCAGCGCAATATGCGCAGCATCTGCCAGGGCCGCACCGTCTTCATCATTGCCCACCGTCTGAGTGCCGTGCGCCAGGCCCACCGCATCATTGCGATGGACAAGGGCCGCATCGTCGAGATGGGCTCGCATGAGGAACTGCTGAAGAAGCCCGGCGGGGTGTATGCACACCTCTGGCGCGTGCAAAGCCAAGGCCTGGATGAAGGGAGCGCGGCATGAGCGCGAATACCGAAGTCCAGCGCCACCCGGTGCGCGAACTGCTGGCCCGTTACGCCGCGGTTCTATCTGCCGCCTGGGCCCAGCGCGACGAACTCGTGGGCCCGAAGCGCCTGGCCGACGAACAGGCCTTCCTGCCCGCCGCCCTGGCCCTGCAGGAAACCCCGCCGCACCCGGCGCCGCGGCGCTTCATGCTCGCCATCTGCGCCCTCTTCACCCTGGCCCTGCTCTGGGCCGTCTTCGGCCAGCTGGACATCGTGGCCGTGGCCCAGGGCCGGGTGGTGGTGAGCGAACGCACCAAGACCCTGCAGCCGCTGGAAACCAGCGTGGTCAAGGCCATTCATGTGAAGGACGGCGACCGCGTGCAGGCCGGCCAGCTGCTGGTGGAGCTGGACGCCACGATGCAGGGGGCCGATGCCAACCGCATCGCCCAGGAACTGCAGGCGGCCGAAGCCGAAGCCCTGCGCGCCCAGGCCCTGCTGGCGGCACTCAATGGCCAAGCCCTCAAGACGGCTGGCCTGAGCCCAGCCGACCGGGCCCAGCTGCAATCCGAATGGGCCGACATCCAGGCCAAGCAGGCCAAGCTGGCCGCTGAAAGCCAGCGCAAGCAAGCCGAGCTGGCCACCGCCGAACAGGTGGTGGCCAAGCTGCGCAGCACCTTGCCCCTGGCCCAGGCACGCGAACGCGACTACCAGGCCCTGGCCGGCCAGGGCTTCATCGGCGGCCATGCCACGCAAGACCGCACGCGTGAGCGCATCGAGCTGGAGCGCGACCTGGCCACCGCCCAGGCCCGTGAAGCCGAAACCCAGGCCGGCCTGCTCGAAGCCCAGCGCAACACCAGCGCCTATCGGGCCGAACTGCTCAAGACCCTGCACGAACGCCAGGCCAATGCAAGCCTCAAGCGCGCCCAGCTCAGCGAAGAAAGCACCAAGGCCGGCCAGCGCCAGACCCTGACCCAGCTGAAGGCCCCGGTGGCGGGCACCGTGCAGCAACTGGCCGTGCACACGGCCGGCGGGGTGGTCACCCCGGCCCAGCCCCTGCTGGTCATCGTGCCCCACGACTCCGAAGTGACCGCCGAGGTGGCGCTGGAGAACAAGGACATCGGCTTCGTGCGCGTGGGCCAGCAGGCCGAGATCAAGCTCGAGACCTTCCCCTTCACCCGCTACGGCACCGTGCCGGCCACCGTCACGCGCATCAGCGCCGATGCGGTGCAAGACGAGAAGCGCGGCGCGCTCTTCATGGCCACACTGAAGCTGAATCGGGACAGCCTGCGCATCGAGGGTCAGCGCATTGCCCTGAGCCCGGGCATGAACCTGAGTGCCGAGGTGAAGACTGGCAAGCGGCGGGTCATTGACTACCTGCTCAGCCCCGTGCAGCAGCACATGGACGAAGCCGGGAAAGAGCGCTGAGCATGCGGCTCCTGCTGATCCACCAGAACTTCCCCGGCCAGTTCAAGCACATGGCGGCCGAATGGGCCAAACGCCCGGGCTGGGAAGTCATCGCCATCGGCCGCGACACCGCGCCCGGCCTGCCGGCCTGCCCAGAACTCAAGCTGCTGCGCTACAAGCCGCACCGCCCCATCCGCAAGGACCAGCACCACTATCTGCGCCGCATGGAAGACGCCGTGCTGCACGGCCAGGCGGTGGCGCGCATCCTGCTGAACCTCAAGAAGAAGGGCTGGCGGCCTGATGCCATCCTGGCCCACCCGGGCTGGGGCGAGACCCTGTACGCCAAGGACGTCTTCCCTGACACGCGGCTGGTGCACTACTGCGAGTGGTTCTACAACGCGCCGCCCAACCGCGACCTCAGCCACATCGACCGCGCCGACTGGCCTTACGCCGACATCGGCTTCGACCCCGAGTTCCCGGCCAGCTTCGACGACTACGCGCGCATCCGTTCCTGGAACGCGCTGCATCTGCTGAACCTGCACAACTGCGACGCCGGCATCAGCCCCACGCAGTGGCAGAAGGCCCAGCACCCGGCCGAGTACCGCGGCAAGATCACCGTGGCGCATGAGGGCATTGATACCGAGAACCTGGGGCCGGACCCCGAGGCGCAGTTCAAGACGCCCAGCGGGGTCGTGCTCCGGGCGAACGCCAGCAAGCAGCCGGTGCTGACCTATGTGGCGCGCAATCTGGAGCCCTACCGGGGCTTCCATACCTTCATGAGGGCGCTGCCGGCGATCCAGCGGGAGCACAAGAACCTGCACACCTTGATCGTCGGCGGGAACGACGTGAGCTATGGCTCACGGCCCAAGGAGGCGAAGAACTGGAAGGAAAAGATGCTGGCTGAGGTAGGCGGCCAATTGGATCCAGCGCGAACGCACTTCTTGGGCAAGCTGCCTTACGAGCACTACAAGCAGGTACTTCGGGTATCGAGTTTGCATACCTACCTGAGCTACCCCTTCGTATTGAGCTGGTCAATGTTGGAATCGATGGCGACGGGGTGCCTGGTACTTGGGAGCGACACCTCACCGGTGCGGGAGGCACTGCGCAATGAAGAGAACGGATTGACAGTCAGACCCTTGGATTGCACGGCCCTGGCGAAACGCGCTGGCGAGGCTTTGGCCAGGCCGACTGCCCAACTGCAGTTGTTGAAGCGTGCTGCAACCCAACAGGTCCATGAGCGCTGGCCACGCGCGCGCGGACGCTGGGCCGTCGAGGAGCTGTTCGCCCAACCGAGCAGCCGTTCGTCATGAACCCGGTGGCTGCTCCTTCATACCCGCGCCATGACAAGAGCCGCGCATGCAGGCTGAGTCCATGGCGCCCTGGCCCGGCTCAGACCTGGCGAGAACCGCTGGGGCGGTGAGCCCTCCGTGAGCCACCCCTCAGACCCGTGAACGCTGCCTGGTGGTGCCACACGACTGTGGCGGCACCCAGCAGCCAATGGATCCTCAAGAAAACCGAATGGGACGTGAGATGAATTCTGCAAAGACTCCGCAATGCTTGCTGGCTGCACCTCAACAGGCCAGCTGCGCAGGGCTTCGAGCGGGCAGCCCAACGGGCACCCAGCGCGGCTGGACCCGGTCGAACGCCGGGACTGCGGCCGCTGCAGGGTTGCGCTCGCGCGCGGCTGCAACCCGCTGTGCTGCCGCACTCGGGAGCCTGCTGCTGCTGGGGGCCTGCGCCGCCACGCCCGATGCCGAGCAGTTGGCCTTTCAGCAGAAGTACGCCAAGGCCAAGGCCTTGTTCGAGGAGCGCTGCAAGACCGCCGGGGTGGTGATTCACCGCACGGTCAAGGATGTGGAGGGCATTGAGCTGACCAAGATCCGGCAGCCGGTTCCTTGGGGCGGGAAGGAGTACTTTGATCCGATGTACCCGGGCGCTGCGATGGCTGGTGAGGTGTCCGGTGATCGGTACGTGTGGCAGTTCCTTGCAAGCGAGTTTCGACTTGTTAACGCACCTGAACGACGAGGTGGCTTTGCACATCCAAAAAAGTCCTTGAGCTATCTCGAACTGCCGCCCACTCGCGGCTATCAGTTCGTTGAGTACCAGGACGCAATTTCGCAGGGACGTATGCGGTGCAGGGCGAGCCTCGATCCGGATCCAAGGTCTTTCGACCGCTTCATGCTCTGTGAGCGTTCGCATCAGTCTGCGCCCCGGTATGCGCTGGACTTCGAGGATCTTGCCGATGCCTCAGACCGCGAGTTCTGGGTTGCTGGGACAAAGCTGAAAGTAATCGACAAGCACACCGGCGAAGTGATCGCACAACTCACCCGGTTCGTGTGGGACCCGGGCTTTGGCGCTAGCACTACCGGACGCTGGCCTTGGCAGCATGCGAACGCTAGAGCTAGCACCGTTTGTCCAAGTGACGCCAACCAATTCCTCCATCACGACAGCCGCTATTTCGTTGACCAAGTACTCATTCCAAAGCAGGGGGACTGACCATGACGACCAACACCGACCCGACTTCGCCTCAAGTTCTGCAGACCTATACGCTGCTGCAGATTGCAGCAGAGGCATTTCTTGGCATTGATCCTGAAGCTACCGCTGCCGCGCCAGGAGCTGGCGCCGTCCCCCGGTCGTTGATCGGGAACGAATCTTGGCTCACCGAAGGCAATCTCCACTCATCCCGCATGACGGACCAGCAAGCCCAAGAATTCGCCAACGATTGGAAGGTCGTCTCCCACCAGCCCAACACGGCCACAGGCTTCAGCGCCACCCTGTTCGAGTACATCGGCAGCGATCCCAGCAAGCGCTTGACCAGCAGCAAGTACGTCGTCTCCTTCCGCTCCACCGAATTCATCGAAGACGCCGCGCGCGACAACCTGGCCACCAACCAGCTGGAGATTTCCAAAGGCGGATGGGCCTACGGGCAGATCGCGGACATGCAGGCCTGGTGGGCCAGCGTGCAGCCGCAGATTGGTGCCAGCAAGGTGGACGTGACCGGCTACAGCCTGGGCGGCCATCTGGCCACCGCCTTCTACGAGCTGAACAAGCCGCAGATCGGGCAGGTCTACACCTTCAACGGCGCCGGCGTGGGCAAGGTGAAGGATGGCTACAACCTGGGCCAGGTCATTCAGGTATTCGGTACCCAGCGCGAGCCCGGTCAAAACGCCTCGAGTTTCACGACGGCGCCCGCGCAGGCCCGCTACGCCGAACTGACCCAGAAGTACCGCGCCGGTCAGAGCTACACCGACGCTGCCATCCAAGCCGACCGCGCCGCCTTGGCGACCCAGCTCAACCAGCTGAAGCTGAGCACTTCCAGCCTGGGTCAGCCCTATGGGCAGGACATCCGCGAACTGGAGCGCCTGGACCTTGCGCTGGAGCGCATGAGTTCGGTGCTGCGCGAGACGGTGCGAGTGGCGACCCTGGCCGACAGCAAGGGGCTGGTGCCCGCCAACATCAATGGCAGCGCCAATGTGGCCGGCATCCAACTGGACTACCAGCTGGCGGTGCTGACCGCCATGGACAAGACGGAGTTTGCCGGCCTCAAGGGGGCGATTGGGGGCATCGATGTGCTGCTCAACACCCGCCGCGAAGGCGCCACGGGCCTGGCGAATTTTCATGACGTGTACGGGGCGCCTTTCCCCTCCGCCGTGGCGAACTCGCAGCGGCACTACGGCAGCGCCACGCCGGTGTTCATCGAGGACCAGCCGCTGTGGCGCGGCACGGTGGTCGGGGATGTGCTCAAGGTGTCGTGGCGCGAGGGGGAGGTCCGGTTGCTGGTGACGCAGTACGACCTCAACGACTTTGGCGACACGCACAGCATCGTGCTGATGGCGGATTCGCTGCGTCTCCAGTCCCTGTTCACCAAGCTCGCTCCTGCCACCTCGCAGAGCAATCTGAATTCCTTCCTCGAAGCAGGATCCAACAGCAAGGCCAACGGGGTAGCCGGTGAACAAGGCACGGCTGAAGGCGATAGCTTGGAACGATTGCTCGACGCCACGCGACTGGTCTTTCAGGGGCCAGCGTCACTGGCCACGCCGACGGCCTCCACTCTGGACGGCAACACCTGGCACCGGATGGATCTGCGCCAATCTTTCGAGAACAACATCCGGGGCCTGGAACAGATGGTCTCCGGGTTGGCGGGCCTGGTGACTGTCAAGTTGAGTGGCCAGGACATGAAGGCCAGCATCGACTTCAGCGCCATGGTCAGTCTCTATGCACTGAGCCCGGTTGTCTTCAGTCCCTCGGACAACGGGGCTACCGCACTGGACGGGCTTCTGAGTACGAGTTGGGGCTCGCTCCGCGCCGCTTGGGAGGAGGACTATCAACGCGCCGCCTCCACACCGGCTGAACTTTTCAACTTCACAAGCACCTGGAGCAAAGCGCGCGGCCAGATGCTCTCCGCTGTCGTCCAGCGAAACCAGGACAACCAGCGCGACAACCAACCGAATGCTGCAGCCCCTTCCGCGGGTGGCGCCATTCACTTCCACGACTACGCAAGCGGCCGGACCTTCGATGAGGGCTTGGCTGATCAGCACGGTGAGATGCGCCATGTGGTGTTTGCGGACGCACTGGGCCGCTCGCTGACCGGCCAGGGATTGTCCGACTCGCTCTTCGGTGGGGCCGGTGCCGACGGACTTGACGGAGCGGCGGGTGCAGATTGGCTGGAGGGCGGCGCCGGAAACGACACGTTGTTGGGTGGTGAAGGGAACGGCAAGGACACCCTGTTGGGTGGTTCCGGGGACGACAGACTGGACGGAGGTTCGGGGAGTGACCGCCTGATCGGCGGTGTCGGGAACGACGCTTATGTTTTTGCAGGGACCGATATCGGCAACGACGTTGTCATCGATAGCGATGGCCTCGGCACCCTTACTGTCGGGGGACTCGGCCAACTCACCGGCGGCAGACGCACTGAGGTCGGTGCAGACAGTTTCTTGAGCGCCGATAGAAAGGTGCAGTACACCCTGGGCTCACGAGGGGCCGATGGCCTGCGCAATGTCTACATCAGTTTCAAGAGTGAGGCAGGTGTGCGCGGCAGCATCGTGGTGCAGGGGTGGAGAGAGGACAGAAACCTAGGTTTGGTATTCGAGACCTCCAGTTCCCCGGTGGCGATCGATCGCGTCTTTGAGGGCGACCGCGCCAAGTTGGTGGGAGCCTTGGGCAACTACTTGCTCGACGAAACCCGTGGCCTGGACAGCGCCTACGTGCCGGGTGACGGCGCGGGCTACCAGTTGGGTAACCCGCAGCCAGGCGCAGCCGACGTGCTCAATGGTTTCAGCGGTACAGCTGACTCCATCGTCGGGGGGGGCGGCAATGACGCGTTGGCTGGCCACGGAGGAGGTGACTACATCAATGGGGGGGAAGGCAGCGACCTGATTTTTGGTGGCAAGGGGGCTGATACGCTGATTGGCGCCGACGGAGACGATGTCATCGACGGCTCCAGATCAGTGGTGCTGTCGACACCGAGTGACAACACGACTCCCCAAGTACCGAATGGCTACGTGCTGCAGTACCAAGGATTCGGCTGGATTCGCTACGTAACCGCTGACTATCCAGGCCCCCAAAGTGGTTGGGTTGGCTTCCGGAATGTTGCTTTGGCGGACGAGGCCACCAACGAGGCCAATTCGGATCCGGTTCTGAACGCCCTTGGACTCGGTAATTTCATCGATGGTGGCGCCGGTGGCGACCTGATCTGGAGCGGAGGCGGTCAAGACACCGTGCTAGGTGGTGACGGCGGTGACGGCATCAACGGCCAGTGGGATGACGACTTGATCCTGGGGGGCGAGGGCAATGACAACATTTGGGGCGATCTTTGGCTGGATGCCCATGGATCCAACTACGCGTTGCACGGCGACGACCTGCTGGACGGCGGCAATGGCAATGACACGCTGCGCGGACATGGTGGCAGCGACACACTGATTGGCGGCGACGGTGACGATGATCTGCGGGGAGACTTCAAGAACGCGGAAGACTCCGACCCCTTGGACACCGAGGGGGTATTCGCCAACCTGGATCCGCTTCTGCTGCGCGGCGAAGACCTACTTGACGGCGGAGCTGGCAATGACCGTTTGGTGGGTGATGCCGATAGCGATACCTTGTATGGCGGTGATGGGCAGGACAGCCTCTGGGGTGACGGCGAGGACGCGCGCGCTGAACTGCAGGGCCGCGACTACCTGGATGGCGGGGCAGGAGACGACTATCTCCAAGGCCGTGGCCTCGAGGACACCCTCTTAGGCGGCGCAGGCAATGATGTGCTGATCGGCGACTCTCCAGTTGAGGAATTGGTCCTGTCACTGCACGGCAATGATTCATTGGATGGCGGTCTGGGCTCCGACACTCTGGTGGGTATGGGGGGATCGGACACCCTGTTGGGCGGCGACGGCGATGACGCATTCTTTGGAGACTTCCGTACCGGTGAGGGATCCGACCTGAGCGATGGGGCCGACTGGATCGAGGGCGGTGCAGGGTCGGACTCGGTTCGAGCAGGCGGTGGTAATGACACCATCAAGGGCGGCGCGGACTCTGACTATTTGGAGGGCGAAGCGGGCGAAGATGTCATTGACGGCGGCGGCGCGACCGATGTCTTGACGGGCGGCGCAGGAAGCGACACCTTGTGGGGTGGAGCGGGCGCAGACGTGCTGCAAGGTGGTGCCGGGAATGACACCTACCTGTTCGGTACCGGAGACAGCTTGGTTGATGCGCAAAATCAGGCCGATTTTGTTGAAGACACCGAGGGCACAAACCGTCTGGTGTTGGCCGCAGAGGCAGCCGGCATGCAATCGCAGCAACTGCCTGACGGCAGTTTGCTGCTGAATATGGCGGGCAGCGAGCGCTTGCTCATTTCTGGCCCCAGCCTGAGCCACATTGCAAGCATTCACGCTGGTGGTGAGACGCTGAGCCTGGCCGAGTTGGTCGGCCGAACGGCACCACAACCTGTGCACTTTGAGGTAAGTGCCGCGCCTCAAGCAGTTCTCTCTCAGTCCGTTGCGCTTGCAAGCGAAGCAGGCGCGCCTCTAGTTGCCAGCAGCAGCGCGCCCCTCTCGACAACGAGTTCGCAAGAAGTTTGGCTGGGCGGCTACGGCAATGACACCTTGTTCGCAGGAGGTGCCGATGCCGTGCTCAGCGGTGGGCGCGGAAGCGACGTGATGCAAAGCAACTACAGCGGGGCGACATACCACTACGGTCTGGGTGACGGGGACGACATCATCGTCGCGAACTGGCGGAACTATGCGGATGACGCACCGAAGAGCCGCCTGGTATTCGGAGAGGGCATCCTGCCCACAGACTTGGTGTTGAGCCCGAGTGGCAGCTCGCTGGATATTGACATCTTCAACCCATTGCAGGCTGGCCGAGTCACCCTCAACAACTTCACCGCAAGTGCCGCACAGAAGCATGGCGGCGTGAGCGAATTCGTATTCAGCAACGGGGCAGTGCTTACGCATGCCCAGTTGGTGGCGCGGGGCTTCGACCTCGTGGGCACACAGGCCGCCAACTACTTGTCGGGTACGAACTTGGTCGATCGCTTCGATGGCGGAGCGGGCGACGACACGATGTTGGGGGGGCTGGGCGCGGACGCCTATTCCTGGGGTCTCGGTGACGGCAAGGACGTCATTCAAGAGGCCGCCAACGTGGTGGGCGAGGACGATGTCATCTTGATGCAAGATGGACTTCGCCCGCAGGAGGTGCAGCTCAATCGCATGGGCAATGACCTGCTGATCAGCGTACCTAGCCGGCCGGATCGACTGCGGGTGACTGGCCACTTTGCGGGCACCGGCGTTGAGGCTCTGCACTTCGAGGACGGTACGGTCTGGACCGCCGCCGAGTTGCTCGCGCGCGCGCTTCCCGGCATGGGCGAATCGGAAGCTGCGGACGAACTGATCGGCACCGCAGCCGCCGACACGATAGACGGGTTGGGTGGCAATGACACTATTCGAGGCATGGACGGTGCGGATTCCTTGCTAGGGGGCTTGGGCAACGACGAACTGGATGGCGGATCAGGCAACGACAGTCTGTTTGGAGGGGATGGCAATGACCTCCTCTCAGGACTGACTGGTAGTGATCTGCTGGAAGGTCAGGCCGGTAACGACACACTGATCGCCGCCTATTCGGGCTCTGACACGCTGTACGGCGGGGCAGGCGACGATGTGCTGTATGTGCAGGGTGATGCGCACGTCATCCGCTTCGGGCGGGGCGATGGCCACGACACGGTGCACGGCGATGCAAACGTGACGACCGCCATCGAGTTTGCCGCTGATGTGCTGCCCTCCGATGTTCGAGTCCACCGCGCTGGTTCTGATTACGCGGCAGCGCAGAACCTGCGCTTGAGCATTGCCGGGAGTGCTGCGTCGATCACCCTGAACGCCTTCTTTGAGCCCGCCGGGGATGTGAATCCCTACGCTGGACTTCGGCAAGTGCGCTTCTCCAATGGCACGAGTTGGAACCTGGACGACCTGCTGCGCCAGATGCTTCTGGGTTCAGCCGGCGACGACTGGGTGCAAGGAACCAAAGCGGCGGAGCAGCTTGAAGGCCAAGCTGGCAATGACACCTTGAAGGGGGGCGCAGGAAACGACACTTTCAGAGGGGGCACGGGCAACGACAGCATGGAGGGCGGCGCGGGCGACGACCTCTATCTATTCAGTCTCGGAGATGGCAGCGACGTGATCTCTGACTTGTCCGGTCGAAGCACCATCCGCTTCGGCGCGGGGATCAACCCTGCAGACCTACGGGGTCGCCGAACGGAGGAGACCGGGGACCTTGTTCTGATGGTGGGTAGCGGCGGCGATCAGTTGCGGGTCCAAGGGCACTTTCCTACCCTGTACTCCAGTGGCAATCCAATTCAGCGATTCGAGTTTGCCGACGGAAGCAGTTGGGACTCAGCGCGGATCGGCGACTTGGTCATCAGCATCACCACCCCTTGGGGAGGCGCGGCGATGACGGGTACAGAGTCGGCGGAAACCTGGTTTGGCACATCCAACAGCGACACCCTCGACGGGGCCGGTGGGAATGACTGGATTCATGGTGCAGGCGGCGATGACAACTTGGCAGGGGGCTCAGGCGACGATGAGTTGCTAGGCGGGAGCGGTAACGACGCGCTCAACGGCGGCGCAGGGCGCGATACCTTGGACGGAGGCGCAGGAATCGATGTGCTGAATCTCAGCGAAGGTGGCGATGCACTCCGATTCGGTCGTGGCGATGGGCGAGACGATGTGTCTGGGTTCTACGCCCTTGGCGCCTGGCAAGGGGTGATTGAGTTCAAGCCCGGGGTTGCGCCCGCTGACGTGCAGGTCCGCAATCAGGGCGGATACCTGTCCCTTGTGCTTCCGGGAGGTGTTGATGAGTTGCGCCTCAACCAGCTCTTTCTAAACTGGGGGGGGCCAAACATGGGCCCCTTTGCGAACCCAGAGGCGCCATTCGCTCGTTTCGCTGACGGCACGATCTGGACGGGCGCTCAGCTCACGGCGCGCTACTTGAGTTCGAGCCCTGAAGCGGACAACCTTGTGGGCACTGCATACGGAGACACCCTAGCGGGTGGCGATGGTGCGGACAGGCTGTCGGGGGACTACGGCGCGGACCTGCTGATGGGCGACGCGGGCGATGACACGCTGCTGGGCGGTTCGGAGGATGACACGCTGCAGGGCGGCGTTGGTGCCGACTACTTGAGTGGGTCTGATGGCAATGACGTCCTTGACGGTGGCATCGGAAACGACGTCATCAACATGGGTCGTGGAAACAATCGAATCCTGTTTGGACGCGGTGACGGCGACGACGAGGTTGAGAACACCTATCTGGACGGCGTACAGAACGAGCTGCACTTCAAGCCCGGCATTACGCCGGCAGATGTGCTCGCGCGGATTGACGGGTCCGACCTGGTACTTGAGCTCAAGGACGGCCAAGGCAGCGTTCGGCTGAAGGGCTTCAACGTCAATCAGCCGCTGGTCAACCAGATCGCTTTTGCAGATGGCACTCGCTGGGTCCCTGGCGGCGATGGCAGTCAAATGATGCCCGGCCTCACAAATGCTGCCGATGTTTGGGTTGGCACCTCCGGCAATGACACCATCAACGGCTTGGGTGGCAATGACCAGCTCGACGGCCAAGCGGGAAGTGATGTACTGGACGGTGGTAGCGGCGCCGATACGCTGACCGGCGGTGCGGGTGACGACCAGTTCCATGTGGACGACACGCTTGATCTGGTGGTGGAGGCTCCCAGCGGCGGATTCGACACGGTGGTCAGCACCATCGACTTGACGCTGCCAGCCAACGTCGAGCGCGGCGTGCTGCCCAACGCATTCGACGGTCAGTTGATCGGCAATGCGTTGAACAACTTGCTCGAAGGTGGAAGCCGCCTGGATGGCGGAGCCGGCGCTGACACGATGAGTGGCGGAGCAGGGGCCGACGAGTATCTGGTGGACAACGTAGACGATGTGATCGTCGAACTGTCGGATGGGGGCTATGACTTTGTGACCTCCTCTGCCAGCTATTCATTGCCAGCTCACGTGGAAGACCTGGTGCTGAGCGGCTCCGCGCCTATCAGCGGAATTGGCAATGCGGGCCCCAATGTCCTGACCGGCAATGCTGGCGCCAATCGCCTGGTTGGCGGTGGCGGCACCGATACGCTCAAGGGTGGGGCTGGCAATGACACCTATGTACTGGATGACGCAGGCGACCAGATCGTCGAAGCCAGCGGAGCCGGGACGGACAGCGTGGAGGTTGGCTTTGACTACACGCTACCGGCCAACCTGGAGAACCTGCTGCTGACCGGCACGGCGAATCTGAAGGGCATGGGCAATGCGGTGGCCAACCTGTTGGTCGGGAACGCCGGCAACAACCTGCTGGACGGCGCGGCGGGTGATGACACCCTGGACGGCGGCCAGGGTGTTGACACGCTGCGTGGTGGCGCCGGCAACGATGTGTACAGGGTGGACCAAGCCGGCGACGTAGTGACCGAAGCCGCGAGCGGTGGCACGGACACGGTGGAAGCCTCGGCCAGCTACACCTTGCCGGTCGAGGTGGAGAAGCTGACCCTGACCGGCACGGCACACCTGAATGGCACCGGCAATGCAGCAGCCAATACCCTCACCGGCAACAGCGGCAACAACCGACTCGACGGCGGCGCGGGTAGCGACACGATGCTGGGTGGAGCCGGTGACGACACCTACGTGGTCGATGCCGCAGGAGATGTAGTCACCGAACTGACCGGCAACGGATCAGACACCGTGGAGACGGCGCTGACTTACACCCTGCCCGCCGAAGTGGAGAACCTCAAGCTCACGGGCAGTGGTGCCGTGACCGCAACCGGCAATGCGTCGTCCAACGTCCTCACCGGCAACGGCGCCAACAACCGCCTGGACGGCAAGGCGGGCGCCGACACGATGGCAGGAGGTGCCGGCGATGACAGCTATGTGGTGGATGCCGCTGGCGACGTCATCACCGAAGTCGCAGGGGCAGGCACTGACACAGTGGAAGCCGCTGTCAGCTACACCTTGCCCGCAGAGGTTGAGAAGCTCACGTTGACGGGCACGGGCAACATCGACGCCACCGGCAATGCAGGCGCCAATACCTTGACCGGCAACAGTGGTGCCAACCGACTGGACGGCGGCGCCGGTGCAGACACTCTGGTCGGCGGCACGGGCAACGACACCTACGTCGTGGATGCGGCAGGTGACGTGGTGACCGAAGCCGCCAGTGGCGGCACGGACACGGTGGAAGCCTCCATCAGCTACACCTTGCCGGCCGAGGTGGAGAAGCTCACGCTGACCGGCACCGGCGCCAACGATGCGATCGGCAATTCGCTCGCGAACACATTGACCGGCAATGGCGGAAACAACCGTCTCGACGGCAAGGCGGGCGCCGACGCGATGGCGGGCGGGATGGGCGACGACACCTATGTGTTGGACAACGCCTCCGACGTGATCACCGAAGCCAGCGGCGCCGGCAATGACGCAGTCGAAGCCAGCCTGAACTTCACCTTGCCTGCCAACGTGGAAGAGTTGCGCTTCACCGGCACGACCGGGCGCACCGGCGTCGGCAATGCCCTGGCCAATCGACTCACGGGCACCAGCGGCACCGACAGCCTCAGCGGCCTGGACGGCAATGACACCTTGGATGGCGGGGCGGGTAAGGACACCCTGGTGGGCGGCAAGGGCGACGACACCTACGTCGTCAACCAAGCCGACGACGTGATCACCGAATTGGCGGGAGAAGGCACAGACACCGTTCAGAGCCAGGTAACCCTGACCCTTGGCACCAACCTGGAGAACCTCACCCTGCTGGGAACCTCGGCGATCAACGCCACCGGCAACACCGGCAACAACGTGCTGACGGGCAACACTGCCGTGAACACGCTGAGCGGCGGTGATGGCAGTGACACCCTGGATGGCGGCGCCGGCAACGACAGCCTGGTGGGTGGCGCGGGCGCTGACCGCTACCGGTTTGGGCGCGGGTATGGCAGTGACACCATCACCGAGAACGACGCCACCGCGAACATCAAGGACGTGGTGGAGTTCGGCACCGGGGTCGCCCCGGCAGACGTGAGCTTCAAGCGCAACGGCAACGCGTTGGAAGTTCGGCTGGCCGGATCACCGAGCGAGCTGCTGACCATCAAGGACTGGTACCTCGGTAGCCAGTACAAAGTGGAAGAGTTCCGCTTTGTGGACAGCCCGGGAACGGTGATCACCGATGCGCAGGCGGCTGGACTGGTGCAAGCCATGGCGGCTTTCGGTGCGCAGGCGCTAGAGGCCGGAGATGGAGACCTGTCGCGTCGGCGTCAGCACGGCCAGTTCGGTTTCGGACTCGCTGTGGGTATCGAGGCTGCTGTGTAAGTTGCCGCTTGCTTCCGGCGATTGGGCAGGGTGTGTGCAAGTGGGCACGCACCCTGTTTCTTTGGTGTCATCGACCACATCTCGAACGACCTTGCGAAGCGCCAAAACGAGTTGCCGTGAAGCAGCACAGTCACGCAGCGCTTAGCCTAGGCGCCAAGTGACGAAGTCGTTCCAGTGATGGGTCCCAGGGCTGACTGGAATGATCCTGTGGGACTGCCGGACTGCCAGCCCACGACGATCACGACTTCGAACCTCTTGTCGGTGAAGCTCACAGGGCGATGCCAGCCAGCTCAAAGTACAGGAGGGTGCTGTACCTGCAATCCAAGTGCGGTAGGTGCCAGACCCCGCCGTGATTGGGATCGTTCGCAGGTGCTCATGGCTTGGCAGCAAGGAGACCTCAAGCCTTCTTGTTGTTGAGCATCTCACTGCTTATTGTTCGACCGGCTTGCTGCTTCCCTGTGATCCTCCCTGCTTCTCAGGGACAGCGGTTTTCACGGGGCGGTAGATGCAGGTAACCGCACCGTCGGTCACCACCACGGAGTAGCTCAGGTCGCAGTTCATGCCGGCGAATAGAACCGGCACCTGCGGGTTGCCAAAGGTCTTCGGCAGGAAGACCACCTTCTGGCCTGGCTTGCAGGTGTCTGGGGCTTTCAGGTCGCTGGCCTGGCAGGCCGTGTCTTGATCGGCCTTGCGCTCGGTACACCCTGCAAGTCCAATGGCCACGCTCAGAAGTACAGCAGTGCTACGCGTCATGCGCTTGCTTTCTATCGATTGATTGCTCTGGCTCCGCCCGCGGGCAAGAGGCCTTGATTACTGAGCGGGACTGCTCGCTTCGCCAGCAGCCACAGCAGTCGGGCCTGATGCAGGCGGTGCCGCCGCTGCAGAGCGCGCTTGCACCATCCTGCCTGCGGTGAACGAAGCCACCTGGGCCAGCACATCGCGCACGATGCCCTCCATGGGGGTTCCCTTGAGGCTCTGCATCGAACCAATCAGCCCGACACCGGGCCCAACGCCCGCACCACCGAACGAGGTGCTGGAGGTCTGGTTATTCGCCTGGAAGGTCTTGGCTTCAACAACCCGACCACGATTGACGTCCAGCACCTTCACATCCACGCCGATCTCGGCGTTCTGGGTCGTTTTCGAGATCATTCCGACGATCGGAATCACTCCACCGCCCAGGCGCGACTTCTCCGTGACCATGCTGATGGAGGTGATCGCACCCGAGATCATGAAGTCCGCCTGCTGGACCTCCATCTTCTTGCCCACGAGCGCCAGTTCCTTGGCCATTTCCTCCATGGCCTCCCGGTCCTGCAAATCAAAGCAGCCCGTCTCCTTGAGCGCCGTGGTCAGCATCGCGGCCATGCCGTCGCCCACCATGCTCAAGTTGGGCCCCTGCTGTTGAGCCATCGCCAGCTGAAGCAGTGGGTTGTTGGTCTGCGGCAGCGGCTGACAGGCGGCGGCCTTGCAGGCGAGCTTGCCCACCATCACGCTGGCGACTGGCTTGTCGCACCGCGGCAGGTCATAGGTTCGGGTGGTCACCGTGGTGCCTTCAGCAGCGCCCGCAGGTGTCGAGAAGAGGACCGATGCGCCGAAGGCCACCGCGACAGCGGCGTGGATAGGGTTGACCCGATAGGTCTTCGAGAAAAAGCCGGACATGGACTCCCCAAGTTCAGACTGGAGCGGAACAAAGCGCTGCCTGCCCCCGGCCTGCCAGATGGCAATGGCCTGGAGAGCAATGTGCGAATTAGTGTGTGTATGAATGAGTGTACTTTCGACACCCTGCGCGGGTGTCTCAGTCACAACCCCGCGTTTCAGCGCTTTCGCCACAGCAGGCATTTGGAGCTCGCATCCGCGAGCTGCGCATGGCCGTGGACATGACGCAGGAGGACCTGGCCGAGCACTGCGGACTGTTCAGGACGTACATGAGCCGCATCGAGACCGGCAAGGCGAACCCGACCTTGACGATGATCTGCGCGTTGGCGGATGCGCTTGGGGTTCGGGTGACGGAGCTGTTTCCCGAGGCGCCGCCTCCGCCACCCGGGCGAGCGAGTAACCGCAAGCTCGGCAATCCGCCGTCTCGGGGGCGCGTGCGATAAGGCGCGCATGTCATCGACCTACACCTGCGCCCACTGCGGCCAAGAGCACGACGGACTGCCTACAGACTGGGGATTCAAGCTTCCTGACGAGGTTCATGCGCTGTCTTATCCGGAGCGCTACGCACGCACACGGCACTGCGCCGATCTGTGCACCCTCGACGAGTCCCGCTGGTTCATTCGTGCGCTGCTGCCCATTCCTTTACAGGAGGGGGAGCCCGACGAGGTCTTCAACTGGGGTGTTTGGATCGAAGTCGACAAGGCGACCCATGACCTCTATGTGACCAGCTGGGAAGAGGACATTGCAGATCGGCCGCGCGCGAGCGGACAGATCGCCAACGATCTGAAGGTCTACGGCGGCACCCTCGGTTTGCCCGTGGAGATCGAGTTCCGGTCCGGCACCGAGCGTCCGCTGGCCTGGTGTCCAGTCGACACCGTCAATGCCGTCGCACTGGAGCAGCGAGGCGGCATCAGCTCACGCAGACACCACGACATCCTGACTGCCGTGGGGTACTTCGACGACGAGGTGGCAGCTTAGGCTCTTAGCCAGAGCCACTGCTGGTGGGCAGCGGCGCCGTGCGTCGGTGGGACTGGCAGCTCACTTGGCGCATGCATTGCGAATATCTCTTCCGCGGCAGAAAAGCCCTCCACGCTCCTTGACGCGTCGGCTTCAAGGAAATCCTGTACATGCTCAATAGGCCTCGCCATCCGGCTCTGCGCTTACCAGCCAAACCCCGCAACCTGACCCCCTGTTGCGCAGCTTGATGAACACGAGTTCGCCCGCGCGCGCGGCCACAAACAGACTCCCAGGATGCCGCCGCGCAAACGCCAACGTGACCCGCCAAGACTTTTGGCGCGCAGGCTGAACTCGCGGGTGCTGCCGAAGCAGAGGCGTGGGACCGATCCAGCGCGCCAGCCAGGTGTGAGCCAGGCCCTGGCGCTGTGCTTCATGCGCAAGCTGCTCGGCCGCTGGCCAGTGCCGAAGCGTGCGTCGAATGACCCGGCGGGTTCTCGGGCTCACGATCATCAAGCCGGCCAGCGCCGCATCCATCATGAAGCGCAGGTCCTCCACTGCTCGATGGACCTCCCAGAGTCTCACATCAGAGAGGGACCACAGGTGCGCGCGGGTCCAGGTAGAGCGCTCGGGATAGCGTCCCAGCAACTCCAGTGCGGCGGCGCGCCATTGGTTGGCGCCGGGCATGCGACAGGGATTGGCTGCCAGCACGTAGAGCAGCTTGCGCCCCTGACGCAGCGCGCGCAGTCGCCCGCTTGCGTCGCCTCGGATGGGGAGTTGGTGATTCGGTCCTGCCTGACTGCTTGAGCTCAGGGCATCGACTCCCAGGCATTGCGCGCGCCATAGCCGCCCAGCCGCAGGCAACAAGGGCAAGCGTGGCAAGTCGTCACGGGGCAGCACACGCGCATAGATCTCCTGCCCCAGCGCGGCCAGCCGCTCATTGCGGCACAGATTGAACTGAGCACCGTCCAGAACGCTGCAGCCCCAGTCCAGGCCCCGCAGGTACACGTTGAGTTGAAGCGCGTCGGCGTCGGCCAGGCGACAGCTCAAGGCCTCCTCGTCTGGCGCAAAGACCAATGCGATGCGGGCCAGGCGCGAGGCCACTGGATCCACGCGCTCTGCATCGGCCACTTGTTCCAGGAAACCTCGCAGAAGCTCAAACCCCTGGGCAGCCTCGCTCTGAGCTGCCGGATCAAGGGGCGCACCCTCGTGGTGTGGCATGTCATTGCTCCTGATCTTGGCAAGCGATCTCGTCCAGACGGCTCTGCAAGCCTCGATTACGTCGCCACAGCGCGCGCACAGAGGGCGCCAATCCCAGGCGAACCGGCCGACTGCTCCGGCGCAATCGCACCGTGGTGCGGCGTTGGCCTGGATTGGGACTGGTGGGCCTGCCGGACAGCACGAGCTGCTCCGGACTCGCGCGAACCCATAGCCTCACGCCGACGGTGCCGAGATGGCCGAGCTTGGCCAGCGGCACGTCCAGAACGAGATGGCCTTGTGGCGTCTTTCGGGGGAGCAGCGTGATTGACTCTGAAGAAGACCACCAGGCGCCGCGGCTGGGCTTTCGCTTGCCGCGCTGGCGGGCCCCGTGATGCTTTTGGGAGCGAGTCACTGCAGGCTCCGGCGCACCAAGGCGATCGCAAACGCGGCACGCAGCTGCAGAACGGCTTCAGCTTCTGGCCAACTGCGCACGGTCGCCTCGGACGGCAAGGTGAGCACGAGGTCCGCCCCCACATAGTCCAGCGTACAGACCACGGCGCCCTGCGAGCCGTCCATGGCCCAGGCGTAGGTGTCGGTGTCCAGGAGCGCATTGCGAAGGTCTGCGGGCAACTGCGCGTACCGCAGGCCCTCCACAAGCAGGGTGCGTCCGACGGCGCTGACCCGAATGCCCGCACTGCGCAAGCGCCAGCACAGGTCTTCCAGCCGCAGCCATGCGTCCAAGGGCGACGCAGTCGGGCAGAGCAGGGCAGGGCGCCGGGGAGTAGGGGCCTGCGTGGGGCGCAGAGGCAAATGAAGCTGTGCGGTCATCAGAGGTCTCCGTCGTCAATGCCTGCGAAGGGCAGTCAGGCGCCTGCGCGGCATTGCAAGGTCAGGTGGTTTGGCGACAAGCCAGGGGCCGCACCTTCCCGGCGCGCCGTCCTGACCCGTCGGTGGCGTTTGTCCGTGTCAGATGAGACCCATGAAGGTCACCCGCCAGACTCGGTCCGGCTCTTCGATGCGGGGTCGCTGCGGCAGCTGCCACGTCTGCGGGAAGTGCCGCTCCGCCCACACCGCTTGATCTCGCAGGGCGGGCGAAACCCGGTTCTGCACAAGGATGTCGATCACGCGGCGGGCGTACATCAGCGCGTCGCCCCAGGCGTTGACTCGCTCGGCTTCCAGGCCCAACGCGTTCGCGTTCAGCTCTGCTGCCAGCTCGTCCTCGCTCGGGTACGACTCCAGCGAAGTGGCGGACCAGGCGCGGAGATGCATCGGCATGGCCGGGTCGGCCACTACGGCCTCTAGCAAGGGCCGGGTGCCGCGTATGGCGCGGAGGTATTCGTGCGGAATGGTCATGCAAATAACTCCCGGTTGGGTTCATCCACAAAGCCGCCGAGGATCTCGGCGTAAAGCTCGGGCTTGATGCGGCCGATCCGATACAGCAGGCCCACACCCAGGGTCGCCAGGTCCCAGCGACCCACGCGCATCACCTTGCTGGTCACTGGAATCCTTGTGGCGTCATCCGTGAATTCGGTGACATCGATTCGGGCAACCGTGGTGCGCAGCAGCAGCCAGTCCACCAGATCGATCTGGTCGGCGAGCGTCAGCTCCCGCTCCGTCCCTCGGATGTACAGGTGGCGTTGGGTACCGCCGTCGATCCGCAGACCCACCTGTGCCAGGTGGTCCTCCAAGTCCCGCATCAGGTGCCGCTCGGCACGCTCTCCCATGCCTGGGGAGGGCGTGAAGGCGAGCCAGAAGCCCTGGCCTGTCGCCGGGTCGAACGCACGGGCTTTACTGACCATGGGATGCCTCCGCCGTGTCTTGGCTGCCCGAGCTTGCGGGCTGTGCCTGTGGCGTGTGACGACACGCACCAGCTGCCCGGCCGCTTTCGGCTTGGTCCTGAGGCTCGGACCGGCGGGTGCACACCACCGAGCAGAAGCGCGAGGTGGGCGTCGCTCGGCGCACATGAATGAACTGCACCTCCGGTTGGGCACACAGCCAGCCCAGTACCGCACCGCGGTCGTCGCTGGTCAGCGGCGCCTGACTGGGCGCAATGAAGGTGGTGCCCGGCGTGAAGTGAACCTGCATTCCACGGGTGGCCGCAAAGTCTGCAAAGGCCGTCCGATAGCGCTGCTGCTCAGAGGCGCTCAGCGCGCTGGTCAGGATCGTGAGCTTCCACACCGTGGGGTCTGCAAGCAGACGGGCCAAATGAGAGCGAGGCTGTGTGCGGCCCCTTTGGGCCGAGGCAGTAAATCGGTGCATGGGTTCTCCAGAGGAAGAGAGCGGAAGACAGCGGACAGGACTCAGCGAAAAGGAGTCAGCGGAAAGGGCAGGGCCGTGCGCACGTCGGTTCGACAGGCATGCGCTCGCCCTCACGACCGTCCGTACGGTCATGTCGATCAAGAAGGTCGTGGCGGTTGGAGTAGGGCGGCGAAGCCCATGACCGAGCAGCAGTCAGGCCAAGGCGCAAGGCGCGCTCAGCCTGGCTTGCGGTCGGTCAGGCTGCG
This sequence comes from Inhella proteolytica, assembly GCF_016093275.1. Classification (GTDB taxonomy): domain Bacteria; phylum Pseudomonadota; class Gammaproteobacteria; order Burkholderiales; family Burkholderiaceae_C; genus Inhella; species Inhella proteolytica. The sequence goes on from NZ_JAEDAK010000010.1 coordinate 65,887, forward strand.
AGCCGCATCAAGTGGGGCGGAGGCTGCGCATCGCGGCCGTCGTTCTTGTCCTTGGGCGTGAAGGCCTGGGTCAGCAGGCGGTCAAAGGCAGAGCCATCACGTCGCGTCAGGTTTGGCACGAAGCGGCTGTAGACGCGGAACAGCATCTCGGTGGAGGCGTGGCCCAGCTGGCGCGCGATCCACTCTGGGGTTTCACCGGCGGCGAGCCAGAGCGTGGCGGCGGTGTGACGCGTTTGGTAAGGGCGACGCAACTCCAGGCCCAGGTGCCGCAGCAGGGGGTACCAGACACGCTTGGTGAAATTGATGGTGTCCAGCGGCTCGCCCTTGAGGTTGCAGAACACGTAGTCGCGGTTCCCGGTGGCCCGTCGCTGAGCACGGAGTGCTTCGAACACCACCTCGCTCATCACGATGTCGCGCTGGGACGCGTCGGTCTTGGTGTACTCCTCCTCGCCGCCCACGATGGTTTCTCGCACGAGGATCAGGCGGCGCTCGAAGTCGACGTACTTCCACTTGAGGCCGTGGATCTCGCCGGAGCGCATGCCGGTGAAGAACCGCACCGTCAGGTAGTTCCGGTAGTCCGGCCGGATGGTTTGCAGCAGGCGTTGGACTTCAGGCAGGCTGAAAGGGGCCACATCGGACTTTGGGACCTTGAGGGGCCGCAATCGCCCCATGGGCATCGTGAACTCGTAGCGGTCCGCGGCTTCCTGCAGGATCTGGCGCAGGATCAGCATGATGGTGTTGATCCGAGCGGGTGAGAGCTTGGTGCCTTCGCGCCGGCCGCGCAGGCTGGCGAGGTGGGCGCGGAACTCGAGGATCTCGGCGCGGGTGATGGCCGAGACCGCGTGCCTGCCGAAGCGTGGCAGCAAGTGCTGCTCGAGGATGCCGTGGACCGTTGCCTCGTAGGTCTTGCGCCAGCCGACCTTGAATTCTGAGAACCATTGCTCGGCGAACGCGATGAAAGCCGGAGCAGTAACGAGCAGATGGGTCTCTGTGAAAGACGACTTTTGCCGCACTGGTGCGACGGGGGCTATTGCTGCCGTCGAAGCAACGGATGTGGTCTCGCTTGCCAACCCAAATGCCACCAAAACGTCCTGAATGCACTCACCGGCTTTGATGGCTCGGTCAATGTGTTGTGCTGGTGCGGCGAGCCGCGCATGGTTGGCTGGAGTGTCAGCCAGCCCGGTATAGACGCGCTGCCGCTCTCCATTTGCCCTGTAGTCGATGAAGAGCTTTCCCCGTGAAGTTCGGATGGATGCCATCGATGCCTCACGTGGGCAGGTTCAGTTTGGCGGCAGACGCGGCACCACCGCTACGCATGACTTGCTCAACCGCCTCCCAGATATAGAGCACCTTCCGCCGACCGAAAGGGCGCAGGTAGTGCACTCCTTCAAGCAACACCGAGTCCTTCAAGCAGTTGTTGATGACATTTGGCTTGTACTTGATGCGCTCGGCCAGCTCTTTGGCCGTGAGGTACGTCGTTGCTTCCATGCGGTAGGCTCCTTCGGGCGAATACACTCTCGGTAGAGCATTAGGTCTCTAATAAGAGAGAAATGATCTTCTGAGGAGCATTGTTGTCCACGGGAAGTTCCTGTGCAAGTTGTTTTGATCTTTGTAGGATCAAAAAAGTCCATACAAGAGCATGATTCGTTGTCACTTGTCCACGCTCCTAGGTGAGCGCAAGCTCAAGATTGCAGACGTCGCGAGAGACACTGGTGTCAATCGAGGCACGTTGACGCGCATGTACCAAGAGACGGCGGAGCGGTTTGATTCAGAAGTGTTGGACGTGCTTTGCGCCTACTTCCAGATAGAACTTCAGGCGCTCATTTCCTACATGCCTGATGAGGAACTCAAAGGTCAGTACCGGCCGTTGGGGCCGCGTCGACAGAGCTGATTTGCGGCTCACCAGCGTTTGCCGCCGGCGTGCAGGGATTCGCCACCCCTGTTGAATCAAGCTTGGAGGGGCGCGTGCCCCTCATGGAGGCCGCTCCGATTCAACGCGAAGGGGCTGCGTGAGGAAGAGACCGCTCTGCAGCGATTGCAGGCGGTCGAGGTCATCTCTCTGGCTGGCCGCTGACGGTCAAGAAGCGAGCACTGACCTTTGGCCGCCTCTGGGCAACTCAAAGCCGCCCTGCGCGTCACCAGGTGTTCCACAGGTCAGCTGCAGCGTCGACGAAGGTATCGCAGTTGGCTTGGTTCCAGCACACGTGGTGACCGTCCCGGAGCAAGTAGTACTGCTCGTTGGCGCAGACAAGCTCCTTCTTGACGGCTTCGTTCCGGTACCAGTTGATCGCATTGGCGACGCAAGTTTGGTAGTCGGTATGGAACTTCCCGCTCGGGACGTTGTAGAGCAGTCCCTCAAGGTAGTACGACGGCGCTATCCCCTTGGCGATCACCCCGTCGTCGACCAACCGGCTCCTCATGTTCTTGAAGATTCGCGCGACCGGCTTGAACCACTTGGACGTGTCCTTATGCTTCTGCGTCAGATTGGCGGAATGTTGTCGCGGGTAGTTCGCGATGTGTTCGCCCTTGGCGTTGTAGAAGCAAATGCCCTCGATGAACTCTGAGGCGCTGATCGACTTGAACTTTGTGTATCGGCGGAATTGGATAGCCGAGATCACATCGGCCTTGCGCCGGGATCCGCTGGCGTCGATGGCAATGGCCTTGTCCCCAACATCAACAGCTTTGCCGTACTGGTCGACCAGCACACTGACCACGTCAGCCTTGAACTCCACGTGTGTGTACGTGGCGTCGTCAAAGGCTTCCTGGTAGGCCGCTTTGTCTTCCTCGGAGAGCTGATCGATGTCCCTCTGAAAGCAGTCATTGAGGCAGATGACGATGTCGACATCGCTCTCGGCATAGATGTTGGTGTCGTTGCCGTAAGAGCCCTGCAGAAAGACCTTGAAGTTCTTGGCGGCGTAGGGCGTGTCGCTGTCCTCTAGGACGTCCTTAATGCTCTTGTACGTGGCTGACGACTGCGCGATGGACCCTTGGTGCGACCACGTGTCGAGCTGGGATTCAGGGATGGCCATGGACTAAGGGGTTTCAGAGCAGGAATGCGGCGAGTTGCTTCTCGTGCGCCGAGAAGGACTCACGGCCGCGCGTGAACAGCACGTTCAACTTGCTGACGTCGTGTTCCAGCAGGTCTGTAGCCAGGGCCGGCTCCGTGTAGGTAACGCTGATGCGGACGGTGGGAACGTCGTGGAACAGCACCTGACGCAACTGATCCATTGACTGGGTGTTGATCTCAAGCGTCTTCTGCAGCAGCTCGACGCCGTAGAGGAAGTTCTTGGCGAACCACATGCTGAGCTTCTTGGGCTCCGGATAGACGCCGCAGCCGACGCTGACGATGCGGATGTCCTCGCGCGCCCGCTTGAGCGCGTGGACGGCGTCTGCGATGGCGTACAAGGTCGGGTTGTTGGCGCAGTACCCACCGTCGATCAACTCGATCTCCTCGCCCGTGGAAGTCTTGACCCTTGTCCGCTCGAAGAATGGGTAGGCAGAGCACGAAGCCTGGACCGCTTCGGCGATCCGAACGCCGAAGCCAGGCACGAAAGAGGCAGCGCGCCCATGCGCCTGGTCGACGCTACCCTTGAAGATCATTGGCCGTTCGCTCTGCCAATTCGCGGCGACGATTCCGACGCGGGTTTTGACGTCGGTGAACGCGGCGTCGAGAAAAACCTCGCTAGCTAGCTTTTTGAGCGCAGCGGTGCGCGTCGCTCGCGTACGGTTGGACATCACCTTGGGCACATGCTCGCGATAGAGCGCGAGGATTTCCTCGACCGATTTGCCCAGCGCGATCAGTGCCGCGATGATGGACCCGGTGCTGGTTCCGAAGATCAGATCGAACTTCTCATGAAGTGGGCAGCCGCCCATGGCCTCGATCTCTTTGAGCACGCCCAAGGTATAGAAGCCTTTGGCGCCGCCTCCATCCAACGACAGAACCCGCAGTGGCTTTACCTGCACGCCTGCAGTATCTAGGTTCGGCATCGCTCCCTCTCTCTGTGTCGCCGCCACGTCATGCGATTACTTTGGCCGATCGAAGCGTGGTCCGTAGCCCATCCATCGTCAGCTGGGTCGGGTCAGCGACACCATGCTCTCGTGCGACCTGGCGAACCAGGTCGTCCATCTCAACCGACAAACTTGTGAGTCCTTCAAACTTCTTCTCGGTATCCAGAATGGTCCGAAGGCCGTCTGGCGTCTTGAGTTTCCTCGCCTCGGTGCGGTTCAACGCCAGGTGGTCGAGGTGGCGCTGTGCCTCCCCAAGAATCGACAACTCGGACACGATGCCGTAGCGGAGCCATGTCTCGTCGGCGTGATACATAAGGGCTGCGATATCGAAGCTGGGTAGTGCGACGGTGCGGCCGTCAGCTTCCATGTCGGCCTTGAGCTGCTTGCATAGGCGAATGGCCTTGCGCAATCCGCCGTAGGTGGCTTTGCATTGCTCGGCGATTCGGTGGATGTGCAGGAACGGTAGGTTTTCGATCGTCCTGCCATCGCTGGCATCGAGGATGGTGACGCCACGGTCTCGCTCGAGTTGCGACTGCTGGTACTCGGCGGTGTCATGCCAGTGGGATGGAACGACGTCGACAACGCGCCTTAGTGATCCTCCCGCGATGCTGACCGCCTTCGAACCGGGTTCCACCTGAGCCCGTGGAAACGCGTCCTCCAGGCAGGTCACGATCCCGCGACGCAGATTCGCAAGCACCGTGGGAGACATCCTGGCAGGTAAGCCAAGGTACATCCCGCGGCCGGCCGCGACGCCGTGGCGTTCGTAGGTGAGATGACTCTTGTCTAGCGCCAAGATGTCGACGTCGCTGACGCGTCGGATATGGATGTCGAGCGCGACCGAGCCCTGGAGGCGGTACTCAGTCGGAATGCCTCGAGCGGACAGACGCGGCTTGAGTTGATCCTCGACTCGTTTAGCCTCCTCACGGCTCACCCGCGTGTACTGAGCGTCGACGGGCTGCATGGCCCCGATCGCATAGGCAGTAAAGGGCTTGCTCTGGCGCTTCTCCTCCCACGACTCATTTGAAGCCGTCAGCGACTTGATCAACGCGTCACGGGTCTCAGCCGCATCCAGCAGCGTACGTGCCGGACGGTCATCACCCACGCGCCGGGCGCGCAATTGGATCAACCGCTTTTGTATGTCGGCCATGCGTCCTCCCTGGACCCATCTGTTCTAGTGCCCTCTGGAGCACTCTTGCGCTCCAGGGGCTGCTTGGCATGAGCCGCGATGCTAGCGGTGGCACAAGGACCGCGGCCGCTCGCGCGCTGTACCGCCAGTTGAATGGCCGATGCGGGTCGAAGCAGCCGCTCAGACTGCTGGCAGCGAATGGCTCAGTTCAGCCTACAGCCGAAGTCGGTTCTGCAGCGGTTGCTGCCGTTCGCCGCTGGCGACTCATTCGGTCGTTCTCGGCCAAGAGCCGACGCTGCCCAGCGGTTGCTATCGGGCCGTCCCCACCCTCACATCGATGCCGAACGCGCGTGCCGTCGAGCTCAGCTCGACCATGCCTCGTCCAACCGACATCGGCCTCCGCCGCATCGGGTGCTCTTCGGTCGTCCCTTGAGACGACGTCTTGACCATGACTCAGTCCGTCTCCCTTATCCTGGATCGCAGGAAGCGCCACGCTGTGGCGAGAGTCTTTGCACATGAGCATGAAGGAAGACACCGAGCGCGATCCCCTCACGGGCACCCAGGTGATGAGCGCCGTCGCCACAGGCGGCGGCGGAGGGATCTTCCAGGCTCGCGTGGGAGCTCTCTACCTGGCAAACATGCTTACAGGCCTGCCTACGGCCTTCTGCTTGCATGGCTGCCGCGTCGATACCCTCCGATTTGAGGCCCGCTACACCGGGGCCCACACCGACGACATTTACTGCCAGATCAGCCGCATCGGTACGACTTGGCATCAGTTCATCCAGTGCAAGCGGGGCCTGAACGCCACAGCTGGCGACACGGACTTCATCGACAGCCTGCAAGGGGCCTGGCGAGACTTCCTGAGGGTTGAAGGGACTCCCTTCGTTCGTGGCCATGACGTGCTGGTGATTGCCACCATCGCGCCCGCGACCTCAGCCAATCAAGCCGCCAAACGGCTATGCGAGCTATCCCGGGCCTCTGTTGACTTGGCGGACTTCCTCCTCAAGCTGGAGTCGAAGCTGTTTGACCGCAAGCACAGGGCCACTTGGGCGGCCTTCAAGACGGTTTCCCAGGCCACCCTTGGGGACAAATACACCGAGGAGCTTGTCTTCGAGCTGCTGCAGCACCTGCGAGTCGACATTCACGACCTAGCAAATGACACGTCTCAGGAACTGAGCCTCGTCCAAGCGCTGCTAACCTCCGGGCAGCCGAGTGACTCAGGTGAGGCCGTCTGGGACGGATTGTTCGCCTATGTACAAGAACATGGCATCTCGGTAGGCACAGTAAACCGACAGACCTGGCCCTCAACTGCCAAGGCGGGTTTGCAGGAAATGGTGAGCCGCCTGAGCAGCCACCGAGGCCTTGGCAGCGCTGCCGAACGCATGAGCGAGCGTGCACTGATGCAGCTGTCGCTGATATCAGCCAAGCTTCCCAACGATGCGCACATACCGCGAGGCGATTGTGTTGCGCGTGTGCTTGCAAGCTTCGATGAGCGCCAGTTGGCTATCGTGACCGGAGGCCCGGGTGCGGGCAAGTCAGCAGTCGTCTCGGAGCTGACGCCCCTGCTGCGAGAGTCCGGTCCGCTCTTCTTCTTTCGAGCCGACGAGCTCGAAGCGCCTGGCCTGGCTGCAGTTCAGTCCCTGCAAGGCCTACCCGATCCGGTTCTTAGCCTGTCTGCAATGTTGTGCGCAGGACGGCCCACCGTTGTCATCGACTCCATGGAGAAATTCCTCGAAGGCAGCAATCGCGGGGCTCTCGAGGAACTGCTGGCGCTCGTTCGCAAAAACAAGCAGGCACGGCTATGCGTAACGACTCGCTCGTATGCGCTCAACAGCCTCTACTTGAACTTTCTCTCTAGCCTTCCGCACCAGGTGGTCGATGTCCCTTCGCTCACGGACGCCGAGGTAGCCGCTGCGGTCGCCGGTAGCGCACTTGAAAACGCTTTATACCGAGACGCTGGTGTGCGTGAGGTGCTGAGGGCACCGTACTACCTGAAACTGGCCTTCACCTACATCGCTGCGCAAGGAACACTGCCTCCAGCCTCCGGCAATGACCTTCGGCGCCTCCTATGGAAGGAACGTGTTGCGCCCAGCATGAGCCCTGCAGGGATGGCGACCAGGCGCCAAGCCGCCTTTGACGAGGTCTGCTACCAGCGCACTGACCGCTTCGCGCAGTTCGTAGATGCGCCATCAGACGCCGAGGCGGTGGCGGCGCTCATTCAAGACTCCGTCCTGGCCAGAGACAGCACCGACAGAGTAGCCCCTGCCCATGACGTGCTGGAGGACTGGTCGCTCATTTTTCGCGTGGAGCGCGAAGTGCGGTCTGCTGAACGAGACTGGGTTGCCTTGTTTGCAAGACTTGGCTCGCACGCGGGTATGCGCCGAGCCCTGCGATCCTGGACGGCCGAGAAGTCAGCCGTCGGTGATGAAGACGCTTACGCCTTGCTTGAGGCGGCGCTCAGACCCGACCTGGCGATGCCACAGCTGTGGCGCGACGAGGTAGCAATTGGGCTCCTGCGCTCAGAGCGCGTGGAAGAACTCGTCGCAAAGCTTGGAAGCAGCGGCGCCTTCAACAACGCTGCGCTGCTCCAGCGCCTGAGCCACCTGTTGCGGGTTGCTTGCAAGGGTCCCACGGCACTCGACTACTCGCAGCTTGCTGACGATCCTGCGCACAAGGAAGTCTTGGCTCGTATTGGGATGGCTGCTCCCGTCGGCAAGGCCTGGGACGTAATGACTTCGCTTGTCACCAAGACATTCCCGAGCTTGCCGCCCGAAGCGCACGGCTGGGTCGTTCAACTCGCCGAAGACGCGATTGCCCACAACGCGCAGTGGTGGGAGCCGTCGCACCGCGTCCTCGATGTCTTCAAGCTTGCGGAGCACTTCTGCTGGCGGGATAACGACCCTTGGTATAGAGAGAGGTCACTTGGCCAACGCTTCTATGCGCTCCTCTGCAGCACCTGCGGGGCAGACGGGCCTCGGTTCAAGGCCTACGTCGACGCGCTCATTGAGCGACTGGCGAAGGCAACCGAGAGCAGAGATGGTTACGCGGAAGAGCGCCTCGAGTACCTTACCAACTTCAAGCACAGCAGGGAAGCGAGCTGCTTTCAACCGGAACTGGTGCGCAGGGCCTTCCGAGCCCTCTACGTCGAGACCGAGCCGCAGAAACATCGGGGGTTCGGCATGAACGGCTGGGAGGCCGACATGGGCCTCAGCGGGAGGGCTGCACACGCCTTCTGGCCCGCTTCGGTCATGCAGGGCCCATTTCGGAATCTCTTACTTTTCTCGTTTGCTAAGAGCCTCGTATTTGTTATCGAACTTTGCAATCACGCAGCAGAGCACTTCGCGAAGAATCGCCCCGATCAGGTGTCTGTAATTGAGGCCGCGTGGAGCCCCAATGGCAGGCCACACATCCACGATTGGAGACTCTGGGCCGCATACCGCGGGATGTCAGTCTCCAGCGACATCTTGGCAAGCGCCCTCATGTCGCTGGAGGAACGCCTTCTCATCGACGCAAAGTCACAGCCTGAGCTGATCAAACACGCGCTTGAATTCATCCTCGACCGAGGCACTTCAAGCTTCACCACGAGTGTGGCGGCCAGCCTGATGACGGCTCATCCGAGTCTGGTCACAGAGAAGATGTTGGGCATCTTTAAGAGTCCGTGGTTCTTTGTCGACGACTTTTCCCGCTGCCAGCAAGATCCGCTAGCGCTCGCGATACATGGCGGACACGATGGACTGGACGGCGAGCGGCAGAAGGAACGGGTTGCAAGCAAGAATCTCCCGCACAGACGCTACCACTTGGAAGACCTAGCGCTTCAACTTCAGCTGAGTCGCTTGGACCTTCGTGAGGCGATCTTTGCAATCCTGGACCAGCATAAGGCAGCCCTGCCAGCGAACCCAGAGGACGCTCGGTCCTGGCGCATAGCTCTTAAGCGCATGGATCTTCGGGAGTTGAAGGTCGGCAAGCAAGTTGAGGGCGGAAGAGCGGTGACCCTTGAAATTGCCAACTTGGAACCTGAGTTGCAGCAGGCAAGCGCTCGAGCGGGAGAGCGCTTGCGGTGGATGGACCGGCTGTCGGCTATTCGGCTATGGGCAGCAGCGATAACACGACCAGACACGGTCTCCGATCCCAATCGAGCCGATAGCTTCTCCTCCCCAACGGAGGTGTTTGACGAGTTCTTGAAGGTCCGCGAGGAGTTCACCGACGACGACAGCGCAATGCTCATCGGCCTGCAGGATGAGCTTCCGTGCGCGCTGATTCAGCGTTGGCCAGAGGACTCGTCTCCGGCCCTTCAATGGGCCCGGCATTACCTCATCGCGACAACCGCACAGAAGCCGGACAAAGACACATGGGTGCAACGCGGGCCGATGGAAGGTGAGCTCAGGTTTCGTACCTTGGTGATGCTCGCGAGCAGAAGCCCCTCGCTGCCCAACATGCCGACAGCACTGGCGAACATCGTCACCGAGCCGGTTTGGCAGGTAAGGCGCGCAGCGGCGAATGCCATTTCGGATGTCGTGAGAGCTCAGCAGCCAGAGCTGGCCGCCGTGCTCACTTGGGGCCTAGCTCACTACGCGGAGTCCCTGGAGACGATGATCTCGTGCCCACGTGGCCGACGGCGAGACCTGGTCGACGGCGCTCGGGACGCAACCGTCAAGGTTCTGCTTCGCGCCTTGGCAATCGGCAAACCTGGCGAAATGCCGGTTCCAACGAGTCTTGTTGCTGCCAAGGAATGGACGATCGCACTAGATGCCGCCAGGACAGAGTCGCCGGGGACATGGCGGGTTAGAGCGCTCGCAGCGCTGGTGCGCCTTATGGCGGATCAGGAAGGAAAGCCCCGAGTCGATCCCCATGACCCTGGACATGTTGACTTTGAAGCTCGTAGGGACACGGGGGACCTTCTAGCTTGCGAGCTTCTGGCGCAGCCGTCTAGGGAGGGCCCAGCTTTCGAACTGCTGGCTTACTGTTTAAAGAACGCTCCTGAATTGAGCGAACGAGTACTCGAGTCGACTCTCATGGCGAGCATGAAGCAGGAGTACGCGAACGCTGAAGCATTCTGGCGAGTCTGGGATGAAGCCATTGCCACCGTCCTTGGCGATCCGTCCCTTAGGACTCGCTCGAGGCGGTCATTCAGCAGGTTCGACAAGGTTCTTCGAACCTTGCTGCTTTGTTCGGTTCCTTGGATGAACACGCGGTACGACCTACCCCTTCTGCAGCACCGACCCGCCTTCATTGCGCACTGCCTCAGGGCGGCAGGGGACAGCCTGCCCGCACTAGAGAACTTGCTTCGACTCATGGCTGGCATTGGCCGGACACAAGCAGTGCCTGCCGCTGTACCGCAGCTTCGAGATGCGATTCGCAGCGCCCCAGCCGACCTGTTCGATGATGAGAACTGTCTTTGGGATGCGGAGACTATCTGCCGTGTGGCAGTGCATGAGAACCGTCCGGCGCTCATGCGAGACGTCACCCTGCGAAGGGCGACGCTCGATGTGCTTGACCGGCTCGTAGACGCAGGATCTTCCCTAGCCTTTCAGCTCAGAGACTACCTAGCATCTTCCGCAACGACACCTAGCGCCGCCATCGATTGATGGTCGATAGCAGGCCCGAAGCCTCTCGATCGGTGGCCAGGGAAACCGAGATCAACGTCGGGCGGCAAAGTTAGGGCCTGATCGTTGGCGCAAGCCAAGATGCAATGGAAGGAATGGCTCCAGCGTTGAGCGACGGCTTTAAGGCAATGAGTTCTTGCCTACCGATGACCGCAACAGGTCGATCGCCGGCCGCCGCGAATGGCCGCTGACAGGCAATCGACTTCGCGCTTCTGTCGCGTCAATTTGCCCGATGGGCGACCGGCAGCTCCCAGCCTGAACGCGACGGTAGAAGTTGCTGCCTCAACGGTGGGCCATGATGCTGAGTTAGGCGATGCCAAACTGCACCACACCTAGCACTTGGCGGCCAGGTTCATCTGTGAAGGCGCCGCATGGGCCGCGTGGGCCGCGTGGGCCGCGTGGGCCGCGTGGGCCGCGTGGGCCGCGTGGGCCGCAACTGCGGCCCACGGCCCAGAAACAAAAAGGGCCTGACCGAAGCCAAGCCCTTATTGCAACTGGAGTTTTTTGGTGCCGGTGAGAGGAGTCGAACCCCCGACCTTCGCATTACGAATGCGCTGCTCTACCAACTGAGCTACACCGGCACGGTGCGAAGCCCAAGAGTATATAGGCACTGGCGGCCCATTTGCGGCTCTGGAGCTCCGTTCCGTGATCCCTTGCGCAGGAAATGCGCCCCCACATCTCGGGTGTTGCAGAGCTGCGGGCAAATCCTCATGCGCTTGCATTGACGCTTGAGCGGCTGCCGGCCGACGATCGCGCCTACACGCCGAACGTGGCCGGCGCCCCTGCAGTTCCAGGATTGGAGCCACCTGTCTAAACGGAGTGGTTGATGCGCAAGCTTTTTCTCGTGTTGCTGGGTCTCTGGCTGGGCTGCCTGGCCGGCGCGCAGGCGCAGAGTCGTTGCGACGCCTGTGACCGCCGGATCGAATCGCTCGATCAGCCGGTCAAACTCGCCGGCACCTGGCTGTTCACGCGCGATGACCGCCCAGAAAACGCCCAGCCGGGGCTCGACACGAAGGACTGGGTGGTGATCAAGGCGCCCGGCCCCTGGAAGAAGGCCTATGCGGACAAGCAGGTCTATTCGGTGGGCTGGTACCGCGGCAGCTTCGAGTTCGCGCCTGCCCTGGTGGGGACCGAGGTGGTGCTGCTGGTCAACACCTACATGGCGCCGATGCAGGTCTATGTGAACGGCAAGCAGGTGTACCAGCGGCCGCATCACGTCAACATCGAGCGCTACTACTCGATCCAGGCGGCGCCGGTGCGCTTCGTGGTGCCGCAGGGTCGGGTGGAACTGGCGCTGCGCATCGACACCCCGCTGATGACGGGCGTCTACCAACTGCCCTTCGAATTGCACCGCTTTGACCCGCATGACAAGTCCTTGGTCGGCTGGGCCGTCTGGGGCGGTGAGCTGCGCGTGACGGTGGGTTGGGTGGCCTTCTTCTTCGGCCTGTTCTTCCTGCTGGTGTTCGTGAAAGTGCGCTACTCGATGTACCTGGTGGCGTCAGCGGCCAATGTGGTGAGCGCCTGGTTCCTGGTGCTGCCGGCCGACTACCTGATGGCCTTGTTCCCCGAACGCACGCTGACCTATCTGCATTACCTGGGCCTGTACGCGGCCCTGTTCATGTACTTGTTCTCGCAGTACTTCTACAAGTTCACGCCGCGCGTCAACAAGGTGCTGGCGGTGGTGCTGGCGGTGCCGGCGCTGGGGATCGGCGTGATGGCGGTGCACGAAGTGCCTGCGCTGTTCCAGGCCCTGCGCTCGGTGTTCTTCCTGATGCTGCTCGGCACCTGCCTGGCCTCGGTCTACTTCTACTACCGCGGCATGCGTGCGCGCCAGCATGGCGCCGGCATCATGCTGGTGGGCATGAGCATGTTCGCGCTCTCGGTGACGAACGACTCGCTGCTGGGCATGGGCCTGATCCAGTCCGTCAGCCTCGGCGCCAGCGGCCTCAGCATCGTGCTGGCCGCCATGCTCTTCGTGGCCAGCCGGCGCTTCTCCGACACCTTCGTGGAGAACAAGCGCCTGGTGAGCGACCTCACGCACATCAACGAGAACCTGGAGAACCTGGTGGGCGAGCGCACGGCCGCGCTGCGCGAAAAGACCAACGACATCCAGAGCATGCTGCAGAACATGCCGCAGGGCGTGCTCACCCTGGTCAGCGGTGGGCGCATCCACCCCGAGTACTCGGCCTACCTGGAGACCATCTTCGAGACGCGCGACATCGCCAACCGCGACGCCATGGGCTTCCTGTTCGAGCGCTCCAACCTGGGCCCCGACGTGCGCTCGCAGATCGAGGTGGCGATCGCCTCGGTCATTGGCGAAGACAGCATGAACTACGACTTCAACTCGCACCTGCTGGTAGGTGAGTGCGAACTTGAAACCGCCAGCGGCGCACGCAAGGCGCTGGAGTTCAGCTGGTCGCCGATCTGCGACGACGGCGGCACCGTGGAAAAGCTGATGCTGTGCGTGCGCGATGTCACCGAGCTGCGCCGCCTGGCCGCCGAAGCCGCGGGCCAGAAGCGCGAGTTGGAGCTGATCGGCGAGATCCTGGGCGTCAGCCAGGAGAAGTTCCAGTCCTTCATCGAATCCAGCCAGCAGTTCCTGAGCGAGAACCTGGCCGTCATCGGCAGCCACAGTGAGCGAAATGCCGACGCCGTGAACCTGCTGTTCCGCAACATGCACACCATCAAGGGCAATGCCCGCACCTACGGGCTGCTGCACCTGACGAATGTGGTGCACGAGGCCGAGCAGGCCTACGACCTGCTGCGCAAGGATGAGGCCGCGGTGTGGGATGCGACCGCGTTGACGGCGCAGCTGGATGCCGTGCAGGCGCTGGTGAGCGAGTACGCCAAGATCAACGACGTCACCCTGGGCCGCAAGGGGCCGGGCCGGCGCGGCAATGTCGAGAAGTTCCTGATGATCGACAAGGCCCAGCTCGGCCAGGCGCTGCAGCAGTTCGAGGGCCTGGACCGCGAGAACGTGGCGGCCATGCGCGAGGCGCTGAGCGGCATCGAACGCACGCTGAAGCGCATGGGCACCGAGCCGCTGCAGGATGTGCTGGCCGGGGTGGTGGATTCGCTGCCCTCGCTGGCGCAAGAGCTGGGCAAGCCGGCGCCGCAGGTGCAGATCGAGGACCAAGGGCTGATGATCAAGTCGCAGCTGTCGGGACTGCTGCGCAACCTCTTCACGCACCTGCTGCGCAACGCGGTGGACCATGGCATCGAGACCCCCGCCGAGCGCACGGCCGCCGGCAAGCCGGCGCAGGGCCGCATCGAACTGCTGGCCAGCCTGGAGGGCGGCCACTACCGCCTGGTGCTGCGGGACGACGGGCGGGGCCTGGCGCTGGCCAAGATCCGTGCACGCGCCATCGAGCGCGGTCTGATCGAAGCCGATGCCCAGCTGAGCGACGAGCAGGTGGCCCAGCTGATCTTCCTGCCCGGTTTCTCCACGGCCGAGCACGTCACCGAGGTGTCGGGCCGCGGCGTGGGCATGGACGCGGTGCGCGAATTCCTGGCGCGCGAGGCGGGCCGGATCGATCTGCGCTTCCGAGCCACGGCCGACGCGGGTCAGGACTTCCGCGCCGCCGAGTTCGTCATCGAACTGCCGGCCGCGGTGGCGGTGGAAACTTGAGCATCTGAACCTTCACGCCACTGAGCCTTCGGGCGGACGGAAACCACTATGCCGACTTGGATCTGGGGAATGCTGGCCGGACTCGCGCTGGGCGGCGGCGCGGGCTGGTTCTGGGCGCAGCGCGCGCGCCAGACCGGCTTTGGCGCCCGCGCTGTCGATGCGGAGCCGGCCGGGGGCGCACGCGAGGCCAGCCTGCGGGAAGAGCTGGACGCGCTGCGCGCCGACCTGGCGCAGGCCCAGCGCGAACTGCAGGCGGCCGAGCGGGCCGCTGCCTCTGAAACCGCGAGCGCGCGGCACGAGGCCGATGAGCTGCTGAAGAATCTGCGCAGCGGCAACGCCCAGGCGCGCGGCGAGGCACTGAAGCACATCGAAGGCCTGGGCCAGCAGCTGGGCCAGATGCACGAGGTCGTGCGCACCTTCGAGCGCTGGGAGCAGGAGATGCACCACCTGCTGGCGCACAACCGCGAGATGCACAGCCGCAACGAGGAGTTCGCCTCCATCGTCGAGCAGGTCGTGATCGTGGCGCTGAACGCGTCCATCGAGGCCGCGCGCGCGGGCGAGCATGGCCGCGGTTTCGGGGTGGTGGCGGCCGAGATCCGCAACCTGGCCGGTCGCGCCGAGCGGCTCTCGAAGGAATACCGCGCCAATCTGTACAAGAACGACATGATCACCACCGCCACCTTCCAGGACTTGCAGGCGGGCAGCAAGATGATCACGTCGGCGATCTCGGGGCTGGATCTGATGAGCAACCGCGCACGCGACTCGGTGGGGGCGCTGGAGTCATGAGGGCCTCCTTCGGCGCCAAGCCGGCCGCCGCGCCCACCGTCGGCCTGAGCGAGCGCGCCAAGACCAGCTTCGACCGCCTGGTGCAGCACGCCCTGGCCAAGGCCCTGGCGCCCGAGGGCGAGCAGGGTCAAGTGCACATCGCCCAGGAGCTGCCGCGCAAGCCCAAGGAGAAGAAGGCCGTGGTGCTGACGATCGCCAGCCCCGAGTTCCGCCTGGTGCTGGCGCTGCATGTGCGCCTGGACGCCGAAGGCAAGCAGCATTTCGCGCGCCTGAACCGTGTGGACGCCGCGGAGTGGAGCGAACAGGCGTTCGTGGATGCGGTGTCCGAGTGCGGAAACATCTGCGTGGGCACGATGAACCGCGAACTGGGGCGGCACTTCACGCATGTCGGCATGTCCACGCCCAATCTGCTGGAGCGCGAGGCGCTGGCTTACCTGGACGCCCTGGGGGCGGGCCACCGCCGGCTGTACCAGGTCAGCGGCCTGGGCCTGGATTTCTACGCCACGCTGTTCGTGTCCGCCTTCGTGCCGCTGGATTTCCACGCCGAGGTGGAAACCGAGGCCGAAGAAGCCGACGCCGGCGAACTGGAAATGTTCTAAGGAAACGCACCATGCATGCCGCCGCCAAACTGCAGGTCAAGGTGCTGGTGCTGGAAGAGGAGGGCGGTGCGGCCGAAGCCCTCAAGGCCTTCTGCGAGGGCGCGGACCTGCTGCCCGTCAAGGTGCAGCCCGAGCACCTGATGGCGGTGCTGCGCTCCAGCATCGATCTGGGCGCGCTGTTCCTTTCCGAGAACTACGCCTGCCAGGGCCTGCAAGGGCGGCGCCTGGCGCACGAGCTGCACCGCATCCGGCCCGAGCTGCCGATCTTTCTGCGCTGCGCCGAGCACATCGCCTTGAGCGAGGCCGATCAGCGCGTGGTGCGCCACGCCTACCGGCTGGAGCAGCTGGAGGACATGGCGGCCGTGATCCAGGTCTCGCTGTTCTCGCTCGTCTACCCTGAGCCCCTGGTGCGCGGCATCTCGGAGCTGACCCAGCAGGCCCTGCAAGGGCAGTTCAAGGGCATCACCCTGCTGGCCGAGGCCCCCATCATCGTGCGCGACCGGCTCATCTACGGCGAGGTCTATTCGCTGATTCCGCTCGAAGCCAGCTGGTGCCGCGGCTACATGATGCTGCAGATCGAGGAACGCGGCCTGCAGCGCCTGCAGTCGCATCAGCTGGGTGAGGTCGAGGCCACGCACCGCGACTCGATCCGTGCCATCAACAACGTGTTTTCCGAGACCACCAACCTGATCTGGGGCGCGTTCAAGAACCGATTCATCGCCTGCGAGGACGCGACCCTGAGCAAGATGACCCAGGTCCCCATCGTCATCAACCACCCGCAGCGCTACATCTCCTTCGGCAGCGAAGACCCGCAGCTGTGCTTCCGCTACCACCTGTGGGACAACGCGCTGCAGCAGGGCGAGGCCATCGAGCTGCACCAGCGCTTCGTCTTCAACCTCAGCTGGTCGCCCGAACTGTTCCGTGAGAACCAGGCGGCGGCCGATTCGATGCTGGCTTCCGGCGAGCTCGAACTTTTCTAAGTCCAACACCCCGAAACTCCCGAAAGCAGAGACCCATGGCACAAGTTCTTGTCGTCGACGACTCCAGCACCGTGCGCGATGAAGTGGCCGGTTTCCTCAAGAAGAACGGCCTGGACGTGGCGACCGCCAACGACGGCCGCGACGGCCTGGCCAAGCTCAAGGCCGACCCCAAGATCAAGCTGGTGGTCAGCGACGTCAACATGCCGAACATGGACGGTCTGACCATGGCCGAGAAGATCCGCGGCGAGTTGGGCAATAAGACGGTCAACATCGTCATGCTGACCACCGAGAACAGCCCGGTGATGAAGGAGCGCGGCAAGGCCGCCGGCGTCAAGGGCTGGATCGTCAAACCCTTCAAGGGCGATGCGGTGATCGCCACCTTCAAGAAGCTGTGTGAGTAATGAAAAGGGGCCCCGCAGGGCCCCTTGATGCGGAAGCTGGCGACGCTCAGTCGCCTTGCTCCAGGTGGTAGCGCGTCACCCGCTCCACCTCGTTCTTCGAGCCCAGCACCACCGCCACGCGCTCATGCAGCTTGGTGGGGGTGATGTCGAGGATGCGCTGCTTGCCGTTCGTGGCCAGGCCGCCGGCCTGCTCGACGATGAAGCCCATCGGGTTGGCCTCGTACATCAGGCGCAGCTTGCCGGCCTTCTGCGGTTCGCGCGCGTCCCAGGGATACATGAAGATGCCGCCGCGGCAGAGGATGCGGTGCACGTCCGCCACCATGCTGGCGATCCAGCGCATGTTGAAGTCCTTCTCGCGCGGACCCGTGGTGCCGGCCAGGCATTCGTCGATGTAGCGCTTCACCGGCGGGGCCCAGTGGCGCAGGTTCGACATGTTGATGGCGAACTCCTTGGTGTCGGCCGGGATCCTGACGTTGTCCTCGGTCAGCACCCAGGAACCCATCTCGCGGTCCAGCGTGAACATGGCCACGCCGTCGCCCACCGTCAGCACCAGGGTCGTCTGCGGGCCATAGATGCAGTAGCCGGCGGCGGCCTGCTGCTTGCCGGGCTGCAGGAAGTCTTCCTCGCTGACGCCACGGTGGTTGTTAACCTTGCGCAGCACCGAGAAGATGGTGCCGATGCTGACGTTGACGTCGATGTTCGAGCTGCCGTCGAGGGGATCGAACAGCAGCAGGTACTCGCCCTGCGGGAAGCGGTTCGGCACCAGATGGATGGAGTCCATCTCCTCGGAGCCCATCGCGGCCAGGTGGCCGCCCCACTCGTTGGCCTCGATCAGCACCTCGTTGGCGATGATGTCCAGCTTCTTCTGCACCTCGCCCTGCACGTTCTCGCTGTCGGCGCTGCCCAGCACATCACCTAGCGCGCCCTTGTTGACGCTGATGGCGATGCGCTTGCAGGCGCGGGCGACGACCTCGATCAGCAGGCGCAGCTGCGGCGGGATGCTGTTGTTCTGGCGCTGTTGTTCGACCAGGTACTGGGTCAGGCTGATGCGGGAGCTCATGCGACCTCCAGGGCCTTGGTGACGATCTCGCGCACATCATTGCTGAGCGTGCTGCGCTCGGCCAAGCGCTGCAGCGCCACCTTGGCCGCGCCACGGAAGGGCTCGGCCAGCGTGGCCCAGCGGTCCATGGCGCGCGCCAGGCGGCTGGCGGCTTGCGGGTTGATGGCGTCGAGGTGCGCGACCTGATCGGCCCACAGCACATAGCCGCCGGCATCGGCGCGGTGGAAGGCGCCGGGGTTGAAGTTGCAGAACTGCACCAGCAGGCTGCGCGCGCGGTTGGGGTTCTTGAGCGTGAAGTCCGGGTGCTGCAGCAGCTTCTTGACGCGCTCGAACACCTTGCCGTCGCGCTCGGGGGCGCGGGCTTGCAGCATGAACCACTTGTCGATCACCAGGGCGTCGTGCGCGAACTGGGCATGGAAGTGCGCGAGCGCGGCGTCGGCCAACGGCGCGTGCGCGCTCACCAGTGCGGCCAGGGCGCCAAAGCGCTCGGTCATGTTGTCGGCGTCCTTCACGCGCTGGTAGGCCTTGCCCGGCCACACCGGCTCGCCGCTCAAGGTGGAGGCGCGCACCAGCAGGCTCAGGGCCAGATTGGCCAGCGCGCGGCGGCCGGCGTCCTCGGCGCTGGGGCGGTAGCCACCGCTCACCTGATGGGCTTCGAAGGCCCATTCCCAGTCGGCGCGCAGGGCCTGGGCGATCTGCGTCCAGGCCGCTTCCACGGCGGTGTGGATGGCCTGCGGGTCCACCACCTGCAGCTGCTCGGCCAGGTAGGCGGCCTCGGGCAGGCGCAGGGCCTCGGCCTTGAAGGCGGCGTCCAGCTGCGGGTGGCGCAGCACGGCGCGCATGGCGTCCAGGTAGGCGGCATCCAGCACCAGGGGCTGGCCGGCGCGCACGGCGCCGAGGATGCGGTTCAGCGCCAGGCGCTGGCTGGCTTCCCAGCGGTTGAAGGCGTCGCTGTCGTGCTGCAGCAGGTTCAAGAGCTGGGCGTCGCTCAGGCCGTCGTCCAGCAGCACCGGGGCCGAGAAGCCGCGCAGCAGCGAGGGCGTGGGCTCCACCAGCACGTTGACGAAGTGGAAGGCCTGCTCGGTCTGCTCCAGCAGCAGCACGGTCTCGCTGCCGTGGCTGGCCAGCTCGCCTTCCCACTGCAGCGGCAGGGCCTGGCCCTCGGGGCCGAGCAGGCCCATGCGCACGGGGATCAGCTGGGGCAGCTCGCCCTTGCCGTTGTGCTGGCTCAAGCGGAGCGTGTAGCGGTGCGACTCGGCGTCGTACTGGCCACGCGCCGTCACGCGCGGCGTGCCGGGCTGGCTGTACCAGCGTTTGAACAGGTCCAGCTGGCTGGCCAGCTGCGAGCCCGGGTTGGCATCGGCCATGGCCTGAGCGAAGTCGTCGCAGGTCACGGCCTGGCCGTCATGGCGCTCGAAGTAGAGCTTGAGGCCCTTGGCAAAGCCCTCGCGCCCCAGCAGGGTCTGGTACAGGCCCACCACCTCGGCGCCCTTTTCGTAGACGGTGGCGGTGTAGAAGTTGTTGATCTCAACGTAGCTGTCCGGGCGCACCGGGTGGGCCATCGAGCCGGCGTCCTCGGGGAACTGCACGGCGCGCAGGGCACGCACCTGCTGGATGCGCTGCACGGCGCGGGCCGAAGGGCTGCCGGCCATGTCCATGCTGAATTCGCGGTCGCGGAAGACGGTCAGGCCTTCCTTCAGCGAGAGCTGGAACCAGTCGCGGCAGGTGACGCGGTTGCCGGTCCAGTTGTGGAAGTACTCGTGCGCGACGATGGCTTCGATGCGCTGGAAGTCGGCGTCCGTCGCCGTGGCGGGGCTGGCCAGCAGGGCGCTGGTGTTGAAGATATTCAGGCCCTTGTTCTCCATCGCGCCCATGTTGAAGTCGCTGACTCCAACGATCATGAAGCGCTCCAGGTCCAGCGGCAGGCCGAAGCGCGCCTCGTCCCAGACGATGGAGGCGATCAGCGAGTTCATCGCGTGCTCGGTCTTGTCCAGGTCGCCGCGGCGCACAAACACCTGCAGCAGATGGTCCTTGCCCGAACGGGTGCGGATGCGCTGCTCGCGCGCCACCAGATCGGCCGCCACTACGGCGAACAGGTAGCTGGGCTTGGGGAAGGGGTCGTGCCACTTGGCGAAGTGCTTGCCACCGTCCAAGTCGCCTTGCTCCAGCAGGTTGCCGTTGCTGAGCAGCACCGGGTACTTCGTCTTGTCGGCGCGCAGGGTCACCGTGTAGACCGCCATCACATCGGGGCGGTCCAGGAAGTAGGTGATGCGGCGGAAGCCTTCCGCCTCGCACTGCGTGAAGAAGCCGCCACCCGAGGTATAGAGGCCACTCAGGGCGGTGTTCTTCTCGGGGCAGCAGGTGTTGCGAATGACCAGCTCGAAGTCGCGGTCCGGCGCGTCGATGGTCAGCTCGTTGCCGTCCTGGCGGAAGCTGACGGGTTCGCCGTCGATCATCACGCGCAGCGGCGTCAGCTCCTCGCCGTGCAGCACCAGCGGGCCATGCGGCTGGTTGGCATTGCGCTTGACGGCCAGTTTGCTGGTGACCAGGGTCTTGGCGGGGTCGAGGTCGAGCGTCAGGTCGACCGTGGCGATCCAATAGGTGGGCGCCTGGTAGTCGTGGCGGTGGATGACGTGGGCATGGCCTTCGCGCATGGCTGGCTCCTTCGCGGATATGGAAAAAGCCCGGCTGGGGCCGGGCTGGAACGATCAGACGCCCTGCTTGAGGGATTCGGTGATGAAGGCGTCGAGGTCGCCGTCCAACACCTTCTGCGTGTTGGAGATTTCGACGTTGGTGCGCAGGTCCTTGATGCGGCTCTGGTCCAGCACGTAGCTGCGGATCTGGTGGCCCCAGCCCACATCGGTCTTGCTGTCCTCGAGCTTCTGCTGCTCGGCCATGCGCTTCTTCATCTCGTGGTCGTACAGGCGCGAGCGCAGGCGGCGCCAGGCGACGTCGCGGTTGCTGTGCTGGCTGCGGCTGTCCTGGCACTGCACCACGATGCCGGTGGGGAGGTGCGTCAGGCGCACCGCCGAGTCCGTCTTGTTGATGTGCTGGCCGCCGGCGCCGCTGGCGCGGTAGGTGTCGGTGCGCACATCGGCCGGGTTGATGTCGATCTCGATCGAGTCATCAATTTCCGGATAGACGAACAGCGAGGCGAAGCTGGTGTGGCGGCCGCCGCTGCTGTCGAAGGGCGACTTGCGCACCAGGCGATGCACGCCGCTTTCCGTGCGCAGCAGGCCGAAGGCGTACTCGCCCTCGACCTTGATGGTGGCGCCCTTGATGCCGGCCACGTCGCCCGGGGTCTCGTCCTCGATCGTGTACTTGAAGCCCTTGCGCTCGCAGTACTTGACGTACTGGCGCAGCAGCATGCCGGCCCAGTCGCAGGCCTCGGTGCCGCCGGCGCCGGCCTGGATGTCGATGAAGCAGTTGCTCGGGTCCGCCGGGTTGTTGAACATGCGGCGGAACTCGAGCTCCTCGACGGCGGCCGTCAGCTTGGCGGTCTCGCCTTCCAGCGTCTCGATCGAGTCGTAATCGTCCTCGGCCTTGGCCATCTCGAACAGTTCGAGGTTGTCGGCCAGATTGGACTCGAGGTGATTGATGGTCTCGACCACGCGGTCGAGTTCGCGCTTTTCCTTGCCCAGTTCCTGGGCCCGCTTGGGCTCGTTCCAGACGGCAGGGTTTTCGAGGGCGGCGTTGACCTCGTTCAGTCGCAGGGCTTTGCGGTCGTAGTCAAAGATACCCCCGGAGCGCGTCGGTGCGCGCGCGGAGGTCATTGATCAGCGTGCCCAAGGCATTGATGCGTTCGGCGTCCATGTGCTTCGTTCGGTTGGGGGCCCGTCAGGGAAGGGCGCCAGGGTGGCGCGGCGCGGGCCGTTGAAGGGCGCGGATTCTCTCATGTCACCCCTGCGGGTAAGCCCGGGGAGGGCTTACGCGGCGCTGACAGCTTTTGTCAGAAAGCCGTAAGCGCCGCAGCCGCACCATGCCTGCACCCCAAAGCAGAGGAGCCGCCATGCTGCTCAGCGTCACCCTCATCAAGCTGCTGGCCGAGATCGCGCTGATGGCGTTGATCGGCCGCTGGTTGCTCGGCCTGCTGGCCGGCAAGCAGCGCGAGTCCAATCTGTTCTACCAGGTGCTGGGCATCGTCACCCGGCCGGTGGAACGCCTCACGCGCGCCATCAGCCCGCGCCAGGTGCTGGACCGCCACATCCCGCTGGCCACCGGCTTGCTGCTGGCGTCCACCTGGTTCATCGCCACCTTGCTGAAGGTGCAGACCTGCGTGCAGATCGGGGTCGAGCAATGCCGCTGATGCTGCTGCTGCGCGGCTGCGCCTGGCTGCTGCTGGTGCTGGGCCTGCAGCGCGCGGCGCTGCGGGTGTTCGACCGCATGCTGGCGCTGGACCCCGGCCACGCCTTCGCCCGCGCCAGCCGCGCACACCTGCGCGCGCAGGCGGGCGAGCGCGGCGCCGCCATTGCCGATCTGCAGCAGCTGCTGGCCCAGCGCCCGGCCGACGCTGCCACCTGGTTCAACCTCGGCTTCTTGCTGGAGGCCGAGGGCCGTGCCGCCGAGGCCGAGGCCGCGCTGCGCTGCGCCGTGCAGCACGACCCCAAGCTGGATCGCGCCTGGTACGGCCTGGGCCTGAGCCTGCTGCAGCTGGGCCGGCATGAGGAGGCCATCGCAGCCTTCAAGCGCAATACCGAGCTGCAGCCCCTCAGTCCTTATGGCTGGACGCAGCTGGCGCGCGCGCTGCTGCGCCACAACCAGCCCGGTGAGGCGGCCCGCGTCGTCGAGCACCTGAGCGGCTTCGAGCCCCAGGTCGCCGAGGCCCTGCGCCGCGAGCTGGGCACCGTTTCCTGAGCGCCGGCCTGATCCCACCAAGCCGGTAACCCGCACCACCCGGTGCTGACACGAGCGAAGCCGAGGAGACCATGCAGTTAACCGAAAAGCATCGCCAGTACTGGCAGAAGAACCTGCGCATCACCGCAGTGCTTCTGGCCATCTGGTTTGTGGTGACCTACGGGGTCGCCTTCTACGCCCGCGACTTGAACTTCACCTTCTTCGGGTGGCCCTTCAGCTTCTGGATGGCCGCGCAAGGGGCGCTGATCGTCTATGTCGTCATCATTTGGTTCTATGCCCACTACATGAACAAGCTCGATCTTGAACATGGCGTGGCCGAGGAGGAATGACATGGCAGGCATTGCACCCAGCGCCACCGCCGGCGGCAGCTCCAAGGCAGCCAACGCGGCCTTCAAAAAGCAGCTCAACAAGGTGTACGGCTGGTACACCGGCGGTTTCATCGCCTTCATCATCTTTCTGGCCATTGCCGAGCAGATGGGCCTTTCGCGCCAGGCCATCGGCCTGACCTTCCTGGCCGCCACCGTGCTGCTTTACGCGGGCATCGGCTTCATGAGCCGCACCAGCGACGCCAGCGAGTACTACGTGGCCGGCCGGCGCGTGCCAGCGGTCTACAACGGCATGGCCACGGGGGCGGACTGGATGTCCGCCGCCAGCTTCATCGGCATGGCCGGCACGCTCTACCTGGGCGGCTACGGCGGCCTGGCCTTCATCATGGGCTGGACCGGCGGCTACTGCCTGGTGGCGCTGTTCCTGGCGCCCTATCTGCGCAAGTTTGGCCAGTTCACCATCCCCGACTTCCTGGGTGCGCGCTATGAGGGCAATCTGCCGCGCATGCTCGGGGTGCTGGCCGCCATCCTCTGCTCCTTCACCTATGTGGTGGCGCAGATTTATGGCGTGGGCCTGATTACCGCCCGCCTCACCGGCCTGGAGTTCACGGTCGGCATCTTTGCCGGCCTGGCCGGCATCCTGGTCTGCTCCTTCCTGGGCGGCATGCGTGCCGTCACCTGGACGCAGGTGGCGCAATACATCATCCTGATCATTGCCTACATGATCCCGGTGGCCTGGCTGTCGGTGAAGCAGACCGGCGTGCCCATCCCTCAGATCGTCTACGGCTACCAGCTGGAGAAGGTGACGGCCAAGGAAAAGCTGATCCAGGCCGACCCGAAGGAGCTGGAGGTCATCGCGATCTTCAAGCAGAAGGCCGCGGAGTTCGACGCCAAGCTCAAGGACGTGCCGGCGGCGCTGGCCGCCGACAAGGCCGCGGCCGAGAACAAGCTGGCCGAGCTGAAGGCCGCCAACGCACCGCTGGCCGACATCCAGGCCGCCGAGAAGGCGCTGGCCGCCGTGCCCAAGGACGAGGCTTCGGCCAAGGACAGCTGGGCCAAGGCCAAGAAGGCCAACGAGGACCGCGCCAAGCCCCTGGCTGGCATGCCGGCCCATGCGGCGCAGTTCAAGGGCGACCCGAACGGGGACGCCAAGGCCAAGGAGGCCTTCGACGTCGACCGCCGCAACTTCCTCGCCCTGGTGTTCTGCCTGATGGTGGGGACGGCCGCGCTGCCGCACATCCTGATGCGCTACTACACCACCCCGTCGGTGAAGGAGGCGCGCGAGTCCGTCACCTGGTCGCTGTTCTTTATCTTCCTGCTGTACTTCACCGCGCCGGCCCTGGCCGTGCTGGTCAAGTTCGAGGTCTTCAACAACCTCGTGGGCACGCCCTTTGACCAGCTGCCGGCCTGGATTGCCAGCTGGGCCAAGGTCGATCCGGGCCTGCTGTCGGTGACCGACATCAACAAGGACGGCATCTTCCAGCTCGGCGAGATGAAGATCGGCGGCGACATCATCGTGCTGGCCACGCCCGAGATCGGCGGCCTGCCCTATGTCATCAGCGGCATGGTGGCGGCGGGCGGCCTGGCGGCGGCGCTGTCCACCGCGGACGGCCTGCTGCTGACGATCGCCAACGCGCTCAGCCACGACGTCTATTACAAGATGATCGACCCGAACGCCTCGACCGCTCGCCGCGTCACCATCAGCAAGATCCTGCTGCTGGTGGTGGCCCTGTTGGCGGCCTCGGTGGCGGCGCAGAAGCCCGCGGACATCCTCTTCCTGGTGTCGGCGGCCTTCAGCTTCGCGGCGGCGGCCTTCTTCCCGGCCCTGGTGCTGGGCGTGTTCTGGAAGCGCGCCAACAAGTGGGGAGCGAGCGCGGGCATCGCCGCCGGCTTGGGCATCACCTTCTACTACATGGTCATGACCCAGCCCTGGCTGCGCTCGGTGTTCGGCGTCACCTCGCCGGTGGAGCTGTGGTGGGGCATCCTGCCCATCAGTGCCGGCCTGTTCGGCGTGCCGTTGGGCTTTGCGGTGATCATCATCGTCAGCCTGCTGACGCCCGCACCCGGCAAGGAGACGCAGGAGCTCGTCGAGCATGTGCGTTACCCCGATCTGAAACTGGGCCGCGCTTGATACTGCGCAAGCCCCGCTGAGGCCCGGGCCCTGCATCATGCAGGGCCCTTTTTCTTTTCCGCCCCGCCATGGCCGACACCCCTTCCGCGCACCTGCTGGCGCAGCAGATGGCGCAATGGCGCCAGCACCACCCCTTCGATGCGATGGCGCAGGCGCCGCTGGAGCAGCTGGTGCGCGCCGCCGACCTGGTGTACTTCGCGCCCGAGGAAGTGATCGCTGCACCCAGCGATGGCGAGGCCCGGCACCTGTACGTCGTCAAGAGCGGGGTGGTGACGGCGCAGCGCGGCCTGGCCGAGCTGGACCGCCCCGGCGAGGGCTGGCAGTACGAGGCTGGTGACTGCTTCCCGATGGCGGCGCTGATGCAGGGCCGTGCGGTTACCGCCACCTACAGCGCCGAGACCGATGTGTTTGCCTGGGCGCTGCCGGCCGAGCTGGTGCGCAGCGTGGCGGCCGTCAGCCCGCCGCTGGCTGCGCACCTGAGCGAGCGCGTGCTGCAGCTCATCAGCCTGGCCAGCCGCGCCCAGGCCCAGGCTGCCACGCAGGCGGCGCTGGCGGAACAGTCGATGGAGCGGCCGCTGGGCGAGCTGATGCGCCGCAACCCGCTGGCGGTGGCGGCGGACATGCCGCTGGAGCTGGCGCTGCGCGCCATGGCCGGCCGGCGCGTGGGCTCGGTGATGGTGGTGGACGCGCAGCAACGTCCGATCGGCATCCTCACGCGCGACGACCTGCTGGAGCGCATCACCCTGCCGCAGCGCTCGCTGGCCACACCCATCCGCGCGGTGATGAGCCAGCCGGTGCGCACGCTCACCGTGCACCACACCGCGCAGGACGCAGCCCTGCTGATGAGCCGCTACACCCTGCGCCATGTGCCGGTGGTCGATGGCGAGAGTCTGGTGGGCATCGTCTCGGAGCGCGACCTGTTCGCGCTCTCGCGCCTGTCGGTGCAGCGCATCGGGGCGGACCTGCGCGCTGCGCAGGAGGTGCAGGAGCTGCGCGAACTGGCGCCCCGCATCCGCGAACTGGCGCGCCACCTCGGCGCCCAGGGCGTGGGCGCGCACACGCTCACCGCGCTGATTTCCCACCTGAACGATCTGCTCACCGAGCGCCTGGTGGAACTGCATGCCGAGCAGCTCGGCCTGGATCTGAGCCAGGCCGCCTGGCTGGTGTTCGGCAGCGAGGGGCGCGGCGAGCAGTCCGTCGCCACCGACCAGGACAACGGCATCGTCTTCCAGAGCGCCAACCCCGAGGCCGACCGGCCGCGCTGGCTGGCGCTGGGCGAGCGCGTCTGCGCCAGCCTGGACGCCTGCGGCTTTCCGCTCTGCAAGGGCGGGGTGATGGCCTCGCAGCCGGACTGCTGCCGCTCGGTCGAGGAGTGGTGCGAGCGCTTCGAAAGCTGGCTGGGCCGCGGCACGCCCGAGGAACTGCTGGCCGCCTCGATCTACTTCGATGGCCGGGCGCTGGCGGGCGCCGTGCAGCTGGCCGAGCCCCTGCGCGCCATTGCGCGCGGCCCGGCCAGCGGCCGCTTCCTGCACCTGCTGACCGAGGCGGCGCTACGCGGCAAGGTGCCGCTGTCCTGGCGCGGCGCGCTCGACCCCCAGGAGCGCGAGGGCCGCCTGGGCCTGGACCTGAAGGCCGGTGGCTCGGCCGTGTTCGTCGAGGCCGCGCGCATCCTGGCGCTGGCGCAGGGCCTGGATGCGCTGGGCACCCGCGAGCGCCTGCTGCGTGCGGGCGAGCAGCTGGGCGTGCCTGCGCCCGAGCGCGAGGGCTGGACGGCGGCCTTCGAGTTCTTGCAGGGCCTGCGCCTGCGCGCCCATCTGGAGTCGCCCGCCGATCCCGACAACCCCAATTGGGTGCTGCTCGAATCGCTCAACGACCTGGACCGCCGCACCCTGCGGGTGTCGCTGCGCGTGGCCCAGCGTCTGCAGCAGCGCCTGCAGCTGGATTACCTGAAGTCATGAAGCCGCTGCTGCAGCGATGGCAGGACTGGCGCGCCGCCGCCGCACGCGAGCAGGCCGCGGCCACGGCCCGGCGCTGGGTGCTGATCGACGTCGAGACCAGCGGCCTGGACATGGTGCGCGACCGCCTGATCGCCGTGGCCGGCGTGGCGCTGCACTGGGAACCGGACCTCAGCGGCGGGCGGCCCTTGCTGCGCGTGGCCGACAGCCTGGAGATCGTGCTGCGCGCGCCGGTGGGCTTGGTGCTCGACGAGGTGGCGCGCCGCAACATCCTGCTGCATGGCATCGGCCGTGGCGAGCAAGGCCAGGGCCAGGCGCCCGAGCAGGCGCTGCAGGCGCTGCTGGCCTTCGTGGCCGGTGCGCCCTGCCTGGGCTTTCATGCCGCCTTCGACGCCGGCATGCTGGACCGCGAGTGGCGCCGCCAGACCGGCCGCCCTTGGCCGGCCGCCTGGCTGGACCTGGCCGTGCTGGCGCGTGCGCTCTACCCCGAATGGCCCGAGCGCCGCACGCTGGACGACTGGCTCGATGCCTTCGGCCTGGCCGCCAGCCAGCGCCACCGCGCCAGCGCGGATGCCTGGGCCAGCGCCGAGCTGCTGCAATGCCTGTGGCCACGCTGGCGTACCCTGGCGGCCGGCCGCCCTCCCTGGACGGTGGCGCGGGAGTTGCTCGCTGCGCGCCGTTGGCTAAGCTGAGGGTCCTGATTCACCGGAGCGCCCATGCCCCTGAGCCGCCGCCAGACCCTCGCCTTTGGTGCGGCCCTGGGCTTGCCTGCGCACGCCGCACTGGCCCCCTTGCAGCTGGCGGCGGAAGTCTTCCCGCCCTTCAGCCAACAGGTAGAGGGCCGCGCCGAGGGCCTGGACTGCGAACTGGTGCGCGCGGTGCTGGGTGGCTTGGGGCGCAGCGCCGAGATCCAGCTGCTGCCCTGGAAGCGTGCCCTGCTGGAGCTGGAGCGTGGCGGCCTGGATGGCGTCATCGGCATCAGCCGCGGCAATTTGAATGAACGCGAGGAGGTGCTGGCCTTTCCGGAAGAACCGCTCGCCGGCTCGCACAGCCATTTCTTTTTCCGCCGCGACCAGCCCTTTGCGTTCGATGGCCTGTTCACGCTGAAAGGGCTGCGTGTGGCGGTGCTGGCGGGCTACCAGTACCCCCCCGACTTCATGGCCGCGGCCTACTTCACGCGCGAGCCCTCCGCCACGCATGAACAGAGCCTGCGCAAGCTGCTGGCCCGGCGCGTGGATCTGGCCCTGGTGCACGCCGGCGTGGGGGAACACCTGCTGCAGCGCGAAAACTGGCAGCGCGAGCTGGTAGCCGACAAGACGCCGATCGCCCCAGGGCGGCTGTACGTGGGCTTTGCGCGCCAGCGTGGCCACACGCAGCTGGCGCAGCGCTTTGGCGAGGCGCTGCGCCGCTACAAGGCCCAGCCGGCCTACCACGCGCTGCTGGCACGCTATGGCGTGCGCCCCGAAAACGTCCAGACCCTGCCCGCCTGATGCAGCGCCGCCCCGCCCTTGCCGCCTGTGCCGCACTCGGCTTTCTGCCCCACGGCTGGGGCGCGCGCGATGCCATCGCCCACTGGGCGGCGCAGTTCCAGCCCAGCTCCCTCAGTGCGCAGGCGCAGCGCGAGGAGCTGGCCTGGTTCCGCGCCGCCGCCGCGCCCTTCCGCGGCCAGTCCATCAAGGTCGTCTCCGAGATCATCGACACGCATGAGTACGAGGCCAAGGTGCTGGCCCCGGCCTTCAGCGAGATCACCGGCATCCAGGTCCAGCACGAGCTGATTCCCGAAGGCGAGGTGGTGCGCCGCATCCGCGAGCAGATGCTCAGGGGCACGCCGCACTACGACGCCTATGTGAACGACAGCGACCTCATCGGAACGCATTGGCGCTACGACGCCACGCTGGTGCTGAGCGACTGGATGCGCGGCGAGGGCCGCGCCCAGACCCTGCCCACGCTGGACCTGAAGGACTTCATCGGCCTGGCCTTCACCACCGCGCCCAACGGCGATCTGTACCAGCTGCCCGACCAGCAGTTCGCCAACCTCTACTGGTTCCGCCACGACTGGTTCAGCCGGCCGGATCTGCAGCGCCGCTTCCAGACCCGCTACGGCTACGCGCTGGGCGTGCCGCTGAACTGGTCGGCCTACGAGGACATCGCCGAGTTCTTCAGCCACGAGGTGCAACGGCTCGACGGCCGGCGCATCTACGGCCACATGGACTACGGCAAGCGCGACCCCTCGCTGGGCTGGCGCTTCACCGACGCCTGGCTCTCCATGGCTGGCCAGGGCAGTCCCGGCTACCCCAACGGCCTGCCGGTGGATGAATGGGGCCTGCGCATGGAAGGCTGCCGCCCGGTGGGCGCCAGCGTGGCGCGCGGCGGCGGCACCAACAGCCCGGCGGCGCGCTATGCGCTGGAGCGCTATCTGGACTGGTTGCGCCGTTTCGCGCCGCCCGGCGCGGCCGAGCTGGACTTCAACCAGGCCGGCCCGGTGCCGGGGCAGGGTGCCATCGCCCAGCAGATCTTCTGGTACACGGCCTTCACGGCGGCCATGTCCAAACCGGGCCTGCCGGTCAACCATGCCGATGGCCGGCCCAAATGGCGCGTCGCGCCCTCGCCGCACGGCGCCTACTGGCAGAGCGGCATGCAGCGCGGCTACCAGGACGTGGGCGCCTGGACCTTGCTCAAGAGCACCCCGCTGGCGCGCCGCCGCATGGCCTGGCTGTACGCGCAGTTCTGCGTCTGCAAGGCGGTGTCACTGAAGAAGAGCCTGACCGGCCTGACCTTCGTGCGCGAGAGCGACATCCGCTCCGAGGCCATGACGCGCCTGGCCCCGCGCCTGGGCGGCCTGGTGGAGTTCTACCGCAGCCCCTCCCGCGTGTACTGGACGCCGACCGGCCCGAACGTGCCCGACTACCCCGAGCTGGCCGAGCTCTGGTGGCAGCACGTCGGCATGGCCAGCGAAGGGCGCGTGGGCGCGCAGCAGGCGCTGGACGACCTGGCCGAGGCCATGGACGCCAGCCTGGCCCGGCTGGCGCGCAGCCAAAACGGCCCCTGCGCCCCGCGCTTGCGCGAGCGCCTGAGCGAGGCGCAGTGGCAGACCCTGCCTGGCGCGGCCCGGCCGCGCCTGGCCAATGAAAAGCCACCCGGCCGCACGATCGCCTACGAGCGCCTGCTACGCATGTGGCAGTTCGGCTCCGACGCCAAATAGGGCCTTCCCCTTCATCCCCATGACGGAGGTCACCCCGGCAGGGGGCGTGCGAGCATCGCCGCCCTTTGTGTGCAACGGCGCTTGGTGCCGAGGGAGCCTGTGATGCTGCGTGTGAGTCTTTACGTTCTTTGCTTGGCTAGCCTGAGCGCCTGTGCCTCGGCGCCGGAGGAGGCCAAGCAGGCTGCCGCCGACGATTGCGTGCGCACCGAAGCGCCGCTGGGCAGCAACATTGCCCGCAAGCAGACCTGCCGCAAGGCCAGTGCCGCCGAGGTGGCGGCCTCGCAGGACGCGCTCCGCAACATTCAGGACAACAACACGCGCACGCCCAGCAGCGTGCGCTCGGCGCAGTAACTCAGCGCAGGAAGTCGCTCAGCAGGGCGGCCAGCGCTTCGGGCTGGTCGTGGTGCAGCATGTGGCCGCAGCCGCTCAGGCGTTCGTGCCGCAGCTGCGCCAGCACCGCCAGGCGGGCCTCCAGCTCGCTGCGCGGAAAGCGGGTGCCCCAGTAGGCGGCCAGGCTGTCGTCCTCGCCCTCCACGAACAGCACCGGCGCGCGGATGCCAGCCCAGCAGGCCAGCACCTCGGCGCTGCGGTACGGCACCCCATGCAGGCGCTTGTGCACGGGATCGGCGCGCAGGCGCCGGCCGCCTTCCACCGGCTCGCTCCACTGCTGCGCCAGCCAGGCGGCGCGGGTGCTGCTGAGGCGCGGGTTGGTCTTGCGCAGGCGCGCGGCCACCGCATCCAGGTCGGCATAGGGGCGCAGCTCGGTCGCTTGCTTCAGTTCGTCCAGCCAGCGCGCGAGCCGCTTGGGGGCCTCACTCACCGGGCTGTCGGGCAGGCCGTAGCCCTCCAGATTGACAAGCCGGTGGATGCGCTCGGGCCGCACGCCGGCGTATTGCATGGCCACATTGCCGCCCATGCTGTGCCCCAGCAGGTCCACGGCCGCGCCGGGTGCGATCAGATCGAGCCAGGCGTCCAGATCGCCCAGGTAGTCGGCAAACCAGTAGGCATCGGCACCGCTGGCCTGGCTGTGGCCGAAGCCGCGCCAGTCCAGCGCCCAGATCGGGCGATCCCCGGCCAGCGCATCCACCAGGAACTGGAACGAGGCGGCCAGGTCCATCCAACCGTGCAGCAGCACCAGCGGGCGGCCCTCGCCGGGCCAGTGCAGCGCATGCAGGCGCAGGCCGCGCAGGGTTTCGAAGCGCGACTGCGCAGCGCGCTGGGGCTGGTAGGTGTTCATCGCGGCCGAGTGTGCCGGATGGCCGAGCCCGGCTTGTCGTTGAAGCAATTGCCGCCGTGGCTGGTGCCGACCTGCAGATGCGAGTCCATGGGCACCAGCTGGTTGGAGCGGTTGGGCAGGGTGCGGGTGCAGCGGCCATCGGGCCAGCGCGTCATGGTGCCGCCGCCGGCCAGCTCAATGGTCACGGGCTCGTTGGCGATGGCGCGGGCCATCCGCTCTTCGGCCGAGTAACGGGGGCTGTTGGCGCGCGGGTCCTGCACGGCCTGCTGGGCCGGGCTGAGGTCCTGGCTGGGTTGCCAGCCCTTGGGCAGGTTCAGATTGAGTGGGCGCGGCGTTGCGGCGCCCTCTGCCGCACTGGCCGGTGCCGCCGGCAGGGTGATGGCGCCGGGGGCCGGCTGGGCGCTGCTGAACTCCGGCACCGGCACCATGGCCGGGCGCGGGGCGGCGGTGGCCAGGGCGCGCGCCGGCGTGGGGGCGGCGGCCGGTGGCGGGGGTGGGGGTAGCTTGAGCGGAATCAGCCGCACCTCGCTGCGCCGGTGCGACGCCTGGGGCAGGCTGCGCTGCTGGATCAAAAGCAGGCCCAGCAGGCCGTGCAGCAGCAGCACGGCGGTGACGGGCAGGGCGGTCTTGCGGGGCGGCTGGTAGGGCAAGGCGCAGGCAGTGACGAAGGGTCGCGCATTCTGCGTCGGCCCAAAATCCGGCACATGAGCAAGAAGTCATCCCATGTCAGCGCCACGCCGGCCACCGATTGGCTGCGCGCGCACGGCATTCCCTTCACGGAACACCCCTACGACTACGTCGAGCACGGCGGCACGGCCGAGTCCGCGCGGCAGCTGGGCCTGGACGAGCATTCGGTCGTCAAGACCTTGGTGATGCAGGACGAGGACGCCAAACCCCTGGTGGTGCTGATGCACGGCGACCGCCAGGTCAGCCTGAAGGAGCTGGCGCGCCAGATCCCCTGCAAGAAGGTCGAGCCCTGCAAGCCCGAGGTGGCGCAGCGGCATTCCGGCTACCAGGTGGGCGGCACCTCGCCCTTCGGCCTGCGCAAGGCCATGCCCGTGTACGTGCAGGCCTCGGTGCTGGCGCTGCCGCGCATCTGCATCAATGGCGGGCGCCGCGGGTTTTTGGTGGGGATTGATCCGCGGGTATTGACCGACGCCTTGGGTGCAAAAGCAGTCGACTGCGCCTCGCCACAATAGCGACGTGACAGCCCCCAGTCTCCTTTCAGTCGCCACCCCCCAGGGGGGCCCTCGTGGCCTCGGGGCGGCCCTTCGCCCACGGACATGAACGACACCCTGCTTTCTCTGCTGGCTACCGTTGCCGCCTACCTGATCGGTTCCCTGTCCTTCGCCGTCATCTTCAGCAAGCTGATGGGCCTGGCCGATCCGCGCTCCTATGGCTCGGGCAACCCCGGCGCCACCAATGTGCTGCGCAGCGGCAACAAGGCCGCCGCCATCCTGACCCTGGTGTTCGACGCCCTGAAGGGCTACCTGCCGGTGCTGGCGGTGCTGATCTGGGGCGAGCGCTACGGCCTGGGCGAGGGCACCGCGGCCCTGGTCGGCCTCGGGGCCTTCCTCGGCCATCTGTGGCCGGCCTTCTTCAAGTTCAAGGGCGGCAAGGGCGTGGCCACGGCGGCCGGCGTGCTGTTCGCGCTCAACCCCCTGCTGGGCGTGGCCACGCTGGCCACCTGGGCCATCCTGGTGTTCTTCACCCGCCTGGTCTCGCTCGGTTCGATTGTGGCGGCGCTGTTCGCGCCGCTCTACCAGGCCCTGATCTGGGATATGGGGCCCATCGTCGGCGCGGCCGGCCTGATGGGCTTGTTGCTGGTGTGGCGCCATGAGGCGAACATCAAGCGTTTGTTTGCCGGCACCGAAAGCCGGCTGGGAGCCAAGAAGTGACAAATTCCGTGCAGCGCGTGGGCATGGCCAAGCGCTACAGCGAAGCCGCCATCCACCACGGCGTGGTCTATCTGGCCGGCCAGGTGGCCGACACCACGGCCGGCCAGGGCATCGAAGCCCAGACGACCGAGGTGCTGGCGATGGTGGACCGGGTGCTGGCCGAGTGCGGCTCCGACAAGCAGCACCTGCTGCGGGTCGAGATCTACCTGGCCGACCTGGCCGACTACGACGGCATGAACAAGGTCTGGGACACCTGGGTAGCGCCCGGCTTTGCGCCGCCGCGCGCCACCGTGCAGGCCCAGCTGGCCAAGCCGGCCTGGCGGGTGGAGATGGTCGTCACCGCCGCGCAGCGGAGCCCGGCGTGAGCGAGCCGGCCCCGGTTGCCGCCGCGCCGGGCTGGACGGTGCGCGCCTGGGCCGGTGTCGGTCTGGTGGTGGCCCTGGCTTTTGCGCTGGCCTGGGGCCTGCAACTGCGGCGTGACACGCGTGAGCGCGAGCTGATCGAGTCGGTGCGCGCGCTCTCGCGCGACGGCGGCCTGCAGATGCTGACGCGCGCCGATTGCCGCGACTGCAGCGCCACGCTGGAGTGGCTGCGCAAGGTCGAGATTCGCGTCGAGACCTGTGATCTGGGCCAGCAGCCGGCCTGCGGCGCGGCCCACCCGCCGCAGGAGCTCAAGCGCCTGCCGGTGTTCGTGGTGCATGGCCGCCAGCTGGTGCGTAGCACCGAGCTCAGCGACCTGCGCGAGGCCCTGGAGGCCGCGGCCTCAAAGCCCCAGCCTTGAGGGCTCGCCCCGCCCCAGCCGCACCAGCTGGGGTTCGCCGTCTGTCAGGTCCACCACCGTGGTGGGCTCGCGCGGGCAGGCGCCCATGCTCACCACCGCTTCGAGCTGATGGCCGAAGCGCTCCAGGATTTCGTCCGGGTCATTGAGCGGCTCGTCTTCGCCGGGCGGGATGAAGGTGGTGGCCAGCAGCGGCTGGCCCAGCTCGGCCAGCAGGGCCTGGGTGACCACGCAATCCGGTACCCGCAGCCCGATGGTGCGGCGGTTCGGGTGCGAAAGCCGCCGCGGCACTTCCTTGGTGGCCGGCAGGATGAAGGTGTAGGCCCCGGGCGTGCAGCTCTTCAGCAGCCGGTACTGGCGGTTGTCCACCATGGCGTAATTGGCCAGCTCGCTGAGGTCGCGGCAGAGCAGGGTCAGGTGGTGCTTCTCGTCCACGCCGCGCACACGGCGCAGCTGCTCGGCGGCGTTCTTGTCGTCCAGGTGGCAGACCAGCGCGTAGCTCGAATCGGTGGGAATGGCGGCCAGGCCGCCCTTGTGCAGCAGCTGGGCCGCCTGCTTGAGCAGGCGGATCTGCGGGTTGTCGGGGTGAACGTCGAAGAGCAGGGCCATGCCCGGCATTTTCAGCGGGGCAGGGCCTGGACGATGCGCGCCTCGAGTTCACCCGCCTCTTCGACCCGAAAGCCGCGGTGTGTCCACAACACCTGGCCATCCGGGGCGATCAGCACCGAGCTGGGCATGCCCTTGATGGCGAAGCGCTTGGCGGCCTCGCCCTGCGCGTCGAAGGCCAGCGCGAAGGCGGCCGGCGTGCGCGCCAGAAAGGCGTCAGCGTCGGCGCGCTGCTTGTCGAGGTTGATGGCCAGCACCTGCAGGCCGCGCGCGCCGTACTTCTTCTGCAGTTCGCCCATCCACGGGAAGCTCTGCCGGCAGGGCCCGCACCAGGAGGCCCAAAAGTCCAGGTAGACGAGCTGCCCGCGCAGCTCGCTCAGCTGTTTGGCGGCCAGCGTGGCCTGGGGCAGGGCGATGTCGGGGGCGGGCTGGCTGGGTTCGGTGGCCTGCGCGGCGCCCGCCAGCAGCCAGGCCAGCAGCGCGGCCCTCATACGAAGCCCAGGCCATTGAGCTGCAGGCCGGTCAGGTCGATCTGCACCAGATTGAGCTCGTGGTCGGCCGCCAGGATGCCCAGGTCATAGGGCTTCATGCCGCCGTCCAGCAGGGCCACGAAGCTGGCGCGGGTGGCGTCGTCGGGGGCCTGGCCCACCACATTGGCGTAGAGCAGGTCCACCACCGCGCCATGGCTGGCATTCGGGCCCAGGCGGGCATCCAGGGCCAGCTGCATCAGGGTGGCATAGGTGTACTGGCCGCTGTCCATCAGGCTCAGGCCGATGCCGGCGTAGCTGCGGTAGTCCTGCAGGCTCAGGCTCGGGCTGTCGAACACGGCGCCGAGGATCTTGGCCACGGTGCCGGCATTGCCGGCGAGGTCGAGCGCGAGCTTGTAGTCGCTGAAGGCCAGGCGCTCCACGTTCTTCAGCGTCAGCGTGGCATTGCCGGCGGTGGCGGTCACGGTCCAGTCCGTCGCGCCCTTGGCCAGCAGGTAGTTGATGCGCGAGAGGCTGAAGTCCACCTGGTCGATGCCGCCCGCGCCGTCGATGTTCTGCGCGCCGGTGCCGGCGGTGAAGCGGTCGTTGCCGGCGCTGCCCACCTGATTGGCCTCGGGGAAAAGGTCGGCCACCTTGACGGTGTCGGTGCCGTTGTTGAACACCAGCACCTCGACGTTGTAGAGAACCGCCTGCATGCCGCCGCCGCTGGCACCGGAGACGGTGTCCACATGGATGGCGCCGTCGGTGCCGCGCGTGATCTCGAAGTAAGAGCGCGGCTGGATGCCGAAGGCGACGGTGTCGGTGCCGCCCAGGCCGTCAATCGTGTACTTGCCGGTCTCGACGATGTTCCATTTGTCGTCGCGCGTGGTGCCGCGGAAGGTGGCCATGGCGGTCTCCTAGGGTAGGGCGTCGCGCAGCAGCGCGCCGTCGGGGTCGATGGCCAGGAAGGGCAGGCCGCTGCGCTTGAGCAGCTCCAGGCCCTCACGCTCCTTCAGCATGGCCAGGCTGCTGAGTGCGCCGGCCGCCACGGTGAGCGGCGCCACCACGCTGACGGAGCGCCAGAAGCGCACCGGCCAGCCGGTGCGCGGGTTCAGCACATGGCAGTAGCGCTGGCCGTCCAGCTCGAAGTAGCGCTCGTAGTCGCCGCTGGTGGCCAGGCCGCCCTGGTGCAGCGGCAGGCTGGCAATCAGCTTGCCCGGCTGGCGCGGGTGCTGGATGCCGATCTGCCAGGGCTTGCCATCGGGCTTGGGGCCGAGCACACGGATGTCGCCGGCCAGGTTCACATGGCCGTGGCGCACGCCGGCGGCCTTCAGCGCGGCGGCGGCGCGGTCGGCCGCGTATTCCTTGCCGAAGCCGCCGAAGTCCAGCTCCATGCCGGCCTCGGGCAGGCGCAGGCTCTTGCCTTCGCGCTCCACGCGCGGCCAGCCGATCAGCGCGAGCAGCGGCGCCAGCTCGTCTGGCTTTGGCAGGCGCGGCTGCTTGAAGTTCCAGGCGCGGCGCAGCACGCCCGAGGTGGGGTCGAACAGGCCGTCGCTGTCCTGGTGCAGGGTGTCGGCAAAGCGCAGCAGGGCCAGGGTTTCGTCGTCCAGTTCCACCGGCTCAGCGCCGGCCTGGGCATTGATGCGGCCGATCAGGCTGTCGGCGCGGTAGCGCGAGTACTTGTGCTCGATGCGCAACACCTCGTCGACGCCGATCTGCGCCAGGCGCTGCGCCTCGGCCTCATCGCCCGCGGCCAGCACGATCTCGGCGCTGCCGCCCAGGGCCTGGAAGGGGTGGCGGAACACCTGCATCAGAGGCTCCGGCTCAGGCCCAGCTGCCAGCTGCGCGCGGCAAAGGGCGCCAGGCCCGTGCTGCCGCTGCCGAGGTACCAGTCGCCACGCTGGGCGTAATGCTCCAGCTTGATGTCGGCCGTCCAATCGGGTGTCGGCTGCCAGGCGAGCTTCAGGCCCAGGGTGCGGGCGCCGAAGGAGGACAGGCGCTGGTCGAGCGAGAACTGCAGCCAGTCCTCGGGCGGCTGGGTGGCGAAGGGCGCGGCCTCGGGGTCGACCTCGACGTAGAAGCGGGCCTTGCGCTGGTTGTGAAGGCGCAGCGAAGGCGTCAGGCTCAAGCCCCAGGGCAGGGGCTGCACGAATTCCAGGCCGGCCGTCTGGGCGCGCACGCCGTAGCTGTCCTGGTAGTGGCGCAGGCTCCAGCGCAGGGTCTGGCCGCCGTCTTCCAGGTGCTGGTGGAGGCGCAGCAGCAGGCGCGTGGCGTGGCGGGAACGCGGGCGTTCGTCGGAGACCTTGTAGGGGTCGTTCAGGTAGCCGCGGGCGCGGTTGTGGCCCAGGGTCAGCTGCAGCAGCTGGCGCGGGTTCAGCACCTGCGTGACGCCGAGCGTCCAGTCCAGCACCTGCTTCTTCTCATCCACCACCAGGCCGGTGACGGGGTTGATGCGGTCGCGGCTCGCACCCAGTCCGGCCGTCCAGGTCCGGTTGCGGTCTTCGGTGGACCAGCTGCCGCTGAGCGCCAGGCCGCGCGAGCGGTAGTCGGCTTCGTTCGACCAGGCGGTGGTCAGGCCGAGGCTGGCGTCGTCGAAGTAATGCGTCAGCGTCAGGTCGGCGGCATTGCGCTCGTCCTTGAGCTGGCTGATGGCGCGGGTGTGGAAGGCCGGCGAGGCGCCTGAGATCGCGTCGTGGATGGCGGTGGCGCCCAGGGCCCAGCGGCTGGAGAGCGGCAGCATCAGCTGCACGGACGGCGCGCGGATGCGCACGCGTTCGCGGCCCGGCTGGTAGTCCAGATAGTCCAGCACCTTGAGGGCGACCTGGCCCTGGTCGGGCGCGCCATCGGCCAGGGTCGGCTCGGCCAGGCCGGGCAGGCACAGGGCCGCGGCGAGCAGGCGACTAGTTGCAGCCACAGCCACTCGCGCCCACGCCGGCGGTGCCGGCAGCGGCTTCCTTGCTGGCGTAAATGTGTTCAGCAAAGCCCGCCTCCAGGCGGTCGGCCTCGAAGCCCATGGCCTTCTTGGCCAGCAGGCCCTTCTCCCAGGGCTGTACCGGGGTGATGGAGCAGGCCGAGAGCCAGCTCAGGCCAAGCACAAGAAGCCAGGTGGGGCGACGCATGGGGCACTCCGCGCAATGGGGTGTGCGGATCTTCGCGCAGGCGCTTGGCCCCTTTGTAAAGCCTGTGTTGCAGCTTGCTACGCTGCTGCCATGTCCGAACACCTGCCCCGCCGTCAGGCCCTGCTGCTGGGGGCCGCCGGCCTGCTGTCGGCCTGTGCCAGCCCGCCGCCGCCCAGCGCCCATCCCGAGGGCTGGCACGAGTTCGCGCTGCCGGGCAAGCGCCGCAACCGCTACCGCAGCGTCGTCAAGGAAGGGCGCACGGCCTTCGAGGCCGTCTCCGATCACTCGGCCAGCCTGTGGCGGCGGCGTCTGAGCATCCCGGCGGCGCGTGTCGGCCCGGTCAGTTTTTCCTGGTGGGTAGAGGGCCTGCTGGCCGAATCGGATGTCAGCGACAGCGCGCGCGAGGACGCGGTGGCGCGCGTCATCTTCGGCTTTGACGGCGACCACCGCCGCCTGAGCGCCGCCACGCGCGCGCAGTTCGAGCTGGCCGAGCTGCTGACGGGCGAGACCCCGCCCTATGCCACGCTGATGTATGTCTGGGAGCGCCGCGCGCCCCTGGAGGCGGTGATCACCAACCCGCGCTCGGACCGCATCCGCAAGATCGTGCTCGACACCGGCGCCAGCCAGCTGGGCCGCTGGCGCGACCACCGCCGCCACCTGGCGCAGGACTTCGAGCGCGCTTTCGGCGAAGCGCCGGGCGATCTGGTCTCGGTGGCCTTCATGACCGACAGCGACAACACGCGCGGACGGGCGCGCAGCTGGTACGGGCCGCTCAGTTTCAGCTGATCTTTCAGCTGACCCGGGCATCCAGCAGCGCCCACACCGGCTCCAGCTTGGCCGGCAGCGGCGGCAGGCTGCCCAGTTCGGTGCGGCTTTCGGCCGGCGAGTGGAAATCGCTGCCGCGCGAGGCGAGCAGCTCGAACTCCAGCGCCATCTCGGCATAGCGCGCCGCCTCGGCGTCGCTGTGGCTGCCGGTCACCACCTCCACGCCCTGGCCGCCATGGGTCTTGAACTCGCTGAAGAGCGCGAACTCGGCCGTCGGGCTGAAGGCGTACCGCGCCGGGTGGGCGATCACCGCCACGCCGCCGGCCTCGCGGATCCAGCGCACCGCATCCCCCAGCGCGGCCCAGCGGTGCTCCACATAGCCGGGCTTGCCTTCCTTGAGGAAGCGGCGGAAGACCTCGGGGATGTCGTTGCAGACCCCGCTCTCCACCAGGAAGCGTGCGAAGTGCGTGCGCGAGATCAGATCGGGGTTGCCCACATGCTTGAGCGCGCCCTCGTAAGCACCGGGAATGCCCACGGCGGCCAAGCCGGCGGCCATCTCGCGCGCGCGCTGCTCGCGCCCGCCGCGCGTGGCGCGCAAGCCCTCCACCAGCTGTGCATCCGTCTCGTCCACCCCCAGGCCGACGATGTGCACCACCTGGCCGGCGAAGCTGACCGAAATTTCCACCCCAGCCAGGAAGGGCATGCCCAGGGCCTGGGCGGCGGCGCGGGCGCGGGCGATACCGCTGACCTCATCGTGGTCCGTCAGCGCCCACAGCTCCACGCCCTGGGCGGCGGCACGCGCCGCCACGGCTTCCGGCGCCAGCGTGCCGTCCGACACGGTGGAATGGCAGTGCAGATCGGCGTTGCTGAGGACATGAAAGCGGGGCATGGGCCGATTATCGAAGCCGGGGCGCCGCCTTATGCTGGGCCATCCAAAGGCCCCACCTCCGCGCACCCATGAGCCGACTCTCGCTGCTGGACCTCGCCTTCTTCGTGGCCGAAAACGCCGCCAGCCCCAAGCATGTGGCCGGCCTGCACATCCACGCCCGCCCGGCCGGCGCCAAGGCCGGCTTCGCGCGTGCCTTGTACGAGGAGTTCCTCACGCACACCGAGGTGGCGCCGCCCTTCAACCGCGTGATCCGCTTCATCAGCCCCGGCCTGATGCCGGACTGGGTGGAGGCCGAGCAGGTGGACCTGAGCCAGCACTTGTTCTTCCACACGCTCAAGCCCGGTAGAAATCAGCGCGAGCACCTGTACGCCCTGGTGAGCAAGCTGCACGAACCCATGCTCGACCGCAGCCGCCCGCTCTGGGAGGTGCATGTGATCGACAAGCTCTGGGACGGCCAGTTCGCCATCTACTACAAGATGCACCACGCCTATGCGGACGGCATCACCATGACGCGCTGGGGCGTGGCCTCGCTGGCCGAGGGGCCGGCCGACCTGGAGCTGCGCCCGGTCTGGACCACCAACCATGTGAAGCGCCGCGGCGGCGGCGGGCGCAGCAAGTTGAACCAGCGCCTGGTGGGCAGCGTGTGGAAGCAGCTCACCGCCAACAGCAAGCGCGCCATCGGCATCGGTCGCCTGGGCGCCATGCTCGCGCTGGAAGCCGTCAAGCTCACCAAGAACGCCATTGCCTTGCCCTTCATGGCGCCGGGCGACACGCCCTTTACCGGCACCGCCACCCCGGGCCGCCAGTTCGCCACCGCGGCGCTGCCGATGACGCGCATCGCCACCGTGCGCAAGGCCGCGCGCGCCACGCTCAACCATGTGGCGCTGACCTGCCTGGACGGCGCCATGCACCGCTACCTGCAGGACGAGGGCATCTCGCTGGACCGGCCCATCACCATCCAGATGCCGGTGAACCTGCGCCGCGAAGGGCAGCACGAGGGCGGCAACAAGATCGGCATCATCCTGGTGGACCTCTCCCCGCCCACCGACGACGCCTACATCCGCCTGCGCAACGTCGGCTACTCGCTGCGCAATGTGCGCCAGATGATCGACACCGTCGCGCCCGAGGCGATCGAGACCTACACCATCCTCACCGGCGTGCTGGGCCAGCTGGCGGCGATGTTCGGCCTGGCCGACGTCATCACCCCGATGGGCAATGCCACCGTCTCCAACGTGCCCGGTCCGGACCAGCGCCTGTTCCTGAAGGGCGCCGAGCTGCGCGAGATGCACCCGGTCTCCACCCTGCCGCCCACGCACCTGATCAACATCACGCTGTTCAGCTACGCGGGCGAGCTGAACTTCGGGCTCATCGCGACTGACCAGATGCCCAACCTGGGCCGCCTGGCGCAGTACGTGACCGAAGAGTTCGCGGCGCTGGAACAGGCGGTGGGCTTGGGGCGCTGACTCCGGCGCGCTGTGGCGAGCCCCTCGGATCCGGCCGAAAACCGCTTACCGCTCCAAGCCGATACCCGTTCAGGGAAGCGCTGCGGCCGCCTTGCCGGGGCGGTGTTCAAGGCCGATGCGGTCCAGGTCGTCCATGCCCATGATGGGTGCGTACATCAAATCTGCCGGGTCGCTGCTGCGTTGCCAACCAAGTCGCATCTCCCCCAGGGCGCGCTTGGTCATCTTGTACAGACGCAGCGCAGAACGCTCGCTGAGCACGCCATCGGCCCGATCCAGCATGCGTGCAACGGATAGCACCGAAAGATTGGTCATCGGGTTGTGCAGCGAATACTGGAAACGGAAGTTGCGCGAACGGCTGTTGATGTCCCGTGCTGTCAATACGATGAAGTAGGTTCTTGG
This sequence comes from Inhella proteolytica, assembly GCF_016093275.1. Lineage (GTDB taxonomy): Bacteria > Pseudomonadota > Gammaproteobacteria > Burkholderiales > Burkholderiaceae_C > Inhella > Inhella proteolytica. The sequence continues at coordinate 108,167 of NZ_JAEDAK010000010.1, forward strand.
ACCTGCGTCCTGCAGGCTTCGCGTGATCGGACGCGCACGGTCCATCAGATCCTCGCCGGCGAACTGGTTGCTTCCCTCGAAGGGTTGCAGTTCTCCAAGCGGGAAGCGCAAGGCAGCCTTGACCCGCAGGCCGGTCTCCTGCCCCAGTTGGCGCGCCAACGCATCGGCCAGGGACTCCGGGAAGTCGTCCGCTGGCAGCAGATAGACCGCCACCTGATCCGCGCCGCCACGACTCGGCAAGCGGCTCACTGCTGGGAGGCGGGGCTGGGCGTAGACCAGGGAAACCATGACACGCCCGTCGTCGGTGCGTTGAGCGCCAGCCCAGACCTCGCGCTGCGGTGGCATTGGGCTTGCGCGCATGCGCAGTGCCGGGGCAGGGCCTTTGAACAGGCTGGAGCGCCGCAAGGCCGGCGCCAAGTCGCCTTCCGCTCCGCCAAATCGGCTCTGGAGGTGCGCCTGACACTGAGCCCAGGCTTGTTGGGCCAGTTGGGGATCCTTGCCGAAATAGACGACCAGCATCATGCGATCGAGCCGGTCCTGCTCAAAGTAGAAGGACAGCGGACGCCTATCGCCCGCAAACAGCCCCCCCTCAGTTCCGATGTCCGCGTTCTGAAAGCTGTAGTACGGACCGAAAAGGGACTGCTGCCGCACTTCGTCCCGGCTCATGCCGAAGTGCCAAGGGCCCATGCCAGCCAGTCCGCCCCCTGCGCTCCCCTGATCTTCGATCTTGCGCAGGGCGCGCAGGATGAAAGCCCGCTGCACCAGCTCTGCCGCCGGGACGTCTGACTCTCGGTACTGCAAGATCAGCTCGCCGTCTTCGCTGACCCGGCTGACACCCTTGAGCCGATCTGAGATCAGCAGTACTTCCAATGTTTCAGGACGCCCATCCGCCACATGGCGGCGCGCTGCTGCCTCGGTCTTGGTGAGCGCATGCAGCTTGGTGCTCTCCATCAATTCCGTCACCAGGCGCGCCATGTCGCTCGCTTGGGCGCCTTGCAGCGCAAGGGCAAGAGGCAGCACGATGCCAAAGCCAAGGGCTTTGAAAGCGGAGCGGAGAGGACGCAGGGGCATGAGTTGGCAGCGGAGATCGATGAAGGCATCTTGCCCTGCGCGACTGGCTGAATGCGAGTCGGTGCACACAAAGAGTCACCGAAAGAGGTTGGCTTTGGCCGGTGGAAGGTCTGCGCCCGCCTCGGTCACGCTTGAAGCCATCCGGTTCGTGCATCCATCAGTCCGGCCGGCTTGCTCAGCTGAGCCCTAAGCCAGGGCTTCAACCAGCAGCTGCAGCCTGGCCTGACCGTTCCAGGCATCGCGCTGCAGCCGGTAGGCCAGGCGCACACGCGGGCCGTCGAGCGTGTCGGCGCGGCGGAACCAGATGGCGTCGAAGTCCTGGCCCTGCTGGCGCAGGCGCAGCTTCAGGTGGCCGCTGCCCACCAGGCGCTGATCGCGCAGCTCGAATTCATCGACGAACAGCGGCGCCTCGAAGCCCTGGCCCCAGACCTGGCTCTCCAGCTGCTCGGCCATCGCCAGCGTGAGCTGTTCGGCGCCCAGGGCGCCGTCGTGGCGCAGCTCGCGCGCCAGGGCCTCGGGCGGCAGCCAGTCTTGCGCGATGGCGCGCAGCGCGGCCTCGAAGCGCGCGGGCTCGGGGGCGTCGAGCGTGCAGCCGGCCGCCATCGCATGGCCGCCGAACTTGGCCAGCAGGCCGGGTTCGCGCTTGGCCAGCAGGTCCAGCGCGTCGCGCAGATGAAAGCCGGGGATGGAGCGGCCCGAGCCCTTGAGCCGGCCATCGGCGCCGCGGGCGAACACGAAGCAGGGGCGGTGCAGCGCGTCCTTCAGGCGCCCGGCCAGGATGCCGACCACGCCCTCGTGGAAGCTTTCGTCGAACAGGGCCAGCGCGGGCGGTGGCGCGCCCTCTGGGAGGGCGCGTGCGAGCAGCAGCTCGGCCTGTTCGCGCATATCGGTCTCCACCGCGCGGCGCTCACGGTTGATGGCGTCGAGCTGCTGCGCCAGCAGCAGCGCGCGTGCGGGGTCGTCGCAGCGCAGGCACTCGATGCCGAGGCGCATGTCGGCCAGGCGGCCGGCGGCGTTGATGCGCGGGCCGAGCGCAAAGCCGAAGTCCTGGCTGCAGGCGCGCTCGCTCTCGCGCCCCGCCACCTGGAAGAGCGCGCGCACGCCCGGCTGCATCTGGCCGGCGCGGATGCGGCGCAGGCCCTGGGCGACGAGGCGGCGGTTGTTGGCGTCCAGCGGCACCACGTCGGCCACGGTGCCCAGAGCGACGAGGTCGAGCAGGCTGTCCAGTCGCGGCTGGTTGCCCGCTTCGAAGGCGCCGCGCGCGCGCAGCTCGGCACGCAGGGCCAGCAGCACGTAGAAGGCCACGCCCACGCCGGCCAGGGCCTTGCTGGGGAAGGCGCAGCCGGGCTGGTTGGGGTTGACGATGGCGTCAGCCGCCGGCAGCTGCACCTGGCCCTCGGCATCGGCCGCGCAGAGGTGGTGGTCGGTGACGACGACCTGCAGGCCCTGGGCCTTGGCGTGCGCCACGCCCTCCAGGCTGGCGATGCCGTTGTCCACGGTGATCAGCACCTGCGCCTGCTGGGCGAGCGCGAGGTCGACGATGGCGGGGGTGAGGCCGTAGCCGTGCACGGCACGGTCGGGCACGACGTAATCCAGCTGCTCGGGCCGCGCGCCCAGCAGGGCCAGGCCGCGCAAGAGTGTGGCGCAGGCGGTGGCGCCGTCGCAGTCGTAGTCGGCCACCACGCACAGGCGCCGGCCGGCGGCCAGGGCATCAGCCAGCAGGGCAGCGGCCTGCTCGGCGCCTTTGAGCTGCGCGGGTGGGTGCAGGTGGCGCAGGTCCGGGTCAAGCTCGGCCGCGCTGCGCACGCCGCGGGCGGCGTACAGACGCGCCAGCAGCGGGCTCAGGCCCTGCTGCTCCAGCGCCCAGGCGCTGCGCGGCTCGGCGCTGCGGGCGATGACGCGCAGCGGCGCGCTCATTGGTCCAGCTCCTGCAGCAGCGCATTCAGTGCCACCGGATTGCGGCGCTGCCAGGGCCAACGCCAGCGTTTGGGCGCCGGCACCCAGCTGCGCGCACGCACATCGCCAGCCAGGGTCAAACGGGCCGGGCGGCCGATCGCGGCCTCGCGCCGCAGGGCCGCGATCGGGCCGCCATCCAGGCGTGCCCAATGTTCGGCATGGTCGGCGGGGTCCAGCGGGGGCTCGGGCTCCAGCACCAGGTGGCTGGGCAATGCCGGCCCCTTGCCCGCCCCCCACATCCAAACGCTGTTGACGAGCAGGGCCCCGCGCGCGGCACGGGCCTGGTTGATCGGGTGCTCGTGCAGCAGCATCTGGGCCTCGTTCTGCAGCCGGCGCAGCCAGCGCTCGGCCGGCAGCCAGGGGCTGAGTGAGCGCTGGGCGATGCGGTTCAGGCTGGCCAGCTGAAGTCCGGCCAGTTGCTCGTGGCCCAGCAGCCAGCGGTCGGGTTGCAGGCATTCGAACTGCCAGCCCTCGGTAGCAGGGAACAACGGTGCCAACAGCTCGAACAGGGCGCGGCCTTCGCTGGCTTCCACCGCCAGCAGGGCCGGGGGCAGGGCGATGGCCTGCTGGGCGTCAAGCTGCAGGTGCAGGGGGCTGAGCCAGGCCCAGGCCGGTGCCTGCAGGCCTTGCGGCGCGGCGGCCCAGGCAGCCAGGGGCGCGGCGCCGTGCAGCCCGGCGGCCGCGGCCAGGGTCTGTTCGAAGGGGGTGTCCAGGCTACTGGCGTCGCCGCCGAGGTCGGGGCCGGCGATCTGCCAGTCGTTCAGGAGGGCTTGCAGCTCCGCACCGGCGCGCAGCTCCGGAGCGTTGCCGGAGGTGGCGATCACGCAATGCATGAATGGGATTATCGAAGCGAGCCTGTCACCGAACCGTCACGACCGATTTCTAGAATCATTCGATGACCCTCAAAGCGCTGCGCCTGCTGGACCGCGAACAGGCCATCCTGGAGTTCCAACGCCGTGTGCTGGCCCAGGCCATGCGCGAGGACGTGCCCCTGCTGGAACGCCTGCGTTACCTGTGCATCGTCTCCAGCAACCTCGACGAGTTCTTCGAGGTGCGCTTCTCGGACCTGCTCGACGCCCTGCGCGACAAGAGCGGCGACATCAAGCACGAGGACGTGGAGCGCGTGGGTGCGGCCGCGCACGAGCTGATCGACAGCCAGTACGCGATCTACAACGACCAGCTGATGCCGGCGCTGCAGCAGCGCGGCATCCTGATCCGCAACCATGCCGAGCGCAACGAGACGCAGCGCCGCTGGGTGGCACGCTTCTTCGAGCGCGAGGTGCGGCCGCTGCTGGTGCCGGTGAGCCTGGACCCGGCCCACCCCTTCCCGCAGGTGGCCAACAAGGCGCTGCACTTCATCGTCAAGCTCTCGGGCAAGGACGCGCTGGGGCGCGACAGCCCGATCGCCATCGTCAAGGTGCCGCGCGTGCTGCCGCGCGTCATCCGCCTGCCTCAGCATGTGGCGCCGGGCGAGCAATGTTTCGTGCTGCTCAGCAGCGTCATCCGTGCCCATCTCACCGAGCTGTTCCCGGGCCGCGAGGTGGTGTCCTTCTCGCAGTTCCGCGTCACGCGCGATTCCGACCTGGAGTTCGACGAGGACCTGGTCGGCAACCTGCGCCACGCCGTGCGCAGCAGCCTCACCACCCGCCACTTCGGCCGCGCGGTGCGCCTGGAGGTCGTGCGCAGCTGCCCCGAGGAGCTCTATCAGCTGCTGCTGCGCCAGTTCGACCTGCCCGATGCCGCGCTCTACCGCGTCAACGGGCCCGTGAACCTGGTGCGCCTGAACGAGCTGATCGACCAGACCCAGGCGCCCGACCTGCGCTTCGAACCGCACGAGCCGGTCTGGCCGCAGGGCCGGCTGCCGCGCCAGAAGCCGATGTTCGACCGCCTGGCCAAGGCGGATGTGCTGCTGCACCACCCCTTCGAGAGCTTCGAGCCCGTCATCAAGTTCCTGCGCCAGGCCGTGGACGACCCCGAGGTGCTGGCCATCAAGCAGACGATCTACCGCACCGGCACGGAATCGGTGCTGATGGACCTGCTGGTGGAGGCGGCGCGGCGCGGCAAGGAAGTGCTGGCCGTGGTGGAGCTCAAGGCCCGCTTTGACGAAGAGGCCAACGTCAACTGGGCCGAGCGCCTGGAGGCCGCTGGTGCGCAGGTGGTGTACGGCATCGTGGGCCTGAAGACGCACGGCAAGATGCTGCTGGTGACGCGCCGCGAAGGCTCCGGCGCCAAGCGCCGGCTGCGCCGCTACCTGCACCTCTCCACCGGCAACTACAACCCGCGCACGGCGCGCTTCTATACCGACATCGGCCTGCTGACCGCCGACCCGGCGCTGACCGCCGACGCCGATGCCGTGTTCGGCCTGCTGGCCAGCACCAGCCATATGCGGCGCATGCACAAGCTGGTGCTCGCACCCTTTGCCATGCACGCACGCTGGTGCGGCTACCTGGAGCAGGTGCGCAAGGCCGCCGCGGCGGGCCACAGCGCGCGCGTGGTGGTGAAGATCAATGCGCTCACCGATGTCGAACTGATCGAGGCCCTGGTGGCCTGCGGCCAGGCCGGGGCGCAGATCGACCTGATCGTGCGCGGCGCCTGCCGGCTGGCGCCCGGTGTGCCGGGCCTGAGCGACAACATCCGCGTGCGCTCGATCGTCGGCCGCTTCCTGGAGCACACCCGGGTGATGTACTTCCGCTGGGGCGAGAACGAGCGTGAGGAGGCGCTGTACCTGTCGAGTGCCGACTGGATGAGCCGCAATATGCGCGGCCGCATCGAGCTGGCCTGGCCCATCACCGAGCCGAAGCTGCGCCAGCGCGTCATCGACGAGGCCATCCAGCCCTATCTGCACGATGGCAAGGACGCCTGGCGGCAGGACGCCCGCGGTCACTATGCCCGGGTGGACCCGGAAGGGCAGAGCGCCCAGCAGGCCCTGGTCGAGCGCTACCGCGCGGAGTGATGGCGTCGTGGACCTGATCCTCTGGCGCCATGCCGAAGCGCACCCGCTGCGCGAGGGGCAGTCCGATCTGGAGCGTCGTCTCACCGCCCAGGGCGAGCGCCAGGCGCGCCGCATGGCGGTGTGGCTGGAACAGCGCCTGCCGGCCAGTACCCTGCTGCTGGTGAGCCCAGCCCAGCGCTGCCAGGCCACCGTGCGTGCGCTGGAGGGGCGCACGCCGCGCACCGTGGCCGCGCTCGGCCCCGAGCAGGGCGTGGCCGCGCTGTTGGCGGCGGTGCAATGGCCGGATGCCGCGGCCCCCGTGCTGGTGGTGGGCCATCAGCCCACGCTAGGCCAGGTGGCCGCGCGCCTGCTGACGGGTACCGAGCAGGACTGGAGTGTCAAAAAGGCCGGCGTGTGGTGGCTGCGCTCGCGCCGCCGCGCCGGCCAGTTGCAGACCGTGCTGCACGGTGTGATGGGGCCGGAGCTGCTCTAGCCGCTCAGGCTCGGATGTCCAGCTCCAACAGGCCCGTCTTGGCCCAGGCCTGCGCCTCCTCGTTCAGCAGGTAGAGCGCCTGCGGGTGCTGGGCGCCCCAGCCGCGCGCCATCTGCACGCGCACCTGGCGGCCCTGGCGGCGCAGCTGGATGTCCTGCTCCTGGATCGGGCCACGCGCGTGGCACTTGATGACGGCCAGGCGCAGCGCCAGCACCTGCCAGATCAGGCTGTCGTCGCGCAGCTCGGCCTCAAGTTTGCGCAGGCCGCCGCGCTGGCCCAGCGCGATCTGGCTGAGGCGGCGCAGCTGGTTCTGCGAGAAGCCCGGCGCGTCCAGATGCGCCAGCAGGTATTGCGCGTGGCGGTGGTGGTCGTGGTGCGAGACCAGCATGCCGATCTCGTGCAGCGCCGCGGCCCAGCCCATCTCCAGCTGACGCTCGGGCGCGGCCTCGGCATCGAGCTGGCGGTGCAGGCGCTGGCCGAGTGCGCGCACGCGCTGGGCCTGCTCGCGGTCCACGGCGAAGCGCTGCTGCAGCTCCAGCACGGTGGGTTCGCGCGGGTCGTCGGCCGGGCGGCGGGCGCGCAGGCGTTCGTCCAGCTCCACCACCAGGCCCTGGCGCAGCGCGCCCTTGGCGGGCAGGATCTCGTCGATCTCGAAGAGGCTCATCAGCGTGTAGAGGATGCACAGCCCCCCGGCCACCACGCCGCGGCGGTCGTCCTTCAGGCCAGGCAGACGCAGCGCCTGCACGCTGCCGGCCTGGATGCAGGCCTCGATGCACCAGCGCAATCCGTCCGGCGTGATGCGGCCGTCGCTGTGCCCCGAGTCCTCCAGGATCTGCGAGACCGCGCCGGCCGTGCCCGAGCTGCCCAGCACCTCCACCCAAGCGGGTTGGCAATGCCGGCGGCCGAACAGGGCCAGCGCCTCTTCCAGCTCGGCCGCGGCGGCAATCTGAGCGGCGCGGAAGGCCTCGGCCGTCAGCCGCCCCTCGGCGAAGTAGCGCACCGACAGGCCGACGCTGCCGATGCGGAACGATTCCACCGCCAGCGGCTGGTCGCCTTGGCCCAGGATCAGTTCGGTGCTGCGGCCGCCGATGTCGATGACCAGGCGCGTGTGCGCCGCCGGCTGCAGGTGCGAGACGCCGCTGTAGATCAGGCGCGCCTCCTCGCGGCCGGCGATGACCTCCACCGGGTGTCCGAGCGCTTCCTGCGCGCGCAAAAGGAAGGCGTCGCGGTTGGCGGCCTCGCGCAGGGTCTGGGTGGCGACGGCGCGCAGGCGCTCGGCCGGGAAACCCTGCAACTCGCGGCCGAAGCGGCGCAGGCAGTCGAGCGCGCGTGTCATCGCCGCCTCGGTGAGGCGGCCTTCGGCGTCCAGCCCGGCGCCCAGGCGCACGGGTTCCTTCCAGTAGGCCAGGGTCTTGTAGTCGCCGGCGCGCAGGCGCGCCACTTCCAGGCGGAAGCTGTTCGAGCCCAGGTCGATGGCGGCGTAGGTGTCGGCCGCCCAGCGGCTGTTCTTCGGCGAGGGGGTCAGCATGGGGCGGGATTCTGTGCCGGTTTCATGACAGGGCCTGCCGGTGCGTGCCGACCCGCCTGCGACAATCCGCGCCCTTTGCGCTACGCCCTTACGCCCCCATGACCCTTGCCGCCATCGTCCTGGTCACCCTGGTGGGCGGTTTGCTGTCGGTGCTGATCGCGGCCTGGCTGACCGTGGGCCTGCTCTCGCGCCTGGTCAAGCACCTGGTCAGCCTGTCGGCCGGCGTGCTGCTGGGTACCGCGCTGCTGCATGTGCTGCCCGAGGCCTTCGAGAGCCAGGCCGGCATCCAGGAGCTGTTCCTGACCCTGCTCGGCGGACTGCTGTTCTTCTTCCTGCTGGAAAAGGTGGAGCTGTACCGCCACAGCCACCACCACGAGGGCGACGGGCATGAGCACCACCACCATTTCGACCAGGAGCAGGCCGGCCGGGGCGGGCTCTCGGTGCTGGTGGGCGACGGCATCCACAACTTCTGCGACGGCGTGCTGATCGCCGCCGCCTTCCTGACCGACGCCAAGCTCGGCTGGCTGACCGCCGGCGCCATCATTGCGCACGAGATTCCGCAGGAGGTGGGCGACTACCTGGTGCTGCTGAACGCCGGCTTCAGCCGCGGGCGCGCACTGTTCTACAACGCGCTCTCGGGCCTGGCCGGCGTGGTCGGCGGCGTCGCCGGCTACTTCCTGATCCAGCCCTTCGAGAGCCTGCTGCCCTACCTGATGGTGGTGGCGGCCTCCAGCTTCATCTACGTGGCGGTGGCCGATCTGATCCCGCAGCTGCAGCGCCGCCTGCCCTGGCGCGCCACCGCCCTGCAGCTGCTGTGGCTGGCACTGGGCCTGGGTTTCACTTTGCTACTCGCCCGCGGCCACGCGCACTGATCAGGGCAAGTAGAGGATCTTCAGGCTGGCGTCCAGCTCGTGCAGCGGCAGCACGCCGATGGCCAGGGGCTGACGGCGCAGCTGGGCGCGTAGCTGGCTGGGGGTGTCCAGCTGCAGCGGCTTGCGGCTGCCGCCGCTGAAGGTGGCGCGTGACCATTCGGCGCGTAGCTGCGCGGCACTGCGGCGCAGCACCTGTTCGGCAAAGGGCGCCAGCCAGGCATCGCCCGGCACCAGCAGCTGCGGCACGCGGCCGTCCTCCAGGGTCTTGAGGCGGCGCAGGAACAGTGCCTCGACCTCGTCGCGGCCCAGCGCCGGCAGCTCGCTTTGTGCCGCCGCCACCACTGCCACGGTGGGGATGCCGTGGCGGCGCAGCAGGGCGTCCAGCAGGCCCTGCTCGCGCAGCGCCTGCAGCGCGGCGAACACGTCGGCCGCCCGCACCTTGCTGGCGCGTGGCACGGCGCAATGCGCATTGGCGTGGCCCAGCGGCAGGCGCCAGCGCCCCAGGGGCGGGTCGGGCTGCTCGCGCAGGTAGTGGCTCAGCTCGAACTGCGTCGTCACCGCGTACTGCGTGCGGCCCAGGGCGAGCTTGCGCAGGGCCTTGTCCGGGGCCGGCGCGTCGTCGCGCTTCCAGGTGCCGGCGCCGAATTGCGCGTCCAGCATCGGGTAGCTGTAGTGCAAGACCGCGCCCACGGTCTGGTCCAGGCGCATGTCCGCCAGGCGCTGCAGCGGCGCGCTGTTTGTCGAACCCACCAGCACCTCGGGCAGGGCCCAGAGCGGTTGGCTCCATTCGTACATGCCGGGCTGGCGCACCCAATCGGGGTTGGCGTGGCAGCGCAGGTCGATCTCGCCGGCCTCGGCGGCCTGGTCCAGCCGGGCGCGCGGCAGCATCACGAAGGTGGCCTTGCGCTTGAGCTGCTGGGCCAGCAGATGGGCCAGCTCGGCATTCAAGCCCTCGGGGGCCTGGCCCTCGCGCTGGCTCAGGAAGGGAGCGGCCCAGGCCGTGGACAAGCCCACCCGCAGCAGCGGCGTGTCCTCGGCGGCCAGCGCCACCGTGGTGAGCAGGCCGAGGCTGAGGGAGGCGAGGGCGCGGCGCATCTAGAACACGAAGTCCAGGTTCAGCGACCACTGGTTGACGCGGCCGTCCCAGGCCGGCCCCTGGTAGGGGCCGATGGGCGGCGGCGCCGGCACCTCCAGGTAATGGCTCTGCCCGGTGATGCGGCCCTCGCGCGTGGCGCGGTAGCGCTCCCATTGCAGCTTGAGCGCGGCGCGGGCATGGAAGTCCCAGCGCAGGCCCAGCTGGGTGATGCGGCGGTCGTTCGGCGTCTGCAGGTAGAGGTCGATCAGCTGGTTGGCCTGGCGCGCCGCGGCCGGTGCTGCCGGGTGCGTCTGCAGGCCCAGCGGCGGCTCCTTGAAGCGGATTTCCCCCAGCACCACATAGGGCGACCAATCGCCCAGCCGATGCGCCGCCAGCACGTACCAGGCGAGGGAGTCCGCCACGATGGAGTTGTTGCTGCTGCGCCGAGCGATCTCGGCGGTCAGCGACCAGCTGCCGCTCTCGTGCTGCAGGGCCACGGTCTGCACCTGCGCGTGCACGCCCTCCAGCGGTGCACGCGCAGCCAGCACGGCGGCACAGTTGGTGCAGGCGGTGGCGCCGGCAATGAGCTGGCTGTAGAGCCGCTGCACATTGGCCAGGTGCATGTCGAAGCGGTAGTCGGAGCCGGCCACGCGCAGGCTCCAGGGCCCCTCGTCGTAGCGCAGCGCCAGACTGACCATGCGGTCGGCATCGATGGTGCCGGAGGGCAGGGCCAACTCGGCGCGGCCGGCGCTGAACTCGGTGCGCAGCTCGCCCTGCGCCAGGCTGCGCGCATGGCGCAGCGCCAGCCCGTCCACATGGGTGAAGGGGTTGAGCTGGTAGACCGTGTTGACCGGCCGCACCGTGGTCTGGGCATAGCCCAGGTGGCGCGTCTCGGAATGCAGGAACACCGGCAGCGCGGTGCGGCCGAGCTTGAGGTTCAGATTGGGCTGGGCGTCCCAACCGAGGTAGATCCACTCATTGCGCGGGCGCTGGCCGTAGCGCACGTCGTCGCGGGCCAGCAGCTGCCAGACGGCCTGCACGCCCGGCGCGAACTCGTAGCGGGTTTGCACCGCGAGCAGGCTGTCGCCGTCGAAGCGCACGCGGCCATTCAGGCTGGTGTTGCGGTTGCGGCCATCGCCGCGCACCCCCACCACCGGGTCATCGGCCACATGCGCGGCCAGCGTGCCATAGCCTTCAATCTGCCAGGGGCGCGGCTCTTCGACCCCGTCGCTGGCCTGGGCCAACGGTGCCAGGGCCAGCAGGCCCCAGCCCAGCATGCGAACTCTGCGCATTCATCCTCCCGCCCCCGCTGGGACGGGGGTGAGCGGACTCTAGTGCAGCCCTGCGCGAAGGGCCAGCCTTCGCTGTGCAAGCCAGGGTTTCAACGCACCACCAGCACGGGGATCTTGCTGTGCGTCAGCACCTTCTGGGTCTCGCTGCCCAGCAGCAGGGCCGAGACGCCGCGGCGGCCGTGGCTGGCCATGACGAGCAGATCGGCCTTGATGCGCTCGGCGTGGTCGACGATGGCACGCCAGGGCTGCGTACCTTCCACGCTGCTGGCCTCGCAGCGCACGCCGGCGGCGCTGGCGGCGTTCTGCACCGCCAGCAGGCGGGCGTTGGCCACGCGCAACTCGGCGTCCAGGTGTTCCTGGGGGCTGATGGGCTGGGTCTCGGCCAGCGGGCTGTAGGGGTAGGGCTCGGTGACGGTCAGCGCGTACAGCTGGCTGCCGAGCTTCTGGGCCAGTTCGACCGCCTGGGCCACGGCGGTGGCGGTGATGTCGGACCCATCGGTGGTGACGAGGATGCGGGCGTACATGCGAGGCTCCCGTTGAAGACCCCGGCAGTCTGCCGGCCGGCCCGGGGGCGGGCCTTGCGCTTCGTCAAGGATGCCCCCAGGCGACCGGCTGGCGCCCGTCGCCGCCCCCCCGAGGGGGGGTGAGTCAACTCGGGAGCGGCCCGTCGTTGACTCAATAGCGTGCCAGCGGGCGCGCGGGGTCGGCGCACCATTCGCTCCAGGAGCCCGGGTAGAGCCGGCCCTCGCCCAGGCCGGCCAGGGCCTGGCTGAAGAGGTTGTGGCAGGCGGTGACGCCCGAGCCGCACTGGTGCAGCACCTCGCCCGGTGCTTCGCCCAGCAGGGCCTGCCATTCGGCGCGCAGCTGCGCCGCCGGCTTGAAGCGGCCATCGGGCTGCAGGTTGAGGGCAAAGGGGCGGTTCAGGGCGCCGGGAATGTGGCCGGCCTGGCGGTCCAGGGGTTCGACTTCGCCGCGGTAGCGCTCGGGGGCGCGAGCATCCACCAGGAGCTGGCGGCCCAGTTGGGCCAGCAGGCCGGCGGCGTCGATGGTGGTCATGCCGGGCGCCGGCAACTGGGCCGGCGGGCGCAGCGCGCTGCAGGCCGGGGTGTCGGTCTGTAGCGCCAGGCCCGCGGCCGGCCAGGCGCCGAAGCCGCCATCCAGCAGGCGCACGGAGGTCTCGCCCAGCCAGCGCAGCATCCACCACAGGCGCACGGCAAACATGCCCCCGCTGCCGTCATACGCGACCACCGCGCGGCCCTGCTGCCAGCCGCGCGCCGCCAACCGGGCGGCGAACTCCTCGCGCGTGGGCAGCGGGTGGCGGCCACGGAAGCGCCCGGCGGCGTCGTGCAGCGGGGCGCTCAGGTCTTCGTCCAGATGCAGGTAATGCGCGCCGGGCAGATGGCCCTGCGCGTAGGCGGCACGGCCGGCCTGCGGGTTGCCGAGCTCGAAGCGGCAGTCGAACAGCAGCGGCGGATTGGGGCCCTGCAGGTCACGCTGCAGGTCGGGGGCGGAGATCAGCATGTCATTCATTGTGGGCGTCCGATGGGAGATCCTTGGCCTGGTGGCTGCGCAGCAGGGTGGCCGTGAGGCCGGCGCCGACGATGAGCAGCATGCCCAGCAGCGCCAGCCAGCCCGGCGCCTCGTCGAACACCAGCCAGCCCAGCAGGGCTGAGAACACGATGCCGCTGTAGTTCAGGCTGGCATTGGCCAGCACCTTGCCGCGCGCATAGGCGGCCGTCATCAGCACCTGGGCCAGGGTGGCGCTGACCCCCACGGCCAGCAGCAAGCCCATGCCGACCAGGCTGTGACCCTGCGGCCGCGGCGGTGCCGGCGTGAAGAGCGAGAGCAGGCCGGCAGCGACGACGCCGGCGAGCGAGAAGTAGAAGACCACGCGGATCTCCGGTTCGCCCGCGCGCCCCAGGGCGGTGACCTGCAGATAAGCCATGGCCGCGAGCATCCCCGAGGCCAGGCCGGCCAGGCCCCAGGGCAGCTGGTCGCGCGCGAAGGTGGGCTGCAGCACCAGGGCCACGCCGATGAAGCCCACCAGCACGGCCACGATGAGGCGCGGGTCCAGGCTTTTGCCGCCGAGCAGGATGGCGCCGCCCAGCAGGAACAAGGCCATCCAGATCGCGCTCATCTGGTTCAGCGTCATCGCCGTGGCCAGCGGCAGGCCGGCGATGGCCCAGAACCACAGCAGCAGCGCCGCCACGCCGATGACGCCGCGCCAGACATGCATCCAGGGCAGGCGCGTGCCCAGCGCCACGCCGCGCCAGCGTGCCAGCCCCAGCAGCAGGGCTACGCCCACCAGGCTGCGAACCAGCAGGATCTCGCTCGGGCTGTACTGGCTGCTGGCGAGCTTGACGCACAGGCCCATCAGGCTGAACAGCAGGGCGGCGCCGAGCATCAGGAAGGGTGCGGGCATGGGGAATGAAAAACGCCCGGCGGACCGGGCGTTGCTTTCAAAGCGCCATTTTCTGGCGGTACCACTGGTGGAAGTGCTTCATGCCGTCTTCCATCGGGCTCTGGTAAGGGCCGACCTCGTTGTCGCCGCGCTCCATCAGCGCGCGGCGCCCGGCATCCATGCGCTCGCCGATCTCGTCGTCCTCGATGCAGGTTTCCATGTAGGCGGCCTGCTGGGCTTCGACGAACTCGCGCTCGAAGGCGGCGATCTCTTCCGGGTAGAAGAACTCGACGACGTTGAGCGTCTTGTTCGGCCCCTGCGGATAGAGGTTGGAAACCACCAGCACATGCGGATACCACTCGACCATCAGGGTCGGGTAGTAGGTCAGCCAGATGGCGCCCTGCTTGGGCGGCTGGCCCTCGCGGAACTTCATCAGGGCGTCGTGCCAGCGGCGGTAGACCTTGGAGCCGGGCTTGTCGAGCGCGCCCTTGACGCCCACCGTCTGCACCGAGAACTCCTTGCCCCATTGCCAGGCCAGGTCGTCACAGGTGACGAACTGCCCCAGGCCGGGGTGGAAGGGGCCGACGTGGTAGTCCTCCAGATAGACCTCGATGAAGGTCTTCCAGTTGTAGTTGCACTCGTGCACCTGCACCTTGTCGAGCACATAGCCGCTGAAGTCCAGATCCTGGGCCACCTGCAGGCCGGCCAGGTCGACGGTGATGTCGCGGCCGTTGTCCTCGAACAGCAGGCCGTTCCACTCGCGCAGGTTCCAGCGGTTCAGGTGCAGGCAGGGGTCTTCGGGGAAATGCGGCGCGCCGATCAGCTCGCCCTGCAGGCCGTAGGTCCAGCGGTGCAGGGGGCAGACGATGTTGCTGCCGCTGTTGCCGCGGCCCTTCAGCATCACCGCCTGGCGGTGGCGGCAGATGTTGGAAATGAGCTGCACGCCCTCATGCCCGCGCACCAGCGCGCGGCCTTCGCCTTCCTGGGCCAGGGCCAGGTAATCGCCCACCTCGGGCACCGCGAGCTGGTGCCCGATGTAGCGGGGGCCAGGTCGGATGATGCGCTCCTGCTCGCGCTCGTAGAGCGCCTGATCGAAATAAGCAGAAACGGGGAGCTGCGTGGTGTGACCGCTTTTCAGCGCCCCGATGGCCAAGCTCAGATCCGACATGATCCAAGGGTCTCCAAGACACCCGTCGTTCGGGCCGCCTTGAATGGGTGGCGGTCCTTCGACGTACAAAAGCCCGGCGACACCGGGCTTGCGAACCCTGGCGCACGGCGCGCGAGGGGGGTCGGATTCTAGCCATCCTCCGTGAAAACCCACCCGCCGTGGGCGGGCTTTGATGACCCTCCCTAAGCGGGGGATCTGGGGTTCTCCTGGGGGGTGGCCGCCTACAATCGCGCCCCTTTTTCTGTCGCCGGCCATGCCCAAAAGCGCGAAACCCCCTGTTCCCGCAAGCTTTGATGCCGCGCTGGCCGAGCTGGAGCAATTGGTCGGCGCCATGGAAGGCGGCGCCTTGCCGCTGGAGCAGCTGCTCAGCGGCTACCAGCGCGGGGCCGAGCTGCTGGGTTTCTGCCGTGAGCGCCTGCAGAGCGTGGAACAACAAGTAAAGCTGCTGGACGAAGGCACGCTGAAGGCCTGGGAGGACGGCTCCGCATGAGCGATCTGCAATTCGACGCCTGGGCCGCGGCCCAGCGCCAACGCTGCGAGACCCTGCTGGACGCCTGGGTGCCGCTGGAAGCGCCGGCGGGCCTGGGCGAGGCCATGCGCTACGCGGTGCTGGAAGGCGGCAAGCGCCTGCGCCCGCTGCTGGCCCTGGCCGCCTGCGAGGCCGTGCAGGGCGAAACCGCCGCCGCCGAGCGCGCCGCCATCGCAGTGGAATTGATCCACGCCTACTCCCTGGTGCACGACGACATGCCCTGCATGGACAACGACGTGCTGCGCCGAGGCAAACCCACCGTGCACGTGGCCTTCGGCGAGGCCCAGGCGATGCTGGCCGGCGACGCCATGCAGGCCCTGGCCTTCGAGGTGCTGACCCCCGACAGCGGCCTGGATCTCGCGCTGCAGGCCCGTTTGTGCGCATTGCTGGCGCGCGCCTCCGGTCACGCCGGCATGGCCGGCGGCCAGGCGATCGATCTGGCCGCCATCGGCCAGCCGTTGAACGAGTCCCAGCTGCGCGACATGCACCGCCGCAAGACCGGCCTGCTGCTGCAGGCCAGCGTGATGATGGGCGCGGCCTGTGGCAACCCCAGCGCGGCCGAGCACCAGGCCCTGCTGACCTACGGCGCCGACATCGGCCTGGCTTTCCAGGTGGTGGACGACATCCTGGACGTGACCCAGGACTCCGCCACGCTGGGCAAAACCGCCGGCAAGGATCAGGAAGCGAACAAGCCGACCTATGTGAGCGTGCTGGGCCTGGAGGCCTCGCGCCGCTACGCCACGCACCTGCGCGACGAGGCGCTGGCTGCCCTCGAATCCGCCCCGCGCCTGCGCAGCCAGCGCCTGCGCGAACTGGCCTTCCAGGTCGTTGCAAGAGAGTGTTGAGATGAGCGATAGCCTGCTGAACCAGATCAACAGCCCAGCCGACCTGAAGAAGCTCAGCCGCGCGGAACTGCACCGCCTGGCCGGTGAACTGCGCCAGTACGTCGTCGACTCGGTCTCCAAGACCGGCGGCCACTTCTCCAGCAATCTGGGCACGGTGGAGCTGACGATCGCGCTGCACACGGTGTTCGACACCCCGCGCGACCGCATCGTCTGGGATGTCGGCCACCAGACCTACCCGCACAAGATCCTCACCGGCCGGCGCGACCGCATGCACACGCTGCGCCAGTTCGGTGGCCTCTCGGGCTTCCCGCGCCGCGACGAGAGCGAGTACGACACCTTCGGCACCGCGCATTCGTCAACCAGCATTTCGGCCGCGCACGGCATGGCCATGGCCGCCAAACTCAAGGGCGAGGAGCGCCGCGCAATTGCCGTGATCGGCGACGGTGCGATGACCGCCGGCATGGCCTTCGAGGCCCTGAACAACGCCGGCGTGGCGCATGGTGGGCTGATGGGCGATCTGCTCGTCATCCTCAACGACAACGACATGTCGATCAGCCCGCCGGTGGGCGCGCTGAACAAGTACCTGACGCGCCTGATGAGCGGCAGCCTGTACGGCGAGGTGCGCGAGGGCGCCAAGTCGGTGCTGAAGAACACGCCGCTGTACGAGTTCGCGCGTCGCTTCGAGGAGCACACCAAGGGCATGTTCGTGCCCGGCACCATCTTCGAGGAGTTCGGCTTCAACTACGTCGGCCCGATCGATGGGCACGACCTGGACGCGCTGATCCCCACGCTGGAGAACCTCAAGCACAAGCGCGGCCCGCAGTTCCTGCACGTCATCACCAAGAAGGGCCAGGGCTACAAGCTGGCCGAGGCCGACCCGGTGAAGTACCACGGCCCCACGCCCTTCGACCCGCTGCAGGGCATCCAGCCCTCCACCAAGCCGGCCAAGAAGAGCTTCACCCAGGTGTTCGGCGAGTGGCTGTGCGACCAGGCCGAGGCCGACCAGAAGCTGGTCGGCATCACCCCCGCGATGCGCGAGGGCTCGGGCATGGTGGAGTTCCACAAGCGCTTCCCGACGCGCTACTACGACGTCGGCATCGCCGAGCAGCACGCCGCCACCTTTGCCGCCGGTCTGGCTTGCGAGGGCCTGAAGCCGGTGCTGGCGATCTACTCCACCTTCCTGCAGCGCGCCTACGACCAGCTGATCCACGACGTGGCGTTGCAGAACCTGGACGTGACCTTCGCGCTGGACCGCGCCGGTCTGGTGGGGGCCGACGGCGCCACCCATGCCGGCAACTACGACATCGCCTTCACGCGCTGCATCCCGAACATGGCGGTGCTGACGCCGGCCGATGAGCGCGAGTGCCGCCAGCTGCTCAGCACCGCCTACCAGCACCCTGGCCCGGCCACGGTGCGCTACCCGCGCGGCGCCGGTTGCGGTGCCGACCCGGGCAAGGATCTCTCCGTGCTGCCCTGGGGAACGGGCGAGCTGCGCCGCGAAGGCCAGGGCGGCGTCGCCATCCTCGCCTTCGGTACCTTGCTCTACCCGGCGCTGCAGGCCGCCGAGGGCCTGGATGCCACGGTGGCGAACATGCGCTTCGTCAAGCCGCTGGATGGCGCGCTGGTGGAGCGTCTGGCACGCAGCCATCGGCTGCTCGTCACCCTGGAAGACGCCTGCGTGATGGGCGGTGCCGGCTCGGCCGTGCTCGAACACCTGAACGCCATCGGCCTGAGCGTGCCGGTGCTGCAGCTCGGCCTGCCCGACACCTTCATCGAGCATGGCGATCCGGCCTTGCTGATGGCGCAATGCGGGCTGGACGCCGCGGGCATCGAGCGCAGCATCCGTGCCCGCCTGGGCCAGCCCACGCTGCGCGCGGTCAACGGCGCCTGAATGCCTGAATGATTGATTGAACGCAGCGCTCAAGCTTTCTGACGCTGCGGGATTTCAAGGCGTGCGAAGCTGCGCGCCTTGACCCGAACGAAGTCCCGATGAGTCCGACCGCCCACACCACGCACATCCCCGACACCCAGAGCGAGCGCGACGAGCGCCATCTGGCGATCCAGCAGGTCGGGGTCAAGCGCGTGCGCTTTCCGCTGACGCTCAAGCTCGGTGCGCAGCTGCAGGGCAGCGTGGGCGAGTGGAGCTTGGACGTGGCCCTGCCGGCCGAGAAGAAGGGCACGCACATGTCGCGCTTCGTCGCCTGGCTGGAGGCCGGCGCCGAGCAGGCGCTGGACGCCGCCGCGCTGCGCGAGCGCCATCTGCAGATGCTGCAGCTGCTGGGCGCGCAGGCCGGGCGCATCGAGGTCGCTTTCACCCTCTTCATCAAGAAGCGCGCACCGGTCTCGGGCATCGAGAGCCGGCTGGACCACCAGGCGCGCTGGGTGGTCGAGACCGACGCCAGTGGCCACACCAGCACCTGGCAGGAAGTGACCGTGCCGGTGAAGTCGCTCTGCCCCTGCTCGAAGGAAATCAGCGACTACGGTGCCCACAACCAGCGCTCGCTGGTCACCATCCGTGCCGAGCTGCTGCAGCCCCTACCTTTCGCCGAGCAGGTGCGCTTTGCTGAAGAGAGTGCCAGCTCCGAGCTCTGGCCGCTGCTCAAGCGCGCCGATGAGAAGTGGGTGACCGAGCGCGCCTACGAAAATCCGCGCTTCGTGGAAGACCTGGTGCGCGAGGTGGCTCTGCGGCTCAACGCCGACGCACGCATCGGCCGCTACCGCGTCGAGGTGGAGAACTTCGAGTCCATCCACGCGCACTCAGCGTTTGCGGTGATCGAGCGCTGAGCGCCCGCCTTCCCTGACTCAAGCGCAGCGGTGCAGGCGCACCGCCAAGGCCTTGGCTGCCGGCGTGCGTGCCCCCTTGGCCACCAGCCCGGTCGGCACCAGCGGCGTGGCCTCGGGGAAGTAGGCGGCGCAGCAGCCGTTCGCCATTTCGAGCGCGCGCACTCCAAAGCCGCGCAACCAGCGCGTCTGGCCGTCGTCGATGGGCAGGCCTTCCACGTCCACCCGCTCACCTTCGCGCAGGCCCAGGCGCCGCAGCTCGGCGGGGCTGAGGAACACCACTTCGCGCGTGCCGAAGACATTACGGTAGCGGTCGTCCTGGCCGTAGACGGTGGTGTTGAACTGGTCGTGGCTGCGCACCGTCATCAGGCCCAGCACCTGGTCCTGCTCGGCGGCGGGCAACCGGGCGCGGGCGCGCGCCAGCGGGCCGTCTTCGGGGATGGCGTGGGCCACCAGCTGCGCCTTGCCGCTGGCGGTGCGCCATTCGCGCCGCGCGGCGGGGTTGGGCAGCCAGAAGCCGCCGGGTTGGAGCAGTTTGTGGTTGAACTCCTCGAAGCCATCGAACACGCCGCGTTGGCAGTGTTCGATGTGTTCGCGGATGCGGTCGTAGTCCTCGATCAGCTCCAGCCAGGGCACCGAGCCGTCGTGCAGCAGCGCGTGGCCAAGCTGGGCCACGATGGCGGGCTCGCTGCGCATCTGATCGGACAGCGGCGCCTGGATGCCGCGTGAGGCGTGCACCATGCTCATCGAATCCTCCACCGACACGCGCTGCTCGAGCCCGCCGGTGTGGTCGGCGTCGGTGCGGCTCAGGCAGGGCAGCAGCAGGCCCACGCGCCCGGGGTGCAGGTGCGTGCGGTTGGGCTTGGTGGCGATGTGCAGGGTGAAGGGGGTCTTGGAGAGCGCGGCTAGCACCTGCGGGGCGTCGGCGCCGGCCACCGCAAAGTTGCCGCCCAGGCTCAGCAGGCCTTGCAGCTCGCCGCGCAGCAGGGCCTCGGCGGTGCCCAGCGCGTCCAGGCCGCTGTCGTGGTTCAGCTGCAGGCCGGGGAACTCGGCCTCCTGGTTGGCCAGCCAGCGCGGCGGCACGGCAAAGGTGCAGCCCATGGTGCGGTCGCCCTGCACATTGCTGTGGCCGCGCACGGGCACCAGGCCCGCACCGGGCCGGCCCAGCATGCCGCGCAGCAGCTGCAAGTTGGCCACCATCTGGATGGTGGCGATGGCGTGCTCGTGGTGCGTCAGGCCCATGCACCAGGTCACCAGGGTGGCGCGGCTCTGCGCCAGCTCCTCGGCCAGCTCGTGCAGGGCCTCGCGCGGCAGGCCGCTTTCGCGTTCGATGCGGCCCCAGTCCTCGCCGCGCAGATCGGCCAGCAGGGCCTCGAAGCCTTCGCAATGCTGCTGGATGAAGGGCAGCTCGAAGATGCTGCGGCCCTGCGCCTCCAGCTCCACCCAGCGCTTCATCACGCCCTTGAGCGCGGCCAGGTCGCCCCCCGGCTTGACGGTGTAGACCGTCTTGGCGACGCGATGGCCGCGGTTCGTCAGCATCTCGCCCACGTCCTTGGGGTCGGCGAAATTGACGAAGCCGCGCTCCACCAGCGGGTTCAACGCCAGCACCGTGGCGCCCCGCTTGCTGGCGGCGTGCAGGGTGCCCATGAGGCGCGGGTGGTTGGTGGCGGGGTTCTGGCCGATGACGAGGATGCAGTCGGCCTGTTCGAAGTCGCTCAGCTGCGCCGTGCCCTTGCCCACGCCGATCTGCGCTTTGAGCGCCAGGCCCGAGGGCTCGTGGCAGAGGTTGCTGGAATCGGGCAGATTGGCCGAGCCATAGGCGCGCGCCAGCAGTTGCCACAGGAAGGCGGCCTCGTTGCTGGCGCGCCCCGAGGTGTAGAAGCTCACGCGCGTGGGCTCCAGGCCGCGCAGGGTTTGGGCCGCCAGCTGCAAGGCATCGGCCCAGGCGATGGGCTCGTAGCGGTCCGTCACCGGGTTGTAGAGCAGCGGCTCGGTCAGGCGACCGGCGGCCTCGATGTCGCGTTCCTTCCACTGGCGCAGCTCGGCCAGGGTGTGGCGACCGAAGAAGGCGGCGTCGGCCTTCAGCGGCGTCATCTCCCAGGCGATGGCCTTCTGGCCCTGCTCGCAGGAGTCGGGGCCGAAGCTGCCGGGGCGGTCCGGGAAGGCACAGCCGGGGCAGTCGAAGCCCTCGGGCTTGTTGGCCTTCAGGAAGCTGCGCACCACCTTGAGCGGGATGCCTTGCTGGCTGAAGGCATCCAGGCTCGCCTGGACGGCGCCGCGGCCGCCGGCGGGGGCGTCGATGGGTTTCATTCAGAGACCTCAGGCAATCTGCATCAGCAGGCGCACGAAGGGCTCTCCGAAGTAGAAGCCCAGCAGCGCACAGGAGACCACCACAAATATCAGCCAGCCTCTTCGGCCCAGGGGGTCCGAGTCCCAAGTCCAGAACAGAAACACAAAGAGGCCGAGTACCGATGCCAGCAGCGCGTTGATGAAGGGGTTCGCGAAGCTCATGGGGTGAGCGGCCTGCGATCAGGTGGGCAAGAAACCTTCGACCGACAGATAGCGCTCCCCGGTGTCGTAGTTGAAGCCCAGCACGCGGGCGCCGGGCTTGAGCTTGGGCAGTTGCTGTTCGATGGCGCGCAGGGTGGCGCCGCTGCTGATGCCCACCAGCATGCCCTCTTCGCGCGCGCAGCGGCGCGCCATCTCGCGCGCGGCCTCGGCGTCCACGGCGATCACGCCATCCAGCAGCCGGGTGTCCAGGTTCAGCGGAATGAAGCCGGCGCCGATGCCCTGGATGGGGTGGGGCGCAGGCTGGCCGCCGCTGATGACGGGGCTGGCTGCGGGCTCCACCGCAAAGACCTGCAGCTGCGGCCAGCGCTTTTTCAGCACCCGTGCGCAGCCGCTCAGGTGGCCGCCGGTGCCCACGCCGGTGATCAGCGCGTCCAGGCCGTCGGGGAAGTCGGCGGCAATTTCCTCGGCGGTGGTGTGGACGTGGATGTCCACATTGGCCGGGTTCTCGAACTGCTGCGGCATCCAGCTGCCCGGGGTCTCGGCAATCAGCTCCTGGGCGCGGGCGATGGCCCCCTTCATGCCCTTCTCGCGCGGGGTGAGCTCAAAGCGGGCGCCGTAGGCCAACATCAGGCGGCGGCGCTCGATGCTCATGCTGTCGGGCATCACCAGCACCAACTGGTAGCCCTTCACGGCCGCCACCATGGCCAGGCCGACGCCGGTGTTGCCCGAGGTGGGTTCGATGATGGTGCCGCCCGGCCGCAGCGCGCCGCTGCGCTCGGCCGCCTCGACCATGGCGAGCGCGATGCGGTCCTTGATGGAGCCACCCGGGTTGGCGCGCTCGCATTTGATCCAGACCTCGGCGTGCTGGCCGAACAGGCGCTGGATGCGCACATGGGGGGTGTTGCCGATGGTGTCGAGGATGGTGTTGGCGCGCATGGTGGTTCAGTCTCCCGGAGAAGGTGCAAGGGTAGCGGCGATGGCCGCACGGCGGGCCTGTTCGATGGCCTGGCCGATCAGCTCGCCGCGCTTGCCCGCTGCCAGCAGCGGGGCGGAAATGGCCGCGCTGTCCACCGCCTGCGCCGCGGCCAGCGCGGCCAGCAGGCGTTCGGCCTGCGGGTAGGCACGGCCTTCCAGGCCGAGGCGGCCGCGCGCATCGACCTCGCAGACCTGCATCAGCTGCGCAAAGCGCTCGGGCCGGCGTAGGGCGTCGCAGCGCTGCAGCAGGCGTTGCACGGCCGCGGCCTCGAAGCCGCCGCTCTGGTGCACATGGATGTGCTGAGCGCAGGCCAGCCCGGCCAGCTCGCGGGCGTCATTCGGCACCTTCCAGCGCGCGCACAGCGCCGCCAGCGGGGCCAGCCCGCCATGGTCGTGACCGCGGTGGCGCGGCAGCTCCTCAGCGGGGGTGAGGGCCTTGCCCAGGTCGTGGGTGAGCGCCGCGAAGCGCACGGGCAGCGGCGCCTGCATCGCCACGCACTGGTTCAGCACCAGCTCGATGTGGGCGCCGGTGTCCACCTCGGGGTGGTGGGCGGCCGGCTGCGGCACGCCCCACAGCGCCTCCAGCTCGGGGGCGATGCGCGCCAGCGCGCCACAGTCGCGCAGCACCTGCAGCAGGCGCACCGGGTGGGCCTCCATCAGGCCACGGGCGATCTCCTGCCACACGCGTTCGGGCACCAGGTGGTCGGCCTCGCCCTCGGCCACCATCTGGCGGCACAGGTCCAGGGTTTCCGGCGCCACGGTGAAATCGCCGAAGCGGGCGGCAAAGCGCGCCAGGCGCAGGATGCGCACCGGGTCCTCGGCAAAGGCCGGGCTGACATGGCGCAGCACGCGCTGCTCGATGTCGCGCTGGCCGCCGTAGGGGTCGATCAGGCGGCCGTCGGGCGCGCGGGCGATGGCGTTGATGGTCAGGTCGCGGCGCGCCAGGTCTTCTTCCAGCGTGACCTCGGGCGCGGCGTAGACCTCGAAGCCCTTGTAGCCGCGCCCGCTCTTGCGCTCGGTGCGCGCCAGCGCGTGCTCCTCGTGCGTGCGCGGGTGCAGGAAGACCGGAAAGTCCTTGCCCACCGGCTCGAAGCCGGCCGCCACCATCTGCTCGGGCGTGGCGCCCACCACCACCCAGTCGTGGTCGCTCACCGGCCGGCCCAGCAAGGCGTCGCGCACGGCGCCGCCCACTTCGTAGATCTGCATCAGCGCGGCGCCTCGCCCGGCGCGCTGCGGTAGGGCTCGTCGTCCGGCACAAAGCGCTGCTCAGCCAGCGCGCCGGCCACCCAGGCCTGCACGGCCGCGTGGGCTTCCAGCGCCCGCACATAGGCCATGCAGCGCTCGCCCAGCGGCAGGCCGTAGCGGGTGACGCGCATCGCCACCGGGGCGAAGTAGGCGTCCACGGCGCCGAACTCGGCGCCCATCAGCCAGGGCCCGCCGCGGGCCTGAAGCTCGGGTTCCCACAGGGCCTGCAGGCGCTGCAGGTCGGCGCGCAGGGTGGGGTGCTCGGTCAGCAGGCGCTCGCCCACGGCGCGCAGGTCGGCCTCGATGTTCATCGGGCACAGGCGGCGCAGATCACCGAAGCCGCTGTGCATGGTGGCGGCCAGGGTGCGGGCGCGGGCGCGAGCCCTGGCTTCGCGTGGCCACACCGGGTGCTGCGGGAACAGGTCGGCCACGCGCTCGGCGATCGCCAGGCTGTCCCAGGTGCTGAAGCCGTCGTCCTCCACCAGCACCGGCACGCGCGCGGTGGGGCTGTGCTGGGCGGCGCTGGCGCTGAATTGCGAGCCGGGCTGGAAGTGGTCGAAGTACAGCATCTGCTCCTGGAAGGGGATGCCGAAATGCGTCAGCAGTACCCAGGGACGCATGGACCAGGAGGAGTAGTTCTTGTTGCCGATGACGAGTTGCATGGAAGTGTTCCGTCGATTTGGGTTCAGTCTTTGCTCCGGCGCGGCGCGGCGCGGCGCGGCTCGGATCAAGTGCCACCGCGGATCCGGCTCCGCCGGGCCGCTGGTGGCGCCCCCTTGAGGGGGAGGCGGCGGAGCCGCTTCGGGGGTGGCCCTACCTCCGTGCGCGCAAGTCGTCCAGCCGGGCCTCGGCCTGGCCGGGCGCCAGGTAGCCGGGCACGATGGCGCCCAGGCTGTGCGCCTGCAGGCCCAGCTCGCGCAAGCCCGGCAGGTGGCCGCTGGCCACGTTCGGCACCTGCAGCGAGCGCAGGTTGTCGCGGCTCAGCAGGCCGCCGGGCAGCAGCTCGAACAAGGCCGCCTGCAGCATCGCCAGCGGGCCGGGCAGGGGCAGGATGGGGCGGGCGCAGCCGGCCAGCTGGCCGGCGTAGCGCACCAGTTCGCGCAGGGTCTTGACCTCGGGCCCGGCCAGCTCGTAGCTGTGGCCGATGGTCTCGTCCCACTCCAGGCAACGGCGCAGCGCGGCGGCCACGTCGCCCACCCAGACGGGCTGCAGCTTGGCATCCGCGCCGCCCAGCAGCATCAAGGGCAGCACGCGTTGCAGGCTGGCGAACAAGTTGAGAAAGCTGTCGTGCGCGCCGAACACCACCGAGGGCCGCAACACGGTGAGCTTGAGGCCTTCCATGGCGCGCAAGGTGGCTTCGCCGCGCGCCTTGGCGTGCAGGTAGAGCGAGCCGCTGCGCTCATCGCCCTCCACGCCCAGGGCGCTGACGTGGAGCAGGCGTGGCACGCCGCCGCTCAGACAGGCCTTGCCCAGGCGGTGCGGCCATTGCACCTGCACACGCTCGAAATCGGCCGCGCTGCCCTGCAGGATGGCGATCAGGTTGACGACGGCATCGTGCCCGGGCAGCAGGCGCTCCAGCAAGCCGGCTTCGCCCAGCACATCTCCCTTGATGACGGTGACGGCCGGCAAGGGGGCCAGGCCGCGCCATTGGCGGTCGCGCCGCGTGGGCACGGTGGCGCTGTGGCCCGCACGTTGCAGCTCTTCGCAGAGGGCGCGGCCGATGAAGCCGCTGCCACCGAGGACCAAGACTTTCATGGCAGATCCTGATTGGAAGTTGGGGCGGTAGTGGGCCGCGGCCCGATGCGCTGGCCCAGACGTTCGCGCAGGCTGGCCTGCGGCTCGCCCATCAGCCGGGCGTAGACGGTGGCATTGGCCAGCACCTTCTTCACATAGTCGCGCGTCTCGCTGAAGGGGATCGATTCGGCCCAGGCGGCGGCATCGAGCTCGCCGCCCTCACGCCAGCGGCGCGGCCGGCCGGGGCCGGCGTTATAGGCCGCCGCCGCCAAGGGCAGGGCGCCGCCGAAGTCGTCCAGCACCATGCGCAAGTAGCCCATGCCTAAGCGCAGGTTCATGTCCATGTCGTTGATGCGCTGCGGGTTGTAGGCCAGGCCGAGCTTGCGCGCCGTCCACTTGGCGGTGGCGGGCATCAGCTGCATCAGGCCGCTGGCGCCCACGCCGCTGCGCGCATCCTGGATGAAGCGCGACTCCTGGCGGATCAGGCCGTAGGGGTCGGCCGGGTGCAGCCCGGCGGCGCGTGCGCGTTCCACCAGCTGCTCGCGAAAGGGCATGGGGTAGCGCTGCGCCAGGTCGATCTGCTGCGTGGTCTTTTCGCTCGTGTTGATGCAGCGGTCCCAGACCTGGGCTTCGCAGGCGCGCTGCGCGGCGGCCAGCAGCTCACGCTCGGCCATGCCGCGCAGGCTGAAGTTCCATTCACGCACGCCCTCGCCGCGCATTCCCAGCTCGATCAGGCGCAGCGCGCGCGTCAGGCCGGGGTGCTGGGCGGCGGCTTGGCGCTCGGCCGGGCTCAGCGCGGCTGGCGCCGCCGGCAGCGCCAGGCGCAGGCCCATTTCCTCGGCCGCGAGCTGGCCGTAGAAGTGCAGCGGCGCGGCCAGCTTGACCAGGGTGGCGCGGGCTTCGCGGCGTGCGGGTTCGCCAGCCTCGCCCTCGGGTGCGGCGCGGTAGCGGGCCTGGGCATGCCAGTAGGCCCAGGCGGGGTCTTGGCGCTGGGCTTCGGGCATGGCCTGCACCACCTGGCGCAGCAGCTCCCAGTCGCCTGCGCCGCCCTTGGCGCGCAGGGCCGCGCGTGCGGCCCAGGCCAGGGTCTCCTCGCTCCACTCACTGGCCGACGCTTTCAGCGCCAGGGCGCGGCGGAACCAGTCGGCCGCGTCCTCCTGCTGGCGCAGCGCGGCCTGGCGACCGCCCTGGGCCCAGGCCCATTGCGCCAACGCGGGCGCCAGGGCCTTGGCCCAGCGGCCTTCCAGGTGGTCGCGCGCGCCTTCCGGGTTGCTGGCGGCCAGGCGCACCAGGGCCACGGCGGCGGCCTCCTGCTGCCAGCGCCCGCTCACCACCGGCTTCAAGCGCAGATGCCGCGCCGGGTCGTCGTAGGCGCCCTGCAGCATCTTGGCCTCGGGCTTGCGCAGCAGCTCCAGGGTCTGCGTGAAGGCCTTGCCGCGCCCGGTCTCGGCGCTGGCGTTGAGCTTGCGGCGCAACTCGTCCGCGCCAAAGACCTTGGCTTCGAGCAGATCCTTGGCGAGCGCGTGGCAGGCCTCATCGGCCTCGCGCTGGGCCAGCCAGGCGGCCAGCGCGCGCTCCTTGAAGGGCTTGGCGTCGGCGCCTTCCTTCAGCGGCCGGCCCAGCGCACGCTCGGCGCGCAGCGCGTGGCAGTGGACGTCGCGGTCGTCGTCCATGCGAAATCGCGGGTAATCGGCGGCGAAGGCCGGCCAGTCCTGGCGCCGGCCCAGCTCCAGCAGCCAGTCGTTGCGCAGCCGGTCTTCTACATAGCTGCCGGGCCAGCGCTGGTAGAAGGCCTCCAGCTCCGGCACCTGGGCAGCGGGCAGGC
The DNA here is from genome assembly GCF_016093275.1 of Inhella proteolytica. Taxonomy (GTDB): domain Bacteria; phylum Pseudomonadota; class Gammaproteobacteria; order Burkholderiales; family Burkholderiaceae_C; genus Inhella; species Inhella proteolytica. The sequence continues at coordinate 135,400 of NZ_JAEDAK010000010.1, forward strand.
GGGCGAACTGGCGCCAATAGTCCACCCAGGGGGCCAGCAGGTGCTGCTGCTGCTGGGCCTGTTCGGCCAGGCGGTTCAGGGCGGCCACATCGCGCTTGCGCCAGGCTTCGCGCGCCTGGTTCATCAATAGGTCCTCGGCCGGCTGCGCTTGCGCGCTGGCGAGGAAGAATGGCAACAGAGTCAAGTACTTCCAAAATCGCATGGACGCCATTGAACACCAGAACCCCGCCCCCGAGCGCCAGGCGCTGCGCCGCGAACTGAAGGCGCGCCGCAGCAGTTGGCTGGCCAGCCCCGCCGGCGCCGCCGCGGCCCAGGCCCTGAACGAGCCGTTGCGCCAGCTGCTGCAGCAGCTGGAACCCTTTTGCCTGGGCCTGTACTGGCCGCTCGACGGCGAGTTCGACGCCCCGGCCTTCTGGGCCCACCAGGCCCTGCCCGGGGTGCAGTTGGCCTTGCCCTATGCCCTGCGTGAAGGCCGAAAGATGCACTACCGTCGCTGGGATGGCCGCACGCCCAGCGCACAGGACGAGATGGGCATCCCCTGCAGCAGCGGCGCGCCGGTGGAGCCCGACGTGGTGCTGGTGCCCTGCCTGGGTTTCACCCGGACTGGCTACCGGTTGGGCTATGGCGGCGGCTACTTCGACCGCTGGCTGGCCGCCAATCCGGGCGTGACGGCCGTGGGTTTGGCCTGGAGCGTGGGGGAATGCGAATTCGCGCCCGCGGCGCATGACCTGCCGCTCGCGGTGATCTTGACGGAACGGGAGTTGCTGGCGCCATGAACGGATTTCGATTGCTGGCGCTGTGGTGCGCCTTCATGGGCCTTTCCGGCCAGCTGGTCGCACAGGAGCAGACGCAGGCCCAGGCGGCCGTGCCGGCGGAGCGCTTCTTCGAGCGCCCGGCCATGCAGGACGCGGCACTCTCCCCCTCGGGGCGCTACCTGGCCTTCCTGGCTGGCCGGCGGCAGGAGCGGCAAGGTTTGTATGTGCTCGATCTGCGCGCGGGCGGCAGCGCGCAGGCATTGGCGCAGTTCAAGGAGGTCGACGTTCAGCGCTTCCAGTGGGTGAACGACGAGCGCCTGGTGTTCTCCGTCTGGGACATGGATGCCGGCAGCTACTGGGCGCAGCGCGAGGCCCCGGGGCTCTTCTCGGTGGGTCTGGAGGGCGCCAAGCCGCGTGAGCTGATCCAGCGCCGTTCATGGCGGCCGGTGGAGTCGCGCAGCATGAACCGGCAGAGCGCGCTCGATTTCCGGCATGAGCTGCTGAAGGTGCCGGAGGGGGGTGGCGATGAGGTCGTGATTGGCCGTTGGGACGCCAAGGGCCTGCAGCCGCTGTGGCTGAACGTGCGCACAGGCAGCACCCGCCATTACGAGGTCGATGCGCCAGGTCCGGCCGCCCAGTGGCTGTTCGACAGCCGAGGCCAGGCGCGCGCGCTGGTCACGCAGGACGGGTTGCATCAGCGCGTGTTCGCGCGTGCCCCGGGTGAGAGCGAGTGGCGTCAGCTGAGCGAAGGTGCAGTAGGCGAAGTGCCGCTGACACCGCGCTTTGTTGACGACCAGGGCCAGCTCTATGTCCACCATCCGGAAGGGCTGGGGCTCGAAGCCGTGCTGAGCCGCTACGACTTCGAGCGCAAGCAGGTGCAGAGCCCACCGCTTCTGCGGGTTGAAGGGTTTGACGTGGCAGCCAACCCGGTGCTGGAGGGCGGGCGGCTGGTCGGTCTGCGCTTTGTCGCGGATGCCGAGCGCAGCCTTTGGCTGGATGCGCGTCGTCAGGCTTGGCAGGACAAGGCCGACCAGCGCTTCCCGGGGCAGATCAATCGCATCGACTGCCGACGCTGCGAGGCCCAGGACGCCGTGGTGCTGGTGCGCACGGCCTCGGACCGCGATGCCGGCCAGTTCTGGCTCTACCACCCGGCCGAGGACCGCTGGCAAGGCTTGGCGCGGCGCCAACCCGGCATCGAGCCGGGCCAGATGGCGCGCGTCAGCCTGCACCGGGTGCCGGCGCGCGATGGATTCAGCGTGCCGGTGTGGCTGACGCACCCGGCCGGCACGGGCCCGCACCCGGCAGTCGTGCTCGTACACGGCGGCCCCTGGGTGCGCGGGCGCCAATGGGAATGGGAGCCCCTGAGCCAGTTCCTGGCCTCGCGCGGCTGGCTGGTGATCGAGCCCGAGTTCCGCGGCAGCACCGGCTTTGGCGATGCGCATTTCCGCGCGGGCTTTCGCCAATGGGGGCTGGCGATGCAGAACGATGTGGCCGATGCCTTGCGCTGGGCCCAGGGCCAGAAGCTTGCTGGTGCGCAGGCTTGCATTGCCGGTGGCAGCTACGGGGGCTACAGCGCCTTGATGGGCCTGATCCGCCACCCCGAGCTGTACCGCTGTGGCGTCGCCTGGGCGGCGCTCAGCGACCTGGACCTGCTACTGAAGGGCTCCTTCTGGGTGTCTGCCGACACCAGTCCGCTGGTGCGCGAGCAATTGCTCACGCGCCGGGTCGGCGACCCGGAGAAGCACGCCGCGCAGCTCCAGGCCACGTCTCCAGTGCTGCAGGCTGGGCGCCTGAAGCAGCCCCTGCTGCTGGCCTATGGCGAGCAGGACCGGCGCGTGCCGCTGGCGCATGGCGAGCGCCTGCGGGAGGCCCTGCGTGCCGCTGGCCAGGAGCCCGAGTGGGTGGTCTACAAAGACGAGGCGCATGGCTGGGGCCGCAAGGACACCCAGCTGGACTTTGCGAACCGGCTGGAGGCCTTCTTCTCCAGGCACCTGGCGCCCTGAATCACACGCTGAGCGCGGCGCGGGTCTGCGCCGCCTGTTCGCGCAGCCACTCGCAGAACTGCAGCACCTCGGGGCGCTGGGTGGCGCTGCGTGCCAGGCGCATCCAGTAGCTGCTGGGCGTGCGGTGGCGGCGCGCGGGGCCGAAGGTTTCGATCAGCTCGCCACGCTCCAGCTGGTCGTAAACCAGCGGCAGGCGTGCCAGCGTGAGCGCATTGCCGGCCAGCGTGGCCTGCACCTGCTGGTGGGTGTAGTTCAGCAGCAGCCAGCGGCGCGGTTGCAGGTCGCCCAGGCCCTGCGCCTCGAACCAGGGGCGCCAGTGGGTGAGCTGGCTGGTGGGGCGGTTGTCGTCTTCTTCCGCCAGGGTGTGCTCGGCCAGGTCGGCCGGGCGGTGCAAGGGGGGCAGCTCGCCGGCATCGATGCGGGCCTGCCGCGCCGGGCCGTGCACGGGGGCCAGCACCTCGCCGAACAGGCGCTCCACGCCTTCGCCGGGCGGCGGGCTGAGGTGGTAGCTCAGCGCCACGTCGAAGCCGCTGGCGTCCAGGTCCTGCACGCCGTCGCTGGCGGAGATGCGGATGTCCACCGCCGGGTGCGCCTGCTGGAAGGATTCCAGGCGGGGCAGCAGCCACAGGCTGGCGAAGGAGGCGAAGGTGGTCAGGTTGATGACCTGACGGCCGGCATCGGCACGCAACTGGCGCACGCGCCGGTCCAGCTCCACCAGCTGGGGCGCCACCACCGTCAGCAGCTGGGCGCCGGCGTGAGTCAGCTCCACGCGGCGCGTGCCGCGCTGGAACAGTGGCAGGCCCAGTTCCTCTTCGAGCGCCTTGATCTGCCGGCTGATGGCCGGTTGCGTCAGCGCCAGCTCCTGGGCCGCGGCGCTGAAGTTCAGCAGGCGCGCCACGGCTTCGAAGGCGCGCAGATGGCCGACCGCCAGCGGGCGGGTGGGGATGCGGGGCCGGATGCTGTTATTCATGCTCAAAGCTTATCAATCCGGCGCTTCGATGTGATTGGACCGGCGCGGCCTGCCTGGGAAGAATTGCATCCATGGCCAACACAAGGAGTGCCAAATGATGAATCAAGCGAATGCCTATCCCAATGTTTGGCAGCTGCGCACCGGCCAGGTGCTGCGCCACCCGCTGCGCCGCGCCGAGACCCTGCAGGTCTGCAGCGGCCGTCTCTGGTTGACGACCAATGGCGAGCTGGACGCACCTTCGCAGGACTGGGTGCTGCAGGCCGGCGACCGCCTGCGCCTGCCGCAGGGCCAGGAGGTGGTGGTGGAGGCCTTTGCCGATGCCCGCTTCGAGCTCAACGAGGAGTTGGCAGCATGACGGTGATCCGATCGGGCGAATTCCGCGGCACGCGCGCCTGGGCGGCGCAGGACATCGCGGCCATGAACGGCGTGAGCGTGCGCCTGCACTGGACGGACCAGCCCTACCGCTGGCACGTCAACGAGGGCGAAGAGGTCTTTGCCGTGCTGCAGGGCGAGGTGGAGATGCGGGTGCGCGAGCAGGGCGTGGAGCAACGCCATCTGCTGCGCGCCGGTGATCTCTTCCATGTGCGCGAGGGCTGCGAGCATGTGGCCCACCCGATCGGTGCGGCCCATGTGCTGGTGATCGAGAACGAGGGCTCTATTTAGAGTTTTTCTTCAGCGCGGCATCGATGGCGCGCAGCGCCCAGGGCCGCATCTCGGCGGGCGATTCCATCGCGGTCTCGGGCGTGCTCCAGTAGTTCAGGTGGGCCCGGCGGCCGTCCTTCATCGGGTACTCGAAGCGGCGGCAGCCGGCAGCCTCGAAGGCGGGCTGGTGGCTCGCATGCCCCTTTAGGTACAGCACTTCGTCCTCGATCAGGGCGATGAAGAGCCCGTCCACATACAGGCCGACGGCGCCGAACATGCGCCGGCTGCGCACCGGGCCCAGCGGCGCCAGCAGCTCGCGGCAATGGGCCACGAAGGGTTCGTCGTCGGCGGGGCGCAGTTTGCTCATGGGGCTCAGCACAATGGGGGCATGAAGCCCGATTCTGTTGCCGAGGATCCGCGCCGCGCGCTGCGCGATGTGTTGATTGAACTGCGCCAGGAGCTGCCGGACCGCCACCCGCGTTCCCAGGCCCTGCAGGAGGTGCTGCGCGTCTGGCTGCTGCAGCGGCGCGAGCAGCGCATCGGCGCCTACTGGCCGATCAAGGGCGAGTTCGACCCGCTGCCATCGCTTTACCGCTGGAGCGAGGACCACCCCGAGCGCCGCATCGGCCTGCCGGTGAAGCACCGCGACACCGGCTTGCTCAGCTACCACGTCTGGTACCCCGGCTGCCCGATGGAAGAGGACGCCTTCGGCATCCTCAAGCCCAAGGACACCGAGGCCTTCGAGCCCGAGCTGATCCTGGTGCCCTGCCTGGGCTACGGCGCCGGCGGCATGCGCGTGGGCTATGGCGGCGGCTTCGTGGACCGCACCCTGCGCCAGCGCGAGCCGCACCCCGTGACCTGCGGGCTGGCCTATGGCGTCAGCTACGTGCCCGGCCTGCAGGCGCGCCCTGAAGACCGGCCGCTGGATGCCATCCTGACCGATCTCGGGCCGGTCTGGCCCTGAGATTCAGCCTGGTCCGGGCTGGAGAGGCAGCAGCAGCTCCAGCCGGTTGCCGTTCGGCCGGTTCACGTAGCGAAGCTGGGCGGCCCACAGGCCGCTGAGCAGGCGCACCGCCAGATGGGCCTGGGCATGGCCATCGGGCGCATCGGCCGCAAGCCAGGGCTCGAACAGGCGCTGGCGGGCCTGGGCATCCAGGGGTGGGGCGTTGTCCTCGATCCACAGCAGCACCGTCTCGCTGCCCTGCAGGCGAAAGCCCAGATGCAGTTCGGCGCCCAGGCGGTGCGCCAGGCGCTCGCTCAGGGCCTGCTGCAGCAGCAGGCGCAGGGCGCTGTGAAGGGCCTGGCGCGGCCCCTGGAGCTTGAGTTCTGCGCCGGGCTCATAGCTCAGCAGGCATTCGAGCGCGCGCGCCTGCGGCCCCAGCTCCTGCAGCAGCTCTTGCAGCAGCGCGCCCAGGGCAAAACCCTGCGGGGTTTCGGCCTGGGCATCCGCCGGCAGGGCCAGCAGGGCATAGCTGCGCTCCAGCTGCTGGCGCTGCTGCTCGGCCAGCTGCAGCAGCGCGGCGCGCCGTTCCTGCAGCGCGGCCTCCAGGTCTGCATGGCGGCGCTGCAGGGCCTGATTGAGGATTTGCAGGCGTTGCGTCTGGCGCAGCAGCAGGGCTGCCAGGCCGCTGAGGCCGAGCACCACCGCCAGCGCGGCCAACGTCAGCAGATTAGCCTGCCAGGGCGTGACCGGGCTGTGCCTCAGGTCCACGCTCCAGTCGAAGCGCCAGCCGCCGGGCACGCTGGCCTCCTCGCGGCGGAACTGCTGCGCCAGCGCGGGCGGTGGGCCGGTCTCGGTGACCGGATGCAGGCGTCCATTCAGGTCAACCAGCTGCAGGCGCAGATGCAGCCCGGCGGGCCAGTCCAGACCCTGCAATTGCTGGATCAGCCCTGGCACATCCAGCAGCAGCCAAACCCACTGATCGCCGGCCAGCGGACGTGCCAAAGGAATGCGTCCGTCCGGCATCGGCGCGCCCAGCTGTTCGCGGGGTTGGGCGGGCACGCCGCGGCGCTCCAGCTCGTGCCAATCCTGCATCTGCAGGCCCATGCCGGCCAGCGGCTGCAACTGGCCCTGGGCATCCACCCGGGCGGCGGCGGCGGCCAGGGCGATTTCGCCGTCGCTGTCCTGGCTGACGGCGGCGAGGTCGATCTGGAAGGTCTGGCCGTCCGTCCAGCCTTGGCCGCGCGATTGCAGTACCAGCGCGCGCAGCAGCTGGCGGCGCAGTTCCAACCAATTCAGCACGAATTGCTGCGGCCGCTGGCTGGCGGCCTGCATTTCGATCAGCCAGCGCTCGCGCGCGGCCTGAGTGAGTGCGCGGCTGGCCCATACCACTGCGGCCAGCGCGGCCAGGCTGAGCGCGGCCCAGAGCAGCCAGCGGCGCGCGGCTGCGCTCAAGGCGAGAAGACCACCTTCACGCTGGCGTCGACATCGGCCTTGTCCAGATAGGCCACGGCGTTGGGATTGCCGGCCAGGGCCGACTTGATGTCCGCCGCGCTGCCCAGCTCCTTGGGCGCCACACCCTTGCCGCTGAAGATCAGGCGCGACCAGATCGCCTTGACCTGCGAGGGCTCCTTGCCCAGCACCTTGCCGTAAAACTCGTCGCGCAGCGGCGGTGCGGCGGCCAGCAACTGGGCCTGGCCGGCACCGGGCAGCTCCTTGCTCACGCCCAGGTACAGGTCCACCACCTGGGCCTTTTCCAGTTTGGCCACCGGGCTCTTGGCCGAGACGACCACCACCACCTCGGCCTGCGCCGAGGCCATGCCCAGCAGCAACAGCAATGCACGCGTGTTCATGGGGCCTCCCGCGCTAGAACACGAAGTCCAGATTGACCGACAGCACATTCATCCGGCCGTCCCAGCTGGGGCCACGGTAGGCCGGGTTGATGGGGGGCAGGTTGGGGCTGTAGACCACCCCATTGATGCCGAGGAAGGGCGGGCGGTTTTGCTTGATGCGCTCGATCTGCACTTTCAGCGCAGCGCTCTCGTGGAAGTCCCAGCGCAGACCGAACTGCTGGGTCTTGCGGTCGTTCGGGTTGATCAGGTAGTGGTCGAAGGCGGCGTTCGCGGCAGCCGCGGCCGGTGGGGCTGCGGCGGCCGTGAGCAGGCCCAGCGCCGGCTCCTTGAAGCGCAGCGCGCCGGCGGCGGCATAGGGTGTCCAGCTGCCGATGCGGTAGCTGCCCTGCAGGTACCAGCCCTGCACATCCGGGATCAGCGTGCTGTTGGAGTTGCGCCGCGCCCATTCCGCCTGCAGCGTGGCGCTGCCCAGCTCCGCGGCCATGGCCAGCGTGGCGATGTCGCCCTTGATGTCCTTGAAGCGGAAGCGCTGGGCGAACACGGCCGCGCAGTTGGTGCAGCCTGTGGCGCCGGAGGACAGGGTGTTGAGCGCCGCCTGGGTGGCGGGCAGGTTGCCGTCCAACGCGAAAGTGGTGAGGCCGCCACGCAAGGTCAGCGCCCCTTGCTGCCAGCGCGCGGCCAGCGAGGCCGTGCGATTGACCTGGATGCTGCCGTTGGTCAGGCTCAGGTCCGTCTTGCCCGCCGCGGCTTCAATCGCCAGGTTGCCGCCGCCCAGGGATTTCGACCAGTTCAGGTTGGCGCCATCGATGCTGGTGATGGGGTTGACCTGGTAGACCGTCTGGTTCGGGCGGACGGCGATCTGCGCGAAGCCGATGTTGCGGGTGTCGGACAGCAGGAACACCGGCGCCACCACCCGGCCCAGCTTCAGGCTGAGGTCGGGGCTGGCGTCCCAGCCGAGGTAGAGCCACTCCACGCGCGGGCGGAAGCGGTCGATCACGTCGTCCTTGCTGAGCAGCTGCAGCACGCCGCGCACCGGCCCCGGTGCGTTGACGGTGAACTGCGTGGTGAGCTGGCTGTCGCCGTCGAAGCGCCAGTCCTTGTTGCTCGTGTAGCGCGCGGTGCGCTGGTCGGCGCGGGCGCCGGCCACCGGGTCGTCACCCTGGTAGGCGGCCAGGGTGCCGAAGGCATCGAACTTCAGCCAATCCGTCAGTTCTGCCGCCAGCAGCGGAGGTGCCCCACCCAAGAGCAGGCTTCCAAGCACGAGAGACCGGCGGGCTAGCGGATGCATCGCGTCCTCCTGAGGGGGAGAGGCCAATGAGCAGCAGGGGCGAGCCAGCCTAGCCCAGCGGCCTGCCTTCTGCCTGCTAGGGTGAACCCCGCTGGCCAGCGCGCCGGGCTGGGCGCTCAGCCGGGCTGCCACCGGCCGACCAGCCGTCCCACCTCCGCCAGCACGGCCTCATCGGCGGCCTGGATGTCGCGGCTGCGGCGGGGGCCTTCGTAGTAGGCGGCGATCAGCCAGGGCGCGCGGTCCGGGCCGGGCCAGACGATGGCCACATCGTTGGTGAGGTCCTGCATGCTGGGGTGCAGGCCGGTGCCGGTCTTGTCGCCTGCGCGCCAGCCCTTGGGCAGACCCGCGCGCAGGCGGTACGTGCCGGTCTGCGTGGCTTCCATCCAGGCGATCAGGCGCGTGCGGCTCGCGGCTTGCAGCCAATCGCCTGTCAGCAGCCGGGCGGCGCTGGCCGCGATGGCGGCGGGCGTGCTGGTGTCGCGCAGCTCGCCCGGCGGCAGGCGGCTCATCTCGGGCTCCCAGCGGTCCAGGCGCGTCACCGTGTCGCCGCGCTCGCGCAGCCAGTCGGTCAGGCCGCTCGGGCCTCCGAACAGTTCGCGCAGCAGCAGGTTGGCGGCGGCGTTGTCGCTGGTGGTCTGGGTGGCCTCGGCCAGTTCCACGGCGCTGAGCCGGCCCTGGGCCAGATGGGCGCGCACCACCGGCGCATGCGAGACCAGATCTGCCTTGCCGAAGCGGATGGCGCGCTCGGCCGGCCAGCGGCCGGCGTCGATTCTCTGCAGCACCGCGCCGGCCAGCAGCAGCTTGAAGGTGGAGCACAGGCCGAAGCGCTCGTTAGCGCGGTGGCCGGCCTGGGCGCCGCTGCCGCTGTCCAGCACGGCCACGCCCAGGCGGCCGCCGGCGCGGGCTTCCAGGGCGGCCAGGGCCTGGCTCAGCTCCGGGCTGCTCAGCGCAAGGGCTGGCAGGGGCAGGGCGGCGGCCAGGGCCAGCAGGTGGCGGCGGGAGAGGTTTGGCATAGAAGGTCTTGGCGTGAGGTCGGAGAGGGCGGCATGTTTCCCAGTGCGGCTGCTCTTGCCAAACAATGCCTGCTTGCGTCTGCCCCAAGTTTTTCTGATGTCTCTGCCCCGCTACTCGCTCAATACCCTGCATGCCTTTGCGGCCGCCGCGCGCCACCTGAACCTGACCCGCGCGGCCGAGGAGCTGTGCGTCACGCAGGCGGCGGTCAGCCAGCAGGTCAAGCTGCTCGAAGCCCAGGTAGGCAAGGCGCTGTTCCTGCGCACCGCTCGCGGCCTGCAGCTCAGCGACGAGGGCGCGCTGCTGGCCGCACCGCTGCAGCAGGCCTTCGCGCAGATCGACGCCGCGCTGGCCCTGCTGCAGGACGACGGCCCGGCCGAGCGCCTCGGCGTGGCCGTGGTGGGCACGTTTGCGCAGGGCTTTCTGCTGGAGCGCCTGGCCGGTTTCCACGCCGCCCACCCGCGCATCGAACTGCGCCTGCAGACCCACAACAACAAGCTCGACCTGGCCATCGAGACGCTCGATTTCGCCATCCGCTTTGGCGATGGCGCCTGGCGCAGCGTCGAGGCCGAGCCCCTGTGCGCCGCGCCGCTGGCCCCGCTGTGCAGCCCCGCCCAGGCCGCCGAGCTGCGCCGCCCCGAGGACCTGCGCCGCTGCACCCTGCTGCGCTCCTACCGCGGCGAGGACTGGCCGGCCTGGGCGCGCGCCGCGGGGGTGCGCGAGCTGGTGGCGCGCGGGCCGCAGTTCGATTCCTCGGTGCTGATGGTGCAGGCGGCCCTGCTGGGCAGCGGCGTGGCGCTGGCACCGTCCTGCATGTTCCACCGCGAGCTGGCGCAGGGGCGTTTGGTGCAGCCCTTTGCCACCACGGTGGATGTGGGGCGTTACTGGTTGACGCGCAGCCTGGGCCGCGAATGGACGCCCGCGGCCCGCCAGTTCCGCGAATGGCTGCTCGCCGAGACCTCCAAAATGCTGGCATGACCCCGACTCCGGACCTCGCGGCCCTTTACGCCGCCCACCTCGCCACCCTGCAGCAGCGCCTGGCCCAGGCGCTGGGCGCGCAGGGCCTGGATGCCCTGCTGGTGGCCGCCGGCCAGGAGAAGTTCGCCTTCCTGGACGACCGCCCCTACAACTTCCAGCCCAACCCGCATTTCGTGCACTGGCTGCCGCTCACCGGCACGCACGCCGCGCCCGGCAGCTGGCTGGTGTTGCTGCCGGGCCAGCGCCCGCGCCTGCTGTTCCTGCAGCCCGAGGACTATTGGCATGCCCCGCCCGCTGCCCCGGCCGGCTACTGGGTCAGCGCCTGGGAGATCGAGACCTTCCGCCAGCCCGAGGCCTTGCTGGCCCGCCTGCGCGAACTGGCGCCGGCGCGCAGCGCGCAGATCGCCGAGACCGACGCTGCACTGCCCGAGCTGAGCCTGAACCCGCAGCCCCTGCTGGACGCGCTGCACTTCGCGCGCGGCTGCAAGACCGCTTACGAGCGCGTGCTGATGCGCGGCGCCAGCCGGCGTGCCGCCCTGGGCCATCTGGGTGCACGTGCCGCCTTCGAGGGCGGTGGATCGGAAGCAGACATCCACAGCGCCTATCTGACCGCCAGCGGCCAGGCCGAACGCGAGCTGCCCTACGGCAACATCGTGGGCCTCGGCGCCCATGGCGCGGTGCTGCATTGGCAGCATCAGGACAGCCAGCCCCCGGCGCAAGCCACCAGCCTGCTGATCGACGCCGGCGCGGCCTGTGGTGGCTACGCGGCCGACATCACGCGCAGCTGGCTGCACCCCGAGGCGGCTGCCGGCGCTGCGCGCGACGACTTCGCAGCCCTGCTGACTGGCATGGAGGCCTTGCAGCTCGCCCTGGTGGACGAGGTGCGCGAGGGCACGGACTATGTGGCCATCCACCTCAGCGCCCATCGCCGCATCGCCCAGCTGCTGCTGGACCAGCGCCTGCTCTCCGGCCTGAGCGCCGAGGCCGCCGTGGCCCAGGGCCTGAGCGCGCACTTCTTCCCGCATGGCGTCGGCCATCTGCTGGGCCTGCAGGTGCACGATGTCGCCGGCCTGCAGGTCGACGCCACCGGCACACGTCGCGAGCGACCCGCTGGCCACCCCTACCTGCGCCTGACGCGCGTGCTCAGCGAGGGCATGGCCGTCACCATCGAGCCCGGCCTGTACTTCGTGCCCCTGCTGCTGACGGCGCTGCGCCAGGGCCCGCTGGCCGGCCATGTGGACTGGGCGCGCGTGGAGGCGCTGCGGCCCTTCGGCGGCATCCGCATCGAAGACGATGTGGTGTGCAACGGCCCCGGCCAGGCGCCCGAGAACCTGACGCGCGAGGCCTTCCAGGTGCTGCAAGCCTGAACCTCGGCGCTCCTTCTTCATGAGGTAGGCAGGCGGCCCCGCTTGCATGAGCATCGCCCGGCACACAGCGGGAGGAAGCCATGCGAGCGTGGATGGACCGTCTGAATACCGGCGCGAAGTTCGCGCTCGTGGCCCTGCTGCTGGCCTTGCCCTGCGCCTGGCTGGGCCAGCGCCTGGTGCAGCTGGAGTGGCAGACCTGGCAGGTGGCGCGGCAGGAAAACCAGGGCACGCCCATTGCCGCCACCCTGGTGCGCGCCCAGCTGGCCCTGATGCGCCAGCGCGGGCAGGCGGCGCTGCTGCTGAGTCGCAGCGACAGTCCGCTGCCGCCCTTCCAGGCCGCCCAGCTGGACTTGATGCAGGCCCTGGACGAAGCCCAGCGCAGCCTGCAGCACCCGGACATCCAGGGCAGCACCCGGGCCGCGCTGGAGCGCCAGCGCCGTGAGCTGGAGGAGCTGGGGGCCGCCATCGTCAGCCGCGGCCCGACGCCGCTGCAAAGCCTGCAGCGCCACCAGGCCCAGCTGCGCGCCCTGGTGGAGCTGACCGGCCGGGTGATGCACGACACCCTGCTGTCCTACGACCCCAGCGTCGACGGCTACCACCTCATCATTGCCAGCTTCGACGCCGTGCCCGACCTGATCGACAGCCTGGGCCGGCTGCGTGCCCTCAGCGCGCTCAGCCTGCTCAACGGCGCCACCGAGGCCCAGCGCCAGCAGATCCTGCTCCTGCACGGCGAGGTGAACGACCGCCTCAGCCGCGTGCAGCTGCATTACGAGCTGGCCGCCCAGGCCAATGCCGAGCTGCTGCCCGCACTGCCGGGTGAGAACCTGGCGCGCGAGGTGGCGCTGCTGCGCCAGCTCAGCCAGCAGGCCGTGGGAGCAGAGGGCGGCGCCGAGCCCCGCCAGGTGGCGGCCGCCTTCGAGGCCATGAGCCAGCCCATCAACCGGCTGCTGGAGCAATCCCTGCGTGCCCAGCAGGCCCTGCGTGCCCTGCTGGGCGAGCGCGAGGCTGATGCCCGCCTGGCGCTGCTCGGTCTTGCCGGTGGCGGCTTGCTGCTGGCCCTGTTCAGCCTGCTGCTGGCAGCGCGCCTGGTGCGCTCCATCACCGCGCCGGTGGCGCTGGCCATCGAGGCCGCCCACGCGATTGCCGGCGGCAATCTGCAGGCCAAGGTGCCGCTGCGCGGCCGCAACGACATGGGCCTGCTGCTGCAGGCGCTGGAGGACATGCGCGCCAAGCTGGTGAACGTCTGCCAGGCCGTGCGCCAGGGCGCCGAGCAGGTGGCCGTGGCCAGCCAGCAGATTGCGGTGGGAAATATCGATCTCTCCACCCGCACCGAACGCCAGGCCAGCGCCGTGCAGCAGACGGCGGCCTCGATGGAGCAGCTGGGCGGCGCCGTGCGCAGCAATGCCGAGCACGCCGATCAGGCGCGCGGCATCGCCAGCCAGACGGTGCAGCAGGCCGAGGTGGGCCTGCGCGTGGTCACCCAGGTGGTGGGGCAGATCCAGGCCGTGAACCAGAGCTCGCAGCGCATCGGCAGCATCATTGGTGTCATCGACAGCATCGCCTTCCAGACCAATCTGCTGGCCCTGAACGCGGCGGTGGAAGCGGCCCGGGCCGGCGAGGCCGGGCGCGGCTTTGCGGTGGTGGCCAGCGAGGTGCGCGAGCTGGCCGGCCGCGTGGCCGGGGCCGCAGCCGAAGTGAAGCAGCTCATCGGTGGCATGACCGACCAGGTGGCCGGCACCAGCAGCCAGGCGCGCAGCGCGGGCGATGCCGTCAACGAGGTGGTGGCCTCCATCCAGCGCCTGGGCGACCTGGTGTCCGCCATCAGCCGTGCCAGCCAGGAACAGCGCGACGGCGTGCTGCAGGCCAGCCAGGCCGTCACCGACATGGACCACAGCACCCAGCAGAACGCCGCCCTGGTGGAAGAGAGTGCCGCTGCGGCCGAGAGCCTGCGCCAGCAGAGCGACGAACTGCTCAGCGTGGTGGGCGCATTCAGGCTGCCCGCGGCCGCCTGATCAGGGCTTTTGCCGCAGCGCCTTCAACAAGCCGGCGCCCGCCGCTTCCACCAGATCCAGCACCTGCTCGAAGCCTTCCGGCCCGCCGTAGTAGGGGTCGGGCACGGCCGTGCCCAGGCCCGGCGCGTAGCGCATGAAGAGCTGCAGGCGCGCCCGCTGCGCCGGCGTGGCCAGGCGCGCGGCGCGCGCCAGGTTGTCCTCGTCCATGGCCAACAGCAGGTCGAAGCGTTCGAAGTCCGCAGCCACCAGCTGGCGGGCGCGCAAGCCCCCCAGCTCGTAGCCGCGCTGGCGCGCGTGCTCCTGGCTGCGCGCATCCGGCGGCGCACCGACGTGGTAGTCGTGCGTGCCGGCCGAGTCGATCTCGATGTGCTGCGCCAGGCCGGCGGCCTGCACCTGGGCGCGGAACACGCCCTCGGCCGTCGGGCTGCGGCAGATATTGCCCATGCAGATGAAGAGCACGCGGGTCATCAGAAGCGGGTCTCCAGGCGCAGGGTGGCGGTGCGGAAGGTGCGCTGGCGGCTTTCGGTCGTCACGAGGTTGCTGCCGCTGTCCACCACGGTCTGGCTGAGCGCATCGAGCGGGTCGAGGTTGGAGAGCGCCAGGCGCAGGCTGGTGTCGCGGCTGATCGCCCACTGGCCGTAGGCGTCGAACACCACGCGCTTGGAGGTGCGGCTGCTGAGGATCTCGGTCTGCTGGATCAGCACCTCGGGCGTGTAGCTCCAGTTGACGCCCAGGCTTACCGGGCTGCCGGGCGTGCGGTAATCGAGGCCGAGGTTGCTGGTGAAGCGGGGCTGGGCATCGATGCGGTTGTGCGGGCCGGGAATGCCCTCGACGGCGGAGCGGAACAGGCTGAGGTTGGCGCGCAGCTGCAGCGGCACCCAGGCGGGCGGCGCCTCGGCCCAGATCTCGTCCAGCCGCGCCTTGGCTTCCAGCTCCAGGCCGTACACGCGCGCATCCCCCAGATTGCGCGGCCGGCTGACCCAACGCGGGGTGGGCACGCCATTCAGCACGCTGTCTTCCAGCGCCAGCGTGCGGCGGATCAGGCCCTGGATGCTGCGCGCGAACAGATTGGCCGAGAGCAGGCCGCCCTTGCTGAGGTAGCGCTCGTAGGCGAACTCCAGGCCGGTGGCCAGCTCGGGCTTCAGGTTCGGGTTGCCGGCGCTGTCGGCCGCGTACTCGGTGTTGGGGCCGCTGGGGAACTGGCTGTTGAACACCGGGCGGGCGATCAGGTCGTTCAGGCTGGCGGCGCGGTAGCTGCGCGTCAGGCTCATGCGCAGCTGCTCGCGGCTCCTCGGGTCGGGCTTCCACAGCGCGTGCAGCAGGGGCGACCAGACCTGCGAGCGGTTGCGCACCTCGCCCAGTGCCGCCCCGGCCTGGCCGCGGCTGTCGATCTGCTCGAAGCGCAGGCCGGCGTGCAGATTCCATTGCGGGCTGGCCTGCCATTCGTCCTGCGTGTAGAGCGCGCTGCGCAGGGTGCGGGCGCTGAGTTCGTCGCCGAAATCGCCCAGGCCGAGCAGGGGCTGGCCGTTCTGCAGGCTGGTGCGGGTGTTGTTGCGCCGGCCCCATTCCAGCTCGGTACCGCTGACCCAGGCGTGCTCGGCAGCCGTCTGAAGGCTGAGCTTGCCGGTGAGGTTGAGGTTGCGGTCGCGGTTGTCGTTGTGGTCGTCCTGACGCCGGTCCAGCGTGCCGCCGCTTTCCAGGCGCTGGTTGTCGTTGCGCAGGTTGGCGCCGCCGCCGTTGGCGCGCAGGTCCAGGCGCAGGTCCTCGCTCAGGCGCTTCTGGTAGTTCGCACCGGCGCGCAGCATGCGGAACCGCCCCTCGCTCTGCGTCGCCACCTGGGTGTAGCGCGGCTCGCCGCCCTGGGCGAACTGGCTGTGGTTCTCGCCTTGCGCCAGCACCGCAAAGGGCATCAGCTGCAGGGTCTCGCCCTCGCCCAGGCGCCACTGCAGGCGGCCGTTCAGGTTCAGGCTGTCGCGCTGGTCCAGGCTGCGGCCGCGCTGGCTGCGTTCCTGCACCAGGCCGGCGTCGGGCTCGATGCGGGTGCGGCTGTTGATGTCGTCGGCGCGGCGCTGGCGGTTCAGCACCGAGGTGACCGAGTAGTTCAGGCCGCCGGCCGTGCTGTCGTTGTGCGTCAGCGCCACATTGGGCTGCAGCTCGCCGTGGTCGAAGCCCAGGCTCAGGCGGGCCTCGTTGAGCTTGCGCGCCAGCGGCTCGCGCAGGATCACGTTGATGGTGCCGGCCACCGCGCGCGCGCCGGTCTCGGCCGTGGGGGCGCGCTGGATCTCGATGCGCTCGACCTGCTCGGGCGGCACCTGGTCGAGCGTGAAGCCGGGCGGCATGCGCTCGCCGTCCACCAGGATCTGCGTGAAGCCGCCACCCATGCCGCGCATGCGGATCTCGCCGCCGCGCCCCGGCCGCCCGCCGGGGGTGACGCCGGGCAGGCGGCGCATCAGGTCGACGAGATTGCCGTCGCCAAAGCGCAGCAGGTCTTCGCGGCTGATGACGATCTTGCTGGCCGTGCTGGCGCGGCGCTTGGCCTCGTCGCTGGCCTGGCCGCTGACCTCCACCTTGTCCAGCCGCGCGGCGGGGGCGGAAGCCGGCGCGGCCGGCGGTGGGGGTGTCTGGGTGTTGGTCTGGGCCTGGGCGCACAGGGCCAGGCCGAACAGGAGGAAGGGCGTGAGGCGCATGGCGGCGCAGTGTCCCCGGGCGCCTGGAACCCTGGCGACGGCAGGGGCTCGGATTTGCGCTTCTTTACGCCGTCACCACGCGCTCAGCGCGGCGCCAGGCCCAGGCGGCGGCCGATCTCCAGCACCAGCTCGCTCTGGTTCAGGCAGTAGAAGTGAATGCCGGGTGCGCCGCCCTCGATCAGGCGCTCGCACAGGCGCGTCACCACGTCCAGCCCAAAGGCGCGGATCGAGGCGGCGTCGTCCATGAAACCTTCCATCTTCAGCGCCACCCAACGCGGGATGTCGATGCCGTCGCGCTGCGCGAATTGCGCGATGCGGTGGTAGTTGTGGAAGGGCATGATGCCCGGCACGATGGGCTGCTCCACACCGAGCTTGCGTGCCTCGTCCACGAAGTGGAAGTAGGCCTCGGGGTTGAAGAAGAACTGCGTGATGGCGGCGTTGGCGCCGGCCTTCATCTTGGTCGCGAAGTGCTGCAGGTCCTTGGCGGCGTAGCGGCACTGCGGGTGCGTCTCGGGGTAGGCGGCCACTTCGATCTGCCAGTCCGGCCCCTCGGTCTCGCGGATGAAGCGCACCAGCTCTTCGGCATAGCGGAACTCGCCCAGACCGGCGGTGCCGCTGGGCAAATCACCGCGCAGCGCGACGACGCGGCGGATGCCCTGGCTGCGGTACTCGGCCAGGATCTCGCGCAGCGACTCGCGCGTGGCGCCGATGCAGCTCAGGTGCGGCGCGGCCTGGTGGCCGGCGGCGGCGATCGCCTTCACCGTGGCCAGGGTCTTGTCGCGCGTGGCGCCGCCGGCGCCATAGGTGACGCTGAAGTACTCTGGCTGGAGCGCGGCCAGCGCCGGCACCACCTGGTTCAGCAGCTTGTCGTGGCCCACCGGGGTGTTGGGCGGGAAGAACTCGAAACTGACGGGGG
Organism: Inhella proteolytica; assembly: GCF_016093275.1. Taxonomy (GTDB): domain Bacteria; phylum Pseudomonadota; class Gammaproteobacteria; order Burkholderiales; family Burkholderiaceae_C; genus Inhella; species Inhella proteolytica. The sequence goes on from NZ_JAEDAK010000010.1 coordinate 152,822, forward strand.
TCTTCATGGGCGGGTGGCGAGCAGGAAGAACTCGCGGTTGCCATCGCCGCCCGCAATCGGGCTGGCGAAGTAGTCATCAACAACGAAGCCGGCCGCAGCGGCCGCCTCGCGCAGTTTGGTCTCGACCTTGGGGTAGCTGGCTTCGCTCTTCACCAGCCCGCCCTTGCCGATGTCGGCCGGCTGCAGCTCGAACTGCGGCTTGACCAGCAGCAGCAGCCGCGCGCCGGGCTTCAGCAGCGCCGGCAGCTGGGGCAGCACGAGCGTGAGCGAGATGAAGCTGAGGTCGCCCACCACCCAGTCGAAGCCCTCGGCGGGCAGGTGCTCACCCAGGTCTTCGGCGCACAGGCTGCGCGCATTCAGGCCTTCGAGCGTGACGATGCGGGCGTCGCCCTGCAGCTTGGGATGGAGTTGGCCATGGCCGACCTCGATGCCGACCACGCGCTCGGCGCCACGCGCCAGCAGCACCTCGCTGAAGCCGCCAGTGCTCTGGCCCAGGTCCAGCGCGGTGCCGCCCACGCTCAGCCCGGCGTGGTCCAGCGCGCCTTCGAGCTTGAGCCCGCCGCGCGAGACCCAGCGGGTCTCGGCGTCGTCCTCGACTTTCAGCTCGCAACGCAGCGGCAGCTCATCGCCGGCCTTCTTGGGCGCCTGCCAGCCCTGCGGCCCCAGCCAGCGCACCGCGCCGGCCGCGATCAGCCGCTGCGCGGCCGAGCGGCTCGGCGCCAGGCCGCGTTGCACCAGCAGTTGGTCGGCGCGGCTGGTCAGCTTCATCAGTAGCGGTAGGTGTCGGCCTTGTAGGGGCCTGCCTTGTCGACGCCGATGTACGCGGCCTGCGCCTCGGTCAGCTGCGTCAGCTCGGCGTTCAAGGTGGTGAGCTGCAGGCGCGCCACCTTCTCGTCCAGATGCTTGGGCAGCACATAGACCTTGCCGACGGCGTACTGGTCCTTGTGCGCGTACAGCTCCACCTGGGCCAGGGTCTGGTTGGCGAAGGAGCTGCTCATCACGTAGCTGGGGTGGCCGGTGCCGCAGCCCAGGTTCACCAGGCGGCCCTTGGCCAGCATGATGATGCGGTGGCCGTCCGGGAAGATCACATGGTCGACCTGAGGCTTGATCTCTTCCCAGGTGCAGCCTTCCAGACCGGCGACGTCGATCTCGTTGTCGAAGTGGCCGATGTTGCAGACGATGGCGTTGTTCTTCATCTTCTGCATGTGGGCGCGCGTGATGACGTCCTTGTTGCCGGTGGCGGTGACGAAGATGTCGGCCTTGTCGGCCGCCCAGTCCATCGTCACCACGCGGTAGCCTTCCATGGCGGCCTGCAGCGCGCAGATGGGGTCGATCTCGGTCACCCACACCTGGGCCGACAGCGCGCGCAGCGCCTGCGCCGAGCCCTTGCCCACATCGCCATAACCGGCGACGACGGCGATCTTGCCGGCCACCATCACGTCGGTGGCGCGCTTGATGCCGTCCACCAGCGATTCACGGCAGCCGTACAGGTTGTCGAACTTGCTCTTGGTGACGGAGTCGTTGACGTTGATGGCGCGGAACAGCAGCGTGCCCTTTGCGCTCATCTCGTTCAGGCGGTGCACGCCCGTGGTGGTCTCTTCGGTCACGCCGATGATCTCGGCCGACTTGCGCGTGTACCAGCTCGGGTCCACGGCCAGCTTGGCCTTGATGGCGGCGAAGAGGATGCGCTCTTCTTCGCTGCCCGGGTTGGCCAGCACCGACTGATCCTTCTCGGCCTTCTGGCCCAGATGCAGCAGCAGGGTCGCGTCGCCGCCGTCGTCCAGGATCATGTTCGGACCTTCACCCGCGGTGTTGGCAGCGCCGAATTCGAAGATGCGGTGGGTGTAGTCCCAGTAGTCCTCCAACGTTTCGCCCTTGTAGGCGAACACCGGCGTGCCCTTGGCCACCAGCGCCGCGGCGGCGTGGTCCTGTGTGCTGAAGATGTTGCAGCTGGCCCAGCGCACTTGCGCGCCAAGAGCCTGCAGGGTCTCGACCAGCACGGCGGTCTGGATCGTCATGTGCAGGCTGCCGGTGACGCGCGCGCCCTTCAGCGGCTGCGTGGCAGCCAGTTCCTTGCGGATCGCCATCAGCGCGGGCATTTCGCCTTCGGCAATGGCGATTTCCTTGCGACCCCAGTCGGCGAGCGACAGGTCGGCAATCTTGTAATCGGTGGGGGACAGCATGGCGGGGCTCCTGAAAAGCTGGAAGGACCGCCGAATGGGATGGGTGGACAAGGCTCACCCACGTCGATTCAGCGGGTGAGCGCCGTTGCCGCAGGGGATCTCAGCACCCCTGGCCTCCGAGCCTGGCCCGTCATTGACGGGTTGCAACGCTCCTCGGAGGCAAGGGCGCGATTCTAGGTCGGGATCGCACCGACAATCCGCCCCCTCATGAATTCGACCCTGCTGCAGCACCTGAACCCCGAGCAACTGGCCGCCGTCACCCTGGGGGACGAGCCGGCGCTGATCCTGGCCGGGGCGGGGTCCGGCAAGACGCGGGTGCTGACCACGCGCATCGCCTGGCTGCTCAGCCAGGGGCAGGTCGGCCCGGGTGGCGTGATGGCCGTGACCTTCACCAACAAGGCCGCCAAGGAAATGCAGACGCGCCTGGCCGCGATGCTGCCCTACAACGTGCGCGGCATGTGGATCGGCACCTTCCACGGCCTGTGCCACCGCTTCCTGCGCGCGCACTGGAAAGCCGCCGGCCTGCCGCAGGGCTTCCAGATCCTGGATGCGAGCGACACCGTGGCCGCCGTCAAACGCGTCATCAAGGCCATGAACCTGGACGAAGAGCGCTTTGTGCCGAAGGCGGTGGCGCACACCATCGCCCACTGGAAGGAAGAGGCGGCCCGGCCCAAGGACGTGATCCCGCGCGACGAGCAGGAACGCAAGATCGTCGAGGTCTACGCCCAGTACGAGGCGCAATGCCAGCGCGAGGGCGTGGTCGATTTCGCCGAGCTGATGCTGCGCGTTTACGAGCTGATGCGCGACGACCCCGCGCTGCGCCAGCATTACCAGCAGCGCTTCCGCCATGTGCTGGTGGATGAGTTCCAGGACACCAACAAGCTGCAGTACGCCTGGCTGAAATTGTTCGCGCCCCCGGGCGGCGGCGCCGTGTTCGCGGTGGGCGACGACGACCAGAGCATCTACGCCTTTCGCGGCGCGCAGGTGGGCAATATGCATGCCTTCGAGCGCGAGTACCGCATCAACCAGCTCATCAAGCTGGAGCAGAACTACCGCTCCTGCGGCCACATCCTGGACGCCGCCAACCACCTGATCAGCCACAACGAGCGTCGCCTGGGCAAGACCCTGCGCACCGACCAGGGCCAGGGCGAGCCCCTGCGCGTGTTCGAGGCCCCGAGCGATTTCGACGAGGCGCGCTGGGTGCTGGAAGAAGCCCAGAGCCTGCACCGCGGCGGCCTGGCGCGCAGCGAGATCGCCGTGCTCTACCGCAGCAACGCGCAAAGCCGCGTCATCGAATCGGCGCTCTTCAATGCCGGCATTCCCTACCGCGTGTACGGCGGCCTGCGCTTCTTCGAGCGCGCGGAGATCAAGCACGCGCTGGCCTATTTGCGCCTGCTGGAGAACGTCAACGACGACACCAGCTTCCTGCGCGTCGTCAACTTCCCGGCCCGGGCCATCGGCGCGCGCACGGTGGAGCAGCTGCAGGACGCCGCCAAGGCCACCGGGCGCAGCCTGTGGCAGTCGGTCTCGGCCCTGCAGGGCCGCGCGGGAGCGAGCCTGCAGAAGTTCGTCGAGCTGATTGAGGGCCTGCGCCGCGCCACCGAGGGGCAGACCCTGCGCGCCATCGTCGAGCACGTGGTCGAGGGCTCGGGCCTGGCGGCGCATTACCGCAGCGACAAGGACGGCGCCGAGCGCCTGGAGAACCTGGACGAACTGATCACCGCGGCCGAGAGCTTCGTCACGCAGGAGGGCTTCGGCAAGGATGCCGTGGCGCTGCCGGTTGACGAGCTCGGCCAGGGGCCGGGCCTGACGCCCGACGCCGACACCGGCGAGATCATGAGCCCGCTGGCCGCCTTCCTGACCCACGCCAGCCTGGAGGCCGGCGACAACCAGGCCCAGGCCGGCCAGGACGCGCTGCAGCTGATGACCATCCACGCCGCCAAGGGCCTGGAGTTCGACGCCGTCTTCCTCACCGGCCTGGAAGAAGGCCTGTTCCCGAACGAGCGCGCGCTGCAGGACTTCGACGGCCTGGAAGAAGAGCGCCGTCTGATGTACGTGGCCATCACCCGCGCGCGCAAGCGCCTGCACTTGAGCCTGGCGCAAAGCCGCATGCTGCATGGTCAGACCCGCTACCACGTGCGCAGCCGCTTCCTGGCCGAGCTGCCCGAGGAGAGCCTGAAGTGGCTCAGCCCCAAGCAGGGCGGTTTTGGTTCGGGCTTCGAGCGCGATTACGCCAATGCCTGGCAGCGCGGCGCGGGGCTTTCCGGCGTGGTGGGGGCGGGGCACCGCGAAGCCCGCGCGGGCGGGGGCGGCTGGCCTGCGCCTAAACCGGCTGCTTGGCAGCAGGCCGTGGCCGCGCCGGTGCCCAAGAAGGCCGAACACGATTCCGGCCTGCGCGTGGGCCAGGCGGTGTTCCACAACAAGTTCGGCGAGGGCGTGGTGCTGACGCTCGAAGGCACCGGCCCCGATGCCCGCGCCCACATCCAGTTCGGCCGCCATGGCGCCAAGTGGCTGGCACTCTCGGTGGCCAAGCTCACGCCGATCTGAGCCATGGCGTCGCCGGACTTTCCGCGCAGCCGGCGTATCGAGATCGTCGGTCCGCTGCCCGGCTGGCCCGCCGAGCACGCGCAGTGGCAGGCCCGCCTGCGCGCGCTGCTGCCCGAAGCGGGGTTCGAGATCGAGTCGGTCGGCTCCACCGCCGTGCCGGGCCTGGCGGCCAAGGATGTGATCGACCTGCAACTCGGTGTGCACAGCCTGGAGGGCGATCTGCCCTGGCGCCAGCGGCTCTGGGCGGCAGGCTGGCGCCAGGGGCTCGACTGGGCCTGGGATGAAGGCCCCGCCGCGCTGGCGCTGCGCAAGCTCTACTTCCGCGAGCCCGAGGGCGAGCGGCGGGTGCACCTGCATGTGCGCGAGATCGGCGCGGCCAACCACCGCTTTGCCCTGCTGATGCGCGACTACCTGCGCGCCCGGCCCGATGCAGCGGCGCAGTACGAGGCGCTCAAGCGCCGTGCCGCGGCGCTGTTCCCCGAGCAGGTGGAGGGCTATCTCTGGCTCAAGACCCCGGTGTTCCACCTGATCCACCAGGCGGCGGAACTGTGGGCGCAGGCCGGGCGGCCTGCAGCGCGCTGAGCAGGCGGGCCTGCAGCTGCAGGAGCGGTGCCGGGTCCAGGCCCTCGAGCTGCTGCAGCGCCGCCGCGCAGGCCTCCAGCGTGGAGAGCTGGTGCGCCGCATGCGCCTTGCGCACCGTGTAGGCACTGGGTGCTGCAGCCGCCAAGTTCACGCGCGGCAGGGCGGCCAGCCAGGGGTGGCGATGCAGCAGCAGGCGGCTCTTGCGCCAGGTGCCGTCCAGCACATAGAGCCGCAGGTGTTGCGGGGCGGTGCCCGGCGGCGCGGCGGCCGGCTCGCCCGGGTACAGCAGGGCCTCGGTGCGACCCTCGGGGTTGGGCGGCTGGCTGAACTGCTCACCCACCCGCAGCTCGCAACGCGCCAGGGCCAGGGCAAGCAGGCGCGCCGTGCCCTTGACCTCGTGCTGTTCCAGCGGGTGCTGCAGGATGACGAGCTCCACCTGGTGCGCCAGTGGCGCCTCGGGCAGCAGCGCGCACAGGCAGCGCGCACGCAGGCAGCGCGCGCAGCGGCTGCGCATCAGTCCGGCTGTTGCGGGGGCGTGGGCTCGCTGCTGCCCTCGTCGGCCACGAAGCGGAAGCTGTCCACGAACATGAAGTACAGCCCGCAATAAAACACCGACAGCATCAGCAGCGTCACCGGCATGACCAGCAGCGCCAGCAGGCCCGGGCCGCCCAGCAGAGTGGTGAGCACGGCCAGCAGCAGCGAGCTGGCCATCAGGATGCCCAGCCAGCCCAGGCCGTTCAGCACGAAGGCGCTGCGGTTGCGCCACAAGCCCAGGGTGCTGGAAAACAGCGCCTGCAGGGCGCCTTGGCCGCCCCAATGCACCAGGGCGGGGGCGTACCAGAAGGGAATCGAAACCAGCAGCAAGCCACCCATGCGCACCAGGGTGGCCCAGAGCAGGCTGGAGTCCGTCAGCGCAGCCGTCAGGGCCTCTTCGGCGGCCTTGCGCGCCTCTTCGCTCTGCCCGGCCTCGGCCATCAGGCGCTGTAGTTCCTCGAAGCGCCCGCCGTCGATGGCAGCGGCGGCCGCGATCACCGCCACCGTGGCCACCACGTACGTCAGGGCCAGTGCCAACTGGGCGCGGCTGCGTGCGGGGGTCAGCCGGAAGGGCTGGCTGAAGACCTGCCAGCTCACCGGGCGCTTCTGCAGCACCTGGTGGGTACACAGCATGTAGGCCAGCGACAGCAGCGGCAGCGCGGCCAGGCCCAGCAGGGCGCCGACGGTGCCCAGCAGGCTGAGCACCATGGCCGCCACCAGGAACATCGCCAGGGTGCTGCTGAGTGCCAGCGGGGCGCGGCGGAACACCTGCCAGCCCAGTGCGATCCAGCGCAGGCCCTGCTTCGGGGGCACGCTGTGCAGGGTCAGGCGCAGGCCCAGGGGCTTGGCGGGGCTCAAGAGGCGTCCTTCATCGCATGCCAGGGGTTGAGGCGGCGCTCGCGCAGCACGCGCTCGAAATGCGTGGGGTCGTGGGGCTTCAGCAGCTGTGCGTCGCGCGGGCGGTACCAATCGTCCAACCGACTCAGCCAGAAGCGCAAGGCCGCCGCACGCAGCAGGGCCGGTAGCAGGCGGTGCTCGGCGGCGGAAAGCGGCCGCTCGGCTTCGTAGGCGGCCACGAGGGCTGTGGCGCGTTCCTCAATCAGACGGCCGCTGGCCAGGTCGATGCACCAGTCGTTCAGGCACACGGCCAGGTCGAACAGGAAGCTGTCCACGCCGGCGAAATAGAAATCGAACACGCCGCACAGCTGCTCGCGCCCGGGCAGACCTTCGAACATGGCGTTGTCGCGGAACAGATCGGCATGGATGGCGCCGCGCGGCAGCTCCTGGAAGGCGGCGGAGCCGGCCAGCTCCAGCTGGAAGTGCAGCTCGCCGCGCAGCAGGGCCGCGGTGTCGGCCGGCAGCTGGTCCAGCAGCGTGGGGGCCACTTGCTGCCACCAGGGCAGGCCGCGCAGATTGGGCTGGAAGAGCGGGAAATCCGCCACCGCGAGATGCAGGCGCGCCAGGCAATGGCCGAGCTGCTCGCAATGGAAGACATTGGGCGAGAGCTGGTGGCTGCCGCGCAGGCAGCTCACCACCGCGGCCGGCTTGCCCTGAAGTTCAAAGAGGATCTGGCCCTGCGCATCGGCCTGCGGCGCGGGCACCGGCAGGCCCTTGGCCGCCAGATGCTGCATCAGCCCCAGGTAGAAGGGCAGCTGGGCGGGCGTGAGGCGCTCGAACACCGTCAGCACATAGCGGCCGGCGGTGCAATCGACGAAGAAGTTGCTGTTCTCGATACCGGCGCTGATGCCGCTGAGCTGCTGCAGCTCGCCCAGGTTCAGGCGGCTCAGCAGGGCTTGCACCTCATGCTCGGGGACGGGGGTGTAGACGGCCATCAGAAATCCAGCAGCTTCCAGCGGCGCGGGCCGATCTGGGCGTGTTCATCTTGAGGGCGCGGCGGCGCCATCTCGTAGGAAGGCGCACCGTTCTTGGGGTGCACCACGATGCGCAGCACGCGGCCGCGCGCGTCCAGATGCTCTTCGGTGCGGGTCAGCTCGTCCTCGCGCACGCGCAACTGGCTGCTCTCCTCGCGCGCCAGACGGCGCCGTTGCGGTTCAGCGGTCACCGGAGTGGGCGCAGGGGCCGCCGTCGGCGGCGCCGCGGCCTGGCTCAGATCAGGGGGGCGGGGAGGGGACTCGGCGGCCTGCAGCAGGGGCTGCACGGCCAGCAGCAGAGCCGCACAGCACAGGGCTTTGGACATGGTCGGGCGATTCTAAGAAGCGCCATCTGCGGCAAGGCGGAGCCGCCCTGCGGGAGCCGCGAATGAAATGTCGCCCAACTTGACTCTGATGCACAAAGTTACGTGGCCGGGAAAGTGCACTCCATGTGAATCAAGGGCTTGGCGCGGCGCGCATGTGATTGGCACGCGGATTGCAAAGGACGTCCGTCCGCCGACGGGCGGTCTTTCACCCACCCACTGCAGATCCAACCCATGAAAAGCTTGCAACTCTGTCTCGGCGCCATCGCCCTCTCGATCGCCGGTCTGGCCCAGGCCGTCCCGGTGGTCACGGCTTCGACCGATGCCAACGCCCTGGCCAATGCCATCGGTGGCGCTGGCATCACCATCAGCAATGCGCAGCTGATCACCAACGGCACGGGCCTGAACAACGCCGCCGGCCTGTTCAGCAGCGGTGCCGGCACCGTGGGCTTTGACAAGGGCATCCTGCTGACCACCGGCACGGTGGACTGCGCCGGCCAGTCCAACACCTCCAACAACTGCGGCCAGAACGGTGGCGCGCCGGGCGGTGCGGCCGGCAATGACACGGTCAGCCTGAAGTTCGACTTCAGCTCCAGCACCGGCAATGTGTTCTTCCGCTATGTGTTCGCTTCCGAGGAATACAACGAATACGTCAATGCCGGTGTGAACGATGCCTTCCAGCTGCTGCTGAACGGCACGAACATCGCGCTGCTGCCGGGGTCGGGCCAGGAGGTGTCGATTGACAACGTCAACTGCCTGAGCAACACCGCCCATTACCGCAACAACCGCGCCAATGGCCCGGCCGGCTGCACCAGCCTCAACCTGGACATCCAGTACGACGGCCTGACCACCGTGCTGACCGCTTCTGGCACCGGCCTGACGGGTACCAACAGCTTCGAGTTCAAGATTTTTGATCGTGGCGACAACATCTATGACTCGGCCGTGTTCATCCAGGCGGGTTCCTTCTCGGGCACCAACGATGTGCCCCTGCCCGGCACGCTGGCTCTCGCCGGTCTGGGTCTGATGGGTCTTGGCTTTGCCCAGCGCCGCAAGGCCTGAGCCTCGCTCCACCCCTTGAAAGCGGCCCCGCGGGGCCGCTTTTTCTTGGCCCGCTGACAATGCCGCGCATGAACGCCGAGACCCCCCTCGTGCTGCTCGTCGACGGCAGCAGCTACCTCTACCGCGCCTACCACGCCATGCCGGACCTGCGCGGCCCGGACGGCCAGGCCACCGGCGCCGTGCACGGCATGGTGGCCATGCTCAAACAGCTGCGTGACCGCTACCCCGGCGCCCATGCCGCCTGCGTGTTCGATGCCTCCGGCCCGACCTTCCGCGACGACTGGTACCCCGAGTACAAGGCCCAACGCGCACCCATGCCGGACGACCTGCGCGCCCAGATCCCGCTGATCCACCAGGTGGTGCAGCTGCTCGGCTGGCCGGTGCTGACCGTGCCCGGCATCGAGGCGGACGACGCCATCGGCACCCTGGCGCGCGTGGCCGAGGCCAGCGGGCATCAGGTGGTCATCAGCACCGGCGACAAGGACCTGGCCCAGCTCGTGACGCCCGCCGTCAGCCTGCTCAACACGATGAGCAACGAGCGCCTGGACGAGGCGGGCGTGCTGGCCAAGTTCGGCGTGCCGCCGAACCGCATCGTCGACTACCTGACCCTGATGGGCGACGCGGTGGACAACGTGCCGGGCGTGGACAAGGTCGGCCCCAAGACCGCCGCCAAGTGGATTGCCGAGCATGGCTCGCTCGATGGCGTGGTGGCCGCGGCCACCAGCATCAAGGGCGTGGCCGGCGAGAACCTGCGCAAGGCGCTGGACTGGCTGCCCACCGGCCGCAAGCTGGTGACGGTGAAGACCGATTGCGATCTCGCCGCCTACCTGCAGCCCTGGCCCTCGGTGGAGGGCTTGGCCTTCAAGCCGGTGGACCGTGAAGGGCTGCTGGCCTTTTACACCCAGCATGGCTTCAAGACCTGGAAGCGCGAACTCGAAGGCCAGGGCGTGGCGCCGCAGACCCAGGCCGAGCCGGTGCGGGCCGAGCCCCCGCCGCCGGCGCAGGACAAGCACTACGAAACCGTCAACACCTGGGCGCGTTTCGACGCCTGGCTGCAGAAGCTCCAGGCCGCCGAGTTGGTGGCCCTGGACACCGAAACCGATTCACTCAGCAATCTGGACGCCCGCATCGTCGGCCTGAGCTTCAGCGTCGCGCCCTGGGAAGCCTGCTACATCCCGCTGCGCCATGCGGGCCTGGATCACCCCGAGCAGCTGCCGCTGGACGAGGTGCTGGCGCGCCTGCAGCCCTGGCTGGAGGACGGCACGCGCGCCAAGCTGGGCCAGCACGTGAAGTACGACGCCCATGTGTTCGCCAACCATGGGATTGCCATCCGAGGCTATGCGCACGACACGATGCTGCAGAGCTATGTGCTGGAGGCCCACAAGAGCCACAGCCTGGAGGCCCTGGCCGACCGCGAGTTGGGCCGCAAGGGCCTGAGCTACGAGGACCTGTGCGGCAAGGGCGCCAAGCAGATTCCCTTCGCCCAGGTGGACGTGGCGCGCGCCGCCGAATACAGCTGCGAGGACAGCGAGATGTGCCTGGGCGTGCACCAGCGCCTTCTGCCGCGCATCCTGGCCGAGCCCGGCCTGCGCTATGTGTACGAGCAGATCGAGATGCCCACCTCGGCCCAGCTGCTGCGCGTGGAGCGCAACGGCGTGCGGATCGACGCCGCCATGCTGCAGGCGCAGAGCCATGAGCTGGGCCAGCGCCTGCTGCAGCTGGAGCAATCGTTGTACGAGCTGGCCGGCCAGCCCTTCAACATCGGCAGCCCCAAGCAGATTGGCGAGATCCTGTTCGGCAAGCTCGGCCTGCCGGTGAAGAAGAAGACCGCCACCGGCGCGCCCAGCACCGACGAGGAGGTGCTGACCGAGCTGGCCGCCGACTTCCCGCTGCCGGCCAAGATCCTGGAACACCGCGGCCTGGCCAAGCTCAAGAGCACCTACACCGACAAACTGCCGCTGATGGTGAACCCCCACACCGGCCGCGTGCACACCCATTACGCCCAGGCCGTGGCGGTGACGGGCCGGCTGGCCAGCAACGATCCGAACCTGCAGAACATCCCCGTGCGCACGGCGGAAGGGCGGCGCATTCGCGAGGCCTTCGTGGCCCCGCCGGGCGGCCTGATCGCCAGCGCCGACTACTCGCAGATCGAGCTGCGCATCATGGCCCACCTCAGCGAAGACCCCGCCATGCTGGCCGCCTTCGCCAGCGGCGCCGACATCCACAAGGCCACGGCCGCGGAAGTGTTCGGCACCTCGCTGGAGGCGGTCAGCACCGAGCAGCGCCGCGCCGCCAAGGCGATCAACTTCGGCCTCATCTACGGCATGGGCGCCTATGGCCTGGCGGCCCAACTGGGCATCGAGCCCAAGGCCGCCAAGGACTACATCGATCTCTATTTCGCGCGCTTCCAGGGCGTGCGCCGCTACATGGACGAGACCCGTGCCTCTGCCGAGGCCAAGGGCTATGTGGAGACCGTGTTCGGCCGGCGCCTTTGGCTGCCCGAGATCAAAGGCGGCAATGGCCCCCGTAAGGCCGCCGCGCAGCGTCAGGCCATCAACGCGCCCATGCAGGGCACGGCGGCGGATCTGATCAAGCTCGCCATGCTGGCCGTACAAGCCGCCATCGACCGCGAAGGCAAGCAGACCCTGATCGTCATGCAGGTGCACGACGAACTGGTGTTCGAGCTACCCGAGAGCGAGCGCGACTGGGTGGCCAGCCAAGTGCCGGCGCTCATGGCCGGCGTGGCCCAGCTCAAGGTGCCGCTGCTGGCCGAAGTGGGGTTTGGCGCCAGCTGGGAGGCGGCGCACTGAGCGCCTGAGGGCTTCAGCGCTTGCCGGTGCGCCGCCGCTCGAAGGCGCCCGGTCGTGGCCCCGTGGGCAGGGGCGGTGCCAGGCCGGCGCGCGCCATGCAGACCTGCAGGCGCAAGTCGGCCAGCGCCAGCCAGGCCGCGCCGCCATTGCGCGCCTCGCTGGCACGCGAGAGACCGAACAGCAGCTTGTAGCGCCGCTGGCTCAGCTGCTGCAGACGCCGGTTCAGGCGCATCACCACGCGCTGCAGCGCTTCGGCGTCCGGTGCACCGGGCACCAGCACGCAGGCCTGGCCGCGGCGCAGTTCAAAGGCTTCGTAGGGTTGGCGCAGCAACTCCTCGCGCAGCATGGCCTGGCCTTCGCTGGGGTCGGGCGGCCGCGCCGTGGCGTCGGCACCCTGGGGGCGCGGCAGGAAGTCGAGCATGATCAGCACGCAATCGGCGTCGCGCCCGGCCTGCACCTCGTCCAAGGCCCGATGCATGGCCATGCGCAGTGCGCGCCGGTCCTGCAGGTTCTGTTCGGCGTGCACCTGGGCTGCGCGTTCGAGCTCGTCCAACCAGATCGACATCTGGGCCTCCCAGCGTATCTAAATGTTTCCGTAGTATGCGCAGATCCGGCGCAGCAGCGGCGCCCGGCCCCCCGGATGGCGGGTGCGCGGCGCGCGGAACAATCCGCCCCCCGAAGCCCTTGTTGGAGATCGAGATGAAGTTTTGGAAGCCCGGCGCCTTGGCGCTTGCGCTGCTCCTCCCTGGCCTGGCCCAGGCCCAGACAACGGCCAGCGAGGCCTGGGCCCGCGGCACGGTGGCGGCCCAGAAGGCCACCGGCGTGTTCGTGCAGTTGCGCTCGCCCGATGGCGCCAAGCTCGTGGGGGGCAGCACCCCGGCGGCGGCGCGGGTGGAGATCCATGAGATGCGCATGGACGACGGCGTGATGAAGATGCGCGAGGTCCCGGCGCTGGAGCTGCCGGCTGGGCAGGCGGTGACGCTCAAGCCCGGTGGCTACCACCTGATGCTGATGGGCCTGAAGCAGCCGCTGAAGGCCGGCGACACCCTGCCGCTGACGCTGCAGATCGAGCGGCCGGGCAAGCCGGCCGAAACCCTGCAGTTGCAGGTGCCGGTGCGCGCGCTGGGCGGGCAGGGCGGCCCTGGCGGCCACGGGCACTGAAGCCCGGCGCGCCACACCGGGCGCGCTCCCCAGCTTGCAGGGGCCGCGCGCCGGGGGCGCCCGGTAGCATCGCGCCCCCTGCGGGCCCAAATCCATGAACCTTCCTTACGAGCTGCAAGTCGGCTGGCGCTACCTGCGCGCCGGCAAGGGCGGCCGGCGCAACGCCTTCATTTCCTTCATCTCCGGTGTCTCGATGGTCGGCATCGCCCTGGGCGTGGCTGCACTCATCGTCGTGCTTTCGGTGATGAACGGCTTCCAGCGCGAGGTGCGCGACGCCATGCTCAGCGCCATCGCCCACCTGGAACTGACGCGCTGGGACGGCCAGGGCGTGGAGGACTGGCAGCCGCTGGCCCAGCAGGCCCAGGGCCTGCCCCAGGTGGCTGGCGTGGCGCCGTTTGTGAGCAGCCAGGCCCTGCTGGCGCGTGGCGAGGACATGCGCGGCGTGATGGTGCGCGGCGTGCTACCCGAGCACGAGCCCAAGGTCACGCCGATGGCCGGCAAGCTGGCCCCGGCGGTGCTGAACGAGCTGCAACCCGGCCAGTGGAAGATGCTGATCGGCCAGGAGCTGGCGCGCCAGCTCGGCGTGCAGGTGGGCGATGCGATCACCGTGATGGCGCCCGGCGGTAGCGTGACCCCGGCCGGCGTGACGCCGCGCCTGCGCAGCTTCAAGGTGGCCGGCGTCTTCCAGGCCGGGCATTACGAGTACGACGCCGGCCTGGTGATGATGCATCTGGACGACGCCGCCAAGCTCTTCCGCACCGGCGGCGCCAGCGGCCTGCAACTGCGCCTGCACGACCTGCATGCCGCCCGCGCGGTGGCCGACCAATTGCAGCCGACTTTGGGTGCGGACTGGCGCGTGCGCGACTGGACCCGCGCCAACCCCACCTGGTTTGCCGCCGTGCAGGTCGAGAAACGCATGATGGGCATCATCCTCACGCTCATCGTCGCGGTGGCCGCCTTCAACCTCGTCAGCACCCTGGTGATGGTGGTGACGGACAAGCAGAGCGACATCGCCATCCTGCGCACCCTGGGCGCCAGCCCGCGCAGCATCCAGGCCATCTTCATCGTGCAGGGCGCGTTCGCCGGCGTGGTGGGCACCCTCAGCGGCGTCGCCTTGGGCCTGCTGATTGCCTTCAATGTCGACGTCATCGTGCCGGCCATCGAGGGCCTGCTGGGCGCCAAGTTCCTGCCCGCCAACATCTACCTGATCAGCCAGATGCCGAGCGACCCGCAGCGCGGGGACATCCTGCCGATCGCCTTTATCTCCCTCGGCCTGGCGCTGCTGGCCACCCTCTACCCGAGCTGGCGCGCTGCGCGGGTTCAACCGGCCCAGGCTTTGCGCTATGAGTGATGTGGTTCTGAGCGCGCAGGGCCTGACCCAGCGCTTCCACGAAGGCCCGCTCGACGTCAGCGTGCTCAAGGGCCTGGACCTGACGGTGCGGGCGGGCGAGACGGTCGCCATCGTCGGCGCCAGCGGTTCGGGCAAGAGTACCCTGCTGCACCTGCTGGGCGGGCTGGAGCAGCCCAGCGGTGGCCGCGTGCAGCTGATGGGCCGTGCACTGACCGAGTTCAGCGCCAGCGCCCTGGGCGCCTGGCGCAACCAGCACCTCGGCTTCGTCTACCAGTTCCACCACCTGCTGCCCGAGTTCTCGGCGCTGGACAACGTGGCCATGCCGCTGCGCATCCGCCGCCTGGCCTTGGCGCCGGCGCGTGAACAGGCGCGCGCCATGCTGGCCCGCGTGGGCCTGGCCGAGCGCGTCGAGCACCGTCCGGCCGAGCTCAGCGGCGGCGAGCGCCAGCGCGTGGCCATGGCCCGTGCGCTGGTGACGAAGCCGGCCTGCGTGCTGGCCGATGAGCCGACCGGTAACCTCGACCGCGACACCGCCGACGGCGTGTTCAAGCTGATGCTGGACGCCGCCCGCGAGCAGGGCACCGCCTTCGTGCTCGTCACCCACGACATCGATTTGGCCGCCCGCTGCCAGCAGCGCTGGCGACTGGACCACGGAACGCTGCACCCCGTATGAACCACCGCTACATCCTCAAGCTCAGCTGCCCCGACCGCGCCGGCATCGTCCACGCCGTCACCGGCATCCTGCTGCAGACGCAGAGCAACATCTTGAGCTCGGCCCAGTACGGCGACCCGGACCACGCGCGCTTCTTCATGCGCATCGAGTTCGAGTCGGACCAGGCCCTGGGCACGCTGCGCGAGGCCTTCACGCCCCTGGCCACGCAGATGCAGATGGACTGGGAGCTGGTGGACGCCGCGCACAAGACCAAGGTCATGATCCTGGTCAGCAAGTTCGGCCATTGCCTGAACGACATCCTGTTCCGCACCGCCACCGACCACCTGAACATCGAGGTCGTGGCCATCGCCAGCAACCACCGCGATTTCTACCAACTCGCGGCCTCGCACAATGTGCCCTTCCACCACCTGCCCCTGCTGCAGGCCACACCCGAGCAGAAGGCGGCGCAGGAGAAAAAGCTCAAGGACATCGTGACTGAGCAGGGCGTGGAACTGGTGGTGCTGGCGCGCTACATGCAGATCCTGAGCGAGGACCTGTGCGAGTTCCTGAACGGCCGCGCCATCAACATCCACCATTCCTTCCTGCCCGGTTTCAAGGGCGCACGCCCCTACCACCAGGCCTTCGAGCGCGGCGTCAAGCTGATCGGCGCGACTGCCCACTACGTCACCCGCGATCTGGACGAGGGCCCGATCATTGAGCAGGAGGTCGCCCGCATCGACCACGCCCAAACGCCCGAGCAACTCGCTGCCGTGGGCCGCGACATGGAATGCGTGGCGCTGGCGCGGGCGATTCAGTGGCATGCCGAGCACCGGGTGCTGCTGAACGGCAAGCGGACGGTGGTGTTCAGGTAAGTCTGCACATGAAGTTGCCGCCGATACCTCTGACGATGGCTCCTGAGACGGATGAGGCTCGGGAGGCTATCGGTTTCAAATGGGCGGATGGCCAAGTCGGAAAGCGGCACCGAATTGGTGGTGAGCCAGACTGGCTCCAAGGGCAGGAAGTGCCGAGCTGCCGCTGTGGAAAGCACATGGACTTCTATGGGCAGCTGGACTCGGTAGGCGACCGAGCCTGCCTCGCCGACTGCGGAATGATCTACGTTTTCGTCTGCTGGGACTGCTTTGAGACTCGCAGCGTGCTGCAGTCCTCGTAGCGGACTTTGCGCCGATCCGTCGACGGCTTGATTCGATGTGGATCGACACCCACTGCCACTGGGACGCCCCCGAGTTCGCGGAGGACCGCGAGGCCGTGCGCGCGCGCGCCCTGGCGGCCGGTGTTGAGCGCTTCATCGTGCCCGCCGTGCAGGCCAGCGACTTCGCCCGCACCCAGGCCCTGTGCCGAGCCGCCGGCCAGCCCTATGCGCTGGGCATCCATCCGCTCTACACGCCCGGGGCGCAGGACGCGGATCTGGCGCTGCTCGACCGGCTGCTGCACGAGGCCGCAACCGACCCGCTGCTGGTGGCGGTGGGCGAAATCGGCCTCGACTTCTTCGTCCCCGGCCTGGACCCCGAGCGCCAGCAGTTCTTCTACGCCGAGCAACTGAAGCTCGCGCGCAAGCACGGGCTGCCGGTGATCCTGCATGTGCGCAAGAGCGCAGATCAGCTGCTCGCCGGCCTGCGCCGCATCCCCGTGCGGGGCGGCATCGCACATGCCTTCAACGGCAGCACCCAGCAGGCGAACGCCTTCATCGAGCTGGGCTTTGCGCTCGGGTTTGGTGGCGCCATGACTTACGAGCGCGCGCTGCAGATCCGCCGTCTGGCCGCCGAACTGCCCGAGACCGCGCTGGTGCTGGAAACCGATGCGCCGGACATCCCGCCGCACTGGCTCTACAAGACTGCCGAGCAACGTGCCGCCGGTGAACGCAGCCGCAACGAGCCGGCCGAGCTGCCGCGCATTGCCGAGACCCTGGCCGCGCTGCGCGGCTGGAGCCTGGAGCAGACCGCCGCCCTCACGAGTGCCAACGCATGCCGGGTGCTGCCCAAGCTGAACCCACCAGCTCGCGCCTGAGCGGCCTGGCGCCAGTCTGGCGGCCGGACGCCGAGCTGCTGATCCTCGGCAGCTTCCCCGGTGCCGCCAGCCTGGCCGCGGCGCAGTACTACGCGCATCCGCGCAATGCCTTCTGGCCGCTGATGGCGGCGCTCACCGGCCAGATCGATCTGCCCGCGCGCCCCTATGCCGAGCGCCTGCAGGCCTTGGTCGAGGCGCGCATCGCGCTCTGGGACGCCGTGGCCGCCTGCGTGCGCCCGGGCAGCCTGGACAGCGCCATCCGCGCCGCCGAACCCAGCGCCCTGCCCGAGCTGGTGGCGCGCCTGCCGGCGCTGCGCGCCATCGCCTGCAATGGCGACACCGCCTGGCGCCAGACCCAGGCCCTGCTGCCCGGCGCGCCCTGGCCCCTGCTGCGCCTGCCTTCGACCAGCCCGGCCCATGCGGGCCTGAGCCTGGCGGACAAGCGGGCGCAATGGCTGGCGCAGCTCGCGCCCATCAGGCCTTGCCCCAGCGGTTGACCACCAGCACCCCGCCCAGGGCCAGCGCACCGCCAAGCAGGACCTGCGGGCTGGGCCGCTCGCCCAGCAGCACCAAGGCCATCACGGTGGCCGTGGGTGGCACCAGGTAGAGAAAGCTTGCCGCCCGCGCCGCACCGTAATGCGCTTGCGCAACGGCCCAGCAGCCATAACCGAGCGCGGCGGGGAACAGGCCCAGGGCGATGACGGTCCAGATCCCTTGCATGCTGGCAAGCTGTGCTTGCGCCAGGCCCGTCGGCAGCCAGGGCAGCAGCAGCAGGCCGCCCAGAACGATCACCCAGGCGGCGGTGCGCAGGCCGCCCAGGCGCGCCAGCAGCGGGCGCTGGACGACGAAGAACAGCGCCAGGCAGGCGGCCGAGCCCAGGATCTGCAGCGCCCCGGCCCCCAGGTGCAGGCCGCCGGGCTGGGCGCCGGCGATCAGGCCCACGCCGGCCAGGCTCAGGCCCATGCCGGGCCATGCCCAGGCGCGCAATCGCTCGCCCAGCAGCAGCACCGCCAGCAGGGCCGTCATCGCCGGCGCGGTGTTGGCAATGAAACTGGCCGCGCCCGCCGAGACCGTGCGCTGGCCGCTGTTCAGTAGCAGGTTGTAGGCCACGATGCCCAGGCCCGCCGCCAGCAGCAGGCGCGGCCATTCACGCGGCAGCGGGCGCTGCGCCGATGTCCCCGGCGCCAGCAGCAGCCAGGCGCCCATGGCCAGGCCGGCCACGGCGTAGCGCAGCGCCGCCAGCGGCAGGGGGCTGAACTCGGCCACGGCGGCGCGGATCAGCGGGAAGGAACTGGCCCAGAACAGCACGGTCGCCAGGGCGGCGAGCAGGCCGACGGGAAGCAGGGCGGCGGGGCGGGGGAGGGTGGTGGTGTGCATGGCTCGCAGTCTGGGCAGACGGGCGCTGCCGAACCAGTCGCCCGGTACAGAATGAGCTGTGAGTTCTGCGTACAGCCTGCCCCAACACTTGCCACCGCTGGACTGCCTGCTGGCAGCCCTGGCGGTGGCGCGCACCGGCTCCTTCAGCGCGGCCGCGCTGGAGCTGGGCGTCACGCATGCGGCCATCAGCCGCCGCGTGGCCGGGGCCGAGACCTGGGCCGGCCTGCCGCTCTTCATCCGCCATGCACGCGGCGCCCGGCCCACGCCGGATGGCGAGCGCCTGCTGACGCGCATCTGGCAGGGCCTGGACCTGCTGGACCACGCCAGCGACCGCGGCCGCAAGGTGCGCCGCCCCGTCACCGTGCGCCTGGCCACCACGCCCTCGATGGCACGCTTCTGGCTGCTGGAGCGACTGGCCGCGCTGGAGCAGGCGGCCGGCGGCCTGCGCGTTGAGCTGCTCACCGAATCGCGCCTGGTCGATCTGGCAGGCGAGGGCGTGGACCTGGCGCTGCGCTACGGCGCCGGGCGCTGGCCGGGGGTGCGCAGCCAAGCCTTGTTTGCGCACGAGGAGCTGGTGCCGCTGGTACCCCGTGCGCTGCTGGCGCCCGGGCGCCACGCGGCCAAGGTGCTGCTGGGCCTGCCGCGGCTCTTCAATGCCGATGCCAGCGGCTGGCGCCATTGGTGCGAGGCCCAGGGCCTGCCCTTCCGCGCCCAACCGGCCGACCGCACCCTGCAGGGCTACGAGCTGGTGCAGCAGGCCGCGCGCTGCGGCCTGGGCGTGGCCCTGGTGCAGGCGCCGCTGTGGGAGCCCGAGCCGCCACCCGAGCTCTGGCTGGCGCGCCAATGGGCAGTGAAGGCGCGCCTGGGCTGGCATTTGCTGCGCCCGGCCGAGCGGCCGCTCAGCGAAGGCGCCGAGCGCGTGGCCCAGGCGCTCTTGCAACTGGCGCGGCCCTGACCTTTGGATCGGCTGCCGGCCCGGCCGAGGATGGGAGGCATGCAAAGACGCCCTCTGTTGCTGGCGGCTGCCGGCCTCCCTCTTGTCGCCACGGCTGCGCAGGGTTTCGACCCGAGCGGCAGCTGGGTCGCCACGCTGCGCCATGCCGGCGAGGCCACCGCCCTGGGCTTGCGCTTCGAGCCCCATGCCGAGGGCGGCTGGACGCTCAAGGCCACGCTGCCGGCCATCCATGCCTGGGACGCGCCCTTCGGCCGCGTGCGCTGGCAGGGCGATGCGCTGCACCTGGGCGGCGACTGGCTGCTGCAGCCCAGCCGCGACGGCCGGCGCCTGCTCGGTGCCATGCCCGAGTTCCTGCTGCCGCGCCTGCGCCTTTCCCTGGTGCTGGAGCGCGGCGAGCTGCCGCACCCGCCGCGCACCTGGCCCGATCTGCCCACGCCGCGCACCCTGTGGCGGCGGGAGCTGGGCGCGCCGCTGTGGGCCGATCTGCTGCGCGCGGGCGACAGCCTGTTCGCCGGCGATGACGCGGGCGCGCTGCATGCGCTGGACCCGGCCGATGGCCGCACGCGCTGGCAGGCCCGCACCGGCGGCGCGCTGCGCTGCCGCCCGCTGCTGCATCAGGGCCAGCTGCTCGTGCCCAGCGACGACGGCCTGCTGCACGCCTTCGAGGCCGGCAGCGGTGCGTCCGCCTGGCAGCTGCCGCTGCAGGAGCAGCCGGTGCGGCGCATCCCGCCCGGCCAGCCGGGCGCGCGCTTTGACCGCTTCGGCGCCGGCGTGGCGGTGCAAGGCGACGCGCTGCTCACGGCCAGCCACGCCGGACGCCTGGCCTGCTGGCAATTGGGCGCTTCGCCGGAGCGGCGCCTGCGCTGGCAGGTCGATATCGGCCACAGCCTGCTGGGCACGCCGGTGATCGCCGGCGGCCTGGTGGTGCTCGGCGCCTTCGACGGCAGCGTGCGCGCCTTCGAGCTGGCGAGCGGGCGCGAACGCTGGCGCTTTGAGACCGGCGCGCCGGTGGTGTCCGCGGTGTGGGTCGAAGACGGCCTGGTGCTGGTGGGCTCACGCAGCTACGAGCTGTTCGCGCTGCGCCTGGCCGATGGCGCCGAGGCCTGGCGGCGCTACCACTGGTTCAGCTGGGTCGAGTCGGCCGTCAATGGCCTGGACGGCCTGGCCTACGTGGGCTCGTCGGACGGCGCGCACCTAAGCTGCTGGGCGCCGCACACGGGCCGGCTGGTCTGGCGCCGTGACGTGCACGGCTGGGCCTGGGGCTCACCGGCGCTGGACGCCCAGCGCGTGGCCATCGGCACCTCGGCCCTGCCCGGTTACACGGTGGGGCATGAGGCTTCGGTCTGGTCTTTCGAGCGGCGCAGCGGCCGGCCGCATT
Organism: Inhella proteolytica; assembly: GCF_016093275.1. Taxonomy (GTDB): domain Bacteria; phylum Pseudomonadota; class Gammaproteobacteria; order Burkholderiales; family Burkholderiaceae_C; genus Inhella; species Inhella proteolytica. Next base: position 173,630 of record NZ_JAEDAK010000010.1, read on the forward strand.
GGCGCGCGCCGCTGGCCGCGCCCGCCAGCCCGGCGACCTATGGCGTCACCGGCAGCCTGGCGCTGGCACCGGGCCGGGTGTTCGCCGCCACGCTGGGCGGCGAACTGCTGGCTTTTGCCGACTAGCGGTTGCGCGGCGTGATCGGCGTCTCCGGCACCGGGTAGCCGGCCGCGCCGAAGGTGGCGACGATGGCCTTGTGGGTGTCGAAGTAGACCTGCCAGTAGTGGTCGGTATGGCAGTAGGGCCGCACGCAGAGCTGCGGGCCCTCGGGCGTGAACTGCAGGATCTCGATGTCCGGCGCCGGCTCGGTCTTGACGTTGGCAATGGCGGCGATGGCGGGCTTCAGGCGCGCGATCGCGTCCAGCGGATCGACGCTGTTGGCCACCTTGGCCAGGCAGTCCACGCGGCGGTGGGGCAGGGCGGAGAAGTTCTGGATCGCGCTGCCGAACACGACGTTGTTGCCGACGATGGTCTGCACGTTGTCCGGCGTGGTGACGGTGGTGCCAAAGAGGCCGATTTCCGTCACCGTGCCGGTGATCCCACCGGCGCTGATGAAGTCCCCCACCTTGAAGGGCCGCAGCACCTGCATGAACACGCCGGCGGCAAAGTGGCCGAGCAGCCCGCTCCAGGCCATGCCGATGGCCACGCCGGCGCCGGCCAGCAGGGCGGCGAAGCTGGTGGTCTTGACGCCGAAGATGTCCAGGATGGCCAGGATCAGCACCAGGTTCAGCAGCACGCTCAAGATGGAGCGCAGGTAGTTGCTGAGCGTCTGATCCACCTTCTTGCCCGCGGCGAGCGCGCGGCTGAACAGGTTCAGCGCCAGGGCGATCAGCCAGCGGCCGACGATCCAGGCGGCAATGGCGGCCAGCACCTTGAGGCCGAACTCGGCCCCCTGCGTACTCAGAAACTGCCAGATGGCTTCGGTGTTCATGGGGCGACTCCCGGGGGTTGAGGGCCGGACGACTGTAGACAATCGCCGCCCCATGCCCGAACTCCATGAAGACGACCTCCCCGAGGTCACGATCTCCGACTACGCCGGCGTGCGCTCGCTGCACCTGGACAGCATCTGGGTGCAAGGCGCGATGCGCATCAGCAAACCCCTGAAGCTGGAGCTGGAGTACATCCAACGCATGATGGCGCCGCTGCTCTGGCAGCCGCCCGAAACCTGGCGCGAGGGCCTATGCGTGCAGCTCGGCCTGGGCGCGGCGGCGCTCACCAAGTTCTGCCACCAGGTGCTGGGCCGGCCCACCGAAGCCGTGGAGCTGCACCCCGGTGTGCTGCGCGTGTGCCGGCACTGGTTTCATTTGCCGGCCGATGGCGCGGGCCTGCAGGTGCATGTGGCCGACGCCGCCGAGTGGTTGCGCGAGGGCTCGCGCCGCGGCCAGGTGCAGCTGCTGCACGTGGACCTGTACGACCACGAGGCCGCCGCACCGGTGCTGGACGATGAAGGCTTCTATGCCGAATGCCGCGAGCTGCTGGCGCCGGGTGGCGGCATGGCCGTGAACCTGTTCGGGCGCCAGGCCTCGTTCGAGCGCTCCTGCGCGCGCATCGCCGCGGCCTTCGGGGCCGATTCGGTGTGGCGCCTCGCAGCGACCAAGGAAGGCAACACCGTGGTGGTGGCCACCCGGGAAAACGCTCTCCCGGACAAGGCCGAACTGCAAAGGCGCGCCACTACCATCAATGCCACTTTGGGCCTGCCCGCCAAGCGTTGGCTGCGCGGTCTCAAGCCCTGGCTCCCTTCTTCCGACGAGCGCGAATGAGTTCGAAGTCCCGTCCGCCCCCGCCGCCCCCCGCGACCGATGCGCGTCTGAACTGGCGCACCCTGCTGCAGTGGCTGCAGGAGGACGGGATGATCGATCCCGAAACGGCCAGCTCCACCGAGAGCCGCTTTGCGGTGGGCGATAGCGCCATGCACCCGCTGGTGCGTCTGGGGCGTGCCGGTTTGCAGCGTGCCGGCACCCAGCGCAGCCTGGACACCGAGGCGCTGACCGAGTGGCTGGCCACGCGCGCCAAGCTGCCTTATCTGCGCATCGACCCGCTGAAGGTGGAAGTGGGCCGCGTGGCCGACGTGATGAACGCCGCCTATGCCGAGAAGCACCGCTGCCTGCCGGTGCTGATGGGCCTGAGCGACATCACCATCGCCACCAGCGAGCCTTTCGACGTGGCCTGGGTGCCGCAGATCGAGAGCCATTCGCGCAAGACCGTCAAGCTGGTGGTGGCCAACCCGCAGGACATCAGCCGCTTCACCACCGAGTTCTTCACGCTCGCCAAATCGGTGCGGGCGGCCACCAAGACCGGCGAAGTGGCGGGGCTGGCCAGCTTTGAGCAGCTGGTGGAGCTGGGCAAGAGCAACAAGCAGCTCGACGCCAACGACCAGGGCGTGGTGCAGGTGGTCGACTGGCTGTGGCAGTACGCCTTTGACCAGCGCGCCTCCGACATCCACCTCGAGCCGCGGCGCGAGATCGGCCTGATCCGCTTCCGCATCGACGGCGTGCTGCACACCGTCTACCAGCTGCCCAGCTCGGTGATGAGCGCCATGATCTCGCGCATCAAGCTGCTCGGCCGTATGGACGTGGTGGAGCGTCGCCGCCCGCTGGACGGCCGCATCAAGACGCGCAACCCGGGTGGCGACGAGGTGGAAATGCGCCTCTCCACCCTGCCCACCGCCTTCGGCGAGAAGATGGTGATGCGCATCTTCGACCCCGACAACGCGCTCAAGGAACTCGATCAGCTCGGCTTCAGCCGCCACGATGCCGAGCGCTGGAATCAGCTGGTGGCCGCACCGCACGGCATCATCCTCGTCACCGGCCCCACCGGCTCGGGCAAGACGACGACGCTCTATTCCACGCTCAAGCGCCTGGCCACCGACGAGGTCAACGTCTGCACCATCGAAGACCCGATCGAGATGATCGAGCCGGCCTTCAACCAGACCCAGGTGCAGCAGACCCTGGACTTCGGCTTCAGCGAGGGCCTGCGCGCCCTGATGCGTCAGGACCCCGACATCATCATGGTGGGCGAGATCCGCGACTTGGAAACGGCCGAGATGGCGATCCAGGCCTCGCTCACCGGCCACCTCGTGTTCAGCACCTTGCACACCAACGATTCGATCTCGGCCGTCACCCGCCTGATCGATCTGGGCGTGCCGCCTTACCTCATCAGCGCCACCGTCATCGGCGTGCTGGCGCAGCGCCTGGTGCGCACGCTCTGCCCGCACTGCAAGGTGCCGGACCCGAGCGTCAGCACCGAGACGCTGAACGAGCTGGTCAAGCCCTGGCGCATGTCCGGCGAGCTCAAGCCCTACAAGCCGGTGGGTTGCCTGGAATGCCGACAGACGGGCTTCCGCGGTCGTGCCGGCCTGTACGAGCTGCTGAATCTGAGCGAGCCGGTGCGCCAGCACCTGATGCCCAGCCCGAACATGGGGGCGCTGCGCCGCGCCGCGGCGCAGGAGGGCCTGCGGGCGCTGCGCCTGAGCGGGGTGCGCAAGGTGTCGGAGGGCGTGACGACCTTGGAAGAGGTTCTGCGCAGTACTCCCGCCTGGGAGAGCTGAGCGATGAAGCCCAAGGGTTCGCGGGACTTCTTCGCCGGGCTGCTCTTCATCGCCCTGGGCATTGCCTTTGCCTGGGGGGCCACGGCCTACAGCTTTGGGGATGCCGCAGCGCCCGGGCCGGGCTACTTCCCCTTTGGCCTGGGCGTGCTGCTGGCCTTGCTGGGCGGCATGGTGCTGTTCAAGTCGCTCAGCATCGAGTCCGAAGGCGGCCAGCCGGTCGGGCCGATCGCCTGGCGGCCGCTGCTGGCCATCGTGCTGGCGGTGCTGGGCTTCGGGCTGGGCTTGCACCGCCTGGGCCTGCTGCTCACGGTGGCGGGCGTGGGCTTCGGGGTTTCGTTTGCCGGGCGTGAGGCCAGGCTGTGGGAGGCCCTGCTGCTTGGCCTGGGCCTGGCCCTGTTCAGCTGGGCGGTGTTCGTGGCCGGGCTCGGCCTGCCGCTGCCGGTCTGGCCCAGCCCCGTCTCCACTTGGTGGCCACGCTGATGTGGGACCAACTGGCCCTGGGCCTGAGCACCGCTCTGAGCCTGACGAACCTGGGCTATGCGCTGTTCGGCGCGCTTCTGGGCACCTTGATCGGTGTGCTGCCGGGCCTCGGGCCGGTGGCCACCATCGCCATGCTGCTGCCCACCCTGCATGGGCTGGACGCCACGCCGGCGCTGATCATGCTGGCCGGCATTTATTACGGCGCTCAGTACGGCGGCTCCACCACCGCCATCCTCATCAATGTGCCGGGCGAGGCCAGCTCGGTCGTCACCGCGCTGGATGGCTACCAGATGGCGCGGCAGGGCCGCGCTGGCGCGGCGCTGTCCATCGCGGCGCTGGGCAGCTTCTTTGCCGGCTGCGTCGGCACGGCCCTGATCGTCATGTTCGCGCCGCCCCTGGTCACGCTCTCGCAGCAGTTCGGCCGGCACGAGTACTTTTCGCTGATGGTGCTGGGCCTGGTGGGCGCGGTGGCACTGGGGCAGGGGGCGCCGGTCAAGTCGGTGGCCATGGTGGTGCTGGGCATCCTGCTCGGCCAGGTCAATTCCGACGTCATGACGGGCCAGCCGCGCTTCAGCTTCGGCTTCATGGAGCTGAGTGACGGCATCGGCTTCGTCGTCATCGCCATGGGGCTGTTCGGATTCGGCGAAATCATTGCCTCGCTCTCGCAGCCGGAAGGGCAGCGCGAGGTCTTCACCAAGTCCGTCCACGGCCTGTGGCCCAGCCGCGCCGACCTGCGCGCCGCCGCACCAGCCGTGCTGCGGGGCACCGGCCTGGGCTCGCTGCTGGGTGTGCTGCCCGGCGGCGGCGCCTTGCTGGCGGCCTTTGCCTCCTACACGCTGGAAAAGAAGCTGGCCAAGGATCCGAGCCGCTTCGGTCAGGGGGCCATCGAGGGTGTGGCCGGGCCCGAGAGCGCCAACAACGCCGGCGCGCAGACCAGCTTCATTCCCATGCTGGTGCTGGGCATTCCGCCCAATGCGGTGATGGCGCTGATGGTGGGCGCGATGACGCTCAAGGGCATCCAGCCCGGCCCGCAGGTGATGGAGAGCAACCCCGCGCTGTTCTGGGGTCTGATCGTCTCGATGTGGGTGGGCAATCTGATGCTGGTGGTGCTGAACCTGCCGCTGATCGGGCTGTGGATCCGCCTGCTCAGCGTGCCTTACCGCCTGCTGTTCCCCGCCATCGTGGTGTTCTGCTGCATCGGCGCCTACTCGATCAACAACAACGTCTTCGATGTCTACCTGACCGCCGGCTTCGCGCTGCTAGGCTATGTGTTCCACAAGCTGAGCTGCGAGCCGGCGCCGCTGCTGATGGGCTTCATCCTCGGCGGCATGATGGAAGAGACCCTGCGCCAGGCCCTGCGCATCTCGCGCGGGGACTGGAGCAGCCTGGTCACCCGGCCGCTTTCGGCCGGCCTTTTGCTGGCCGCGGCGGTGCTGCTGGTGCTGATGATCCTGCCCTCGATCCGCAAGAAGCGCGACGAGGCCTTTGCCGAGGGGGCGTGATGGAGCTGCAGGTCCTGGTCTCCGGCATCGCTCAGGGCTGCATCTACGGTTTGATCGCCCTGGGCTTCGTGCTCATCTACAAGGCCACCGAGACGGTGAGCTTCGCGCAGGGCGACATCATGATGGTGGGCGGCTTTGTGGCGCTGCTGCTGATCAACCAGCTCGGGCTCTCGCTCTGGCTGGCATTGCCGCTGGCCGTGCTGGCGCTGGCCGCTTTCGGCCTGGGGATCGAGCGGCTGATGATCCGACCGGTGTTGGGCCAGCCGGCCTTCGCCATCGTCATGCTCACCCTGGGCCTGGGCTATCTGGCGCGCGGCGTCATCACCATGCTGCCGGTGGTGGGCACCGAGACGCACCGGCTCGAACTGCCCTATTCGGGCCCGGTGACCCTGCCCGGCGGCATCGTGCTGGCGGTGGAGCAGCTGGTGGTGATCGGTCTGACCCTGGTGCTGAGCCTGGGTCTGTACGCGCTGTTCCGGTTCACGCGCGTGGGGCTGGCCATGCAGGCGGCCTCGCAGAACCAGCTGGCGGCCTACTACATGGGCATCCCGGTGCGACGGCTCAACGGCTATGTGTGGGCCCTGGCGGCCGGGGTGGCGGCGGTGGCGGCCGTGCTGCTGGCGCCCATCACCTTCGTGCACGCGAACATGGGTCTGATCGGCCTGAAGGCCTTTCCGGCCGCGGTGGTGGGGGGCTTCGGCAGCCTGCCCGGCGCCATCGTCGGCGGCATCGTCATCGGCGTGGTCGAGGCGCTGGCGGGCTTCTACCTGCCCGAGGGCGTGAAGGACATCAGCGCCTATGTGCTGGTGCTGCTGGTGCTGATGCTGATGCCGCACGGCCTGTTCGGCGAGCGCCTCGCCAAGAAGGTGTAGGCCTGCGATGCGCACCCTCTTCAAGACCTCGTACGACCAAGACATTGACCTGGTGAAGCATGGCGGCCAGCGCTTCTGGTACGGCCTGCTGCTGCTGGCCCTGCTGGCCGCACCCTGGTGGCTGGAGGACTATGGCCTCACGCAACTGAGCTTTGTGCTGATCTACGGCATCGTCGGCCTGGGCCTGATGCTGCTGGCCGGCTTCACCGGTCTGTTCTCGATGGGCCATGCGGCCTTTCTGGGCGTGGGGGCCTACACGCAGGCTTTGCTGATGAAGGCGGGCTGGCCATTCGTGGCCTCCATTCCCACGGCCGGCCTGCTGGCAGCCCTGGTGGGTGTGGTGGTGGGTCTGCCGGCGCTGCGCGTCAAGGGCATCTACCTGGCCATCGCCACTCTGGCCTTCGGCTTCATCGTCGAAGAGGGGTTGGCGCGTTGGGAGTCCGTGACCGGTGGCAATGCCGGTCTGCTGGTTCCGCAGGCCCAGGCCTTCGGGCTGGTGATCGACAGCGGCACGAAGTTCTATTTCCTGTGCCTGGTGGTGGCGGTGGCCTGCACGCTGCTGCTGTTGAACCTGCTGCGCTCGCCCACCGGCCGCGCCTTTGTGGCGGTGCGCGATTCCGAGGTCTCGGCCCAGTGCATGGGCATCCATCTGGCGCGCACCAAGACCCTGGCCTTCGCGCTCTCGGCCTTCTTCACTGGCGTGGGGGGGGCGTTGTACGCGCACCAGATCCGCTTTCTCTCGCCCGACCAGTTCGGCATCCTGCAGTCGATCGACCTGCTGCTGTTGGTCACCATCGGCGGGCTGGGTTCGGTGCATGGTGCGTTTCTGGGCGCGATCTTCCTGATCGCCATGCCCCAGGGCATCGCTATGGTGAAGGACTACCTGCCCACGCATATCGGCCAGGCGCCGGGCCTGCAGTCGGCGGTCTATGGCCTGGTGCTGATCGGCTTCGTGCTCTTCGAGCCCTATGGCCTGTACGGGCGCTGGCTCAAGCTGCGCACCTGGCTGCAGCTCTTCCCCTTCTACCGGCGCGGGCTGTTTGCGCGCCAGAAGAGCTACCAGAAATCGGAGCGGCTGCGGTGAGCGAGGCCTTGCTTCAGGTGCGTCAGCTCGGCAAGCGCTTCGGTGGCGTGCTGGCGGTCAATGGCGTCAGCTTCGACGTGCAGCGCGGCGAGGTCTTCACGCTGATCGGCCCCAACGGCGCGGGCAAGACCACAGTCTTCAACCTGATCTCGCGCCTGTACACGCCGAGCACCGGCGAGATCCTGTTCAAGGGCCAGTCCCTCACCGCCCGGCCCGCGCATGCGATGGCCGAGTTGGGCATCGCGCGCACCTTCCAGAACATCGAGCTGTTCGAGCAGGCCTCGGTGCTGCAGAACCTGCTGATCGGACGCCATGTGCACCAGCGCCGCAGCCTGTGGCAGGAAGCGCTGTTCCTGCCCGCCGTGCGCCGGCAGGAACGCGAGTCGCGCTGCAAGGTCGAGGAGGTGATCGACTTCCTGAACCTGCAGCACTACCGCGACAGCCGTGTCGCCGGCCTGCCCTACGGCGTGCGCAAGCTGGTGGAGCTGGCCCGCGCGCTTTGCGCCGAGCCCGAGTTGCTGCTGCTGGACGAACCCAGCAGCGGCCTGAATGTGGACGAGACCCGCGACCTGGCCTTCTGGATCCAGGACCTGCAGCGCCTGCGCGGCATCACGGTGCTGATGGTGGAGCATGACATGAGCCTGGTCTCACGCGTGTCCGACCGGGTGCTGGCGATGAACCAGGGCGAGTGCCTGGCCCTGGGCACGCCGGCCGAGGTGCAGGGCGATGCAAGGGTCGTCGAGGCCTATCTGGGGACGGCGGCATGAGCGCACCCGCCCTGCTTGAAGTGCTGAACCTGGAGGCGGCGTACGGGCCCATCAAGGCGGTGCGCGGTGTCAGTCTGGCCGTGCCGGAAGGCCGCATTGCCACCGTGCTCGGCCCCAATGGCGCGGGCAAGACCACCTTGCTGAAGACGCTCTCCGGCATCAACGATCCGCGCCGCGGCAGCGTGCGCTTCGCCGGCGCCGAGATTGGCGGCCATGACCCCGCCGAGATCGTGCGCCGCGGCCTGGTGCAGGTGCCGGAGGGGCGCGAGGTCTTTCCGCTGCTTTCCGTGCGCGAGAACCTGCTGATGGGCGCCTACACGCGCGGCGACCGCGATGCCGTGGCGCGCGACATCGAGCAGGTGCAGGCCTACTTCCCCATCTTGAAGGAGCGGGCGGCGCAGGCGGCCGGCCTGCTCTCGGGTGGCCAGCAGCAGATGCTGGCGATCGCCCGCGCGCTGATGGCGGCGCCGCGCATGATCCTGCTCGACGAGCCCAGCCTGGGCTTGAGCCCGAAGCTGACGCAGGAGATCTTCGCCATCATCCGGCGCATCAACCGCGAGCGCGGCACCACCCTGCTGCTGGTCGAACAGAACGCGCACCTGGCGCTGGATCTGGCCGATCTGGGCTTCATCCTGGAGAACGGCCGCATCGTCGTGGAGGGCCCCTGCGCCGAGCTGCGCGAACGGGCCGACATCCAGGAGTTCTATCTCGGCCTGCAGCACGATGCTGGCGCGCGCGGCGAACGCCGCTGGAAGCGCAGAAAGAGCTGGCACTGAGATGGCCGCACTCTGGGATCTGTCGGCGTTCGAGCGCAAGGGGGAGTACCGCCTCGCGGGTCAGACCATTCCCGCGCTGTTCTGGGCGGGGGTGGCGGCGCGAGGGGAGCGCGTCTTCCTGCGCGAAAAGAAGCTCGGCATCTGGCAGGGCTGGAGCTGGCAGGCCGTTGGCGCGGCCGTGCGCGAGATCGCGCTCGGGCTGGATAGCCTGGACCTGCCGCCGCGCGCCGTGGCCGCCATTCTGGCCAATACGCGGCTGGAGTGGCTGCTGGCTGATCTGGCCATCCAGAGCGCCGGTTGCGTGGCCAACGGCATCTACCCGACCGATGCGCCCTCACAGGTGCAATACCTGTGTGCCGATTCCGCCGCCGAGATGATCTTTGTCGAGGACGACGAGCAACTGGACAAGGTGCTGGAGGTGCGCGGGCAGTTGCCGGCACTGCGCTGGATCGTGGTGTTCGACCCGCAGGGGCTGGAAGCGTTCCACGATCCGATGGTGCTGAGCCTCGAGGCACTGCGCGCACGCGGGCGCGCCCACGCGCAGCCGCAGCGCTTTGACGAACGCCTGGCAGCCGTGCAGCCCGAGGATCTGGCGATCCTCGTCTACACCAGCGGCACCACCGGCAAGCCCAAAGGGGCCATGCATGTGCAAACTGGCTTGGTCAGCGCGGTGCGCTCGGCCTGTGCCAACCTGCCCCAGTTCGACAGCGACGAGCGCGTGTGCTTCCTGCCGCTGTGCCACATCGCCGAGCGTCTCATCGGTGCCTACTCGGCGCTCCTCAGCGGCGCGACACTGAATTTCGTCGAAAGCCCCGACACCTTTGCCGAGAACCTGCGCGAGGTCTCACCCCATGTGCTCTTCGCGGTGCCGCGGGTTTGGGAAAAGTTCTATTCCGCCATCAGCATCGCCGTGGCGGAAGCCAGCACCCTGCAGCAGCGCGCCTACCGCTGGGCCATCGCCACCGGCCAGGCGGTGGTGCAGCGGGTGTTGGGTCTGCAGCCGGTGCCCATCGGGCTGAAGCTGCGCTTCCGCCTGGCCGATTGGCTCGTGCTGGGGAATGTGCGGCGCACGATCGGCATCGAACGGGCGCGCGTGCTGGTCAGTGGTGCGGCACCGATTTCGCCGGATTTGATCCGTTGGTACCTGGCCCTGGGCCTGCCGATGCTGGAAGGCTGGGGCATGACCGAAACCTGTGCCCATGGCACGCTCACCTTGCCGGACGACATCCGCCCCGGCACCATCGGGCCACCCGCGCCTGGGGTGGAGATGCGCATCGACCCCGGCACCGGCGAAATGCTGACGCGTGGCCCTCACCTGTTTCGCGGCTACCTGAACCAGCCCGAAAAGACGGCCGAGGTGATCGATGCCGAGGGCTGGTTCCACACCGGCGATGTCGGCCGCATGGATGAGCAAGGGCATTACCGCATCACCGACCGCATGAAAGACATCATCATCACGGCCGGTGGCAAGAACATCACCCCAAGCGAGATCGAGAACCAACTGAAGTTTTCGCCCTACATCACCGACGCCGTCGTCATTGGCGATCGCCGCGCCTACCTGACCGCCTTGATCATGATCGACCAGGACAACGTCGAGCGCTTTGCCCAGGAGCATGACGTGCCCTTTTCGAACTACGCCAGCCTGACCCGCGCGCCGCAGGTGCTGGCCCTGATCCAGGCGGAAGTGGAGCGCGTCAACCAGGAGTTCGCGCGTGTCGAGCAGGTCAAGGCCTTCCGCCTGCTGGAGACTCAACTCAGCGCCGAAGACGAAGAGCTGACGCCCACCATGAAACTCAAGCGCAGCTTTGTGCAGAAGAAGTACGCCGATTTGATCGAGTCCATGTACCGCGCTGCCTAGCGCCGCCCCTTCAGGAGACCCGCATGAGAAAGCCTGTTCAATTCCTGCTCCCCTTGATCCTGGGCGCTTTGACGGCCGCCCCAGCGCTGGCCCAGCAGCGAGGCGTCAGCAAGACCGAAATCGTCGTGGGCTCAATCCAGGATTTCTCCGGGCCGTTGGCCGGTTACGGTAAGCAGGCCCGCAACGGCATGCTGCTGCGAGCCGAAGAGCTCAACGAGCAGGGCGGCGTGCATGGTCGCCGCATCGTGCTCAGGTTCGAGGATTCAGGTTACGACCCCAAGCGGGCCGTGCTGGCAGCGCAGAAGCTGGTCAACCAGGACAAGATCTTCATCATGGCCGGCCATGTGGGTACCGCCCACAATCTCGCGGCCATGCCGGTGCAGTTCGAGCGCAATGTCATCAACTTCTGGCCACTCACGGCGGCTCGCGAGATGTACGAGCCCTTCCACAAGCTCAAGTACTCCTTTGCCGTGCCCTATTACGAGCAGATCCGCGTGATGCTGCCGCTGCTCGCCAAGGAAAAGGGCGCCAAGAAGATCTGCGTTCACTACCAGGATGACGACTTCGGCATGGAGGTTCTCAAGGGTGCCGAGGCCGGACTCAAGGCCATGGGCGCCGAGTTGACCGAGAAGACCAGCTTCAAGCGCGGTGCCACCGAGTTTTCCTCGCAAGTGGCCAAGCTCAAGGCCGCGGGTTGTGAACTCGTGGTGCTTGGAACGATCGTGCGCGAAACCATCGGCACCATCGGCGAGTCCCGCAAGACCGGTTTCAACCCCACCTTCCTTGGCTCCAGCGCGGCCTATACGGACTTGATCCATCGGCTGGGGGGCAAGGCCATGGACGGCTTCTATGCGGCCATGGCCACACAACATCCCTATCTGGATGAAGCCTCCCAGCCTCTGCGCTTCTGGGCGACCAAGTACAAGACCAAGTTCAACGAAGACCCGACGGTGTTCTCGGCCTACGGCTACATGATCATCGACGGACTGATCCGCGCTGCCCAGAAGGCCGGGCCCACCCTGACGACGGACAGCTTCATCAAGGCCATGGACACCATGACCTTTCCAGCTGACCTTTTCGGTTCGGCGCCTGCCAGCTATTCGCCCACCAAGCGGCTTGGCAGCGAAGCGTCCCGACTCTCGCAGATTCAGGATGGGCGTTGGAAGGTGGTGATGGACTACGTCAAGTAGGCGACCACTCGCATGCGCACAGGCACAAGTCTGGGCGCATGCGACGGATTGGTGGTTTCCATGCCGCTCCGGCGCTCACATCACTGCTGTTGTGCCTGAGGTCGCAGGGGCGGTTCCGCAGAGATCAGAGCACTTGGGAGCATCTCTTCTGGCGGCGCACAGCTAAGTAGCTTTGAGAGACCACTTGCACGGCGTTCAAAATCCTTGCTATAGTGGCGGGCTTCGCTGATCGAAACGCCCTCGGGCAACTCCTGATGGAGGTCGGTTGGTAAAGGATGTTGAGTTTGGGTTGCGAAGAAATTTTCGATCCAGGTGTTGACAGGCGAATCGAAGTTTTGCAACAATCTCTGGCTCGGCTGCTGATTTGTGAGGCGGTCGAGAACAAAAGATCGGTAAAACGGTCTTTGCGAGAAGTTGGCGCTGAGTTTGAAGAGGTTTTCAAAAATTTCTTCGCAAAGTGTTGACAAGCAGGGCGAAACGCTGCAACAATCTCGCTTCTGCGCTGCTGACAAGTCAGCGGCGACGCAAGAAAGATCAAGCGATTGATCGTTTTGCGCAAGTTCT
>NZ_JAEDAK010000011.1 GCF_016093275.1 Inhella proteolytica
CGCGCCGCCTCGGCCGCCGCCACGCGCTGCGCCTCGCGCCGCTCGGCTTCGCGGCGCAGCGCCTGCGCCCGCTCGGCCTCCTGGCGGGCCGCGGCCTGCGCGGCCTCCCGTGCCAAGCGCTCAGCGTCCTCAATCGGCAGCGCCGGCCCCCGCCAGGCCAGCGCTGACGGCGGGCGCAGGGCCTGCAGCGGCAAGGGCGCCAGCCGGGCCAGCGGCAGCACACGCAGCCGGCGTGGGGCCTCGGCGCGCTCCACCGTCAGCACGCCCAGGGTCGGCTCCGGTTCGGCGGGCTGTGCGGCAGGTTCCGCCGGCGCCTCTGCGGGCTGGGCGGGTGCGGGCGCTGTCGGGGTCGGCTGCGCGGGGGCGGGTTCGGGCTTGGGCTCGACCTGCGGCACCGCGGCGGTGCGCGGCACGCTGACCTCGAAGGCCTCGGCGGGCGGCGCACCCGGTTCCGGCAGGGCCAGCGGCGTGGGCTCGGGGGGCGCAGGCGGCAATGGAGCCGCCGCTGCCGGCGAGATGGGTGCCGGCGGGGGCAGCACCAGCTCCAGCTCCGGCACCTCCACGCGCCGCTCCTGCCAAGGCAGCTGGAAGCCGGGCAGCCCCGGGCCCAGACCGCCCAGGCTCAGGCTGGCCAGCAGCAGATGCACCCCCAGCGAACCCAGAAGCGCCAGGCTGAGGCGCCGCTGTTCCGCGCGCGGCCAGGCATCGCCGCCTTGGGCCGCGGCCACGGGCAGCGGACCAAAAAAGCTCGGGCTCGGCGAAGACGGCATGGCGCGAGAGGGGGCGGGCGGGGGGCGGCGACACTGCCGAGGCCCGCATCATGCCCAAGCTAACCCTCGTCACCCCCGCACCGGCCGATGTGCACAACGGCAACGCGCAGACGGCCGAGCGCTATGCGCGCCTGCTGGCGCCGGAGCACCGCGTGGACCTGCGCACGCAGTGGCGCCCCGGCGACCCGGCCGGCGCGCTGCTGATCGCCCTGCACGCGCGCCGCTCGGCCGCCAGCATCGCCGCCTGGCCGGTGCAGCAGCCGCTGCTGCTGGTGCTGACCGGCACCGACCTCTACCGCGACCTTGCCGCCGGCGATGCCGACACCCGCGCCAGCCTGGCGCGCGCCGATGCCCTGGTGCTGCTGAACCGGCTGGCGCCGCAGGCCCTGCCGCTGGCCTGGCGGGCCAAGGCCCGGGTGATCCTGCAAAGCTGCGCGGCCCGCGCTGGCGGGCCGCGGCCCCGGCGGCATCTGCGTGCGGTGGTGGTCGGCCATCTGCGCGCCGAGAAGGACCCTGCCACCCTGTTCGAGGCCGTGCGCCGCCTGGACCCGCAGGCCGGCATCCACATCGACCACCTGGGCGCCGCCCTGGACCCGGCGCTGGGCCGCGCCGCCCAGGCGCTGATGCGCGAAGCACCGCATTACCGCTGGCTGGGTGCGCGCCCGCATGGCGAGGCGCGGGCGCGCATCGCGCGCGCCAACCTGCTCGTGCACCCCAGCCGCATGGAGGGCGGCGCCCATGTGCTGATCGAGGCGCTGCGCTCGGGCACACCGGTGCTGGCCTCGCGCGTGGACGGCAACCTGGGCCTGCTGGGCAGCGACTGGCCGTTGCTGTTCGAGCCCGGCGACGCCCCCGCGCTGGCCGCGCCGCTGCAGCAGCTGCGCCAGCAGCCGCAGATCCTCGACCGCCTGGCGCCGCAGGTGCAGGCGCTTGCCGCCGACTTCGAGCCCGCGCGCGAGCGCGCCGCCCTGCAAGCCCTGGTGGCGCAACTGCTGGCGGGCGCGGCACGCGGGCCGGCTTCCTAAACTGCGGCCCTGTTCAAGGAGAGCCCGTGACCGAACCCCGCCTCACCTCCCTCAGCCACGGCGGTGGCTGCGGCTGCAAGATCGCCCCCGGCCTGCTGAGCGAGATCCTGAAGGGCAGCACCGCGCTGCCCGTGCCGCCGGAGCTGCTGGTCGGCATCGAGACCGCCGACGATGCCGCCGTCTACAAGCTGAACGACGAGCAGGCCCTGATCGCGACGACGGACTTCTTCATGCCCATCGTCGACGACCCCTTCGACTTCGGCCGCATCGCCGCCACCAATGCCATCAGCGATGTCTACGCCATGGGCGGCCGGCCCATCCTCGCGCTGGCCATCGTCGGCATGCCGATCGCCCAGCTCTCCACCCAGACCATCGGCCGCATCCTCGAAGGCGGCGCCTCGGTCTGCCGCGCCGCCGGCATCCCGATCGCAGGCGGCCACACCATCGATTCGGTCGAGCCCATTTACGGCCTGGTGGCGCTGGGCCTGGTGCACCCGAGCCGCGTCAAGCGCAATGCCGATGCGCGGGCCGGCGACCTGCTGGTGCTGGGCAAGCCGCTGGGCGTGGGCGTGTACTCGGCCGCGCTCAAGAAAGAGCAGCTGGATGCCGCCGGCTACGCCGAGATGATTGGCGCGACGACCAAGCTCAACACCCCGGGGCCGGAACTCGCGGCCATCGAAGGCGTGCACGCGCTCACCGACGTGACGGGCTTCGGCCTGGCCGGCCACGCGCTGGAACTGGCCCGCGGTGCGGGCCTGGGCGTGGAGATCGACTGGCCCGCCGTGCCCCTGCTGCCGGGCGTGCGCGAACTGGCCGCGCGCGGCTTCGTCACCGGCGCCAGCGGGCGCAACTGGGCGGCCTATGGCGCCGAGGTCGAGCTGCCCGCCGGCTTCGACCCCGTGGACCGCGCCCTGCTGAGCGACCCCCAGACCAGCGGCGGCCTGCTGGTGAGCTGCAGCGCCGCGGCCCTGCCCGCCGTGCAGGCCTGCTTCGCCGCCCAGGGTTTTGCGCAGGCCGCGGTGGTCGGGCGCATCATCGAGGGCCGCGGCCTGAGGCTGCGTGCCTGAACGACTGCGGGCCCCAGGCCCCTGGAGAACGCCATGCTGAAGGGGCTGATCGTGATCGTGCTGCTCGCGGGCGGCTTCTGGCTGTGGCGCCGCGCGCGGCGCGCGGCCACACCGGCAGCGCCGGGCGACCGCCTTCGCCGCCGCGGCGCCAGCCGGCGCGATGACATCGACAGCGTGCCCGCCTACTCCTCGGCGAGCAGCGGCAGCGCCTTCGCCTTTGGCAGCGACGCCGGCGACAGCCGCCCGCGCTGTGGCGACGGCGGCTCCGACGGCGGTTCGGACAGCAGCTCGAACGGTGGCGGCAGCTGCGACAGCGGCGGCGGTAGCGACAGCAGCAGTAGCAGCAGCAGCGACTGAGCCTCAGCCCCCGCCGAACAGGCGGCGCCAGCGCGCCCGCGGTGCAGGTGCCGGCCGCGCCCAGCGCCGCGCCGGATCCAGCCGCAGCGCCAGCGCCTCATGCCCACCCTGCCAGGCCGCCTGGGCCGGGTTCAGGCCATCGGCCTCGGAGTGCAAATCGGGGCGGGCGCCGAACGCCAGCAGCAGCTCGGCCGCCGCCAGCTGCCCCTTCAGGATGGCCGCCACCAGGGCCGTGGCCAGGTACTCGGGGTGCGCGAAGTTCGGGTCCACGCCGCGCTCCAGGTGGTAGCGCAGCAGCTCCAAGTCACCGTCTTCGGCGGCGCCGAACATCTCTTTCCAGTTGCCACCGTCGGGCATGGGCCGGGCTCCAGGTTCGCGGGGGCGCCAGTGTGCCGTGCGCGGGTCCGGGGCCCCAAAGATCAGGGGGTGGCGCGCCGCCGGCGCGGTGCCACGGCGTGCGCACAATGCCGCCGCCCGGCCGACCGGGCAGGGAGGAAGAACACGATGAGGATTCGCTTGTGGGTGGCGCTGGCGCTGCTGGTGGTGGGCGGCATGGCACTGCTGGTGGGCATCGGCCCGGCGGGTTGGTCGCCGCTGCGCCTGCCGCAGGCGCCGAAGCTGCCGAGCCTGCCCGGCAAGGACGCCAGCCAGGTGCACAAGTGCCGCGGCTCCGACGGCCAGCTGCTCTACAGCACCGAGCCCTGCCCCAAGGGCCAGCGGTCCGAACCCCTGGGCGGCCAGCTGAACGTGGTGCCCGCCACGCCGCTGCCCCAGGCGCCGGCCAGCAGCGTGCTGCGTCAGCTGAACGACCCGGCCGAGGCTGCGGCGCTGCGCGAGAAGCGCATGGAGAAGGCCATCCAGCCGTGAAGCCGCGGGCCCTCACGGGTCTCACGGGTCGCTAGCTCCGCCGGCGCTTCCGCCACTGCAAGACGGTGATCAGCAGCGCCGCCAAAAACAGCCCTCCCAGCACCGGCAGGCCCGTCTGCACCCAGACCATGACGGTGGTCAGCAGCCAGCCGGGCAGTTCCACACCCGGCGTGCAGGTGCCTCCACCGCCAAAGCTCAGGCAGCTTTGGGAGAACGCCCGGGCCGCCAGCACCCAGCTGCCCGCGCCGATGGCGAAGGCCAGCCACCAGCGTCCGGGGCGCTCCCAGGGCGTCCAGCCGTCTGCCGGCGCCACGGTCGGTCCTGCCTCTTTCAACGCGTCAGCCCCAGGAAACGGTCCAGCATGTGGAAGTGGTCGTCGAAGAACTGGTCTTCCATGCCGGCCAGCTCGGCAATCGGCACCCAGCGCGCCGCGCTGGCGTCGTCGGCGGCGCGCAGCTCGGGCAGTTCGCGCTCGCCCAGGTCGAAGTAATGCGCGTGCGTGACGGTGCGGCCGCGCTGGCTGCGGTCAGGGTGGTCGAACACCGCCACCTCTTTGAGCGCACGCGCCAGGGTGTCGGGCAGCAGGCGCAGGCTGGTCTCTTCTTCCAGCTCGCGCAGCGCCGACTGGTAGAGCGTGTCGCGCGGCTCCAGAAAGCCACCCGGCAGCGCCCACAGGCCCTGGCCCGGGTCCTGCCCGCGCTGGATCAGCAGCACATGGTTCGAGCAGCGCAGCACCGCGTCCACAGTGACGAACACCGGCGCATAGGGCGCGGCCGCCCAGGCCTGGCGATAGGTCTTCAGCATGGCCCACTCGCGCTTCAGCGCGGCCAGGTAGGGCAGGCGCGCCCAGGCCTGCACGAAGGCGCGCGTGCTCGGGGGCACCTGGTCCACCCAGCTGGCCAGCGTGGCGTCCAGGTCCTCGGTTTCAAAGAGTGCCGCGCGCAGGTCGGTGGCATCGACGCGGTGCTGGCGCGGCAGGCTGAGCAGCTGCCAGGGCGCGAAGCGGCGCAGGTAGTCGCTGGTGGCGTCCTTGAAGTGGCCCACCAGCAAGGCCTCGCTCTTGCCTGTGGCCGCTTGGACGCCAGCGCGAACGGCCTCGACCCAGCGGGCTTCGTCGTACAGGTCGCGCAGCGGCAGGAACCCGACCCGCGCGCGCTCGGCTTCCGGCAGCGCGAGCTTGACCATCTCGGCGCGCTCCTGCCAGCTGAAAGGGTGGCGCGGCGAACGCGCCTGGTGGGCCGAACCCAGCACCACGATGACGCGCTCGGCCTTTTGCAGGGCTTGCTGCAGCAGGGCGAGGTGGCCGTTGTGGAGGGGTTGGAAGCGGCCGATGAGGACGGCGGTGTTCATGGTCGTTCTGCTTTCGAGTGGATGTTCCGTTTCGACAGACCCCGCAGGGGCTTCACCCCTGCGGGCTCTTACGACCTCCGCCTCAAAGCGGCGAGTGAAAACGGCGTGCTGGCTCATCGAGGCTCCTTTCAACTGACGCTTGGGCCGTAAAGCAGATCGGAACGCAGCACGTACTTGGTGCCCTCGACAAGGTTCGCGCCCTCATGCCAGGTGTCGTGCACGAAGAGCAGCCCCATGCCGGCCTCACCATGAATGGCGAACTCGCGGAAATCCGTCTCTCCCCCTTGGTAGCCGTGAGTCAGATAGATCAGCACCGTCAGCTTGCTGGTGTGTCCGGCCTCGTGCCACGGACCATCCTTGTGCATCTTGAAGCGTTGGCCGGGTCGGTAGCGGTAAAAGCGCAGTGCCTTGGGTAGGCCAATCGGCACCTGCCCGTCAAGCTCAGGCAAGGGCAGCGCCCGCAGACGCCCCCAAATGCGCGCCACCCAGACGGGATCCTCGAACATCGCCCGATCGTTGTTGCGGATTTGGGGCATTGCCACAGGACCTTCCGCGGTCCGCACACCGGCCGGTTCAAAGCCAACTGCCTCGGCCAGCGCCACCAACTCGTCACACTCGCGAGCATTCAACAGGTCCGGCACCGTGCAGACGCGCTCGCCATGCCAGCGCAGCAAGCCACTCACTCAAACACCCCCGGCACCCGCGCCGCAATCGGCATCTGCCTCCCCTGCCCGAAGGCCCGCGAACGCAGCCGGATGATGGGCGGCGCCTGGCGGCGCTTGTATTCGCTGCGGTGGATCATGCGCGCCACCTTCTCGATCAAAGCCCGCCCTTCGGCGGTGGCCTTGAGCGCATCGAACTGCGCAAACGCAGCGGCGCGTTCCCACGCGGCCAGGCGCTCGCCTTCGATCAGCACCTTCAGCACCTCATCCAGCACCGGGTAGGGCGGCAGCGAGTCGCTGTCCTTCTGCCCCGGCGCCAGCTCGGCCGAGGGCTCTTTCTCGATGATGGCCACGGGAATCAACTCGCGCCCGGCCGCTTCGTTCAGATGGCGCGAGAGCGCGAACACCTCGGTCTTGAACAGGTCGCCGATGAGCCCGAGGCCGCCGTTGGTGTCGCCGTACAGCGTGCAGTAGCCCACCGAGACCTCGCTCTTGTTGCCAGTGGTCAGCAGCAAATGGCCGCGCGCGTTCGAGAAGGCCATCAGCGTGGTGCCACGCACGCGCGCCTGCAGGTTCTCCAGCGTCAGGCCCTGCATGGGCTGGCCGAAGCTTTCCGCGAACTGCGCCTTGAAAGCCTCGACCGCGCCTTTGATCGGGTGGTTCAGCAGCTCGATGCCGAGGTTGCGGCAGAGCGCCTCCGAGTCCGTCACCGAGCCGCTGGACGAGAAGCTCGAGGGCATGGTGATGCCGACCACGTTCTGCGGCCCGAGCGCCTCGGCGGCCAGGGCGAGCGTGAGTGCGCTGTCGATGCCGCCCGAGCTGCCCACCACCGCCTGCGTGAAGCCGCAGCGGCGCGCGTAGTCGCGCAGGCCCAGCACGATTTGCGCGCGGTAGAAGGCCATCGGGCTCAGGCCTTCCGGCACCGGGCGCGGCAGACGCGCACCGCCGGGCTCCAGGAAGCGGCCGTTCTCGAAGCGCAGCGTGCGCACGGATTCGGCAAAGCGCTCGGCCTCGAACACCACGCCGGCCTCGGGTTCGACGGCGAAGCTGGCGCCGTCGTAGACCAGCTGGTCGTGCCCGCCCACATGGTTGACGTAGAGCAGGGGCAGGCCGTGGCGGCGGCTGGCGGCGGCAAAGATCTGGTGGCGCTGCTCGCGCTTGCCGATGTTGCTGGGGCTGGCGTTGATGCTGACCACCAGCTCGGGCGCGGCGTCGCGCAGGCGCTCGAAGGGGTTGACGCGGTAGTCCGCACCCTCGTCGTTCCAGCCGTCCTCGCAGATCAGCAGGCCGATTTGGGTATTGCCCAGGCGCAGCACCTTGGCCACGTCCGGGCCGGGCTCGAAGTGGCGGCGCTCGTCGAAGATGTTGTAGGTGGGCAGCAGCTGCTTGGCGTAGCGCAGCAGCACCTCGCCATCCTTCAGCACCAGCAGGCCGTTCTCCAGCTTCTTGCCGGGCCCCGTGCGCTCCAGCGGCGCACCGAACACCCAGGCCAGGCCGGGCAGTTCTGCCGAGGCACGCTGCAGCGTCGCCAGCCCCTGCTGCACCTGGCGCAGGAAGGCGGGCTCGTCGAGCAGGTCACCGGGGTAGTAGCCCCCTACCGCCAGCTCGGGGAAGACGATCAGCTGCGAGCCCTCGCGCGCCGCCTGCTGCGCGGCTTCGACCATGCGGGCCACGTTGCCGGGCACGTCGCCGACGGTGAGGTTGAGTTGGGCGATGGTGAGGTTCAGCATGGCTGGACTCCAAACACCTGGCGCAGGTAGGCCAGGAAGGTCTCGTCCTCGCACAGGGTCTTGCCGGGCGAGTCGCTCAGCTTGGCCACCGGCTGGCCGTTGGCGTGCGTCAGCTTCATCACGATGTTCAAGGGCTTGGGCCCGAGGTCGTTGCTCAGGTGCGTGCCGATGCCGAAGCCCAGCTGCACGCGGTCGGCAAAGTGGCGGTAGAGCTCGATAGCCTTGTCGACGGTGAGCCCGTCGCTGAACACCAGGCGCTTGGTGTGGGCGTCGATGCGCAGCTTGGCGTAGTGCGCCAGCGCCAGTTCGCCCCACCACACGGGGTCGCCGCTGTCGTGGCGCAGGCCGTCGAAGAGCTTGGCGAAGTAGAGGTCGAAGTCGGCCAGGAAGGCTTGCATGCCCACCACATCGGTGAGCGCCGTGCCCAGGTCGCCGCGGTACTCCTGCACCCAGTCCTCCAGTGCGGCCTTTTGCGAATCGCGCAGGCGCACGGTGCCCAGCGCCTGGAAGGTCTGCAGGTACTCATGCGCCATGGTGCCGATGGGCACCAGGCCCAGCTCCTTGGCCAGCAGCACGTTGCTGGTGCCCTTGAAGTGCTGCGGCAGCGCATCGCGCAGGCGCTCCACCACCTCGCGCTGCCAGCCGCCCGAGAAGCGCCGGCGCAGGCCGAAGTCGAACAGCTCGAAGGGGTGGCGGTAGGCAGCGGCCGCGGGGGCAAAGGCCTGCAGCGCGTCGATCTTGGCGGCCAGGCGGCGGCCACCCTCGGCGCGCACTTCGGGGTTGTCGAAGCGGCGGAAGTAGAGCTCGTTGACGATGGCCAGCACCGGGATCTCGAAGCCCATCACATGCACCTGCGGGCCCTTGGCGACGATGCGCAGCAGCTCCCCTTCCGCACGCACCTCAATGAAATCCCGCTGGAAGCGGAAGATGCGCAGGAAGTCGACGAAGTCGCTCTTCATGAAGCGCAGGCCGCGCAGGTAGGCCAGCTCGTCGGCGCGGAAGCTCAAGGCGCACAGCGCATCCAGCTCGCGTTCCACATCGGCCTGCAGTTCGGCCAGCGGGTAGGCCGGCTGGTTGCGGCAGACGAAGTGGTACTCGGCCTGCGTCTCGGGGTGGCGATGCAGCAGGGTCTGCCACATCGTGAACTTGTAGAGGTCGGTGTCCAGCAGGCTGGTGATGACGGGGTTCGACATGCTCAGACCTCGGTGCTGAGGGCCAGTTGCACGCCCTGCGCGCGCATGGCCTCGAAGAACTCGGCCTGCTGGGCCTCGAAGCCGGTGACGGGGCTGATGCAGTCGGTCAGCAGCACCAGCTTGTCCAGCTTGCGCGAGGGCAGATGCGCGGCCAGGTGCTCGACGGTGGCGCGCACACAGTGGCTGCCGGCCTCGCCGGCGATCAGCACGCGGTCAAAGCGGTCCAGCTCGGCCAGCAGAGTGGCGTTCAGCGTGGTGCGCACATCGCTCGGGTCGGGCACCTCGGCCTGCAGCGCGCTGTAGTGCTCGGTCCAGGGGTTTTCGCCCTTGGTGACGATGGCCACCGAGCGCCCCTGCGCATCGGCCCAGGCATCCAGCGCGGCCTGCAGGCCGGCGTGCACGGTGTGGCCCCAGGTGCCCATCTGGCAGTGCACCGGCCACACCATCAGCGTGTAGCGGCCGCTGGCCTCCAGCGCGTCCAGGTAGGCCAGCACGCGCTCCAGCGCCTGGGCGTCGCGCGGGCGAAAAGCCCCGGCGCGCACCTGCGCGGCGGTGATGGGCGTGAACGGTGCCGGGGTGTGGCCGGCCAGATCGCGCCAGAAGCCGGGGTGGGCCACGTCGATGCGGTGGTGCGAATCCAGCGTCACCGTGATGGCGTCCAGCTTCGCGCCCAGGCGCTGCACCAGCGCGGCGGCGCGCAGCAGGTCGGCATGGGCTCCCGTCACCGGCAGCGCGGGTTGCAGGGGTTCTTCGCCTGGCATGGCGTGCGGCCGCCAGTTCTCGGGCAGGTCGCAGAAGTCGTTCTGCGGGTCGATCAGCAGCAGATGCGTGTGCATGGTCTTCGTCCTTTTCGTCTGTGTGCGTGCCATCCTAAGCCTGTTAATTGCACTTTGCAATTAACAAGACTTGATGCCGACCGCAGCCCCCGTGAATGGGTGCACGACCCGACCACGGGCGCTATCCTTGCTTCGGTGAACCGCACAACAAACTCCGAGAGCAAGCTGATCTGCACCGTGGACGTGGTGCTGCTGACCCTGCACGAGGGCCAGCTCCAGGTGCTGCTATTGAAGCGCGAACGCGAGCCCTTTGCCGGCGCCCTCGCCCTGCCTGGGGGGTATGTGCACGAGCAGGAGGACCAGGACTGCGCCGACGCCGCCCAGCGCGTGCTGCGCGACAAGCTCGGCCTGCAGAGCCCCTACCTGGAGCAGCTGGCCAGCTTCAGCGGCCCCGGGCGCGACCCGCGCGGCTGGTCGGTCTCGGTCGCCTACTTCGCCCTGGTGCCCGCGCTGGAGGCCCTGCCGGCCGGCGCGCAGTGGCGCCCCGTGGACAAGCTGCCCACCCTGCCCTTCGACCACGGCGCCATCGTGACTACCGCGCTGGAGCGGGTGCGCAACAAGAGCCAGTACTCGTCGCTGCCCGTGCACCTCTGCCCCGAGCCCTTCACGCTGCCGCAGCTGCAGGCGGTGTACGAGGCCCTGCTGGGCGAGCCGATCAACCCGGTGAGCTTCCGCCGCAAGATGGAGGAACTGGATGCGATTGAGGCGATCCCCGGCGCCAAGAGCAGCGGCGGGGCGCATCGGCCGGCGCAGCTGTATCGGGTGCGGGAGGGGTTTCGGGAGCGGTTGCGGGTGGTGGGACGGGGGTTGAAGGCGTGACAGTGCGCGCAAATGGAAAGTTTGGATCCGCGCAGGTTTTGCTGCGACCCGGCGCAGAAGGAAACATTGCGTGAATCTGATTCTGGAGAAGACGACCCATCCGCCCTACTTCACCAATATGCGCTGGACGCTCGACGCCATGAATCTGAAGGCCGCAGCGTTCGACTGGTACGTGAGGGAGATCGAAGCCAACTGCGGCGAGTCCGTCTTTTCGGATGCCGATCGCTGGGTGGACGGCGATGAACTGCAGCGCGTGCTGGAAACGCATGAGATCCAGTTCATATGGGGTGTGTTCAGCGCCTTCCCGAAGGGCCAGCGCCTCGACCTTCAAGACTTGAAGGGCGCTCCCAGCGATGGGCGCCCGTGGACCCGCGATCCACTGACCGATCCACTGCCCGGAGCCCTCTTTGAAATTGAGTGCTTTGACGGTGGCGCGACCCTGCTGATCGGCGTGCCGGATGAGGCGGGACGCTGCTTCTGCAAGGCTTTTCCAGATGCTCGCCCGCTGTCCAGTTCCGATTGGCAGCAAGGCTCACAGCAAGACGCCGACTGGGATGACCTGGTCACAGCCCGCGCCGAGCGGATCGAGCAGGGTGGCCCCACGCTGAGCCTGGATGAGCTGAAGTCCCTCGGACACTGGCGGAAGTCCTCGCAGAAGTCGCGCTGAACCGCCCATTGCCTCAGCGGTCGGACCGGCATCAGCCCCGCCGCCGCTCCCGCAACATGAACAAGTAGAGCCCCTCCACCTTCTCCCGCGCCCAGGGCGTCTTGCGCAGCACCTTCAGGCTGGAGTTGATGCTGGGCTCCTGGCTGAAGCAGCGCAGCGCGATGCGTTCGCTCAGGCCCTGCCAGCCGTACTCGGCGACCAGCTCGGTCAGGATCTTTTCCAGCGTCATACCGTGCAGGGGGTTGCGCGGCTGTGGGGTGGGGGTCGGGTCGCTCATCGGCGCCATGCTGCCTCAAGTGGCGGCAGGCGGTGGCCGCGATGATGCGGCCCCCCTCGCTTCCACCCCCATGATGAGCCGCCTGCTGAAGTTACTGACCCCGCTGCTGGCGCTGGCCGCCCTGCACAGCGCCCCCGCGCAGGCCGCCGTGAGCGTGCAGTACTACAACCGCGACAGCCAGATCCACATCTGGGAAGCCTGGTGCGGCGGCAGCCGCTACAGCGTGCGCTTCGATGCCAATGCCTCGGGCACCACCACGATTCCGGGCGAAGGCCCCTGCAGGGTGAAGACGCCGCATGGCGAGGTGCGCCTGGGTCAGGGCGCGCACATCGAGATCAAGGACGGCAAGATCCGGATCCAGTAGCAGCCAGCGCTCGGCGGCCCGGCCCGGGTTGCAGCTGGTGCAGCCCAAAGCACCATCCGTCGCACAGCGCCGCGGCGCCCGGGCGCGCTCCGCAAGACTGCCGGCCCTCTGCACCATGCGCCCCGCGCCGCCGCCATGAAACCCCTGCGTTTGCTTGCCGCCTTGCTCGCCCCGCTGCTCCTGTTGCTGCTGTGCCTGGCCGGCCCCGCGCGGGCCGACGAGGGGCCGGACCCGAAGGCGCCCATCGCCGTGGCGCCGGTGGACGACGCCTGGCGTGCCGCCCTGCCGCGTGACGCCCAGCTCGCCACCCAGGCCTATCTGGACCGGCTGGCCCCGGCCGCCGTGCAGCGCGCCAACCAGTACGAGGAAGGCGGCTACTGGCTGCAGCTGGCGGAGTTCCTGCTCGGCCTGGGGGTGGCGGCGCTGATGCTGGGCGGGCGCCGTTCGGCGCGGGTGCGCGACTGGACGCAGCGCGTGGGCCGCCGGCCCCTTTTCCGCGACGGCCTGTACGGCGCCGTGTACGGCTTCAGCGCCGCAGTACTGATGCTGCCGCTGCGCTTCTACCAAGGCCATGTGCGCGAGCACGCCTATGGCATGTCCACCCAAAGCGTGGGCGCCTGGTGGGGCGAGTGGGCCATCGGCCTGGGCCTCGAAGCCCTGGGCGCGGCCCTGGTGGTGGCGCTGCTGTATGCGGTGATCCGGCGCGCCGGCGCGCACTGGTGGCTCTGGGGCACGGCCCTGTGCGGCGGCCTGCTGGCGCTGCTGCTGCTGGTGCACCCGGTGTGGATCGCACCGCTCTTCAACACCTACACCCCGCTCGAACCCGGGCCGGTGCGCAGCGCAGTGCTGGCGATGGCGCAGGCCAATGGCGTGCCCACGGCCGAGGTCTACACCTTCGACGCCTCGCGCCAGACGCAGCGCATCAGCGCCAACGTCAGCGGTCTGGGCAGCTCGGCCCAGGTGCGGCTGAACGACAACCTGCTCAAGCGCACTTCACTGCCCGAGATCCGCGCGGTGATGGGCCACGAGCTCGGTCACTACGTGCTGAACCACGGTCTGAAGATGCTGATGCAGTTCACGCTGCTGATCCTGTTCGGCTTCCTGTTCTGCCAATGGGCGCTGAGCCGCCTGTTCGCCCACTTCGGCGCGCGCTGGGGCACGCAGGCGGTGGGCGATGTGGCCAGCCTGCCGCTGCTGGCCGCGGTGTTCTCGTTCTTCATGCTGCTGGCCACGCCGGTGTTCAACACCATCGTGCGCACGCAGGAAATCGAGGCCGACCGCTTCGGCCTGAACCTGGCCCGCGACCCGCACGGCTTTGCCGAGGCGATGCTGAAGCTGGCCGACTACCGCAAGCCCGACCCCGGCGCGCTGGAAGAGTTCGTGTTCTTCCACCACCCGAGCGCCCGCCACCGCATCCATGACGCGATGCGCTGGCGCGAGGCGATGGGGACGCCCTAAGCCCTGCCCATGCCGCTGCTGGCTGGCGGCGCCGGCTGCACGGCCTGGCCGCTGTCCGGCGGGCCCAGCACCCAGGGCGAGGCGGCCTGCTGGGCATGCAGGTACAGCCAGGCGGCCAGGCCGAGCAGCAAGGCCAGCAGCAGCAGGCCGGCCAGGCGGCGCCACAGGCTGACGGGCGCGCGCCGCGAGGGCAGGCCGCGCGGCCTCAGGGGTTCGCGGGCACGGCGGCGGTGGATCTCGTGATCCTCCTGCCAGGGGTTGGAAGTGCGTTGCGGGTCCATGCGGAGCGGAAAAGGGTCGGCGCGATCCGGCCGGACCGCCAGGGCCGCAGTCTGAAAGCGGCGCCGCGCGCCGAATGTGGGAGCAGCGCGCGATCGCCTGTAGGACGGTGGCTAGGGCGCGCCGCTCGGGGCGCCCTTTTCGCCCCCGTCCTGGTCGCCGTCCTTCTCCCAGTAACCGCTGGCCAGCAGGCGCTTGCGCAGCTGGGCCCGGGCACGGTGCAGGCGACTCTTCACCGCCTCCAGGCTCAGGCCCAGCTGGGCTGCCACCTCGGGGGCACTCAGCTCCTGCACATCGCGCAATAGCAGCACCTCGCGGTGGGGCGGGCTCAGCGCCGCGAGCGCGCGCTGCAGGTCCAGGCGCAGGTCGATGGGCAGGCCGGCGGCGGCCGGCTGCTCGGCCTCGGGCAGCTCGTCCAGGGGTTCGGCCGTCTCGCGGCCCCGCCACTGGCGCCGGCACTCGCGCTCGACGATGCGGAACAGCCAGCTCGCGAAGGTGGCGACCGTGCGCAACGCACCGAGCTTGCGGTAGAGCTGCCAGAGCGCGTGCTGCACGGCGTCCTCGGCGTCCTCGGCCTGGCGGCAGCTGCGGCGCGCAAAGCGCCTCAGATCGGGCTGGCAGACGGCCAGCAGCTCGGTCAGGGCGGCGGCCTCGCCGCGCTGCGCCGCCTCGATCAGTGCCGGCTGGACGCGCATCAAGGCCGACGCTCCAGGCTGCAGCGCCCCAGCAGCGCGCAGGCTGGGCAGAAGCCGGCCAGGGCCGTCAGCGCCAGGATGGCAGCCGTGGCCAGGGTCAGCAGCAGCCAGGGGCCGCTGGCCAGGGGCACCAGGCCCAGCAGCATCAGGGCGGCCAGGCCGCGCAGCAGGCGTTCCCAGCGGGGCAGTTTGCTTTTGAAGAGAGACATGGGGGACAAAGGAGGGAAGTGGTTGACCCTTGTCTGGAGGCAGGCGGGCGGCAAAAGGATTCGGCCGACCGCGAATTCTTTCCTGCACTCGGCGGCCTTCAGCCATCGGCTTCGGCGAACCCCAGGCGAACGCCACTTGCGCGCGCCGGGGCTTTCGCCAACAGTGCCGCCCTTCCCAAGTCCGGCGCCTGCCCCATCGTGTCCAGCATTCCTGTTCCCTCCTCCACCGCCGCGGCGGTGCCTTCCGCCGGCCCGGCCGGCCGCAGCTTTCTCGGCCACCCGGTGGGCCTGGGCTGGCTGGCCTTCTGCGAGTTCTGGGAGCGCTTCTCCTACTACGGCATGCAGGCCCTGTTGGTGCTCTACCTCAGCAACCACCTGTTCCTGCCGGAGCACGCCGGCAGCGTGGCCGGCCTGCAGACGCTGCGCGGCTGGATCGAGGGCGTCACCGGCCCGCGCTCGCCGCAGCAACTCGCCTCGGTGGTGTTCGGGCTGTATGCGGGTCTGGTCTATCTGACGCCGATCTTCGGCGGCCTGCTGGCCGACCGCTGGCTCGGCCGCACGCGCACCGTCGTCATCGGCGCCAGCCTGATGGCGGCCGGCCATTTCCTGATGGCCTTCGAAGCCGCGCTGCTGCCGGCCCTGGGCTGCCTGCTGCTGGGCGTGGGCTGCTTCAAGGGCAATATCGCCGCGCAGGTGGGCGATCTGTACGTGCCGGGTGACCAACGCCGCGCCTCGGCCTTCCAGATCTTCATGCTGGCGGTGCAGGTCGCCGTGATCGCCTCGCCCATCGTGTGCGGCACGCTGGGCGAGAAGATCGGCTGGCACTGGGGCTTCGGCGCGGCCGGCGTGGGCATGCTGATCGGGCTGCTGATCTACCTGGCCGGGCGCAAGCACCTGCCGCCCGAGCTGCCGCGCGGCCAGGCCGCACGCGCCGCCACTGCACCGGCCGAAAGGCTCGGCCGCGAAGGCTGGGCGCGCCTGCTGCTGCTCGTCGGCCTGCTGCCGCTGCTGATGCTCTCCATCGTCGGCAACCAGCAGTTCAACAACGCCTACCCGCTGTGGTCGCAGAAGCACATGGACCTGCTGCTCTGGGGCTTCCAGGTGCCGGTGAGCTGGCTGCAGGCGGTGGATGCGGCGGTGAGCCTGGGCACGATGCTGGCCTCGATCGCCTTCTGGCGCTGGTGGGCCACCAAGCGCCGCGAGCCGGATGAGCTGAGCAAGATGGCGCTGGGCTCGCTGATTGCCGCCTGTGCCCCGGCCCTCTTGATCCTGGCCGCGCAGCAGATCGAGAGCAATGGCGCCAAGATCAGCCCGCTCTGGACCCTGGGCTACACGCTGATCAACAACCTGGGCTTCGCCAACATCCTGCCGGTGGGCCTGGCGCTGTACTCGCGCGTCTCGCCGGTGCGCCTGCAGGGCGTGCTGATCGGCGTGTACTACCTGCACCTGTTCTTCGGCAACAGCTTCGTGGGCTGGCTGGCGGGCCTGCTGGACGAGATGCCCGGCACGCAGTTCTGGGCCCTGCACGCGGTGCTGGTGGCCAGCGCGGGCGTGGGTCTGATCGTGGTGAAGCTGGTGTTCGGGAAGTTGCTGGCGCCGCAGCCGACTCAGGCCGTGGCGAGCTGAGGCGCACAACGCGCCAGGATCGCCTCGCAAGCCTGCGCCATCGCCTGCCCCGGGCCTTGCAGGCGCGGGGCCAGGGCCTGGCAGCGGGCGCGCAGGGCGGCGTCGCCCAGCAGGGCGGTGAGCGCGCCGGCGGCGCG
The DNA here is from genome assembly GCF_016093275.1 of Inhella proteolytica. Taxonomy (GTDB): domain Bacteria; phylum Pseudomonadota; class Gammaproteobacteria; order Burkholderiales; family Burkholderiaceae_C; genus Inhella; species Inhella proteolytica. The sequence continues at coordinate 16,389 of NZ_JAEDAK010000011.1, forward strand.
CTCGGCACGGTAGTGGGCGGGCAGCAGCTCGCGCGCCACGCCCAGGTCGATGAGTCGGCGGGCGTTGTCGAACTGGTCATAGGCCTGGGGCCGCACCAGCTGCGACAGGCCGGCGCGCAGGGCCTGGGCGCTGGTGCCGATGCCGCCGTGGTGCACCAGCGCCGCCAGCTGGGGCAGCAGCCGGGCATAGGGCGCAAAGGGCACATGCAGCAGCTGCGGTGGCAGCTGTGCCGGCACCTGCTCGGGGAAGTGGCTGAGCAGCAGGCCGCGCAGCCCGGCCTGCGCACAGGCCTGGGCAGATTCCGCAAAGAAGCCGCGTGCCGTGGCGGTAGCCGTGCCGGCGCTGAAGCCGACCGGCGCGGGGCCGGCGGCCAGGAACGCCTGCAGCGCCTGCGGCAGCGGAGCAGCATGGGCCGGGTCGTCGAGCGGGAAGTCGAGCAGCTGCAGGTGCGCAGGCCAGTCGACGGGGGGCGGGGCGAACCAGGCCGGGAACAGACCCAGCAGCGCGTCGCTGCGGTGGATCCAGTCGTTGAACAGATCGCGCACCGGCGCCAGGCCGAGCCGGGCACGCAGCTGGTTGAGCGGCGTGCGGAAATGCGGCTCCATGAAGGCCTTGTCCATCAGCCACCAGGCCAGGCGCTTCAAGGCCCGCGGCGTGCCGCTGCCCAGCTCCTGCAGCGCATGCGGGCCCACGCGAGCCGGCTGCAGCGTGGAGCGGATGGCCGCCGGCGCGAGGTGCACGGTGGCACAGGGCATGCCGGTGGTTTCTGCCGCCAGGCGGTGCGAGAACTGCAGCGCGCTGCCGATGAGCACGCTGCCGGCCGGGTCGATGTCGGCACGCATGGCCTCATAGCAGGGCGCCAGCAGCGCGGCCAGTTCCTGCGCCACGCGCGCCATCGCTTGGTCAGGCTTGGCGTCGCTGAGTTGGGCGAACAGGCGGTGGTAATCCGCCACCTCGCCCACCGGCCGGAACTGCACTCTGCTGGGGGCGAGTGCCGCTTCGAAGTAGGGGTTGGCAAAGAAATGGACGCGATGGCCGCGCCGCACAAACTCGGCCGCCAGGGCAGCAAAGGGCAGCACATCGCCATGGCTGCCGAAGCTGGCGATCAGGATGCGCGGAAGGCTCACGCTTGAAGGGGTGCAAGGGCCGGGCAGGCGGGAGCGCCAGTGTCCGGCCCGAGCGCCGGGCTGGCCGCCACAAACCCCCGGACTGGGGAGAGGGTGCCGAATGGCAGGGGGTTGGCCAACCCCGCGCCCCGCTGCCGTGCTGGATTGATAGACCCAGCGCATCAATCCCGGCCAAGGATTGCATTGGACGGCAGCGCCCGGCGCGCCCAGCATCGCGGCCATGCACACCCCTCCCGAACTGCTGCGCGCCGCCGCCATTGCGGCAATGCCGGCCCAGACCAAGACGCATCTGCTGAACCCCAACGCGGTGCGCAGCGCCAAGGCGCTGGGCGCGGCCACCGGCTTGAAGCACCTTGGCATCCACCTGATGACGGTGCAGCCCGGCCATGCGGCCACCGAGTACCACCGCCACCACTACGAGGAGCAGTGCTTCTACGTGCTGGCCGGCCAGGGCGAGGTGTGGATCGACGAGCAGCCCTATGCCGTGGGCGTGGGGGATTTCGTCGGCCTGCCGGCGCGGGGCGCGGCCCACACGCTGCTGAACACCGGCAGCGAACCGCTGGTCTTCCTGGCCGCCCGCCAGATGCTGGCCCAGGACGTGTGCGACTACCCGCGCCAGCGCCAGCGCCTCTACATGGATGGCGACGAGGAGGTGCTGGTGGCGTACGAGCAGATCCGCCCCGCACCCGGCTGAGCGGCGCGCGGGCGCCGAGAATGCGCGCGCGCCGGGCCGCTTCCCGCGCTGCCCTGCCCATGAACGTTCCGCCGCGCCGCCTCCTTCTTGCCGCCCTGGCCTGCCTGGCCCTGGGCCTGCCCGGCGCCGTGCGGGCCGACCCGCTGCGCATCCTCTGGGTGGTGACGCACAGCCCGCCGATGTTCAGCCTGGAAAACGGCCGCGCGCCCCAGCGGCCCGAGCAGCTGGGCCAGGGCGAGCTGGACGGCATGCTGCGCCTGCTGACGCAGCGCATGCCGCAGTACCGGCACGAGTTCGTGGTGGCCGAGTACCCGCGCCTGGAGGCGCTGGCGCGCCAGGGCGAGCCGGTGTGCTCGAACCTGCTGCTGCGCACCCCCGAGCGCCTCAGCTGGCTCCACTTCACGCACACCCATGTGCCGCTGCAGGCGCGCCAGATCCACTTCGTCACCCGCGCCGAGCTGCTGCCGCGCCTGGGCCTGAAGTCCGGTGCGGTGGTGGACCTGGCGGCGCTGCTGGCACGGCCCGAGCTCAGGGGCCTGCTGGAGCGTCACCGCTCCTACGGCAAGGAAGTGGATGCGCTGCTGCAGCGCCACGGTCAGGACCTGCTGGCGCGGGCCATGCCGCGGCGCGGCACCAATTTGCTGCGCATGCTCAGCGCCGGCCGCATGGACTTCACGCTCGACTACGGCGTGACGGTGGCCGCCTACAACCGCAACGAGACGCCGCAGACGCCGCTGGTGGCCCTGCCGCTGAGCGGCGCACCCCCCACCACGGCGCGCGCCACCCTGGCCTGCGTGCGCAATGCCGAGGGGCGCGAGCGCATCGCGGCGGTGGACGCCGCCGTGCGCCGCCTGGCCGCCGAGCAGCCGCGCGAGGCCTGGATGCGCAGCTGGCTGGGCCACGCCCCCGAGGGCTCGGACCGCGAACGCCTGGAACGCTACTTCGACGAGCGCGCGCGCGGCGGGCCGCAGATCGACTGAGGCTGCGACGCGGCGCCTCAGTGCGCCAGCTCGGCGCCGGCCCCCAGCGGCAGCAGGCGCGGCGCCGCACCGCGTTCCAGCACCACCAGATGGTTGCGCGGCACCGCGGCCCAGGCACGCGCGGGCGTCAGGCGCTCGGACGAGACGATGCTCGCCGGCTCGCGCTCTTCCTGCGCGCGCTGGCCGAATTCCTGCGCCGTGGTCTCGTACAGCTGGCCCTGCAGCACGTAGAGCGAATCGCCTTCGCTCGCGGGGTCGGTGGTGAAACGGCTCACCACCGCCTGCTGGCCGTTGGACACCGCCAGGTTCAGGTAGTGCGGCGCCTGCACGCCGGCCGCCTGGCTGGCGGCCAGCACGCGCTGCAGCGTGGCGGCCAGGCGCTCGGCCAGGCGCAGCGCGGGGTCGGGCGCACGCTCGTCGGCCTTCTCATGGCGCAGCAGCTGGTCCACGAAGACGGCGAACACATGTTCGGTATCGGTGCTGCCGCGCACCCGATTGAAGGCCTCGTCGCACAGCGGTTCGAGCAGGCGGCGGCGCAGGCGGGTGAACTCGTTCAGGTAGCCGTTGTGCATCAACAGGTGGCGGCGCCAGGCAAAGGGGTGGCAGTTCGCCAGGTCCACCCCGAAGCCCGGCGTGGCAGCGCGCACATGGGCCAGCACGCAGGGCGAGGCCACCACGCGCGAGAGCTCGCGCAGATTGCGGTCGCTCCAGGCCGGCGTGACCGAATGGAACACCGCGGGCTCGCGCGACAGGCGCGGCGCGTACCAGCCCACGCCGAAGCCGTCGCCGTTCAACGGCTCGCGCCGCTCCTTCGAGCGCACGCTCTGGTGGATGAGCGAATGCTCGGGCTCGATCAGCAGCTTGCTGAGCCGGATGGAAGGGCCGAGGTAAAGCGTGAAGCGGCACATGGCGGGGCATCCGATTGCCAGGGCCGCAGCGTAGCGCTGCGCACACGGCTCGCGCGCCGGGCATTCAGGCCGGTGGCCGGGGCGGCGCCAGCCGGGCCCAGGCCACGGCCAGCGCCAGCAGCAGCAGGCCGCTGGCCAGCACAAAGCTGTGGCGCAGCGCCGCCGCCACCTCGGCCGGCCCGGCCCGGCCCAGGCCGCCAGACGGCAGGGCCTGCACGAACACCGCGCCCATCAGCGCCGCGCCGCTGACCAGGCCCAGATTGCGCGCCAGGTTCAAGAGCCCCGACACCAGCCCGCGCTGCATCGGCGCCACCCCCGCCAGCAGCGCGCTGGGCGTGGCCGCCTGGAACAGCGCGTAGCTGCTCGTCAGCGCCACCAGCGGGCCCAGGTAGCCGGCCAGGCCCCAGGCCAGCGGCGCCAGCGCCAGGCCGGTGCTGGCCAGCAGCATGCCCAGCAGCCCCAGGCGTCCCACGGCGGCGCTGCCCCAGCGGTCCACCGCGCGGCCGGCCGGCCAGCCCACCAGGGCCACGCAGGCCGGGCCCACGGCCATGGCCAGGCCCAGGCCGGCAGCATCCAGGCCCAGGCTGTGCACCAGGTGGAAGGGGCCGAGCACCAGCGTCGTCATCAGCACCACCGCCACCAGCGCCGTGGCCAGCAGCTGGGCGCGCAGACGCGGTGCGCGCAGCTGCGCCAAGTTCACCAGCGGTGCCGCCACGCGGCGCTGCGCCCACACGAACAGCGCCAGCCCCAGGGCCGCCAATCCGAGCAACGGGCCGCGCAGGCCCCAGGCGGCGCCTTGGGTCAGCGCCAGCGCGTAGGCGGCCAGCGTCAGGGCCAGCAGCAGCGCACCCAGCGCATCGAAGCGCTCGGCCGTGCGCGCCGGCCCATCGGCCGGCAGAAAGCGTACGGCCAAGCCAAGGGCCAGCAGCGCCAGCGGCAGCTGCAGCAGGAAGAGCGCGCGCCAACCCAGGCCGGCCAGCAGCAGCCCGCCGAGTGCGGGCCCGAGCGCGGTGCCAAAGGCCGAGAGCGTGGCCATCAAGCCCATGGCCTGGCCGCTGCGCTGGGCCGGCACGGCGGCCGCCACCAGGGCCAGGCCCAAGGCCATCATGCCGGCCGCGCCGGCGCCCTGCAGCGCCCGCGCCGCCACCAGGCTCCACAAGCCCGGCGCGGCCGCGGCCAGGCCCGAGCCCAGGCCGAACAGCGCGATGCTGGCGAGCAGCAGCCGGCGCCGCCCCAACAGATCACCGAGCCGCCCGGCGCTGACCACCAGCGTGGTGCTGGCCAGCAGATGGGCCAGCACCACCCACTGCACGCTCTCGAAGCGGCTGCCGAAGGCCTGCACCAGCGTGGGCAGGGCGACGTTGGCAATGCTGGTGCCGAGCGCCGGCAGCAGGGCACACAGGGCGAGTGCAGCGAGCGCCGAGCGGCCCGCGGCAGCGGGGCTTGGGGGGTGGGTCATCAGGGGCTCCAGGGTCTGTTTTGAACCTGGCGCCACGGTAGGCAGGCCGGTGAGCAGGCGGAAGGCGCATCATCTGCACTTCATCTGTGCACCAGACGCCATGTCACCCCCCGATCTGAACCTGCTGCCGACGCTGGACGCCCTGCTGGCCGAGGGCAGCGTGGCCGGCGCGGCACGCCGCCTGGGCCTCAGCCCCTCGGCCATGAGCCGCGCGCTGGCGCGCCTGCGCGCCGCCACCGGCGACCCCCTGCTGGTGCGCGCCGGCCGCGGCCTGGTGCCCTCGCCGCGCGCGGTCGAATTGCGCGAGCGCATCGGCAGCCTGGTGCAGGAGGCCGAAGCCATGCTGCGCCCGGCGCGCCGGCTGCGCCTCAAGCAGCTGCAGCGCCGCTTCACGCTGCGCAGCCGCGAGGGCTTCGTGGAGAACTTCGGCGCGCGCCTGCTGCAACGCGTGGCCGCCGAGGCCCCGGGCGTGCAGCTGCACTTCCTGCCCAAGCTGGACAAGGACAGCGCACCGCTGCGCGACGGCCGGGTGGCCCTGGAGACCGGCGTGGTGGCCGCCGACAGCGGCCCCGAGCTGCGCACCCAGGCCCTGTTCCGCGACCGCCTGGTGGGCGTGGTGCGGCCTGGCCATCCCCTCAGCCGCGGCCGCGTCACGGCCGAGCAACTGGCCGCCGCCCGCCACGTGGCCGTGGCCTTGCAGGGCAGCGGGCCGGAGGCCATCGACACCGCACTGGCCGCCCTGGGCCTGCAGCGCGAGCAGGCCGCCACGGTCGGCGGCTTCGCCGCCGCCCTGGCCCTGGTGCGCGACGCCGAGCTGGTGGCCTGCGTGCCCGAACGCCACACCGGCAGCCTGCGCGCCGGCCTGCACAGCTTCGCGCTGCCGGCCGAGCTGCAGATCGGCGCGCTGACGATCTCGCTGCTCTGGCATCCGCGCTGGGACGGCGATGCGGCGCACCGCTGGTTGCGGGGGTGTGTGCAGGAGGTCTGCGGTGATTCGGAGCAGGGCTGCACCCACCGTGGTTGAGGCCTGCGGGACAGCCCTCGGGGGCTTCACCCCCACCCCAGCCAGTCCGCTTGCAAGCGGACTGTCCTTCGCCCGGGGTCGCAGGGCCCGCAGTGGGCCCTGCTCGCTCCGGGCTCAGCCCCTCCCCGCATTTCTTTGCTGCGCCAAAGAAAAGGGGGAAAAAGAAAAGCGCTGAATGCGCGCACGCCGCCTAGGGCGGCGCGCGATTGCACGTCCGGTTCACATGGCTCCCACACCCCTCCTGGGACTGCGAAAACCTGCCCGCTAAGCTGGCCGGAGTACCGGCCGACTAGACCACCGCAAACCATTGCGGGCTTTCTGCGATGAATGGACCCCCAACGAGCAACTGGGTACCCCAGGGCGCTGGTTGGGGGTCTGTTCTTCGGAGCGCCGAGGGTGATGGTCTGCGGTGCCCGGGACGACCGGTACCCCGGGCGCCTTCGTCGTCCTGACCGTCGAAGTCAGATGAGGGCTCCTCTCAGTGTGAGCCCAAGCACCGCCATCACAGTTCGCCCCTAGGGCTGAGCGCGGAGCGAGGTGAGTCCCAATGGACTCACCGACCCCGCCGCGAAGGCCCGAGCCCGTCTCGCGGGCGAGGGCGACTGTGTGGGTTGGCGCCTTTCTTTGCCCCGCGTTTCTTTGGCGCAGCAAAGAAATGCGGGGAGGGGCTGAGCCCGGAGCGAGCAGGGCCCACTGCGGGCCCTGCGACCCCGGGCGAAGGACAGTCCGCTTGCAAGCGGACTGGCTGGGGTGGGGTTGAAGACCCCACGGGCTCTCACAATCAGCGCTCGACACGCTTCAGGGCGCCGTCACCCCCTCACTGCTTCGGCAGCACCTCTACCTGCAAAGGCAGCTCAAGCGCATCACCCGGCAGCGCCGCCGGAGCTTCCACCCGCAGGCGCTGCAGGCCCTGGGCGCGCAGCCAATCCGCCATGGCAGCGGCACGTGCCTGGCCCAGCTGTTCCAGCGCCTGCGGGGCCAGCGGTTCGGCGGCCAGCAGGCGTTGCCAGAGCAGCTCGGGCAGGGGCCGGCCGGCCAGTTCGGTGCGTTCGGCCTCGCTGAGCGGCGCCGGCGCGCGGCCCAGCGCGGCCTGGGCGCGGGCCAGCAGGCGCTGGGCCATGTTGGGGGGCGGTGCGGGCTGGGCCAGCGCGTGGCGTTCTTCCAGGCGCTCCAGTTCGGCGGCGCTGAAGCGTCGCGCGTAGAGCTGGCGCAGGGCCTTGGCGGATTGGGCGGGCAGCAGCAGCGCGTCCTCGGCTTCGAGCCGGTGACCCTCGATCTGCGCCAGCTCCTCGCGCAGCTGGCGGGCCTTGAGTACCGGGGCGTCGCGCTCGGGCGTGTAGCCGGCGCTCAGGCGCAGCTGCAGGCCGGGGCGCTTGGCCAGGGCCTGGGCCAGCTGCTGCAGCTTCTCGCGCTCGGGCGGGGCCAGCTGGGCGCTGCCGGCGGGGAAGCCGATGCGGTCGCTCAGTTCCTTGTCACCGCCGAACAGCGCACCCAGCGCGCGGAAGGGCGCGCTGACGATCTTGCCCAGCACATTGGTGATGACCTTCCAGATCAGGCCGCCGTAGCTGAACTTGGGTTCGTCCAGGCTGCCGCTGACGGGCAGGCCGAGGTCGATGCGGCCCTCGCTGTCTTCCAGCAGCGCGATCGCCAGGTCCAGCGGCAGGGAGGTGGCGCTGGGGCTCTCGATGCGCTCGCCCAGCACCAGGCTTTGCATGACGATGCGGTTGTGGCCCTGCAGCTGGCGCGCACGCAGCTGGTAGTCGAGGTCCAGGTCGAGCTTGCCCGAGGCGATGCGGCGGCCGGCGAAGGTGGCGGTGTAGGGCGTCAGCCGTGTCATCTCGATGTTGCGGAAGCGCAGCTGCAGGTCGCTGAAGCCGGTCGGGTCCAGGGCCTGCAGGCGGCCGCTGGCTTGGGCCTGGCCGTAGTCGTCCACCTGGCCGTCGAAGCGCAGCTCGGCCGGGCCGCTGCCGGGCGCGCTGTCCAGGCCGGCCAGCTCGCCCTCGCCCTGGTGGATGCGCACCGCAAAGGGCAGGGCCAGCGAAAGGTCGGCGAAATCGACGCGGGCCTCGCGCAGGCGCAGGTGCTGCAGGCGCAGGCGGGGCGGCGGGGTGCTGGCCGTTGTGCTGGCGGCGGCGCCCGTTGCGGCGGACGGCGGCGTCTGCCACAGCCCGTCCCAGTTGACGTTCTTCTGCGCGTCGATCAGCAGCTTGGCCTGCAGGCCGTCGATCTGCAGCCGGCCCAGGTCCAGCAGGGTGGGCGAGAGGCGCAGGCGCGGCGCTTGCAGGCGGCGCCAGGCCAGGAAGGGTTCGTTCAGCACGCCGGGCTCGTCCACGCGCAGCGCGGCCAGCGTGGCCTGGCCGGCGAACTGCCAGGCCGGGGCCTGCCGCAGCCGGCCCTGTGCATCGAAGCGGCCGCCCGTCAGACGCAGCGGCGTGTAGGCGGCCAGATAGGGCTGCAGCGGCGCCAGCGCCAGCTGCTGCAGGCCGAGCTGCAGATCCAGCTGCGGCAGCAATTGGCCTTGCGCGCGCAGCCGACCGCCGCTGGCCAGCTCGGCCTCGGCCTGCAGCTGCAGCGCGGCCGCACCCAGGCCTTCCAGGCGCGCCTGCGGCAGGCGCAGCGTCCAGCGCTGCGGCGGCTGCACACCGGCATCGTCCAGCTGCAGCTGGGCGTCGGCCAGGGTCAGGGGGGCGATGCGGGTCTGCCAGGCCGGGCCTGCTGCGGGCGGTGCGGCTTCGCGGCGCTGCAGGGCTGCCAGCAGGGGCAGGCCGCCGCTGGCATCGCGCTGCAGCTGCAGCGCCGCGCCCTGCAGCCGGATCGGGCCGAGCTCCAGCTGCCGCGCTGCCAGGTCCAGGGTGCCGCCGCTCAGCTGGGCCTGCGGCAGGCGCAGCCAATCGCCCCCGCGCAGGCCCTGGGTCTGCAGCTGCAGGCCTTGCAGCTTCAGCGCGGGGGCCTCCGTGCCGCCCCAGGCGGCCTCGGCAGCGAGCTGCAGGTTCAGGGCGTCCAGCTCGACGCGCTGTGGCTGTTGGAAGCCGGCTTCATCGAGGCGCAGGGCCAGGCCCTGCAGATCGAGCGCGCCGAGCGCGAGCTGCCAGCGTGGGCCGGGGGGCTGCTCAGCCGCGGCGGCGGCGGGCAGCCAGGCCTCCACATCGAAGCGCCCCGCGGCATCGCGCGCCAGCTGCAGATTGCCGCCCTGCAGGCGCAGCGCAGCGAGCTGCAGGCGGCGTTGGCGCAGGTCCAGGCGGCCGCCTTCCAGCAGCAGGCGCGGCAGCTGCACGGCGGGTTCGGCCGCCTGCAGGCCTTGCAGGCGCAGGCCGTCAAGCTGCAGGCGCAGATCGTCCACCTGCAGCTGCGGCGCCTGGCCGGGGTCGCTCTGGGCCTCGTAGCGCAGGCTCAAGGCCATCTGCCCGCCGGGCGGCTGCACGGCCAGTGGCGGGTTGGGCATCAGGGCCCAGAGCTTGGCCAGCTGCAGGCCGTCGAGCTGGATCTGGCCCTGGGCGCGCAGCGGCTGCAGGCCGAACTCGCCGCGCCAGCGCAGCTCGCCACCCAGGCCGGTGCGTGCCACCAGCTGGTGCGCGCCGCGTTCTTCGGGCAGGGTGGAGAGATCGCGCAGCTCCAGCTGCAGGCGGTCGAGGGTGTCGGTGCGCAGCGCCTGGGCGCGCCGGTCCTCGTAATCGAAGCGCCCCTGCTCGACCTGCAGCAGCGCGATGCGCAGGCGCGGGGGCGTGGCATCGGGCGCGGCGGGCTGCGCCTGCAGCGCCGCCAGCAGCGCGCCCCAGTTGCTGCGCCCCTGCGGCAGCAGCTGCAGGCGCAGCTGCGGGCCCTCCAGGCGCAGCAGGTCCAACGCGGTGGCGCGGTGGCGCAGCGCGCCCAGCAGGTTGATGTCCAGGCGCACCCGCTGCACCCCGGCCAGACGCTCGCCCTGCGGACTCTGCAACTGCAGCTGCTCCACTTCGAGCGCAATGCGCCAGGGCGAAAAGCGCGCCGCCTGGAAACGCAGCATGTGCCCGGCCAGCCCCGCCTCGGCCCGCCCCAGGCCCCAGCGCAGCAGCGGCTCCACCGCCAGCGGCAGGGCGATGAACCAGAGCACCAGCAACAGGCCGAGCAGGGCCAGCAGTGCGCGCAGAGGGCGGGAGGTGGGGAGCAGGCGGCGCGGCATGGCTTCAGCTTACGGCGGGCAGGACCTCCTCTGGCAATGGAAGTTGGCTGCTCGGAAGACCCCGCCGGGTCTCGGCCCGGCGGCCGACCTACTTCTCTTTGCTTCGCCAAAGAGAAGTAGGCAAGAGAAAGGCGACCCCGATGCCTGCGCCCCCGGCTTTGCCGGGGGTGCCCTGTGGTGCTCGAAGAGCGGGCCCAGGCGCAAAACTCACTTCGCTCGCGTTGCTCGCTCCGTTCAAACAATTGCGCCAAGTCAGATCACGAAGCGCGCTACCGCGCGCGGGCCCACTCTTCTGTGCTCCTCGGCTTGGCATAGGGGAGACCCCAAACAGCCAAGCAGCCAACAGCCGAATACCGAACAGCCCGGACGTCACCCATCGCGCCGTTTCCCGGCTGTTGGCTGTTCGGCTGTTCGGGCTGCTGCCCCTATGCGCTGCCGAGCAGCACAGCTTGCCTGGGCAGCGTGCGAAGCACGCGTTCCCGTCATGCTCGGTCCAACTGTTTGAACGGAGTGAGCGAAGCGAACGCAGTGAGTTTTGGGCCGGCCCAGGCAAGCGAGCAGCGCAGGGGACCCCAGCCGCAGGCTGGGGCTGCGCATCGGGGCTTGACCTTTTGGTTCCTTTTGGGTCAAGCCAAAAGGAACTCGCCTGCCGGGGCGAGACCCGGCGGGGTCTTGCGCTGACCGCCAATCAGGCTCGCCACGCTCCGCACTAGCATCCGCGCCCAGACCTTAAGGAGCCCCCCATGCCCATTCAAACCCGCGCCGCCGTTGCCTGGAAGGCCGGCGCCCCGCTGACGATCGAGACCGTGGAGCTGGAAGGCCCGCGCGAGGGCGAGGTGCTGGTGGAGGTGAAGGCCACCGGCGTGTGCCATACCGATGCCTACACGCTCAGCGGTGCCGACCCGGAAGGCCTGTTCCCGGCCATCCTGGGCCACGAGGGCGCGGGCGTGGTGCTGGAGAGCAAGGTGCCTTGGCTGAAGCCCGGCGACCACGTCATTCCGCTCTACACGCCCGAGTGCCGTGAGTGCAAGTTCTGCCTCTCGCGCAAGACCAATCTCTGCCAGGCCATCCGCCCCACGCAAGGCAAGGGCCTGATGCCCGACGGCACCAGCCGCTTCAGCCTGAACGGCCAGCCCATCCTGCACTACATGGGCACCAGCACCTTCGCTAACCACATCGTGGTGCCGGGCATCGCGCTGGCCAAGATCCGGCCCGATGCACCGTTTGACAAGGTCTGCTACATCGGCTGCGGCGTCACCACCGGCGTGGGCGCGGTGCTGTTCACCGCCAAGGTGGAAGCGGGTGCGAACGTGGTGGTGTTCGGCCTGGGCGGCATCGGCCTCAACGTGATCCAGGGCGCCAAGATGGTGGGCGCCAACCAGATCATCGGCGTGGACATCAACCCGGCGCGCGAGGCGATGGCGCGGCGCTTCGGCATGACCGACTTCGTCAACCCCAAGGACGTGCCCAATCTGGTGGACCACCTCGTGCAGATGACCGATGGCGGCGCCGACTACAGCTTCGAATGCGTGGGCAACACCACGCTGATGCGCCAGGCGCTGGAGTGCACGCACAAGGGCTGGGGGCGCAGCATCATCATCGGCGTGGCCCCAGCCGGCGCCGAGATCAGCACCCGGCCCTTCCAGCTGGTGACCGGGCGGAAATGGGAGGGCAGCGCCTTCGGCGGCGCACGCGGCCGCACCGATGTGCCCAAGCTGGTGGACTGGTACATGGACGGCAAGCTGCAGATCGACGAGCTGATCACCCACAAGCTGCCGCTGGAGCGCATCAACGAGGCGTTTGACTTGATGCACGCCGGCACCAGCATCCGCACCGTCATCGAGTTTTGAACATGAGCTGGAACCCCGAAGTGATTGGCGAGTACCGCTGCTTCGGCGGCGTGCAGGGCTACTACCGCCACGCCTCCAGAGCCGTCGGCCTGCCGATGCAGTACAGCCTGTACCGCCCGCCCGGCACGCCGCGCGGTCTGCTGCTCTGCCTGGCCGGGCTGACCTGCAGCGAGGAAACCTTCCCCATCAAGGCCGGCGCGCAGCGCCTGGCCAGCGCGCTGGGCCTGGCCCTCTTGAGCCCCGACACCAGCCCGCGCGGCACGAACATCCCCGGACAGGCCGACGACTGGGGCTTCGGCGTGGCCGCAGGCTTCTACCTGGACGCCACGCAGGCGCCCTGGGCCCCGCACTGGCGCATGGAAAGCCATGTGATGCAGGAGCTGCTGCCGGCCGTGCAGGCGCAGCTGGGCGGGCTGCCCACCAGCATCCTGGGCCACTCGATGGGCGGGCATGGCGCGCTGACGTTGGCGCAGCGCCACCCCGGGAGCTTCCAGTCGCTGTCGGTCATCGCGCCCATCAGCGCGCTCAGCCAATGCCCCTGGGGACAGAAGGCCCTGCCGGCCTATCTGGGCGCGGACGAGGCGCAATGGGCCGCGCACGACGCCAGCGCGCTGATGCGCGCGCAAAGCGCGCCGCCCTTCCCGGCCGGCATCCTGATGGACCAGGGCGAGGCCGACCAGTTCCTCAGCGATCAGCTCAAGCCCGAGCTGTTCGAGGCCGCCTGCGCGGCGGTGGGCCAGCCGCTGACGCTGCGCCGCCATGCCGGCTACGGGCATGGCTATTACTTCGTCAGCACCGTCATCGACGACCACCTGCGCCACCACGCGGCGGCGCTGGGCTGATCGATCAGGGCCTGGGGCGACGCAGCCAGCGCCCCACCCAGCGCAGGCAGCCGTAGGCGCCGCTGAAGAGCACACAACCGATGGCGATCAGGCCCAGCGTCAGCGGCCAGTCGTCGGCGCCCATCCAGACGGCCAGCCCCAGCAGGGCCAGCGCGTACAGCGCCAGCAGGCGCAGCAGGCCCGGCCCGGGGCGCCACACGGCCCACAAGCCGGCACCCATGCCCAGGAGCACGGCCGAGTAGCTGACGGCCACGGCCAGCATCCAGTCGCTGCCGCCATGGGCCCAGGCGGCCGGGCTCAGGCCCGCCAGCAGCAGGGCCAGGCCCCAGCGTGGGGCAGACCTCATTCGCCCGCTCCGCAGCGCGCCGCGCCGGCGGGGGCGCGTTCGCGGCGCAGGAACTCCACGCCCTCAAAGCCCGCACGCACGCCGCAAAACTGCGCGCGGCAATGGCCTTCGGGGTCCTCCAGCACCAGGCTGTGGGCCTTGAAGCGCAGGCGCAGCCGGCAGGGGCGATCGGGCAGGACGGATTCGGCGGGCCGCAGCTCCAGCGCCTCGCCGACGCGCTCGGCCGCGCCTTCCAGCGTGCAGGTGTGGGCATTGGCCTGCACCAGCTCCACCGCCAGCTGCCAGCGCCCGTCGGGCCGCGGCTGCAAGCTCAGGCAATCGGCCGCGGCGCTGCTCACCCATTGCTGGCGCTCGACGTCCAGCACCTGGATGCGGCGCGGCATCAGGTAGTGGCCGGCGGCATCGGCCGGCCAGGGTGCCGCCGCCTGCCAGCCCTGCAGCTGGGCAAGCCGCTCGCGCTGCACGCGCGCTAGGCAGGCGTCGTCGGCGCAGGGGTTGCGCTGCTGGCGCAGCCAACGCTGCTGGTCCAGGCGCAGCGGGTCGGTGTCGATGCTCTGCTGTTGCGCCGCGCGGAAGGCCGCCGCCACGGCTTCGTCCAGCGCGCTCAGTTCGGGGTTGGCGCACAGGCGCCGCTCAACCGGCAGCTGGGCCTTGCGGCAGTCGAAGCTGGCGGCCTGGGCCGCTCCCTGCGCGGCGATCGGCAGGGTGAACGTCAGAGCCTTCATGCCGACTCCTCCAAGGCCAGCCCGGCGCGCTGCCAGCCCTCGATGCCACCGCGCAGCACGCGCGCGCGCCGGCCCTGCTGCTGCAGCCAGCGCGCCGCCTTGGCGGCGGAGACATCGTGCGGGCAGGCGCAGTAGGTGACGAACTCGGCCTCAGCGGGCCAGCGCTGGAGCAGCGCGGGGTCCAGCGCGCCCAGGTCCAGGCCCTGCGCGCCGGGGATGCGCGTCTGCCCCGGCAGGGGCGCGCGCACGTCCAGCAGCACCGGCGCGGCCTGGTATTGCTGCTGCAGCGCGGCCAGCTCGCTGGGCCCGATGCTGCGCGTGCCGCGCAGTGCGAACTGTTCGTGCAGGCGGCGCAGCAGGCGCCAGAGCAGGTAGGCGGCCACCAGGCCGGCCAGCATCAGCAGCGCCTGCTGGCCCAGCTGCGCCAAGCCGGCCAGAAGCTGCTCGATCTGGCGGTGGAACAGCGCGCCCAGGCCCAGGCCGGTGGCGCCCCAGAGCAGGGTGCCGGCGCCGTTCAGGCGCATGAAGGTGGCGGCCGGCATGCCCATGGCCCCGGCCAGCGGCGCGGCCAGGATGCTCAGGCCCGGCAGGAACTTGGCCAGCACCAGGGTCAGGCCGCCGCGGCGCGCGAAGCTGGCTTCATTGCGGCGCACGCACAGATCGGGCGAGAGCGAGATGCGGCACAGGGTGCTGAGCACCTGCCGGCCCCAGCGCCGCCCGGCCCAGAACCACAGGCTGTTGGCCAAAGTGGCGGCCAGGCCCGCCAGCAGCAGGGCCTGCAGGCCGAACAGCGGCTCGTGCGCGGCGCGCCCGCCCACCAGCATCAAGAGCGGCAGCGAGGGCAGGGGCGCGCCCAGCTGTTCGGCCAGCACAGCCAGAAAGACCAGCAGCAGGCCATGCTGTTGCAGCAGGTGAAGCAGGGTGTCCATGCCGGCAAGCCTAACGGTCGGTGCGGCGCAGCTCACGCACGCCCCGGCCCAGCTTGCGGCGCAACAGCGCGCGCAGGCTCACGCCATCCGCATAGCCCACCTGGGCGGCGATCTGCTCGATGTCCAGCCGCGTGCTGCGCAGCAGGTGGGCGGCCTGCTGCACGCGCAGGTCCTGCACAAAGGCCAGCGGGCCCTTGCCCAGCACGGCCTCGCAGCGGCGCTGCAGGGTGCGCGGGCTCACCGCCAGCGCGGCGGCAGCGGCCTGCAGCTCGAAGCCCTGGGCCAGGCGCTCGCGCGCCCATTGCTCGAAGCGGGCGATCAGCGGGTCCGCATGGGCCAGGTGGTCGGGGATCACGTAGGGCGCCTGCGAGGGCCGCTCGTCGACGATCAGGTAGCGCGCCACCAGGGCCGCCAGCGCCGGGCTGGTCTGGCGCAGCAGCCACAGGCTCAGGTCCAGATGACCCATGGCCGCGCCCGAGGTGACGAAGCGCCCGCTCTCCAGCACCAGGCGCGATTCGTCCAGGCCGATCTGCGGGTAGCGCTGGCGGAACAGCGGTGCCAGCCACCAGGTGGTGGTGGCGGCGTGCCCGTCCAGCAGCCCGCTTTCGGCCAGCACGAAGCCGCCGATGCAGGCCGCGGCCACGCGCGCGCCGCCCTGCTCATGGCGTTCGCGCAGCCAGGTGCAGGCCTCGCGCACCTCGGGCCGCTCCAGCGCCGGCAGCAGGGTCTGCGGCATCTTGGCGCCCAGCGCGGGCAGCAGGATCCAGTCGGGTCGCTCGTCGCCGCGCAGGGCCTGCACCGGCAGCCGCAGGCCCTGCGCGCTGCGCACCTGGCGGCGCAGGCCGGCGAGCCGGAACTCGAAGGGCGGCGGCGCGTCCGGGCTCTGCAGGGCCGCCAGCTCATTGGCCGTGCCCAGTGCGTCCAGCATGCAGGCAAGGCCCAGATCGAACACGCCATCGAGGGCCAGCACAAGGATTTTCATGATGGCGTGAACGATATCAAGGATGTCATTTGTGCACCTACCGGCCGGGGCCGTGAATTCCTAGAGTCCAGCCCGTCGAATGTCCGACAGCCCCCTACCGGAGATCCCCATGAGCATCCAACTCGCCCTGTTCGCCCGCATCGAAGCCAAGCCCGGCAAGGAAGCCGAGGTCGAGGCCCTTCTGAAGGCCGCCCTGTCCATGGCCAATGACGAACCGACGACGCCGATCTGGTTCGCGCTCAAGCTCTCGCCCAGCACCTTCGGCGTGTTCGACGCCTTCCACGACGAGGCCGGGCGCCAGCGCCATCTGAGCGGGCCGATCGCCCAGGCCCTGATGGCCCAAGGCCCCGAACTGTTCGCCCAGCCGCCCTCGATCGAGCCGATCGAGGTGCTGGGGCTGAAGAATCGGGCCTGACGCGTCTGCCCCCGGAGAGCCTGCCATGCCCATCCATATCGTCCGCCTCGGCAGCCCGCGTGGCCCCGATGAAGGCCCGCGCATCGGCACCGTGCGCCGCCCGCCGCGCGGCGTGCCCAAGACCGAGTTCGCCACGCAGAACTGGTACGACAGTTGGTTCCCGCTGCTGGCCCCCAGTGCCGAGCTGATGAAGCAGGGCCAGGCGGTCGAAACGGATGCGCAATGGCAGGCCTTCGCCAAGGCCTACCGGCGCGAGATGGCCGAGCCCGCCGCGGCCCAGTCCATCGCCCTGCTGGCCACGCTCTCCACCCACAGCAGCTTCGCCGTCGGCTGCTATTGCGAGCACGAGGCGCGCTGCCACCGCTCGCTGCTGCGCGGCCTGCTGCTCGAAGCCGGCGCACAGGTGGCGCCATGACGAAGATCCAGGACGCCACCCCCGACCAGGCCGCGGCCCTGGGCCGGCTGCTGGTGCGGGTCTACGCCGCCCTGCCGGGCTTCCCCAGCCCGGCCGAGCAGCCCGGCTATTACGAGATGCTGGCGCAGGTGGGCGCGCTGGCCGAGCGCCCGCGCACCCAGGTGCGCGTGGCGCTGGATGCGGACGGCGCCGTGCGCGGCGGCCTGGTCTATTTCGGCGACATGGCCCAGTACGGCTCGGGTGGCGCGGCCACCCAGTTGCAGGGCTGCGCCGGCATCCGCCTGCTGGCGGTGGACCCGGCCGCGCGCGGCCAGGGCCTGGGCAAGGCGCTGACCCTGGACGCGCTGGCCCTGGCGCGTGCCCAGGGCCGGCAGGCCATGGTGCTGCACACCACGCAGGCCATGCAGACGGCGTGGCGGATGTACGAAGGCCTGGGCTTTGCGCGCGCGCCCGAACTGGACTTCAGCCAGCAGGGCCTGGCGGTGTTTGGGTTTCGGCTGACGCTGTGATCAGGCGTGCGTGTAGACCCAGCAGGGCCCACCCAGCAGCTCCAGCTCACCGGTGCGCCGCGCGCCCAGGCGCTCGGCCAGGCGGATCGAAGGCTCGTTGGCCGGACGGATCAGGCTGATCAGCGGCCGACCCTGCTGCAAGGCCGGCGCCTCGCGCAGCGCGGCCTGCGTGGCCTCGAAGGCATAGCCCTGGCCCCAGTGGGCGTGGCCCAGCAGCCAGCCCAGCTCGAAGCCGGGCCAGCCCTCGGGGTCGATGAAGCCGGTACGGCCGAGCAGCAGGCCATCGCTCTTGCGCTCGATCGCCCATTGCCCATAGCCGCGCAGCGCCCAATGCCCCAGCATGCCGGCCAGCGCGCGCCAGCTCATCGCCCGGTCGATCACGCTGCCGTCGCCGATGAAGCGCATCACCTCGGCGTCGGCCGACATGGCGGCAAAGGCGTCCAGGTCGGCGCCGGTGAAAGGCCGCAGGCGCAGGCGCGGGGTGTCGAGCGTGAGCGGGGCTTGGGGCTGCATGGGCACCGATGCTAGGCAGGCGGCGCAGGCCTGGACGAAAGCCAGGGGGTGCCATCCGCCCCCCGCGTTTGCCGCTTCAGCCCCAAGGTCTGGCACTCCATCCGGCCGCGCTGGCGGGCGGGCCAGGAGCTGGCTAGGCTGCGCCTCTTTCGATGCTTCCGCCCTCCTTCCCATGCAAGCTCTGCGCCCCCTGCTGCTCGCCCTGAGCCTGGCCACCTCCGCCGCCCTCGCCGCCCCCAGCCAGTCGCTCGATCAATACGAGATCAAGCCCGAGCGCGCGCCGCAAGGCCAGCTGGTCAACTACATCAAGTCCAACCTGGACGGCAGCAAGCGCCTGGTGCTCTCGCTGTACTTCGCCAAGCCCTTCGAGGTGGAGGCGCTGAAGGTCGAAGGCGACGGCCGCTACATCGCGCACGTGCAGGCCAAGCTGGACCCGCAGACCCTCACCGCCACCTGGATGCGCAGCTTCAACGGCCTGGAGAACGGCCCCGGCAAGCAGCGCCTGCAGATGCAGATGGACGGCAGCGCGCAGCGCCTGGTGGCCAGCGTGGCCGGCACGCAGATGCCCGTGGCCCCCAGCCACCTGCCCGCGCATGTCTACAACTTCGACCTCAGCAGCCTGAACCTCACGCTGCCGCTGCTGAAGAACCCGCGCGCCGACTTCACGATCGGCCTCATCGACCCCGACTTCGCCGCCCTGCGCACGCGCTTCAAGCCGAACGCGGGCGAGCTCGAGGGCCTGTTCATCGACAAGGGCCAGGCCCAGTTCCGCTACCTGCGCGACGAGGAGCTGGACGGCGTGCCCACGCATCGCTTCGAAGTCGGCGGCCCGGCCTTCGGGGGCGTCACCGGCACGCTCTGGGTCAATGCCAAGGACCGCCTGATCGAGCGCTTCGAACACGCCCTGCCCGACAACCCGGACTGGAAGAGCTTCAAGCTCAGCCGCATCTCCGAGCGCGCGATGGACGCCGCCGCCTGGGAAGCCTTCAAGGCCGCCAGCGTGCAGCGCGCCATGGGCTTGGTGGAGGCGGAATGAAGGCGGCGGACTTCATCGCCCTGGAGCGCCGCCGCACCCAGGCACTGGTGCAGCGCGACATCGCCACGGCGCGCGCCCTGCACGCGCCCGAGTACCAGCTCATCACGCCCGGTGGCGGCGCCTTCAGCCGGGAGCAGTACCTGGACAAGATCGAGCGCGGCGAGCTGGTCTATCTGGGCTGGGAGCTGGGCGAAGTGGCCGTGCGCCAGGGCACCGACATGGCCCTGCTGCGCTACCGCGCCACCCTGACGCTGGCCGGCGGCGAGGAGCGGCCCTTCCAGGTCTGGCACACCGATTCCTACGAGCTGCGCGAGGGCCAGTGGCTGGCGGTGTGGTCGCAGGCCACGGCCATCAAGGCCTGATGCGGCTACGCTGCGCGCCCTCCACCATGAAAACCACCGCCGCCCTCATCGCCCTGCTGCTGGGCCTGCTCGCCGCACCAACCCAGGCCCAGACCCCGCCCGCACTGCAGCAGGAACTCGACGCCCTGGACGCCGCGCTGTTCGAGCCGCTGTTCAACCGCTGCGAGCTGGAGCGCATGGACGAGCTGCTGCACCCGCAGCTGGAGTTTCTGCATGACCAGGCCGGCCGCCAGGACCGCGCCGGCTTCGAGCGCGCCACGCGCCAGAACCTGTGCAGCGGTCAGGGCGACAAGCCCCTGCGCCGCTTGTTGCCGGGCACGCTGGAAAGCCACCCGCTGTACGCCAACGGCGAGCTCTACGGTGCGGTGCAGACCGGGCGCCACGCCTTCTTCCTGCGCGGGGCCGATGGGCGCGAGCGCCCCACCTCGCAGGCGCGCTTCGTGCACACCTGGCTGCGCGTGGGGGGGCGCTGGCAGCTCTATCGCGTGCTCAGCTTCGACCACCGGCCGCAGTGAATGACGCTCGACCTGATTCCCGCCAGCGCACGTGAGCAGCTGGACTGCATCGAGAACCTGATGCAGTTCTTCAACTACGAGCTCAGCGCCTGGTACCCGGTGCGCCTGGCCGAGCACGGCCTGTACCGCCTGCGCCCCAAGGCGCCCTACTGGGCCGAGCCGCGCACCCGGCCCTACCTGCTGCAGGTCGATGGCGAGCCCGCCGGCTTTGCGGTGCTGGACGGCGACTGCCTGGAGCCCGCCCAGCAGCTCAACCTGGGCTACTTCTTCATCGTGCGGCGCTTCCGCGGCCAGGGCCTGGCACGCCAGGCCTTTGCCGAGCTGCTGCGCCGGCACCCGGGCGCCTGGGAGGTCTATTACCTGGCGCACAACCAGCACGCCGACGCCTTCTGGCCGCGCCTGCTGCCCAGCCTGGGACTGCAGGGCCTGCAGCGCGAGCACCGCGTGGTGGACGAGGAGCCCAGCGTCTGGTTCCGCTTCGACACCCCATGAACTGGATGCTGGCGTGGGCCGATTCGGAGCTGGCGGGCATCGAGCGCCAGGGGGCTGATCTGCACCTGCGCCTCTCTGCCGCGCGCCTGCGCCAGGGTGAGCAAGCCCGCTACGCACGGGGCCTCGTGCTGGTGCTGGAGCAGGCCGAGCCCGAGGGCGACGCCGCTGCGCTGGCCGGGCTGTTCGGCGCGCTGGAGGCCGGCGAGCTGCAGGTGGGCGGCCAGCGCCAGCGCAGCGTGGCCCTGGGTCAGCGCGTCGCCGGCCCCGTGCGGCTGGTGCTGCAGCTGCGCCGCGGTCGCGAGTGGTGTGTGCAGGCCCAGGCTCTGTGCCTGCCGCCGGCGCAAGGCCTCACGCTGCATGAGGACTGGGCCTGCTGAGATGAGCTGGCTGCGCCGAGGTTTGCTGCTGTGCGCTGCCGCCTGGTTGGTGCTGCGCCCCGCGCTGGCGGCGGAGACCATTCGCTGGGTGGTGCACGACATGCCGCCCGTCTTCAGCCTGCCCGGCGGCCACACGCCCAAGCGCGCCAGCGAGTTCGGCCATGGCGAGCTGGATGGCCTGCAGCGCCTGCTGGTGGCGCGCCTGCCGCAGTTCCAGCACGAGTTCGTGGTGGCGGTGCCCACGCGCTTCGAAGCCCTGGTGCGCCAGGGCGAGCCGATCTGCAGCCTGCTGCCGCGCCGCACGCCCGAGCGCCTGAGCTGGCTCTACTTCACGCCCACGCACCCGCCGCTGAACTCGCGCGCGGTGCACCTCGTCACGCGCGCCGAACTGCTGCCGCGCCTGAACGCCCTGGGCACGCCGTTGAGCCTGGCGCGCGTGCTGCAGGAGGCCGGGCTGCAGGGCGTGCTGACGCGCGACCGCTCCTTCGGCCCGCGCATCGACCAGCTGCTGCAAACCCAGGGCCAAGCCCTGCTGCAGGGGGCGCTGGCCTGGCGCGGGCAGAACCTGCTGAGCATGCTGCAGGCAGGCCGCATGGACTACACGCTGGAACACCCCGTGCTGGTGGACGAATACCTGCGCCAGCAAGGCAGCGGGGTGGCGCTGGTCAAGCTGCCGCTGCTAGAGGCGCAGGCGATCAGCCAGGCCACCGTGGCCTGCGCCCGCAACCCGGCGGGCCGGCGCCACATCGAGGCCATCGACGCCGTCATCCGCGCGCTCGCCCGCGCGCCCGACCGCAGCGCCTGGCTGAAGGAATGGCTGGGCGAACTGCCCGAGCCGGGCGACCGCGAGCGCATCGACCGCTTCATGGACGCGCGGGCGCGGCGTGGGGCGCAGATCGAGTGAGGGCTCGCGCGAGGTGCGAGCGGCCGGCTCAAGCCGCCCGCTGCAGCCGCAACTCGAAGCACACCCCGTCCGCCACATTGCGCACTGCAATCGCCCCGCCCATCTTGGCCAGATAGGCCCGCGCCACCGCCAGGCCCTGGCCGCGGTGGGGGCCGCCCTCGGCGTCGCTGGCGCCCAGCTCGAACAGGCTGGGCAGGCGCTCGGGGGCGATCTGCGGGCCCTGGTTGTGCACCGCCACCACGGCCTGCTCGCCAGCCTGTGAAAGGGCCAGCGTGATCGGCGTGCCCGGCGGCCGGTAGCGCGCGGCGTTGTTGAGCAGATGGGTCAATGCGTCTTCCAGCTTCAGCGGGTCGGCGAACACCCAGCAGGGTGATTCGCAGCCGGTGGCGACGACCTGCTCGATGCCCGCAAAGGGCGCATTGGCCGCCACCTCGCGCAGGAAGGCCGCCAGGTCCAGGCGCTCGCGCTGGGCGCTGGCGTGGGCCAGGGCTTCGCCCACCGAGGCCTGGCCGTACAGCAGCTGCAGCGCCGCCTGCATGCGCTGCAGGTAGCGGCGGCTCGGGTCCTCGTCCTGCGCGTGCAGGGCCAGCAGGGATTGCAGCGGGCTCATGATCTCGTGCCCCACCGCATGCCATTGCTCGCGCTCCTGCACGGCGCGGATCTGCTCGTGGCGCAGATGTTCGCGCGAGCGCGCCAGCAGCTCGGCCAGCGAGCCGGCCAGGATGCCGAGCTCGTCGCGGCCCTTGAGGTCGGCCACGTCGAGTGCCGGCAGCTCGTCGGGCTTGGCCTGCAGGGCCTGCGTCAGCGCATTGGCGCGGCGCGTCAGCTGGGCCATGCGGCGCAGCAGGCCGATCTCGACGATCAGCCAGGCCAGGGCGATGGCACCGGCCAGCAGCGCGAAGTACAGGGTGTAGCGGGTGGCGGTGGCGGCGAGCTTGCGGTCCAGCGCGCGTGGGTCGCCTTCCAGCGCCAGGCGGTAGCTGCGGCCCTCGTGCTGCAGCTCGGTCTGCATGAACAGCGGCCCTTCCAGCCGTGCCGCGGGCAGGCGGCGGATCAGGCGCGTCAGCCAGGGGTAGGCGGGTTCGTCGCCGCCTTCGGCCTGCAGCGTGGCCAGGGGCTGCGTGCCGGCGCCGAACACGCGCAGGCGCTCACCGGCGCGCAGCTGGGTGCGCAGGGCCGCCAGGCTCAGCGGCGCCTGGGCGCCGGGCGCGGCGCTGTCCAGCAGCACGCTGCCGTCGGGGCCGAGCAGGCGCAGCTGCAGGCGCAGCAGGGTCCAGTCCGGCGGCGGCCAGGCCGCGCCGGCGCGCGCCGCCTCGCGCCAGGCTTCCAGCGGCAGCGGAATGCGCAGGCTCAGCAGCGCGCGGCGCGAGCAGCCGGGGGCGTCGGCACAGGCCTCGTCCTGCCACAGCCAGGCACGGAAGTCGCGATCCGGCCGGGCCTTGGGCGGCAGCTGGTCGGGGTCGGCCGCCAAGGGCAGCGCAAAGCCCGGCAGCTGGCCGCGCCGCTCGCGGAGCAGCTCCAGCGGCGCGCTCCACAGCTGGCGCCCCTGCGGGTGCTGCACGCGCACCTGCACGCGGTGCAGGCCGGCCAGTTGCAGCGCCCCGCGCTCGCGGCCTTGCAGCGCGCCCTCCAGCGGTAGGCGCGCCACCGCATACACCACCGCCCCGGCGCTGGCGCGCTGGCCAAGGCCCATACAGAGCTCGCGCCCATCGGCCCAGCGCGCCGCGCAGCCGCTCAGCTCCATCACGCGCTCGGCCTTGGTGGGGTCGTCGAAGTCGATCGCGCCCACCGGCAGGCGCAGCGGCACCCCGCCCTCGGCATCGGGCGCGGGGCGCTCGGCGTTCAGCAGCGCCAGCTGGCCGCTGGGGTGGCGCAGGCGCTCGGCCAGCACCTCCAGCTGGCCGCGAAAGCCCGCCTCGAAGGCATCGCGCTGGCGCTGCTTCTCATCGGTGAGCAGCTGCAGGGCCAGCGCGGCGCTGCCCACCAGCAGGGCCAGGAAGACCAGGCGCAGCAGCACGCGGCGGCGGAAGGCCGCAAGCGGCAACCGGGGCAGCTTGTCGAAGTGGCGGATCACCGTGCCGACCAGCGAAAGCCGCGCATCGGCACGTTCTCCAAGCCGTCAAAGCCAGGGTCCACATCGCGCAGCGCGTCGCGAATCGTGGCCACATGCTTGCGCACGTTGTCCTTGCTGCGGCCGCTCTTCACCACGTCGAAGAGTTCCTCGTAGCTCACCACCTCGCCGCGCCGCTCCAGCAGGGTGGCGAGGATGCGCTGCGCCGTGAGCGGCAGGTTCAGCTTCTGGCCGCGCCACAGCGGGCTGCGCTGCCACAACGGGTCCAGCGTCGGGGCGTCGTCCGCCGCGGCGGGCTTGTTGGCGCGCAGCAGGGCCAGCACGGTCTCGATGAACTCGGCCTCCTCGAACTGGGTCTTCTGCAGATAGTCCCAGGCATCCAGCGCCTTCATGATGGAGCGGTACACCGCCGCCGGCATGGCGCTGACCACCAGCACCGGCGTGCCCAAGGAGCGCTTGTTCAGCGCGTTGATGAGCGCGATGCCGGCATGGCGCTCACGGCCCAGCTCCAGGTCGAGTGTGACGAGGTCGAAGCGCTGCGTGGTCAGCGCCGCCTCGGCGGCCTCGCGGGTGAAGAAGGGCTCGATCACGGCATCGGGCCGCGCGGCGCGCAGCCATTGCTGCAGCTGTTCGCTGGTGGGGCGGTCGTCCTCGACGACGGCGATGCGGGGGGCGGCGGGGCTCATGAGGGCGGATTGTCAAAGCCGCCGGGGTGCGGGGGTGTGGAAGCTTTCTTCCGCGGCGCGGGTTTGGCAATGCACTTAAAGCGCCGGTCTTCCCAAGACCCCGCCGGGTCTCGCCCCGGCAGGCGAGTTCCTTTTGGCTTGACCCAAAAGGAACCAAAAGGTCAAGCCCCGATGCGCAGCCCGAACGGCCAGCAGCCGGGAAGCGGCGTGATGAGTGAAGTCCGGGCTGTTCGGTTTGCAGCTGTTGGCTGTTGGCTGTTGGCTGTTTGGAGCCTCCCCTATGCCAAGCCGAGGAGCACAGAAGACGCGGGCCCGCGCGCGTCAGCGCGCCTCGTGCTCTGACTTGGCCCAACTGTCTGAACGGAGCGACCGCAGTGAGCGAAGTGAGTTTTGGGCCTGGGCCCGCTCTTCGCGCACCGCAGGGAACCCGTCGCCGCAGGCGAGGGGCGCAGGCATCGGGGGCGCCTTTCTTGGCCTACCTTCTTTGGCGAAGCAGAGAAGGCAGGTCGGGTGCAGGGGTGAAGCCCCTGCGGGCTCCTTCGATCTGGCACCAATCCAAAACCCGTGATCAGGCCTCCCCGCCAAGTTGGCGCCAATCGCGAGCCGCCGGGGAACTCGCCGGGGCCTCAGGCGACATGCCGAAGAAGATCAGCGCCTTGTTGGCACCGAATAGGTGCAGAGTCAATCGATTGAACTCGGCCCACAGGTAGATCGGGCCGGTAGTCGAGGCGGGGCCGATCCGCGCCGATGCGAGGCGCGGCTGCGGCCCTGGGTGACGGTCAAGGCGTGAGCAGTCTTCATCGCCGTCTGGGCGCTACCGAATCGGATCCGCCTCCCACAACTTGGCCACCTTCCTGGGTACGCAGCACACCAGCTCGACGCTGTCGAACTCCATGCGCCAGTAGCGCAGGTTCTTGTCGTGAGCCTTCAGCAGCGCATCGGCCTCGACCCAGAAGCCGCAGTCGAAGCCCTCGTGTGCCGGGTTCAAGGGCCAGCGCTGCGCTTGGCCCAGGGCCTCGAAGCTGAGCACATAACCCGGCTGGCCGGTCTTGCACTGGAGCTTGTCCACTGCAGGGCCGCCCAGGCCGGCCAGCTCCTGCACCAGGTCGCGATAGAAGTCGGCCGAGAGTCCGTCGGGGTCGCAGTCGATGGCCGTGGTGCGGGTCGGCAGCAGCGCTTCGGTCAGCTCCAGCATGCCCCAGCGGGCATCCTGGCAGTCACAGGCACGCGTGAGGGCGCCGGCAAGATCGATCCAGGCGGGTTCGACGTCTGCGGCCCGCAGGAAGGCCCCAAAGGCTTCGACCTGCTGCTCCGGGCCTTCGGCCTCATGGCAGGCATCCCAAAGCTTGTCCAGCTTGCCAAGGCGTTTGGCTGGTCGCTCGCTCTGGGCGCCGGCCTGGGCCAGCAGGCGGTGCATGGCGCGGTGGTCCGAGCTCCAGTCCAGCAGCGTGGAGTGGTCCAGGCGCGAATTCGGGTTGGCGCCGGCGGCGAGCAGTCGCCGCGCAGCCGGCACCGAATCGGCACGAACGGCCGAACCCAGCGGGGTTTCCAGGTTGCGATTGACGAGCTCCAGAGACGCGCCGCGGGCCAGCAGGAAGTCCAGCCAAGCCAGATCCCCGCGCCACGCCGCGATGTGGAGCGCGGTGTCGCTGAACTCGAAATGCCGGCTGTCCACCGACAGGCCCTGCGCCAGCGCCTGTTCAGCGTGGCGGCCGTATTCACTGAAGGGCTGACGCACCAGGGCTTGCAGCATGCCCGTCACGTTCAAGGGGGCGCCGGCTGCTAACAGCGGCAGGAACAGCGCCGCCCGAAAGGGCTCGGACAGCGCCTCTTCCAGCGGGCTGACCCAGTGGGGATCCCGGCCGCCGATGTTGACGCGGTCGATGCGCATGCCGGCACCGATCAGGGCCTGCAGCACAGGCAGGGGCAGGGCCTGCCGCCGGTCCGCATCGCCGCGCAGCGCCTGCAGCAGCACCTGAGGCTCGGTGGGATCGGCGCCTTGCGCGAGCGCAGCCTCCAAGTCCTGGAGGGAGCCGCTGCGTATCGCGGCGAGCAGGGCCGTGGTGCTGCTGTTCTGTTGGGGATTCACCGTGGGTTCTCCGTGGCGATCAGTCGATTTCAGATCAGTCGATTTCAGGAGCGGGGATTCTGGGCGCACGCCGGAGCCTGCAGCCGTGCCTTCAGCGTGGCCGGCACGCTACCCCGAAGTCCAGATGCACATGCTCGTCATGCCGCACCCAGGGCCTACCCTTCATCCAGGGCAGCTCCTTCAGCCCGGGGTCGATGGCGATCACGCGCGCCTGGTAGGCCGGCTCCAGGATCACGCGCACCAGTGGTGCGTTTTGGGCCTGAGCCGCATCGTGCAAGGCACGCAGCCAGGCGGCCAGGGCCTCGAAATCGATGCGGTAGTCCTGCCAGCGCCCCTGGGCATCGAACTCGATGTCATAGCCGAAGCGCTGGCTCAGCGGCGTGGGCAGGGGCACCGAGCGGCCCTGTGCATCGCGCACCGGCACGAACAGATCGACCGACAGGCCGTTCTGGTGCGTGCGGTGCGGCGGCATCGGGCCGCCCTTCTCCTTGCCAGTCTCGCCGTAGACGAACTGCAGTTCGGGCCGCTCGCTCTGCAGGCGCTCGAAGGATCGCGCCAGCACCGCCGCCACCTGTTCGTGCACATGGGTGCGGCCCAGCGTGGCGGCCAGGGTGCTGTAAGCGCGGAAGTTCGGGCCGTCGAGCGGCAGCTGGACGGCGCCTTCGATGCGGCCCTGGGCCACGGTGCCATGGCATTGGCTCCCGGCAAGGGCGGGTACAGCGGTGAACAGGGACAGGGCAAGCAGCAGCGGTCTCATGGGCCGCAGCGTAGCGAAGCGGGTCAGGCCGCCGCCTGCGCCACGCATGCCTGCAAATGCTCGATCAAGGCCCGCAGCGCCGGCCGCAGGCTGCGCCGTTCGGGCATCAACAGCACCAAGGGCGTGGGCTCGCCCAGCCAGTCGGGGCAGAGCCGCTCCAGGCGGCCGGCCTGCAGATCGGCCGCCACGTCAAGCGCGCTCTTGTAGGCGATGCCGGCGCCGGCCAGGGCCAGGCGGCGCACGGCGTCGCCATCGTCGGCCGCCAGCGGGCCGCCCACTTCCACACGCACGCTCTCGGCACCGCGCTCAAAGGTCCACACGCGGTGCAGCTGGTCCTGGATGGCGAAGCACAGGCAGTCGTGTTCGCGCAGCTGCTCGGGGTGGCTGGGGCGGCCGCGGCGCTGCAGGTACTCGGGCGCGGCCACCAGCACGCGGCGGTTCTGCGGCGCCAGCGGCAGGGCCACCAGGCCGGAGTCGGGCGGGGCGCCGTAGCGCAGCGCCAGGTCGAGCTGCTCGCGCAGCAGGCCGGCCAGGCGGTCGGCCACCTGCAGGCGCAGCTCGATGCCGGGATGCTGGCGGCGGAATTCCAGCAGCCAGTCCAGCGCCAGGTTGCGGCCCAGGTCGGAGGGCAGGGCCACATGCAGCCGGCCCTGGATCTGGCAATGCCCGGCGCACAGCGCCTCATGGCCCTGGGTGATCAGCTCCAGGCCCTGCTCGCAGGACTGCAGGAACTGCTCGCCCGCCAAGGTGAGGCGCAGCTGGCGGGTGGAGCGCAGGAACAGCGGCACGCCGATCTCGGCCTCCAGGCGCTTGATGGCGGCGCTCACCGCCGCCGGGCTCAGGTTCAGCGCCCGCGCCGCCTCGGAAAAGCTGGCGGCGCGGGCGGCGCGCACGAAGAGCTGCAGGTCTTGGAGGGCTTTCATGCGGTGATTTTCAAACAGGCGTTGAAACTGAATGCTGGCGCAGTGGGTTTTTCTCCTTATGGCAAGCAGCCAAAGTTCAGCCCATCGCAACCGGAGCCTGAAACCCATGAAAGCCATTGCCTACCAACACAGCCTGCCCATCAGCAATCCCCTGGCCCTGCAGGACGTCGACCTGCCCGCCCCCGAGGCGCGCGGCCACGACCTGCTGGTCGAGGTCAAGGCCATCGCCGTCAACCCGGTGGACCACAAGATCCGCCAGGGCGTGCAGCCGGAAGCCGGGCAGTGGAAGGTGCTAGGCTGGGATGCCGCCGGCGTGGTGCGCGCGGTGGGCGAGCAGGTCACGCGCTTCAAGGTGGGCGACCGCGTCTGGTACGCCGGCGCCATCGACCGCCCCGGCAGCTATGCCGAGCTGCAGCTCGTGGACGAGCACCTGGTGGGCGCCATGCCCGCCAGCCTGGACTTCGCGGCCGCGGCCGCCCTGCCGCTGACCACGATCACCGCCTGGGAGCTGCTGTTCGAGCGGCTGGGCGTTGAACAGGGTGGCGGCCAGGGCCAGAGCCTGCTCGTCATCGGCGCGGCCGGCGGCGTGGGCTCCATCCTGGTGCAGCTGGCGCGCCAGCTGACGCAGCTGACGGTGATCGCCACCGCCTCGCGCCCCGAGACCGAAGCCTGGGTGCGTGAACTCGGCGCCCACCAGGTCATCAACCACCGCCGCCCGCTGGCCGAGGAAATCCAGCGCCTGGGCCTGCCCGCGCCCCAGCTGGTGGCCAGCCTGACCGAGACCGGGGCGCATTTCGCGCAGATCGTCGAGCTGATGGCACCGCAGGGCAAGCTGGCGCTGATCGACGACCTGCAGCCCGGTCAGCTGGACGTGATGGCGCTGAAGCGCAAGAGCCTCTCCTTGCACTGGGAAATGATGTTCACGCGCTCGCTGTTCAACACCGCCGACAAGATCCGCCAGGGCGAACTGCTGAGCGAGGCCGCGCGCCGGGTGGATGCCGGCACGCTGCGCAGCACCGTGGGTGAGCATTTCGGGCGCATCAACGCCAGCAACCTGCGGCGTGCGCAGGCGCTGCAGGAAAGCGGTGCGGCGCGCGGGAAGATCGTGCTGGAAGGGTTCTGAGCGCGACCGGCCCTCAAGGGCCGGTGTGCCCGGCCTGTTCCAGTGCACGCGCCTCGGCCTGGTGATAGGCCGCGGAATCGCGCACGGCCGCAATGTCACGCCACAGGTCCAGCACCTGTCGCGGGTTGCGCCGCCAGTAGGCATGCGAGAAGACGGTGAAGTAGGCGCGCTCCTGCAACAGGGGCTGCAGCTTGCGCAGGCGCGCGGCCAGGCCGGGGTTGCCGCGCAGCACGCGGTCGGCCTCGTTGACCTGCAGCGCCGCCGCCTGCACATGGCCGCGCGCCAGCTTTTCCAGATTGGCCTCGGCCGTGCGCGCGCCTTCGTCCACCGTGAGGCCCAGGCCGCGCACCACCGAGGCAATCGAGTAGCCGGACTGCACACCCACCCGCAGCGCCTCGGTCGGTGCGCCACTCAAGTGCTGGCCGTCCCAGCGCAGCGGGCTGGCCTTGGCCACGTACCAGCTGTAGCGGTTGTGGCGCAGGGCCAGGCTTTCGTCCACCATGCCGCGCCGGGTCGGGTACACGCCCAGCTCCTCGCGCTCGGGCAGATGGCTCATGCTCAGCACGACGTCGCGCTCGCCGTTCTTCAGTTCGGCCAGGCAGCGCTTCCAGGGCAGCAGGGCGATCTGAACCGGCACGCCGCTGCGTCGCGCCAGCAATTCCAGGAACACGAAATCCAGGCCCTCGCGCTGGATGCGCCCCTGGGCATCGGCCATGCGCCAGGGGATGTGGGGCACATCGTTCAGGCAGACCCGCAGCGGTGTGGGCTCCGCGGTCTGCGCCGCGGCCTGCCCCAGGCCGCCCAGGGCCAAGAGCAGCGTGAGGGTGCACAGCACAAGGCGGGGCAGGCGCATGGAACTTCCTGGCAGGGCAGTGCCTGCAGTGTGCGCCCGCCGCGGTGATTTGGGGGGCTGGCGAGGATCCGCGCATCACCAAGTGGAGGTCGTTTCCAACGGGGCTGAACCTCGGGCGCGGAAGTTTTCTTCCGCGCCCACGCCCACACCCTCCCGGCGCCGGCATGGCGGGTTCGCGGGGTGCAAGGGAACCATGGCGGCACCGCAACCGGAGCCGACCATGAACGACACCCACCCCACCGAAGCCCTGCCCCAAGCCACGCTGCGCACGCAGCTCACCGAACTGGGCCAGGCCCTGCAATCCCGCGCGCTGCGCCGCAGCGCCCTCGCCCTGGCCGCCGTGGCCGCACTGGCGGGTGGCACGCACTGGCTGCTGGGCCAGCTGCAAACCGTGCCGCGCGGCAGCGTGCTGGTGCGCACGGGCATGGGCAAGCCCGAGCTCATCGCCGAAGGCCGCGCCTGGGTGCTGCCCGGCCTGCACGAGGCACGCGTGCTGCCGGCGCGCGACCTGCTGCTGCGCCGCGATGCCCGCCAGACCGTGCAGACCGTCGAAGGCCTGGCCGTGGGCCTGGAGGTGCAGCTGCGCCTGCAGCTGGACCCGCAGCGCTACGCCCAGCTGGCGCGCGAGCTGCCCGAGAACTTCGAGAAGGAGCTGGTGGCGCCGGCGCTCAACACCGTGCTGCTGCCGCTGGTGGCGCAGCGCACCGTGCGCGAGCTGTTCTCCACCCAGCGCGGCGAGATCGAGAAGCTCGCCCTGCTGCAGCTGCGCCAGCGCCTGGCCGCCGATGGCCTGATCCTGAAGTCGCTCAGCTTCGGCCAGCTGACGCTGCCGGACGACTACCGCCGCGGCATGGAGAGCCTGCTCAGCGAAGGCCTGGCCGCCGAGAAGATGCGCTACACGCTGGAGCTGAAGGAGAAGGAAGGCCTGCAGACTGAGATCGAGGCCAAGGCCGCCGGCAAGCAGCGCGAGATCGCCGCCGAGGCCTCGGCGCGCGAGCAGCTCATCGCCGCCAAGGCGCAGGAAGAGGCGATGAAGCATGTGCTGCCCTTCAAGCAGCGCCAGATCGAGCAGCGCCAGCTCGAAGCCGAGGCCGAGCGCCAGGCGCGCGTGAAGCTGGCCGAGGGTGCCGCGCAGGCCCGGCGCATCGAAGCCGAGGGCGAGGCCGCGGCGCGCCAGAAGCTGGCCGATGCCGAGGCCTACCGCGTGGCCGAGCTGGGCAAGGTCAACGCCATTCAGATGGAGCGCGAGGGCCAGCTCATCACCAAGCACCCGCTGCTGGTGCAGAAGACCCTGGCCGACAAGCTCGGCGACAAGGTGCGCGTCATCGTGGCGCCCCCGGGCATTGCCGGCAGCCTGATGGGCGGCCCGCTCGAAGCCCAGCCCCAGAAGGCCAAGGCCGAAGACACCGAAGCCAGCGCCGAGTAAACCCCCACCCAACCCCCGGCCCACCCCCCAGTTCACCCCAGCCCCACACCATGAACGCCCTTCGCAACAGCCTCGCCACTTTGGTGGCCAGCGCCGCCGCCCTTGCCCTGGCCTTGATTGCCCCCACGCCCGCCCGCGCGGCCAGCGCCCTGGTGCTCCAGGACAGCACCCCGCTGCGCGCCGCTGCCAAGGACAGCAGCCCGCTGCTCACCCCGCTGTGGCGCGGCGAGGCGCTGGAGCTGCGCGGGGCCAAGGGCGACTGGCTGCAGGTCTGGGACCACGCCCGCGAGCGCGGCGGCTTCGTGCGTGCCGAGCGCCTGCTGCCTCTGCCCACGGGCGAGGCCGCCCTGCCCGAGCTGCTGGCCCAGCTGCGCCTGCTGCGCCAGCAAGCCGGCGCGGAAAGCCTGGGCCTGGGCGTGGCCGCCGCACTGATCGAACGCGCCGATGCCGACTGGCTGGCCAGCCCGCAGGGCGCCGAACTGCTGGACGCACTGGTGCAGCTGCAAGAACGCCTGGCCGAGCGCGTCCAGAGCGCCGGCCCCCAGCAGCAAACCAGCAGCGCCGCGCACGCCGAGGTGGCCAAGCGCTACGGCTACCCGCTGCGCAGCCTGGCCCAGGCCGATGGCAGCCAGCGCATCTGCCCGAACGAGGAACCGGCCCGCCTGCTGCGCGCCCATGCCAGCGCCAGCGCCGCACAGCAAGCCCGCGCCGCCCTGGCCCTGACGCGACCCGACTGCACCGCGGCCGAGCTGCTGCCCAGCCAACTGCTCGCCCTGCACGAGCAACGCACCGCCTGGCTCGAAGGCATCGCCCTGAACGAGCTGCCGCCCACGCTGCGCAACCGCCTGCTGCTGCGCCGCGCCGGCGCTTGGAGCAGCCTGGCCTTTGCCGAACGCGCCCGCGACATGCGCCCCGCCGCCACCCTGGCCCTGCAGGCCTGGGCCCAGCTGATTCCGGCCGAGCTGGGCGAGGACGATGCCGCCGCGCTGCGCGAGGCCGCCATCCGCCTCGCCCCGATGCGCCACGCCGTGCAAGCCCGCCCGACCCAGCTGCGCTGGGGCAAGCTGGAGCTGCGCCTGGAAGCCGCCGGCCCCGGCCAGACCTGCTTCCAGCTGCTGGAGCAGCGCGGCCCGACCGCCGAGCCGCGCGGTGCGCGCCAGTGCAGCCATGGCGCCGTGCATTGGGCCAGCGCGCGCCTGGCCCCCGATGGCCGCAGCCTGGTGCTGGCCGTGCAGCCGCTCGACGGCTGGACCGAGCTGTGGCGCCTGCAGGCCGACGGCCCGCTGCAGGTGCTGCCGCCGAATAGTTCCGCGCCCGGCCTGGGCGTGGCCGAGTTCGCCGGCTTCATGGGCCCGCAGCTGCTGGTGGCGCGCGAGGCCATCGCCGAGGGCAAGACCCTGCGCCGCTTCGAGGTCTATGGGCCCGAGCTGCTGCAGCCGCAGCGCTGGGCGGGTGAGTACGCGCTGCTGGGCGCCTTTCAGCGCGGGGTGGATGCGGGGTGGAGGGCGGGGAGCCCGCTGGCGCGCTGAAGAAGCCTTCGCCGATGATCGGTTCGCATGAAACCGTCGAATCCCATAGACCAGTTCGCTGTCAGCGCTTCGAGCTTTTGCCGTTGGTGCGAGGCAGCGCCCAGCGAGCAGGCTGACAGGGAACTGCGTTCACGAGAGGTTCGGCGACTGCTCGCTCGTCTGATCGCCGACGCGTTGGCGCTTCCAGAGACGAACCCTGGCAACTCGCCGGATTCGGTGCGCGCCACGGACGACGAGTTGAAGGCCTTGACCCCACGACTGGCCGACCTTCCGGTCGATAAGTACGGTGTGTATTTCTGGCCTGCGGACCTGCAATCGGATCCCGTGGTGGCGAGTTTGATTGACGACCTGCAGGAAATTTATCGGGACTTGAGGGATGGCCTGTGGCTTTATGAGCAAGGCCACATCGACGCTGCGGCCTGGCAATGGCTACTTCTGTTTGAGATTCATTGGGGACATCACGCCAGCAACGCCCTGCATGCTTTGCAGGGCCAGACTGCCAACACTTCGTACGGTGCTGCAGTCTTAATCGGCGGTAAGACGAGCCACACCAGCGCTTTGAAGGATCTTGGCGGTTTGTAAGAGCCCGCCGGGATTTCGTCCCGGCAGCCGACTCCCTTTCTTGCTCGTGCAAGAAAGGAAGCAAAGAACACGGCCCCGATTCCGGCGCCCGGCTTGCAGCCGGGTCCCCTGCGCTGCGCGAAATACTGGGCCGGCCCAAAACTCACTGCGTTCGCGGAGCTCACTCCGTTCAGACAGTTGGGCCGAGCTTGATGGGTGGGCGTGCGTGCCGCACGCCGCCCAGCATTTCTGTGCTGCTCGGCACCTGCATAGGGGCAGCGGCCAACAGCCGAATACCGAACAGCCCGCGCTGCAACCTCCTGCGCGCCGTTTCCCGGCTGTTCGGCTGTTGGCTGCTCGCCCTTCGTAGCTGCCGAGCAGCACAGCGGCTTGGGGCGCGCGCGCAGCGCGCATCAACTTCTGGCCCAGGGCGGCCGTTCAAACGGAGAGAGTGAAGCGAACGTAGTGCGTTCCGCCCTGCAGCCCCAAGACGCGAGCAGCGCAGGGAATCCCCGGCCGCAGGCCGGGGACAGCGGAGCGGGCGCGTGTTCTTTGCCTACTTTCTTGCACGAGCAAGAAAGTAGGTCGGCTGCCGGGACGAAAGCCCGGCGGGATCTCTCGTATCGCCCCCCACTCATCAAGTGCGAACAGCCTGGCGCAATGCCCTGCACGCTTTGCAGGCCCTGGCAGGCAATTCGTAAATGAGCTCAGGACAACTCCGCATCCCCTGCTGACTCTTGGCTGAGCAAGCGCCGCGCCGCCGCCCGCAGCAGCGCCCGCGAATACCAGACATGAAAACCCAGCAGCGCCCGAAAGCCCCAGCCGAAGCCGCCGCCCGGGCGCGGCAGCACGGCGGAGCCAAAGATCAGGCGGGTGCCGGCGGGTAGCGGCTCCACGCGCAGCCAGGAGCGCGTGCGGCCGCTCAGGTCCTGCAGCAGCAGCTCCTGCCCGTTGCGGTCCAGCACCTGCCAGGCCGAGAACGCCGTGCGTTCGCCGCGGCCCAGCGCGGCGGCATCGGCGTCGCGGGCGGGGCGGCGCAGCAGCAGGCCGATCAGGCCGCGCTCCAGCTTGAAGAGCGGCGTGGCATAGAAGGCGGCCACGTAGTCGGCCAGGCGCACGGTCTGGGGGATCTGCAGCGCATAGGCGTCGGCAAAGGCGCCGGCCGGGTTGTGCTGCAGCAGCAGGCCGGGCGGCACGGGGTTCAGGGCTTGGAGCTCGTTCATGGCCGCGCAGCATAGGCAGGGCTGGGGTTTGCCCGCTGTGAGTGACGTCACGGCCGCGCGGCGCCGCGACACTGCGCGCCTTTCAAACGCTCCACCCCCCGCCCCCATGCCCGCCCTGCGCCCCCTCCTGCTCGCCCTCGGCCTCGCCCTGGGCGCCACCGCCTTCGCCCAAGCCCCGGCCGCCGCGCCGCTGCCCACGGTCTGGGACTTGAAGCCCATCTTCGCCAGCGAGGGTGACTGGGATGCCGCGCGCAAGGCCCTGGTGGCCGAGCTGCCGCAGCTGCAGGCGCTCAAGGGCACGCTGGGCAAGAGCCCGGCCGCCTTCCGCGCCGGCCTGGAGCGCCTGAGCCGCGCCGCCCAGGCCTGGGAAAAGGTGCAGGTCTACGCCTACCTGCAGCAGAGCACCGACAACCGCAACGCCGCCTACCAGGAGCGCGGCAATCTGGTGGCCGCGCTGGGTGGGCAGTACGCCGCCGCCATCGCCTGGCTGGAGCCCGAGATCCAGCAGATCGGCGCGGCCAAGGTGCAGGGCTTCGTGAAGGCCGAGCCGGCGCTGCAACGCCATGCCGAGCGCCTGCGCAACATCCTGCGCCGCCAGGCGCACACGCTGAGCGCCGAGACCGAGGCCGCCATCGCCGCGCTGGCGCCCATCCGCGCCGCCACCGGCCAGGTGCGCACCCTGCTGGTGGACGCCGACATGCGCTGGCCCGAGCTGCAGATCGACGGCAAGACCGAGAAGGTGGACGACACCCGCTACGGCCTGCTGCGCCAGCACCCGGACCGCGCCGTGCGCGAGCAGGTCTTCAAGGCCTTCTTCGGCGCACTCGGCCAGTACGAGAACAGCTTCGGCGCGACCCTGGCCAACACGGTGCAGGACGGCACCGTGATGGCCGGCCTGCGCAAGCACAAGAGCGCCGTGGCCGCCAGCCTGGACGGCGAGGAGATCCCCGAGGCCGTCTACCGCACCCTGGTGGCCGAGGTGCACAAGGGCCTGCCCACGCTGCACCGCTACTTCAAGCTGCGCCAGAAGATGCTGGGCCTGCCCGACCTGGCGTACCACGACATCTACCCCGCCCTCGTCAAGCAGAGCAAGAGCTACAGCCTGGAAGAGGCCGCGCGCCTGACGGTCGAGGCCACGAAGCCCCTGGGCGCCGACTACCAGCGCCTGCTGCAGGGCGCCTTGAGCGCCGGCACCATGCACGCCCTGCCCGCCGAGGGCAAGAGCGGCGGCGCCTACCAGTGGGGCGTGTACGGCAAGACGCCCTATGTGTTCCTGAACCACCAGAACGACTTCGAGTCCGTCAGCACCTTCGCGCACGAATGGGGCCATGGCATCCATACCGCGCTGGTGAATGAGGGCCAGCCCTACGAGACCGCGAACTACGCGATGTTCGTGGCCGAGATCGCCTCCACCGCCAACGAGCTGCTGCTCAGCCAGCACATGCAGCGCCAGGCGCAGAGCAAGGAAGAAAAGCTCTACCAGCTGGGCTACGCGCTGGAGCGCCTGCGCAGCACCTTCTTCCGCCAGGCCATGTTCGGCGAGTTCGAGCTGATGACCCACGACGCCGCCGCCAAGGGCGAGGCGCTGAGCGGCAAGCGCTTCACCGAGATGTACTGCGGCTTGCTGAAGCAGTACCACGGGCATGAGCAGGGCGTGATGAAGATCGACCCCGCCTACTGCAGCGAGTGGGCCTTCATCCCGCACTTCTACCGGCCCTTCTACGTCTACCAGTACGCCACCTCGATCACCGCAGCCCTGCACTTCGCCGAGCGCGTGCAGGCCGACCCGAGCGGCGCCGCGGCCAAGGTCTTCCTCGACACCCTGCGCCTGGGCAGCACCGTGCCGCCCTACGCCGCACTGAAGCGCGCCGGCCTGGACATGGCCAGCCCCGCGCCTTACCGCACCCTGGTGGCGAAGATGAACGCGATCATGGACGAGATGGAAACGCTCTTGGCCCAGCCTTGAGCACGACCCACATCGCCCTGCTGCGTGCCGTCAACGTCGGCGGCACCGGCAAGCTGCCCATGGCCGAGCTCAAGGCCATGGCCGCTGAGCTCGGCTTCGCGAACCCGCGCACCTACATCGCCAGCGGCAACCTGCTGTTCGAGTCGGCGCTGCCCGCACCGGAGGCCGGCGCGCGGCTGGAAGCGCGCCTGGCCGCCTACGCCGGCAAGCCGGTGGGGGTGCTGATGCGCAGCCCCGCCGAGCTGCGCGAGCTGCTGGCGCGCAACCCCTTTCCGCAGGCGGAAGGCAACCGCCTGCTCATCACCTTCCTGCCCGCCCCGCTGCCCGAGCCCCTGGTGGCCAAACAGGCCAAGGACGAGGCCTGGCGCCTGCTCGGTCGCGAGCTCTGGGTGCATTACCCCAGCGGCATCGGCAGCTCCAAGCTGCGCATCCCGGCAGCCGAAGCCGGCACGGCGCGCAACCTCAACACCGTGCAGGCGCTGCTGGGCCTGGCCGCCCCATGAGCCCGATCGAGACCCCGCGCCTGCGGCTGCAACCAATGGGCCTTCAGCACGCCCCCTTCATGCTGCGTCTGCTCAACGAACCGAGCTGGCTGCAGTTCGTGGGCGACCGCGGCGTGCGCAGCCTGACCGACGCCGAGCGCTACATCCGTGAGGGGCCGATGGCGAGCGTGGAGCGCCACGGCTTCGGCTTCGGCGTGGCCGAGTGCCGCCGCAGCGGCCAGGCTCTGGGGATGTGCGGCCTGACCCAGCGCGACTACCTGGACGCCCCCGACATCGGCTTTGCCTTCCTGCCCGAGCACTGCGGCCAGGGCCTGGCCCACGAGGCCGCCGCGGCCACGCTGCAGCATGGCCTGCAGGTGCTCAAGCTGCCACGCATCCTGGCCACCACGCGCGATGAAAACCTGGCCTCGCAGAAGCTGCTGACCAAGCTGGGCCTGCGCTTCGAGCGCCACTTCCCGCACCCGGACGGCAGCCGGCAGCTGCGCCTGTACGCCATCGCGGGCCCGGCGGATTGAGCCGGGCGGAGGCGTGCGCCTCACGTTTCTTTGCAATCGGGGGGCGCCAGCGCACCAGCGCTGCGCGATGCTGGGCGCCATGCCGAACCGCCGCACCGCCCTGGCCCTGACCCTGTCGCCCCTGCTGGCCGCCGCCCAGCCGCCGCGCGAGCGCATGCCGCCGCTGCGCCGCGTCTTCCCCGATGAAGACACGCTGGAGCTGCGCTGGACCGACCCGGCGCGCGGCCGCGAGATCCCCTTGCGCCTGCGCCTGCCGCCTGGCAGCGGGCCGGTGCCGCTGGTGCTGTTCTCGCACGGCCTGGGCGGTGGACTGGCGGCGGGCAGCCTGTGGGCGCAAGCCTGGGCGGCCGCGGGCATCGCCACCCTGCATCTGCAGCATGGCGGCAGCGACACCGGCGTGCTGCGCCAGGGCCTGAAGGCGCTCAAGCAGGCCGCAAGCCCCGAGCAGTTGCGCGCGCGCGTGCAGGATGTGAAGGCCGTGCTCGACTTGCTGCCCGAGCAGCAGCGCCATGACGAGCGCCTGCAGCGCCTGCGCCTGGACGCCCTCGGCATGGCCGGCCATTCCTTCGGCGCCCACACCACCCTGGCCCTGGCCGGCCAGCGCTTTCGCGGCCGCGCCATGGGGGCGGACGAACGCCTGCGCGCCTTCGCCGCCTTCAGCCCTTCACCCGGCACGGCCGGGGTGGCGCCGGCGGAATCCTTCGGCGGCATCCGCAAACCCATGCTCTGCCTGACCGGCAGCCTGGACGGCGACCCGCTCGGCGACGGCAACAACGACGCCCGCGAAACCCGCGGCGACTGGCGCCGTGCCGTCTACGCCGCGCTGCCGGCTGGCGACAAGGCCGAGCTCTGGCTCGATGGCGCCGACCACATGGTGTTCGGCGGCATGGACCTGCAGCGCCTGCCGACCCGCCTGCGCGAACGCCCGGCCCAGGCCGAGGCGCAGACGGCGCGGCACCAGGCCCTGATCGCCGCGGTGACGACGGATTGGTGGCGCGCGCAGCTGCTGGGCGACGCGGCGGCGCGCGAGCGCCTGGCCCGGCCACCGGCCAGCCTGGGCGCCCAGGACGAATGGCGGCGCGGCTGAGCGCCTACACTGCGCGCCTTTCCGTCATTGGGGAGTAGCCGCCCTGTCAGGTCCAACCGGCAGGGGCACGCGTCAACACACTGGGTTCGATGAGCCCTGGCGCGTGCGGCAGGGGTTTGACACCCGTCTGGCAAGACCTTTGACCGGATGCCTCCGCCGTGGGCCGGGAGGCGTCTGGTCACAAGGCATCCGCCGGCCCCTTGGAGTTCTCGAATGGAAGCCTTTCTCGTCAGCACCGGCCTGGTGGCCCTGGGTGAAATGGGCGACAAGACCCAGCTGCTGGCCATGCTGCTGGCGGCGCGCTTCAAGCGCCCGGCGCTGATCGTGCTGGGCATCCTGGTGGCCACGCTGGCCAACCATGCACTGGCCGGCGCTCTTGGAGCGATGGTGGCCCAGGCCCTGGGGCCGCAGTTGCTGCGCTGGATCATCGGCTTGGGCTTCCTGGCCATGGCCGTGTGGATGCTCGTGCCCGACAAGGCCGACGATGAAGGCGTGGAGGGCAGCGCGCGCCGCATGGGCGTGTTCGCCACCACCGTCATCGCCTTCTTCCTGGCCGAGATGGGCGACAAGACGCAGATCGCCACCGTGGCCTTGGCCGCGCGCTTCGAAGGCGCGCTGGTGGCCGTGGTGGCCGGCACCACGCTGGGCATGCTGATCGCCAACGTGCCGGCGGTCTACCTGGGCCACCGCTTTGCCAGCCGCATCCCGATGCGCTGGGTGCATGGCGTGTCGGCCCTGATCTTTGCGCTGCTGGGCCTGGCCACGCTGCTCTGGGCATGAAAAAGGCCGCCCCAGGGGCGGCCTTTCCGGTCGAGCGCGCTGTCTTGATGCGCGCTTACTTGATGCGCACGTAGAGCATGGCCTGGGCCAGCACCTGGGCGCCGGCCTTGACCTGCAGCACCGCCTGCTTGTTGCCCATGGCCGCGCCCTGCGCCGCGCTCATGCCGATCTGCACCGTGGTGCTGGCCCCCGCCGCCAGGGTGATGGGCGCGTTGCTGACGCTGAAGCCCACGCCGCTGCCCTGCGCCTCGACGATGGCCAGGCTCAGGGTTTGCGCCGCACCGCTGGTGTTGGTGAGCGTCACCGTGCGGCTCATGGCCTGGCCGCTGCCGCTGGGCACGGGGCCGAAGCTCAGGCTGACCGGATCCAGGCTGACCGCCGCGCCCAGGGCTGCGGGCAGGTTGACCCGCCCGGTCCCGACCAGGTTCGCGTTGCTCAGGATCTGCGTGCCCGTCAGGTCCTTGATGACCTTGCGGTCGGCGGTGTTCACCAGCGCGGAACGCACCTGCACCGCGCTCCAGTCCGGCTTGGCTTGGCGCAGCAGCGCGGCGCTGCCGGCCAGATGCGGGGTGGCCATGGAGGTGCCGTTGAAGAAGGCGAAGCAGGGCGCACCGCCGCAGTAGGCGCGCGGGATGGAGGAGACGATGTTGACGCCCGGGGCCATCACGTCGGGCTTGATGCGGAAGTCCACATCGGTCGGGCCCTCGCTGGTGAAGTCGGCCACGAGGTCGTTCTTCGCCGCATTCGCCTGGTAGGTGCCGAACTGCGGCAAGGTGGTGCTCACGCCGTCGGCGGCCTTGAAGGCGGCGACGTCGAGCTGGTCCACCATGTAGGCGGGGATGCTGGGCTGGGGCAGGCCGTCGCCGTTCTGGCCCATCACCATCAGGCCCGGCACGCGGTTCACCACCACCGCGCCCACGCCGCCGGCGGCCTGCACATTGCGCACCTTGACGCTGAAGTCGCAGGTGCCACGGGTGATCAAGGCGATGCGGCCGTTGAGCGAGCCGGCGGCGAAGGGGCTGCAAGCCTCGGAGAGCCCGTTGTATGGGCTGCTGGCGTCGTTCAGCACCGCCAGCGGGGCGGTGGCGGGGCCGGCGCCGAAGTCGCCCTTGGTGCTGGCGTAGGGGGTGGCGTTCAGCTGCACCAGGTGCACGATCTCGTGGCCCACGCTGCTGGCGCCGGCGGTGAGCGCACGCTCGG
Organism: Inhella proteolytica; assembly: GCF_016093275.1. GTDB lineage: Bacteria > Pseudomonadota > Gammaproteobacteria > Burkholderiales > Burkholderiaceae_C > Inhella > Inhella proteolytica. The sequence goes on from NZ_JAEDAK010000011.1 coordinate 57,242, forward strand.
CCGAGCCGGGCGAACCGACGGTGCGCTCGCCCGGGCCGTCATTGCCGGCCGCCACGGCGACGATCATGTTGGCCTGGTCCAGGTTGTCCACCGCCACGGTCAGCAGGTCCTGCACACCCTGTGCGCCGCCGCCCAGGCTCATGTTGGCCACATCGAAGCCGTCCTGGTAGGCGGCCTCCAGGGCGTTGAGGATGTCCTCACTGCGCGCATTGCCCACATCGGCGGGGAAGACGTTGTAGTTGCCCAGCAGCGCGCGCGGCGCTACGCCGCTCATCGCATAGGGCAGGGCCACGCCGTCCACCGTGGTGGGGGTCTGGTAATTGCAGGCCACGGTGCCGGCCACATGGGTGCCGTGCGAATCGATGGCCTCGGCCGTGTAGCCGCGCGAGCCGGCCTTCATGTTGAAGACCTTGGCGGCGATGACCTTGTTGTTGGTGAAGCGGCGGTCGCCCAGCTGGGCCTGCGCGGCATAGCCGGCGTCGCTGAAGCAGGGGTGGCCGACGTCAATGCCCGAGTCGACGATCGCCACCTTGACGCCCGCACCGGCCTGGTTGCTGCCGCCCAGGCTGGCCCAGGCCTGTTCGGCCCGGATGACGGCGAGGTCCGGGTCGGTACCCACCGGGTAATAGATGCCCTGGTACTGCGCCGTCTTCACCAGCGGGGAAGCCTGCAGCTGGGCCAGGCTGGCGCCGTTGAGCTTCACGGCCACGGCGTTCAGCGCCAGATCGAACTCGCCGCTCACGGCGGCCTGCGGCAGGTTCTGGCGCAGCCAGGCCTTGAAGTCATTGCGCAAGGCCGAGAGCTGGGCGCGGTAGGCCTTGGTGCTGGTGTTGCCGAAGTCGATCTTCTTGCCCTTGGCGGGCTTGGTTTTCACGTACGTGGCCAACGGCTCGCCGTGCAGTTGCACCAGGGCGATGCTGCTGTCCTGGGTCGGGCCCTTGCCACGTTCGGTGTTGGGTGCGGCCTGGGCGGCGGTGCTCAGGGCGACGGCGAGGGACAGGGCGCTGAGGGCAAAAAGACGCGGCATCGAAGCCTCCTGATGGGCGAAGGCCGTGAGATTAGTCACGACTTGTTTCCGCGAACCCCCTGTTCGCGCGGGGCGGAGGCCGTGTTTGCGGGCAAGTCCCGAGCGGGTTGCGGAGCAGGGCTGTCGGGTGCTGGCGGCGCGGTTGACATTTCTTTGCGCGCCAGCGGCATTGACGGCGGGAACAAGGGCGCGATGCTTGCGCCATGAAGCTGCGTCGCCGCCCCCTGCTTGCCGGCCTGGCCGCCGCCCTGGCCCTGCACCCCGCCCGTGCCTCCACCGCGCCCCTTGAAACCCTGCACGCCTGCAACCGCCTGGGCTACGGCCCGCGCCCGGGCGATCTGGCACAAGGGGGCCGCTGGCTCGAACGGCTGGAGCAGCAACTGCAGCCGCAGCCCCTGCCCGCCGCGCTGCAGCAGCGCCTGGATGCCCGCCCCGCCGTGAACCTGGCCGAGCGCGCCGAAGCCTTCCGCCAGCTGCAGCGCCAGCAGCGTGCCGAGGACGAGAACCCGCGCCGCGAGCTGATCCGCCAGGCCCTGCACGAGGCCGCCGAGGCGCGCCTGCTGCGCGCGCTGGCCAGCCCCAACCAGCTCGAAGAGCGCCTGGTGGACTTCTGGTTCAACCACTTCAACGTCTTCTTCGACAAGGGCCTGTGCCGCATGCTGGTGGCGGACTACGAGGCGCGCGCCATCCGCCCCCATGTGTTCGGGCGCTTTCGCGACCTGCTCGGTGCCGTGGCCACCCACCCGGCCATGCTGTTCTACCTGGACAACGCGCAGTCCACCCGCGCCGGCTTCCAGGGGTCGGGCGGTGGAGGGGGGGGCAGCCGCGGCCTGAACGAGAACTACGCGCGCGAGCTGATGGAGCTGCACACCCTGGGCGTGGGTGCGGGCTATGGCCAGCAGGACGTGACCGAGCTGGCGCGCGTGCTCACCGGCTGGACTTTCCGCCCGCGCGACCTGCAATTCGTCTTCGACCCGCGCCGCCACGACGAGAACCCCAAGACCTGGCTGGGCCAGACGGTGCCCGGGCGTGGCCGCGCGCAGGGCGACTGGGTGCTGGACCAACTGGCCCGCCACCCCGCCACCGCGCAGCGCATCGCCTTCAAGCTCGGCCAGCACTTCCTGGCCGACGAACCGCCCGCCGCAGCCGTGGCGGCCGCGCGTGCCGCCTTCCTGGCCAGCGACGGCGACCTGCGCGCCACCGTGGCGGCCTTGCTGCGCCACCCGGAGGCACGCGACCCAGCCCGCTACGGCGCGCAGTTCAAGACGCCGCAGCGCTTCGTGATCTCGATGCTGCGCGCCTGCGCCCTCACGCCCGAGGACTGGACGCCCACGCTGCAGGCCCTGCGCGCCCTGGGCCAGCCGCTGTTCGGCTGCGTCACCCCCGATGGCTACAAGACCGTGCGCAGCGCCTGGCTGGACCCCGAGGCGCTGGCGCGCCGCGCCGAGCTGGCGGCGCGCGTGGCGCAACGTGCGCGCCTGGGTGCGGAGGCGGCGGAACAGCTGCTGGAGACGCTGGGCCCGGCAATCGGCAGCGCCGCACGCGCGGCCATCGCCCAAGAACCGCCGCAGCTGCGCGCCGCGCTGATCCTCGGCTCGCCCGATTTCCAAAACTGCTGAAGGGAAGGTCCGAGCATGAGCCTGCACCGCCGCCATCTGCTGCTCGCCAGCCTGCCCGCCGCCTTGCTGAGCCCGCGCGCGCGCGCCGCCGGTGCGCCCCCCAAGCGCTGGATCGTCGTGCTGCTGCGCGGCGCCATCGACGGCCTCTCCGTCTGCGCGCCGTACGCCGAGCCCGACTACGCGCGCGAGCGCCCCGGCATCGCCCTGCCGCCGCCCGGGCAGGAGGGCGGGCTGCTCGACCTGGATGGCCGCTTCGGCCTGCATCCGGCGCTGGCACCCCTGCAGCCGCTCTGGGCCGCCGGCCAGTTCGGCTTCGTGCAAGCCTGCGGCGCGCCCACCAGCAGCCGCAGCCACTTCGAGGCGCAGGACGAGCTGGAAGCCGGCACCCCGGGCGTGAAGACCACGCCGGACGGCTGGCTGGCGCGCCTGCTGCAGGGCGACGAGGCCGGTGTGCAGGCCGTCTACACCGCCCCCACGCGGCCCAAGCTGCTCAGCGGCCCGGCCAGTGCGCGCGTGGCCGCGCTGCCCGGCGCCACCCGCGCGCCGGAACGCCCGGCTCTGGGCGCGGCACTGGACCGCCTGTACGCACAAGACCCGCAGTACGCCGCCACCTGGCAGGCTGCACAAAGCGGGCGCAGCCAGATGGCCGGCGCGCTGGAAGCCGGCCAGGGCATGAACGGCAGCATGGCCGGCGGCGACCCGACGGCCGACCGCGGCGCCCCCGGCGCCAACACCCTGCCCGCCACCGCCCGCCGCCTGGCCCAGGTGCTGCGCGCCGACCCGACGCTGCGCTTCGCCTGCGTGGAGCTGGGCGGCTGGGACACCCACGCCCGCCAGGGCGCCGCGCAGGGCCAGCTGGCCGGCCGTCTGGCCCCGCTGGGTCAGGGCCTGGCCACGCTGGCGCAGTCCTTGGGCCCGCTGTGGGCCGATACCGTGGTCACCGTCATCAGCGAGTTCGGCCGCACCGTGGCCGAGAACGGCACCGGCGGCACCGACCACGGCCATGGCAACGCGCTCTGGCTGCTGGGCGGCGCCGTGCGGGGCGGCCAGGTGCTGGGCGCCTGGCCGGGGCTGGACAGCGCCGCGCGCTTCCAGGGCCGCGACCTGGCCGTCACCACCGACTACCGCGCCGTGCTGGCCGGCGTGGCCGCGCAGCACCTGGGCCTGCGCGACGCCACGCTGGCCCGGCTCTTCCCCAGCTACGCCGGCGCCCCCATGCCCGTGCTGCGCGCCTGAAGGGCGAACCCGGCTTGACGCCCGCCCGCGCGGGCGTTTCACTGCGGCGCATCGCCTGCCAGGAAGGGTCCGCATGCCGATCAACCGCCGCCACTACTGCCTAGGGATGGCCGCCAGCCTGGGCGGCACGGCGCAGGGGCAGACCACGGTGCAGATCGCCTTCGATTCGCAAAACCCGCCCTTCATGTACCAGGCCAAGGGCGAAGGCGCCGCGCGCGGCGTCTACCCGATGCTGCTGCGCGCCATCTTCAAGCAGCTGGGCGAACCCCTGCAGCTGCTGCCCATGCCCTGGGCGCGCGCCCTGGGCGGGCTGGACCGCGCCGAACATGGCGTGGGCGGCCTGTACGCCAACCGCGAGCGCCTGGCCAAGTTCGACTACGGCCAGCCCATCCTCACCGAGACCGTGCGCATCTACGCCCAGCGCGGCCGGCTCAAACAGTTCAACGGCCTGGACGACCTGCGGGGCCTGCGTGTGGGCGTGCTGCGCGGCTGGAGCTATGGCGACGAGTTCGACACCGCCCGCAAGACCGGGCTGATGAAGGTGGAGGACGTGACCGACGACCGCGCCAATTTCGGCAAGCTGGAGCGCGACTTCCTGGACGTGGTGCTCAGCGTGGAGCAGACCGGCGAGCAGGTCATGGCCAGCGGCGAATTCCCCTCGGTGCGCGTGCTGCCCAACCCGCTGACCGAGAACCCCGCCTATGTGGCCTTTCACAAATCGCGCCAGCAGCAGGGGCTGCTCGCGCGCATCGACGAGGTGGTGGCGCAGCTGCGCCGCAGCGGCGAGCACGCGCGCCTGGTGGCGCAGGGCCTGAAGGACTGACGGGCTTTAGGCCCCAGGCGCGACACTTGCGCCCATGACTGCCCCCGAAGAAGCGCTCGGCATCCGCCCCTTTGCCAGCTACGCCCGCATCATCGATGCGCGCACGCCCAAGGAGTACGCCGAAGACCACATCCCCGGCGCCATCAACCTGCCCATCGTCAGCCAGGATGAGTTCGCCGAGGTCGGCACCCTGCACCGCACCAACCCGCACCAGGCCTACGTGATCGGTGCGCAGTACGCGCTGCGCAATGTGGCGCGCTACATCGGCGAGGTCATCGCCCAGCATGGCCCGAAGGACCGGCTGCTGATCTACTGCTTCCGGGGCGGCAAGCGCAGCCGCGCCTGGGCCGACCCGGTGCGCAACATCGGCTACCCGGTGGACGTGCTGCCCGGCGGCTGGAAGGCCTACCGCGCCTGGGTGCGCGAACAGCTCGATCAATGGCCCGCCAAGCTGCAGCTGCGCGTGCTGGGCGGCAGCACCGCCTGCGGCAAGACGCGGCTGCTGCAGGCTCTGGCCGCCGAGGGCGCGCAGGTGCTGGACCTCGAAGGCATCGCCCGCCATCGCGGCTCGCTGCTCGGCGCCCTGCCCGGCCAGCCCCAGCCCACGCAGAAGAGCTTCGATTCCGAGCTGCTGCAGGCCCTGCAGCGCCTGGACCCGGCGCGCCCGGTGTGGGTCGAGGCCGAGAGCAAGAAGATCGGCAACGTGCAGCTGCCCACGCCCCTGCATGAGGCCCTGCGCGCCGCGCCCACCTGGCGCGTGGCCGCCCCGCTGGCCGCGCGCGTGCAGGTCTGCCGCGAGGACTACGCCCACTTCGCCGCCGCGCCGCTGGAGATGGTGGCCAAGCTCGAACCCCTCAAGCCCCTGGTGGGCGGCGAAACCCTGGCCCACTGGCGCGCGCTGGCCGAAGCCGGCGACAGCGATGCCCTGTTCGCCAGCGTGATGGAGCGCCATTACGACCCCTGCTACGAACGCTCGCTCAAGCGCGAGCACACACTCACGCCGGTGGAACTGGCGGGGGTGGATGAGGCCAGCTTGCGGGCGGCGGCGCGCGCCTTGATCGCGGCCGAGGTGCCCCGCTGACGCGGATGCCCATCGCCCTCAGGGCGGCGCACCCGCAGGACGCCGAAGCGGTGGCACAGGTGCTGTGCGAGTCGCGGCGCGTCTTTCTGCCCTTCGCACCGATGGCGCATCCGCCCGACGAGGTGCAGGCATGGATCGCCTCGGCCCTGATTCCGGGTGGCGGCGTCACCATCGCCACCCGCGCGGGCCAGGCCGTCGCCATGCTCGCGCTGTCAGGCGACGACCCATGCCGCTGGATCAACCAGCTCTGTGTGATGCCGGGCCACACCGGCCTGGGCTTCGGCGCGCAGCTGCTGCGCTTCGCCCATGACACGCTGCCACCGCCCATCCGCCTCTACACCTTCCAGGCCAACAGCGGCGCGCGTCGCTTCTACGAGCGCCACGGCTACCAGGCCATCGCCTCCAGCGACGGCGCCGGCAATGAAGAGCGCAGCCCCGATGTGCTGTACGAGTGGCGCGGCGGCGGCCCAGGATGAAACCGACAAACCATGCATGAGATGAACGATTCCAACCGCCACCCGCAAAGCACCGGGTCCGACTCCTTGCCGCGCCTTAGCGCAGCGCAGCTGAACTTCACGGGCTCGCCCCACTATGTCAACCGCACGGCCCGGTTTGTCCTCGCCGTGCCGGCGCTAGCGGGTGGCGGCGAACCCCTGCTCATTCCGCAGGGCGACCCTCGCGCGGGGCAGGTGCTCAAGAAGGACAGCTCGGGTCGGATCGGGCGCGGCGTGGTGTTCTTCAACGGCACCGACCGCGCGTGGCAGGCCGCGCGCGGCGATGGGCGCGAGGCCATCCTGTTCAACGACATCGGGGCGGATCAAGCCAAGCTCCTGCAAGAGCGCCTGCTTGCGTTGACTCCGCAGGGAGCGCCCTTGACCCTGGCGTCGATCAAATCCTTGCTCCACTACGCACAGCAGGAACTTGGACTGCTCGACTGTTATCACAAGCGCCTGGACTCGGTGCAACGCGACATGGTTGCGATCTCGCCCGCAAACCCGCATTACCTGCAGGTCAGCAAACCGGTTCGCCACCGTGCCCTGTGGGTTCAGCGACCCTTCAGCTTCGATGGACCGGTGCTGCAGCATTACCCCGAAGGCGCCGTGCTGGTGACGGACGAACGCCATGTCTGGGGCGTGGCTGCTGCGGTGTTCCTGCGCAACTACCGGCAGTTGGAAGGCGCCAAGGAGCGCGCACTGGGCTCGGTGACTGAGCTGCGCGCCTGGCCCTAAGCTGCTGCCGCAGCCGCCTGCCCGCGCGCCAGGTTCAAGGGCTTCAGCAACAGCAGCCCCGCCACGAAGAACAGCCCCGTCGACACGATCGCCAGCCGGTGGTTGCCGCCGGCCAGCAGGGTCACCAGCCCGTAGGTCAGCGGGCCCAGGATGGCGGCCAGGCGCACCGCAAAACCCCAGAGCGCGAAGAACTCGGCGCGTCGCGCGGCCGGGGCCAGCAGACCGGCGATCGCTCTTCCAGCCGACTGGCTGCTGCCCATGCACAGGCCGGCCAGCACAGCCGCCACCCAGAACAGGCCCGGCCCCTGCGCCAGCGCGGCCAGCACCGTCATCGCGATCCAGCCCACCAGGGTGATGCCCAGCGCGAGCCGGTGGCCGATGCGGTCCTGCACATGGCCCCAGGCCAGCGCGCCCAGCATCGAGGCGATGTTGACCAGGAACACCAGCATCATGGTCTGCGCCTGCTTGAAGCCCAGCACCTGCTCGGCATACACGGCCGCCAGCGCCACCACCACCGCCACGCCGGCCTGGTAGGCCACGGTGCAGGCCAGCAGCCAGCGGAAGTCGGCAAAGCGGCGCGCCTCCTGCCAGGTGTGGCGCAGGCGCGCGATGGCACCCTGCAAGCCCAGATGCGTCGCCGCCTGCGGCTGCGCGCGCTCGCGCAGCAGCGCGAAGGTGCCCAGCGCGGCGAGCGCAAAGATGCCGGCGGTGATCAGCATCGTCACCGGCACGAAGCGCGCCGCCGGCTCGCCGCGCGCCTGCGCCGAGAGCACATAGGCCAGGCTCAGGCCGAGGGTCAGCATGCCGCCGCAGTAGCCGAAGCTCCAGCCCCAGCCCGACACCTTGCCGTAGCTGCCCGGCCGCGCCAGCTCGGGCAGAAAGGCCGCGATCAGCGCCTCGCCCCAGGCGTAGAACAGGTTCGAGAACAACACCAGCAGCAGGGCCAGCGCCACATCGCCCGGCCCCACCCAGGCCAGCGCCGCGGTGGCCAGCACGCAGGCCGCGGTGCTGATGGCCAGCAGCGGCTTCTTCGCCCCGCGCAAGTCCGCCCAGGCACCGAGCGCCGGCAGCGTCAGCATGGCCAGCAGGCTGGAGAGTGCCAACGCGGCCGTCCACGCAAACGTGGCCCAGCCTGCACCGCCTGCCACGCCGCCGACGAAATAGGCGCTGAACACGGCCGTGAGCACCACGGTGGTGTAGCCCGAGTTGGCGAAGTCGTACATCGCCCAGCCGAGCACTTCGCGGCGGCGGACGCCGGGGTTGAGGGCGGGGTGGGAGGTGCTGGCTGCTGCTTGGCTCATGGCGCGATCGTCGCAGGGGCCGGTTGCCACTCGGTGCAGCCCGTGGGGTCTTCAACCCCACACCCCGACCCGCATTTCTTTGCTGCGTCAAAGAAACGCGGGGCAAAGAAAGACGCTGAATGCACGCAGCCGACCTAGGGTCGGCCGCGACTGCACGGCTGGCTCACATGGCTCCCACACCCCTCCTGGGACTGCGAAAACCTGCCCGCTAAGCTGGCCGGAGTACCGGCCGACTAGACCACCGCAAACCATCGCGGGCTTTCTGCGATGACCGGAGCCCCAATGAGCGAGATGGGATGGGTTGGATCTCAACCAAAAGTAAGTCGCGCGCCTTGTCAACAGATGGCCCCGCCCAGTCAATGGCCATGGGCCTGGCAATCTTGCCCACGAGCGCCTTGGATCCCAGTTGCAGAGCACAAGAGGCCACTATGAACCAATGCAACTTCGTTTGCCTCACTGCCGATGTTTGGGTGATTGATGCAAGGCTTGTACGGAGCGACCGGAGAGGGCTCCTGTTGCAGCCGCCCCCGTTCCCAGAAATCCTGCGCGTCTTGATCGGCTCCGCCAAAGTCCACAACGTTCGGACGGAAGCAAGGCAGGGTCACGCGGGACAGACGCACCAGCCACGGCGTGCAGTCGTTCGGTTCGACGTCTCCTCCTGCTCCTTGGATCTCTTCTTCAACTCGGCTGCCGGCGTCCGGGCCCAGTGCTTACACAGCGTTGAACTTGGCATGCAAGCACTTGATCTCGCCCGAGATGGGTTTCGGGAAAGGGCGCTTGATGCCTTGTGCAACTGGTCCAGCAGTCACATGCAAGCGATGGAAGCCTGCGCCTCCCTCACCGATTCGGCAGCCAAGCTTTGGGTCAGACAAGGACAGTGGGTCAGGACAGCAAAGGTCAATGAACGCCCACTGTGCATTGCGAAGTGGCAAGCGGCACTGCAGCACGCATCGTTGAAGCAAAGACGACTCATTCGGTACGGCAGCAAGATCCCGACCTTGCCAGCACAGTTGGAGTACATCGGCGCCTGGGTCGGGGCGGGCGGGACGACGCCTGGAAAGCCTCCCGAATGCCGCTCCCTCCAGATTCACCGATTCGGGTTCACCTGACTCGCGCCCGAACTGGCGCCGAGGCGAGCGACCCGGCTATGCACAAATCAAGATCAGCCTCTGGGTGCAGCGAGGGCGGCGAGCCGTGCTGATTGGGGCTCCATTCATCGCAGCAAGCCCGTGATGGTTTGCGGTGGTCTAGTCGGCCGGTACTCCGGCCAGCTTAGCGGACAGGTGTTCGCAGTCCCAGGAGGGCTGATGGAGCCATGTGAGCCAGCCGTGCAGTCGCGGCCGGCCCGAGGCCGGCTGCGTGCATTCAGCGCCTTTCTTTGTCCCGCGTTTCTTTGGCGCAGCAAAGAAATGCGGGTCGGGGTTCGGGGGTGAAGCCCCCGAGGGCTGCACCGAACATGCAACAGCCCTTAGCCCTCGGCCACAGTCCTATCCCCAGGATGCAAGCGGAACAGCCGCATCGACCCACTCACCTCATCCACCTGCCCCTGCAGACTCTGCGCCGCCGCCGCAATCTGCTCCACCATCGCCGCGTTCTGCTGCGTGATGCCGTCCAGATGGCCGACGGCGTCATTGATCTGGCGGATGCCGCCCTGCTGCTCTTGCGCCGCGTGGCGGATTTCACCGAGCAGGGTCTTCAGGCCCTGCACCGCCCCCAGCACTTCTTCCATGCGCCCGCGCGCCTCGTTGGTGCGGCCGGTTCCGGCGTCCACGCATTCGTTGCTGGAGTTGATGAGGCTGCGGATCTCGCGCGCGGCGGTCGTCGTGCGCTGGGCCAGCGAACGCACCTCGGCGGCGACGACCGCGAAGCCGCGGCCGGCCTCGCCGGCGCGGGCGGCTTCTACGGCCGCGTTCAGGGCCAGGATGTTGGTCTGGAAGGCCACGCCTTCGACGACCTGGATGATGTCGGCGATGCGGCGCGAGGCCTGGGCGATCTGGTTGACGGAGTCGACCACCGCGTGCACGGCAGCGTCGCTGCGCTCGGCCAGTTCGGCGGTGCGGTCGGCCTGGGTGGCGCCCTGCACGGCCTGGTCGGCCGTCTGCTGCACGGTGGCCTGGATCTGCGCGACCGAGGCCGCGGTTTCCTCCAGGCTGCCGGCCTGGGATTCGGTGCGGGCGGAAAGGTCCAGATTGCCGCTGGCGATCTCGTGCGCGGCGGTCTGCACCTGGTCGATGCCGGCGCGGGTGTCCATCACCACCGCGCGCACATTGGCCGAAAGGCGGCGCAGCGCCAGCTGCAGATGCAGGATGGGCTCCTGCGCGCCCACCGCCACCTTGTAGGACAGGTCGCCCGAGGCGAGGCGGTTGGCATCGTCGGTGACGCGCACCAGCGGGCCGAGCAGCAGGCGCTGCTGCGCCAGCGTCCCCAGGCCCAGGCCGGCCAGCAGGGCCAGACCGGTCCAGAGCGACATCAGCCCGAATGCCTGCGCGCAGCCCAGCGCCGGCAGCAGGGCCAGGCCTTGCAGGAGCGCCAGCTGGCCGCGCAGGCCGGGGCGCAGGGCGCGGCCCAGGCGGCCCCACAGGTCCACGCGCAGGATCTCGCCTTCGGCCAGCGCATGCACGGTGCGGCCCTGCTGCTGCTCTTCCAGCATGCGGCGGTACAGGGGCTCGGACTGGGCGACCGATTCGCGGCTGGGTTCGGTGGCCACGGCCAGGTAGCCGGTGATGCGTTCGCCCTGGCGCATGGGCGTGGCGTTCAGGCGGATCCAGACATGGTCGCCATTGGCCCGCCGGTTCTTCAGGATGCCGCTCCAGGGCTGGCCGGATTGCAGCGTGCGCCACAGGTCCTCGAAGGCCTGGCGCGGCATGTCGGGGTGGCGCAGCAGGCCGTGGGTGGCGCCCAGCAGGCTCTCGCGCGGGTGGCCGCTGAGCTGCACGAAGGCCGGGTTGCAGTAGACGATGCGGCCTTGCGGATCGGTCACCGACACCAGGGTCTGGCCGGCGGGAAACGGGGCCTCGCGCCCACTGGCGGAGACGTTCTTGTGCATGCGCGAACTCCAAAGCGCTGCGGACGGCGAGCAGCCGTCCGCAGGGGAGTCGAGCATAGCGAGGGTGGGCGCGCGCCCGGCTCGGTGCCTGCCCGGGAGCAGCCGGGCGGAGCGTGAAGAATCAGCGCGCGAGCTGATTGGTCAGCGCGGCCAGCGCCTGCAGCACGCCGTCCACCGCTTTTTCCGCGCGCGCGTCCTGCAGCTGGCCTTGCGCATCGAAGGCCTGGTCGGCCCGGCCCAGCGCGAACTGCTGCGGCTGCACCAGCATCTGGAAATTGCCCTGCACGAACAGGCGCAGCTGGTTGAGCGCACGCAGGCCGCCGTACTGGCCGGGCGAGCTGGACATCAGCGCCGTGGGCTTCATGGCGGTGCGGTTCTCGCTCAGGCGGCTCAGCCAGTCCAGGCTGTTGAAGAGCAGCGGCGGCGGGTAGGAGTTGTACTCGGGCGTCACGATCAGCAGTGCCTGGTGCGCCTGGATGGCGTCCTGCAGCTGCTGCACGGCGGCGGGCACGCCCTGCTCGGCCTCGAGGTCGCCGTCGTAGATCGGCAGCTGCAACGCGCGCAGATCGAACACGGTGGCGGCGCCAAAGCCGAGCTGCGTGGCCCGTGCCGCCGCATGGCGGGCCAGGGCGTGCGCATAGGAACCCTGGCGCAGGCTGCCGGGCAGGACGAGGAGTTGGGGGGCGTTCATGACGCGCAGTCTGCACCGAAGGAGGCTGTCGGGCCTGGGGACTACCCCGCGCCGGATGCCAGTCAGGGGCCAGACGAGGCGCCGGCGAGGCCGTGGGGCGGGCCCCACAACGAGGCGGCAACGACATATTGGCCCTGACTGGCTCCGGCCCGGAAGGTTCGGTCGCCAAGGGGCCCGCTGCGGCGTTGCCAGCGCTTGCCGGACGCGAGTCCGGCTGCGCGCCGGCGCCTTGCATCCGGCCCCTTGGCGGCCGAACGCGGGGCAGTCCCCAAGCCCGACAGCCTCCTTAGCGCCTTGCGTTCCAATCCAGGGCTTTCCCCTTTGCCTTTACGGAGCTCTTGATGCTGCGTCGCAACCTGATTGCCCTCTCCCTGCTGGCGGCCCTGGGTGCCGCCCATGCGCAAACCGCGGTGTTCCGCGTCACCGCCATCCCCGACGAATCCCCCACCGAGCTGGCACGCAAGGCCGCGCCCCTGGTGGCCTATCTGGAGAAGCAGCTCGGCCAGAAGGTCGAGTTCACGCCGGTGACCGACTACGCCGCCGCCGTGGAGGCGCTGGTGAACCGCAAGGTCGATCTGGCCTGGTTCGGCGGCTTCACCTTCGTGCAGGCCCACAGCCGCTCGGGTGGCAAGGTCATCCCGCTGGTGCAGCGCGAAGAGGACGAGAAGTTCCGCTCCGTCTTCATCAGCCGCGACCCGGCGGTCAAGACCCTGGCCGACCTGAAGGGCAAGGACCTGAGCTTCGGCTCGCAGAGCAGCACCAGCGGCCACCTGATGCCGCGCCACTTCCTGCTGCAGCAGGGCCTGGAGCCCGAGAAGGCCTTCCGCCGCGTGGCCTACAGCGGCGCGCACGACGCCACCATCGCCGCCGTGGCCAGCGGCAAGGTGGCGGGCGGCGCGCTCAACATCTCGGTGTGGCAGAAGTTCGTCGACGACAAGAAGGTCGACCCCGCCGAGGTGCGCGTGATCTACACCACGCCGCCCTATTACGACTACAACTGGAGCGTGCACGCCGAGCTGCCCAAGTCGGTGCGCGACAAGCTGTCCGCCGCCTTCCTGGCCCTGAAGCCCGGCACGCCGGAGGCCGACGAGATCCTCAAGCTGCAGCGCGCCACCCGCTTCGTGCCCACCCAGGTGCAGAACTACCAGGGCATCGAGGCCGCGGCGAAGAACGCCGGGCTGCTCTGAGCATGCAGCGCCGCGCCTTGCTGGGTCTGCTGCCGGGCGCGGCCTGGGCCCAGACCCGTCTGAGCACCGTGGACCGCAACCGCCTGCAGCTGCTCGGCCCCTGGGCCATGCCCGGTTTGGGGCGCCAGCGCGGCGTGCGCGTCTACCTGCCGCCCAGCTACCTGCTGGACCCGAGCCGACAGTTCCCGGTCATCTACTTCCACGACGGCCAGAACGTCTTCGACGAGGCGACCAGCTACGCCGGTGAGTGGGGCGCCGACGAAACCTTGGACCGGCTGGCCGCGCAGACCGGCTTCGAGGCCATCGCCGTGGCCATCGACCACGGCGGCGAGCAGCGCCTGCGCGAGCTCAACCCCTGGGACCAGCAGGGCCAGGGCGCCGGCGAAGGCTGGGCCTACCTGCGCTTCATCGTCGAGGTCGTCAAGCCGCTGATCGATGCGCGCTTCCGCACCCAGCGCGGCGCGGCGCACACGGCCATGGTCGGCAGCTCGATGGGCGGGCTCATCACCCATGCCGCGCTGCATCGGCACCGCGAGGTGTTCGGCCTGGGCGCGGTGTTCTCGCCCTCGTTCTGGGTCGCCCCAGGGGCCTTCGATTTGCCCGAGCTCATGCCCCTGCGGCCCGGCCAGCGCATCTACCTGTACGCCGGCACCGAGGAGAGCCCCGAGCTGGTGCCGCAGTGCCGCCGCATGGCCGCGCTGCAGCGCGCGCAAGGGGCGGCGGTGCAGTTGCAGGTCACGGCCGGCGCCGGCCACAACGAGGCCGCCTGGCGCAAGGCCTTGCCGATGGCGCTGTACTGGTTGTTCGAGCTGGGCTGAAGCGCTGCCAGCGGAATCCGGTACGCGGCTGCGCGTGGCGGTGGCGCGCGGCGAACGGGTGGGCCCGCGCTCCATGCCAAGGCGAGGCCGAGCCCAGGCCCGACAGCCCCCAGCGGACCCGCACAATCCGGGCCCCATGCTGCTTGAACTCGACGACCTGAGCCTGCGCTTCGGCGCCCTGCCGGTGCTGCAGGGCCTGAGCCTGAAGCTGCAGCCTGGCGAACGCCTGGCCCTCCTGGGGCCCTCGGGCTGCGGCAAGAGCACCGTGCTGCGCGTGCTCAGCGGCCTGCTGGCGCCCGGTGGCGGCCAGCTGAAGCTGGCGCGGCCACTGCGCTTCGGCTCGATGTTCCAGCAGCCCACGCTGCTGCCCTGGGCCCGCGTGCAGGACAACGTGGCCCTGCCCCTGCGCCTGCAGGGCATGGCGAAGGCCGCCGCGCGCGCCCAGGCCCTGCCGCTGCTGGAGCGCGTGGGCCTGGCCGGCTTCGCCCAGGCCCTGCCGCACGAACTGAGCGGCGGCATGCAGATGCGCGCCGCCTTTGCGCGCGCCCTCGTCAACGCGCCCGATGTGCTGCTGCTGGACGAACCCTTCGGCGCGCTCGACGAGATCACCCGCGAGCGCCTGGGCCAGGAGCTGCTGGCCTGGTGCGCGGCGCGACCCGAACTGGCCGTGGTGCTCGTCACGCACTCCGTCTTCGAGGCCGTGGCCCTGGCCGATCGCGTGCTGGTGCTGGGCCCGCGCCCGAGCCGGGTGCTGCTGGAGCTGGACATCCGGAGGGAGCGAACCTCAACGGACTGGACCCGCCAGGACGCCTACTTCGCCCTCGTGCGCCAGGCCCAGCAGGCGCTGGCCGATGCGCTGCGGGAGGCCGCATGAAGCAGGCGCTGAAGCACTGGGCCCCCGCCGCGCTGCTGCTGTTGGGTTTGGGCCTGTTGTGGGAATGGGCCTCGCGCAGCGGCGCCGTGCCGCCCTATCTGCTGCCCGCGCCCAGCCGCATCGCGGCGGTGCTGGCGGAGGACTTCGCCAGCTTCGCGCCCGCCTGGTGGTTCACGCTCAAGGTCACCTTCGGCGCGCTGAGCCTGGCTTGCCTGAGCGGGCTGCTGGGCGCCGCGGCCTTCGCGCTGACGCCGGCCCTGGAGCGCGCGCTGCTGCCGCTGGCGGTGGCGCTGCAGGTCACGCCGCTGGTGGCCATCGCCCCGCTGATCCTGATCTATGTGGACGACCCGCTGGCCGCGTTGCTGGTGTGCGCCTGGGTGGTGGCCTTTTTCCCCATCCTGGCCGGCACCTTGTCCGGCCTGCGCGCGGCCGATGCCGGCCTGCAGGAGCTCTTTCGCCTGTACCGCGCCAGCCCGCTGCAGCGCCTGCGCTGGCTGCTGCTGCCGGGTGCCGCACCCTACTTCCTGGCCGGCCTGCGCGTGGGCGCGGGCCTGGCGCTGATCGGCGCCGTGGTGGCCGAGTTCGCCGCCGGCGCCGCCGGTCACCAGACCGGCCTGGCCTCGCGCCTGCTCGAAGCCATGTTCCGCACCGACATGCCGCGCATGTTCGCCGCGCTCTTTCTGATCATGGTCAGCGGCCTGGGCCTGCAGGCGGCCGTGGCGCTGCTGGAGCGCCTGTGGATCGGGCGCTGGCATGGGCGTTGACCACCAAGAAAAAGGGGCGCCTAGGCGCCCCTTGCGTCGCTGAGGATCCGGTTCAGCCTGCCTTGCGGCGACGCGCAATCCCCATCAGTCCGACCGCAGCCAGGCTCAGGGCCAGCATGCCGGGTTCAGGAACAGCGAAGGTGTCGATGTTCACGAGTTCAGCCGTCGAGAAGCGGCGCTCGTTCAGCCACATCACGTCATAGGCCACGTTCCAACCCATGGCGTCAAAGGCGGCCAGGTCGAGCGAATCGATGTATTGCTGCTGACCGAAGGCCGACGTGGGATCCATCACGCCCAGCTGGGGGTCACCGCTGTGCGCGTCTTTCCAGTGCGAGGCCTGGCGGCCATCACCGAAGTTGCGACCGGTCGCCATGAAGGCGTCGCCGTCGTAAATGCTTTGGCCGCCATCGATCGAGAAGAACGGGTTGCCACCAATCGCCCAGTCGCGCACGCCTTGGTCGGCGCTCTCTTCCGAGTAGCGGAACAGATCCCAGACGGACATGATGGCGAAGTTGCCCAGATTGGCACCCAGATTGGTATTGCCGTCATAGGTGTCGACGCCGCTGCGGAAGCCCAGGGCATGGCCGATCTCGTGGATCGCGACGCCCAGGAAATCCATCTTGCCGGCATCGATGCCGTTGGTGGGGTCGAAGTCGAAGGCGAAGTTGCTGCTGAAGGTGACGATGCCGTCGCGCTGATTGGTGGCCGCAGCACCGGTGTAGGTCGGGGTGATGCCCAGGGCCTTGAGCAAGGAGGTGTTGGCGCTGAAGGCCGAGTTGTTCGCGCCGGCATCGGCATCCAGCACACGGGTCAGCGGGCTGGTGTTCACGCCATTGCCATTGGCTTTCGGGGCGGAAATGAGGGCATCAACTGCCTGGCCGCCGACGAAGCCCGAGGCGCGCGAAGCCACCAGGCTGTCACGGGCAATGGAGTCCAGCTTGGAGTTGCCGGCACTGCGAAGCGCGTCCAGCAGCGGCCCCACATAGGACACATTGGTGGTGCTGCCCGTCGAGCCGATGACGCCTGCACCCAGTGCCGCGTAGTTCACTTCCAAGCGCACCGTCACATCGTTGGTGAGCGCCTTCTCCCAGAAGCGCGCGGCCTGCGTGAAGCCCTTGTGGATGTCGGTGCCAGCGGTCACGCCGCCCACATTGATCAGTTCGATCTTCAGGGCAGCGGCAGGGGCGGCGTACAAGGCCAGGGTGGCGGTGGCGGTCAGCGCCAACAGGTTCTTCTTGAGGGACATGGTGAGCTTCTCTTTTGAGCGATGGGCGCGGCCTGCGCCCGGACGGACCAGAAAGATGGACTCGTTAGCAAAATGCGGACCAGCATTGGCAAATCAATGCCTTAACCCACCTGATTGAGGGGCGTGTAAGGCGCGGCGACACCGGGTTCCCACCAGGCCCATCCGGGAGCGAGGGCAGTGGTTGAATGCGGGCTCTTGCACCTTCCAGCCTGCCATGCTGAACCGCCGTCACCTGCTCGCCAGCCCCCTGCTCGCCGCCCCGGCCTTCATCCGCGCCCAAGGCGCCAGCCAGCCCGAGAAGATCGTCTTCGCCACCAACTGGAAGGCCCAGGCCGCGCATGGCGGCTTCTACCAGGCGCTGGTGGATGGCACGTACGCCAAGGCCGGGCTGCAGGTCGAGATCCGCCAGGGCGGGCCGCAGGTGAACAACCGCCCGCTGCTGCCGGCCAAGAAGATCGACTTCCTGATGACGGGCAATCTGCTGCACGCCTTCGACAACGCCAAGATGGGCGTGCCCACCTTGAGCGTGGCGGCGGTGTTCCAGAAGGACCCGCAGGCGTTGATGGCGCATCCGGGCCAGGGGTATGAATCCTTCGAGGCGTTGAAGAAGGCGCCGCGCATCTGGATTGCCAAGGACGCGCAGTACAGCTGGTGGCAATGGCTGAAGCGCCGCCACGGCTTCCGCGACGAGGCGCTGCGCCCCTACAACTACACGCTCGGCCCCTTTCTGGCGAACAAGCAGTCGGTGCAGCAGGGCTACTCGGTGGCCGAGCCCATCTACGTGAAGCAGCAGGGCGGCTTCGACCCGGTGGTGCACCTGCTGGCCGACCAGGGCTGGAGCACGCCCAGCACCCTGATCGACGCCCATGCCGACACGGTGGCGCAGCGCCCCGACCTGGTGCAGCGCTTCGTGGACGCCAGCCTGGCGGGCTGGCAGGCCTATCTGGCCGGCAGCCCGGCCCAGCGCGCCGCGGCCGACACCCGCATGCGCCAGGACAACCCCGAGATGAACCAGGCCGAGCTGGAGGCCAGCCACGCGCTGATGGTCAAGCAGCAGCTGGCGGGCGCCCGCCCCGGGCCCCTGAGCCTGGCGCGCGCCGACGCCTTCTTGCAGGACATGGTCAAGACCGGGCTCTACAAGGCCGGCGAGGTGGATCTGAAGAAGGTCGTCAGCGAGCGCTTCGCGCCGAAGAGCTGATCAACGGCTTTGCAGCTGGGCGCGCAAGGCGCGCCCAAGTGCCGCCTCGGCGGCCAGGAAGGGCCCGAGCTGGGCCGTCGTCAGGATCTCGCCGCGCTCGCGCGCCTGCAGCAGCCACTCGGCCTGGCGCAGCACCTCGGCATGGCGCTGGCGCAGCGCGTCGATGCGCGGCGTGTCCAGCGTCGGGCTGTGCAGCCACTCGGCCAGGCGGGTGGCGGCCAGAGGCTGCGGGGCCTGCTCGCGCTGGCCCTGCAGGTAGCGTGCCACGGCGCGCACGCAGGCGCGGTGGTCCATGTAGACGCGCAGCAGCGGCAGGTTCTCGCGGCTGACCATCTGCAGGCCCTGCCACTCCAGTGGCGGGTTCCATTGGTCCACCCAGCGCGGCAGCTCGGCGGCCGGCATGGGGCGGGCGATGCCATAGCCCTGCGCCAGCTCGCAGCCCAGCTGCAGCAGCACGGCGCCGTGCTCGGTGCTCTCGACGCCCTCGGCGATCACCTCGCGGCGGAAGGCCGCCGCCAGGCCGATGACGCCATCCAGGATGGCGAGGTCGTCGGCGTCGTCCAGCATGTCGCGCACGAAGCTCTGGTCGATCTTGAGCTGGGCCACCGGCAGGCGCTTCAGGTAGGTCAGCGAGGAGTAGCCGGTGCCGAAGTCGTCGAGCGCGAACACCAGGCCGCCGCCGCGCCCTTCCACCATGGTGCGCGAGACGCCCACCAGGTCTTCCAGCGCGCTGGTTTCCAGCACCTCCAGCTGCAGGTCCTGCGGGTACAGGCCGGGGTGGCGGGCAATGGCGGCCAGCACGCGCGCCACGAAATCGCTCTGCTGCAGCTGGCGCGCCGCCACGTTGACGCTGACGGGCAGGTGCAGGCCCTGCTCGCGCCAGTCGCTCATCTGCTGCAGCGCGGCCTCGATGACCCAGTGGCCGAGATCGCAGATCAGCGGGTGGTCCTCGATCAGCGGCAGGAACTGCCCCGGCGCCAGCAGGCCGCGCTGCGGGTGCTGCCAGCGCACCAGGGCCTCGGCGCCGATGACTTTGCCGGTGCGCAGATTGACCTTGGGCTGGTAGTGCAGGATGAACTCGCGCCGCTCCAGCGCCAGGCGCAGGCTCTCGACCGATTCGAGCTGGCCGCGCACCTGGGCGGCTTCTTCGATGTCGAACACGTGGTAGCGGTTCTTGCCGCTCACCTTGGCCTGGTACATGGCCTGGTCGGCCTGGCGCAGCAGCTGGTCGGCGTCCACGTCCTCCGCCTGCGGATAGAAGGTCACGCCCAGACTGCCGGACACCTGCACGCTCGCGCCGTCGAGCGCAAAGGGCTGGGCGATCTCGCGCAGCATGCGCGTCAGCAGGGCGTCGCAGGTGGGCTCGTCGGGCAGGTCCAGCAGCACCACCACGAACTCGTCGCCACCCAGGCGGGCCAGCGTGTCACCCTCGCGCAGCACCTGGCGCATGCGGGTGGAGAGCTCGACCAGCAGGCGGTCACCGGCGTCGTGGCCATGCTCGTCGTTCACTTCCTTGAAGCCGTCCAGATCCAGATAAGCGATGGCGATGCGGCCGGCATGGCGCGGCGCCATCGCCATGGCGTGCTTGAGCCGATCGGCCAGCAGCACGCGGTTGGGCAGGGCGGTGAGGGCGTCGTAGTGGGCGATGTGCTCGAGCCGCTGGGCCTGTTCCTTCAGCGCCGTGATGTCGGTCATCAGGCTGATGTAGTGGGTGATCTGGCCCTGCTCATTGCGCACCGCACTGATGGTTTCGAGCGAGGCGAACAGCTCACCGCCCTTGCGGCGGTCCCAGATCTCGCCTTGCCACTGGCCCTGCTGCTGCAGGTCCTGCCAGAGGCGCTGGTAGTACTCGGGCGGATGGCGGCCGGAGTCAAGCAGGCGCGGCGAGCGGCCCATCAGCTCGTCGCGCGAGTAGCCGGTGACGCGCGTGAAGGCCTCGTTGACGTCGACGATCAGGCCGGAGGCGTCGGTGATCATGATGCCCTCGCGCGCGTGCGTGAACACGCCGGCGGCCAGCTGCAGGCGCTGCACGGTCTCGCGGCGCTCGCTCTCCAGCCGGTGCAGGCGGCGCTGGGTGTCGAGCAGCCGGCCCATCAGCGAGTCGGGCGGGGGTTCCTCGGCCAGCGGCACATGGCTTTCGAACTCGGCGCGGCTGAGCTCGGCAATCTGCGCCTCCAGCTCATCCAGGCTGCCGCCCATGCGCAGGCGCAGGCGCCGTGCCTGGCGCAGGCGGCGCAGGGCCCCCAGCAGCAGCAGGGCCAGCAGCAGGCCCGGCAGCCAGATCCAGCTCATCGGGTCCGGCTGCGCGCAGCGCGCAGGCTCAGGGGATTGGGGAGACGCCGCATCAGCGATGAGGGTTTTCGCGCAAGGGTGAGAAC
The DNA here is from genome assembly GCF_016093275.1 of Inhella proteolytica. GTDB lineage: Bacteria > Pseudomonadota > Gammaproteobacteria > Burkholderiales > Burkholderiaceae_C > Inhella > Inhella proteolytica. The sequence goes on from NZ_JAEDAK010000011.1 coordinate 77,760, forward strand.
CGATTTGGGGGGCGTTTGTAACCCGTGGGGCGGGGCGGCCACCCCCGGGGCGGCCCTGGCTTGGTCCCTCAGCCCACTTGGGCGCCGAGCCAGTAGGCCGGCTGCGCGTCGTCAAGCTGCAGGCGCAGCGGGCTGGCGGGCAGGTCCAGCGCCAGGCTCCAGGCCGGCAAGGCGTGCACCGTGCCCGCGGCGTCCAGCAGGCGCGCCGGCGCCACGGTGAAGCAGGCGCGCCAGGGCCAGGGGGCGTCCCACTCGACGTCGCTGCGCACGCGCTGCAGCGTGCCGCTGCGCTCGCGCAGCATCAGGTTGAGGTCGCGCGTGGCGCCGCCCAGCAGGCGGCAGCCAGGGGCGGCGGCGCCATCGAACGCCAGGGCCTCGCTGGCCGGCGTCAGCTGCAGCGCCTGGCCGTCCAGCGTCAGCTCCACGCCCGGGCCTTGCAGCACCGCGAAGTGGCGCTGCACGCCCGGGAAAGACGAGAAGGGCCCGTCCTGCTCGATGTCCGCCAGGCTGACGCGCAGTCGCCAGTCAGCGCCGGCGGGTTCGGCAAAGAGCTCGCGGGTCTGCCCACCGCCATTGCGCCAGGGGGTGGGGGGGATGGAGTCGGCCAGAAGGATCTGCATGGGGCGAAGCGTAGCGGCGCTACGCTTGCGCGCATGAATGCAAGCGCCCGCGAACTGCTGCAAGGCCTGCGCGCCTACGAGCATGGCAAGGTGGTGTCGGCCGACGAGGCCGTGGCCCTGATCCAGGAGGGCGACACCCTGGCCACTTGCGGCTTCGTCGGCATCGGCTTCGCCGAGACCCTGGCACTGGCGCTGGAGCGGCGCTTCGAACGCAGCGCCGCACCGCGCGATCTCACGCTCGTCTACGCTGCCGGCCAGGGCGACGGCAAGACGCGCGGGCTGAACCACCTCGGCCACGAAGGCCTGGTGAAGGCCGTGGTGGGCGGCCACTGGGGCCTGGTGCCGCGCCTGCAGCAGCTGGCGGTGAGCAACCGCATCGAGGCCTGGAACCTGCCCCAGGGCGTCATCACCCATCTGTTCCGCGACATCGCCGCCGGCAAGCCCGGCCATCTGTCGCGCATCGGCCTGGGCACCTTCGTGGACCCGCGCCACGGCGGCGGCCGGCTGAACGAGCGCACGCAGCTGGAGCGCGTGCGGCTGATGGAGATCGACGGCGAGGAATTCCTGTTCTACAAGGCCTTCCCGATCCACGTCGCCTTCGTGCGCGCCAGCACCGCCGACCTGGACGGCAACCTGACGATGGAGCGCGAGGCGCTGACGCTCGAAGGCCTGTCCGTCGCCACGGCCACGCACAACAGCGGCGGCATCGTCATCGCCCAGGTGGAACGACTGGCGGAACGCGGCAGCCTGAACCCGCGCCAGGTCAAGATTCCCGGCGTGCTGGTGGACTGCGTGGTGCTGGCCGAAGCGCCCGAGCAGCATCTGCAGACCTTTGCCACGCCCTATTCGCCCGCCTTCGCCGGCGAGCTGCGCGCGCCGGCCTCGCAGCTCAAGCCCATGCCCCTGAACGAGCGCAAGGTCATCGCCCGGCGCGCCGCATTGGAGCTGCGCGCCGGCCAGGTGGTGAACCTGGGCATCGGCATGCCCGAGGGCGTGGCCGCGGTGGCGGCCGAGGAGCGCGTGATCGACCTCATCACCCTCAGCACCGAACCCGGCGTGATCGGCGGCATCCCCGCCGGCGGGCTGGACTTCGGCGCCGCCGTCAACACCCAGGCCATCATCGACCAGCCCTACCAGTTCGACTTCTACGACGGCGGCGGCCTGGACCTGGCCGTGCTGGGGCTGGCGCAGGCCGATGCCGAAGGGAACGTCAACGTCAGCCGCTTCGGCCCGCGCCTGGCCGGGGCGGGCGGCTTCATCAACATCTCGCAGTCCGCCAAGCGCCTGGTGTTCGCCGGCAGCTTCAGCGCGGAGGGCCTGCGCAAGTTCGTGCGCCAGGTCGAGCACCGCACTTTCAGCGGCCGCCACGCCGCGGCGCGCGGCCAGTCGGTGCTGTACGTGACCGAACGCTGCGTGCTGCGCCTGCGCCCCGAAGGCCTGGAGCTGACGGAGCTGGCCCCCGGCCTGGATCTGGAGCGCGACGTGCTCGCGCAGATGGACTTCCGCCCCCTGCTGCCGCACGACCCCTTGCCGATGGACGCGGCCTTGTTCGGGCCCGCGCCGATTGGCCTGCGCGAGCGCCTGCTGGCCCTGCCGCTGGAGCAGCGCCTGCACTTCGACGCTCAGCACGGCGTGCTCTTCGTCGACCTCTCGCGCCTGCGCCTGCGCACGCCCGCCGAGGTGGCGCAGCTGGCCGGCGTGCTGCAGGCGCGCCTGGAGGCGATTGGGGCGCCGGTCGACGGCGTCATCAACTACGAGCAGTTCGAGCTCGACCCCGAGGTGGCCGACCTGTGGGCCCAGCGCGCCGCCGAGCTGGCGCAGCGCCATTACCGCCGCGTCACACGCTACGGCGGCTCGGCCTTCGTGCGCGCGCGGCTGACGCAGGCGCTGGCGCTGCGCGGCCTGCCGGCGAACCTGGTGGGCACCGCCGATGAGGCCATCGCCCGCCTGCGCCAGAGCTGAAGGCCGCTGAGGCCGACAATCGGCCCCATGCTTTTGACCCTGCACAGCGCCGCCACCGGCTTCGAGGCCGCCTGCCACATCCCCGCCCTGCCCGAAGGCCACCGCGCCCGCAAGCTGCACGGCCACTCCTTCTTCGCCCAGGCGCGCTGCCTGCTGCCGGCGGGCTGGGCGCCGTTCGCGGGCGGAGAGGTGCACGAGCTGCGCGAACGCCTGGAGGCGGCCGCCGCGCCGCTGGACCACGCGCTGCTGAACGAGCACCTGGACAACCCCACCGACGAGAACCTGGCACGCTGGCTGCGCGAGCGCCTGCTGGCCGACAGCCTGCCCGGCCTGCAGCAAATCAGCGTCTACAGCACCAGCCACAGCGGCGTGGACGTGGACGCGCGGGGCCAGGCCCATGTGTGGCGGCGCTACCGCTTCCAGAGCGCGCATTGGCTGCCCAACGTGCCCATGGGCCACAAATGCGGACGCCTGCACGGCCATGGCTTCGAGGTCATCATCCACGCCAACCAGGACCTGGGCGGGCGCGATCTGGCGATCGACTACGACCAGCTCGACGCCCTGTGGGCGCCGCTGCACTTCGAGCTCAACTACCGCTGCCTGAACGAGCTCGAAGGCCTGGAGAACCCGACCAGCGAGATGCTCTCGCGCTGGATCTGGAACCGCCTCAAGCCCCTGCTGCCGGCGCTGAGCTGGGTGACGGTGTTCGAAACGGGCTCCAGCGGTGCCAACTTCGACGGCGCACGCTTTCGCATCTGGAAGGAGTTCACGCTCGATTCCGCCGTGCGCCTGCGCCGCGCCCCCAGCGCCCACCCGCTGGCCGGCGTGCACGGCCACACCTTCACGCTGCGCCTGCATCTGCAGGCCGAGCTGCACCAGCTCTACGGCTGGGCGGTGGACTTCGGCGACGTGAAGGAGCGCTTCAACCCGGTGTTCAAGCGCCTGGACCACCACCCTCTGCACGAGGATCCGGCCTTGCAAGATGGCGACTGCGCCACCCTGGCCGCGCACATCCTGCGCGAGGCGCGCGCCGTGCTGCCGGAGACGGACCGCGTGGACCTGTACGAGACGCGCGGCTGCGGCGCCGTCGTCAGCCTGGGCGACACCAGCGACTTGATCCCCGTCTGATCAGGTCGTCGTCAGCGGCCCGAGTGCGCTGTCGCGGAACTCGGGCGCCCGCCAGGCCTGCCACCAGCCCGGCAGCTGACCGGCCGGCATGGGTTTGGCCAGGTGGTAGCCCTGGGCCTCGTCGCAGCCCCAGTGGGCCAGCAGGGCCAGGGCGGTGGCGGTCTCGATCCCCTCGGCCACCACGGCCAGGCCCAGGTTGTGCGCCAGGTCGATGGTCGAGCGCACGATCTTGCGGTCATCGGCCTCGCGCTCCATCGCCATCACGAAGCTCTGGTCGATCTTGAGCTCCTGCACCGGCAGGTTCTTCAGGTAGGCGAGCGAGGAGTAGCCGGTGCCGAAGTCGTCGATGGCGAGGCGAAAGCCCATCGCGTGCAGCTGCTCGGTGGTGGCCAGGGCGCGCGCCGGGTCGTCCATGATGGCGCTCTCGGTGATCTCCAGGCACAGCTGCTCGGGCCGCGCGCCCTCCTGCTGCAGCATGGTGCGGATCTTGTCGGGCAGCTCGGCGTCCAGCAGGTCGCGCGTGCTCAGGTTGACGCTGATGCGCAGCGGGCAGCCCAGGGCCTCGGCCTCGACGGCAAAGCGCGCGCTGGCGCGCAGCACCCAGGCGGTGAGCTGGCGCACGAAGCCGGTCTGCTCGGCAAAGGGGATGAAGAGCCCGGGCGGCACCAGGCCGCGCGTGGGGTGCTGCCAGCGCACCAGGGCCTCGGCGCTGTGCACCTCGCGGGTGTGCAGGTCCAGCTTGGGCTGCAGAAAGAGGCGCAGCTCCTCCTGCTCCACCGCGCGGCGCAGCTCGGTCAGCAGGCCCAAAGACTGCTGGCTGCCTTCGTCCATGGCCGGGTCGTAAAGCAGCACGCCATGCTGGCCGCGCTTGGCGGCGTACATGGCCAGCTCGGCATGGCCGAGCAGGGCGTCGGCATCGCGCGCGTGGTCGGGAAAGAGCGCGATGCCGATGCCGGCGCTCACATCGATGGTCTGTTCGCCGATGGACAGCGGCCGCTCGAAGCCCTGCGCCATCTCGCGCGCCAGGCCCAGGGCCTGGCTGGCGGCGGCGCCCTCGAACAGCAGCGCGAACTCGTCACCGCCCAGGCGCGCCAGCAGGTTGCGGCTGCCGGCCTGGGCCTGCAGGCGCTCGGCCACGCGCTGCAGCAGCTGGTCGCCCACCGCATGGCCGAGCACGTCGTTGACATGCTTGAAGCGGTCCAGGTCCAGCATCAGCACCGCCATGCGTTCCTGCGGGTGCTCGCGCAGCCAGGTGCGCAGTCGCTCGACGAACTGGGCGCGGTTGGGCAGATCGGTCAGCGGATCCCAGAAGGCCAGGCGGTGCACATCGGCCTCGCGCGCCTTGATGCCCTGGCGCATGGTCTCGAAGGCCTGGGCCAGCTCGCTGACTTCACCGAGATTGCGCGGCGCCTGCACCGGGCAGTCGTAGTCGCCACGGCCCAGGCGTTCGGCGCTGCGCGCCAGCGCACCGATGGGCCCGCTGATGCGCCGCGCCGTCACCACGCTGCCGATGGCAAAGGCCACCACGCCGGCCAGGGTCAGGGCCAGCAGGGTCCAGCGCAGGCTGTTGTAGGGGCCGATGGCCTCGCTCACCGAAGCGGTCAGCAGCGCGCTGAGCTGCACGCCGCTGGCCGCACCGCGCACGCGCAGGTCGAACAGGCGGCCACGGCGCTCGTCGCCATCGGGCAGGTTCAGGCGGCGCGCCTGGTTCTGGCCCATTTCCGCCTGCGCCGCCTGCTCCATCAGCATGGGGGCCTTGTCGGCCTCCAGGCTCAAGGGCTTGCGCCAGGGGCCGCCGCCGCGCACCAGCAGCAGGGCGTCCACATTGGTCAGGCCCTTCAGATCGGCCAGCACGTCTTCATCCAGCGCGAAGCCCATCAGCACCGCCCCCAGCGGCCCGGGCGCGCGCACCGGCACGCGCACCAGCTGGTAGGGCTTTTCGTCCACCAGCACCAGGCGGGAGTCGCCCTCGGCGGGCGCGCCCTCGGGCAGGTCGGCGGCCAGGCCCACGAAGCGCCCGGGCTGCACCCCGGCGCCGGCCACCAGGCGGTGCTCCAGGTCCTCGAAGGCGACCAGCGCCGCGCCCACCCGCTCGGCGTGGTTGGCCAGCGCGTCGCGCAAGGTCTCGGTGCCGGCCTCCTGGTGCATCAGGCCGACGGCGCTGCGGAAGCCGTCGTCGGCGGCCAGCAGCACGGCGATGTCGTGCTGCCGCAGCACGCGCTGGAACAGCAGGCGCTCCAGGCGGTGGCCGGCGGTTTTCAGATCGGCGTCGATCGAAGCCTCGGCATTGGCCTGCACCGAGCGGTTGACGAGCACCACGCTGCCCAGCTGCACCAGCAGCAGCAGGCCCAGAAAGAGGGCGACGATGCGGCCTTCGAGCCGGCGCAGATCCAGGAAGGCGGGGCGTTGCATCACAGGCGCAGGCTCCGCTGCGTGCTGCCCGCCGGCAGGGCCTCACTGCTCAGCACGGGCTCCTTGCGGCTGGGGTGCCAGGCGCGCAGGCGCAGGTTCGCGGCCTTGGCCGGCAGCTCCAGCGTGGCGCGGCCCTGCGCATCGGTGACGGCGAACAGCGGCGTGTCGACGACGACGATGTGGGCGCTCATGCGGTCATGGATGTTGCAGCCCACCGCCACCACGCCGGCCTTGTCGAACAGCACCGGGTTGGCGGTCTCGCCCAGGTAGAGCTTGAGCTCGAAGCTCTTGGCGGCGGAGTAGGAATACACGTGGTGGCGCACCGGGTCCTCGTTCGGGAAGCGCACCTCGGTGCCGGTCTGCACCACCAGCAGCTGCGGGCGGAACTGGCGGTCCTTTTGGGCCAACTCGGCCTGGGTGCCGGCGCGCGCGCGGGTGGGCAGTCCTTCGCCCTCCACCGCCACCACGGCGCCCGCCAGCGGCTGGCCCTGGGCATTGCTGACCTGCACGCTCAGCGGCTCGGCGAGCGCCAGGGGGGTCAGGAAACTTGCTGCAAGGGCCCACAGTCCGCGCATGTCCGCACTCTCCTCCAGAGAGCCAGACGATAGCGGGATTCAGGCGCGCAGGCGCCGCCCGCTCAGGGCTTCCACGGCCTGCAGCACCCATTGACGCAACGCCGCCCAGCCGTCCTGAGGCCAATCGGGTTCGCGCAGGCCCTTGGCGATGCCATCCACCTTGTGGGCGTTCACCAACAAGGCGTCCAGATGGCCCAGACTCAGGCGCGGCAGCGCGCGCTCGAACCACTTTTCCTTCGGGCCCCACACACGCGCCTCGCGCAGCGCCATCGGCAGGGGCTTGCCGTCGGCCATCGCCCGCTTGGCGCGGCGCAGCGCGCGCACCTCGTCGGTCAGCAGCCAGTGCAGGCGCACCACCGCCTCGCCCTCGGCCTCCAGGCCTTCGAGCAGGCGCAGGCAGCGTGCGGCGTCGCCCGCCCACAGGGCCTCGGAGAGCTGGGCAGCTTCGAAGCGGGCCACATCGGTCACCGCGGCCTCGATCAGCTCGGCGCTCAGCACCTGGCCGGGGTGCAGCAGAGCCAGCTTGTCCAACTCCTGCTGGGCGGCGAGCAGATTGCCCTCCACCCGCTCGGCCAGCAGGCTCAGCGCCTGCTGCCCCTCCGGACCTTCGGCCAGCTGCAGGCCGGCCCGGCGCGCGCGCGCCGCCAGCCAGGCCGGCAAGGCGCGGCGCTCGATCGGGTCGGCGCGCAGGCTGATGCCGGCGCCGTCCAGCGCCGTGAACCAGGCGCTGCCCTGCTGCGTCTTGTCCAGGCGCGGCAGGCTCACCAGCACCAGCAGGTCCGGCCCGGCCTGCTGGGCCAGCTGCTGCAGGGCCTCACTGCCTTCCTTGCCTGGCTTGCCGCCGGGGATGCGCAATTCGACGATGCGCCGGCTGGCGAACAGCGAGAGCGCCGCCGATTCACCCAGCACGCCGCTCCAGTCGAAGGCATTGCCCTGCACGGTGAAGACCTGGCGCTCGTCAAAGCCCTGGGCGCGTGCGGCGGCGCGAATGGCATCGAGTGCCTCGTTGGCCAGCAGGATCTCGTCGCCATGCACGAGGTAGACCCCGCGCAGGCCCTTGGCGAGCTGCTTGTCGAGGTCTTCGATGCGGGCTTGCATCAGCGCAAACGGACTGCGGCGAGCCGGCGCAGCAGCAGGTTCACGGCCTCGACCTGCATGGCACGGCGCAGATCGGCCTCCTCGTACTCCTTGGCCAGGGTGGCGGCCTCGGTGGTGCTGAGGTCACGCACCAGGCGCAGCTGGGTGGCGGGCAGCAGCACGTCCTCGGCCGGGGTGATGAGGCGGTAATCCAGCACCAGATGCAGCTGCCATTCGCGCACCTGGCCGGCCGCCGTGCTGGCCACGGCCAGCTTGTGGTGCGACTCCTTCAGCGCTTCCAGCACCACCTGCGCCTGGGCGCGCTGGGCCGTGAGCTGCAGCGGCAGGCGGGGCAGCTGGGCTTCGAGCGCCTCGCGCAGCGGCGAGCGCGCGTCAAAGCCCGCCAGGTGCAGGCGCTCGAAGGCAAAGCTGGGCGCGCCGCGCAGGCGAAACCCACAGCCCGCCAGCCCCGCCCCGACCAGCAGGGCCAGGGCGCCGCGTCGTGGCACTGTCATCAAAGCACCAGGTTGACCAGACGACCTGGCACGATGACGATCTTCTTGGGCGCCGCGCCGTTGCTGAACTTCAGGAAGTCCTCGCTGGCCAGTGCGGCGGCCTCGATGGCGGCCTTATCGGCCCCGGCGGGCACCTTGATGCTGCCGCGCAGCTTGCCGCCCACCTGCAGCATCAGCTCGATCTCGTCCTGCACCAGCGCGGCCTCGTCCACCTTGGGCCAGGGGGCGTCGAGCAGGTCGCCCAGCTCGGCCGCGAAGCCCAGCTCCTCCCACATCACATGGGTGATGTGCGGGCAGGCCGGGTAAAGCGCACGCAGCAGCACCGAGACGCCCTCGCGCACCACCGGCGCGTCGCCGGCCGCGCTGCTCTTGAAGCCTTCCAGGGCGTTGAGCAGCTTCATCGCGCCGCTGACCACGGTGTTGTATTGCAGGCGCTCGTAGTCGTGGCTGACCTGGCGCAGCACCAGGTGCACCTCGCGGCGCAGGGCCTTGGCCTCGGCGGAGAGGGCGCTGAAGTCGCTGCCGGCCGCCTTCAGGGTGGCGCCCTGCTTCTGGCCGAAGTTCCACACCCGTTTCAGGAAACGGTGCGCGCCTTCCACGCCGGCGTCGTTCCACTCCAGCGTCTGCTCGGGCGGACTGGCGAACATCACGAAGAGCCGCGCCGTGTCGGCGCCGTACTGGTCGATCAGCGCCTGCGGGTCGACGCCGTTGTTCTTCGACTTCGACATCGTGCCGATGCCGTTGTACTCGACCATCGAGCCGTCGGATTTCAGCTTGGCGCCGGTGACACGGCCGTCTTCGCCGAACACGTTCTCGACCTCGTGCGGCCAGAAGTACTCGATGCCACCCTTCTCGCCCTTGCGGCTGTAGATGTGGTTGAGCACCATGCCCTGGGTCAGCAGCTTCTTGAAGGGCTCGCTGACCTTGACGAGGCCGAGGTCGCGCATCACCTTGGTCCAGAAGCGCGCGTACAGCAGGTGCAGGATGGCGTGCTCGATGCCACCGATGTACTGGTCCATCGGCATCCAGTACTGCGTGCCGCCAGCCACCATCGCCTCGGTGTTGGTCGGGTCGCAGTAGCGCATGAAGTACCAGGACGAATCCACGAAGGTGTCCATGGTGTCGGTCTCGCGCGTGGCCGGTTTGCCGCACTTCGGGCAGGTGCAGCGCAGGAAGTCCTCGCGGGCCTTCAACGGGTTGCCGCTGCCGTCGGGGATGCAGTCCTCGGGCAACACCACCGGCAGGTCCTTCTCGGGCACCGGTACCGGGCCGCAATCGTCGCAATGGATGATGGGGATCGGCGTGCCCCAGTAGCGCTGGCGGCTGATGCCCCAGTCGCGCAGGCGGAAGGTGGTCTTCTTCTCGCCCAGGCCCTTGGCGGCCACCAGATCGGCCACCTTGGCCACGGCCTCGGCAAAGCCCAGGCCGTTCAGCACGCCCGATTCGATGCAACGGCCGTTCTGCTTGTCGGCGTACCACTCGTGCCAGGTCTTGGCGTCGTAGTCCTGGCCGTTGACGTCGATGACCTGCTTGATGGGCAGGCCGTACTTGTTCGCGAACGCGAAGTCGCGCTCGTCGTGCGCGGGCACGCCCATCACGGCGCCGTCGCCATAGCTCATCAGCACGTAGTTACCGATCCACACCTCGACCTGCGCGCCGGTCAGCGGGTGGGTGACGAACAGGCCCGTGGGCTCGCCCTTTTTCTCCTGCGTGGCCAGCTCGGCCTCGGTGGTGCCACCGGCCTTGCACTCCTCGATGAAAGCGGCCAGCTTGGGGTTCGTGGCGGCGGCGTGGGCGGCCAGCGGGTGTTCGGGCGCCACGGCGCAGAAGGTCACGCCCATGATGGTGTCGGCACGCGTGGTGAAGACGTAGAGCTTGCCGTCCTGGATCAGTTGGCCGTCGGCGCCGCGGATCTCGTGCGGGAAGGCGAAGCGCACGCCCACGCTCTTGCCGATCCAGTTCTCCTGCATCAGGCGCACGCGCTCGGGCCAGCCGCTCAGGTAGTTCGGGTCCTCGGGGTTGGCCACCGCGCTCAGCAGCTCATCGGCGTACTTGACGATGTTCAGGTAGTAGCCGGGGATCTCGCGCTTTTCCACCGGCGCGCCGCTGCGCCAGCCCTTGCCGTCGATGACCTGCTCGTTGGCCAGCACGGTCTGGTCCACCGGGTCCCAGTTGACGACCTGGGTGCGGCGCTCGGCGATGCCGGCTTCCAGCATCTTCAGGAACAGCCACTGGTTCCACTTGTAGTACTTCGGGTCGCAAGTGGCGACCTCGCGGCTCCAGTCGATCGCCAGGCCCATGGCCTGCATCTGGCCCTTCATCACCGCGATGTTGGAGTAGGTCCACTGCGCGGGCGGCACCTTGCTCTTCAGCGCGGCGTTCTCGGCCGGCAGGCCGAAGGCGTCCCAGCCCATCGGCATCAGGACGTTGTAGCCCTGCATGCGCAGCTGGCGCGCCAGCATGTCGTTGATGGTGTAGTTGCGCACATGGCCCATGTGCAGCTTGCCGCTGGGGTAGGGCAGCATGGAGCAGGCGTAGTACTTGGGCTTGCTCTGGTCTTCGACGACCTTGTAGGCGTCGATGGCCGCCCAGTGGGCGTGGGCACGCGCTTCGATGTCGCGCGGCGAGAACTCGGTGGAGGCGGTGGTGCTCATAGGGGCGCGATTGTCCTATGGCACCAACCTTCCCTTAGCGTGGCGCGGAGGCCGCCGTGGCGGTGACGAAGGCCAGGCGGTTCAGCTTGGCCGCCTGCAGCGCGTCCAGCAGCTCGGCCACGCGGCCGTAGGGCACGGCCTGGTCGATGGCGAGCTGCACCTCGGCCTCGGGCTGGGCCTGGGCCAGCTGCAGCAGGCGCGCGCGCAGCTGGGGCAGGTTCAGCACGTCCTGGTTCCAGAGCAGCCGGCCCTGCGCGTCCAGGCTCAGCTGCAGCGGCTGCTCGGTGCGTTCCAGGGCCTGGGCGGCCTCGGCCTTGGGCAGGTCCAGCTGCAGGCCGGAACTCATCAGGGGCGCGGCGATCATGAAGATCACCAGCAGCACCAACATGACGTCGATCAACGGCGTCATGTTGATCTCGCTCATCGGCGCGCCCGGGTCGCGGCGCTCCAGGCGGCCGAAGCTCATGGCCGGCTCTTTAGGAATTCGCGCAGATCGTGCGCAAAGCCTTCCAGCTCGGCCTCGCAGGCGGCCACGCGCTTGCCGAACCAGTTGTAGGCCAGCACGGCGGGAATGGCCACGGCCAGGCCGGCGGCGGTCATCACCAGGGCCTCGCCCACCGGGCCGGCGATGCGGTCGATGCTGGGCAAGCCGCCCGCGCCCAGCCCGAGCAGCGCCTGGTAGACGCCCCAGACGGTGCCGAACAGGCCGACGAAGGGCGCGGTGGCGCCCACCGAGGCCAGCAGCACCTGGCCGAACTGCAGGCGCGCCACGCTCTGGTGCAGGGCGTCGCGCAGCTGGCGCGTCAGGCGCGCCTCGTTGCCGGCGCCTTCGCCCAGCGAACCGGCCGGCAGCGGCGCGCGGCCGGCGTCGATCAGGGGCAGCAGGATGCGCTCGGCATCCAGGGCCTGGGCCTGGCTACGCGCACTGTCCCAGTCGGGTGCGGCCCAGAACAACGGCAGGGCCCGGGCCAGGCTGCGGCGCGCACGCGTGAGCGTCACGCTGCGCCAGAGGATCAGCGTCCAGCTGCTGACCGACATCAGCAACAGCGCCAGGGCCACGGTGCGACCGACGCTGTCGCTGCCCGCCCAGAACTGGAGCCAGCTGCTCATCTCAGCTGCAGCGCGTCGGCCATGCCGTAGAAGCCGGCCGGCTGTTTCGAGAGCCAGCGTGCCGCCAGGAGCGCCCCTTGGGCGTAATGGATGCGGCTGCTGGACTTGTGGGCAATCTCGATGCGCTCACCGGCACCGCAGAACATCACCGTGTGGTCGCCGACGATGTCGCCACCGCGCACGGTGGCGAAACCGATGCGGCCGGCTTCCCGCGCACCGGTGTGGCCCTCGCGGCTGTAGACCGCCACGTCGGCCAGGCGCTGCCCCTGCGCCTGCGCGATCACCTCGCCCATCTGCAGCGCGGTGCCGCTCGGCGCATCGACCTTGTGGCGGTGATGCGCCTCGACGATCTCGACGTCATAGGCACTGCCCAGCTGGCGTGCCGCCTGGGCCAGCAGATTCATCACCACGTTGACGCCCACGCTCGTGTTGGGCGCACACAGCAGGGGGATCTGCGCCCCGGCGGCCTGCAGTTGCGCGCGCTGCTCAGCACTGAAGCCGGTGGTACCGATGACCATGGGCAGACGGCGCTGCACGCACAAGGGCAGCAGTTGCAGGCTGCCCTCGACCCGCGAGTAATCGATCAGGACCTCGGCGTCCTGCAGCGCCTGGCCGGCATCGGCCGTGAAGCGCACGCCGCTGCTGCGGCCCATGAAGGCGGCGGCGTCTTCGCCCAAGCGGGCCGACTGGGCATGCAACAGGGCGCCGCTGAGTTGCAGATCCGGCGCGGCCAGGATCTCCTGCACCAGCATCTGGCCCATGCGGCCGCTGGCACCGGCCAGGGCCACGCGCAAGGGTGCGGCCATCAGCCTTTTTCCAGCGGGGGGAAGGCGCGGGTCGGGCCGCCGGTTTCGGCGCTTGGCGGGGCCGGGCGCACGGGCTTGGGCAGCGCGCTGCGCTCGGCCTCGTTCAGCTCCAGCTTGGGCGCGTTGCCCTTGGGCTTGAAGGTGTTGATCGAGGCGACGAACTCCTTCTCGGTGGGCAGGTCGCCGGGCACTTCGAAGCTCTTGAGCTTGTCGCCCTCGAACAGGGCCACCAGGCGGCGCGCTTGCGGTGCGGCACCCTGGCGGCGGATGGTGAACACGTAGTCCCAGCGGTCGGCGTGGAAGGCGTCGGTCAGCATGGGCGAACCGAGCAGGTCGCGCACCTGGTCGCGGCTCATGCCGGGCTTGACCTTCTCCGCGGCTTCCTTGGTGACCACATTGCCCTGCACGATCTCGACGCGGTAGAGCGGCACCACCGCCATGAAGCGGTCGTCATGCCCGACCCAGGAGCTGCAGGCGGAAAGGCCGGCCAGGGCGGCCAGACCCAGGGTGGGGCGCAGAAGGCGGAACGAAACAGGCATGGGCGTCAATCAAGGGCTTGGACCGGGCAGGGCCTCAGTCCGGGTGCCGGGCGGCCCGGAGGGCTCGCTGGCTATGATCGAACGATTCTAGGCGGCCCCTCCAGCGCCCCCGCCCGGCCATGACGCACAGCGACGAAATCAAGAACAGCGGCCTCAAGGCCACCCTGCCCCGCATCAAGGTGCTGGAGGTCTTCCAGCGCGCCACGCGCCGCCACCTCAGCGCTGAAGATGTCTACAAGGCCCTGCTGGCCGAGGATGCCGACATCGGCCTGGCCACGGTGTACCGGGTGCTGACCCAGTTCGAGCAGGCCGGCCTGCTGACGCGCAACCATTTCGAGGCCGGCAAAGCGGTGTTCGAGCTCAATCAGGGGCACCACCACGACCACCTGGTGTGCCTGAGCTGCGGCAAGGTTGAGGAATTCTTCGACGAAGCGATCGAACAGCGTCAGCACGCCATCGCGCGCGAGCGCGGCTTCGAGCTGCAGGAGCATTCGCTCTCGCTGTACGCGGTCTGCATCCAGAAGGACTGCCCGAACCGCAAATAGCGCTACAGGCTTTCTTCGCCGCCGCGCTCCAGCGCGCGTTGATGGCGCTGGATGAACTCCTGGTAGGTGTCGATGCCGCGCAGTTGCAGGATGGAGTTGCGCACCGCGGCCTCCACCAGCACGGCCAGGTTACGGCCGGCGTCCACGGCGATCACCACCTTGCGGGTGGGCACGCCCAGCACATCCTCGTATAGCGGCTCATAGGGGAGGCGCTCGAACTCGCGCTCCAGGGTCTCGCGCCGCACCAAGTGCACGATGAGCTTGAGGCGCATCTTGCGGCGCACCGCGGTCTCGCCAAAGATGGCCTTGATGTCCAGCAGGCCGATACCGCGCACTTCCAGCAGATTGGCCAACAACTCGGGACAGCGCCCCACGATGACGTCCTGGGCGATGCGGAAAAAGTCCACCGCGTCGTCAGCCACCAGACCGTGGCCGCGCGAGATCAGTTCCAGGCCCAGTTCGCTCTTGCCCAGGCCGGATTCGCCGGTCAGCAGCACGCCCAGGCCGAGGATGTCCATGAACACGCCGTGGCGGGTGGTGCGCACTGCGCAGATCTGCGCCAGGTAACTGCGCACCACGTCGATCACATAGCCGGCCGAGGCCTCGGTGGTGAAGAGCGGAATGTCCGCGCGGTCGCACATGGCGACGAGCTTGGGTGGCGCGGCGCTGCCATCGGCCACGATGATGACCGGCGGCTCCAGCGTGACGATGCGCGAGACGCGGCGCTCCAGCACCTCGTCGCTGGCTTCGGTGAGGTATCTGACCTCGCGCGTACCGACGATCTGCACCCGGTAGGGGTGGATGTAGTTCAGGTAGCCGACCAGATCGGCCGCCGACTGCGCCTCGCGCAGCGCGGCCTCGGCGAAGCGGCGTTCCGGGTGGGCATGGCCAGCCACCCAATGCCAGCGCAAGGCCTCGCGGTGCTCTTCAAACAGCCGGTCGGCGCTGATCGATACGGGTTTCATGCCGCCAGTATCGGCGCGCCAGGAAACGCGTTCAGGCGGCGGAGCGCACCGGCTGCCAGTCGCTGATCAGGCGATGCACCACGGCGGGGTCGGCCTCGGTCTTGAGGCGCTCGCGCAGATCCTTTTCGCTGAGCATCTCGGCGATCTCGGACAGGATTTCCAGATGGCGCTGCGTGGCCGCCTCCGGCACCAGCAGCACGATCAGCAGGCTGACGGGTTCGTCATCCGGGGCGTCAAAGCCGATCGCCTGCTGCACGCGCAGCACAGCCGCCAGAGGGTTCTTCAGGCCCTTGATGCGGCCATGCGGAATGGCCACGCCGTGCCCCAGGCCGGTGGAGCCGAGCCGTTCGCGCGCAAACAGGTTGTCGGTGACCACCGCGCGGGCCACGCCCTGGTGGTTCTCGAACATCAATCCGGCCTGTTCAAACAGACGCTTCTTGCTGGTCGCTTCAACGTCCACCTGCACGTTCTGTGCGGGCAGGATGGCGGCGAGTCGGTTCATGGTCTTGGCTGGGCGGGGTCAGGAATCGACCCAAGAAGGACGCGAATTATAGAAATCACCCCCCGCTGCTGCGTCGAGTGGACTCTCCCAACAAAAAAGCGGCCCGCAGGCCGCTTTTTCGTGCTTGGGTGAATTCAACCCGCAGCCCCCACGTCCATGCGCTTGGCAGAGGCGTGGTTATGGTCTTGCAGCATCTCCTTGTGCCGACAGACTTGGCGATCCAGCTTGTCCATCAGCTGATCGATCGCAGCGTACAGATCCTCGTGAGACTGCTCCACAAAAATGTCCCGACCTTTGACGTGTAGGGTGACTTCGGCGCGTTGCCGACGGTCCTTCTCCTTTTGCTTTTCCACCGTGAGCAGGACGTTGATGTCAACGACCTGATCAAAGTGGCGGGTCACCCGGTCCAGCTTGTTGACCACGTATTCACGCAGTGCTGGCGTCACCTCGAGGTGATGTCCGCTGATCGTCAGGTTCATAAAGGAGCCTCCTTTCAAGGCTTGGGCACAAAAACGCGCTGTGGCGCCGCGGGTCTCGACGCGGCGCGGCACAGCGCGGATAGGCGACCGGAGGGACGGGGCTGCAGCGTTTGGCTTGGCCCGATGCCCAGCCGCCGAGGGGGCTGGGAGAGACGGCGTGACAGCCGTCAAAGAGGGGGCATCGAACTGCAACATGACTCCGGTAGCGAGTCCAGTGTGCCCACATCGGCACGCTGCGGCAAGCCCCAATCACCTTTCGAAACCCCCTAGTTCTGAGCCAAATCAAAGCGGGATTTCGGCCGCCATAATGGCTCGTTTTCCAGCTCGGAGCCCTCTCTTGGACAGCGATCACCCTCGGTGACCGTCCGCCCCGCTGCAGGCGTGTCGGCGTGACGGTGCCCCCTCCCACCCGCCCCCGGTTCGCGCCGAACCCCGTACCCCGCAGCGCCGATGCTGAACATCTTTTCGCTTGAGAACGGCCGCCTGGCCGGCTTGGCCCCGGACAGCTTTGATGCGCCGGATGCCGCGCGCCTCAAACCCATCTGGATCGACCTGGAAGACCCGAGCGCCGACGACAAGCGCTGGGTGGCCGCGCATTTCGGCCTGCTGATCCCCGAGGACGCGATCGACGACGACCTCGAAGAATCCGCCCGCTTCTACGAGGAAGACGACGGCCAGCTGCACATCCGCTCCGACTTCCTGCGCCTGGACGACGAAGGCAATTCGCGCAACGTGCGCGTGGCCTTCATCTTGCACCGCAACACCCTGTTCTCGATCCGCAAGGAAGACCTGCCCGTGTTCCGGCTGCTGCGCTTGCGCGCACGCCGCACGCCGGCGCTGATCGACGACGCCAAGGACGTGCTGCTCAAGCTCTACGACGCCGACGCCGAGTACAGCGCCGATGCGCTCGAGGGCATTTACGACGCGCTCAATGCCATCAGCGCGCGCGTGCTCAAGGAGCAGGTGGACGACCAGACCGCCGGCGAGGTGCTGACGGCGATCGCCCGCGAGGAAGACTTGAACGGCCGCATCCGCCGCAATGTGATGGACACGCGGCGCGCGCTCAGCTTCATGATGCGCAGCCGCATGCTCAGCGCCGAGCAGTTCGAGGATTCGCGCCAGATCCTGCGCGACATCGACTCGCTCGACAGCCACACCGCCTTCCTGTTCGACAAGATCAACTTCCTGATGGATGCGACCGTCGGTTTCATCAACATCAACCAGAACAGGATCATCAAGATCTTCTCGGTGGCCTCGGTGGCCCTGCTGCCGCCCACGCTGATCGCCTCGGTGTACGGCATGAACTTCAAGTTCATGCCGGAACTGGACCAACCCTGGGGCTATCCCTTTGCCCTGGGGCTGATGTTGGTGTCGGTGGCGGCACCGTTCCTGTACTTCCGCCGCAAGGGCTGGTTGTGACGGCCATCCGCGCGCTGACCCTGGATCTGGACGAGACGCTGTGGCCGATCCAGCCCGTGATCGAGCGCGCCGAGGCCGAACTGCATGCCTGGCTTCGGCAGCACGCGGCGGCCACGGCGGCGCGCTTTGACGTCCCGGCCCTGCAGGCCCTGCGCGATGCGGTGGCGCTCGAGTTCCCGGACCGCGCGCACGACTTCACCTGGCTGCGCCGCGAGTCCATCGAGCGTGCGCTGGTGTTGGCGGGCGACGCGCCGGAGCTGGCCGAGCCGGCCTTCGAGCACTTCTTCGAATGGCGGCACCGCGTGGTCCTGTTCGACGACGCGCTGCCGGCGCTCCAGCGCCTCTGCGGCCGCTACCCGATCCTGGCGCTGACGAACGGCAATGCCGAGCTGGCACGCATCGGCCTGGCGCCTTACTTCGTCGGCCGGCTGAGCGCGCGCGAATTCGGGCGCGGCAAGCCGCATGCGGACTTCTTCCATGCCGCCTGCTCGCAGCTGGGCCTGACCCCAGACCAGGTGCTGCATGTGGGCGACGACTGGGCGCTGGACATCGAAGGCGCCCATGGCGCCGGCCAGCCCAGCGCCTGGATCTGCCGCCCGCACCATGCGGCCAAGCCGGCCTGGGCCCAGGCCAAGCCCTGGTTCGAGGGCGCCGACCTGTTGCAGCTTGCCGATCGCCTAGGCGCCTGAAGCCAGCATCGCCACCCCAGCGGCGATGCAAAGCGCGCCGAGCGCGCGCGCGACTCGATCGGACTCCTGTAGCAGATGGCCGCCGATCAGCGCGGCGAACAGCATCGAGCATTCGCGCGCCGGGGCGACGGTGGACAGCGGCGCCGATTGCAGCGCCCACAGCACCAGGATGTAGGCCAGCGGGCTGACGCTGCCGACGATCAGCACCGCCTTCCAGTCGGCCGCCCAGGTGCGCGCCAGCGTGCCGGCCGGGCGCCGCGCCAGAAAGGGCAGCAGCAGCGGCAGGCGCAGCACATTGCAGAGGTAGTCGAGCAGCAGCGGGCTGACGGCGAGCACCTTGACGCCATAGGCGTCGATGACGGTGTAGCCGGCGATCAGCGCCCCGGTCAGCGCACCCCAGCGCAGACCAGCCCGCACCGGGGGCGTGAGCGCGCGCCGGCGCAGCAGGCCGGACAACAGCAACACCCCGAACAGCAGCGTGGCAATACCCGCCCAGCCCCAGGGCCCCGGGCGTTCGCCCAGGAGCAGCACGGCGGCCAGGCTGGACAGCAGCGGGCCGCTGCCGCGCGCCACCGGGTAGACGACGGTCAGGTCGGCCTTGCGGTAGCCGATCAGCAGCGCGCTGAAGTAGCCCAGGTGCACGACCGCACTCAGCGTCACCACGACCCAAGCTTGCCAGCCCCAGGCGCCCAGCTCGCGCCAGGCCACCCACAGGCCCAGCGGCGCCCAAAGCGTGATGACGGCCAGCGCGCACAGGGCCTGGAAGGCGATCTGATCGCCCTCCCCACCGCTGCGCGCCTTTTTGGCGGCGATGTTCCAGCCGGCGTGCAGCAGCGCGGCCAGCAGCACCAGGACCAGGGCCTGCGAGCTCAAGCCGGCGACCCAGTGCGCAGCCAATACTCGCTGCGCGCGTAATGGGCGCGCAGATGCTCGACCCACAGGCGCACCCGCAGCGGCTGCAAGGAGCGCTCGGGGGTCACCGCGTAGATGCCATTGGGCGGCGCCGCGAAGGCATCCAGCACCGAGACGAGGCGGCCGGCCTGGCAGTCGCCCGCCACCTCCCAGCTGCTACGCCAGGCCAGGCCCAGGCCCTGCAGGCACCACTCGTGCAATACCTGGCCATCACTGCAATCCAGCCGGCCGCCCTGGCGGTGGTAGTGCATCTGCCCGTCGATGCGGAAGGCCCAGCCGCGCGTCTGGCTGGCGTCCGAGCTCAGCATCAGGCATTCGTGCTGCAGCAGCTCGCGCGGGTGCTGGGGGGTGCCGGCACGCGCCAGGTAGGCCGGCGCGGCCACCACCAGGCGGCGGTTGTCCGCCAGGCGCTGGCTGACCAGGCTGGAATCGGGCAGATCGCCCACGCGCACGGCGCAGTCGTAGCCCTCGTGCACCAGGTCGATGACGCGATCGGCCAGATTGAGGGACACGCGCAGCTGGGGGTGCTGGGCCAGGAAGCCGGGCAACAGGGGGGCGACATGGCGGCGGCCGAAACCGGCCGGCGCGGTGAGGCGCAGATGGCCGCTGGCCTGCGCGCCGCCAGCACTGACCAGGCTCTCGGCCCCTGCCAGTTCGGCCAGGATGCGCTGGCAGTCTTCCAGGTAGTTCTGCCCCTCGGGCGTGAGCGTGAGCTTGCGCGTGGTGCGGTGCATCAGGCGCACGCCCAGGCGCGCCTCCAGAGCGTCGATGCGCCGGCCGATCACCGCGGGCGCCACATCTTCCAGCGCCGCCGCGGCCGTGAAGCTGCCCCGCGTGGCCACGGCCACAAAGGTCTCGATTTGGGTGAAGCGGTCCATGGCGGGTCGATTATGTGCATCTCAGTCACAAATGAACCGCATGGAAGGGGCTTAATCCCCGCAGCCGATCGCACTAAATTGCGGCCAAGCCCGCTGTTTCGGAGATTTTTCATGACCCACCCCATCGCCATCCACCGCCTGCAAGTGGCCGCCCCGCTGAAGCGCTTCATCGACGAGGAGGTGCTGCCCGGCACCGGCCTGTCCAGCGACCAGTACTGGGCCGGCTTCGACGCCATCGCCCACGAGCTGGCGCCCAAGAACGCCGCCCTGCTGGCGGAGCGTGAGCGCCTGCAGGCCGAGTTGGACGCCTGGCACCGCGCCCACCCTGGCCCCATCCGCGACATGGCGGCTTACCAAGCCTTCCTGAAGCAGATCGGCTACCTGGTGGAACCGCCGGCCAGCGTGCAGGCCGAGACCGCCCATGTGGATGCCGAGCTGGCCCAGCAAGCCGGCCCGCAGCTGGTGGTGCCGGTGATGAACGCCCGCTACGCGCTGAACGCCGCCAATGCGCGCTGGGGCAGCCTGTACGACGCGCTCTACGGCACCGATGCCATTCCCGAGACCGAAGGCCGCGAGAAGGCCGGTGCCTACAACCCGGTGCGCGGCGCCGCCGTGGTGGCCTTCGCGCGCCAGTTCCTGGACGAAGCCGCGCCGCTGGCCGGCGGCAGCCACGGCAGCGCGCGCGCCTATGCGGTGGTGAACGGCCAGCTTCAGGTGGATGGCGTGGGCGCCCTGAAGGACCCGGCGCAGTTCGTCGGCTATCGCGGTGAGCCTGCCGCGCCAACCGCCGTGCTGCTGCGGCACCACGGCCTGCACATCGAGATCCAGATCGACCGCAGCCATCCCATCGGCAAGACCGACGCCGCCGGCGTGGCCGACGTGGTGCTGGAGGCAGCGCTCTCCACCATCCTGGACCTGGAGGACTCGATTGCGGCGGTGGACGCTGAAGACAAGGTGCAGGCCTACCGCAACTACCTCGGCATCCTCAAAGGCACGCTGAAGGAGACCGTGGCCAAGGGCGGCAAGACGATCGAGCGCACGCTCAACCCCGACCGCGTCTACACCGCAGCCCAGGGCGGTGAGCTGGTGCTGCCGGGCCGCTCCCTGCTGTTCGTGCGCAATGTCGGCCACCTGATGACCAACCCTGCCGTGACCCTGGAGGGCGGCCGCGAGATCCCCGAGGGCATCCTGGACGCGCTGGTGACGGTGGCCATTGCGCTGCACGACGGCAAGGGCCCGGTGAAGAACAGCCGCGCCGGCTCAATCTACATCGTCAAGCCCAAGATGCACGGCCCCTCCGAGGTGGCCTTCGCCTGCGAGATCTTCAGCCGCGTGGAGCAGCTGCTCGGCCTGGCGCCCAACACGGTCAAGCTGGGCATCATGGACGAGGAGCGCCGTACCTCGGTCAACCTGGCCGCCTGCATCGCCGCGGCCAAGAGCCGGGTCGCCTTCATCAACACCGGCTTCCTGGACCGCACTGGCGACGAGATGCACACCGCCATGCGCGCCGGCCCGATGCGCCGCAAGGCCGACATGAAGAGCTCGGAGTGGATCCAGGCCTACGAAAAGCTCAACGTCAAGGTGGGCCTGGCCTGCGGTCTGCGCGGTCGCGCCCAGATCGGCAAGGGCATGTGGGCCATGCCGGACCTGATGGCCGCCATGCTGGAGCAGAAGATCGCCCACCCCAAGAGCGGCGCCAACACCGCCTGGGTGCCCAGCCCCACCGCCGCCACCCTGCACGCGCTGCACTATCACCGTGTGGACGTGCCGGCCCTGCAGCGCGAGATCGAAGTCCAGGGCTTCAGCGCCGACGAACGCGCCGCCCTGCAGACCCAGCTGCTGACCGTGCCGGTGGCCGCCGAACCCAACTGGAGTGCGGCCGAGCGCCAGCAGGAGCTGGACAACAACGTGCAGGGCATCCTGGGCTATGTGGTGCGCTGGGTCGAGCAGGGCGTGGGTTGCTCCAAGGTGCCAGACATCCACAACATCGGCCTGATGGAAGACCGCGCCACCTTGCGCATCTCCAGCCAGCACATCGCCAACTGGCTGCTGCACGGCGTGGTGACGGAAGCCCAGGTGCGCGAGACCTTCGCGCGCATGGCGGCCGTGGTGGACGGCCAGAACGCCGGCGACCCGGCCTACGCGCCGATGGCGCCGACGTTGGGCACCGCCCAGGTGTCACCCGCCTACCAGGCGGCGCTGGACCTGGTGTTCAAGGGCGTGGAGCAGCCGAGCGGTTACACCGAACCCCTGCTGCACGCCTGGCGCCTGAAGGTAAAGGCCGCCGCCGCGGCCTGAGGACGACGCCCCCGGCCTCGGCCGGGAGCTTCAAACGGCTTCGCTGCGCTGCTGGCAGGCCACGCAGCGCAGCGCGGCCGGCTGGGCCTTGAGCCGGTCGAAGGGAATGCCGGCACCGCAATCGACGCACTCGCCGTAGCTGCCGGCGCGCAGGCGCAGCAGGGCCTCGCCGAGCTCGCGCTCCTCCACCATCAACCGGTCCGCACGCTCCAGCGCCACCTCCCGGTCGCCCTCATGCTCGCGCGGGGCGTCGGGGTCGTCGCTGAGCAATTCGGCGGCCTGCTGCACCCGGCCGCCCGCATCGGGCGGCGCCCGGCGCTGCAACTCGCGGTGCATCTGCACCAGCTCGGATTCCAGCAGCGCACGCTGGGCGGGGGTCAGACTCGAACTCATGGTGAAGCCTCCTGGTGGGCCGGATGCTCTCAGGGGCAGGAGCGGCCCGTCTTGTGCCAGGTCAAGACCGATGGCTGCGCGTCGCCTTCCCGGCGATAGTTGCGCGCAAACAACAACCCAAGTTCATCGCTTACCAGTTGTTTGGCGATTTTGCCAGCGGTTAAATGCATTATGAGAGCAACTTTTTGCAATTGAATGTGGCCCGGATCGGACGCCAAGAGTCATGGCGTTACTCCCGACACGGGTCCTCCACCCCCTCTCCCAGAATCCGGCCCGCTCGTACGGGCGGCCATGAGCAGCCCTCAGCCAGACCGGAGCACCTCACCCCAGGTGCTCTTTTTGTTTTCTTGGAGATCGCATGTTTAAGCACTCGAAGCTGGCGGTTGCCGCCTTGATCGCCATGGGCAGCCTGTCGGCCCTGGCTCAGTCCGATTCGCCGGCGCAACTGGAACGCATCGAAATCACCGGTTCCAGCATCAAGCGCATCGCCAGCGAAGGCGCATTGCCGGTGCAAACGCTGACGGCCGAGCAGATTCGCGCCACCGGTGCCACCAACGTGGCCGACGTGATCCAGCGCCTGCCGTCGATGCAGGGCTTTCAGGTGGCCGACATCGCCATCGGCACCAACTCGGGCGGCATCTCCACCGCTTCGATCCACGACATCGGCGCTTCGTACACCCTGGTGCTGCTGAACGGCCGCCGCATCGCCCCGACGGGTTCGGGCAGCACCATCAACCTGAACGCCATCCCGATGAGCGCCATCGAGCGCATCGAGATCCTGACCGACGGCGCCTCGGCCCTGTACGGTTCGGACGCCATCGCCGGCGTGGTGAACTTCGTGCTCAAGCGCAATGCCAAGGGCGGTGAGATCACCGTCCAGGCCGACGTGCCCACCGAAGGCGGCGGCGAATCCGCCAACGCCAGCATCAGCTACGGCTTCGGCGACATCGCCCAGGACCGCTTCTCGCTCGTGGCCACCTACCGCCGCGACCAGCAGAAGCAGATGAAGTCGGGCGACCGCGAGTTCGCCAAGTCCGCCTACCTGCCGTTCAATTGGCAGGGCAAGGACTACATCTACGACCGCACCAGCACCTTTGCCATCCCGGCCAATGCGTCGGTCACCTTCAACACGCCGGCTGGCAAGACCGCCCTGCCCACCTACGCCTTCAACCCCTACCAGAAGGCCAATGGCGGCAAGTGCGCCGAGAACAACGTCTACAGCCTGGCCAACGCGGCCAGCGCCACCTCGGTGGCCGAGAACTGCGCGTTCGACTTCGTCAGCACGATCGACATCTACCCCGAGCAGACGCGTGACGCCTTCTTCCTGTCGGGCCAGCTCAAGGTCACCGACAACGTGCGCCTGTTCACCGATGCGGCCTACACCCGCCTGGATCTGATCGCCCGTATCGCGCCGAACCCGATCCCGGTGGCCATCCCCACCAGCTCGCCGCTGTACACCCAGTACGTGCTGCCGTACCTGAACGCCGAGCAGGCCAGTCGCGTGCGCGCCGTCACGGCCAACTACCGCGCGGTCGACTTCGGCACCCGCGACTCCCAGACCATCACCGACTCCAAGCACGTCGTGCTGGGTGCCGACGCCGACATCGGCAACTGGAACATGAGCGGCGCGTTCACCTGGTCGCAGAACTCGATCGACGAGCGCTACATCAACGGCTACTTCAAGGATGCCGAGTTCCGCTCGATGGTGGCGGCCAATGCCTTTGACCCGTTCAAGATGCCGGGTCAGCAGTCGGCTGCCACCAACACCCTGATCGCCAACTCGATCTACAACGGCACCATCCGCACGGCCGACACCACGCTCAAGGCCGCGGACTTCCGCGTCTCCGGCGAGCTGTTTGACCTGCCGGCAGGCCCGGTGGCACTGGGTGCCGGTGGCGACTTCCGCAACCTGCATTACAAGCAGGATCCGTCCGCCGATGCCCTGGCCGGCAAGATCTACAACTACGCACCCTCCACTGCGTACGACATGGACCGTGACAGCTACGGCGTGTTCACCGAGCTGCTGGTGCCCGTCACCAAGAGCTTCGAGCTGACCACCGCCCTGCGTTACGACACCATCAAGGCTGTCAACGACGCCATCAAGAACCGCACGGTGGGCAAGGACGAGAGCTCCAGCACCTACAAGGTGTCGGGCCGCTACCAGTTCAGCAAGGAAGTGCTGCTGCGTGGTTCCTATGGCACGGGCTTCAAGGCGCCCTCGATGCTGGAAATCGCCCAGCCCCTGGTGCCCAACGGCGTGACTGCTGCGAGCTACGAGTGCCCGGCCCCGCTGCGCGGCGAAGACGCGGACGCCTGC
Organism: Inhella proteolytica; assembly: GCF_016093275.1. GTDB lineage: Bacteria > Pseudomonadota > Gammaproteobacteria > Burkholderiales > Burkholderiaceae_C > Inhella > Inhella proteolytica. The sequence continues at coordinate 102,555 of NZ_JAEDAK010000011.1, forward strand.
AAGGCCGGCAAGCTGCAGTACAGCCAGCTGAGCGGCGGCAACGAGAACCTGAAACCCGAGAAATCCAAGCAGGGCACCTTCGGTGTGCGCTTCGAGCCCACCAGCGACTTCGGCATCGGCTTCGACTTCTGGCAGGTCAAGATCCGTGATGCCGTTTCGGGCGTCAGCGCCAACCTGGCCTTCTCTGACGCGGCCAAGTACCGCAGCCTGTTCACGAAGTACAAGACCCCGGCCGAGACTCAGAACTACTGGACCTTCATCAGTTCGTCCACCAACATCGGCAAGACCATTAACCGTGGTATCGACTGGGACGTGGTGTCGCGCTACAAGACCGATCTGGGCCAGTTGACCCTGGGCCTCACCGGCACCTACATGATCAAGAGTTCGTACACCCGCCCGGGTACGGACAACGATTTCACCGACAGCATGGGCCGCTACGGTGAGAACGCTGCGGTGACCTTCCGCAACATCATGCGCGCGACCGCCAAGCTGGAGTCGGGTGCGTTCAGCAACACCCTGACGCTGAACTACCGCTCGGACTACAAGGACATCACCACCACGGTGCGTGACGTCGCGACCAACCGCAACGTGCTGCTGTCGATCGATGTGCCCGAGTACTACACCTGGGACTGGCAAGGCAGCTACCGCTACAGCAAGGCGCTGGAACTGCGCCTGGGCGTGAAGAACATCGGCAACAAGGCGCCTCCGTTCACCCTGCGCGACTCCTCGGGTCACCAGGTGGGCTACGACCCGCGCTACGCCGATCCGAAGCTGCGCACCGTGCAGTTCACGGGCACCTACAAGTTCTGATCGAGCGATCAGCACACCCCCAAAAGGCCGGCTCTGCCGGCCTTTTTCTTGCTCGCCATGATCGTTCGCCTCGGGCACCCAGGCGCTGGACACCATTCCGGGCTACTACGACGTGTTCGGCCGCTCCTACTTCGCAGGCGCCAACATCAGGTTCTAAGCCGGGACATCTGTCCTTCGAGGGCCGCAGCGCTGCAGGGTGCTGCGGCCCTTTTTCATGCCACCCCTGCGAGAGAATGCCGCCCTTCCGCCTCCTTGCCGCCCCCGTGAACGACTCCGCGCTCGATGTCCTGGTGATCGGCGCCGGCCCTGCCGGCAGCGCCGCCGCGCGCCATCTCGCGCTGGCCGGCCTGCGCGTGCAGATGGTCGACGCGCAGCCGATCGGGCGCGACAAGGTCTGCGGCGACGGCCTGATTCCCGATGCCCACCAGGCGCTCGCGCGCCTGGGCCTGCTGGACGCCGTGATGGCGCGTGCGCAACGGGCGCAGGCAGTGGGCTGCATCGGCCCGCGCGGCGGCCGCATCGATGTGCCCGGCGCCCTGGCCGTGCTGCCACGCCAGCAGCTGGACGAGCTGATGGCGCGCGCCGCGCTCGACGCCGGCGCGCAGTTCCTGCAGGCCCGCTTCGAGGAGCCGCTGCTGGACGCGCAGGGCCAGGTGCTTGGCGCGCGCCTGCGCCAGGGCGATCAGACCCAGGAGCTGCGCGCGCGCTGGACCCTGCTGGCCACCGGCGCCCAGCCCAAGGCGTTGCAGGCGGCCGGTCTGTGCACCCGCCACACGCCCAGCGGCGTGGCCCTGCGCGGGTACGTGCGCGCGCCCGCCCTGGTGGGGCAGATCCGCGCGCTGGAGGTGGTGTGGAACCAGGCCGTGCGGCCCGGCTACGGCTGGATCTTTCCGGCCCCAGGCGGCGTCTTCAACATCGGCGTCGGCGTCACCGATTCGCATTCGGCTCTCCACGGCAAAGGCCAGAAGAAGGACGTCAATCTGCGCGCCATCTTCGACGCCTTCGTCGCCGCGTACCCGCCGGCCCAGCGCCTGCTTGCCGAAGGCGAGTGGGTGGGCGAGCTCAAAGGCGCACCGCTGCGCTGCTCGCTGAGCGGGGCCCAGTTCAGCCGGCCCGGCCTGATGGTGGTGGGCGAGGCCGCGGGCTCAACCTACTCCTTCACCGGCGAGGGCATCGGCAAGGCCATGCAGACGGCGTTGCTGGCGGCCGACGCCATCCTGGCCCGCCACGCGGACGAGGCGGCCACGCGCGCCCAGTACGAGGCCGGCCTGGCCGAGCTGGTGCCGCGCTACCGGCTCTACGAACGCGCCAACCGCGTCAATGCCTTCCCCTGGCTGGCCGACCTGCTGATCTGGCGCGCCCGCAAGAGCCCGCGCCTGCTGCGCCGCATGAGCGGGGTGCTGGAAGAAACCAGCAACCCGGGCAACCTCGTCAGCCTCAAGGGCTTTGCCCGGTTGTTCCTGGAGTAGGGCCGATGTGCCAGCTGATGGGCATGAACGCCAACGTCCCGACGGACGTGATGTTCAGCTTCGCCGGTCTGGCGCAGCGCGCCGAGGAGCACAAGGACGGCTTCGGCATCGCCTTCTTCGAGGACAAGGGCCTGCGTCTGTTCGTCGACCCCGCCAGCGCCCGCCACTCCGTGCTGGCCGAGGCCGTGCAGCGCTATCCCATCCACTCCGAGGTGGTGATCGCGCACATCCGCAAGGCCACCCAGGGCCGCGTGGCGCTGGAGAACACCCATCCCTTCCAGCGCGAGCTCTGGGGTCGTTACTGGGTGGCGGCGCACAACGGCAATCTGGTCGACTACCAGCCGCGCCTGCACGGCGCCTTCCGCCCGGTGGGCGACACCGACAGCGAGCGCGCCTTCTGCTGGCTGATGCAGGAGCTGGCCAAGGCGCACTGCCAGGTGCCTTCCGTCGCCGAGCTGACGCTGACCCTGCGCGAGCTGCTGCCTGAGGTGGCGGCCTTCGGCACCTTCAACCTGCTGCTTTCCAACGGCCAGGCGCTGTGGGCGCATTGCTCGACGCACCTGCACCTGCTGGAACGCCGCCACCCCTTCGGCCCCACCCATCTGGCCGATGCCGACCTCAGCGTGGACTTCGCCGCCCACACGCGCGAGACCGACCGGGTGGCCCTGCTGGCCACCCAGCCGCTGACGCGGGACGAACCCTGGCAGGCCCTGGCACCCGGCGAGCTGGTGGTGCTGCAGGGCGGGGTGCGCGTCGTGTGAACGCCGCGCCGTTCACGCGCGCCTCACCGCTATCCACGCGCCCCGCGGCACCACTCGCGCGCCCCGGCCTGGGCACTCGCCCCGTGGCTTTCTAGAGTGGCCGCCATGACGCAAAGCTCCCCCCCCACCCCCCTGTCGGAAGGCAACCGCCTGCAGCGCGCCTACCACCGCTGGGCCCAGCCGCACTACGCGCGCATGGCGCCCGATCTGCGCGAGCAGGTCGAGGCCATCGACCGCCATCTCTACAGCCGGCAAGGCCTCGGCACCTGGCTTGGCGCGGTGGGCGCACTCGCAGGCACCGTGCTGGGGCTGCACGCCATCGGCGCGTCCTGGCTCACGGCCGGCCTGCTCGCGCTGCTGGGCTGGGGCCTGCTGCTGGCCATGGGCATGAACCTGTGGCTGCAGCCGGACAAGATCTCCAAGGCCTTCGGCTCGGTGCGCCGGGTCGTTCTGATGTTGATCCTGGCGCTGTCCGGCGCGCTGGTCGGCAGCCTGTTCGGGCATGCCCTCAAGCGCGGACACTTCGACTGGGCCGACTACCAGCTGCTGTTCGCCAACAGGCTGACCAGCTTCATTCCAGGTTTGGCCGTGGGCATGCTCGGTGCCTTCCTGGTGCTGTGGAGCGTGGCACGGGTGCGCAGCGGCGTGCTCCAGGGCCAGCGCGACCGCGCCCGTCTCGAGGCCGAACGGGACACCGCCGCCGCCCAGGCCCGCCAGGCCGAGCTGCGCCTGCTGCAGGCACAGATCCACCCCCACTTCGTCTTCAACACCCTGGCCGCCCTGCAGCACTGGGTGGACAAGGGCGACGCCCGCGCCGGCCCGCTGCTGCGCGATCTGACCGGATTCCTGCGCGGCTCCACCGAGATGCTGGGCCGCCCGCTGGTGCCGCTGGGCGAGGAGCTGGCCAGCGTGCGCCATTACCTGGCCATCATGAAGGCCCGCTGGGGCGAACGCCTGCGCTACGAGCTGACGCTCGACCCCGCGCTGGACGCCGAGCCCATCCCGCCGGGCCTGCTGCTGACCCTGGTGGAAAACGCCATCGAGCATGGCCTGGCGCCTTGCCTGGACGGTGGCCACCTGCACGTCCGCAGCCACCGCCTGGCCAGCGGCTGGCAGCTGCAGGTGCACGACGACGGCGCCGGCCTGCCCGCCGCGTGGCAGGAGGGCGTGGGCCTGGCCAATGTGCGCCAGCGCCTGGCGCATCACTACGGGCCCCGTGCCCAACTGCAACTGCAGCCCGCCACGCCCGGCTGCCTGGCCGAACTGACGGTGAACCCATGAACATCCTGATTGCTGACGACGAAGACGCCCCGCGCGAACAGCTGGCCGAGGCCCTGGCGCAGGCCTGGCCCGAGGCCCGCCTCGTGGCCCAGGCCCGCCATGGCGCCGATGCCTGGGACCAGTGGCTGGAGCACGAGCCGGACGTCTGCTTTCTCGACATCCGGATGCCGGGGCTCACGGGCATCGAGGTCGCGCAGCGCATCCACGGGCGCACGCCGGTGATCTTCGTCACCGCCTATGGCGACCACGCCCTCGCGGCCTTCGACGCCGGCGCGGTGGACTACGTGCTCAAGCCGGTGGACCCGGAGCGCCTGGCGCAGGCGGTGGCACGCGTGAAGCAGCGGCTGCAAGCTCCGCCCCCCGCCGCCCAGGCCGAGGCCTTGCAAGGCCTGCTGGCCCGGCTGGCGCAGGATCTGCACCGGCCGCCCCTGCCCGAGCACATCCAGGCCAGCGTGGGCAAGGAGGTGCGGCTGATCCGCCTGGTCGATGTCATCTACTTCGAGGCCGATGCCCGCTACACCCGGGTGGTGTACCGCCACGAGGGCGAGGACGCCGACGCGCTGATCCGCACCCCGCTGAAGGACCTGCTTGCGCAGCTCGATCCGCGTGCGTTCACGCAGGTGCACCGTTCGGTCATCGTGCGCAGCAGCGCCATGGCCAGCGCGGTGCGCGAGGACAACGGCAACATGCACCTGCGCCTGCGAGGCCGCCCCGAAAAGCTGCCGGTCTCGCGCCAGTTCCAGGCCCTGTTCAAGGGCCAGTGATGCGCGGCGGCCCGCCATTCATGCCGGCCGCCCGTGCACCCGCCGCACCGGCCGCCGCCGCAGCGCCCCCGCTGCCTAGACTGCCGTTCATGAACCCACCCGCCAAGCCCTGGTACCGCGACTGGACCCAATGGGTCTGCCCCGGGCCCAGCCGCGTCTTCACGGCAGCCGAGCTGGCCCGTGGCGGCCAACAGCCCTGGCCGCCCGGCATCGACGGCTACATCTACGCCAACGTGCTGGTGCTGGCGCTCCTCAACATCGGCCGCATGCCGCCCTGGGCCCTGCCGCTGGGCCTGGGCGTGCTGCTCGCCCTGTGTTGGGCGGCGCTGCGCATGGCGCGGGCCATTTGGGTGCAACCCACGCGCAAGCGCCTGAACCTGGGCATCGCCGTGGCGGCCTTCAGCTTCGGCCTGGGCGGCTTCACGCTGATGAAGACCCTGGGGCGGGACGACGCGATCCTGCCCTTCATGGGCCTGCTGGCGATGTTCGTACTGGCCACGTCGTCCTGGTGGTTCCTGAGCCTCTACCGCTCGCAGCAGATCGAGGCACGGCTGCAGGAGCTGGATGCACAGGACGAGCAATTGCGCCTCAGTCGCCGGCTCACCACCGCGCAAATCCACCCGCACTTCATCTTCAACACCCTGGCCTCGCTGACCCAGTGGGTCGAGACCCAGGACCCGCGTGCCGCCCCGCTGCTGCAGGACTTCAACGCCTACCTGCGCGCCACGCTGCCGATGTTCGAGCGCGAGGCCCAGCCGCTGCGCGAGGAGCTGGAGTTGGTGCGCCGCTACCTGGCCATCATGCAGGCGCGGCTGGGCGAGCGCCTGGCCTGGACGCTGGACCACGACCCTGCGCTGGACGAACTGCCCCTGCCCCCCGGCAGCCTGCTGACCCTGGTGGAGAACGCCATCACCCACGGCATCGAGCCGGCGCTGCGCGGAGGTCGCATCGAGATCCGGACCCGCCGCCTGGCCGATGGCCGGGCCGAAATGAGCGTGCGCGACAGCGGCGAAGGCCCGCCCGCCGACTTCCAGGAGGGCCTGGGCCTGAGCAACACCCGCGCCCGTCTACAGGCCCTGGCCGGCCCAGTGGCCGAGCTGCGGCTTACCCCCCTGCAACCCCAGGGCTGCGAGGCCCGCATGCTGCTGCCCCTGCCATGACACCCAGCGCCCGCCTGCTGATTGCCGACGACGAACAAGCCCCGCGCGAGCACCTGCGCCGCCTGCTGGCCCAGCACTGGCCCCAGGCCAAGTTGGTGGCCGAATGCGCCAATGGCGTGGACGCCTGGGACGAGGCCCTGGCCCAGGAGCCCACCATCTGCTTTCTGGATATCCGCATGCCCGGCCTGACCGGTTTGCAGGTGGCGCAGCGCCTGGGGCAGTTGTCGCAGACACCGCAGGTGGTGTTCGTCACTGCCTACAACGACCATGCGCTGGCGGCCTTCGAGGCCGGAGCGATCGACTACCTGGTCAAGCCACTCGATGCCGAACGCCTGCAACGTGCCGTCGCGCGCGTGCAGCAGCGCCTGCAGCAGGCGGCCCCGGCACCCGATCTGCAGGCCCTGCTGCAACAACTGCTGCCACGCCGCGGCACGCCGCGTCCCATCCAGGCCAGCGTGGGCAAGGAGGTGCGGCTGATCCCGCCGGATGAGGTCGTCTACTTCGAGAGCGATGCACGCTACACGCGTGTCGTCACCGCCGACACCGAGGCCCTGATCCGCACGCCGCTGAAGGAGCTTATCGCCAGCCTGGACCCCGACCAGTTCTGGCAGGTGCACCGCTCCATCCTGGTGAACAGCCGCTGCATCGCCAGCGCGCTGCGCGTGGACGAGAACAACATGCTGCTGAGCCTGCGCGGCCGCAATGAAAAACTGCCGGTCTCCCGGCAGTTTCAAGCGCTGTTCAAGGGGCAGTAAGCCCCGGCTTCAGCGGCGACGCGCGGCCGCCAGGCCCAGCAGCCCCAGCAAGCCCAGCATCAGACCGCCCGGCTCGGGCACCTTGCCCCCCCCACCGCCGGGGGTGCCGCCAAGAGGCGGCGGGAAGGGGTCGCCCTCCGGCTTGGGAGGATCCTTCGGGTCGAAGGGAGGCGGCGGCGGCAGCGGATCGGGATCCGGGCCGAACGGCGGAGGCGGAGGTGGGGGCGGGTTGCCGCCGCCGCCGGGAGGCGTACCGCCGCCACCGCCGGGAGGCGTACCGCCGCCACCACCGGGAGGCGTGGCACCGCCACCACCGGGAGGCGTGGCACCGCCACCACCGGGAGGCGTGCCACCGCCACCACCGGGAGGCGTACCACCGCCACCACCGGGAGGCGTACCACCGCCACCACCGGGAGGCGTACCACCGCCACCACCGGGAGGCGTGCCACCGCCACCACCGGGAGGCGTACCACCGCCACCACCGGGAGGCGTGCCACCGCCACCACCGGGAGGCGAGTCGGGCGAATCCGGTGTATCCGGCTGCAAGGGCGGCAGGGGCTCGGGCTTGGGCGGCACGGGCGGGTTGGGCAGCAGCGTCGGCGGCTGCGGCACTTCAGGTGGCACCGGGCCAGGCGTAGGCGTCCCGGGCGGCAGCGGCTCGGGCGTGGGCTGCGCTTGCGAAGGCAGACGGCCCGGCATGTCCGGCTGCGGCCAAATGGTCGGCAGGGTCGGCATGCCCGGCAATGCGGGGCTGCTGGGGTCGCTGAGCTGGTTGAAGCTCGGGCTGGCGGGGACGAAACCGGTGGGCCGGCTGTGCGGGCCCAACTCAGATCCCTCAGGAGCACCGGCCAGGCTGTCGAAACTGGCGCCCGCCAGCGGCTGGTCGCCGCCCGCGCCCGGCGCTTCGAACTCGAGCGGTGCATCGCCGTCGAGCGCGGCGGCAAGCACCATCGGCTCTTCTTCTGCCGCACCGGCAATCGGCTCCAACTGGTTGCGCACGATGCGGCTGAGGTTGCGACACACCGTCGGCACGATCAGGCAATGGCCGTCCTGGCAGTACACCAGCCCGCGCTCCTGATGCGTGTCGCTCCAGCGCTGGCGGCTCACGGTCTTGCAGACCTGGCCACTGCCGAAGTGCATGTCGCTGATGTCGGCGTTGTAAGTCGACTTGCCCAGGATGGCGCCGCGCGTGATGAGCGCGATTTCGTCGTACTCGCGCTTGGCCATGCGCGCCTTCAGCTTGGCCCGGGTGGCTTGCGGAATGTCCTGGTAGCGGTCCACGGCCGCAATCAGATCCCCGGTGAAGGGATTGGCCCCTGGACGATTCCAGGAGCAGTGCGGCAGCGTGGCGGTGGAGGTGCTGGCAGCCAGGGCCAGCGCGGCGAGGAGGGACATGGTGGCGGTGCGCGCGCCCCCGCTGGGGGGGCAATGGGAGCGGACTCTAGGGGCCGCCCTTCGCGCGAGCCGGGAACAAAGTCACACCTGCACACACTTCCCGACAATCTGCCACCTGATCGCGGGGGTGCCGTTCCGGCGCGCGCGGCAGCAGAAACGGCAAAAAAAAGCCCGGCAGGTGCCGGGCGCATTCAGCGAACCGGCCCGCAGGCCGGCGCGCTTCACTTCAGGTGACTGCTGATCAGCTTGGTCATCTCAAACATATCGGCCTTGGCCTTGCCGAAGATTTCCTTCAGCTTGGCATCGGCCACGATGACGCGCTTCTGCACGGCATCTTGCAGCTTGTTCTTCTTGATGTACTCCCACACCTTCTTGGTGATCTCGGTGCGGGGCAGCGGCTTGTCACCCACGATGGCCGCCAGCGCAGCGCTGGGGGTCAGCGCCTTCATGAAGGCGGCATTGGGAGTGCGCTTCTTTGCCGGAGCAGCGGCCTTCTTGGCCGGAGCGGCGGCCTTCTTGGCGGGTGCAGCCTTCTTGGCCGGGGCCGCCTTCTTTGCGGGAGCGGCGGCCTTCTTGGCCGGAGCCGCCTTCTTCGCGGGCGCGGCCTTCTTGGCCGGGGCCGCCTTCTTCGCAGTTGCCATGTAATTCTCTCCGTGCGTTGAGGGGATTGCCGGGCCGGGTGAAGGTCGTGGATTCGCCTTCAAATTCTCTCTAGCACCGAGCGGCCGCAATCGTACTGCGCGCCTCTATGAAATTGAAAGGCTTTCATAGGGAAATGATGCTCAGAAACCCTTGGATGTCTGCGCGAGGTCAATCGGCCCGTCATCGCACCGGCAACTTCGGGGCGGTGCGCACGCTCAGCACCATGGTCACAGCCAGGATGCCGACCACCACGCCGAGCGACGCCACCACCGGGATCTTGACCAGGTCGATCAGCATCATTTTGGTGCCGATGAAGGCCAGGATCACCGCCAAGCCGTAGCTGAGCAAATGGAACTTGGCCGCCACGGCGGCGAGCAGGAAGTACATCGCCCGCAGGCCCAGGATGGCGAACACATTGCTCGTCAGCACGATGAAGGGATCGAGCGTGATGGCAAAGATGGCCGGGATGGAGTCGACAGCGAAGATCACATCGGTCACGCCCACCAGGCACACCACCATCAGCAGCGGCGTGGCGATGCGCTTGCCGTTTTCCACGGTGAAGAACTGCTCGCCGTCAAAGCTCTTGCTGACCGGCATCAGGCGACGCAGCAACTTCAGGGCGGGGTTGTCCTCCAGGTCCGGCTCCTTGCCGGCCGCCCACCACATCTTGACGCCGGTGAGCAGCAGGAAGGCGCCGAAGACGTACAGGATCCAGTGGAACTGCTGCAGCAACCAGCCGCCGGCCAGGATCATCAGGGTCCGCAGCACGATGGCGCCGATGATGCCGATCATCAGCACCCGCTTCTGGTAAGCCGCCGGTACCGCGAAGTAGGTGAAGATCATCAGGAAGACGAAGATGTTGTCGACCGCCAGCGACTTCTCGATCAGGTAGCCGGTGAGGAACTCCAGCGCCTTGGTGTTGGCCAGGGCCACATCGCCCGTGGTGTCCTTCACCGCCCACCAGAACAGGGCGTTGAAGGCAAAGGACACCGCCACCCAGACCACCGACCAGCGCAGCGCTTCGCGCACGCCCACTTCGTGTGCGCCCTGCTTCTTGAGGACAACAAAGTCGATGAACAGCGCGACCAGAACGGTCGCCACGAAGAATCCCCACAGCCACAGGGGCGCAATGGTTTGCATGCGTCACTCCAACAAGACCTGAAGCCAGCCCACCGGGGCCGGAACGATTCGAAAGGTCTTGCGGGGACGGTGATCAAGCACCGGCTGCGCGTCCCGGGTCTGCCGCGGGCAGACCGTCTTGACGGGATCGCGCCATGCCGGCTTTGCACCGGCACGTGGCTACTCCCCTCTCGAAGCGGGCCGCATTGTGCCAAAGCCTCCATTGCCCACAAACAGCAGCGGGCTATGCTCGCGTGATGAATTGGTTGCTGCGCTGGATCCTGCTCGCCGCTGCTCTGCTGGGCGTGGCCCATTTGTACCCGGGCGTGCAAGTGGGCAGCTTCGGCAGCGCCCTGATTGCCGCGGCTGTGCTGGGCCTCTTCAACGCCTTGCTACGGCCCTTGCTGGTGCTGCTGACCCTGCCCGTCACCCTGCTGACCCTGGGGCTGTTCCTGTTCGTCATCAACGCCGCGCTGTTCTGGTCTGCAGCGGCGGTGCTGGATGGCTTTGCGGTGCAGGGCTTCGGCGCGGCCCTGATCGGCTCGCTGATCTACAGCCTGCTTGGCCTGTTGATCGACCTGCTGCTCGCCAAACGCAGCTGAGTCATTCCGCCTCTGGCGGTACACCGCGCGGGTAGACCTCGCGCAAGAACTGGCGGCGCTCGTACAGCAGGGCGCGCAGTCGCGCATCGATGACCGACACCTCGATCGGATCGGCGCCCGGGCCACGCGACTGACGCAATGCCGCACGCAGGCGGTCGATGGCCCCCACCGTGTCACCCCGCGCGGCGTGCGCCTCCGCATGCGCACGCAAGGCGCGCAGGGCTTGACCCTGCAGCTCCCACAGCCGCGCCGCACGCGCCCAGGCACCCGCATCGCGAGGCTGCAGGGCCAAGTGGGTCTGCAAGGCCTCCAAGGCCGCGGCTCGTTGCTCGGCCGGAGCGCCGGCCGCCGCCGCGGCCTGGGCGCGCAGTTTCAGCAGCACCGGGTCACGTTCGGCCACCCAGGGCTGGAGCAGGGCCAGCGCGGCCGCGCCATCCTCGGTCAGCGCCGCACCTTCGGCTTGCAGCAGCACGAGCAGACGCTCCGCGCCCGCACGTTCGGCCTCAGGCAATTCCGCCAGGCTGCGCCGCGCCGCCTGCACGGCGGCGTCGCCGCGAGCGCGCTGCCGCAACTTGTAGGCGGCCAGCGCCGCGCTGTAGCGCGCAGCCAATTGGGGCAGCACACCCGGCTCTCGCCCGCCGGCATCCAGCGCAGCAGCCTGTTGCAGCGCCTCGGCGCGCTCATCCATCAGCACCCGGGCGCGGGCCGCCATCAGGGTGTGTTCCGCCACGCCCGCGGGCTGGGCGGTGCTGGCCTCCATGCTGACGCGCTGGCGCGCCTCGCCCACCCGTTCGCTGTTCAGCGGGTGGGTGCGCAAATAGGGAAAGGCACCCGAGTCCATCAGGCGCGTGGCCTGATCCAGGCGCTCGAACATGCGCACCATGCCCTGCGGCACATAGCCCGCGCCGCTGAGCACGGCGTGCCCCACGCGGTCGGCCTCGCGCTCCATGTCCCGCGAGAACGAAAGGCGCTGGCGCTGCGCTTCCGTCTGAGCGGCAGACATCACGCCCAGGCCGACATCCGTACTGCCCGTCTTCGCCGCGGCCAGCACGCCGAGCAAGGTGCCCAGGATGGTGATGGCAGTGTTCTTGCCCTCGCCCGCGATGCCGCGTGCGATGTGGCGTTGCGTGACGTGCGACAGCTCATGCGCCATCACGGACGCCAGCTCGTCGCGCTGGCCCGTCATCGCGATCAGGCCAAGATTGAAAACGAAGTACCCCCCCGGCCAGGCCGACGCATTGATGACACGCTCACGGACCAGCAGGGTTTCCCACGCAAAGCGCTCCCACAGCTCGTCACTGATATGGCCCTGCTGGCGCGCGGACTGGATCAGCGGCTGCCAGAGGCGCTCCACATAGTCCTGCAGCAGGGGGTCGTCGAGCACGGAAGGGTCCGAACGCGCCTGCGACATGATCCAGTCGCCATAGCGACGCTCTTCGCCCAGGCCAACCTGCTCGGAGACGGAGTCTCCGAGCGTGGGGAGCTGAATCGGATTGCTGCGGGGCGCCTCGGCATGACCATTCAGGCTCAGCAGGCACAGGGCAAGGGCCAGCGGACGCAGGCCTGAAGGCATGGGGACAGATCTCATGGCAGCAGCAACGCGGGCGTGACCGAAGCGGCCGACGCGACCGTCCTATCATCGCCGCCCCTTGTTGCTGTCTCATTTCTCCGGCCATGAGCAATCCGCTGACGCACTTCGATGCCCAAGGCCAAGCCCATATGGTGGACGTGGCCGGCAAGGGAGCCACTCACCGTGTGGCACGGGCGTCCGGGGTGATCCGCATGCAGCCTGCCACCTTCACCCTGATCGCCCAGGGTCAGGCCGCCAAGGGTGATGTGTTGGGCGTTGCCCGGATTGCCGCGATCCAGGGGGCCAAGCGCTGCGCGGATCTGGTACCACTCTGCCACCCTCTGCCACTGACGCGGGTCGCGGTCGAGTTTGAGTTGGATGCAACAGCAAGCCTGGTGCGCTGCGACGCGCAGGTCGAGACGGTCGGCCGCACGGGTGTCGAGATGGAGGCCTTGTGCGCGGTGCAGATCGGGCTGTTGACTATCTATGACATGTGCAAGGCGGTTGATCGGGGGATGGTGATCGATGCCGTGAAGGTGTTGGAGAAGCGCGGGGGGAAGTCTGGCGATTGGAAAGGAGAGTCGGTCACCCCGGCAGCGGGAGCAGTTGAAGTCGTGCGCAGCGGATGCGCCCCTTACCCTGATTGACATTGGAAACCGTGCCCGGCTGCGTCAGGAGGTCAGCAAGCTGGCCTAGGCCCCAAAAAAGAAACCTCTTCGCTCGCCAACCGAAAGCGTGCAATTGACGCCTCACAACAGGTTATTGCGCTATTTGATTGTGGGGGCCTGCAGCTTTCTCGCAGCTCAGTCCATTTTCGCAGCGCTGATCTATTTGGCGCGGTGGCCCTACTTGGTTGCCTTCACGGCCACCTTTTTTGCAGTAAACATCGCCAGCTACATTGCCTCCCGCCTCACAGTATTCGGGAGCACAACAATTGCACTTGGCGAGGGGATGGCCCGATGGTTCGGGGTAGCTATCTCCACCCTGGCAATCAACAATCTATTGATGTTCGTGCTGGTCGATGGAATGAGCTGCCACCCACTCGTCGCGAGCATTGCTCTTTCCATTATCAACATGCCAATCAGCTACTTGTTGCACCGCCGGTTGACCTTCAATGTGCAGGCAAGCCACACGGGCAATCAATCGTTGCCTCGATAGGCCAGTCGATAGGCCTGGAACAACAACCAAGCAATAGGCATGGGCCAGAAGCGGCGGAGCATCAGAATATCTTCCGCTTGGCGGATTGAGTTGGCAATGAGTTCCGTTGTCGCGCTCTGCTTGTGCACCCTATGGGCCACAAGTGCTTCCGTCACGAATGCAATATATCCCGGCCTCCGCGCCAGTCGCTCCCAAGCATCCCAGTCAAGATTGCTGGAGAAATTCCTGTCAAATTGGAAATCCGGCACCAGCGCACGATTGATCATCACACTCGGGCATGATAGTGGATTACCCCAACCGAGCAATCGCCGCCGAATCGATGGCCCGAATTGAATACCGCTCGCTTTGAAAACTCGGCTGACAAGCAGCCGCTTTATTTTCAAATTCAGCGATATGGCCCGAGGGCCCAACGTGGATAGCTCGGTATGGTCGCAAGCCGCGAAAAGAACGTCAGGAGCGAGATCAAAGGCTGCCGCAATACGCTTCGAAAACGTTGGTGCGTACTCGTCGTCTTGATGACAGAGAACCACCAATGGTGCCGCACCGACTGATAAAGCAAAGTTCCAGTCGGATGCAATCCCTTCATGCTTGGAGTTCACAACGCATTGTGCGCGATATTGCGTGGCGGCGCGAAGTATGTGGGAGTTCGGCGTTGAAGTCGAAACCCACAACGCAACCCCCTCTCCGACCTGGGGCTCAAGCGAAGCCAAGCAGCGGTCCAGATAAGGTGAGCGCCCATGCGCGCACACCACCAAATCAACAGCGCGCGTCATTCACAAGGGCGCAAATTTGTGACGCCGATGGAGCCGAATCACCCAATGCACACATCCGAAATTCAAACGAAGTCCATGGCATACCGCTCTTCTAGAAGGCCATTTATTTCAGCAGCAGGACTAGGACCAAAAGAACAATTTTCAATCATTTAATCAACCAATCTCGGCCCGCATGGAAACACACATGCTCAAGCTAATCGCGTCTCTCTTTTCTCTTGCGGCGGCGCGATATTGCCGCGCAATGAAAATCCTTGCAATGGACTTTGAAAGGGATGGCCATCGCGCAATGAGCGCCCTTGCAGCTGTATTTACAAGAGAATCACAAAAAATTACCCGCCCATCAGCATTCAGACTCTGCGGCTTACTTCTGATGTAATTTTTCGCGCCAGAGTGCGTAACACCGTAGTACGGCCCAAAGTCGACAAACGAGGGATGCAAGCCACATGCCCATGCAATGCGCCGCATCGATGTCGCGGAAAACCACCACAAATGAACAGGCGCTGGATCGGTATGCCAAGCCAAGCGGCGCGAATACATATCGCGATTTGGCGTTGTAAGTACAAGTCGACCGCCGGGCGCCAACATTTGCGCCGCAGCCCTTACAAACGCCAACGGATCTTCCAGGTGCTCTACTAGTTCCGTCGCAATAATTGCGTCGAACTTCCCCATCTCGTACGGAGCAATAGCTTCAACTGCCCCCACTCGATACAAAGGCCCAAACAATTTAGTGGCCTTCTCCACTGCCTCCTCCGATTGATCCTGCCCCATGACATTACAGCCGGCACGATGCAATGCATAGGTGAGATAGCCAAGACCAGAACCGAGCTCCAGAATTCGAGGCTGCCGCCCCTCCAGTAAAAGCTCACGCAAGGACTGTCTGACACCCCAGTAAACATCTTCGCTCTCGGCCAGAAAATCAAGCGGATTCGACGCGCATAGCAGCTCATTGCCATAACGCTCATACCGGCTGTAGCCCGGCAGCTCCGACGCCTTACGATAAATTGCCTCGTAAATGGATTTCGACGATTTTAGCGGCCACGCATAACGGGTTTCACAGCCCTCGCAGCCCCAGACTTCGAACTTGTCAGGCGCCATATAAGCAGGATGCCCAGCCAGAATAAGCGATCCTTTGCCTGCACAAAGGGGACATCTATTTGGATAATCGAGGCTTGACGCAAAATGAGCAGATTCGGTCAATTTATTTAGAGGCCAGATAGCCGAATATTATAAAATGACGGGCAAGCAAATCCACGCGGCAAATCCAATGCGAAAGCATATTGCCAGTTGTCCAACCCAGACTCCACACTGACCCTAAACGACATTAAGTCGCACGGCTAAATTTCAGGTAGACCTCCCACGCCCGCCCCTCTCGCGCACCCGAGGCGCCAGTCGAATGTATTCAAGGAGGAATGCGGATGTGCTCACCTGCATGCCCGCCAACACCAAGGCGGCAGCCGGAATGGCCACCCGCATCACAACGCCAGGGTCAATGGCCTTGAAGCCCTCTCCAGACCAGAGTTGCACGCTGCGCAAGGCCATCAACATTCCAGAGACAACCAGCACAAGGCCAATCACAAGGCCCCGCTCCAAACTGACGGACTGAAAGAATTTCAGCCTTTCTGGCATTGCCGGCAACACCCCAATCGCAACGCAATGCACAAAGGACAGGCCAGCAAATAGGACCATTTGGAGGCCCAAGCAGGCTGCCACGGCCGCATACAGCAACGTATGAAAATCAAGGGTCAGGAAGCCAAGTGGCAACGGGCCGCGCACAAGGAGGGCCGCGAAGCTTAATCCAACACAGAGCAAAACAAGTCCTGGCCACAAGAAGAGCCATGCAGGCGCGTGAATCAGCAGGAAGCGCAGATGTCGCCAGCCGTCCCGCCAACTGCGCAAATGGGGCGGGCGGCCGCGCCCATCCGGGGCCAGGGTAGTCGGCACCTCAGAAATTTGCAGGCCGTAAAGCGTGGCCTTGACGACCATCTCGCTGGCATATTCCATACCAGGACTTTGCAGATCCAAGGCCAATACTGCATCCCGCACAAACCCCCGTAGACCACAATGGAAATCGCGAATCGGACTGCTAAAGAAAAGCCTGCCAATAAAGCTCAAGACTGGGTTACCCAGGTATCGATGGAGCGGCGGCATTGCGCCCTCAGCAATTCCTCCGGCGAAACGGTTCCCCATCACTAAATCGCTTCCAGCCCGAAGCGCCTCTAGAAAGGCGTCTAGACGCGAGAAGTCGTAGCTGTCGTCACTGTCGCCCATGATGATGTAGCGTCCACGAGCAGCACGGACGCCAGCGGCCAGGGCAGCGCCGTAGCCACGTTCTCGCACCACTAGCACTCGGGCTCCAGCAGCCTGCGCCAGCTGCACAGATCCATCGGTAGAGCCGTTATCGGCGACCACAATCTCGCCATTGATGCCCGCGCGTCGAAAAAAGCTCAGGGCCTTCCGGATGCAGGTTTCCACGGTCAGCGCTTCATTCAGGCAGGGCATGAGCACCGTGAGTTCAATCATGGTCGCGCTCCCCCCGCCTGCTGCAGTTCCATGCGGCTCCATGCGTCGCATGCATCTATTCCATTGCCATCCGCCACTGCTTCTGGACTTCCAAGCCATTCTTTCTGGAGGCTACGGTGATGACTCAGTGCGACACCATTGCCATTGATAACCGTCACCACCGCATCCGAGTTTAAGTACATGATTCGAGCGGTTTCACCATCACTCTCCATTTCGAACGGAACGGGTCTGAACACCCTCGGACATTGCGCCTCAATGCGCCTGAATGCCCTCAACGCAAGGTCGTCAAAGGGGGTCGGTGCAGACACCGGGGCCGACTCCACGGCGCAACTTGCCCATTGCCGGTACTCCACGCGCTCATCCGTGAAGCGCTTGAGTCGCACGACGAGGCAGTCCTTGTAGTCGATGCGAATTCCATAGCGCGCAATTGAGTGATCCATCCTTTCCCTGAGCGGACCAACTTCAGCGTTGGTGTCATCCATAAGGTGAACGCCATTGAAAAGGAGGCGCGTTCGCCCTCGCCATTGCAGCATCAGGTCACCAAGTTTTTGCGCAAGTGGCCCGCGTGTAGGTAGGCTCATTTGCCCAATCAAATTGACTAGTCGTCCCTCCGGATGAAACTGCAGGGCCACTGCACTCAGACTTAGTGCACCAACCGATAGGTGCAAATATGGCTTCTCCTGCAATGGCGCTGGCACCTCGAACTGGAGGTAGCGCTCGGACTTCCACGGCTCGCCGTTGAGCCGTCGATCACCGCTTACACCGTAGTAGAGGCAATGAATCAATAGCAAGGCACCAAGAAAGATGCGAACCGTGATTGGCTCCGCAAGACTTTGTGCACATCGCACCAGCAGCATTCCGACGAGCATCAGGCCGGCGATACCGTAGCGTGAATTGCCGCTGCTGGCCATTACCAGCACATAGCTGATCAGTATGAAGGCAAGCAGTTGGGCGTCGGTCCGCCGAAGCCAGTCCAATCGGGCTGGCATGTCGGCACTTGCGCTGTGCCGGCGCGTAAAGCTGAGGGCGAATCCGCCCAATAGCGCCACAAGCAGAATCAACAAGACCGCTGGGCGCAGGTCAGGCACCACCCCTTCTATGTTCGTATATCCCGCAAATCGGGCCATTTCAATGGGACGCGCCAGCCAATCAACCCACGACTGGGGCAAAAACCGCATCGCAACCAGAGTTTGTTCCGGCGCATAGGGCGAGTGGAACAACTGGTTAAACAACGGAAAGACAGGGTTTCCAAAACGCTGCCACAGCCACAGGGCCCATGGCCCCCACGAAAGGAAGACTGCAATGACCACTCCGCCCCAGTAGGCCAATGCCTGCCGCCAAAGCAGCAATCCCGAACAGCACCGCCAAACCGACAGCACCAACAGCGCGACGGCAAAGACGCCGTTTGTTGGCTTGATCGCTATTGCCAACCCGAGCGAAATGCCCACCAATCCCATCTTGGAAGCGCTCGCGCTCGTCCGCATTAGCCCGGCCAATGCAACCAAGATCAGCACAGTCGCAATCGGATCGATCGAAGAAGTACCCGCCAAGTACAAAAAGGCAGGCGTAGCGAACGCCAACCCCAGAGCAAGCAAGCGAAAGGGGCGCTCCTGCGCCTCCGGCCCCCAGATCGACACCGCAATCGAGTGCAGGGGCAGCAGCACAAGCGCGTGGAGCGCAGTCAACGCAACGCCGACTACCCAGTCGGGCACGGGCAGCTTGAGCAATCCGTAGAGCGGGATGTAGCCGAGCGGATTTTGATAAGACTGGGGCCCGGCACCGAACAGGTCCAGGGCGAAACGCCCGCTCAATAGGGAAAACGGAAGGTACGCGTGATGGTTGATCAAGTCCCAGCTGATGTCACGCCCTGCGATACCCACCCAAGCCAGCAGCAGGCCAAACCCGGCAAAAAATACGAAACTGCGTTCGCGCATGGGCTAGTAGGAATCAATGTCTGCAAACGCCACAGGTTCTCCAACTTCGCTCACGAGAGCTATCCAACTGGAACGAGCAGACAAGACGGGCACCCAGCGCAGGGTGGCAGCTGGATGGGCGGCTGCTTTCAGCGCCGTGGAGAGGGCTTGGCGCTCAGCAGCATTTCTCAGCCTGAGCTGATCCAGGGGCCGGGCCCGTCTCCAGACTTGCGAGCGAACAGCCTCAAAGGGCAGCCAGTACTTCGGTTGGTGAGCAAGATGAACCCCTGTCATACCCAACAGGGTCGCTTCAACCAGGTTGGCTCCGGTCGGCTTGATCACGCCAATCAGCGTCGGGCGGCCCCATGGCAGCACCTTCAGTGGATCGGGCGCAGCCCGTAGGCTCTCGTCATCCACTTGCGTTTGCGTAACGATACGGAACAGATCGACTTCGAAGGCGAGGTGCACCGGCCGAGCCGCGAACATCGTCCAGACGCCGTACCCCAGCGCTGCAAACTGAAGGCAGGCAATCACGCAGAGATCGCGAGCCAGCACCCTGCGAAGCTTCCGCGGGTCAAACGCCACCAGGGTCAGCAAAGGCCCTAAAGCCAAATCTACGCATGCGATCAGCATGAACAGGCGATTGCCAGCCAGCATGTCGCGATACGGCGTAGGAAACCACACCCAGAATGCAAGGGCAGCGATCACCAGGATGACCGCCCCGCTGAGAGCCAGATGGATGAGTGCCACATTCAGCGAAGCCTGCCAAGGGCGCGCATCAATTCGCAATTTCGACATGGAAAAGCTTGGCACCAAAAAGTGCGGCGCCCGAAGGCGCCGCACACTCACCGAAACTTGGCGTTTACTTGCACGAACCCGGCAAGAACTTCGGCGGCATCGTGCCAGCAGCGCACTTGAAGGTGCCAACCTGGGTGGGAATCGAAGCCGTCGTCAGCGCCACGCCAGCCGAGGTCATCGGAGTCAGCGTGATGGTCTTGGTATCAATGTTGGTGTCGGAGAAGCCCTGGGCCGTGACAGTGATCACGCCATTGGCATCGGTCGCAATGCCCGAAACGTACTTCGTGGAGGTGGTGCCTTCACCACAACCCCAGCCATTCGCAGACACGGCGGTGCCAGCCGGTGCGGTCTGATAGACCTCAGCGATCGTGGTACGGCACTGACTCGTAGCCAGGATCACTTCAGACATTTTGGCCTTCTTCGTGTAATCCGAATAAGCCGGCAGCGCAACCGCAGCCAGGATACCAATGATCGCCACGACGATCATCAGTTCGATCAGGGTGAAACCTTGTTGAACGCGCTTCATGGAAGACTCCTTCATGGAAGCTAGGGTTGAGGACAGGCCCTTAAATGCAGGGGTCGTGCCAAGTGTAGGAAGGCTGATTCCGAGGGATTTCTCACGCTTTCCCTGAGGCGCCGGGCTGGGCCGACAAATTTTGTCAGCCGCTGCCGACGCATCCTGTCAGCCAAGGCTCAAAGTTTGGCCTGCCTGCAAGGGCCTGGGGCACACCGGCAGGCCAGCTTGTGCCGCCAACTGGGCCATCACGGCTTGGGTTTCGCCAGGCTTGATGTGGGTGATCCAGACCTCCGCACCCGCACGCAAGGCGTGCAGTTGGCGCAGTTCGGGCACCAACGTGCTTGGGCAGTGATGCCGACTGACGCGAGCCAAGTCCAGTTCTTCGTCGCCAAAGGCGGCCTCGATGATCAATTGGCGCACGGGGAGCTCACGCAGTCGCTCCCACAGGGCTGGATTGGGCCCGGTGTCTCCGGTGTAAATCGACCAGCGCTCTTCCGCCAGGGATCGAATGGCGTAGCCGCAGGCGGGGACGGTATGTGCCGCAGGCAGCACCTCCACCAGCCGACCACCAATCAATTCCAGGCGTTGGCCCACCTGCAGGGGATGGAAGCTCAGAACCGGCTCTTCCGGGGAGGGCAGGCGCGTGAAGTCCGGCCAAATCACCCCGTTGAACAGATGGGTCTGCAGCGCCTCAAGGGTTTCGCGCAATCCATGAATCCGTATGGGCCCCGCCTGGGCGGCGCGTCGGCGCCTCAGCACCGCATCGGCCAGCAATGGAATGCTGAGGACGTGATCCAGGTGGGAGTGGCTCAGCAGCACCTGGTCGATGCGCGCCAGCTGATCCAGGGGCAGGTCGCCGACACCCGTGCCGGCGTCGATCAGGACACGCTCATCGAGCAGGAAGGAAGTGGTTTTGCAGCCGGCAGCGATGGCGCCGCTGCAGCCCAGCACGCGCAGGCTCATGGGTTAGTTCGCGGAAAGCGGGCCGCCGGAAAACATCCGACCCACTGTAGTCCGCACCGAGCTTGGGCGCCGCGCAGTGCTGCACGCCCCTCCCCGTTCGCGCAAGCCGCGCTGACGAGGGGCGTGACAGGCATCACGCCTGATTGAACTGCATCTGCGTGCCCGCCAGTTCGATGACGTCGCCACTCTTCAGCGGCACGCCGTCGGTGAGCATGGGCTGACCGTTGATCAGCGGGCGCTGGCTGCCCTCGACATGGGAAAACACATAGCCAGTCGGGCGCTTGGTGATCGAAGCCACCTGAACGCCAGGCTTGCCCACCGTGGTCACCACCTTGGTCAGGGGCACTTCGCGGCCGGCCGCCGCGCCATTCAGCACCTTGATGCTGGCGGGGCCTGCAGAGGCGCCCAGGCCACCGAAGCCGCTGGGCGAAGCCGGCCGCGGGGGCAGGCTGGGCGGCATCTCGCCGGGCTTGAGCAGCATGGTCTTGTCGTAGTCCATGTGCTCATCGGCGAGGAATTTGATCTTGTACTTGCCAATCTCCACCACATCATTGGGGCGAAGCTGCTGCTTCTTGATGGCCTTGCCGTTGATGTAGGTGCCGTTCGTCGAATTCAGGTCTTCGATGAACACCTCGGCCCCGATCATCTGGAGCACCGCGTGCTCACCACTGACCGCGAGGTTGTCGATCACGATGTCGTTGTACGGGCGCCGCCCCAGGCTGGTGCGGTCCTTGGTCAGTTGGACTTCCTTGATCACCACGCCGTCTAGCGACAACACCAGTTTGGCCATCGGGTCCTCGATTGGTTTTTGTGAATGGAGGCAGTTGGCGCGAGGCCTTATCGACGGCCCAGGCCCCACCAGGATCTGGGCTCCGTCCGCCCCTGCGGGCCAACGCGTGCCAAAACGGCTGTGATGTTATCCCGCCCGCCCTGCTCATTTGCGCCGGCAATCAGCTGGCGGGCCGCATCCGCGAGGTTGGCGCTGCGCTGGCACAACGCCAGCAGCTGGCTGGGATTGAGCATGTCGGACAGTCCGTCCGAGCACAGGATGAACTGGTCCCCAGGTTGCAGGGGGTGGAATGCGATGTCCACTTGCACTTGTTCTTCCACGCCGACCGCCCGCGTCACCAGGTTCTTGTGCAGGGCCACGGCCGCCTGCTCCGGCGTGATCAAACCGGCATCGAGTTGTTCCTGCAGCAATGAGTGATCGCGCGTGATCTGCTCCAGCTTGCCGTCGCGCAGGCGGTAGGCCCGGGAATCTCCCACATGGGCCACGCACACACCCTCCGGCCGAAACACCGCCATCACCAGGGTCGTGCCCATGCCGGCGTAACGGGCGTTGCTGTTGGCTGCCGCATGGATGGCACGGTTGGCGTTGTCCACGCAGATCTCGACGGCGCGGCGCACGGCCTCCGGCGGCGCCGCCGCAGCGGCCTCCTTCAGCCAACGCCCCAGTTCGGAGTGAAGGAAGCCGACAAGCATTTGGCTGGCCACTTCACCGGCGTTGTAGCCCCCCATGCCATCGGCCAGCACGGCCAGGGCGGCTTCGTTGTCGAGGGCGAAGGCGTCCTCGTTATTGGTGCGGGCCCGGCCCACATCGGTCAGGCCGGCCAATTCCAGAGGGTAGGGCAAGCTCATGGACGGGGCGGCGGAGGATTGTTTTGAATACGCTGGGTCGCGGCGAAGGACTGGGGCGATGGTGCCGCAGGGGTGGGCTCGGGGGCCCGTGTCTCCCCGGAATCGAGGGGATCAAGCTGGCCCAGCACGGTCTCCAGATCTTGCGCCAGATCCTCGCCGTTCGAGTAACGCAGCTCCGGACGCTTTTCGAGGGCCAGTGCAAGCACCATCGCCAGCGCCTCCGGCAGGCCGGGGCGCAGTTCGCGCACATCGGCGACGCGCTCATTGGCAATTTCGTACATCAGTCGCGCCATGGATTCGCTCTGGTGGGGCAGCCGGCCGCTGAGCAGCTGGTACATGACGGCGCCCAGGGCATAGAGGTCGCTGCGGCCATCCACGGTCATGCCCGCGAGTTGCTCGGGCGCCATGTAGCTGGGCGTGCCCAGCACAAGGCCGGTACGGGTGCGGCTGCCGTCCGCGATGCGTGCGATGCCGAAGTCCATGATCTTGACCGTGCCGGAGGCGCGGTCGTACATGATGTTGGCAGGCTTGATGTCGCGGTGAATGACGCCCTGGCGGTGCGCATGATCCAGCGCACGCGCCACCCGGATGGCGATCTGCAGCACCTCCCGCACCGGCAGCAGGTTGCTGGGGTGGGTATGGTGGCTGAGATCGCGGCCATGCACCAGTTCCATGGCGATCCAGGCGTCGCCCCCGCTTTCTCCGATCTCGTACACCTGCAGGATGTCCGGATGGGTCAACGCGCGGGCGGCGCGCGCTTCGCGCAAAAAGCGCGCGCGCACGTCCGCCAGGTCCGCTGGGTCGTATTCGGCCGACAGCAGCAGCCGTTTGACCGCGATCTCGCATCCGCGCTGGCTGTCAAACGCGCGGTGCACCACCGCCATGGCACCGCGCCCCAGCTCGGCACCGATCTGGATGTGGGCCGGCACCTCGGCCGACACCAGCTCGCCGCCCACCGGCATGGTGCTGCCCAGCGCTTGCGTGGTCATGGGCTGGGTGCTGAGGGCCTGCGTGCGCTGGTGGCGCGGCGCTCCGCCCAGCAGGCCCTTGATCTTGTTCAGCCAGCCCATGGCGTCAGGCCTGCGCCGGTGCGGCCCGGCGTGCGAACCAGGTACCCAGCCCCCAGACCAGCACCGCCCCGAGGGCGCTGGCGACATAGGCCGACCAGACCGGCCAGTGCGCACGCAGATCTGCAAGCAGCGGGTCGCCCAATGCCAAGCCGCCCGCAATCCAGCCCAGCAGCATGCCGCCAGCCACGACGATGACGGGGAATCGATCCATCAGCTTGATCACCAGTTGGCTGCCCCAGACGATGATGGGAATGGACACCAGCAGACCGAAGACCACCAGGCTCATCTGGTGGCCCTGCCCCGCATTCTGGGCGGCGCCGGCAATCGCGATCACGTTGTCCACGCTCATCACAAGATCGGCCACGACGATGGTCTTGACGGCCGCCCAGAGTTTGTCACTGGCTTGGATGTTGCCATGGGCATCCTCGTCCTCGGGCATCAGCAGCTTGACGCCGATCCAGAGCAGCAGCGCCGCCCCGACGAGCTTGAGTGCCGGCAGCTTGAGCAGCGTGAGCGCAAAGAAGATCAGCACGACCCGCAGCACGATGGCTCCGAGCGTGCCCCAGAAGATGCCCTTGACGCGCAATTCCGGCGGCAGGCGGCGGCAGGCCAGCGCGATGACGACGGCGTTGTCGCCACCCAGCAGGATGTCGATCATGATGATCTGGCCAACGGCAAGCCAGAACGTGGGGTCGGTGAGCCAATCCATGGGTGCAGGGCAGAAAAGAAAACGGGGGCCGCTCGGCCCCCGCAGGCATCAGCAAGCTCGCATTACAGCAGTGACTTGAGCAGGCGGCCCATTTCGCTGGGGTTGCGGGTGATGGTGAAGCCACACTCTTCCATGATGGCGAGCTTGGCATCGGCGGTATCGGCACCGCCCGAGATCAGCGCACCGGCATGGCCCATGCGCTTGCCCGGAGGGGCCGTCACACCGGCGATGAAGCCGACGATGGGCTTCTTCATGTTGGCCTTGCACCAGCGCGCGGCCTCGGCTTCGTCGGGCCCCCCGATCTCGCCAATCATGATCACGGCGTCGGTGTCCGGATCGTCGTTGAAGGCCTTCATCACGTCGATGTGCTTAAGGCCATTGATCGGGTCGCCGCCGATGCCCACGGCGCTGGACTGACCCAGGCCAATCTCGGTCAGCTGGGCCACCGCCTCATAGGTCAGGGTGCCCGAGCGCGACACGACGCCGATGCGGCCCTTGCGGTGGATGTGGCCGGGCATGATGCCGATCTTGATTTCCTCAGGGGTGATCAGGCCCGGGCAGTTGGGGCCCAGCAGCAGGGTCTTCTTGCCGCCCGCCAGCTCCTTGGCCTTCATCTTGTTGCGCACTTCCAGCATGTCGCGCACCGGGATGCCTTCGGTGATGCAGATCGCCAGGTCCAGGTCGGCCTCGACGGCCTCCCAGATCGCGGCGGCGGCACCCGCCGGCGGTACATAAATCACGCTGACGGTCGCACCGGTCTGTGCGGCGGCTTCCTTGACGGTGCCGTAGATGGGAATCTCGCTGAACTTCTCGCCGGCCTTTTTCGGGTTCACGCCGGCGACGAAGCAGTTCTTGCCATTGGCGTAGGCCTGGCAGCCCAGGGTGTGGAACTGACCGGTCTTGCCGGTGATGCCCTGGGTGATGACCTTGGTGTCTTTGTTGATGTAGATCGACATGTCTTGTTCTCCAGGGCTTACTTCACCGCAGCAACGATCTTGGTCGCTGCTTCGGCCATGGTGTCGGCGCTGATGATGGGCAGGCCCGATTCGGCCAGCATCTTCTTGCCCAGGTCTTCGTTCGTGCCCTTCATGCGCACGACGAGCGGCACGCTCAGGTTGACCGCCTTGCAGGCGGTGATGACACCTTCGGCGATGGTGTCGCACTTCATGATGCCGCCGAAGATGTTGACGAGGATGCCCTTCACGCTCTTGTTCTTGAGCATGATCTTGAAGGCCTCGGTGACCTTCTCGGCGGTGGCGCCGCCACCCACGTCCAGGAAGTTCGCCGGCTCGCCGCCGAACAGCTTGATGGTGTCCATGGTGGCCATGGCCAGACCGGCACCGTTCACCAGGCAGCCGATGTTGCCGTCCAGGCTAATGTAGGCAAGGTCGAATTTCGAAGCCTCGATTTCGGCCGGATCTTCCTCGTCCAGGTCGCGGTAGGCCACGATCTCGGGGTGGCGGAACAGTGCGTTGGCGTCGAAGTTGAACTTGGCGTCCAGGGCAATGATGTTGCCCTTGCCGTCGCGGTTCAGCGGGTTGATCTCGACCAGCGAGGCGTCCGTGTCCATGTAGCACTTGTAGAGCTTCTGGCACACATCGATGAACTGCGCCACCGAGTCGGCCGGCATGCCGACGCCCTTGGCGAGCTCCTCGCCCTGGGCCTGGGTCAGGCCGGTGGCGGGGTCAACGAAGACCTTGATGATCTTCTCAGGGTGGCTGTGCGCCACTTCCTCGATGTCCATGCCACCTTCGCTCGACGCGATGAAGGCCACGCGCTGGGTGCCGCGGTCGGTCACGCAGGAGAGGTAGTACTCCTTCTGGATGTCCGCACCCTCCTCGATGTAGAGGCGGCGCACCTTCTGACCTTCCGGGCCGGTCTGGTGCGTGATCAGCTGCATGCCGAGGATGGCTTCGGACTTGTCCTTGACCTCGTCGATGCTCTTGGCGACTTTGACGCCGCCACCCTTGCCACGGCCACCGGCGTGGATCTGCGCCTTGACGACCCAAACCGGGCCGCCCAGCTTCTGCGCCGCTTCAACGGCTTCTTGCACGGTGAACGCGGGGATGCCGCGCGGCACCGGCACGCCGAATTGGCGCAGGATTTCCTTGCCTTGGTATTCGTGGATCTTCATGGCTGTGGGAGGGTTGGAGGAATCAGGAGTGGTGGCCGCCTGCGGGGCGGTACCAACGGGGGTAGTAAGTTTGCACCACGTCACCATCACGCCGCAGGGCGTGGCAGCGGTCGATCTGGAACGGCGGCTGGTCGTCGCCGCTGCCTTCGCGCGTGTCCAGCACCCGGCCCGCAAAGGCCTGGATGACGGCCGTCGGCAGCACCGCCGCCAGTTCGGTGAGATGGGTGCAGCCGCGCGTGCCGCTCAGGCGCTCCTTGAGGCCGGCACGAAAGCCCTTGAGCAGGTTCAGGCCGGCGAGCTTGGCATAAGCATCGCCGTGCTGGTCGCACTGTCCGGGGTAGGGCATGGCCAGGGTGCTGGAGCCGGCGGCGTGGATCTGGAGCTGGCGGTCCACGACCAGCCAGAGCTGCATGTCGTGGATCGGGTGGCCGGCCGGTCGGATGCCAGTAGCCAGGCGCATGTCATGGGCCTTGACGTCGCTGAGCGACGCTTCGACGTCGAACAAGCCATCGGCGCGCTCGAACACCTCAACGGCCAGGTTGCGGCGGTGCAGCAACTGGCGCTGGGTCGAGGGGGCGGGCGACAGCATGGGAATCGGGCGGGCAGCAAAAAACCCCGACGCCGCAAGAAGTTGCAATCACGCGCGTCGGGGCTGGGGGCGAAATATAGCAGGGGGGATCTGACGCCGAGCTGACCTCAGTCAAGCGTGTCGGACGCAGCGTCCGGGCGTGTCAGGCGCAGCGCCAGACCCTGGGCGAACCCGCGTGAAACCAGAAACCGCACCCGGCGCGCGCGCTCCTTGGCATCGCCTGGCGGGTCCTCGCCAAAGCGGCGCAACAGCAGGGCCTGGGCGCGTTCCGCTTCGCTGGCCTGCACCTGCTCCCAGGTTTCGCCCTCGGGTTTGAGGCCTTGCTGCGCCAGTTCGGCCGCCAGGCGTCGAGCGCCCAAGCGCGGCGAGCGGGTGCGCAGCCGGCTCTCGATGTAGCGGCTGTCGCTGAGCCAGCCCTCGCGTGCCAGCGCGTCCAGCAGGGCGTCCAGCTCGGCCTCGTCGGGCGGTGCAGGGGCTTCTTCACTTGGCCCTGCTGCCGCCTGCTGGCGCCGCAGCACGTTGAGCAGCTTGCGGCGCAGCTCGCTGCGGCTGTGCTCGCGCAGGGACAGATAGCCCAGCGCCCGCGCCCGCAGGCTGGGGGCCGGGCGTCTCAGGCCCACAGGGCCGGGTCCAGCGGCAGGCCGGGGCGGGCGTCGGGTGGCGTCAGGCGGCGGCCGGCCAAGCCCTCGCGCCAGGCCGGGGCCTCGGTGGCGTCGCTCCAGTACTCATCGATCTGTGCAATCCACTCCTGCTCGAAGCGGAAATGGCTGTGCGCCCAGAAGGAGCGGCCTTCATGGTCGACACGCACAAGGCTCAGCACAAGTTGCGGTGCCAGGCGGTGCAGCTCCAGCAGATGGATGCTCCAGCCCTCGGGGTACACCGCGTTCACATGCACGATGGCGGCGGGCCCGTCAAAGCGCTCGCGCGTGGCGCGCCAGCGGCAGCTGGCCTGCGGGTGCAGCAGGGCTTCGGCGCCCGCCCAGTCGCGTGCCTGGTAGCAGGCCCAGAACAGACCGACCCGGCGCAAGCCGGGATCGGTCGGCAGCGCCTCACTCATTCGTCGGCGCCGGCCTCGCCCGCGGCCTGCGGCGCCACGCCCACCGCTTCACGGATGCGGTTCTCGATTTCCAGCGCCAGGTCGGGGTTCTCGCGCAGAAACTCGCGCGCGTTGTCCTTGCCCTGGCCGATCTTCTCGCCCTTGTAGGCGTACCAGGCGCCGCTCTTGTCGACGATCTTGTGCAGCACGCCCATGTCGACGATCTCGCCCTCGCGGCTGATGCCTTCGCCGTAGAGGATGTCGAACTCGGCGGTCTTGAAGGGGGGCGAGACCTTGTTCTTGACGACCTTGACCTTGGTCTCGGAGCCGATGACTTCCTCGCCCTTCTTGATCGAGCCGATGCGGCGGATGTCCAGGCGCACCGAGGCGTAGAACTTCAGCGCATTGCCGCCGGTGGTGGTCTCGGGGCTGCCGAACATCACGCCGATCTTCATGCGGATCTGGTTGATGAAGATGACCGTGCAATTGGTCTTCTTGATGGTGGCGGTGAGCTTGCGCAGCGCCTGGCTCATCAGGCGCGCCTGCAGGCCGGGCAGCTGGTCACCCATCTCGCCCTCGATTTCGGCCTTGGGCGTGAGCGCGGCGACGGAGTCGATGACGATCAGATCGACCGAGCCGCTGCGCACCAGGGCGTCGACGATCTCCAGGGCCTGCTCGCCGGTGTCGGGCTGGCTGATGAGCAGATCCTGCAGGTTCACGCCCAGTTTCTGCGCGTACTGCACGTCCAGCGCGTGTTCGGCGTCGATGAAGGCGCACACGCCGCTGAGCTTCTGCATCTGCGCGATGACCTGCAGGGTCAGCGTGGTCTTGCCAGAAGACTCGGGGCCGTAGATCTCGATCACGCGGCCGCGCGGCAGGCCGCCCACGCCCAGGGCGATGTCCAGACCCAGCGAGCCGGTAGAGACGACCTGGATGTCCTCGATGGCCTCGCCCTCACCCAGGCGCATGATGGAGCCCTTGCCGAATTGCTTCTCGATCTGGGCCAGGGCGGCCGCCAGGGCCTTCTGCTTTTCGGTGTTCATTGACTTAACGGGTGCGTCCATCGTTGCCTCCTGTGGGGAGCGCATTATCACCACAGGACTGGATATTCGTACAGGTATTTCCTGCGTCGGCATGGCCTGCAGGGGCCGGCTTCGCGGAGCAGGGAAACTCGTGAGCCGGGCGCAGCCGATGATATCGACCACCCCAGGGCCCGGCGGGCGGGCCAAGGACCTTGCACGATGCGAATACTGATTGCCGAAGACGATCAAGTGCTGGCCGACGGCCTGATGCGCGCGCTGCGCGCAGCCGGGTACGCGGTCGATCAGGTGGCCAGCGGCAGCGAGGCCGATACGGCCCTGCTGACGCATGAGTTCGACCTGCTGATCCTGGACATCGGCCTGCCCAAGCTCAATGGCCTGGAGGTGCTGCGGCGCTTGCGCTCGCGCGGCGCCCTGAACGCCCATGTGCCGGTGCTGGTGCTGACGGCGGCCGACAGCGTGGAGCAGCGCGTGCAGGGCCTGGACCTGGGTGCGGACGACTACATGGCCAAGCCCTTTGCGCTGCAGGAGCTGGAGGCCCGCGTGCGGGCGCTGACGCGGCGCGGCCTGGGCAGCACCGGCAGCATCATCAAGCACGGCCCGCTGAGCTTCGACTCAACCGGCCGCGTGGCCTATCTGAACGAACAGATGGTGGATCTTTCGGCACGCGAGCTCTCGCTGCTGGAGGTGCTGCTGCAGCGCGCCGGCCGCCTGGTGAGCAAGGAGCAGCTGGTGCAGCACCTGTGCAGCTGGGGTGACGAGGTCAGCAACAACGCCATCGAGGTCTACATCCACCGCCTGCGCAAGAAGATCGAGCAGGGCCCGGTGCGCATCGCCACGGTGCGTGGGCTGGGCTACTGCCTGGAACGCATCGCCAACGATGCCTGATCCGGTGTTTGGAGCGCCGGGGCGGCCGGCATGAGCCTGACCCTGCCCGAGGTGCCGCGCGGTCCGCGCTCGCTGTTCGGCGAGCTGCTCGACTGGATGCTGGCGCCGCTGCTGGTGATCTGGCCGGTCAGCGTGTTCCTGACCTGGGCGGTGGCGCAGGACATCGCCGCGCGCCCCTTCGACCATGAGCTGGGCGAATCGGCCCGGGCGCTGGCGGACCAGGTGGTGCGCCACCCGGAGGCGGTGCCCGGCCCGGCGCTCTCGCTGCTGCGCGGCGAAGAGGGCGACCTGGTGTACTTCCAAGTGCTGGGCCCGCGCGGCGAGCTGCTGGCCGGCGAGCGCCGCCTGCCGGTGGCGGAGCGCGGCACGGCCTCGGCCGGCGAGGTGCGCCTGCGCAACGATGCCCTGGGCGGCGAGCCGCTGCGCGTGGCCACGCTGTGGGTGCGCCCACAAGCCAGCGCGGCCGACAGCGAGGGCCTGCTGATCCAGGTGGCCGAGACCCTGGGCAAGCGCCAGCGCATGGCCAGCGACATCATCCGCGGCGTGCTGCTGCCGCAGTTCGTGCTGCTGCCCCTGGCCGCCCTGCTCGCCTGGCTGGCCCTGGTGCAGGGCTTCAAGCCGCTGGACCTGCTGCAGCAGCGCATCCGCAGCCGCGCCGCCGAAGACTTGAGCCCGATCGACGAAGGCAGCGCGCCCGAGGAGGTGGCGCCGCTGGTGCGCGCCATCAACGACCTGCTGGCGCGGCGCGAGGAAGCGCTGCAAAGCCAGAAGCAGTTCCTGGCCGACGCCGCGCACCAGCTCAAAACCCCGCTGGCCGGGCTGCGCACCCAGGCCGAGCTGGCGGCGCGGGCGGTGCAATCCGGCCAGGCCACGGCCGAGGAGATGACGCGCTCGCTGGAGCAGATTGCCCTGTCCAGCCAGCGCGCCGCCAACATGGTGAACCAGCTGCTGGCCATGGCCCGGGCGGAAGGCGGCGAGGCGCTGGCCACCGAGCCCGTGGACCTGGCCAGCCTGGCGCGAGACACGGTGCAGGATTTCGTGCCGCGGGCGCTGGCCAAGCGCATCGACCTGGGCTACGACGGCCCCGAACGCTGCGAGCTCAGCTTCCCCGGCCAACCCTGGCTGCTGGTGGAGCTGATCCGCAACCTGGTGGACAACGCGCTGAACTACACCCCCACCGGCGGCATGGTGACGGTGCGCGTCAGCGAGGACCGCTTCGGCCGCGTGGTGCTGCTGCAGGTCGAGGACAACGGCCCCGGCATCGCCCCGGCGGCGCGCGAACGCGTGTTCCAGCCCTTCTACCGCCAGCTCGGCACCGGCGTGGACGGCTCGGGCCTGGGCCTGACCATCGCCGGCCAGATCGCGGCCCGGCATGGCACCCGCATCGAACTGGAAGATGCCCACGAGCGCCGCGGCAACGAGCCTCCGGGCGCGCGCTTCACGATCCGCTTCACCGCTGGATGAGCGAGCGGCTGCGGCCGATGGCGAGAAGAAGGCCGAGCGACAGCCCGAGCATCACCATGGCCGTGCCACCGTAGCTCATGAAGGGCAGCGGCACGCCCACCACCGGCAGGATGCCGATCACCATGCCCATGTTGACGAACACATAGGTGAAGAACGAGAGCGTGATGGAGCCGGCCAACAGGCGCTCGAACAGGCTGGGCGCATTGGCCGCAATGTTCAGGCCGCGCAGGATCAGCGCACCAAAGCCCAGCAGCAAGGCCAGTGCGCCGAACAGGCCGAACTCCTCGGCAAAGGCGGCAAACAGGAAGTCGGTGGTGCGCTCCGGAATGAACTCCAGATGCGTCTGCGTGCCCTGCATGAAGCCCTTGCCGCTCAGGCCGCCGCTGCCGATGGCGATCTCCCCCTGCAGCACGTGGAAGCCCTTGCCCAGCGGATCCTTGTGCGGGTCCAGCAGGGTGCACACACGGGTCTTCTGATAGTCCTTCAGCAGCGGCCACTTCACCTCGTCCTGACAGATCTGCGGCTCGTAAGCGATCAGCGCCGCGATGCCGATCAGGCCCGCACCAAGCAAGGGCAGGATGAGCTTCCAGGACAGGCCGGCGAAATAGATGACGTACAGGCCCGCGAACAGCACCAGCAGGCCGGTGCCCAGGTCCGGCTGCTTGGCGATCAGCGCGAAGGGAACGCCCAGGAGCAGGAAGGCGATCAGGAAGTCGAGCAGCTTGAGCTGGCCCTCGCGCAGCTGGAACCACCAGGCCAGCATCAGCGGCGTGGCGATCTTCAGGATCTCGCTGGGCTGGATCACCGTCACGCCTAGGTTCAGCCAGCGTGTCGCGCCCTTCTTGGTGATGCCGAACAGGGCCACGGCGATCAGCAGCGACACCCCCAGCAGATAGAGCGGCAAGGCCAGCCGCGTGAGCTTTTGTGCCGGCACCTGCGCCACCGTGAACAGGATCAGAGCGCCGATGCCGAAGTTGCGCGCGTGGTCGACGAAGCGGGTGCCATGGTCGTGACCGATCGAGTACATCGCCAGCAGGCCCCAGCCCATCAGCCACAGGCAGGCAAGCAGCAGCGGGCCGTCCAGACCGCGCCAGAGCGGGCGCAGGCGGCGCCACAGCGCGGGGCGTTGGATGACGCGGCTCATGGTTGAACTCCGGATGCTGCCGAGGATGGCGCCGAGGCCGCCGAGGCGGATTCGGCAGGCGCGGGCAACTCGTTGGGCAGGCGCCAGGCACTCGCGGGGCGCGGCTTGCCCACCGGGGCCATGGCCTTGCCCTCGCGCATCAGGGCCAGGTCTTCCTCGCTTGGCACCACCCCCAGCAGCAGGTAGTCGAACACGCGTCGCGCAATCGGCGCCGCCGCGGCCGAGCCGAAGCCGGCGTTTTCGACGATCACCGCCAGCGCCACCTTGGGCTCCTCCAGCGGCGCGAAGGCCATGTACCAACTGTGGTCGCGACGCCGCTCTTCCATGGTGGCGGCGTTGTACTTCTGGCCGGCCTTCAGGCCCACCGCCTGGGCCGTGCCGGTCTTGCCGCCGCTCGCGTAGGGCGCGCCGGCAAACACCCGCGTGCCGGTGCCCTGGTAGGTCACGCCATGCAGCGCGTCCTTCAGGAAATTGACGTGCTCGGGCTTGATGGGCAAGGGCTCCAGCGCATCGTTCGAGACATGGCGGCGCTCGTGCTTGACCACGTCCTCGATCTCGCGCACCAGGCGCGGCTTGAAGCGTTGCCCACCGCTGACCAGGGTGGCCGTGGCGCTGGCCATCTGCAGCACCGTGAAGGCGTTGTAGCCCTGGCCGATGCCCAGGCTGATGGTCTCGCCGGGGAACCAGGGCTGCTTGAAGCGGCGCTTCTTCCATTCCTGGCTGGGCAGCACCCCGGTCACCTCGCCCTCCAGATCGATGCCGGTCAGGCGGCCGAAGCCCAGCGGCTTGAGCTGGTCATGGATGCGGTCCACGCCCAGTTCGTGGGCGGCGCCGTAGTAGTAGACGTTGCTCGATTCGACGATCGAGCGCCGCATGTCCATCGCACCCCCGCGTTCGTTCTCGGGGCTGCCGAAGGCGCGGCCGCCGAAGTGGTAGACCAGGGTGTCGTTGATGATGGTGTCGGTCTTGCGCACGCCGGTGTTCAGGAGCGCCAGCGCCATGAAGGGTTTGAAGGTCGAGCCCGGCGGGTAGGTGCCACGCAGCGCGCGGTTCAGCAGCGGCTTGTCGATCGATTCATTCAGCAGCTTCCAGCTCTCGGCGTCGATGCCATCCACAAAGAGATTGGGGTCGAAGCCCGGCTTGGAGACGAAGGCCAGCACCTCGCCGTTGCGCGGGTCCAGCGCCACCAGGGCGCCACGGCGGTTGCCGAACATCTCCTCCACCAGATGCTGCAGCCGGATGTCGATCGAGAGCTGCAGGGTGTTGCCCGGCGTGGGCGGCTTGTGGCCGAGGCTGCGCACCGCGCGCCCGCCGGCACTGGTCTCAACCTGCTGGTAGCCGGTGATGCCGTGCAGTTCGGCCTCATAGGCCTGCTCCACGCCGAGCTTGCCGATGTAGTCGGTGCCCTTGTAGTTGGCCAGGCGCTCGTCCTCCCAGTCCTCCATGGCCTCGCGCTCGCGCGGATTGATGCGCCCGATGTAGCCGAGCAGATGGCTGCCCACTTCGCCCATCGGGTACTGACGGAACAGGCGCGCCTGCACGTCCACACCCGGGAAGCGCCAGCGCTGCGCCGTGAAGCGCGCAACCTCGGCGTCGCTGAGGCGGTTGCGGATCGGCAGCGAGTCGAAGCGCTTGCCGTCGGCCAGCAGGCGGAAGAAGCGGCGCCGGTCGCGCGGCTGGATCTCGACGAGTTCGCCCAGGCGGTCGATCAAGGCGTCCAGCTCGCCCTCGATCTGCGAAGGCGTGATCTCCAGCGTGTAGGCGGAGTAATTACTGGCCAGCACCACGCCGTTGCGGTCCTTGATGAGGCCTCGGTTCGGTGCGATGGGCAGCACGGTGACGCGGTTGTTCTCGGCCGCCTGATGCAGCTCCTCATGCCGCAGCACCTGCAGCGTGAAGAGCCGGAACACCAGCAGCGCGAAACACAGCAGCACGAAGGCGATGGCCGCCCAGATGCGAAGCCGAAAACGCGCCAGCTCGCGGACCGAATCGCGGATCAAGCTCATGCGCTCACAAAGGTCTGTGCTCGTCGCGATCGGGGGCGCGGCGCTGCGGGGCCAGCAGCAGCGCCGTCGCCATCGGCCACAGCAGGGCCTCGAACACAGGCGCCAGCAGCAGCCAGGGGCTCGGCGCCATGCCGCCAAAGGCCATGCGCACCAGGAACTGCAGCAGGTGCGCGGCAAAGAACAGCGGCAGCACCTGCGCGGTCTGCTCCCACACGCCGAACCAGAGCAGGCGACGGTGCAGGCTCACCCCCAGGAAGGCCAGGCCGCTGTAGGCCAGTGCGTGCTGGCCCAGCACCGCGCCCTGGTGCACATCGATCAGCAGCCCGAGCAGAAAGGCCCAGCCCACGCCGATGCGGCGCGGCTGGTGCACGTTCCAGAACACCAGCACCACGGCCAGCAGACGGGGCATGGCCGGCTGGGGGCCGAGCGGCAGCATGTCAGCCAGCAAGGCCAGCAGCAGGCTCAGGCCGATGAACCAGGGTTTGGCCGGCAGCAGCAGCTGGCCGGAACCGCGCGGCATGATCATCGGCGCCCCTTTTCCGAAGCGGCGGCCGCCTCGGCCTGCTCCGCCTTGGCGGCTTCGGCACGCGCCTGCGGCGCCAGCACCAGCACCTGGCGCGCCCCATCGGCGCGCGCCAAGGGCTGGGCCAGCACGCGCGCAAAGCTGGTCTGGCCGCGCCGCTCCACCAGGCTCACCTGGGCCACCGGCAGCCCGGGCGGGTAAACACCGTCCAGGCCCGAGGTCACCAGGGCATCACCGGTCTTGATGTCGGCATTGGCCGCCACGAAGCGCAGCTCCAGCCCGGCATGGCGCTCGCCGCCATAGGCCACCATCAGCGCCTGGGTGCGGGCGTTCAGCACCGGGATGCTGGCGTCGCGGTCGGTCAGCAGCATCACCTCGGCGGACTGCAGGTGCACGCGCGTCAGCTGCCCGAGAACCCCGCGCTCGTCGATGACGGCCGCGCCCGGCTGCACGCCATCTGCGCGGCCGCGATCGATCACCAGGCGGCGGCTGTACAGATCGCCCGACTGGAACAGCACATCGGCCGCGCGCGAGCTCACCGGCAGGCTGCCCTGCAGACCGAGCTGGCGGCGCAGCGCCTCGTTCTCGCGCTCCAGGGTCTGGGTGCGCGCCAGCACCAGTGCCTGCTGGGCCAGCAGGTTGCGGGCGGCCTGCTCGGCCTGCATGGCGGCACGCGCGCCGCGCAGGCGGTCGCGCAGCTCGTCCCAGGCGTCCACCGGAGCCAGCAGCGCACGCTGCACCGGGTTGAGCACGGTGGCCAGCGCGCTGCGCAGCGGGTTGACGAGACCGAAGCGCGCGTCGGCCGCCATCAGCACGAGCGAGAGCGCGGCGCAGAAGAGCAGCTTGTTGAGCGCCGTCGGCCCCTGGCGGAACAGCGGCGGCGGGCGGCGGTCCAGGGTGGCAAGGGCCACTGAACCCTCCCGGTGTTAGTCGCTGGTGAAGATGGAGCCGGTGCGATCCAGATGATCGAGCGCCATGCCGCAACCGCGCACCACGCAGGTCAGCGGGTCTTCGGCCACCAGCACCGGCAGGCCGGTCTCTTCACGCAGCAGGCGGTCCAGGTCGCGCAGCAGGGCGCCGCCGCCGGTCAGCATCATGCCGCGGTCGGCAATGTCGGCACCCAGCTCGGGCGGGGTCTGCTCCAGCGCATTCTTCACGGCCGAGACGATCTGGTTCAGCGGGTCGGTCAGCGCTTCGAGGATCTCGTTGCTGCTGATCGTGAAGCTGCGCGGCACGCCCTCGCTGAGGTTGCGGCCCTTGACCTCCATCTCGCGCACTTCGCTGCCCGGGAAGGCCGAGCCGATGTTCTTCTTGATGGCCTCGGCGGTGGGCTCGCCGATCAGCATGCCGTAGTTGCGGCGGATGTAATTGATGATGGCCTCGTCGAACTTGTCGCCGCCGACGCGCACGCTGCCCTTGTAGACCATGCCGCCCAGGGACACGACGCCCACTTCCGTGGTGCCGCCGCCGATGTCGATGACCATCGAGCCCGCGGCCTCGGACACCGGCAGGCCGGCACCGATCGCCGCAGCCATCGGTTCTTCGATCAACTCGACGCGCGAGGCGCCGGCGCCCAGCGCGGCGTCGCGGATGGCGCGACGCTCAACCTGGGTCGATCCGCAGGGCACGCAGATGATGATGCAGGGGCTCGGGCGCATCATGGACTGCGGGTGCACCATGCGGATGAACTGCTTGATCATCTGCTCGGTGATCACGAAGTCGGCGATCACGCCGTCCTTCATCGGGCGGATCGCCTCGATGTTGCCGGGCACCTTGCCCAGCATGGCCTTGGCTTCCTTGCCGACGGCCTGGATGGTCTTCTTGCCATTGGTGCCGCCTTCGTGGCGGATGGCGACGACCGAGGGCTCATCCAGCACGATGCCCTTGTCGCGGACATAGATCAGGGTGTTGGCGGTGCCAAGGTCGATGGCAAGGTCGGTGGAAAAGTAGCGGCGCAGGGAACCAAACATGGTGGGCGGGCGTTTCTGGCGAGGCCCGGAAACGCAAAGGTGCATTTCCGCGGCGTGAATACGGCGAGGCCGCCGGACGGGGAGTCCGGCGGCCTCGGAAAATCGGGCCAGAGATAATACCCGAAGCCCCCCGCGCGCCCTGTAGGACAAGACCCCTAAGGTCTTGCTTCTGCTGGCTTTTTTCGCCAACTGCGCGCCGACCGAGGACACCCCATGGCCCTGACCCTGACCGACGTGAGCCGCATCGCCCATCTGGCGCGGCTCGATTGCCCCCCGGCGCAGGCCGAGCAGCTGCTGACCCAGCTGAACGGCTTCTTCGAGATCGTTGAAACCATGCGCGCCGTGGACACCACCGGCGTGCAGCCGCTCTACACGCCGCTCTCGGCCGTGCAGGAAGTGGCCCTGCGCCTTCGCGAGGACGTGGTGACCGAGACCAACCAGCGCGAGGCCAATCAGCGCAGCGCCCCGGCCGTCGAGGACGGCCTGTTCCTGGTGCCGAAGGTGATCGAATGAGCGCATTGCACACCCTGGGCGTGGCCGAAGGCCTGAAGGCCCTGGCCGAGAAGAAGATCAGCAGCGTCGAGTGGACCCAGAGCCTTCTGGCGCGCACCGCCGCGCACCAGAACCTGGGCGCCTTCCTGCACCTGGATGCCGAAGGCGCCTTGGCCGCCGCGCGCCAAGCCGATGCCCGCCGCGCCGCCGGCGAGGCCGCGCCGCTGCTGGGCGTGCCGATGGCGCACAAGGACATCTTCGTCACCACGAACCACCCCACCACCGCCGGCTCCAAGATCCTGGCCGGCTACCGCAGCCCCTTCGACGCCACGGTGGTGGCCAAGCTGAACGCCGCCGGCACCTTCTCCTTGGGCAAGCTGAACTGCGACGAGTTCGCGATGGGCTCCGCCAACGAGAACAGCGCTTACGCCAAGGTGCACAACCCCTGGGA
This sequence comes from Inhella proteolytica, assembly GCF_016093275.1. Classification (GTDB taxonomy): domain Bacteria; phylum Pseudomonadota; class Gammaproteobacteria; order Burkholderiales; family Burkholderiaceae_C; genus Inhella; species Inhella proteolytica. Next base: position 140,679 of record NZ_JAEDAK010000011.1, read on the forward strand.
CCTGGAACGCGTGCCGGGCGGCAGCTCGGGCGGCTCGGCCGCCGCGGTGGCAGCCGGCCTGGTGCCCGCCAGCACCGGCACCGACACCGGCGGTTCGATCCGCCAGCCCGCCAGCTTCACCGGCATCACCGGCATCAAGCCGACCTACGGCCGCTGCTCGCGCTACGGAATGATCGCGTTCGCGTCGAGCCTGGACCAGGCCGGCCCGATGGCGCGATCGGCCGAGGACTGCGCCCTGCTGCTCTCGGCCATGAGCGGTTTTGACGAGCGCGATGCCACCAGCCTGCAACAACCGCCGCAGGACTTCCACGCCCAGATGCTGCAGCCGCGCGCCGGCGCCAGCAGCGCGCGCCCGCTTGAAGGCCTGCGCATCGGCCTGCCCAAGGAGTTCTTCCCCGCCGCGCTGGACGCCGATGTGAACAGCGCTGTGCGCGCCGGCCTGGCCGAATTGGAGAAGCTGGGCGCCACGCTGGTGGAGGTGAGCCTGCCGCGCACCGAGCTGGCCATCCCCGTCTACTACATCATTGCCCCGGCCGAGGCCAGCTCGAACCTGAGCCGCTTCGACGGCGTGCGCTACGGCCACCGCTGCGAAGACCCGAAGGACCTGCTCGATCTGTACAAGCGCACGCGCAGCGAAGGCTTCGGCCCCGAGGTGCAGCGCCGCATCCTGATCGGCAGCTATGTGCTCAGCCACGGCTACTACGACGCCTACTACCTGCAGGCGCAGAAGCTGCGCCGCATGATTGCCGACGACTTCCAGCAGGCCTTTACACAGTGCGACCTGATCGCCGGCCCGGTGGCGCCTTCGGTGGCTTGGAAGATCGGCGAACAGGGCGACGACCCGGTCAAGGCCTACCTGGCCGACATCTTCACCCTGCCCGGCTCGCTGGCCGGCCTGCCCGGCATGAGCGTGCCGGTGGGCCTGGGCGCGCACGGCATGCCGGTGGGCCTGCAATTGCTCGGCAACTACTTCCAAGAGGGTCAGCTGCTGCACGCGGCGCACGTCCTGCAACTGGCGACCGACTGGCACAAGGCCACGCCGAAGGGCTTCTGACATGACGACCAAATCCAAACTCGTGCGGGGCTACGAGGTCGTGATCGGCCTGGAAAACCATGTCCAGCTGAGCACCGCCTCGAAGATCTTCAGCGGCAGCTCGACCGCCTTCGGCGCCGCCCCCAACACCCAGGCCTCGGCCGTGGACCTGGCCCTGCCCGGCACGCTGCCGGTGCTGAACCGCGGTGCGGTCGAGCGCGCGATCCGCTTCGGTCTGGCGGTGGGCGCGCACATCGCGCCGCTGTCCATCTTTGCGCGCAAGAACTACTTCTACCCGGACCTGCCCAAGGGCTACCAGATCAGCCAGTACGAGATCCCGGTGGTGCAGGGCGGCCAGGTGCGCTTCTTCGTGGGCGAGCAGGAGCATGTGGTCAACCTGACCCGCGCCCACCTGGAAGAGGACGCGGGCAAGAGCCTGCACGAGGACTACCACGGCCAGAGCGGCATCGACCTGAACCGCGCCGGCACGCCGCTGCTGGAGATCGTCTCCGAGCCCGAGATGCGCAGCGCCGAGGAAGCCTGCGAGTACGCCAAGACCCTGCACGCGCTGGTGATGTGGCTGGGCATCTGCGACGGCAATATGCAGGAGGGCTCGTTCCGCTGCGATGTGAACGTCTCGGTTCGCAAGCCCGGCGCGCCCTTCGGCACGCGCCGCGAGATCAAGAACCTGAACAGCTTCAAGTTCCTGATCCAGGCGGTGAACTACGAGGTCAACTGGCAGATCGACCAGATCGAGGATGGCCTGGAGATTCAGCAGGCCACCGTGCTGTTCAACCCCGACACCGGCGAGACCCGCGCGATGCGCAGCAAGGAAGACGCGGCCGACTACCGCTACTTCCCCGACCCCGACCTGCCGCCGCTGCTGATCGGCGCCGACTGGGTGGAACGCGTGAAGGCCGAGCTGCCCGAGTTGCCGGCGGTGATGGCCGCGCGCTTCGCCAGCCAGGACGGCCTGCCCGCTTACGACGCCCAGATGATGACCGCCAGCCTGCCCGTGGCGCGCTACTACGAGGCCGCCAAGGCCGCGGGTGCAAGTCCGAAGCTGGTGGCCAACTGGGTGATGGGCGAAATCTCGCGCCGCCTGAACGCGGAGGAGAAGGGCATCGAGGCCGCGCCCGTGGGCCCCGCCCTGCTGGCGCAGCTGATCGCCCGCATCAGCGACGGCACGATCAGCAACAACGCCGCACGCCAGGTGTTCGAAGCCCTTTGGGCGGGTGAATCCACCGACGTGGATGCCGTCATCGAGGCCAAGGGCCTGAAGCAGATGAGCGACACTGGCGAGCTTGAGCGCATCCTCGACGAGGTCCTGGCCGCCAATGGCAAGTCGGTGGAGGAGTTCCGCGCCGGCAAGGACAAGGCCTTCAACGCCCTGGTCGGCCAGGCCATGAAGGCCACCAAGGGCAAGGCCAACCCCGGCCTGGTGAACGAGCTGCTGAAGAAGAAGCTGGGCTGAACGGGCTCAGCGCCCGCTCGCCGGCGCCGAGCCGGCGGGCGGTGCGCTCGCGGCCAAGGCCGCATTCACCGCCGCCTCCACATCGCGGGCGTTCGGCGGCGGCCCCAGTGAGCCCGGAAGCGCACCGGCCCAGAGCTTCTCCAGGCGCGCCAGCTCCATGTCGTAGCGGATGTTGACGCGCACCTTCTCGGCGTTCTGCTGCGAAATGAAGTGGCGCTGCGCCTCGGTGGCAGCGTCGTTCACGTCGAACTGCTGCCGGAGTTTGGGCGGCAGCGGCTTGCCCTTGTAGAACTCGGCTTCCTCGTCCAGTGACTTGCGCTCGCGGGCCAGGTCGCTGAGGCGCTTGACGCTCAGCTCGGTGGCCTTGACCAGATCGTCCAGCGCGGCGGTGCGCGCCACGTCGTGCTGCGTGCGGTTGCGAAAGCGCGTCAGCAGATTGCGGTCATGCCGGGCCGCGTCGGCCTGCGCGGCCCGCTTGCCGGCCAGCTCGCGCTGGCGCAATTCCTCGGCCGCACGCTCTTCCGGCGACTGCGCCGGCGGCAGCTTGGCCCGCACGCTGCCATCGTTGCGGTGCACGATCTGCTCGGTGCCCTTGCACTCGGGTATCGGGCGGTCCGAGGTCAGGCGCCGGCCATCGGCCGTGACGCAGCTGTAGATCTTGGCGCCCGGCACCTGGGCATACGCCGCGCCCAGGGCCAGCCACAGGATGCAGGGCAGCAGGCGGCGCACGGCCTCAGACTCCGTAACGCTCACGGTAGGCCTGCACGCGCTGGGCGTGCTCGGCCAGGGCCGGGTCGTCGCGCAGGAAGTCGAGCAGATCCGCCAGACCGGCGATCGCCCAGACCGGCAAGCCCAGCTCGCGCTGCACCCACTGCACGGCCGAATGCGGCAGGTCGACACCGTTCTCGGCCGCCTTCTCCTGCCGATCCAGGGCGATGGCCACACCGGCCGGCGTGGCACCGGCGGCACGGATCAGCTGGATCGACTCGCGCACCGAGGTGCCGGCACTGATGACGTCGTCGACGATCAGCACCCGCCCCTGGAGCGGCGCGCCCACCAGGGTGCCGCCCTCGCCGTGGTCCTTGGCTTCCTTGCGGTTGTAGGCGAAGGGCTTGTTATGCCCCAGGCGCGCCAGTTCGATCGCCAGGGCTGCGGCCAGGGTGATGCCCTTGTAGGCCGGGCCGAAGATGACGTCGAACTCGTCCACGTGCGGCAAGAGACGCTGCGCGTAGGCCTGGGCCAGGCGGCCGATCTTGGCGCCGTCGTCAAACAGGCCGGCATTGAAGAAGTAGGGGCTGAGTCGCCCCGCCTTGGTCTTGAATTCGCCGAAGCGCAGCACGCCGGCCTGAACGGCGAAGGCGACAAAGTCTTGGGCAGTGCGATCGTGGGCCATCGGAACGATTCTAGGCAGCGGCCAGGGCCGCGCCCCAGGGAATGCCAGAAGGAGCAACGCCGCGCGAACGCGCGGCGTTGTCGGCTTCACGGTTCACGAAGGAACCGGGTGACGGCGGCTGGGCCGGCTCAGAACATCGCCTTGAAGGCCAGCCCGTAGGTGCGGGGCTCGTTGACGAAACCGGTCAGGTTGTTGAAGTCGATGCCCCCGGTGACGCGGATCTGGTTGGTGATGTTGCGCACGAAGCCGGCCACCTCGTACTGGCCATTGCCCCACAGATAGCCGACGCGCAGGCCGCCCTCGGTCAGCGCCTTGCCGGTGTACTCGGCGGCGTCGTAGAGGAAGAAGTTGACCTTGGAGCGATAGGCCCAGTCGGTGTAGAGGTAGACCTCGTCGCCATTGGCCAGCGGGATGCTCCAGCGTGCCGTGAAGTTGGCGGTCCACTTCGGTGCCTGCGGCATCGGGTTGCCATTCAGGTCCACCGTGGGGGCGAACTTGAAGGCGGCCGGGTTGGCCGGCACGAGGATGCGATCCAGCACGGTGCAGCCCGAACCGCAGGCCTCGGCAGCCAGGTTGGCGTCCTTGAACTTGGTGTTGTTCAGCGAGACGCCGGCGGTCAGCAGCACGTCCGGGTGCGGCAGCAGGTCCAGATTGAGCTCGAAGCCGTTGCCGGTCGACTTGGCGGCATTGATCAGGCGGTTGAAGTTGGCGCCGCCGCCCACCGCGGTGAGCTGCTGGTTCTTGACCTCGTAATTGAAGACCGAAGCCGACAGGCGCGCCTTGCGGTTCCAGAAGTCTCCCTTGACGCCGAACTCGATCGACTTGACGTCCTCGGGCTTGGCTTGGCTTTGCGGGCCGAAGGCCGAAGCCGGCTGCATGGAGCTGGCACGGAAGCCCGTGGCGTAGCGGGTGTAGAGGTTGACCGCCTTGTCGAGCGAGTAGGTGGCGGAAAGGTCCCAGCTCCACTTGCTGTCGCTGGTGGAGGCGCTGGTGCCCGCGCTGGTGTTCACTGGCCCGGTGGTGCTCAGGTCCTTCTCGTCCTTCGTGTAACGCAGGCCGGCGCGCATCTTCAGGTCGCGCGTGAGGTCGTAGTTGACGGCGCCGAACAGGGCCGCGGCCTTGTTGGTCTGGCGCGTCAGCGTGGTGGTGTTCGGCTGGTGCGTAAAGGCGTTGTAGTCGATCGATTCGATCGTGTACTGCTCATCGAACAGGTAGACACCGCCCTGCCAGCGCAGCGGGCCGCCGTCCTTGGATTCCAGGCGCACTTCCTGGGAGAGCTGGCGGTGGTCGCGCAGGCCGTCCGAGGTCTCCACCGGGAAGGGAATGAAGCCCGGGCCCATGGGCTGGGCGAACACGGCGCCGTAGCCGCCGTCGATGTCGCCGCGCGAGAACGGCTCCACCGTCTCCCAGCCGGTGATCGAGTAGATGTTCAGCCCGGGCAGCGACCACTTCAGGCGCGCACTCGCGCCGGTCTGGGTGATCTGCTGCTCGTTGATGCCGTCGATCGACACGCGCTTGGGGTCGAAGCCGTCCACCAGGTCATTCGTGCCGGGCTTGATGATGTTGGCGCGGAACAGGCGCGGGCTGCCGTTCAGGTCGCGGTGGTGCACATTGAGGAGCGCGCTGAATTCCTTGTGCGGCTCGTACAGGGCCTGGATGCGCAGGCCGGTGTCGGTATAGCCCTCGGTCTTGGGCGTCACCGCGCCGGGCAGGGTGTTCTTCACCCAGTCCTTGCGGTGCTGGGTCTGGCCCGAGAAGCGCGCCGCCCAGTCGCCGCCCAGCGGCAGGTTGAAGGCGCCTTCCAGGTTCACCATGCCCTGGCTGCCGGCGCTGATGCTGGCGTAGCCGTTCTGCTTCTGGCTGGGCTTGACGGACTCGAACTTCACCACACCGGCCGGCGTGTTGCGGCCGAACAGGGTGCCCTGCGGGCCGGCCACCACTTCGACGTTGGCTTGGTCGAACACCGGGAAGCCCTTGAGGATGGGGTTCTCCTGGATCACGTCGTCATAGATCACCGACACCGGCTGCGAGGCGTTCAGACGGAAATCGGTGTTGCCGTAGCCGCGGATGTAGAAGCGCGGGAAGGCGCGGCCGAAGCTCGACTCGATGTTCAGGCTGGGTACGCGGCCGGAGAGGAAGCGCACGTCCTGGCCGCCGGCGGACAGCACGTCGAGCTTCTCGCCGCTGAGCTTGGAGACGGCGTTGGGCACGTCCTTGATGTTCTCGACCCGACGCTCCGCGGTGATGACCACGGTTTCCAGCTGGTTCTTGTCGCGCTTCTCTTCTTCCTGGGCCTGGGCAAAGGCGGGCAGGGCGGCGGCCAGGGCCAGGCTGAGCAGGGTGGGACGCAGAGGAAGGTAGGGCATGGCGGACTCTTTGTTGGAGGGACTGCGAAGCCGCCCATCTTGCCGCTGGCCCGGGGCGGTGCCGCGTCCTGTTGCGGCAATGCGTCAGCTCGGGCGCCGACGCGATACTCCGCGACCCCCTTTTGACCGCCTCCCCATGCGCCTCATCACCGCCAATCTGAACGGCATCCGCTCGGCCGCCACCAAGGGCTTCTTTGACTGGCTGAGCCACCAGCGCGCCGATGCCGTCGGCGTGCAGGAGGTCAAGGCCCAGGGCGATGTGGTGGCCGGCCAGTTCGACCGCTGCGGCCGCCTGCAGGGCCACTTCCACTATGCGCAGAAGAAGGGCTACTCGGGTGTCGGCCTGTACGTGCACCACGAGCCCTCGGACGTGCGCATCGGCTACGGCTCGGCCGAGTTCGATCTGGAGGGTCGCTGGGTCGAGGCCCGCTTCGACAAGCCCGGCCGCAAGCTCAGCCTGATCTCCTGCTACTTCCCCAGCGGCAGCAGCGGCGAGGAACGCCAGGCCGCCAAGTTCCGCTTCCTGGCCGAGATGGCGCCGCACCTGGCGGCGTTGAAGGCCGAGCGCGAGTTCATCCTGGTGGGCGACATCAACATCGCGCACAAGGAAGTCGACCTGAAGAACTGGAAGGGCAATCTGAAGAACAGTGGCTTCCTGCCCGAGGAACGCGCCTGGCTGGACCAACTCTTCGGCGCAGCGGGCTTGGTGGACGTGTTCCGCACGCTGAACCAGAAGGAGGAGCAGTACACCTGGTGGAGCCAGCGTGGCCAGGCCTGGGCCAAGAACGTGGGCTGGCGGCTGGATTACCAGATCGCCACCCCCGGCCTGGCGGCGCTGGCGAAGAAGGAAAAGATCCATCTGGAGCCGCGCTTCTCCGACCACGCGCCGCTGATCATCGATTACGACTTCGCGCTTTGATCCAACTCGGGTCAGCCCGCCGGCGCGGCCCCTAATATCGATCCATGCAGCGTCGTGCCCTGCCCCTTGTCTGTGCCAGCCTGCTGGCCGCCCGCCTGCAGCCCGCTGCGGCGGCCCCGGCCGTGCTGCGCGTGCTGGCCTGGCCGGGCTATGCCGAGCCCGAGGTGGTGCAGGCCTTCGAGCAGCAGCACGGCGCACACGTCGAGCTCACACTGATCGACACCGACGAGGCCCTGTGGCAGAAACTGAGCCAGCGGGAGGGCGCCGACTTCGACGTCCTGGCGCTCAACACCGTGGAGCTGCGCCGTGCCCAGCAGGCCGGGCTGCTGCGCGCGCTGGAGCCCGCGCGCATCCCCGCCCTGGGGCGCCAGCTGCCGCGCTTTCAGCGCCGCAGCAGCATCCCCGGGCTGGAGCTCAAGCAGGGCGGCAGGACCGAGCTTTACGGCGTGCCCTACACCTATGCGGAGATGGGCCTGATCTACGACCGCCGCCGCCTGCCGGAGGCGCCGACCTCGATCAATGTGCTCTGGGAGCCGCGCTGGCGCGGCAAGGTGCTGGCCTACAACGGCGGCAGTCACAACTTCACGTTGGCGGCGCAGACCCTGGGCCTGCCCGCCCCCTTTCGTCTGCAGGCGGGCGATTGGCCGCGCGCCGTCGAGCGCCTGATCGCCCTGCGCCGCAATGTGCTGGGCTTCTACAGCCAGCCCGAGGAGTCGGTGCGCCTGTTCCAGCGCCATGGTGCGGCGCTGATGTTCGCCAATTACGGCACCCAGCAGCTGCAGCTGCTGCGCCAGGCTGGCGCCAATGTGGGCTATGCCATCCCGCGCGAAGGCGCGCTGGCTTGGCTGGATTGCTGGGCGCTGACGCGGCAGTGCCGCGAGACGGCACTGGCCCATGCCTGGATCGACCATGTGCTGGGTGACCAGGCCAGCCAGCTGCTGGTGCAGCGCCAGGGCCTGGCCAATACCGTGAGCGAATCGATCGGCAGCCCGGGGGCGGCCAAGCTGGTCTGGCTGGAGCCGGTGGAGGACGTGGCGCGACGCGAAACGCTATGGGCGCGCATCCGCTCGGGCGACCGGGCCGAGCGCGTGCTCTCGCCATGAGGCTCGGGCTCGCGGCGCGCTTTGGTGCGGTGATCGCCCTTACGGGCGTGCTGGCCGCGGGCCTGACCGGCTACTACGGCTACTCGGCCAGCCGGCAGATGCTGCTGGACGCCGCCGAGGAGCGGCTGCTAACCGCCACCCGTGTGCTGGCCCGCCAGCTCACGCTGGAACTGGGCAATGTGGCGCGCGACGTGCTGCTGTTTGCCGAGCACCCGGTGGCCGCGCAGCTGCTGCTGCGCAGCGACCCGCAGCTGCAGGAGCGCACCGCGCGCAATACCGCCATCCTGTTCGAGCGCATGCTGCTGACGCACCCGCAGTACTTCCAGATGCGCCTGATCGACACCGACAGCTATGGCCAGGAAGTGGTGCGGGTGGACCGCCAGCGCGACGGCGTGCGCCGCGTGCCCGAGGCCGAGCTGCAGGAGAAGGGCCACACGCCCTATGTGTACGAGACCATCCGGCTGCCCCGCGGTTCGGTGTACGTCTCGCGCGCCAGCATCAACCATGAGGTGGGCGCTCACATGGGCTCGGAAAAGCCGGTGCTGCAGATGGCCGCGCCGGTGCTCGACGCCCAGCAGCAGGTGCGCGGCGTCATCGTCGTCAACGTCGACCTCGAAGGCCTGTTCCAGCAGCTGGCGGCCGACCTGCCGGCCGGGCTGCAGCTCTACCTGATGAACGGCGAGGGCGACTACCTGATCCACCCGGACAAGGCCAAGGCCTTCGCCTTCGACCGCGGCCAGCAGGCCCGCGTGCCGGAAGACTTTCCGGCCGCCAGTGCCCTGCTGGCCGAGCCGCCGCAGCGCAAGGCGGAACTGGTAACCCATGTGGGCGGCCGCAGCGGCCGGGTGGCGGCCTTCGTGCGCCAGCCGCGCGGTGATCTTGCGATCGAGGACGATTTCATCGTCGGCCTGGCCCAGCCCATGGACCAGGTGCTGGCCGAGGGCGAGCGCCTGGGCCGCGTGAATGTGCGCATCGTGCTGGGCTTCAGCGCGCTGGCCCTGCTGCTGGCGGTGCTGCTGGCGCGCGCGCTGAGCCGGCCGATCGGGCAGATCGTGCGCTCGGTGCGCGGCTTCTCGGCCCAGGCGCCGCTCGTCAACGAGCTGCCCAGCACGCGCAACGACGAGCTGGGCGTGCTGGCGCGCAGCGTGCACGACATGCAGCGCCAGATCCACCAGCAGTTCGAGACCCTGCAGCTCAAGCAGGCCGAGATGGACCGCCTGGCCAGCCACGACAGCCTGACCGGCCTGCTGAACCGCCGCGCCTTCCTGGACCGGCTGGAGCACGCGCTGGCGCAGGCGCGCCGCAGCCAGGGCCGGCTGGCCCTGCTGTACATCGATCTGGACCACTTCAAGCCCATCAACGACCGCTTCGGCCACGCCGCCGGCGATGCCCTGCTGCAAGGCCTGGCCCTGCGCCTGCAGCACCTGGTGCGCGAATCGGACACCGTGGCCCGGCTCGGCGGCGACGAGTTCGTGCTGCTGATCGAGCAGGGCGCGGCCGACGACGGCGCGCTGCACGGCGTGGCGCAGAAGGTGCTGGCGGCGCTGAGCGAGCCGGTGCCCTTCCAGGGCCAGCAGCTGGTGTGCGGCGGCAGCATCGGCATCGCCCGCTTCCCGCATGACGGACCCACAGCGAGCGAGCTGCTGGCCGCGGCCGACCAGGCCATGTACCAGGCCAAGACCGAGGGCCGGCACCAGGCCCGTTTCGCGCGCAGCTGATGGAACGGCCGGCCACCCCGGGCTTCAACTCCCAGCTGGCGCGGCAGTTCCTGCGCATCGCCCAGCCCTACTGGCGCGATGCCGAGGAACGCTGGCGCGCCTTCGGCCTGCTGGCGCTGCTGATGCTGCTGCTGCTGGGGCAGACCGGCTTCAACGTGCTGTTCAACCAGGAGACGGGCGAGTTCACCTCGGCGCTGGCAGCGCGCGACGGCGCGCGCTTCTGGTCCTCGATCGAGCGCTTCGTCTGGATCCTGCTGGCCGCGGTGCCCATCTACGCGCTGTACTACTTCGTGCGCGACACCCTGGGCCTGCGCTGGCGGCGCTGGCTGACGGTGCGCTTCCTGGGTCGCTACTTCGAGGGCCGCGCGTACTACCACCTGAACGCCGATGGCACGCTGGACAACCCCGACCAGCGCATTGCCGAGGACATCAACAGCTTCACCAGCCAGTCGCTCTACTTTTCGATGATCGTGCTGGGGGCGCTGGTGCAGATGGCCGCCTTTGCCAGCGTGCTCTGGGGCATCTCGCCGCTGCTGATCTACATCCTGTGCATCTACGCGCTCATCAGCACCTTCTTCACGGCGCGCGTGTTCGGCCGCCACCTGGTGCCGCTGAACTTCGCCCAGCTGCAGCGCGAGGCCGACTTCCGCTTCGGCCTGGTGCGCCTGCGCGAACACGCCGAGCCCGTGGCCCTGCACGGCGGCGAGGCGCACGAGCGCGGCACCCTGCAGCGCCTCTTTGACGCCGCCTACGCCAACTACCGCCGCGTGCTGCGCTGGCAGCTCAAACTCAACCTGTTCCAGTACGCGCACAGCTTCCTGACCCTGGTGCTGCCCAGCATGGTGATCGCGCGCGATGTGCTGGAGGGCCGCCTGGAAGTGGGCCATGCGGTGCAGGCAGCCGGGGCCTTCGGCGCCATCCTCAGCGCGCTGACGCTGATCGTCGAGCACTTCGAGGGCCTGAGCCGCTTCTCGGCCGGCATCGCCCGCCTGCACGCCTTCCAGCAGCAGCTGGAGCGCCCGCACGCGGTGGACGGCATCCGCAGCGAGGCCGCGCACGAGCTCGCGCTGCAGGACCTGAGCGTCTACACGCCGGGGCGCGCGCAATGCCTGCTGCAGGGCCTGAGCCTGCACGTGCCGCCCGGCCAGGGCCTGCTGATCAGCGGCGCCAGCGGCACGGGCAAGAGCTCGCTGCTGCGTGTGCTGGCCGGCTTGTGGGACGAGGGCAGCGGCTGCGTGCAGCGCCCCGCTGCACCCGACATGCTGTTCCTGCCCCAGCAGCCCTACCTGCCGCTGGGGCCGCTGCGCGAACAGCTGCTCTACCCCCACCCCGAGCGCGCCGTCTCCGACGCCGAGCTGCAGCACTGGCTGGAGCGCGTGAACCTGGCGGACCTGGCCACGCGCTTCGGCGGCCTGGATGCCGAACGCGACTGGGGCAAGCTGCTGTCCATCGGCGAGCAGCAGCGCCTGGCTTTCGTGCGCGCGCTGCTGGCCCGCCCGCGCTACCTGCTGCTGGACGAAGCCACCAGCGCGCTCGACGCCGACAACGAACGCCGGCTCTACGAGCTGCTGGCGCCGCTCTCCATCACGCCCATCAGCGTCAGCCACCACCCGGCGCTGCGCGCCTTCCACCGCCAGGAGCTGTGCCTGAGCGGCGGGGGCGCCTGCACGCTGAACGCGCTGTAGCTCACGCCTCGGCCCACTCGAAACGCCACCAGGCGAGCCCCCCCATCAGCAGCGCCGCCGCGCCGAGCAGGCCGGCCTGCTGGGCGGCCGCGGCCAGACCCAGGCCGCGCCAGGTCATCGCGTCCAGGCCGTCGATGGCCCAGCGCGTGGGCACCAGCAGGGTCAGCTGCTGCAGCCAATCCGGGAACATGAAAGCCGGCACCCAGGCGCCGCCCAGCATCACCAGCAGCAGCGTGGCCACGATGGCCAGGCCGCGCGTGGCCTCGGGCGTGCGGCCCAGCGCCGCCACCGCCAGACCGAAGGCGGCGGTGAAGAGCGCGAAGCCCAGCAGCACCAGGGCCAGGCCCAGCCAGCTGCCCTGCACGCGCACGCCAAAAACCGCGATGGCCACCGCCATCAGCACCGTGAACACGCCCAGCGCAATCAGCGCGCTGCTGAGCAGCCGGCTGCCCAGCAGCACCGTGCGCGAGGCCGGCGCGGCGCGCAGGCGTTTCCACAGGTCCTGCCGACGCAGCAGCAGCAGGGCCACACCCATGTCCACGCCCAGCATCAGGATGAACTGCACGCCCATGCCGGCAAAGGAATGGGCGTAAGCGTTGTAGCCGGCCTGCTGCGGCGCCTGCGCCGCCACCAGCTCGGTGTCGAAGGGCTGGCGCAGGCCTGCTGAAGCGCCGGCTGGGCCCGATGCACCCGCGGCCGACGCGCTCACACGCTGCACGCGCGCCACCTGGTCGAACAGGGCCAGCAGCTCCTGCTGCTCCGCCGCGGCCAGCCCCTGGGCGTGCTGCACCTGGCCGCGCAGATCGGCCATCAGGCTGCCGTCGGCCTGGAAGGCGGCCTGGCTGAGGCTGCGCATCGCATGCTGTGCCAGCAGGCCCTGCACCACGGCCAGACCCAGGGCCTTGGAGGGGTCGTGGTGCAGCAGGATCACCGGCCGCGGCCCGGCGCCGAACAGCGCGCGCCCGGCCTGCTGGCCAAAGCCGGCGGGCAGCTGCGCGGCGGCGTCCAGCTTGCCGGCGCGCACCAAGGCCTGGGCAGGCTCGGCGTCAAGCTCCTGCAGCTTCAGATGGGGGTCGGCGCGCAGCGCGGCCACCAGGGCCTGGCTGACCGGGCTGCGGTCCAGATCAGTAATGGCCAGACCGACGCCGGCCTTCTTGGCGCTGCCGCTGCCACCGAACAGGCTGCCGAAAAAGGCGGCGATGAGGATCGGCGCCAGCAGGGTCAGCAGCAGGGCGCGGCGGTCGGACAGAAAGATCCGCAGGTCCTTCTGGATCAGGGCGAGCAAGGCATGCATGGGTCAATCCCTCAACTGACGACCCGTGAGGGTCAGGAACAGGTCTTCCAGCGTGACGCGGCTGCTGGACCAGCGGGCCGGCTGCAGGCCCTGCGCGGCCAGGGCCTGCAGCACCGCAATGCCGGCCTGCCAGTCCGCCAGGGCCAGGCGCAGGCGCGAGCCCTCGCGGCGCAGGCCCTGCACGCCGGGCAGGCTTTGCAGCGCGGCGAGCTCGGGTTCGCCCTGGGCCAGCTCGATGTCCAGGCCCTGGCCGCCTTCCAGCCGCTGCAGCAGTTCGGCCAGCCGGCCCTCGGCCACCACGCGGCCGTGGTCCAGGATGACGATGCGGTCCGCCAGGCGCTCCACCTCCTCCATGTAGTGGCTGGTGTAGATGAGCGCCTTGCCGGCGCGCTTCAGGCCTTCCAGCAGCTCGAAGATGGCGTTGCGGCTGTGCGGGTCCACGCCCGCGGTGGGCTCGTCCAGCACGATCAGATCGGGCTCGTGCACCAGGGCGCAGGCGATGTGCAGGCGGCGCTTCATGCCGCCGCTGAAGGCACGCGGCGCCTCGTCGGCGCGCTCCAGCAGGCCCACCTGGGCCAGCACGGCCTGCGCGCGCTGGCGCTGGCGGGCGCGGTCCAGCCCGTAGAGCGCGCCGAACAGCTCCACGTTGCGGCGTGCGCTCAGGGTCTCGAACAGGGCCAATTCCTGCGGCACCAGGCCGATGCGGCGCTTGGCAGCGTCCGGCTCGGCCAGCAGGGCCTGCCCGCCCAGGCGGATCTCGCCGCCGTCGGGCGGCAGCAGGCCGCAGAGCATGGCCACGGTGGTGGACTTGCCCGCGCCGTTGGGGCCCAGCAGCCCGAGCAGCTCGCCGCGGCGCACGGCCAGGCTCACATCGGCCACGGCCGGCCGCGGGCCGTAGTGTTTGCGCAGGGCGGTGGCCTGCAGCAGCGCGTCTTGCATGGGGGGCTCCCGAAAGCGAGGAGGCCGCAGCTTCGGCGCCCGCCGCGGCCCGCGCCGCCGCGCTGCGATGAGCGGCGGCCGCGCGGCGCCAACGGCCGCCGGGCGCGGCGAAGCGCTGCGCCGCGTGC
>NZ_JAEDAK010000012.1 GCF_016093275.1 Inhella proteolytica
GTGCCGCGGGGGCTGCGGCTGCGGCAGGGGCCGCGGTGGCGGCAGCGCTGGCGGCCGGTGCCGCAGCCGTGGCCTTGGTGGCCGGGGCGGTGGTGGCGGCCGGTGCTGCAGGCGCGGCGGGCGCGGTGGTGGTCGTGGCTGCGACCGGGCTCGTGGCCGGCGTGGCTGCCGCGGGGCTGGTCTGGGCCAGGGCGACACCGGTCGAAACAGTCATCAGCATCGAAAGCAGCAGGGTCTTGGACATCGAATCACCTTGGGTGGACTGGGCTCTGAGGGGCTCCGAGCCGGAGGGAGCGGCCGTGCAGCACGGCATGGGTCCGACAACGGCGGTGGAAGCGCCCCGTTGACCCTCACCCGCAGGGGGCAAGCCCTGTCAACCGAGCAGCTGGCTGGCGGGTTGAGCGCACGCGCGTACGCCCAAGGGGCGCAGGCTGTGCGCGTCCAGCTGGGTCCAGCCCACGGCGCTGCGTGCCCACAGCTGCGTGCCCACCCGGTGCAGCGCGTCGATGCCCGGCAGCGCCTGTTCGGCCTGCGGCTGCAAGCCCGCGTCCAGGCGCAGCAGGCGCGTGCCAACTTGCACGAACAGGGCCTCCTCGTTGCCGAGCAGTTGGGTGATGGGCTCGCTGGGCCGGCCGAGCGCTTGCTGCCACAAGCCTTCGGCGCGTTCGAACGAGACCAACTGCAGCGTGTGGCCCACGCCCAGTACCAGCACCGGCTGGCCCTGCCATTGCCAGCTGCAGGCGGCCTGTGGGGCGGCCTGCAGCGTCAGGCGTCCGGCCGGGCGGCGGGCGTCCAGGTTGAACATTTGCAGCTGCTGCGGCGCCTGCAGCAGGGCCACATGGAAATGCGCCGGGTGCTGCCAGAGTGCCTGCACGGGCGCGGGCAGCGCCATGCGGCGTCGACCGAGAAAGCCGCGCGTGGGCACGCCCTCGCCAAAGCGGAAATCGTGCACCAGGCCTTCGTAGAAATCTTCGGCGCCGGGGTCGAGGTAAAGCTCCCACAGCTCCGCGCGTTCGCGTGGGGCCAGCAGCAGGCTGCGGCGCGCGGGCAGGGCCAGGGCGGGCAGCAGGGCACCGGGGCTGCTGTGGCGCGCTGCCTCACGCAGCGTGGCGGTGTCGATCAGCTGCAGCACTTGTGCGCTGGCGGCCAGCAGCCAGACGCCATCGGCGCTGGGCAGCAGCTGCTGCAGCTCGCCCTCCAGCTGCTGCTGGCGCTGCGTGCCGCGGCGCAGGTCCAGGGCCAGTAGCTCGCCGCTGCGGCGCGCCAGCCAGACCGTCTCACCCTGGCGCTGTGCGGGCAGCTCCGGCCGCCAGGGCAGGGCGTGGCGCTGCAGCACCTGCAAAGTCTCCGGCTGCAGCTGCAGCAGCTCTTGGTCGCACAGCAGCCAAGGCCCTTGGTCGCCGGCCCGCGCTGCGGGTGCCAGGCCCAGCGCGGGCAGGGCCTGCAGCAAGTGCCGGCGCTTCATGCGGCGTGGCGGTGGCTGCGCGTGTCCAGCGCCCGCAGGCGCTCGGGCGCGCGTGCCGCCTCAAAGCCCAGCACCTGGCCGCCGCGCTGGCGCGCGAAGGCCTGGGCGGCGGCGGCACTGGCGAAGGGCGGCAGATTGCCGTTGCGCATGGGCCCCAGTGCGCCCGAACCGGCGACGTAATGCGCGGTCTGGGCGGGCAGCCACTCGCCGCTCAGATGGTCCTGTACCCAGAGCGCACGCACCTCGTCGGCCCGCCGGCCCGGGCTGTGGCGAGGCACGGCCTGCAGCCAGAGCATCAGCATCAGCGGGGAGTCGAAAAACAAGGCGGCGCCATCGTCGAAATGCGCCTGCGCGGCCCAGCGCGGCGCACGCGCCGGGTACATGCCGCAGACGGGGCAGCGAGCCTCCGGCGGCACCGGGCGCGGAGCCTCAGCGGCCAGCCCGCTGGCTGGTTCGTAGGGGAAGGGTGGGGCGCTGACGCAAAGCTCGGCGCCCAGATCCGGCGGCGCTGCCGGGGCGCGGCCCGGCCAGGCACGCGCAGCAAGCACGCCCAGCCCCCCCAGCGCCGCTACGGCGAGCAGACGGCGGCGCATCACATGCGCGTGTCGTGCAGCGCGCCGCCGCTCAGGTCCACCATCTCCACCGTGACCTGCGCAAACGCGTGCACCGAGCCGCCCCATTGCTTGACGAAGGCCTCGGCATCGGCGCGTTGGGCGAAGCTGGCCAGCGTGGGGCCCATTGAGCCGCGGCGTTTGCTCCCGCGCACGAAGAAGGCCTGCTTGGCATCGATCCACTGCCCCACCGGGTGCTCCCAATCGGCCTTGCCCATGTCCTGCACGTACACGGCGCGCACGGGGCGCAGCTGCTCGGGCTTGAGCAGCAGGCTGAACATCTCTACCGTGTCACACAGGAACTGCGGCTCGGGGCGGTCCTGGTAGTGGATCTGGGCCTTCGGCCCTGGGTAGTCGGCCAGCAGCATGCCGTCCAGATCGCAGCTGGTGCCGGCCTGGATCTCCTGCGGGCCGCTGGTGCGGGCGGCCTGCTGGCCGCAGGCGCTGAAGAGAGGCAGGCAGGCCAGGCAGCACAGGCCGCGCCGGCGCGTCATCAATGAAGTCATGGCTTGAACCTCCAGATCGCCAGGCCCAGCGGCAGGGTGATCCAGCCGAGCAGCACGCCACCCATCAGCAGGCTGTTGCCGAAGGCCGGAGGCACCAGCGCACCCAGGCCGAACAAGCCGCCGACCTGGTCGAGCGAGAACACATTGAAGATGCGGAACACGTCCGCGGGATTGAGCAGCAGCAGCCAGGCGAACCAGTCACCGGCCCACTGGCCACCGCTGCCCACCAGCAGGCCCAGCAGCGCCAGGTCGAACACCAGCACGAAGAAGAACCACAGCACGATGGCCAGACCCGAGGCGCGCGTGCGTTCGCGCGCCAGCACCGAGACCAGCAGGGCCAGGCTCAGGAAGGCCAGGCCGAGCAGGGTGGCGCTGAGCACGAAGCCGCCGTAGTGCATGAAGGTGGCGGCGGCACCGAACTGGCGCGCCAGCAGCACGCCCACGAGCAGGAAGCCGGCGCAGGTGGAAATGGAGAGTGCGGCGGCCAGGCCCAGGTACTTGCCCAGCAGCAGCTCCACGCGTGTGAGCGGGTGGGCCAGCAGCAGTTCCAGCGAGCCGCGCTCGCGCTCGCCGCAGATGGCGTCAAAGCCCAGCAGCAGGGCGATCAGCGGCAGCAGGTAGATCACCAGGCTGACCAGCGAGGTGATGGTGTAGCCCAGCGACTGCGCGCCCACCTGCCCCTGCTGCGCCGCGCCGAAGTAGGTGATGAGCAGCGAGAACAGCGTGAACACCGCGGCCACTGCCAGCACCCAGCGGTTGCGCAGGCGTTCCTTCAGTTCCTTGGCGGCCAGGGTGAGGATGGGGGCGTGCATGGGGCGGGGCTCCGGAAGCGCGGGTGCAGCGGCCTGGAGGGCCTCCGCCGCGAGGAGAGCGGCCTTCATGCCGCCACCCCGAAGTACAGGTCTTCCAGCGAGGGCTCGGTGATCTCCAGATCCGCCAGACGCCCGGCCAGCGGTGCCAGACGCGCCAGCAGCTCCATCTTGCGGTGGCGCTCGCAGTGCAGCTGCAGGGCCTCGGGCAACAGCAGGGCGCGCGCGCAGTCGCCCGCGGCCTCGCGGGCGGCCTGCAGCAGCTCGGGCGTGCCGCGCAGGGTCAGCGTCAGCGGCAGGGCCAGCTGCTCGCGCAGGGCCTGCACGCTGCCCTGCGCCACCACCTTGCCATTGGCCAGGATGGCGAGACGGTCTACACGCTGCTGCAGCTCGGCCAGGATGTGCGAGGTGATCAGGATGGTGGTGCCACGCGCGCCCAACGCACCGAGCAGCTCGTAGAACTCTTTGATCGCCTGCGGGTCCAGGCCATTGGTGGGTTCGTCCAGGAACAGCACCTGCGGGTCGCCCAGCAGGGCCTGGGCCAGGCCCAGGCGCTGGCGCATGCCCTTGGAGTACGTGCGCACCGCCCTCTCGGCGGCGTGGCCAAGGCCCACCAGCTCCAGCAGCTGCTCGATCTGCGCACGCGGCGCGCCCTTGAGCTTGGCGAAGAAGGCCAGGGTCTCGCGGCCGCTTAAGCTTTCGTAAAGCGCCAGCTGCTCGGGCAGGTAGCCGATGCGCCGGCGCGCCTCGCGCCATTGCGGGCCGCCCACGGCCACGCCGGCCACCTCCACGCGTCCGCTGTCGGCGTCGGTCAGGCCCAGCATGATGCGGAACAGCGTGCTCTTGCCCGCGCCGTTGTGGCCGATCAGGCCGAACAACTCGCCGCGCGGCACGCGCAGGTCCACGCCGGCCACGGCCTGCAGCGGCCCGAAGGCCTTGCGAACGCCGGCCAGAACGATGGGTTCAGCGGGCGGTACTGTTGATGAAGCGGCGTCCAAACCAGTCTCTCCATTGGGCGTTGCGGGGCTGCATGCGCGGGTGGGCGTCCACCACCGAGGGCGCGCGCAGCACCGGGAATTGCTGCGAAACCAGGCGCAGGGCCTGCACCGAGGGGCTGGCCATCAGCAGCTTCAGCGTGGGGTGGCGCCAGCTCAGGCGGTCCACCAGGTCGTTGGCCTCGTAGGGCAAGTCGCCCACGCCGTCGGCGTTGCGGTCCCAGCCCAGGTAATTGCTGTAGTGGTTGCCCTCGGCCTTGCCGCCGCCCCAGGCCTCGTCGCGGGCGCCCACGTACTTCACCTGCTCGCGGTTGCCGATGAAATCATTGCCCTGCACCTTGTTGCGGGTGGAGAGGGCGGCCAGGTGCACGCCGACCTGGTTGTCGATCACCAGGTTGTTCCGCAGCGTGGCGTACTCGACGTCGTAGATGAAGAAGCCGCGCGCATTGCCGGCGATCACATTGCCTTCGACGACGGAGTCTTGCAGCGTGCGCAGCATGATTCCGTGGTCGCTGTTGCCCCAGGTCAGGTTGTTGCGCACCACGTTGTCGCGCACCTCCATCAGGGCCAGGCCGCCGCGGTTGCGGTAGCTCTCGTTGCCCTCCCAGAGGTTGCGGTAGCTGTTCATGTAATGCGTGCCGTAGCGGCTGTGATGCAGCTTGTTGCCACGAAACACGGCGTCGTGCGAGACGTCCACGTACAGCGCGTCGCGCACGAAGCTGATCTCGTTGTGCAGGATGCGCGCGCCGTGCGTGTTGTAGAGCTGGATGCCATTGCCACGCTGCGGCGAGTTCAGGTCGCGCTTGCCGGTGATGTTGTTGCGCTCGACGCGCACATCGTCGGCCTTCTCGATCCACAGCCCGAACAGGTTGTAGGAGAGCGCGCAGTGCTGGATGACGGCGCGGTGCGCGCCGGGAGCAACGAGCACGCCGGCGTTCTGGTCCACCAGCGAATCACCCGAGTCGGTGATGCGCAGGCCTTCGACGGTGACATCCGGCGCATTGATCTTCAGCGTGTGGCCCTTGCCGCCGCCGCTGAGCAACGGGCGCTCGATGCCGCGCAGCGTCATCGGTTTGGTGATCTCGAAGTTGCCTGGGTAGCTGGCGCGTTCGAGTTCCACCACGTCGCCGGGGGCGGCGCGGTCCAGGGTGGCTTGGAGGTCTTCGCCTGCTCGTACTCGCAGGGTGGCGGCTTGGAGGTTGACGGCCATCAGCAGCGCTGCTGCGGCTAGCAGCTTGTTGTGAGAGCCCCCTGCGGGCTGCAACGCAAAGCAATGCAATAAGCCAGCCGCAAGGCCAGCAGAAGGGGGCTTCACGGCACCAGCCTCCCCAGCGCCTGCAGGCTGAGATACAGCCCGGCACCGATCAGCAAGTTCTTGAATCCCACGTAGGCCACCATGTCCATCCATCCCGCTTGGCGATATTGCGCCTTCCACCACGGGCCGTCCTTGACGAAGCTCATGCCTTGCTTGCGCAGCAGCACTTCGTAGACGCTCCAGCCGATCCACCAGCCCACCACCGCGGCGGCGGAGAGCTTGCTTTGCCAGGCGAACACCCAGGCCAGGGTGGCGGCCACGGCCAGGCCGATGCCGGCGATCTGCAGGGCCTTGGCCGAGCGCCAGCCGTCCACGCTCCAGGGCGAAAGATGGTGGCGCGCTTCGGCAATCAACCAGGCCAGGCTGAACTCGCGCGCCAGGTGCGGCGGTGCCACGGGTTCGGTGGCGGCGCGCGGGTCCTTCGCGGGGGGGATGGTGCGCAACGGCTCCACCGGCACGATGGGGATGAAGTAGCCCTGGCGGTCGATGGCCGTCAGCGGCTGGCCCTCGCGCTCGCGCTGCTTGCGCTCCTTGGCCAGCGGAGGGCAGGCGTGGGTGTCGGTGTAGAGCACCATGCAATCCAGGCAGTGCAGGCACTCGCGGTGGTCGATGCGCCCCGCGGCGTCAATCGCCAGCGAGCCGCAGCCCTTGGCGCAGGCCTTGCAGGAATTGCACTCCGCCTTGCGGCGCAGCCCGAACCAACGGAAGGTGGAGGGCAGGGCCAGCGCGCCGCCCAGCGGGCAGACGTACTTGCAGTAGGGCCGCTCGATGAAGATCGCCACGCCCAGGATCAGCGCCACGAACAGGCCATAGGGCCAGCTGCGGTTCATCACGCCCACCAGGAAGGTGGTCTTGAAGGGCTCCACCTCGGCCAGCATCTCGGCCAGCGTCATCGAGACGAGGGACACGCCGAAGAGGCCGAAGAAGATCCCGTACTTGAGGTTCTTCAGCTGGTCGTGCAAAGGCTTGGGCAGCGCGCGTTGCAGCTTCTTGAGGCCCAACAGGCCGGCCAGCTTGTACAGCCCCTCCTGCAGCGAGCCGAAGGGGCAGAGCCAGCCGCAGAACAGGCCGCGGCCCCAGACGAAGGTGGTGACGATGATGAAGACCCAGAACACGAAGATGAACGGGTCGGAGAGGAACAGCTCCCACTGCCACTGGAACAGCAGCGAGTGGAACCAGGTCAGCACCTGGGTGATCGACGGCTGGGCCAGCAGGCCGAAACCGACAAAGACGATCGACAGCGCCCAGGCCGTGTACTTGAAGGCATTGACCGGCCACTTGTTTTTGTGGGTCGAGAGGCGTGTGAGCCGCTCGCGCTGCGAGTAGACGAGGGCGGTGGCCAGCAGCAGGGCGATGAAGCCCAGCAGCGCGCCGGGCCGTGCGGCCCAGGCCTTCTTCCAGGGCGCCGTCTCTTCCTCGATCTGCGGGCGGCCGCCTTCCAGGCGGGCGTCACTCAGCCAGTAGCGCTGCTCGAAGTTGGCGAAGCTGCGCTGGCCGGTGGCGCGGTCCACGCGGTTGCCCAGGAAGTTCAGCTTCCAGGGGTGGGCAGCCGAGAAGGCCTTGGAGCGCAGGATGAAGATCGCCGCCTCGCTGTACTCGGGCGCGCCCGGCGCCTCCAGCGCATAGAGGTTCAGGTAATCGGTGTCGCGGAAGGTGAAGAGGTCGCGGCCCTGCTTGATCTGGATGCGGTCGTAGATGCCGCCGCGCACGAAGCCCGAGCCCTTGAAGCTCTCCTGGCCGGCGGTGCGCACGATGAAGAGCGCGTGCTCGTGTTCTTTCAGCCGGCTGCGCAGCGACTCGAAGCCGGCTTTGCCCAGCAGCGCCGCGCCGATTTCGGGGTGGTCCAGGCTGCCGAACCACAGCTCGATGAAGGGCTCCGGGCCGGGGGGCAGGCCCACCTGCTGTGGCGTCACCACCAGGCGCTGCACCGCGCCCTCGTCCACCAACTCGGCCCAGCTCGGCGTCTTGCCACTCTTGGCAAAGCGCGCCGGTTCACGCACGGTGGGCGGCAGGATGCCGACCTGCGCGGCCACGGCCTGGCCGGCGGTGGTGATGACCTGGTTCTGCGCAATGACCGTGACGGTGGCGCCCGAGATCGCGTCCAGATGCGTGGCGCCGCTGCCGCCGCCGCCCACCTCCAGGTTCTCGGCCACGCTGTGGCCCTTGTACTGGTCGTGGAATTTGGTGAGCGCCGATTCGGGGATGCCCAGCAGCAGGATGGGCTCGGAGTGCTTCAGCACCTTGAAGCCGACGAAGCGGCCGGCCTTGTCCATGCCGATCAGCGTCACCACCGGCTTGCCCGAGTAGGCGGGCGTGTCGGTGATGTCGGTGGAGAGCATCACGTAGCCCAGCAGCTGGTCCTGCGCGTCGTAGGCCTCCACGAACGGCGGCTGGCCCTTGCGCGCCGAAAAGCGCGTGGCGCCGGGGAAGACGGCATGGCAATCCACCCGCTCGCACAGCGCGGGAAAGCTGCCCAGGTCGTCCGGCAGCTTGGCCTCATAGGCCTGGCCGAAGGCCGACCCGAGCAGAAGAAAAAACGCGGCCACCAGGGCCGCGATGAAGTGCATTACCGGCATCGTTTTTGAGCAGCTGCACCGGTCTCGAGTCGGCACAGCCGCTGCTCCCTGATTGGCTTACGCCTCAACAATCATGCGGGTTCGCATCTCCAAGTGGAGTGCGTGACAGAAGTGCGTGCAGTAGCACCAGTACACGCCCGGGTCACCGGCCGTGAAGGTGACCGAAGCGGTCTCCTGCGGGTTGACGATGAAGTTGACGTTGTGGCCCGGGATGGCGAAGCCGTGCGTCAGGTCTTCCACCTTGTCGAGGTTGGTCAGGATCAGCGTGACCTCGTCGCCCTTCTTGACCTTGAACTCGCGCAGGCTGAAGGCCGGGGCCTGCGAGGTCATCTTCACCGTGACCTTCTTGCCATTGCGCGTGACGCCCGATTCCTTCGGGTCTTTCACGGCGAGCGGGAAGTCGTCCAGGTTGTAGACCTGCTTGGGCTTGAGCAGCTCGCGCTTGAAGATGATGAAGTCGTGCGGCTCGCCGCGCACCGGGTGGTCGGCCATCAGCACCATCTTCTCGCCGCTGATGTCGATCAGCTGCTCGTTCTCGGCATGCAGCGGCCCCACGGGCAGGAAGCGGTCCTTGGAGAACTTGCAGCCCACCGCCAGGTACTTGCCGTCGGCCGCCACGGTCTCGCTCTGCGAGGCGTTGATGTGGCCGGGCTGGTAGTGCACGTCGATGCGGTCCACCACGTACTTGGCGTTCTTGTCACCCTTGTGGAAGGCGATCGCCTTGTCCACATTCCACTTCACCACCTGGCTGTCCAGGAACAGGGTGGTGTAGGCATTGCCGCGGCCGTCGAAGGCGGTGTGCAAGGGCCCCAGGCCCAGTTCCACTTCGGCGGCAATGGCGCCGTCCAGCTTCTCCAGTTTGCCGTCGAACCACTCCAGCACCTTGCTCAGTTCGATCACGGTGGCGGTGGGCGAGAGCTTGCCGGCGCAGATGAAGTACTTCTGGTCCGGGCTGGCGTTCACGCCGTGCGGGTTCTTGGGCACGCTCACGTAGGCGGTCAGCGCGCTCTTGGCGTCGCCATTGGCGGCACGGGTGCCGTCCACCACCGGCACTTTGGAGCTGCCGATGGTCTTGAACTTGCCGGCCTTGACGGCCTCTTCGATGCGGGCGATGTTGAAGAACACGCAGGCGTCGCGCTCAGCGGACATCATGTCCTCGTACTTGGCGCCCATCTCGGTGTTGTACTGATTGGTCGCGGCCAGCTTGCCGTCGTAGCTGGTGGCCACGAGGTCGCAGTTGCCGTCGATCATGACCTGCCAGCGCAGCTCCATCGTTTCGGCGTCCACGCAGCTGAAGAGCGAGTGGTACTGCTTGGCGTCGTCGGTGCCGGCGTTGGGCAGGGGGATGCTGAACTCACCGCCGCAGAACACGCGGGTGGTGTAGTTGATGGCCGGGTCCACCGGGTCGCGCTTGTCCGGGAAGATGCCGTGGAAGCCCTGCACATTGGGCAGCTGGGTGATCTTGTCGCAGACGAAGTAGTCCAGACGGATGCGCGCGATGCGGCTGTTGATCTTGTCGTTGATCCAGGCGTAGCGGCCGTCGTAGTTGCCGTCCTTGTAGGAGGCGTGGGTGTGGTGGGTGTCACCCACCGAGTAGCGCAGGTTGCCGTCGGCCTTCGTGCCCATGATCTTCTTGGACTCGTTGGTGTGGCCCCAGCCCACCAGCGCGTCCGGCACGAAGCAGGGGATGCGCAGCAGCTCGCGGCCCGAGGGCAGGCCGAGCACGCGCATGTCGCCGGTGTGGCCACCGCTCCACAGGCCGTAATAGGTGTCCAGCTCGCCCGGCTTGAGGTGGCTGGCATTGGCCGCGCCATGGCTGCCGGCGGCCGGCGCCGAGGCGGCAGGTGCTCCGCCGCTGGCGGGCTTTTCCGTGCAGGCGGCCAGGCCGGCCAGACCCACCAGCGCGGTGGTGTTGAAGAAGCGGCGACGCCCCAACTCCGGCGTGGCTTCTTGCAGCGATTCAGTCTTCTTGTCAGTCATGGTGTCACCTTGGGTGGGGGTCAGGATCGGTTGGGCGGGCCCCACGATGGGGGGCAACTTGGGTACGCATGCTTCGCTCCTTGGCCCTTGAGCGCCTTGAACCAGTTCAAGACGCGCGCAGCTGGGGCTTTCTTGACCCACTTCATGGCCTGCTCCCCAGAGGCTGCCCAGAATCGCCCGCAATGCAACCGCTGTGGGAGACCCCATGAACAAGTTCCTGAGCGCCAGCCTGCTGGCCCTCGTCGCTGCCGCCGCACTCAGCGCCTGCGGCAAGCAAGAGCAGGCCGCGGCCCCGGCCGCACCGGCCGCCACGCCAGCCCCTGCCGCCGCCCCTGCGCCCGCACCGGCCCCGGCGGCGGACAACGAGCTCGGCAAGTCCGTCTTCAACAAGACCTGCGCGCTCTGCCATAGCGCCGGCGTGGCCGGCGCACCGAAGCCGGGCGACAAGTCCGACTGGGGCCCGCGCATCGCCCAGGGCAATGACACCCTTTACAAGCACGCGATTGAGGGCTTCAACGGCGCCAAGGGCGCAATGCCGGCCCGTGGCGGCGGTGCCTCGCTGACCGATGAACAGGTCAAGGCCGCGGTCGACTACATGGTCAACCAATCGAAGTGAAGACGATGCTCTCGCGCCGCGGTTTTGGTGTCTTCGGTGCCGTTGCACTGAGCCTGCTGGCCCCGGCCACGCAGGCGGCGCTGCGCGCCGCTGAGATGCGGCGCGAGCAGCGCGTGCTGATGGGCACGCGCGTGAGCCTGCTGCTGCCGGGTTCTGCCTCCGAGCTGGCCGACCTGGCCGCGCCGATGGCAGCGGCCTGGGCCGAGATGGCGCGCCTGGAAGCCCTGCTGAGCCGGTACCGCGGCGACAACCCGGTGGCCGCGCTGGCGGCCCAGGCGGGTCGGCGCCCGCTGGTCGTGCCGGCCGAGCTGCGCGAGTTGCTGCAGCAGGCCAAGCGGGTTTCGGAGCGCAGCGGCGGTGCCTTCGATGTGACGGTGGGCGCCTACAGCGACTGGCGTTTCGATGGTGCCCAGAGCCTGCCACCGGCCGAGCGCCTGGCCGTGCAGCGCCGCGCGGTGGATTGGCGCGCCATCGAGATCGACGGCGCGCAGGTGCTGCTGAACCGTCCGGGCATGCGCCTGGATCTGGGTGGCATCGCCAAGCTCCCCATCCTGGCCGCGGGCATGGCGGTGCTGCAGCGTGCCGGGGTGCGCCATGCACTCATCGACGGCGGTGGCGACATCTTTGCCATCGGCCAGAACCAGGGCCACGCCTGGCAGGTAGGCCTGCGCGACCCGCTGCAGCCGCAGCAGCTTCTGGGCAGCGTCCCGCTCGCCGATGGCGGTTGGGTGGTCTCTTCGGGCGACTACGAGCGCTGCTTCGAGCAGGGCGGGCGCCGCTACCACCACATCCTGGACCCCCGCAGCGGCTGGCCCAGTGTTGGCGTGCACGGCGTCAGCCTGCTGGGGCGTGACGTGGCGGCGCTGAACGGACTGGGCACCGCGCTGATGCTGCGCGGCCCCGATCCCAGCCTGTTGCCGGCGGGTGTGGAGGCCTTGCTGGTGCGCGCCGATGGGCGGCGCTGGCATGCAGGGGGTGATGCCATGGTGACTTTGGGCTGAACGCACGGACGTGCTCGCCTAAAGCGCTCCCTGCGGTCCATGGCGCTGAGCCCCAGCGCCTGTTCGCAATATGTCCAAGCTGGCCCGCTGCGCGGGCCGGTTGCGTTGCCAACGTCTGAAGCTTCGATAGCGACGCCTCTGGCGCCGGACCAAGGGTGGCGGTGGCGCTCACGGGTGTGAGTGATGCCGGCCCAGCGGTGGGCATCGGGGCGCGGTGTGCAGGTCTCCAAGGCTCAGCTGTATATACTGTGTATGTCGCATATGCACAGTAGTCGATCCGGTGAGCGCCCAGCTGTTTCTTTCCACCACCTCCGCGACGCCGATGTACCGGCAGATCGTGGACCAGGTCACCGCCAAGGTGCTGGCGGGGGACTGGCTGCCAGGCAGCGCGTTGCCTTCGATCCGCGAGCTGGCGGCGGCCAATGGCGTCAGCGTCATCACCGTGAAGCGGGCCTACCTGGAGCTGGAGCACGCCGGGGTGATCGTCACCCGCCACGGCAAGGGCTCCTTGGTGGCTGAAAGCACCGACCCGACCCGCGCCCACCTGCGCAACGAGCTGCTGGGGCAGATCGACGCCCTCTGGGCCACGGCCGGGCGCCTGGGCTGCACAGCGCAGGAGCTGCAGCAACTGATCACCGAGCGCCAACCCGAAGGAGACCCCTCATGACCCTGGCCATTTCCCTGCAGGGCGTGTGCAAGCGCTATGCGCCCTTTGCCCTCGGGCCGCTGGATCTGGACCTGCCCGAGGGGCAGATCCTGGGGCTGATCGGCGTCAATGGGGCAGGCAAGACCACCTTGCTGCGCCTGCTGGCCGGGCTCACGCTGCCGGATGCCGGGCAGATCGAGGTGCTGGGCCTGCCCATGCCGGCGGAGCAGGTGCGCGTGAAGCAGCAGCTCGGCCTGGCAAGCGAGGACATGCGCCTCTACGGCACGCAGACCCTGGCCTGGCACATGGACTTCATGCGCAGCCTGTACCCGGGCTGGGACGCGGCCTATGCCACGCACCTGCTGCAGCGCTTTGACCTGCGTGCCGAGCAGAAGCTCGTGGGCTGCTCGCATGGTCAGCGCGTCAAGGCCCTGCTGCTGCTCACCCTGGCGCGCCGCCCGCGCCTGCTGCTGCTGGACGAACCCACCACCGGGCTGGACCCGGTGGCGCGCGCCGAGGTGCTGGAGGCCCTGGCCGATGTGCTGCAGGACGAGCGCCGCACCGTGGTGTTCTCCTCGCACCAGACGGCGGAGGTGGAACGCTTGGCCGATGCGATCGGCTTCCTGCACGCCGGCCGCCTGCTGGCCTGCGAGGACCGCGAGAGCTACCTCAGCAGCTGGCGCCGCATCGTGGGCCAGGGGGCCCTGGGCGAACACGTGGCCGCTTGGCCCGAGGTGGCGCAGCTGCGCCGCAATGGGGCGCTGCTGGAGCTGCGTGTGAGCCAGCACAGTGAGGCCCTGCTAGAGCGCCTGATTGCCGAAGGCCTGCAGCCGCACCAGTGCGAGCTCATGAGCTTGGAAGAAATCTTCGTCACCACCGTGCGCCGACCCACGCCAGCCCAAGGAGCCCTCGCATGAAGGCCTCGCTCAACCTCCCGGCCATCCGGGCCCTAGTCGTAAAGGACTGGCAGCTGTTCGAGAAGCAGCTGGCGGCCTATGTCGCGGCGGGTCTGCTGGCGCTGGCGCTGATCGGGCACGCCACGCGCTGGAGCTTCTACCTGGGCTCGCTGTTGCTCATCATCGTGATGGTGGCGGTGTCCTGCTTCGCCATCAGCACTTCGGTGCTGAACGAGCGCAAGGAAAAGACCCTGGCCTTCGTGATGAGCCTGCCGGTGGCGCCGCTGGACTTCTACCTCGCCAAGCTGGTGAGCAATCTGGTGACCTTCGGCGTGCCCTTCGGGCTGCTGGCCGCCGGCGCGGTGGCCGTCACGCTTTGGACGCCCGTGCCCGACGGCCTGCTGACCCTGGTGCTGCTGCTGTGCGGCCATCTGCTGCTGGCCTACTGCGTGGCGCTGTGCGTGGCCCTGCAGGTGGAGTCGGAGGGCTGGAACATCTTCGCCATGATCGCTAGCTCGGCGCTGATCAACCCCTTCATGGCCGGCCTGAGCCAGATCCCCGACATCGCCCGCCACTGGCAGGGCGACACGGTGGTGTGGAGCTGGCAGGCCCTGAGCATCCTGGCGCTGCAGGGGCTGGGCAGCCTGGCCCTGCTGGCCTATGCGGGCTGGCGCCACCTACGCAAGCAGGCCTTTTTCTAACCATGCCCCCGCGCAACCTGGCGCTGGACAACCTGCGCGCGCTCGCCATGCTGGCGGGCGTGCTGTTCCACGCCGCACTGGCGCACAGCCCGCTGATGCAGCCCTTCTTCCCCACGGCCGATGCCGCGCAGCTGCCGTGGCTGGACGCCGTGCTGTGGCCGCTGCACCTGGTGCGCGTGCCCCTGTTCTTCGTGCTGGCGGGCTACTTTGCGGCGCACACCCTGGCGCGGCGCGGCCTGGGCGGCCTGATGCGCGACCGCGCCCGCCGCCTGCTGGTGCCCTTGCTGCTGGGCGTGCCCCTGCTGCACCTTGTGATGGGCGCAGTGGTGCAGCAGGCGGTGATCCATGTGCAGCAGCCGTCCCCGCTGCTGCGCTGGCTGCGCGAGGCCCAGGCGAGCGGCCAGCCGCTGCCGCCGCCGGGCACCGGGCATCTGTGGTTCCTGTACTACCTGCTGCTGTTCACGCTCCTGATCTGGGTGGCACGCCAGCTGCTGGCGCCTGCTGTGGCCGCGTGGCTGCAACGCCTGCCGCTGCGCGCCTGGCTGCTCGGGCTGCCCTTGCTGCTGGCGCCGGCGCTGGCCAGCGTCAGCGCGCCGCATCCGGCCCCGGAGAGCCTGCTGCCGCAGTTCTGGGCCCTCGTCAGCTATGGCGGCTTCTTCGTCTTCGGTTATCTCGCCGGCCCGCATCTGGCGGCGTTGATGCGGGCGCGCGTGCTCGGCCTTCTGCTGGCCGCCGGGGGTCTGGCTTGTGCGGCATTCCTGCTGCTGCTCTGGCCCGTGCGGGCCCAGGCCGGGCTACTGATGGGCCTAGCGTCTGCCTGCGCCAGCGTGTGGCTGACCCTGGCGCTGCTGGGCCTGGGCCAGCGCCTGCTGAACTGCAGCCATGCGCTGCTGCGCCACCTGGCCGACGCCTCCTACTGGATCTACCTGGTGCACCTGCCGGTGCTGTTCGCGCTGCAGTTCGCCTGGATGGACCAGCCCTGGCCGGGCTTCATCAAGCTGCCGCTGGCCGTGCTGGCCACGCTGACCATCGGCCTGCTGAGCTTCGAGATGGGCGTGCGGCGCGGTGCCTTGGGGCGCTGGCTGCTGGGCCGTTCGCCCCGGCCGCAGGCAGTGGCCTGAGGCGCAGCGAAAGCGCGCTCAGGGCTGCAGGCGGCTCAAGCCTTCCAAGGCCCCGCAGGCCAGGCCGATCTGCCCGGGCGGCACCTGCGGCTCGCGCGGGTTGATGCGCACCAGCCGCGCCCCGCGCCGATGCACCAGGGTCTCGCTGAAATGCCGCACGGAGGGCACGGCGGTGCCGGCGCCCAGCTCCACCACCACCATGCGCCGCGCCTCGCGCAGCCGCGCTTCCAGCCGCAGCTGCTGCTGGGCGCTGCGCGCATCCAGCCAGGCGCCGTCGCCAAACATCAGGATGTTGGGCCGCGCCAGCGCGCCACACCAGGGGCAGCGCGGTGGCTCGTTCAGCAGCCGGCAATCGGTCTCGTCCAGCAGCGGCTCGAAGCCTTCGGCGGGCCAGATCGCCTCGCCGCAGGGTGTCGTGCATTGCAGGTGGTGGATCGAGCCGTGGCACTCGTAAACCTCGTCGAAGCCGGCGCGCTGGAACTGCCCGTCCACATTCGAGGTGAACACCGTCACGCCGAGCGGCAGGCGCTCCCCCCACTGCCGCAGCAGGCCAAAGCCCGCGTGCGGTTGCGTGCGCCGGTACAGCGCCAGGCGGTGGCCGTAAAAGCCCCAGGCGCGCGCCGGGTCTTGCGCAAAGCCGCGCGGGTTGGCCGTCTCCACAAAGCTGTGGCCGCGCAACGCGGGGTAAACCTTCCAGAAGCCCTCGTTGCCGCGGAAGTCCGGCAGGCCGGAATCCACCCCCATGCCGGCGCCGGCGGCCACCACCAGCAAGTCCGCCTCGCGCACGCAGGCGGCGGCTTGATCCAAGGCATCTTGTGCGCTCATTCCCACGTCCTCTGTCAGTTTGGTGCAATGCAGCAAGGTCAAGAATGGGCTCACCATGCTGACCGCCTACCTCTCCCACCCCGACTGCGAGCGCCACGTGATGGGCCCCGACCACCCGGAGTGCCCGGAGCGGCTGGCGGCGCTGAATGATCACCTGCTCATCAAGGGCTTGCTGGACTGCGTGCAGCCGGTGGACGCCCCCGAGGCCACCGATGCCCAGCTGCTGCGCGTGCACGACGCCGCTTGGCTCTACCGCCTGCAGGACTTGATCCCCACCGAGGGCTATGCGCGCCTGGACGCCGACACCCTCGTCAACCCCTTCACCCTGCGCGCCGCGCGCCGCGCCGCCGGCGCTGCCGCACACGCGGTGGACCTGGTGCTGAGCGGGCAGGCGCCGAACGCCTTCTGCGCCGTGCGCCCCCCCGGCCATCACGCCGGCCGGCATGGTGGCAGCGGCTTTTGCTTCTTCAACAACGCCAGCGTGGCGGTGGCCCAGGCGCTCAGCGAGCACGGCCTGCAGCGGGTGGCCCTGGTGGACTTTGACGTGCACCACGGCGATGGCAGCGAGGACATCTGGGCCGGTGATGAGCGCGTGCTGCTGTGCTCCAGCTACCAGGCCGATCTCTTTCCCTTCCGCGATGCCAGCCCGCCGGCCGCCAACGTGGTGCTGGCCCCACTGCCCGCGCGCAGCGGCGGGCCGGCCATGCGTGCGGCCATCGAAACGCACTGGCTGCCCGCACTGGCGCGCTTCGCGCCGGAGCTGATCGTCGTCTCGGCCGGCTTCGACGCCCACCGCGAGGACGACATGGGCAATCTGGGCTGGAGCGAGGCCGATTACCTGTGGCTGAGCCAGCAGCTGCTCGCGCAGGCGCAAGCGAGCTGCGGCGGGCGTATCGTTTCCTGCCTGGAGGGCGGCTATTCGCTTTCCGCACTGGCGCGCAGCGCGGCGGCGCATCTGCGTGTCCTCGTGGAGGCTTGATGAATCCCCATCCGCTCACTCCCTTGATGGCACCGCGTTCGCTGGTGGTGCTGACCAGCCCCGAGGGCCAGCGCAGCCCGGCGGCCGAGCTGCTGCTGGCGCACCTGAAGGCGCAGCGCTTCGAGGGCGAGTTCACGCTGCTGGACGTGCAGCGCAGCGGCACCCTGGCCGAGCTGGCCCAGGCCCGCGCCGATCTGGCCGTCCTGGCCCTGCCGCCGGGTGAGCTGGCCGGCGCGCTGGAGCTGGCCAGCCGCATCGGCTGCCGCAGCGCGCTGATCCTGGGCAGCCATTTGGATGTGGCCCTGGCGCGCCAGTTGCACGAGATCGCCGCGCGCGAAGGCCTGCCCCTGCTCGGCCCGAATTGCAGCGGCCTGCAGAACCCGCGCCTGGGCCTGAACGCCAGCCTCATCGGCCCGCTGGTGCGGCCGGGCGGCCTGGCGGTGCTCTCGCAATCGGGCTCGCTCTGCGCCGCCTTGCTGGAAGGTGCCAACGCCAGTGGCGTGGGCTTTTCCAGTGTGGTGGCCCTGGGCCCGCACCCGGGTGTGGACCTGGCCGATCTGCTGATGTACCTGGCCGCCGACCCGCACACCCATTCCATCGTGCTGCACCTGGAAGGCCTGAGCGCGGCGCGGCCCTTCATGAGCGCCCTGCGCCTGGCCGCCCACGCCAAGCCGGTGCTGGTGCTGAAGACCGGCCGGCGCGATGAAGGCCAACGCGTGGCGCAAACCCACAGCGGCGCCCTGGCCGGGCGCGACGAGGTGTTCGACGCCGCCCTGCGCCGTGCCGGCGCGGTGCGGGTGCAGGCCTCGGCCGAGCTCTTTGCCGCCGCCAAGGCCCTGGGTGTGCTGGGGCGGCGCGGCCGCACCGTCGAACACGGCTTGGGCCTGGTCAGCAACGGCGGCGGCGCGGCCGTGCTGGCGGCCGACTGGGCCGAGCGCGTCGGCCTGCAGGTCAGCGCCCTGCACGACCTCAGCCCGGATGGCGGGCCGGACCAGTACCGCGAGGCGGTGCGTGCCCTGCAGAACCGGCCCGACACCGACGCCGTGCTGGCCCTGCACGCCCCGCTGCCCGGCAGCCCCGGCGCGGCCTGCGCCGAGGCCCTGCTGCAACTGCGCCCCGAGCTGGAAAAGCCCCTGCTGGCCTGCTGGATGGGCGAGGGCGTGGCGGCCGAGGCGCGCACCCAGCTGGGCGCGGCCGGCGTCCCCAGCTTCCGCACCCCCGAGGCCGCCGTGGGCGCGCTGGCCCACCTGGCCAGCTACCACCGCAACCAGCACCTGCTGGAGCAGGTGCCCGCCCCCCTCTCACCCTTGCCCGCACCCGATTTGGACGGCGCGCGCCTGCTGATCGACACCGTGCTGGCGCAGCGCCGCAGCCTGCTCACCGAGATGGAAAGCAAGGCCCTGCTGGCGGCCTTCCGCATCCCGGTCACCGGCACGCT
This sequence comes from Inhella proteolytica, assembly GCF_016093275.1. Lineage (GTDB taxonomy): Bacteria > Pseudomonadota > Gammaproteobacteria > Burkholderiales > Burkholderiaceae_C > Inhella > Inhella proteolytica. The sequence goes on from NZ_JAEDAK010000012.1 coordinate 18,481, forward strand.
CAAGGCCCGCAGCGCGCACGAGGCCATGATGATCGCCACGCAGATCGGCTTCCCGGTGGCGCTGAAGATCGACGACGAGGGCATCACCCACAAGAGCGATGTCGAGGGCGTGCTGCTGGACCTGCGCAACGCCCTGGCCGTGCGCGACGGCTTCGAGCTGCTGCTCACGCGCGTGCGCCAGCACGCCCCGCAGCTGAAGGAGCTGGGCGTCACCGTGCAGCCCATGGCCCGCACCCGCCAGGCGCGCGAGCTGCACATCGGCCTGGTGTTTGAGCCGCCCTTCGGCCCGGTGATCGTGTTCGGCGCCGGCGGCACCCTGGTGGAGCTGATCAACGACCGCGCCATGGAGCTGCCGCCGCTGAACCGCTTCCTGGCCCGCCAGCTCATCGAGCGCGCCCGCGTGGCCAAGCTGCTCGGCCCCTGGCGCGGCGCCAACGCCGTGCAGATGGACGCGCTCGAAGCCCTGCTGATGCGCGTGTCCGAAATGGCCTGCGAGCTGCCGCAGCTGCGCGAGATGGACATCAACCCCGTGCTGGCCGACGAGCAGGGCTGCGTGGCCGTGGACGCCCGCATCGTGCTGGCGGCCGAGCCCACCGCCCCGGTGGGCGCGGCCTACCGGCACCTCGCCATCAAGCCCTTCCCGGTGCAACTGGCGCACACCGTGGCGCTGCGCGACGGCCGCCTGTGCCAGGTGCGCGCCATCCAGCCCGACGACGCCGAACGCCTGCAGGCCCTGGTGGCCGGCCTCTCGCCGGAGAGCCGCTACAACCGCTTCGCCGCCACGCTGACGCAACTGCCGCCCAAGATGCTGGCGCGCTTCACGCTGATCGACTACGAACGCGAGATGGCCCTGCTGGCCCTGCACCGCGCCGCACCCGACGCCGACGAACAGATCGCCGGCGTGGCCCGCTACACCACCCACCCCGACGGCCGCAGCGCCGAGTTCTCCCTGCTGATCGCCGACGCCTTCGCCGGCCAGGGCCTGGGCTCGCGCCTGATGGAGTCGCTGTTCGCCGTGGCGCGCGAGCAGGGGCTGGAGCGTCTGGACGGCCTGGTGCTGAAGGCCAACACGGCGATGCTGAAGTTGGTGAAGGGGCTGGGGTTCAGCGTGGAGGCTTGTGAGGAAGAACCGGATTTCCGAGAGGTCACCAAGGCCCTTTGATTGAAGCCCCCCCGTGCACGACTATCCTGCCGCCCTTTTGGAGCGGGAAGGTCAATGTCAGGCGCATTCAGTCGGTTCGTGGCGATCAATCTGGCAGCGCTCTTGATCGTTGGACTCTTTGCAGCGCCGTTCGGCATCCTGGGGTGCTTGCTCCTGTTGTCAGTTTGCGTGGCATTGGCGGCAAGCGTGGCTGGACGCGCATTTGCGCGCAGCCAGCGCCGTGACCCGAGTGCAAGCGAGGTCCGCAGGTTCGCAGGGATGGCTGTGGTCTCGCAGCTTGGTTTGCTGGCGGCTGCACTGCCGGTACTGCGTGGGTCTCGCTCTGCAATGGGCTACCAATTGAGCTGGCTTTTTCGGGACTCCTCCGGATTGCAGTTGTTGTTGACCTTCCTGGGAATGGCTGGCGTGCTGACGTTTCTCGGTGTGCGCCATTTCTTTGGTTTGTCCGCGCGGCGAAGCGCACTGGCGCCGAATGCCTCACCCAAGAAGGTCGCCGCCCTGAAAAAGTTGCAAGACTGGAAAGACGCAAAGGGCTGGCAAGAGACCCAGCCAGCGGAAGCGGCGAGCGCTGAGCCTGTCACGGCCGCGATCCCTTCGGCTCGTGAGGGAGACGTGCAGCCAAGCAGTGTGCGGTCGGCCTTTCACTTCCTGGCGGCTGCAGTCGCTGTCGCTGTCATGGTGGCCGGTGCGACGGAGCTTTTCGGGCTGCGGACGCGCAGCGCTTTCTGGTTGCCCATGACCCTGGCAGGGAGCTTTTTCGCCGCAGAGCTTTTTGTGCGCCGGCATGGTCGTGCGCCCGATCGGAAGGAAGCGGACAGCTTTGCTTGGCGAGCCAACGCATTGTTGTTGATGACTCTGTTGCTCTGCACCTGGCTTGTGACAACTGGAGTCATGGGTGTGTCGGTCGACCTCAGCCGGTATCTCGGATCGGGCGGCAATGGGTCCACGCTGGGGATCGTGGGGCGGCTGCTCTTCTCCTTTTCGGTGAGCCTGCTCGCCTCAAGTTGGCTGTTCCGTTGGTACGGGAGCAAGCGCGTGGTAGAGCTTGAGCGACGTCGTGCGGGTGGCGCCAGCAGCTTGCGAGCTGAGTGAAGCCCATGACACGAGCAGGATGCATGACCCCTCCTCACCCTGGGCTGACGCTGCGCGACGACCTGCAGCCCGCCCTGGGCCTGACGGTGACCGAAACCGCCCAGGCGCTGGGTGTCACCCGCGCCACGCTTTCGCGCGTACTCAACGGCGCGGCAGCCGTGTCCCCCGAAATGGCGCTGCGGCTGGAGCGCTGGCTGGGCGTGGAGCATGGTGGCCGGGCCGATATCTGGCTCGGGATGCAGGCGGCCTATGACCTGTGGGCGGCCGAGCAAAGGGCTAAGGCGGTGATTCGCAAGGTCAAGCCCCTTGCTGCGCAGCGGCTGGCACTGGTGGATGCAGGCTGATCAGGCCCTTATGGGCGAGAGGCAAGGCTGACACCAGCGACCCTTCGATCTCGCCACTTACCGCAAGTCCTCGTAGATCGTTTTCAGGTACGCGGCGAATGCGCGGTGCAAGCGCAGTGGCCTGGTCGGCGTGCTGACCGTGGCCATGTCTGAACTGTCGTACCCAATGATGATCACGCGCCCTGCGATCTGTTGGGCAGACACCTGGCCTTCGATCAGATCGGCCAGTTCGCGAAAGTTCTCTGCCTCCGAAAAGCGCTTGCGGTCGGTGAACTGGTTCATGTCGTCGACGCGCAGATGTTCCTGGCCGAAATGGAAGGCGCGGCCGTTGCTGACTCGAACCTTTTCATCCGTTGCCATCTCAATGGCACAGGTCACTAGGGACTTCACCGGCAGCCCGCCATAGTGCTCAAGCAAGGGCACCGGGAAGCCGTCGAAGTCCACGAAGCAGATCGAATGCGCTTCCTTGGCAAGAACTGGGGTGGGAATCCAGCCCCGGGTGCCGCTGATTGCCGCATGGAGGCTTGTATCGGCCAATGCGAATCGGGCCTCGAACGGGTTGGGTGCGGCTTCTGCGTCGTCGATGCGGGCCTGCAATGCGACGGGCAGTTTGCGCATGCTCGATGCAAGGGGAAGGTCGTCTTCCATGGACCTTGCTTGGTCCAGGAACAGCTTGATGACCACGCCCCGGGCGTCATGTTGCGCCGCGTGGTCGATCGCCTTGGCAATCAAGGCGCGCGGCAGAGGAAGGGGGCCCAGTCGGGCGAGCGTTTCCTCTCCGGCAAGATAGACGGCGAAGTCTTTTTCGAACTCGCGGGCGAGTGTGGCCTTGGAGGCCAGCACCAAGACGGCAGCGATGGCCAATCGAAGCATTTGAATCTTCACGAGGACTTTCGAATGGGTGCGCCGGCTCTCAACCCGCTACCGCGGCCGTACGCCACTGCTGCGGCGTGCACCCAAACCAAGCCCGGAACGCGTGGTTGAAGCTGCTCTGCTCCGCGTAGCCGAGCAGAAAGGCCGTCTCCGTCAGGCTCAGCGCCGGGTTGCGCAGGTACTGGGCGGCCAGCTCCTTGCGGGTGGCGTCCAGCAGGGCCTGAAAGTTGGAGCCGGCCTCGGCCAGGCGGCGCTGCAGGGTGCGGGGGGAGACGGCCAACGCCGCGGCCACTTCGCCGACGCGGGCGCCGTCCTGGGCCAGGCGTTCGGCGATCTGCGCGCGCACGGCCTGCAGCCAGGCGGCTTCGCTGGGGGCTTGCTGGGCCAGGGCCTGCTGGCGCGCGGCCAGCAGCTGGGCGGCGCGTTGCTCCAGCAGCGGGAAAAGGGCGGGGTCGGCGCCGGGGATGGGTTCCTGCAGCAGCGCCGCGTCGAAGCGCGCGCGGGTGACCGGTGCGCCGTAGCTCACGCGCAGGCCGAACCAGTCGTCCAGGCGGCGGCGCAGCGCGGGGTCGGCGGGTTCGGGGTGCGGGAAGGCGAGTTCGTGCACGGCCAGGCGGCGGCCGGCCAGCCAGGCGGTGAAGGCCAGGATGCTGGCCATCACCGATTCGGGCAGTTGCCGGCTGGGCAGGTTGTGCAGCCAGGGGCAATGCCAGAGGTAGACGGCCTCCTGCCCCTGCAGCACCAGCTCGCTGCGGCCCAGTTCGTGCGCCAGGCCTTCGAAGCGGCGCGTTTGCTGCACGGCGTCGCCAAAGCTCGCGCAGGAAAGCAGCACATGGCCGTAGGCGACGAAATGGCTGGCCTTCATGCGCGCGCCCACGCGTAGGCCGAAGTCCGGCACGGCCGCGCCGCCGCGCTCCAGCAGCTCGATGTAGCTGCGCACCGGCAGGTCCTCGCCGGCGGGCACGCCGGGCTCGATGCCGAGCACCGTGGCCTCGTCCAGCGCCGCCTGCGCGTAGGCGGCGGCCACCCGGGCCTGGGCGAGGGGCGGCAGGCCGAGTTCGGCGGCGCTGTGGTCGGGGGCGTGATGCATGTGGCGCGGGGGGCGGTTTGGCGCGATTTCACAAAGCGCCTTGGCGGCGGCGCGCAAGCTTAATTCGGCCCCGCTGTCTAGCATGCGCTTCCATTTTTGAAGGAGCGGGCATGCGGCGTTGGAACGGCTGGGGCGATGACGGGGTGGTGGCCACGCTGGCACCCGAGGCGCTGGCGTTTTTGCAGGAACGCATCGGCACCGGCCCGGCGCCGCAGGACGCCACGTTGGAGGCGGTGTGCGCGCAGATCCCCGTGAGCCGCCTGCCCGAACACCCGCTGGTGGACCGGAGCCCCGAGGCCCGCCTGCGCGGCAGCTACGGCCAGAGCCTGGGCGACTGGATCGCGCTGCGCTTCGGCCGCATCGGCCGCGTCAGCGACGGCGTGGCCTTCCCCGAAAGCCGCGAGCAGGTGCGCGAGCTGCTGGACTGGGCGGCGGCGCAGAAGCTCCTGGTGATTCCCTGCGGCGGCGCCACCTCGGTGGTGGGCCACCTGAGCCCGGCGACCGAGGAGCCGCGCGCGGTGCTGACGCTGAACCTCACACGCCTGCGCGCCCTGACCCACTTGAACCGCGAGGCCCAGCTGGCCGAGTTCCAGGCCGGCGTGCTGGGCCCGGACCTGGAGGCGCAGCTGCGCGCGCAGGGCTACACGCTCGGGCACTTTCCGCAGAGCTTCGAGTACGCCTCGCTGGGCGGCTGGGTGGTCACCCGCAGCTCGGGCCAGCAGTCGCTGCGCTACGGCCGCGCCGAGCAATGGTTTGCCGGCGGCCGCCTGCTCACGCCGGGCGGCGAACTGAGCATCCCGCCGCTACCGGCCAGCGCCGCCGGGCCGGACCTGCGCGAATGGGTGCTGGGCAGCGAGGGCCGCATCGGCGTGCTGACCGACGTGACCGTGCGCGTGCAGCGCCTGCCCGAGTGCGAGCGCTTCCTGGGCGTCTTCCTGCCCAGCTGGGAAGCCGGCCTGGCCGCCGTGCGCGAGTTGGCCCAGGCACGCGTGCCGCTTTCGATGCTGCGCCTGGCCAATGCGGTGGAAACCGACACCACGCTGCGCCTGGCCGGCCATGCCGGGCAGATCGCCTGGCTGGAGCGCTACCTGGCGTGGCGCGGCTGCGGCGACGGCAAGGTGCTGCTGTTCGTGGGCCTGACGGGCACGGCCGCCCAGGTGAACGCCGCGCAGCGCGAGGCCATCAAGCTGCTGCGCGGCTTCGGCGGCGTTTCAACCGGCCAACTGCTGGGCAAGAAGTGGGCGGCCAAGCGCTTTGCCGGTGTGTACCTGCGCAATGCGCTGTGGGAGGCCGGCTACATGGTGGACACCATGGAGACCGCCATTCCCTGGGGCGGCACGACAGCCATGGTGGAGGCGATCGAATCAGCCGGCCGTGAAGCGCTGGCTCGCTTCGGCGAGCGCTGCCATGCGTACACCCATCTCTCGCATGTGTATGCCAGCGGGTCTTCGGTGTACTCAACCTTCGTGTTCCGCATCGGCGCGTCGGCCGAGGAGAGCCGGGCGCGCTGGCTGGCCTTGAAGGCGGCGGTGTCGGAGGCGATCGTGGCGCAAGGCGGCACGATCAGCCACCAGCATGGAGTGGGGCGGGACCATGCGGCCTACCTACCGGCCGAGAAGGGCGCGGCGGGATTGGCGGCGATCGCTTCAATGGTTCGCCACTTCGATCCGGCCGGCGTGCTGGACAGTGGGAATTTGGTGGCGTCGGGTGAGTGAGTTGCTGATCGGTGCTGCCCGCCGGGTCTCGGGCCGACAGTTGAAGTCCGGGCTGTTCGGTATTCGGCTGTTGGCTGTTGGGGTCCCCTATGCCAAGCCGAGGAGCGCAGAAGAGCGGGCCCGCGCGCGTCAGCGCGCCTCGTGCTCTGACTTGGCGCAACTGTCTGAACGGAGTGAGCGAAGCGAACGTAGTGAGTTTTGCGCCTGGGCCCGCTCTTCGAGCACCGCAGGGCACCCCCGGCGCAGCCGGGGGCGCAGGCATCGGGGTCGCCTTTCTCTTGCCTACTTCTCTTTGGCGAAGCAAAGAGAAGTAGGTCGCCTGCCGGGGCGAAATCCCGGCGGGGTCTTTCGATCAGATCAAGCCCGTCAAGGTCGAACCGAATGAAGTTCGACCTCCTCATCCTCGGCGGCGGCATCACCGGCGCCGGCTGCGCCCTTGAAGCCGCGCGCCGAGGCCTCAAGGTGCTCCTCATCGAGCCGAACGATTTCGCCTGGGGTGCCAGCAGCCGCAGCAGCAAGCTGGTGCACGGCGGCCTGCGCTACCTGAAGCGGGGGGCGCTGCACCTCACCCAGGAGTCGCTGCAGGAACGCGAGCAACTGCTGCAGGACGCCCCCGGACTCGTCGAGCCCCTGCGCTTCCTGATGGCGCACAACCCCGGCGCCAAGCCCGGCCCGCGCACGATGCAGGCCGGCCTGTGGCTGTACGACCGCCTGGCCGGTCGCCGCACGCGCGCCTTTGCCGACGCGCACACCACGCAATGGCTGGCCCCGGGCCTGCGCGCCGAGCAAGGCGCCAGCCTGTACGAAGACGCGACGGCGGATGACGCCCGCCTGACCCTGCGCGTGCTGCAGGAAGCCCAGGCCCATGGCGCGCAGCTGCGCAACCGCACCGAACTGGTTGAGCTGCTGCGCGATGCACAGGGCCAGGTGCGGGGCGCGCGCCTGCGCGGGCCCGGTGGCGGCGAGCAGGTCATTGACTGCCAGGCCGTCATCGCCGCCACCGGTGCCTACCTCGGCCCGCTCGCGGCCCAACTGGGTCTGCCCGCGCCGCGCCTGCGCCCGCTGCGCGGCTCGCATCTGCTGCTGCCGCTGTGGCGCCTGCCGCTGGCCTGCGCCGTGGCCTGGAGCCACCCCGAGGACGGCCGCCCGGTGTTTGCCTACCCCTGGCAGGGCGCGCTGCTGGTAGGCACCACCGACGAAGACCACCCCGACCTGGCGCAGGCGCCGCAGCTCACCCGGCCCGAGCAGGGCTACCTGCTGCGCGGGCTGAACGCCCAGTTCCCGCGCGCCGGCCTGCGCGCGGCCGATGTGCGCAGCAGCTGGGCCGGCATTCGCCCGGTGATCGCTAGCGGCGCGGGCCGCAAGCCCTCGGACGAAAGCCGCGAGCACCTGGTGCTGGCGCATCAGGGCCTGGTGGCGGTGGGCGGCGGCAAGCTCACCACCTTCCGCGTCATGGCGCGCCAGGCCTTGCAAGCGGCGCGGCCCTGGTTGCCGGGGCTGCGGGCGGAGACGGGCCCCGAGATCCTGATGCCCGCCGGCGGCGCCGCGCTGCCACTGGAGCCCGCCCAGGCCCGGCGCCTGCGCGGCCGCTTCGGCGCCCTGGCCCCCGCCGTGCTCGCGCAGGGCCGCACGCCCTTGCCGGGCACGCAAACCCTGATCGGCGAGATCCGCCACAGCCTGCAGCATGAGCAGGTGCACCACCTCGACGACCTGCTGCTGCGCCGCACCCGCCTGGGTCTGCTGCAACCCGATTTCGCCGCCGGCCTGCTGCCGGCCCTGCGGCTCCATTGCCAGGAGCTGCTGGGCTGGGACGCCGCGCGCTTCGCGCAAGAAGCTGAGAGCTACCTGGCGCTGACGCACGCCCAACATGGAGTGTTCGTTTGAAAGATCTGCTGCTCTCCATCGACCTGGGCACCCAGTCCGTGCGCGCCCTGGTGTTCGATCTGCAGGGCCAGCTGCTGGGCCGCCAGCAGCAGGTCTTCACCGACTACCAGCGCGAACACCCGGGCTGGATGACGCATGACGGCGAGGCCTTCTGGCTGGCCGCCGCCAGCTGCTGCCAGCGCCTCTGGGCCGAGCAACCGCAATGGCGCCAGCGCCTGGCCGGCGTGTCCGTCACCACCCAGCGCGGTTCGCTCGTGCCGATGGACGCCGACGGCCGCTGCCTGGCCCCGGCCATCATCTGGCTGGATCAGCGCCGCGCCGATCAACTGCCGCGCATCGCGCCCTGGTGGCGTGCCGCCTTCGCCCTGGCCGGCGTGGCCGGCACCATCGACGGCTTCCAGCGCGCCGCGCCCGTCAACTGGTGGGCCCAGCACGAGCCCGCGCTGCACCAGCGCACGCACAAGTTCATGCTGCTCAGCGGCCTGTTGAACCAGCGCCTGAGCGGCCGCTTTGCCGACAGCATCGGCTCCCAGGTGGCCTACCTGCCCTTCGACTACAAGCGCCACACCTGGGCGCCGGGCAGCGACTGGAAATGGCAGGCCCTGGCCGTGCGGCCCGAGCAACTGCCCGAACTGCTGCCGGTGGGCAGCACCCTCGGCCAGGTGACGCCGGCCGCGGCCGCGGCCAGCGGCATCCCCGCCGGCACACCCGTGCTGGCCGCCGCGGCCGACAAGGCCTGCGAGATCCTCGGCTCGGGCGCGCTGGCGCCCGAGGTGGGGGCGCTGAGCTACGGCACCACCGCCACCATCAACCTCACCAGCCCGCGCTACCTGGAGCACACCGCCTTCGTGCCGCCGTATCCGGCCGCGGTGCCGGGGCACTACAGCGTCGAGGTGCAGATCACGCGCGGCTTCTGGCTGGTGAGCTGGTTCAAGGAGCAGTTCGGCCACCCCGAACGCGCCGCCGCCGAATCCCTGGGCGTGGCGCCCGAGGCCTTGTTCGACGAGCTGGTGGCCCAGGTGCCGCCGGGCTCGCTGGGCCTGACGCTCCAGCCCACCTGGAGTCCGGGCATCCGCGAGCCCGGCCCCGAGGCACGCGGCGCCATCATCGGTTTCAGCGAGCAGCACACCCGCGCGCACCTGTACCGCGCCATCCTCGAAGGCCTGGCCTATGCGCTGCGCGGCGGGCGCGAGCGGCTGGAAAGGCGCGCCGGGCTCACGCTCAAGGAGCTGCGCGTCAGCGGCGGGGGCTCGCAAAGCAATGCCGCCATGCAGCTCACCGCCGATGTCTTCCGCCTGCCCGTGGCGCGTCCGCACACGCACGAAACCTCGGGCCTGGGCGCGGCCATGGACGCCGCCGTGGGCCTGGGCCTGCACGCCGACTTCCCCACCGCCGTGCGCGAGATGACGCGCGTGGCGCGCTGGTTCGAGCCCAACCCGGCCGCGGCCGATCTGTACGACCAGACCTACGGCTCGATCTATCGCCCCATGTACGGTCGGCTCAAGCCGCTGTACCGGCAGATGCTGCGCATCGGCGGCGGCCCCGCGGGCTGAGAATCCGCGCCTGGCTGCAGAACACCGAGGGAGCGATGGACGAACAGGCGACGGAGGCCCTGCGCGAGGCCGTGCTGGCGCGTGCCCAGGCCGGCGATGTGGCCGGCGCCGCGCAGGGTTGGCAGGCCGCCACCCCAGCCTCCACGCCGCTGAACCAGGCCCTGGGCGTGGCGCTGCAGGCGGTCGTCGCCATCCAGCAGGGCCATGTGCAGGATTCGTTGCAGCGCCTGGTGCCCTGCCTGCACGAGCTGGAACACAGCGCGCTCGCGCCGCGGCTCGACTGGGTCTACACCGGCCTGGCCTATGCGCTGGGCATGCTGGGCGATGCCGAGCGCGGCCTGGGCTGGGCGGCGCGCGCGCTGGCGCTCACCGAAGACGCCCCCCGCTCCCCCGGCCGCCGCAAGGCCCTGGGCACCCAGGGCACGCTGCTGGCCATGCTGGAGCAGTTCGAGCCCGCGCGCGTGGCCCTGCAGGCCTGCCTGGAACTGGCCGAGGAGCAGGCCGACCCGCGCGGCGTGGTGGTGGCCCTGGTGAACCTGGCCTATGCCTGCGTGGACGAAGGCTGGCACCGCGACGAGGCCGAGCAGGCCGAACGCCGCGGCGTGCTGGCCCGGCTGGCCATGGCGTACGCCGAGCGCGCGCTGCCGTTGGCGCTGCAGGCCGGGCTGCAGGCCCACGCCGGCTTTGCCTGCAGCAGCCTGGGCTTCGGCCTGCTGGAGCTGGGCCGCGTGGAAGAAGCTCTGCCGGTGTTCGAGCGCGCCGAGGCACTCACCGCCGCCCACCCCTCCATGCATGCCGAGGCCCTGTTCGGCACCGCCGTGGCACTGCGCCGCCTGGGCCGGCTCGACGAGGCGCGGGAACATCTGCAGCAGGCCGAACAGCTCGCCACCCAGGCGCAACTGCCGCATGTGCGCGGGCGCATCCTGGACGAAGGCGTGCACCTGGAACAGGCCGCCGGCCAGGCCGAGGCCGCGCTGGACTGGGCGCGCCAAGGCGTGCGGCACTGGAAGCGCCAGCTGGCCCAGCGCGTGCAGCTGCTGACGCGCAGTGCCAGCCTGTTCGAGGAGCTGGAGCGCAGCCGCCGCGAGGCCGATGGCCTGCGCGACCGCGCCCGCGCCTGGGAAGACGCCGCCCTGCACGATCCGCTGACCGGCGCCCTGAACCGCCTGGGCCTGCAGCAGGCTTCCGTGCCGCTCTGGGGCCAGCGTGAGGCGCCGCTGGCCCTGCTGCTGGTGGACGTGGACCACTTCAAGCAGGTCAACGACCAGCATGGCCACCCCGTGGGCGACGCCGTGCTGCGCCAGCTGGTGCAGGTGCTGGGCGCGCAGCTGCGCCAGGGCGATCTGCTGGCGCGCCTGGGGGGCGAGGAGTTCGTGCTGCTGCTGCCCGGGGCCGAGGGGCCCGCGGCGCTGGCGATTGCCGAGCGCCTGCGCCAGGCCGTGATGGCGCAGGACTGGGCGGCGCTGGCGCCCGGCCTGGCACCAGTGCGCGTCAGCGTGGGCCTGGCCCAGCGGGCGCCGGGCGAGGACTTCAGCGCGCTGAGTTCACGCGCCGACGCGGCGCTCTACCAGGCCAAGCAGCAGGGGCGCAACCGCGTGGTGCGTGCACCCTGAGGGGGTGTTCAGGGCTTGACGATGCAGAACACGTTGAGCTTGTTGCCGTCCAGGTCGCGGAAGTAGCCGGCGTAGAAGCCCTCGCCGCGAAAGCCCACCGCGCCCTCGTCCTTGCCGCCCAGTTCCAGCGCCTTGGCGTGCACGGCGTTCACCTTGTCTTGGCTGTCCACCACCAGGGCCACCATGGTGCCGTTGCCGGCAGTGGCGGGCTGGCCGTCGAAGGGCTTCATGACCCCGAAGCCCGGCTTGTCCATGCCCGTGCCCCAGGCGTAGCCGCGGCCGAAATCCATGATGCGCTGGATGCCGAGCACGCCGAACAGCGCGTCGTAGAAAGCGGTGGCGCGCGGCAGGTCGTTGGTGCCAAGGGTGGTGTAGCCGATCATGCGGTGCTCCCGTTGTTTGGATGAGGGGCAGCTACTGTGGCACGGCCGGCATCGGTGCCCGGCCCGGGCCGGGCGGGCGCGGTGCCGCGTGCACGGCGGCTCGGGCCTTGGCCGCGGCCTTCTCCACGTCGTGCATCAGGCGCGACACGATCAAGCGCATCACGTGGTAGCCCAGCTTGGGGCTCTGGAAGTAGAGCTGCTGCAGCATCTCGCCGGACATCGTGTAGACCACGCAATCGGTCTTGCAGCGCAGGCTCAGGGTGCGGCGGTTGTCGGGTGCGAACAGACCGATCTCGCCCACCAGGCTGTCCGGCCAGAGCGTCTCGTCATGCTCCACCAGCAGCAGCTCGCCCTGGGCCAGGTAGAGCATCTCGTCGGCGTGGTCGCCCTTGTTCCAGAGCAGCTCGCCGGCCTTGTGCTCGCGCCGCTTCATGTGCGGCAGCAGCCAGTCGGCCACCGGGTCGTCGACGCGCGTGGCCTCGATCTCGCGCACCAGGCGGCGCATATGCAGCACCTTCTTGATGTTGATCGGCACCAGGGCTGCATACAGCAGCAGCGTGGGCAGGGCCTTGAACACCGCCCCGTAGGCCAGCAGGCACACGCAGGCCAGCAGGGCCACGATGCGCAGCGGCATCATGCTCTTCATCAGGTAGCTGGCCAGCATCAGCACCGCGCCCAGCCCGCCCAGCACATAGCCCAGGATTTCCATCGAAGTCCTCCGTGCCCAACAGCCCGGCGACTGTAGCCGTGACTTTTCTCAGGGTTCCTGCTGTGCAGGCCGCGCCGGGCCAGGAATAGGCTGCCCGGCTGGCGACCCGCCGCTGCCTTCGCGCCCGGGCCGGCCTGCGCAGGGAGCTGAGAATGACTCTGGCCGACCCCGTACCTGCCGCCGCCCCGCAGCTTTCGCGGGACGAGGCCTTGCAGCAATTGCACCAGGCCCGTGCCGAGCTGGCGGTGCTGAACACCGTGCAGCAGGCCCTGACCGACCGGCTCGGCCTGCCCGCTCTCTACGAGCGCGTGGGCGACCAGCTGCGCGAGATCTTCGGCGGCCGCGACCTGAATATCCGGATCCTCGACCCCGTGGCCCGCCGCGTGCACTGGGTCTATGTGGTGGAAGGCGGTGAGCGCCTGCATCTGCAGCCCACGCCGCTGCTGGACCGCGGCTACTTTGCGCATGTGCTGCGCACCGGCGAGTGCATCGTCGTCAACGAGGACATCGAGGCCGCCGACCGCCGCTACAGCGGCGCCACCCAGCCGGGCACGCAGAGCGAGAAGGCCCTGGTGTTCGTGCCGCTCCGGAGTGGCACGCAGGTCTGCGGCGTGCTCAATCTGGCCGACCTGGAGCGCGAGCACGCCTTCAGCGAGGCCGATGTGCGCCTGCTGCTGAGCCTGGCCGGCGCCATGGGCGTGGCGCTCGAGAACGCCCGCCTGTTCGACGAGACCCAGCGCCTGCTGAAGGAGACCGAACAGCGCAACGCAGAGCTGGCGGTCATCAACAGCATTCAGCAGGGCATGGCCGGCTCGCTGGATTTCCAGGGCATCGTCGAGATGGTGGGCGCGACCCTGTGCCGCGTGCTGCACAGCGAGGACATCGCCATCCGTTGGTTCGACCCCGTGCGCGGCGAGATGCACTGCCTGTACGAGATCGAGCATGGTCAGCGCCTGCAGATCGCGCCGGCCCCGCCGATCCCCGGCGGCACCTGGGACCAGATCTCGCGCAGCCGCCAGCCCTATGTGCGCAACTCGCTGAGCGAGGGCCTGGGTCTGGGCGTGATGCCGGGCACCGACCGGGCCAAGTCCGCCGTCTATGTGCCCTTGATGGCGAGCGACCAGGTGCTTGGCCTGCTCGGCATGGAGAACCACCAGCGCGAGCAGGCTTATGGCGAGGCCGAGGTGCGCCTGCTGCAGACCGTGGCCGCCTCCATGGCCGTGGCGCTGCAGTCGGCCCAGCGCTTCGACGAGACCCAGCGCCTGCTCAAGGAAACCGAGCAGCGCAACGCCGAGTTGGCGGTCATCAACAGCATCCAGCAGGGCATGGCCGGCAGCCTGGATTTCCAGGGCATCGTCGAGTTGGTGGGCGACAAGTTGCGCGAGGTGCTGAAGACCGAGAACCTGGGCATCGTCTGGTACGACCCGGCGGCCAACCAGTTGCAGCACCTCTATGTGGTGGAGCACAACGAGCGCTTGCACCTGGAACCGCTGACGCCGGGGCCCGGTAGCAGCTGGTGGCGCATGCAGCAGGACCGGCGGCCGATGGTCATCAACAGCCTGGCCGAGATGGCCGCCCAGGGGGTGGCGCTGGTGCCGGGCACCGACCAGGCCCTGTCCGTGATCAAGGTGCCGGTGATCGTCGGCGATCGCATGCTCGGCGTCATCGACACCGAGGACCATGAGCGCGAGCATGCTTATGGTGAGTCCGAGGTCCGCCTGCTGCAGACCATTGCCACCTCGATGGGCGTGGCGCTGGAGAACGCGCGCCTGTTCGACGAGACCCAGCGCCTGTTCAAGGACAGCGAGCAGCGCGCCGCGGAGCTGGCCGTCATCAATGGCGTGCAGCAGGGCCTGGCCAACAAGCTGGACGCGCAGGCCATCTACCACCTGGTGGGCGAGCGCCTGCGCGAGCTGTTCGACTCGCAGAGCATCAGCATCGCCAGCTTCGACATCGAGGGCGACCGCCGCCACTTCGAGTTCCTGATCGAGCGCGGGCAGCGCCACAGCGTGCCGGACGGCCCCATCTCCACGCTGGCCTGGCATGTGATCCGCAGCCAGCAGCCGCTGCTGATCAACGAGGACATGGATGGGCGCATGCGCGCGCTCGGCATCGAGCGCCTGACCATCCCGGGCACCGCCAGTTCGCAGAGCCTGCTGCGCGTGCCGGTGCTGCTCGGGGGTGCGGTGGTGGCCATGATCGGCCTGGACAACGTGGACCGTGAGCACGCCTTCAGTGACGCCGACGTGCGCCTGCTCACCACCCTGGCCGGCAGCATGAGCGTGGCGCTGGAGAACGCGCGCCTGTTCGAACAGACCCAGCAGCGTGCCAACGAGCTGGCCACCGTCAACGCCCTCGGGCAGGCGCTCACCAGCAGCATCGAGTTGGGCGATCTGATCCGCAGCGTGGGCGAGAAGATGCGCGAAACCTTCAAGGCCGACATCGCCTACATCGCGCTGCTCGACGAGGCGGCCGGCCGCATCCGCTTCCCGTACGCGCATGGCGAGGAACTGGACGAGCAGGCGGTGGGCGAGGGCCTGACCGGCAAGATCATCGAGACCGGCCAGCCCCTGCTCTTGAACGAGGACGTGGATGCCGCCGCCGATGCGATGGGCGCCGAGCAGCTCGGGGTCGAGGCCGCCAGCTACCTGGGCGTGCCGATCCGGGTGGAGGAGCGTGCCATCGGCGTGCTCAGCGTGCAGAGCACGCAGCGCGAGGGGCGCTTCTCGCTGGCGGATCAGAACCTGCTGGACACCCTGGCCGCCGGCGTGGGCGTGGCCATCCGCAATGCCCAGCTCTATGCCGAAGCCCGTGAGGCGCGCAAGCAGGCCGAAGGCGCCAACGAGGCCAAGAGCGCCTTCCTGGCCACCATGAGCCACGAGATCCGCACGCCGATGAACGCGGTGATCGGCATGAGCGGGCTCCTGCTGGACACACCGCTCAGCGCCGAGCAGCGTGACTACGCCAGCACCATCCGCGACAGCGGCGATGCGCTGCTCACCATCATCAACGACATCCTCGATTTCTCGAAGATCGAGGCTGGTCGCATGGACATTGAGCAGCAGGCTTTTGACCTGCGCGAGTGCGTGGAGTCCGCGCTCGATCTGGTCGCCAGCCGCGCTGCCGACAAGCAGCTGGACCTCGTCTACCTGTTCGAGGGCGAGGTGCCGCCCGTGGTGCGCGGCGATGTGACGCGGCTGCGCCAGGTGCTCCTGAACCTGCTCTCCAACGCGGTCAAGTTCACCGAGGCCGGCGAGGTGGTGCTGACCGTCCGCGCCGACGGCCCGACCCTGCATTTCTGCGTGCGCGACACCGGCATCGGCCTCAGCCCCGCCGGCCTCTCGCGCCTGTTCCAGAGCTTCAGCCAGGCCGACAGCTCCACCACCCGCAAGTACGGCGGCACGGGCCTGGGCCTGGCCATCAGCAAGCGCCTGACCGAGCTGATGGGCGGCCGCATGCGCGCCGAAAGCGCCGGGCTGGGGCAGGGCGCGGCCTTCCACTTCAGCATCCGGGCCGAGCCCGCCACGCTGGCGGCGCCGGTGCGGCGCGAGCTGCTGGGCGCCCAGCCGGCGCTGCAGGGCCGCCGGCTCCTGGTGGTGGACGACAACGCCACCAACCGCCGCGTGCTGGCCTTGCAGGCCGCCAAATGGGGTCTGGTGCCGCAGGACTATGAGAGCGGCGCCGCGGCACTCGCGGCACTCGCGGCGCTGGCGGAAAGCCCCTGCGACCTGGCCGTGCTCGACATGCACATGCCCGGCATGGACGGCCTGGAACTGGCCCGCCGCCTCAAGGCCCAGCGCCCCACGCTGCCCTTGGTGCTGTTCAGCTCGCTCGGGCGCAAGGAGGTGGGCGATGCCGACGGCCTTTTTGCCGCCTACCTGCACAAGCCGCTGCGCCAGAGCCAGCTGTTCGACACCTTGGTGACCCTGCTGGACCACCACGCCGCACCACGCCCCGATGCCGAGGCCAAGCCCCAGCTCGACGCTCGCCTGGCCGAGCGCCATCCGCTGCGCATCCTGCTGGCCGAGGACAACGTCGTGAACCAGAAGCTGGCGCTGCGCCTGCTCAGCCAGATGGGCTACCGCGCCGACCTGGCGGCCAATGGCATCGAGGCCATCGAAAGCCTGGCGCGCCAGCCCTATGACGTGGTGCTGATGGACGTGCAGATGCCCGAGATGGACGGCCTGGAGGCCAGCCGCCACATCACTGCCAAGTGGGGGCCCAAGGAGCGTCCGCGCATCGTGGCCATGACCGCCAATGCCATGCAGGGCGACCGCGAGGCCTGCATCGCCGCCGGCATGGATGACTACGTGACCAAACCGATCCGCGTCGAGGCCCTCGTCCACGCGCTGACTCGAACCCCTGCTCGCCAAGATGCCTGACACCTTGATCCCCCGCATCGCCGCACTCGCCTGGGCCGGCCAGCACGAACAAGCCCTCGCCCTGTGCGAGCAGGCCCTGGCCCGGCCGCGCGGCGCCGCCGCCGAACGCGGCCCCTTGCAGCGGCTGCGCAGCGAAAGCCTGCTGGCACTGGGCCGGCTGGACGAGGCGCTGAGCGCGGCCGATGCAGGCCTGGCCGTGCCCGGCCGGGCCGCCAAGAGTGAGCTGCATGCGCAGCGCGCCTGGGTGCTGATGCGCCAGGGCCGCCTGAGCGAGGCCGGCCGCGCCGCCGACGAAGCCGTGGCCCAGGCCGGCCGCCAGAGCGCCCCCTTGGTCTTGGCGCTGTGCTGCCGCGCCGAGCTGCACTTCCGCGCCCGGCGCACGGAGCCCGGCCTGGCGGATGTGGACCGCTGCGACGCGCTGCTGGCCGGGCGGGACGACCCTTCGGCCCAGGCCCGATCGCTTTGGCTGCGCGCCGTCCTGCAGTTGGCCTGTGGCCAGCTGGCCCCGGCCCAACAAGCCGCCGCACGCGGCCTGGCGCTGGCGCGTGCCTGCGGCGACACCCTGGCCGAGGGCAATCTGCTCAATGTGCACACCTTCTGGGAAGAGGACCTGGCGGCCAACCTGCGGCTCTCCCGCGCGGCGTTCGAGGCCTTCGAGCGCGCGGGCTACCGCGAGCGGCAGACCATGGCGGCCGGCAACCTGGGCGAGACCTATGCCCGGCTGGGCTTGCTGGAGCGTGCAGTGCAGCAATACGAGCAGGCCGCCCGCCATGCCCGCAGCATGCAGGCCCTGCCGCAGTTGCTGGTTTCGTTGGGCAACCTGGCCAGCGCCCAGGTGACCCTGGGCCGGCTGGATGCCGCCCGCGTGGCGCTGGACGAGGCGCGGGAGCTGCGGCAACGCCTGCCCGGCAGTGGCATCGAGTTGGTCTCGCCGGAGGCCGAATGGGGCCTGGCCGCGGGCCGCCCGGCGCAGGTTGCGCGCGCCCTGGCGGCGCGGGCCAAGGCGGTCGATGCGGAATCCGAACCGGGCTTTGCGCTGGGCCTGCAGGCCTTGTGGGTTCGGGCCCTGCTGGCGCAGGGGCAGGCCCGCGCCGCGCTGCGCCACAGCCAGGCCGCCACCGCCCAGCACCGTGCCGCCGGCCTGGCCGTCCTGAACGGCCTGCACCCGCCCAGCCTGTGGTGGCAGCACCACTGCGCGCTGGCCGCCTGCGGCCAGCCGGATGCCGCCTGGGCCGCACTGCAGCAGGCCCACGCCCTGCTGCTGGCCCAGGTGCGCGAGCTGCGCGACGCCGGGCTGCGCCGCAACGTGCTGAACAAGCACGCCGACCACCGCGCCATCGTGCACGCCTGGCTGAACGAGGCGGCGGCGCGGGGCCTGCCCGAGGCCGAGCGCCTGGCGCATTTGCGCCTGCCCGTGGCCGAGGCCGAACCCTTCCAGCGCCTGCTCGACACCGGCCTGCGCATGAACGAATGCCCGGGCAGCGCCGAGCTGCAGCAGTTCCTGGTGGACGAGCTGACCGAGCTCAGCGGCGCCCAGCGCGTGCTCTGGGTGCGGCTGGATTCCACGCCAGAGGCACCGCAGGACGAGGTGCTGCAGATTGCCGCCCACCGCCTGCCCCTGCCCGAACAGGACGAAGCCGGCCAGGCCGCGCTGCTGCGGGCCATCACCCCCTGGCTGCATGACGCCCGGCGCAGCGGCGCCGTGAGCCTGCGCCACGGTCCCCCGGGCGCGCCGCCCGAAGCGCAGCGCAGCTGCCTGGTGGCGCCGCTGCGCGCCCAGCATGAGCTGCTGGGCTTCCTGTACGCCGATCTGGACGGCGCCTATGGCCGCTTCGAGGCCGCCGACACCCAGCTGCTCGGCCTGCTGGCCGCCCAGGCGGCGGTGGCGCTGAGCAATGTGCGCCGCGCCGAGGGGCTGGAGGCGGCCGTGACTGCTCGTACGGCCGAGGCCCGCGCCGCCCAGCAGCAGGCCGAGGCGCGCGCGGCCGAGCTGGCCATCGTCAACGCGGTGCAGGCGGCCCTGGCCGGCAACCTCCACATCCAGGGCATCTACGAGGCCGTGGGC
Source organism: Inhella proteolytica (assembly GCF_016093275.1). Classification (GTDB taxonomy): domain Bacteria; phylum Pseudomonadota; class Gammaproteobacteria; order Burkholderiales; family Burkholderiaceae_C; genus Inhella; species Inhella proteolytica. The sequence goes on from NZ_JAEDAK010000012.1 coordinate 37,346, forward strand.
GAGCAGCTGCACCAGATCTTCGGCGGGCGCGACCTGAGCATCCGCGTGTTCGACCTGGAGCGGCGCACCCAGCACTTCGCCTACCTGGTTGAAAACGGCCAGCGCCTCGCGTTGGAGCCCGGGCCCATCCCTTCGGCCGGCTACACCGCCCACATCCTGCGCACTGGCGAGACCATCGTGGTCAACGAGAACGCCGCCGAGGCGGACCGCCGCTACGGCAGCTACACGCTGCCGGGCACCACCACGGAAAAGGCCTTCGTGTTCGTGCCGCTGAAGGTGGGCAGCGAGGTACGTGGCCTGCTCAACCTGATGGACATGGAGCGCGAACACGCCTTCAGCCCGGCGGACGTGCGCCTGCTCGAAACCCTGGCCGGTGCCATGAGCGTGGCGCTGGAGAACGCCCGCCTGTTCGACGAAACCCAGCGGCTGTTCAAGGAAAGCGAGCAGCGCGCCGCCGAGCTGGCGGTCATCAACAGCGTGCAGGCCGCGCTGGCCGGCCAGCTGGACCTGCAGGGCATCTATGAGGCCGTGGGCGACAAACTGCGCGAGGTGCTGGGCCAGCGCGACATCGGCATCCGCATTTTCGATCCGGTGGCGCGGATCACGCATTTCCCCTACCTGGTCGAAGGGGGGCAACGCATCCATGTCGATTCGGACCCCTTTGCCGAGCGCGGCCTGGAGGCTCACATCCGTACGACGCGCGAGCCGGTGCTGATCAACCGGGACCTCCCGGAGGAGTCGGCGCGCTACGGCTCTTACACGATGCCCGGCACGGTGGCGGAGAAGGCCCTGCTGATGGTGCCGATGTTGGTGGGCGAGGAGGTGCGGGGGCTGATTTCCGTTAGCGATATGGAGCGGGAGAACGCCTTCAGCGAGTCCGACCTGCGCCTGCTGCAGACCCTGGCCAACGCCACCAGCGTGGCGCTGGAAAACGCCCGGCTGTTTGCCGAAACCCAGCGCCTCCTGAAGGAAACCGAGCAGCGCAACGCCGAACTGGCGGTGATCAACAGCATCCAGCAGGGCATCGCCGGCAGCCTGGAGTTCCAGGGCATCGTGGCCCTGGTGGGCGACACCCTGCGCGAGGTGCTGAAGGTGCGCGACCTGAGCATCGAATGGTTCGACGAGAAGAACGCGTTGCTGCAGGCGCTGTACGCCTACGAACATGGCCAGCCTCTGCAACCGGAGGCGCCCTGCCCGCTGAGTGAACGACCTGGCTTCATGCGCATGTTGCAAAGCCGCGCGCCCTCGGTGTTGAACAGCGTCGCAGAGCAGGAGCAGGGCGGGGTCATCGTGCTGCCCGGCACCGACCGGTCGCTCAGCGTGGCCTTCATCCCCATCATTGCCAGCGACCGGGTGATCGGCCGGCTGACGGTCGAAAACCATGAGCGCGAGAACGCCTTCGGCGCGGCCGACGTGCGTCTGCTGCAGACGGTGGCGACGTCGATGGGCGTGGCCCTGCAAAGCGCGCGTCTGTTCGACGAAACCCAGCGCCTTTTGAAGGAGACCGAGCAGCGCGCCGCCGAGCTGGCGGTGATCAACAGCATCCAGCAGGGCATTGCCGGCAGCCTGGACTTTGCCGGCATCGTCGAGCAGGTGGGCGAGCGCCTGCGGGAGGTGCTGCGCACGACCGACATGAGCATCAGCTGGTACGACTGGGAGAGCCGGTCCTATCAGACCTTGTACATGATCGAGCACGGCCAGCGCCTGCGGCAGTTGGAGGGTGACCTGCAGCCGATGCGGCCGGGCGGCATTGCCGAAACCCTGGTGACCACCCGCCGGCACATCGTGCTGGGCGAGGCTGACATGGTCCAGTCCACCGCGCCAGGCACGGACATCGCGCGTTCCGGCCTGTGCATGCCGCTGATCGTCGGCGAGCAGGTGGTGGGCGACATCATGCTGGAAGACCACCAGCGCGCCGACGCCTTTGGCGAGTCCGAGGTGCGGCTGCTGCAGACCGTGGCCACGGCCCTGGGCATGGCCCTGCAGAACGCGCGCCTGTTTGCCGAGAACCAGCGCCAAGCCCGCGAGAGCGCGGCGCTGGCCGAGGTGGGCCGCGACATCTCCTCCACGCTGGACCTGGGCACCGTGATGCAGCGCATTGCCGAGCACGCCCGCGAGCTGCTGGGGGCGGACGACAGCGCGATCTTCCTGCCCGAGGTCGATGCGGACAGCGGGACCGAGTGCTACCGCGCCATCGTCGCGGTGGGCGGCATCGCCGAGCAGATCCGCCACACCGTGGTGCGGCCGGGGCAGGGGGTGATCGGCAGCATCATCCAGAACGCCCGCGCCGAGTGCATCAACGACACCAGCGCCGACCCGCGCGCGGTGCAGATCGAGGACACGCCGCAGAACGCGGACGAACGCCTGATGGTGGCGCCGCTGATTGCCCGTGGCGCGGTGCGCGGCGCCATGGCGGTGTGGCGCACCGGGGGCGAGCCCTACAGCCCGCAGGCGCTGGAGTTTCTGCAGGGGCTTTCCTTGGCGGCGGCGGTGGCGCTGCGCAACGCCCAGCTGTTCGAGGAGGCGGCGGCGGCCAAGGCGCAGGCGGAAAAGGCCAACGAGGCCAAGAGCGCCTTCCTGGCCACCATGAGCCACGAGATCCGCACGCCGATGAACGCGGTGATCGGCATGAGCGGGCTCTTGCTGGACACGCCGCTGAACGCCGAGCAGCGCGACTTTGCGCAGACCATCCGCGACAGCGGCGACGCCCTGCTGACCATCATCAACGACATCCTGGACTTTTCGAAGATCGAGGCCGGGCACATGGAACTGGAGACCCAGCCCTTCGAGCTGCGCGAATGCGTGGAGTCGGCGCTGGATCTCGTGGGCGCGCGGGCGGCCGAGAAGCATCTGGACCTGGCCTACGTGTTCGAGGGCGAGCTGCCCCTGGCCGTACGCGGCGATGTGACGCGGCTGCGCCAGATCCTCTTGAACCTGCTGTCCAACGCCGTGAAGTTCACCGAGTCCGGCGAGGTGGTGCTGAGCGTGCGGGCGGTGGACGGGGGCCTGCACTTCACGGTGCGCGACACCGGCATCGGCCTGAGCCCCGAGGGCAAGGCGCGCCTGTTCCAGAGCTTCAGCCAGGCCGACAGCAGCACCACGCGCAAGTACGGCGGCACCGGCTTGGGCTTGGTGATCAGCAGGAAGATGGCCGAGCTGATGGGCGGCGCGATGTGGGCCGAGAGCCCGGGCTTGGGGGCGGGGGCGAGCTTTCACTTCACCGTGAAGCTGCCGGCGGCCCAGCCGCCCAAGGAAGCGCGCCGCGAGCTGCTGGGCCCGCAGCCGGCGCTCAAGGGGCGGCGCCTGCTGGTGGTGGACGACAACGCCACCAACCGCCGCGTGCTGGCCCTGCAGGCCGCCAAATGGGGCCTGGTGCCACAGGACTTCGACGGCGGTGCGGCGGCGCTGGCGGGCCTGGGCGATACGCCCTTTGACCTCGCCATCCTGGACATGCACATGCCGGGCATGGATGGTTTGGTGCTGGCCCAGCGCCTGAAGGCGCTGCGCCCGGCGCTGCCGCTGGTGTTGTTCAGCTCGCTCGGGCGCAAGGAAGTGGGCGAGCAGGCGGGGCTGTTTTCCGCCTACCTGCACAAGCCGCTGCGCCAGAGCCAGCTGTTCGACACCCTGGTGACCCTGCTGGAGGGCCAGGGGGTGCGTGTGCCGGCGGTGGCCGAGCGCCCGCAGCTGGACCCGAAGATGGCGCAGACGCACCCGCTGCGCATCCTGCTGGCCGAAGACAACGTGGTGAACCAGAAGCTGGCGCTGCGCCTCTTGAGCCAGATGGGCTACCGGGCCGACCTGGCGAGCAACGGCATCGAGGCCATCGAAAGCCTGGCGCGCCAGCCCTATGACGTGGTGCTGATGGACGTGCAGATGCCCGAGATGGACGGCCTGGAGGCCAGCCGCCACATCACCGCCAAGTGGGGGCCGCAGGAGCGGCCTCGCATCGTGGCCATGACCGCCAACGCCATGCAGGGCGACCGCGAGGCCTGCATGGCGGCGGGGATGGATGATTACGTGACCAAACCGATCCGGGTCGAGGCCCTGGTGCAGGCCCTCGGGCGCTGCTCCCCGGCCCGGCCCGCCACCCAGGAGGACGACCGGCCATGAGTGACACGCGAGAACTGATCGACGGGGAAACGTTTGCCGAGCTGCAGCAGACGGCCGGTGCGGAGTTCGTAACCGAGCTGGTGGGCACCTTCCTGGAGGAGGCGCCGCGCATGCTGGCCGCGCTGCGCACGGCCCTGGCCCGGGACGACGCCCAGACCTTCCGGCGCACCGCGCATTCCATCAAGAGCAACAGCCTGTCCTTCGGCGCCCAGCCCCTGGCCGAGGCGGCGCGTGCGCTGGAGCTGGGCGGCCTGCCGGTCGAGCCCGCGGCGCTGGACGCGCTGGATGCGCTCTACCAGCGCAGTGCGGCCGCCCTGCAGGAGCTGCGCCATGGCCGCCGGCCTTGAGGGGCGGCCGGCGCGCCTGCTGCTGGCCGAGGACAACAAGGTCAACCGCCTGCTGCTGACGCGCAATCTGGAGATCCAGGGCCATCAGGTGACCTGCGCCGAGAACGGCCGCGTGGCGCTGGAGCTGCTGCAGCGCGAGCCCTTCGACCTGCTGCTGCTGGACATGGAGATGCCCGAGCTCGACGGCTTCGGTCTGCTGGAGCGCCTGCGCGCCGACCGCCAGCTGCGCGACCTGCCGGTCATCATCACCAGCGCGCTCGAAGGCCTGGCCCATGTGGTGCGCTGCATCGAGCTCGGAGCAGAGGACTACCTGCCCAAGCCCGTCAACCCCGTGCTGCTGAAGGCGCGCATCGGCTCCAGCCTGGAGAAGAAGCGCCTGCGCGACCAGCAGAAGGAGCTCATCCGCCGCTTCGCCACGCGCGAGGTGGCCGAGGACCTGCAGGACAGCGGTTTTTCACTCGGCGGCCGTCATGTGCAGGGCACGGTGATGTTTGCCGACATCCGCGGCTTCACACGCATGGTGGACACGCAGGCGCCCGAGGAAAGCATCGAGCTGCTGAACACCTACTACACGCTGATGTTCGACGCCATCAGCGGCCAGGGCGGGGTGGTGAACCAGATGATCGGCGACGGCCTGATGGCCATCTTCGGCGCGCCCCTGCCGCTGGCCCAGCCGGCACGCGCCGCCGCGCGCGCCGCGCAGGACATGCTGGAGCTGATCCAGCTCTACAACGCCGAGCGCGCGGCCGAGGGCAAGGCGCCGATCGCGATCGGTATCGGCATCGCCAGCGGCGCCATGATTGCCGGCTACACCGGCACCCAGCAGCGCGCCACCTACACCTGCATCGGCAGCACCGTGAACCTGGCCGCGCGCCTGGAGGCCCATACGAAGCAGACCGCCTTCAGCGTGCTGCTGGACGCACCGACCGCCCAGGCCCTGGTGCCGGAGTTCCGCACCGAGGAGCTCGGGCCGCTGGCCTTCAAGGGCCTGGCCGAGCCGGTGCCGACGTTTGCGCTGCTGCTATAGACCGTGATCAGGCGCGCTGGATGACGAACACGGCGACCGGGCAGCGCCAGTTGGCGCCGCGGTCGATGCGCTGCTCGCCCTGCAGGCCGAAGCTGTCCAGCACGCGGATGCCCAGGCGCTCGCACAGCAGCGCGAAGTCGGCGTGCGTGCCGACGCGGATGTTGGGGGTGTCGTACCACTGGTAGGGCAGGGTGCGCGTCACCGGCATGCGGCCGGCCAGCACCTGCAGGCGGTTGGGCCAGTGCGCGAAGTTGGGGAAGCTGACCACGCCGATGCGGCCCACGCGCACGGTCTCGCGCAGCATCGCTTCGGCATGGCGCACCTGCTGCAGGGTCTGCAACTGCAGCACGACGTCGAAGCTCTGGTCCTTGAACATCGCCAGGCCTTTTTCCAGGTCCAGCTGCAGCACATTGACGCCGCGCTCGGCGCAGGCCAGCAGCTTGGCGTCGTCCAGCTCCACGCCATAGCCGCTGCAGGCCTTGTCGCGGATCAGGCGATCCAGCAGCTCGCCGCTGCCGCAGCCCAGGTCCAGCACGCGGCTGCCCTGGGGCACCAGATCGAGGATGGCTTTCATGCGCGCACCTCCCGGGCGATGTGGTTGAAGCGGTGGCGCAGCAGCTGGTGGTAGCGCGGGTCTTCGAGCAGGAAGGCATCGTGCCCGTGCGGGGCGTCGATCTCGGCGTAGCTGACGTCCAGGTTGTTGTCGAGCAGGGCCTGCACGATCTCGCGCGAGCGCGCCGGCGAGAAGCGCCAGTCGGTGGTGAAGCTGGCGACCAGGAATTTGCAGCGTGCCTGCGCAAAGGCAGGCGCGAGCGCGCCGCCGAACTCGGCCGCGGGGTCGAAGTAGTCGAGCGCGCGCTGGATCAGCAAATAGCTGTTGGCGTCGAAGTAGCCGGCGAATTTGTCGCCCTGGTGGCGCAGATAGCTCTCGATCTGGAACTCGACCTCCTGGGTGGAGAACAGCGGCGTCTCGGCGCGGCGTTCGCGGCCGAACTTGGCGTCCATCACGTCGTCGCTCAGGTAGGTGATGTGGCCCAGCATGCGCGCCACCTTCAGGCCGCGCGCCGGCAGCACGCCGTGCTCGTAGTAGTGGCCGCCGTGGAAGTCGGGGTCGGTGACGATGGCGCGCCGCGCCACCTCGTTGAAGGCCAGGTTCTGCGCCGAGAGGCAGGGCGCGGTGGCGATGGCCAGGCAGTGGCGCAGGCGCTCGGGGTGGCGCATGGCCCAGGAGAGGGCCTGCATGCCGCCCAAAGAACCCCCCAGCACGGCGGCGAGCTGCGTGATGCCGAAGTGATCGACCACGCGGGCCTGGGCATCGACCCAGTCCTCCACCGTCACGACCGGGAAGTCCGCCCCCCAGGCCTTGCCGGTGGCGGGGTTGGCGTGCATGGGCCCGGTGGAGCCGAAGCAGGAGCCGAGGTTGTTGACGCCGATGACGAAGAAGCGGTCGGTGTCGAGCGGCTTGCCGGGGCCGATCAGGTTGTCCCACCAGCCGATGGCGCCGTCTTTCGCCACACCGGCCACATGGTGGCTGGCGTTCAGCGCGTGGCAGACCAGCACCGCATTGCTCTTGGCGGCGTTGAGCTGGCCGTAGGTCTCGACCTTCAGTTCGTAGGGGCCGAAGGCGCTGCCGCCGCGCAGCGGCAGCGGGGTGTCAAAGCGCAGGGTTTGTGGCTGCACCTGGCCCAGGGAGGCTGAGGGCATGGGGAACTCCAAAAACAAAACCGGCGCCGCTGGTCGAGATGCGGACGCCGGTTTCGGAGTCCCTCTTTAGCGGCATTTATTGAGCGCCCGCAATCTGGTTCAAATCGGCGCTGAAGGGCGGCATCTTAACGAGGCCGCCCGGGTTTGGGGCTCAAGGGGCCGTGCACAGGCAGTGCACATGCACGCTGCCGGGCAGCTTGGCGTGCCCCGGCGCGGCCTGCTGGGCCTCGGTGAGCCAGCTCAGCTCGGCCGCCGCTTCGCGCATCGGCGCGGGCAGGCGTGGCAGGTCCAGCGCCGTGCGCACCCAGGCGGCGGCGTGGGCGGCCTGGCTGCTGCCGAAGTCCTCCACCACGCGGGCCATGAAGCTGCGTTCCTTCTCCACATACTGCACTGCCGGCTTGCCCTCCAGCTTGGCGCGCTTGGCGGCGGCGGCAATGGCATCGTCCAGCAGGCCCAGGCGGTCCACCAGGCCCACTTCCAGCGCCTGCTGGCCCGTCCACACACGGCCCTGGGCCACGGCGTCGATCTGCTCGGGCGTTTTCTTGCGCGCCGCGGCGGTCTTGGCGACGAAGTCGATGTAGATGCGGTTGATGCCGGCCTGCACGGCCTGGGCCACACGCGGGTCGAGCGGGCGGCGCGGGTCGCCGGCGCCCACCAGCCAGGTGGTGGCCACGCCGCCGGTGTGCACGGGCAGCTTCTCGAGCAGCTTGTCGGCGGTGGGCAGCATGCCGAACACGCCGATCGAGCCGGTGATGGTGCTGGGGTGGGCGATGACCTCGTCGGCATCCATGCTGACCCAGTAGCCGCCCGAAGCGGCCACGTCGCCCATCGAGATGACCACCGGCTTGCCGGCCTTGCGCGTCAGTTCCAGTTCGCGGCGGATCAGGTCGCTGGCGAAGGCCGAGCCGCCGGGCGAGTTGACGCGCAGCACCACGGCGGCGACGTTCTTGTCCTCGCGCGCCTGGCGCACCAGGGCGGCGGTGCTGTCGCCGCCCACGCGGCCGGGGTTGGCGCTGCCGTCGACGATCTCGCCCTCGGCCACCACCACGGCCACATGCTTGCCGTGCACCGGCTTTTCCTTGGCGTGCGCCAGGTATTGCTTGAAGTCGACGCGGCGGAAGCTGTGGCCCTTCTCGTCCTTGGCGCCGCGCTCCATCAGCAGGGCGCGCACTTCGTCGCGGTTCTTGATGCCGTCCACCAGCTTGGCCTGCAGGGCCAGTTGGGCGGTGTCGCCCTTGAGCTCGGTCATGCGCGCCGGGAGGGTCTCGATGTAGGTGGTGACGGCACCCTTCTCCAGCTTGCGCGCGGCCTCCACGCCGGCCAGGTAGCGCTGCCACAGGTCGCCATAGAGCGCGCCTTCGCTCTCCTTGGTGGCGTCCGAAGGCCCATTGGTGAAGTAGGGCTCGCCGAAGTTCTTGTACTTGCCCGCGCGCAGCACATTGGCGCTGACGCCGACGCGCTCGAACAGGTCCTTGTAGTAGTTGCGGTAGCGGCCGAAGCCTTCCAGCAGCACCATGCCCATGGGGTGCAGGTAGATCTCGTCGGCTTGGGACGCGAGCTGGTAGCCGCGCTGGTCGAAGCCGTCGCCATAGGCCACGATCTTCTTGCCGCTCTTCTTGAACTCGGTCAGTGCGCGCTGCAACTCGTGCAGGCCGGCCTGGCCACCGCCGGCAAAACCGTTCAGGTCCAGCAGCAGCTGGCTGATCTTGGCGTCCTGGGCGGCATGCTTGAGCACGCGCAGCACGTCGCGCAGCTGGGTCTGGTCGGTGTCGCTGCCGCGCAGCTCGGCCTCCAGGCGCTCACGCGGGCTGCCGGAATGCTGCTCCACCAGGCGGCCTTGCAGGTTCAGTACCAGCGTGGTCTTGTCCTGCAGCGGCTCGGGGTCGCGCTTGAGCAGGGCCGAGACCAGCGCGATGAGGATCAGCAGCCACAGCAGGTTGAAGACGAAGCGGCGGCTGGTGTCCAGCCAGGCCCAGGCGCGGGCGATGAAGCGCCCGACGGGCGCGAGTACGGACTTGATGGCCATGGGAATCCCTTGGAAGCGGCGCGGGATTCTAGGGAGCGGGCGCCCTGCGGCCGCGGCCTAGCATCCGCCGCACCCCCGCGCCCGGAGCCGCCCCATGCAGCAGTTGCTGAAGTCCCTGAACCGGCAGTTCCCGCTGCGCTACCTGGCCTGGTTGGGCTGCGGCTTCGGGCTGGCCTTCACGGCCTTCACCTGGGTCATTGGCGCGCAGGGCAGCTGGCTGGCGCTGACCTTCGCCGCACTGGTGCTGCTGGGCCTGCGCGACGTGCTGCAGACCAAGCGTGCGGTGCTGCGCAACTACCCGGTCATCGGCCACCTGCGCTTCTTCCTGGAGTTCATCCGCCCGGAGATCCGCCAGTACTTCATCGAGAGCGACAACGAGGCCGTGCCGTTCTCGCGCCAGCAGCGCTCGCTCGCCTACCAGCGCGCCAAGGGCGACCCCGACAAGCGCCCCTTCGGCACCCAGCTGGACGTGAGCGCCGGCGGCTACGAGTGGATCAATCACTCGCTTCTGCCCACGGCGATCGCCTCGCACGACTTCCGCATCACCGTGGGCGAGGGCCGTGCGCAGCCCTACTCGGCCTCGGTGTTCAACATCTCGGCCATGAGCTTCGGCTCGCTCTCGGCCAATGCCATCAAGGCGCTCAACGCGGGCGCCAAGAAGGGGGGCTTTGCGCATGACACCGGCGAAGGCTCGATCAGCGTGCACCACCGCGTGCATGGCGGTGACCTGATCTGGGAGATCGGCTCGGGCTACTTCGGATGCCGCAACGATGACGGCACGTTCAACGCCGAGAAGTTCAGTGCCAATGCGCGCGAGCCGCAGGTCAAGATGATCGAGATCAAGCTGAGCCAGGGCGCCAAGCCCGGCCATGGAGGGGTGCTGCCGGGGGCGAAGGTGACGCCCGAGATCGCCGCCGCGCGCGGCGTGCCGGTGGGGGTGGACTGCAACTCGCCGGCCGCGCACTCGGCCTTCGGCACGCCCAGCGAGCTGATGCACTTCATCCAGCGCCTGCGCGACCTCTCCGGCGACAAGCCGGTCGGCTTCAAGCTCTGCATCGGCCACCCCTGGGAGTGGTTTGCGCTGTGCAAGGCGATGCTGAGCACCGGCATCACGCCGGACTTCATCGTCGTGGACGGCGGCGAGGGCGGCACCGGCGCGGCGCCGCTCGAGTTCACCAACCATGTGGGCACGCCGCTGCAAGAGGGCCTGCTGCTGGTGCACAACACCCTGATGGGCCTGAATCTGCGCGACCGCATCGCCATCGGCTGCGCCGGCAAGGTGGTGTCGGCCTTCGACATCGCGCGCCTGATGGCCCTGGGCGCGGACTGGTGCAATGCCGCGCGCGGCTTCATGTTCGCGCTCGGTTGCATCCAGGCCCAGCACTGCCACACCGGCCACTGCCCCACCGGTGTCACCACCCAGGACCCGCTGCGCCAGCGCGCCCTGGTGGTGGGCGACAAGGCCGAGCGCGTCTACCGCTTTCACCACAACACCCTGTTCGCGCTGAAGGAGCTGGTGCAGGCGGCCGGCCTGAAGCACCCCAGCGAGATCACGGCAGCCCACATCGTGCGGCGCGTCAATGGGCAGGACGTGCGTCTGCTGGCCAATCTGCTGCCCTTCCTGGCGCCCGGCTGCCTGCTGCATGGCGATCTGCCGCATGCCGTCTACCAGGCCTACTGGCACCTGGCGACCCCGGACAGCTTCGCGCCCCAGGGCGCCCTGCCGGCCCAGCTGCACGGCCGGGCGCATTCCTGACAGCCAGCTGACGCGGGCGGGCATCCCCCAGGCCGGGTGGGCCCCCGGCTTGTGGGGTAGGGCGGCGCGGCCCCGCCGCACACAATCGCGCACCCACCCGCCCACCATGCGATCCGTCTTCCTCCTGCGTCACTCCGACTCGCCCATGCAGATCAGCAAGGGCGAGCTGCTGGAAGGCATGGAGTGGGAGCTGGCGGGCCATGCGCAACGCTGGCGCGAGGCGCGCGAGCGCATCCCCCTGCTGCAGCCCGATGTGCTGGTGACCGACCTGCGCGTGCTCGACGGCGCGGTGCCGCGCCTGATCCAGCAGCTGCGCGGCCGCCGCATCCGCACCCTGGTGCTGGTGCCCGGCGCAGACGAGCCCCTGCTCATCGACGCCCTGCTGGCGGGTGCACGCGGCTACCACGTCGAAGGCCCCAAGGGTGGCGGCCTGCTGAATGCGCTGGAAGACCTGATGGAAGGCCGCATGCGCCTGAGCCCCGCGCTGGCGCGCCAGCTGCTGGAGCGCCTGGGCGCACCGCGCCTGACGCCCTCGGTGGCCTGTCTGCGCTCGCTGGCCCTGGATCCGAAGCCGGCCACCGGCTCCGGCGTCATCAGCCAGGCCCAGCAGGCCCTGCTGAGCCTGCTGGCGCATGGCTGGCTGGCGGTGGAGATCGCTCGCGCCTGGTGGCTGGAAGTGGCCGAGGTGGAGCGCCGCACCGCCCAGGTGCTGCGCCTGGCGCAGCGCTGCACGGCCGATTGGGCCGCGCGCGAGTTGCTCGACGCCGCCTGAGACGGCGCTCAGAGCGCCGGGGCGGTGTCCTGGAAGCTCTGGCGTTGCGACAGCTTGTCCAGATGCCGCGCCAGGTTGGCGTGCTGCTGCTGCCAGGCCAACTCGGGGAATCGGAAGCTCAGCCAACCCAGGCAGCAGCCCACGGCAATGTCGGCCAGCGTGAAGTGGTTGCTGGCGCACCAGCTCTTGTCCGCCAGGGCCTGGTCCATCGCCGCCAGGCCGGCGTGCACCTTGCCCATCTGGCGCTCGATCCAGGCCGCGCTGCGCTGCGGCTCGCTGCGGCCACTCCAGGTCTTTTCCAGGCGCACCAGGATGCCGGCATCCAGCACGCCATCGGCCAGCGCCTCCCAGGTGCGCACCTCGGCGCGCTCGCGGCCCTTGTCGGGGATCAGCTTGCCCACCGGCGAGAGGTTGTCCAGGTACTCGACGATGACGCGCGAGTCGAACATCGAGCCGGTGATCGAGTCCTGCCCGCCTTCCATCACCAGCGCCGGCACCTTGCCCAGCGGGTTGATCTTCTGGATCTCGTCGCTGGCCCAGACGTCCTCCAGCACGAACTGGTAATCCAACTTCTTCTCGGCCAACACGACACGCACCTTGCGGGCGAAGGGACTGGTGGTGGAGCCGATCAGTTTCATGGAGGACATAGAGGACAGCGAGGTCGGCGCAGGGCCGGTCGCGGCGATTCTATGCAGGGGGTTTTGGGGCCCCGCCCCTAGAGCGCCCACCTGTTTGGGGGCCGCAACGCGCTGTCATCAAAGGGTCTTGGCGAAGCTGTGCTGGTGTTCAGAATGCTCGGCCGCGGCTTATCGTCCCGGCGGCCGGCGCCAGGGTTCTCCCTAAAATCGCGGGCTTTGCCCTCACCAGCGGCCTTCAGCGGCCGTGCGCGCCATGGAACTCTCCGCCCTGACTGCCCTGAGCCCCCTGGACGGCCGCTATGCCGGCCGCATGACCGGTCTGCGTGGCCTGCTGTCCGAGTTCGGGCTGATCCACCGCCGCGTGCAGGTGGAACTGGCCTGGTTCACGGCGCTGAGCGACGCCGGCCTGCCGGAGTTCCCGCCCCTTTCCGCCGCCGCACGGGCCTGGCTGAACCAGCGCGTGGCGCAGTTCAGTGCGGCCGATGCCCAGGCCATCAAGGACATCGAGAAGACCACCAACCACGATGTGAAGGCGGTCGAGTACTGGATCAAGCAGCAGTTCGCCGCCTCGGGCCTGCCCGAACTCACGGCCAAGGGCGAGTTCGTGCACTTCGCCTGCACCAGCGAGGACATCAACAACACCAGCCACGGCCTGATGCTCAAGGCCGCGCGCCAGCAGGTGATGCTGCCGGCGCTGGACGGCATCGTGGCCAAGCTGCAGGCCATGGCGCATGAGCTGGCCGAGCTGCCGATGCTGAGCCGCACCCATGGCCAGACCGCCAGCCCGACCACGGTGGGCAAGGAGATCGCCAATGTGGTGGCGCGCCTGCAGCGCGGCCGCACGGTGATCGATGGGGTGCAGCTGCTGGCCAAGATGAACGGCGCGGTGGGTAACTACAACGCGCACCTGAGCGCCTACCCGGACGTCGATTGGGAAGCCTTCAGCCGCCGCGTGATCGAGCAGGAGCTGGGCCTGGCCTTCAACCCGTACACGATCCAGATCGAGCCGCACGACTACATGGCCGAGCTGTTCGACGCCTTTGCGCGCGTCAACACCATCCTGATCGACCTGAGCCGCGACATCTGGGGCTACATCTCGGTGGGTTACTTCAAGCAGAAGACCAAGGAAGGCGAGGTCGGCAGCTCGACCATGCCGCATAAGGTCAACCCGATCGACTTCGAGAACGCCGAGGGCAATTTCGGTCTGGCCAACGCGCTGCTCACGCACCTGAGCCAGAAGCTGCCCATCAGCCGCTGGCAGCGTGACCTGACCGACTCCACCGTGCTGCGCAATATGGGCGTGGCCCTGGGCTACACCCTGCTGGGCTACGACAGTCTGGCCAAGGGCCTCGGCAAGCTGGAAGCCCACCCGGCCAATCTGGCCGCCGACCTGGATGCCGCCTGGGAAGTGCTGGCCGAGCCGGTGCAGACCGTGATGCGCCGCTTCGGCCTGCCCGAGCCCTATGAGCAGCTGAAGGCCTTCACGCGTGGCAAGGTCATCACCCAGCAGCTGATGCAGGACTTCATCCACAGCCTGGCCCTGCCGGACGCCGAGAAGCAGCGCCTGCTGGCGCTGACGCCGGGCGGCTACACCGGCAAGGCCGCCGCGCTGGCCGCCCGCATTTGAGCGCCTCCCGCCCCGTCTACAGCACCGAGCTCGGGCGCCTGTGCCCGGGCTGCGGCAAGCCCGTGGCCGTCTGCGCCTGCAAGAAGGGTGGCGCGCCGCTGGGCGACGGCCAGGTGCGCGTGCGCCGCGAAACCGGCGGCCGCGGCGGCAAGACCGTGACCACGGTGCGCGGCCTGCCGCTGGCCGAGGCCGCGCTGCAGCAGCTGGCCAAGCAGCTCAAGGCCGCCTGTGGCACGGGCGGCACCTGCAAGGGCGGCGTGGTGGAGGTGCACGGCGACCACGTGGAGCGTGTGCTCGCCTGGCTGACTCAGCAGGGCTACAAGCCCAAGAAGGCTGGGGGCTGATCAGTCGTCCTTCCAGCTCAGGCTGGCGATGCGCCAGCGCCCCTCGCCGTCCTGCGCCAGGTCCAGCTGCTTGCTCCCCTGGCCGCCATAGGGCTGGCCATCCAGTAGGCCCTGCTTGGCATAGCGCAGCTCGCGGCGGGCGTTTGAGCCGTCGACCACGGTCTGGTGCGCCAGCTCCCATTCGTGGAACTCACGCAAGCGGCCGCCCTGCACCAGCAGTGCGCGCGGCTCGACGAATTCGCGCACCGAGCAGGGGGCCTGGCCGGGCGCCGTGACGAGGGCCTCCGGTAGAAAGAGCGCCGGCAGGGCGGCCACCGGGGCGATGGCGCCCTGGCGGTTGTCGAAGGCGGCAAAGAAGCGCCGCACCAGGGCGTCGATCTGCGCCTGCGCATCGGTCGCCGCCCGCGGCGTGGCGCACCAGCGCCAGTTCAGCGTCGGGCCATCGGGGCCGCCCTCGGTCACGCCTTCCTCGGCAAAGCCCAGATCGCGCAACAAGCGGTTGCTGGCCTCATTGGTAGGGGAGGTGATGGCCAGCAGTTCGTCGCGCCCCAGCACGCGCCGCGCATAGTCCAGGCAGGCGCGCGCCGCCTCGCGGGCATACCCCTGGCCGGCATGGATCGCCCTCAGGCCATAGCCGAGGTCGGGCAGGGGCAGGGTGTCGCGCTTGAAGATGCCGCACATCCCCAGGGGCTCGCCGTCGGCCTTGCGCTCCACCATCCAGAAGCCGTGGCCGAGACGCCAGTAGGGGTCGAGCAAGCGGCCCTGCATCCAATCCCGCGCCGCTTCCTCGGTGCGCACGCCGCTGTCGCGGATGCCGGCAATCCAGGCGGGTTCGTTGATCAAGCCGAGCAAAAAGCCCGCGTCTTCGGGGCGGAACCAGCGCAGGCGCAGGCGTTCGGTGTCGAGGATCTGCATGGGGCCGGACAATACCGAACCTCCACCCCGCCGCCATTCCTCATGAGCTTCTTCGAGCGCCTGCAAGCCGCCACCCGCCACTCCCTGCTCTGCGTGGGCCTGGATCCGGACCCCGCCAAGTTCCCGGGCGCGTGGCAGGGCGATGCCAGCCGCATCGAAGACTTCTGCCGCGCCATCGTCGACGCCACGCACGACCTGGCGGCCGCCTTCAAGCCGCAGATCGCCTACTTCGCCGCCCAGGGCGCCGAAGACCAGCTGGAGCGTGTGATCGCCTACATCCGCCAGGTGGCGCCGCAGCTGCCGATCGTGCTGGATGCCAAGCGCGGCGACATCGGCGCCACCGCCGAGATGTACGCCCGCGAGGCCTTCGTGCGCTACGGGGCGGATGCCGTGACGCTCTCGCCCTATATGGGCTACGACACCATCGAGCCCTATCTGGACTACGCCGACCGCGGCGTGTTCGTGCTCTGCCGCACCAGCAACCCCGGTGGGGACGACTGGCAGATGCGGCCGCTCGCCGATGTGGAGGGGCAGCCGCGCCTGTTCGAGGAGCTGGCGCGGCGCGCGCAGCATGAGTGGGCGCGCATCCCAGGCCAGATCGGCCTGGTGGTGGGTGCCACCTACCCGGCCGAGATCGCCCGAGTACGGGCGCTGGCCCCCACCGTGCCGCTGCTGATTCCCGGCGTGGGCGCGCAGGGCGGTGACGCCGAGGCCACGGTGCGCGCAGGCTGGCGCGCCGATGCGCCGATCCTCGTCAACAGCTCGCGCGCCATCCTCTATGCGGGCAAGACGGTCGAGGGCCTTGGCGCGGCGGCGCGGGCCGTGGCGCAGCGCACGCAGGCCGAGCTGGCCCAGGCGCGTGGCTGAGCGATGACGCTCGGGCACCTGAGCCGTCGCACCTGGCTGGGGGCGGCCGCCGCCTGCGGGCCGTGGGTGCAGGTGCGCGCTCAGGCGGTGGAGCGGGTGTTGTACCCGGCCATGGAGTCACCCCGCGACCTGCGCTTTGCCGACATGGTGGCGCTGCTGCGCGCCGCCCTGGAGCGCACCGTGCCCACGCACGGCCCGTTTGAGCTGCAACCCAGCCTGCAGTTCATGACGCAGCCGCGCCAGCTGCTGGAACTGGAGCGCGGGCACAACCTGCGGGTGCAATGGTCTGCCACCACGCTGGAGAAGGAGCAACGCCTGCTGCCCGTGCGCTTCCCCACGCGGCGTGGCCTGCTGGGCTTCCGGCTGGCGCTGATCCGGCGCGACCGCCAGCCGGAGTTCAGCAAGGTGCGCAGCCTGGCGGATCTGCAGCGCTTCGTCATCGGACAGGGCAGCACCTGGGTGGACACGGACATCTTGCGCTCCCAGGGCCTGAACGTCAGCGGCGGCCACTACGAGGGCCTGTTCACCATGCTGAGCAACCGGCGCATCGACCTGTTCCCGCGCGGCGTGAACGAGGTCTTCACCGAACTGGAGGCCCGTGTGGCCGACGTGCCCGAGCTCGCCATCGAGGACAGCTTTGCGCTGCACTACCCGATGCCCTACTACTTCTTCTTCAACCGCGCGGACGGCAAGCTGGCAGCGCGGGTGGAGAAAGGCCTGGTCGCCATGGCGAAGGACGGCAGCTTCGAGCGCCACTTCTGGCGCCACCATGGCACCGCCGTGCGCGCCGCCCGGCTGCATGAGCGCCGCCTGATCCGCCTGCAAAACCCCTTGCTGCCCCCCGAGACCCCGCTGCAGCACCAGGCCCTGTGGTTCGACCCCGAACGCATGCCTGCGCCTTGAAAGCCGACCCGTGACGACACCCATTTCTGACCCCAGCGCCGAACCCCTGCTGCCCGCCAGCGGAGCGGTGGAGCTGCTGTTCCTGCTGTTCCACGGCGCCGGCGCCGATCGCAGCCAGATGCAGGCCCTGGCGCAGACCCTGCACACGGCCTATCCGCAGGCCGCCGTGCTCAGCCTGAACGCGCCGCAGCGCCTGGGCAGCGAGGTGCTGCACGGCTACCAGTGGTTCGACGAACAGCACTTCGGCATGGTGGCCGGCGTGGCCAGCGCGTTGCCTGCCTTCGTGGCCTGCGTGCGCGCCTGGGCGCAGCACTTCAACCTGGCCTGGCCGCGCGTGGCGCTGGCCGGCTTTTCACAAGGCGGGCTGATGGCGCTGGAGGCCGTGCAGAGCGAACCCGAGCTGGCCGGCCGGGTGCTCAGCTTCGGCGCCGCCCCGCTGCGCCGCCCCAGCCAGGCCCCCGAGGGCGTGTGCCTGCACCTGCTGCATGGCGTGCTGGACGAAGAGATCAGCTACCGCCATGTGGTGGACGCCGCGCAGGCCTGGGTGGAGTTGGGAGCCGACGTGACGGCCGATGTGCTGCCCGGCGTGCACCACGAGATGGACCCACGCCTGGTCGAACGCGCTCTGCACCAGCTGCGAACCTTCATCCCGGCGCGGCTGTGGCGCGAGGCGGTGCAGACGGCGGCGGAGATGGATCAGGCGGACCAGCAGGCGCTGCAGCGCCCGCAGCGGCACTGATCACCAGCTGCCCGTGTTCGGCATCGACACCCAGGGTTCGGCCGGCGGCAACGCGGCGCCGTTCTGCAGCAGCTCGATCGAGATCTGATCGGGCGAGCGCACGAAGGCCATGCGGCCGTCGCGCGGCGGCCGCAGGATCGTGACGCCATGCTGCTGCAGGCGCGCGCACAGGGCATAGATGTCGTCCACCCCGTAGGCGATGTGGCCGAAGTTGCGTGCGCCGCCGTAGTCCTCGACCTGGCCGTTCTCATCCGGCCAGTTGTAGGTCAGCTCCACCTGGGCCTGCTCGTCTCCGGGGGCGGCCAGGTAGACGAGGGTGAAGCGGCCGGCCGCATGCTCGCTGCGCCGCACCTCGTGCAGGCCCAGGGCATCGACATAGAACTTCAGCGACGCATCCAGGTCGCGCACGCGCACCATGCTGTGTAGGTATTTCATGAAGGCTCCATCAAGGGGATCGCGGAAACTGGCGCGCATTGTCCGAAGGAGTTGAGCGATGCGTGTGGCCGTGGTGGGTTGTGGGGCGATTGGTGGCTGGCTGGCAGGGCGGCTGGCCGATGCGGGGGTGGCCGTTTCGGTGCTGGCGCGTGGGGCCACCTTGCGTGCGCTGCAGCAGCGCGGCCTGCGCATCCAGGAAGCGGGCGTGGAGCGCAACCTGAAGCTGCCGGCCAGCGATCGGCCCGAGGAACTGGGTCTGCACGATGTCGTCATCCTGGCCGTCAAGGGCCAGGCGGCGGCGCAGGCGGTGCCGCTGGCGGCGGCCTTGCGGGCTCCTGAGGGCAAGGTTTGGACCGCCATGAATGGCGTGCCCTGGTGGTTCGCCGACGGCTTGCCGGCGCTGCAGAACAAGCCGCTGCGTAGCCTGGACCCCGAGGGGCGTCTGCTGGCCCAGCTGGGTGCTGCCGAGGTGCTGGGCGGCGTGGTGCACGCCAGTTGCCAGAACCCCGAACCGGCCCTGGTGCGCCATGTCATGGGCCAGGGCCTGTTGGTGGGCGACCCGCATGCAGCCGGCAGCGCGGCCGAGGCCGGGCTGGTCAGTCTGCTGCTGCAGGCAGGCTTCGAAGCCAAGGCCAGCGCCAACATCCGCCAGGACCTTTGGTACAAGCTGTGGGGCAACGCCACCACCAATCCGATCTCGGCCCTGACCGGCGCCACCACCGACCGCATCCTCGACGACCCGCAGGTGCTGGCGCTGACGGACGCGGCGATGCACGAACTGGCGGCCGTGGGCGCGGCCATCGGCTGCCCGGTGCCGCACACGCCCGAGGAGCGCCACGCCATCACGCGGCGCCTGGGCGCCTTCAAGACCTCGATGCTGCAGGACCGCGAGGCCGGCCGGCGCCTGGAGATCGATGCCCTGCTGGCGGCACCCCGCGAGATCGCGGAGCGCGTGGGAGTGGCCACACCGATGCTCGACGCCCTGCACGGGCTGGCCAGACTGCTGGATGGGAGCCTGGCGGCGGCTTGATCACTTCGCCGGCTGGCATCGGGGCTCGTGGCGGGCCCAGGTCAAGGTGAAGTCGGCCAGCCCGCGCCATTCGGGATGGATGTAGTGCTGGCGATGTCGATCGTGCCAGGCCGAGGCCCCGCTCAAGTCGCCCTGGGCCGCGAGGCTCAGCAAACCGAGTGTGAGCACGAGATCTCTGGCGGACGCCTGCAGGCCACTGTTGGGTCCGCTGACCAGTGACTGCGCGGCGGCATGCGCAGCTGCCCAGTCCGAACGGCTCACAGTGCCGAAGAGGCGGAGCAGGGTCTGCGTGGCTTGGTCAGGTTGCCACTCGGTTCCTCGCCCCCAGAACGCTTCATTCCACAGCTCCTGCAGGCCGGGCCGATCCAACTGCCCGAACGTGGCGAGAGCCAAGGTGTTCAGCTGCGCCTGCGCCTGTCGGGCATCGAAGCGCACCAGGCCACTGCGTTGCGCCAGCAGGGCATCGATGTCGGTGGCCAGGCTGGGGTTGAGCTCCGGGAGCTGCGCATCGCGTTCACGTGACAGCAAAGCCCGCCGCGCCAGTCTGGCCTGACGGTACGCGATGCCCACACTGTCCGCGCCGCTGACTTGGAGTACGGGCTCCGCTTCTGCGAGCGGTTCCCGGCAATCGAGCACCCGCAATAGGGGTGCGCCTGCAAGCGCAGCGCGACCCATGGTCAAGGCAGTCTGACGCTTGAAGCGCTCGGCGGGAGCCTGTAGCGCCACGGTGGGCCAGAAGTCGCTATGGATGGGCGCGTTGAACTGCCGGACGAAAGTGCGCAGCAGCGCCGGGCCGCCCAGGCGGCGAGCCTCTAGGTCGTTCCTGGAACCCAGTCCGACGCGTTGCAACTCGGAGGCCAGCTCCGGTTCTTCCCAGGGGTGCGCATTCAAGCCATGCCGACGGCCTTTGTGAGCCAGTACCACCAAGTCACCTGCGTTCGCTTGATACACCTCGCTATTCGGAAACTGCTGGATCAGGGCGGCGAGCATCTGTGCCAGCAGGGCATCCGACATCTCATAGGTGTGAATCCACTGCACCAGCACGCCATCGGTGCTGAGCTGCCGCCGGACCAAGCGATAGAACTCCTGGGTGAACAGGCTGGAGACGCCGCTGACCCAGGGGTTCGAGGGCTCCGACACGATCACGTCGTAAGCCTCGCCCTGGACTGCCAGGAACTTGCGCGCATCCTCGATGCGGATGTGTGAGCGCGGGTCCTTGTAAGCACGCACATTGCGCGGATGAAAGCTGCGCGCTCCCTCGATCATGGCGGGCTCGATTTCGATGGTGTCGACCCGCTCGGGTCGGCGCGAGCCAAGCACCGTATGGGTGCTTAGGCCCGAGCCCCAGCCAATCAGGGCGATCTTGCGCGGTGCAGGGTGAGCAGCCAGGGGCAGGCTGCCCAGCATCAGCATCGTGATCTCATCTGGACTGGGCGCCTTGTGGAGCGGGTTCATGCCCGCATCTGGCTTGCCATTGGTGGCGATATTGAGCCCATCGCCCTGAGCGCGCACCGATATGGTTGCCGTTGATCCGTCCTTGAAATAGACCAGCTCGCCCAGCCTGGCAGGGTTCAGACCGCTGCGGAACACACCTGCCGCCTGATGCAAGGGGTTGGGCAATCCGGCGACCAGAACCAGTGTGAGGACACCCAGCGAACCGAGAGCCGCCAAGCCGCTGCCGAAGGTCCACTCCGGCGGGCCGAAGCGGCGCAGCAGCACCAGGCCGATCAGCACGTCCACCGTGGCCGCCACCAGCAGGCTGAGCACCACCCCGATCTGGGGCACCAGCAGGTGCACCGCCAGTACCACCCCGGCAATGGCACCCAGGGTATTGGCGGCGTAGACCTGGCCCACGGCGCGCTCACTGCCACCCTCGCGCAACAGCGCGGCCGTGAAGAGGGGCAAGGTCATGCCGGCGAAGAAGGCCGCCGGCAACATCACCACCATGGCCGTGAACGCCGTGGCCAGGCTGTAAAGCGTGTAGCCCCCATCGCTGGGTGTGAGGCTGCCGACCAGCCAGCCGGCCCAGGCGTAGCTGCCTGCCAGCACGGGCACCGAGAGCAGCGCGGCCACGCCCATCGCCACCTGGACGTAGCCCGCATAGCGCACCGGATCACCGATGCGCGGACCGCGCCGCTGCACCCAGAGCCCGCCGAGCGCCAGGCCGGCGATGAAGGAAGCGAGCATCAGCTCGAAGCCGTGCAGCGTGGTGCCCAGGGCCTGGTTCAGCAGCCGCACCCAGCCGATTTCATAGCCGAAGGAAGCCGCACTGGAGCCGAAAGTGGCCCAAAGCAGCGCGCGACGCAGGCGCGGCAACTCGGCACTGGGGGCGATGGAGGGTTCGTTCGCGTCGGCGGCGCCCGGCAAGGGCTGTGAGCCCTCGCGCAGTGCGCCACTCGTCCAGGCCGTGGCGGCAGCCAGCAGCAGGTTCATCACCCCTGCCACCTGCAAGGCGCCCTGCATGCCCACCGCCGGCAGCAGCAGGAAGGTGGCTGCCAATGCTCCGAGCGCGGCGCCGATGCCGTTCGTGAAGTACAGGCCGCCCAATTGGGCGCTGGTGCCGGCACCCGGGAAGGCGCGCAGCACGCCGGCGGCGATCAGCGGGAAGGTCGCGCCCAGCAGCACGGTTTGCGGGGCAATCAGCGCAGCGGCGCTGGCCCATTGCCAAGTGGCCGCCAGCCCCGGGCTGCCGATTGCTGGCAGAGCCTGCTCCAGGTTCCAGTTCGCCACGGCGTTGAAGAGTGGGTGAAAGATCAGCCCCAGCAGGCCGATCGCGGCCTCCACCGCCGCGTAGCAGCCCACCAGGCGGCGGATCTGCAAGGTGTGCCGGCTGACCCACCAGCTGCCCAGGGCCATGCCGCCCATGAACATGATCAGCACCAGGGTCTGTGCATAGGCGGCGTGGCCCAGCATCAGGCCCAGGTAGTGGGTCCAGATGGATTGGTAGATCAGCGCCGAGAAGCCGGAGAGGACGAAGAGCGTCAGCAAGAGCAGACGCAATGCGTCACTCTGCAGACGGATCGCGGGCTGGGGCAGTGCTTCAGCCGTGCTGGCATGCATGGTGGGGTTCCTATGACTTGGGCTTGGGTCAGCCTTGCAAGAACGGGGCCACCCCGATCCAGCGCACGTGCAGCACCATGGCGAACACCGCATAGGCCCCGGTGCCCAGCACCAGCACCGCCAGCGTGCCCGGCCAACTTCCCGGAGCGACGGCAGGGGCCGGGCGGCGGCGGGCGTTGCGGAACAGCAGCACCGACCAGACCAGCAAGCCGCCGAACAGCAGCAGGTCCGCCGCCGTGTGATTGACCAGCAGATGCGCCAGCGCCCAGAGCTTGACGCTCAGCGTCATCGGGTGCTTCAGCGCCGCCTTGAGGTGGTTGCGCGGCACGTAGGCGGCCACCATCAGCCAGAAGGCCGGCAGTACCAGCAGGGCCACCAAGTGGCGCAGGCCGCGCGCGGCGCCCTCCGGCAGCAGGAACAGTGGCGCCAGCTGCGTGTGCAGCTGCCCATAGCCCCAGACCAGCAGGCCGAAGCCGGCGATCGACACCAGGCTGTACAGGCCCTTCCAGGTCTTGTCGCCCAAGCGCTGGAGCTGGCGTTCGCGCCAGGCCGGCGCGCACAGGCGCAGCGAATGGCTGCCCAGAAACAGCAGCAAGCCGGCTACAAAGAGGATCCAGGCCCGTTCCATTGCGTCTCCTTCACCAAGCGGTGGCGCAATGTAGGGGCAGCGCGCGTTCGGCCACAGGAGGGAAAACCGTGCAACTCATCCCCGGTCATCGCACCGATCTGGCCGGCGGCCTGCAGGTGCGCCGGCTGCTGCCGGCCGCGCAGGCCCGCGCGGTCGGGCCCTTTGTCTTTCTCGACCATTTCGGTCCGGTCGAGCTGGCGGCCGAGGTCGACAGCGATGTCGGCCCCCACCCGCATATCGGGCTGGCCACCGTCAGCTACCTGTTCGAAGGTCGGCTGACGCACCGCGACAGCCTGGGCACGGTGCAGGACATCGCGCCGGGAGACTTGAACTGGATGCAGGCCGGCCACGGCATCGTGCACAGCGAGCGCACGCCGTTCGATCTGCGCGGCCAGCCGCGCCGGCTGCACGGGCTGCAGCTCTGGGCCGCCCTGCCGCCCGGGCAGACCGAACTGGAGCCGGCCTTCTGGCACCTGCCCGCCGCGGCCTTGCCTGAGCTGCCGCTGCCTGGGGGCCGCCTGCGTGTGCTGGTGGGCAGCGCGATGGGCGCCAGCAGCCCGTTGCCCACGGTCTGGCCCACGCTTTACGTGGATCTGGAGCTGGAGCCCGACGCGGTGCTGGAGCTGCCGCCGCCGGCGGATCAATCGGCGCTCTACCTGCCTTGGGGTGGCCTGCAGCTGGACGGCCAGCCGCTGCCGCCCGAGCAGCTGGCGCTGCTGCCGCCGCAGCCCCTGCGCCTGCAGGCCGGGCCGACCGGCGCGCGGGCCGTGATCCTGGGCGGAGCGGCGCTGCCGCAAACACCGCGCATGTGGTGGAACTTCGTGGCTTTTGAGCGCGAAACCCTGGGCCGGGCGGCGGCGCGCTGGGCAGCCGGGGAATTTCCGGCCATCCCTGGGGAGACGGGCCGGATCGAGGCGCCCCCTTGGCGCGCTTGAGGGCAGCTCGGCGCTCACGCCACCCGGTCCACCTTCATCGCCAACAGCACCGAGGTCGTGGTGCGCAGCACGCCGTCGATCTCGCCGATCTCGTCGAGCAGGGCATCCAGCCGCTGGGTTGAGGGCGCGCGCAGCACGGCGAGGTAGTCGAACTCGCCGCTGACGGCGGCGAGCTGGCGCAGCTCCGGCATCAGTGAGAGGCGCTCAATGACCGCGCGCGCCACCTTGGGGCTGACGCTCAGGTTCACGAAGGCCTGCACGCCCTGGCCGCCCTCGGTGGCGGCCAGGCGCGCGGTGTAGCCCACGATGACGCCGCTGCTCTCCAGCCGGGCCAGGCGCGCCACCACGGTGGTGCGGGCCACGCCGAGCTGGCGTGCCAGATCGGCCGTGGGCGCGCGTGCGTTGGCCTGCAGCAGGGCGATCAGGCGGCGGTCCAGTGCATCCAGGGCGGTGCCTGCGATGGAACTCATGGTTTTCCCTATTTGATTCGTTTCGGCGGATTTTGCTGACGAAACGTCGTGAGCAGCAGATTTTCTGACGAACTCACGCTTTCTTTCGTCGTGCTCCATTTCTACAGTCACGCCCATCGCTGCGGTGCTGCCGCGGCCCACGACAACCCCTCGGAGACTCCCCATGATGAAGATCGCACTGCTCGGCGCCGGCCACATCGGCCAGACCATTGCCCGCCTGCTGCACGCCACCGGCGACTACCAGGTCACCGTGCTGGACAAGAGCGCCAAGTACCTGGCGGTGCTGGCCGCCGAGGGCATCGCCACCAAGGAAGTCGACAGCGAGAACAAGGCCGCCCTGATGGCCGGCGTGCGCGGCAATGACGCCGTCGTCAACGCGCTGCCCTACCACCTGGCCATCACCGCCGCCGAAGCCGCGCTGGAGTGCGGCTGCCACTACTTCGACCTGACCGAAGACGTGGCGGCCACCAAGGCCATCATGGAAATGGCCAAGAGCGCCAAGACCGCCTTCATGCCCCAGTGTGGCCTGGCCCCGGGCTTCATCGGCATCGTGGCCCACCACCTGGCCAAGCAGTTCGACGAAGTGCGTGATGTGCAGATGCGCGTCGGCGCGCTGCCCGCCTTCCCCACGAACAAGCTCAAGTACAACCTGACCTGGTCGGTGGACGGCCTGATCAACGAGTACTGCCACCCCTGCGAAGCCATCCACGGTGGTGAGTTCATCCAGGCCCTGCCGCTGGAAGGCCTGGAGCACTTCAGCCTGGACGGCGTCGAGTACGAGGCCTTCAACACCTCGGGCGGCCTGGGCACCCTGTGCGAGACCTGGAAGGGCAAGGTCCAGAACCTGGACTACAAGACCGTGCGCTACCCCGGCCACCGCGACCTGATGAAGTTCCTGCTGGAAGACCTGGCCCTGGCCGGCGACCAGGAGAAGCTCAAGGACATCATGCGCAAGAGCATGCCCGCCACCATGCAGGACGTGGTGCTGGTGTTCGTCACCGTCTCCGGCATGAAGAACGGCGTGCTGCTGCAGGAAGTCTTCGCCCGCAAGATCTTTGCCGACCGTGACGTGAAGGCCCCGCTGTCGGCCATCCAGATCACCACCGCCGCCGGCATCTGCACCGCCGTGGACCTGTTCCGCGAAGGCAAGCTGCCGCAGAAGGGCTTCGTGCGTCAGGAAGACGTGGCGCTGCCTGACTTCCTGGCCAACCGCTTCGGCAAGGCCTACGAGCAGCTGCGCCAAGTCCAGTCGATTGCTTAAGCTGCCGACTACGCGCTAGAACCCCTATGCGCCGCCGCACTGTTTGATTCAGCGCGGCGGCGTTTCCGCTTCCAGGAGAACCGCATGACCACCATTTCCACCCAAGCCCATGACCTGCTGGCCCGCATGGGCGTGGCCAAGAGCCTGTACACCGAAGGCACGCTGACCGCCCGCTCGCCGGTGGACGGCGCCGTCACCGGCAAGGTCGTCGAAAGCACGGCTGCCGAGATGCAAGCCGCCATCGGCAAGGCCCACGCCGCCTTCCTGGAGTGGCGCGTCATCCCCGCCCCGAAGCGTGGCGAGCTGGTGCGCAAGTTCGGCGAGGTGCTGCGCACCCACAAGACCGATCTGGCCGCCCTGGTTTCCTTGGAAGCCGGCAAGATCGCCAGCGAAGGCCTGGGCGAAGTGCAGGAAATGATCGACATCTGCGACTTCGCTGTCGGTCTGAGCCGCCAGCTGCACGGCCTGACGATCGCCAGCGAGCGTCCCGGCCACCGCATGATGGAACAGTGGCTGCCGCTGGGTGTGGTCGGCATCATCTCGGCCTTCAACTTCCCCGTCGCCGTGTGGGCCTGGAACTCGGCCCTGGCGCTCGTCGCCGGTGACACCTGCGTCTGGAAGCCCAGCGAGAAGACCCCGCTCACCGCCCTGGCCACGCAAGCCCTGTTCGAGAAGGCCGTCGCCGCCTACAAGGCCGATGGCCATGTGGCGCCCGAAGGCCTGAGCCTGGTGCTGAACGGCGGCGCCGCCGTAGGCGAGGCCCTGGTGACCGACACCCGCGTGCCGCTGATCAGCGCCACCGGCTCCACCCGCATGGGCCGCATCGTCGGTCCCAAGGTCGCTGCCCGTTTCGGCCGCTGCCTGCTGGAGCTGGGCGGCAACAACGCCCTGATCGTCAGCGACAAGGCCGACCTGGACCTGGCCGTGCGCGCCATCGCCTTCGGTGCCTGGGGCACCGCCGGCCAGCGCTGCACCACCACCCGCCGCGTCATCGCCCACAAGGCCGTGCACGACCAACTGGTGGAGCGCCTGGAAAAGGTGCGCGTGCAGCTGAAGATCGGCAACCCGCTGGCCGACGGCACCCTGGTGGGCCCGCTGGTGGACAAGCAAGCCTTTGACGCCATGCAGGCTGCCCTGGCCCAGGCCAAGGCCCAGGGCGGCACCGTGCGTGGCGGTGAGCGCGCGCTGGCTGCTGAGCACCCCGAAGCCTTCTACGCCGCCCCGGCCCTGGTGACCATGCCGGCCCAGACCGAGGTGGTCTGCCACGAGACCTTCGCGCCCATCCTCTACGTGCTGAAGTACGAGAAGCTGGACGAGGCCATCGCCCTGCAGAACGGCGTGCCGCAGGGTCTGTCCAGCGCCATCTTCACCACCGACATCCGCGAGGCCGAGGCCTTCATGAGCGCCGCCGGCAGCGACTGCGGCATTGCCAACGTCAACATCGGCACCTCGGGCGCCGAAATCGGTGGCGCCTTCGGTGGCGAGAAGGAAACCGGCGGCGGCCGCGAGTCGGGTTCGGACGCCTGGCGCCAATACATGCGCCGTGTCACCAACACGGTGAACTACAGCAACAGCCTGCCGCTGGCCCAGGGGGTGAAGTTCGATGTTTGACCTGCGCCCCTCAGAGACCGGCGTCTACCGTCTGGTCAAGGGCATGCTCGGCGCCTCGGCGGCCGACGCGCTCTTCACCCAGCTGGAGATCGACCCGCGCATCCTCAGGCCCATCTCGGCGGCTGTCAGCCGCGCCGAGATGGCGCAGGCCCTGAACATGGTGCTGTTCTACGACCTGCACGAGCGCGTGCCCGAGGGCCACGACTATGTGCAGGACGTGATGGCGGCCGGCCAGAAGATCACCTTCGACCACGGCGCCCTGCGCACCGTGGCCTGGCCCAGCGGCGCGCTGCCGCCGGGCGAGGCCGCCATCAGCCGCGTGCTGCGCCCGCTGGGCTTCGCCGTGGCTGACACCTACCCGCTGCCGCGCCTGAAGATGACCGGCCGCGCCTGGGCCCACACCGACTTCCCCGAGACCATCGCGCAGTTCTTCGTCTCCGAGCTGCACCCCGAGCAGTTCAGCGTCGAGTTCCAGGCCGCGGTCACCCGTGTGTTGGCCGATTCCGTGGACCCGCTGGGCCCGCAGGACGTGGGCCGCCTGGAGCGCCTGGGCCGTGACGGCTCGCTGCCCTGGCCCGACGCCCTGGCTCTGATGCCGAAGGTGGTGGCCTGCTTCGGCCGCCAGCACGGCGGCTTCGCCTTGGCCGACTACGAGACCCTGCTGGCCGAATCCGCCGAGATGGCCTGGATCAGCACCGAGGGCAATGCCTTCAACCACGCTACCGACCGCGTCGAAGACCTGGAGTCCCTGAGTGCGCAGCAGAAGAAGCTGGGCCGCTCGATCAAGGACGCCATCGAGGTCAGCAAGAGCGGCCGCGTGATGCAGACCGCCTTCAAGGCGGCGCAGGTGGAGCGCGAGTTCCTGGACGAGGACGGCGACTGGGTGACGCGCAGCGTGCCCGGCAGCTTCTACGAGTTCATCCAGCGCGAGCGCTTGCAGTGCGGCCGCCTGGATCTCGCCTTCGACGCCGGCAATGCGACCGCCATCTTCAAGATGACGACGCACGAGGCGCTGGAAATCCTGAGCTGATGCGCTGGCTCTTCGGGCTGGCCGCGCTGGCCGCCACCGCCTTGCTGTTCTGGCTGGCGGTGAGCCTGGTCGGCCTGGTGTTCGGCCCGAAGACCACTGGCGGCGGCCTTAACCTCTGGGGTCTGGTGGCTCCGCTGGCGCTGGCCCTGGTGTTCCTGCTGGGCCTGCGCCTGCGCATGGCGCGCAACAAGCGCCGCAAACAACACGAACACGATGTCCGTTGAAGCCTTCCTGACGGCGGCCGGCCCGCTGGCCAGCGCTGACGTGGAGCCGCGCTACCTGAGCGGCGCGCGCTACGGTGCCGGTGCGGCCACGGCCCTGCTCAAGCCCGCCACCGTGGCGCAGGCGGCCGAGCTGCTGGCGCTCGCCTCCAGCCACCAGGTGCCCCTGGTGCTGCAGGGTGCCCACACCGGCCTGGTCAAGGCGGCCACGCCGCAGGGTCAGGTGCTGATGAGCACCGAGCGCCTGCGCGAGGTCTTCGAGCTGGACCCGCTGGACCGCACGCTGCGCGTCTCGGCCGGTTTCAAGCTCAGCGAGGTCAATCAGCGCCTGGCTGAGCACGGCCTGCAGTTCCCTATCGACCTATCCGCTGACCCCAGCATCGGCGGCATGCTGGCGCACAACACCGGTGGCACGCGCATGCTGCGCTACGGCGATGTGCGGGCCAACACCCTGGGCCTGGAGGTGGCGCTGGCCGATGGCCAACTCGTCCGCCTGGGCCACGGCCTGGCCAAGGACAACTCGGCCCTGGCCCTGCAACAGCTCTTCATCGGCGCCTCGGGCGGCCTGGGCCTGATCACCGAAGCCACGCTCAGGCTCGCGCCGATCCCCAAGCAAGCGGCCGTGGCCCTGGTGGCGCCGGCCTCGCTGGAAGCGGTGTGGCCGCTGTACCAGCGTTGGATGGCCGAGTTTGGCGTGCTGGTCTCGGCCTTCGAAGGCCTGAGCGCGAACGCGCTGGAGGCGGCCATCCATGTGCAGGGTGGCGCTTCGCCCTTTGCGGCCGAGTTGCCGCCCTACAGCCTGTTGCTCGAACTGTCTTCCGAGCTGCCCGCTGCGCAGCTGAACCTGCGCGAGCTGCTGCACACGGCACTCGAAGCCGCGTTCGAATCGGGCGAGGTGGTGGACGCCGCGCTCGACAACGACGAAGGCCTCTGGGGCCTGCGCCATGCGGTGAGCGAGGGCCTGCGCGAGCAGGGCGCGGTGATCGGCTTCGACATCAGCCTGCCGCGCCGCGCGGTCTGGGCCTTCCGTGAACAGGCCACGGCCTGGCTGGCCGAGCATTTCGCGCCGGCCAAGGTCTGCGACTTCGGCCACCTCGGCGATGGCGGACAGCACTTCAATCTGGTCTGGCCCAAGTCGGCGGCAGCCTTGTCGGCGGAAGAGGGCGCGCGGCTGCGGGCGGGCATCTATGCGCTGGTGATGGCGCATGGGGGCTCCTTCAGCGCCGAGCACGGGCTGGGGCCGCTGCTGCAGTCCACCTACGACGCGCACACCGCGGAGGGCGTCAAGGCGCTGTCGGCTGCGGTGGCGGGGCTCTTGAATCCGCAAGGTCTGCTGGGGCAGTTCCGCTTCGGTTGATGCGGGTCGGGGGGCAGGGGTTGAGGGCCCCTGCGGGTTCTCGCACCAAGCTCACAGCAGGCCGCGAGTCAAACCACCCCAGCCCGTTCGAGCATCGCGTGCAACAACACATTGCACCCCGCCGTGATGTGCTCGGGCTGCGCGTCCTCGATTTCGTTGTGGCTGATGCCGTCCTTGCAGGGTATGAAGATCATCCCGGCCGGGGCCAGGCGGGCCATGTAGACGGCGTCGTGCCCGGCGCCGGAGACCGCCGGCATGTTGCTGTAGCCGAGCTGGTCGGCCGCGCGCTGCACGGCGGCGATGCAGTCCGGGTGGAAGGGTTGGGCGGGGTAGTTGGAGACCTGCTCGATCTGGATCGACAAGCCGGTTTCCGCTGACAGGCGCGCGGCCACGCCGCGGATGTCGGCGTCCATGGCCTCGCACAGCGCATCGCTGGCATTGCGCAGGTCGATGCTGAACTTCACGCGGCCGGGGATGACGTTGCGGCTGTTCGGGTGCACCTGCACCATGCCGACGGTGCCGCGCCCATGCGGCGGGTGGCGGTGCGCGCAGGCCACCACTTCCTGCATCAGGCGTGTGGCCACCTGCAGCGCGTCCTTGCGCAGGGCCATGGGCGTGGGGCCGGCGTGGGCCTCCATGCCGGTGACCGTGCAGTCGTACCAGCGGATGCCGAGCACGCCGGTCACCACGCCGATGGTCTTGCCATGGTCCTCCAGCACCGGGCCCTGTTCGATATGGGTCTCGAAGTAGGCGCCAATCGGGTGATCGCCCGGCACCTGATCGCCGATGTAGCCGATGCGCTCCAGCTCGCCCTTGACCGTCTTGCCCTCGGTGTCTGTCGCGGCGTAGGCGTGCTCCAGCGTGAAGGCCTTGGCGAACACGCCCGAGCCCATCATCACGGGCACGAAGCGCGAGCCTTCCTCGTTGGTCCAGAAGGCCACCTCGATCGGGGCCTCGGTCTCGATGCCATGGTCATTGAGCGTGCGCACCACCTCGATGCCGGCCAGCACGCCGTAGTTGCCGTCGAACTTGCCGCCGGTGGGCTGGGTGTCGATGTGGCTGCCGGTCATGATGGGCGGCAGGCTGTTGTTGCGGCCGGGGCGGCGCATGAAGGCGTTGCCGATTTGGTCGATGGTCACGCTCATGCCGGCCTCGCGCGCCCAGCGCAGCACCAGGTCGCGGCCCTGCTTGTCCAGGTCGGTCAGCGTCAGGCGGCAGACGCCACCCTTGGCTGTGGCGCCGATCTGCGCCAACTCCATCAGCGAATCCCACAGGCGCTGGCCGTTGATGCGCAAGGCGTCGATGCGCGAAGGGGTGGCGGTGTCCATGGGAACTCCTCGTCTTAAATCAGGGTGCCGAAGCGCAGGCGGTTGCCGTCGGGGTCGTGGATCAGGAACTCGCGCACACCGTAGTCGGTGTCGCCAATCGGCTTGACGGGCCGCACGCCGCGGGCGGTGAAGGCGGTGTAGCAGGCATCCACATCGGGCACCCAGAAGTACACCGCGCCGCCGACCTCGCAGTCGCCCGCGTGGCCGGTCAGGAACAGGGTCTGGCCGGCGCGGGTGATCTGCAGGAACAGCGGCAGGCCGGGCTCGAACTGGTGCTCCCAGTCGACGCTGAAACCAAGCTGCTCCACGTAGAAGGCGCGGCTGCGTGCGGCGTTCGTCATGCGCAGCTGCGGCACGACGGTTTGCTTGGGCGGGCTCATCGCTGAACGGCGCTGGGCGCCAGCTCCTGGCTGCGCTTGGCCACGGCTTGGAAGTTGGGCCCGAAAGCCGGGCGCTTCAGGTAGCGGCCCCGGCCGGCCTCGGCGCGCAAATCGCCGTTGGCAAAGACCACCCGGCCCTGGCTGACGGTGTGGCTGGGAATGCCCTTGACCGTGCGGCCCTCAAAGATGTTGAAGTCGCCCTTGCTGTGCTGGGTCTTGGCCGAGATCGTTTTCGTCCCGGTCGGGTCCCACAGCACCAGGTCGGCATCGGCGCCTTCGGTGATGACGCCCTTCCTCGGGTAGAGGTTGAAGAGCTTGGCGGTGTTGGCGCTCGTGATGGCGACGAACTCGCTCGGCGTCAGGCGGCCTGTGTTGACGCCGGCGTCCCAGATCACCGCCAGGCGCTCCTCGATGCCGCCGCAGCCGTTGGGGATCTTGGCGAAGTGGTCGATGCCGGCGGCCTTCTGCTGCGCGCAGAAGGTGCAGTGGTCGGTGGCGGTGGTGTGCAGCTGCCCGGCCTGCAGGCCGCGCCACAGGAAGTCCTGGTGGATCTTGGGCCGGAAGGGCGGGCTCATCACGTGTGCGGCGGCGCGCGCGAAGTCCTTGTCGCGGTACACCGAGTCGTCGATCAGCAGATGCCCGGCCAGCACCTCGCCGTAGACACGCTGGCCGCGCGCGCGGGCGCGGGCAATGGCCTCGGCGGCTTCGATGCAGCTCACGTGGACGATGTAGATCGGCACGCCCAGCACGTCGGCAATGGCGATGGCGCGGTTGGCGGCCTCGCCTTCCACCATCGGCGGGCGGCTCAAGGGGTGCCCCTCGGGCCCGGTGATGCCCATCTTGGCCACTTCCTGCTGCAGCAGGTAGACGAGCTCGCCGTTCTCGGCGTGCACGGTCGGCATGGCGCCCAGTTCCAGCGCGCGGCGGAAGCTGTTCACCAGCGTTTCGTCGTCGCACATGATGGCGTTCTTGTAGGCCATGAAGTGCTTGAAGCTGTTCACGCCTTCTTCCTGCACCAGCGTGCCCATGTCGCGGCGCACCGATTCGTCCCACCATGTCACCGCCACATGGAAGCCGTAGTCGGCCGCGCTCTTCTCGGCCCAGCCGCGCCAGGTGCGGTAGGCCTCCATCAGCGGCTGCTGCGGGTTGGGGATGACGAAGTCGATGATGGACGTGGTGCCCCCCGCCAGGCCCGCGGCCGTGCCGGTGAAGAAGTCGTCCATCGTCACCGTGCCCATGAAGGGCAGCTGCATGTGCGTGTGCGGGTCGATGCCGCCGGGCAGCAGGTACTGGCCGCTGCCGTTCAGCGTCTGGCAGCCGGCCGGGGCCTCGCGCGCGGCGCGCTCGCCCACGGCGGCGATGACGCCATCGATACACAGCACATCGGCGGCGAACTCGCGGTCGGCATTGACGACGGTGGCACCACGGATCAGCAAGGCAGTCATGTCAGTTCTCCCGCTTGGCGGTCAAGTAGTACACGGCCCCGGCCACGGCCAGGCTGAAGAACCAGCCGAAGTCGAACAGGCCGAGCAGCAGCGGCGGGATGCTGTCTTTCGCAATCACGCCCGACACCGCCAGGTACCCCGGCAGGCAAGGCAGCACGCCGAGCGCAAAGGCCATCACGGCCTTCCAGTTCCAGCCGTTCGAATACTCGAACGCGCCGCCGCGGCGGTACAGGTCGTCGACCTTCAGTTCGGCCTTGCGCAGCAGGTAGTAGTCCACCAGCAGGATGCCGGCGATGGCGCCGAGCAAGGTGCCGTAGCCGCCCAGCCAGGTGAACAGATAGCCGCCCGAGCTGGCCAGCAGCTTCCAGGGCATGAAGAGCAGGCCGATGCCCGCGGCGATCAGACCGCCCATGCGGAAGCTGATCTTGTCCGGCGCCAGCAGCGAGAAGTCGTAGCTGGGCGAGACGAGGTTGGCGGCGACGTTCGTCGTCAGGTTTGCCAGCAGGATCACCACCAGGCCGATGCCCGCGGCCAGCGGGCCCATCTGGGTCAGCAGGCCATCGGGGAAGAGCTGGGCCTTGCCGTAGAGGATCTGGCTGACCGAAAAGCCGATCACGCCGACCAGCGAGAACAGCGCCATGGGCAGCGGCAGGCCGATGGCCTGGCCGGTGATCTGCTCGCGCTGGCTCTTGGCAAAGCGGGTGAAGTCGGGGATGTTGAGTGCCAGCGTGGCCCAGAAGCCCACCAGGCCGGTGAGTGCCGCCCAGGTCTTCGGCCCCCCTTCGACCACCTTGGCCGGCAGGCTGAAGATCTGCGCGGGCGAGACGTTCATCAAGGCCCAGATGACGAGCCCGATGGAGGCCAGGATCATCAGCGGCGCGGCCACCACCTCGAGCAGGCGGATCGACTCGAGCCCGCGCCAGATGAACACCAGGTGCAGCGCCCAAAAGGCCATGAAGCAGGCGAACTGCGAGGTGGAGATGGTCTCGCCCACTGCCGGCCCGGCCAGGCCTGCACCGAGGGTGTTGAGCAGGCCGTGCAGCGCCAGGCCCCCGAAGTAGCAGTTGATGGAGAACCAGCCGCAGGCCACCAGGCCGCGCAGCACGGCGGGCAGGTTGGCGCCCTTGACGCCGAAGGAGGCTCTGGCCAGGACGGGGAAGGGGATGCCGTACTTGGCGCCGGCGTGGCCGATCAGGAGCATGGGCGCCAGCACGATGCAGTTGGCGAGGAACACCAACCAGATCGCCTGCTGCCAGCTGAAGCCCTGGTCCAGCATGGAGCTGGCCATGGTGTAGGTGGGCACGCAGATGACCATGCCGACCCACAGCGCCGCGTAGTCCTTGGCGGACCAGTGGCGTTGGGCGGGGGTGGTGGGGAGGAGGTCCTCGTTGGCGAGGTCGTTCGTCGCTGTGTTCATCAAGGGTGGTCCTGGCGGTTAGAAAGACCCCGCCGGGATTTCGCCCCGGCAGGCGACTCCCCTTCTTGCTCGTGCAAGAAAGGAAGCAAAGAACACGGCCCCTTGGCGCAGCCCCTTGGCTGCGCCAAGGGGTTCCCTGCGCTGCTCGCTTGCCTGGGCCGGCCCGAAACTCGCTGCACTCACTGCGTTCGCTCCGCTCAGACTGTCGGGCCGAGCATGAAGGGAACGCGTGCTGGCACACGCTGCCCAGGCCAGCTGCGCTGCTCGGCAGCGCATAGGGGCAGCGGCCGGAACAGCCAGACAGCCAACAGCCGGGAAACGGCGCGATGAAGTTAGTCGGGGCTGTTTGGTATTCGGCTGTTGGCTGTTGGAGTTCCCCCTATGCCAAGCCGAGGAGCACAGAAGAGCGGGCCCGCGCGCGCAGCGCGCTTCGTGAACTGACTTGGCGCAACTGACTGAACGAAGTGAGCGAAGCGAGCGCAGTGAGTTTTGCGCCTGGGCCCGTTCTTCGAGCACCGCAGGGCACCCCTGGCGCAGCCAGGGGCGCAGGCATCGGGGTCGCCTTTCTTTTGGTTCCTTTGCTTTGGCGACGCAAAGAAAAGGAACTCGGGTGCAGGGGTGAAGCCCCTGCGGGCTGTGCCGAACCATCAAGCCCTCCCAGGCAGACGCGGAGCCTTCAGTTCATCACGATCCACACCCGCTTCTCATCGGGTTATTCGCGTGGGTCGTCCAGTTCGCGTACTCCGCCGGCACCTTCTGCCCCGTGCGCAGATCGACCTCACCCGGCGCCACCCGCCGCATCGTGATCGTGTTGGGCACCGGGCAGATCGACACACACAAGTTGCAGCCCACGCACTCGGCCTCGTTGACCTCGAAGTGCCGCTGGCCATCCTTCATCGCAAAGATCGCCTGGTGCGAGGTGTCCTCGCAGACGATGTGGCAGCGCCCGCACTGGATGCAAGAGTCCTGGTTGATGACCGCCTTCTCGACGTAATTGAGATTGAGCTGGTTCCAGTTCTTCACGCTCGGCACCGCACGACCCTTGAAGTCGTCCAGGGTCTTGTAGCCCTGCTCGTCCATGAAGTTCGAGAGGCCATCGCACAGGTCCTGCACGATCTTGAAGCCGTAGACCATGGCCGCGGTGCAGACCTGCACCGTGCCGCAACCCATGGCGATGAACTCGGCGGCGTCGCGCCAGGTGGTGATGCCGCCGATGCCCGAGATCGGCATCCCCGCGGTCGCCGCATCGCGGGCGATCTCGGCCACCATGTTGAGAGCGATGGGCTTGACCGCCGGGCCGCAGTAGCCGCCGTGGGAGCCCCAGCCATCGGTGGCGGGCGTCATCACCATGCGCTCCAGGTCCACGCCCATCACCGAGTTGATGGTGTTGATCAGGCTCACCGCGTCCGCCCCGCCGGCCTTGGCCGCGCGCGCCGGGTAGCGCACATCGGTGATGTTGGGCGTGAGCTTGACGATCACCGGCAGTTTCGTGTGCGTCTTGCACCAGCCGGCAATGCGCTCGATGTACTCGGGCACCTGGCCCACGGCCGAGCCCATGCCGCGCTCGCTCATGCCATGCGGGCAGCCGAAGTTCAGCTCCACGCCGTCGGCGCCGGTGTCTTCCACCTGGCGCAGGATGCGCTTCCAGGCCTGTTCGTCCAGCGGCACCATCAGCGACACCACCATGGCCCGATCCGGCCAGGCGCGCTTGACGCGGCGGATCTCGTCCAGATTGACCTGCAGCGGCCGGTCGCTGATCAGCTCGATGTTGTTCAGGCCGATGACGCGCCGGTCCGTGCCCAAGAGCGTGGAATAGCGCGGGCCGTTGACGTTGACCACCGGCGGGTCCTCGCCCAGGGTCTTCCAGACCACGCCGCCCCAGCCGGCCTCGAAGGCGCGCACGACATTGACTTCCTTGTCGGTGGGCGGCGCGCTGGCCAGCCAGAAGGGGTTGGGGCTCTTGATGCCGAGGAAATTGCTGCTGATGTCCGCCATCTCAGGCTCCCTGGGTCAGTTCGGCGTGGATGGAGCGCGCGGCCTGCTTGCCCTGCTCGACCGCTTCCACGGTGAGGTCGCGGCCACCGAAGCGGCAGTCGCCACCGGCCCAGACCTTGGCGCGGCTGGTGCGGCCGGCCTCATCGGTCTGGATGCGGCCGCCCTGCAGCGCGATGCCGGCGGGTGCGCCTTCCAGGGTCTGACCGATCGCGCGCAGCACCATGTCGGCGGCCAGCTCGAAGTGCTCGCCGGTCTCCACCAGCTTGCCGCCCTCCACGGCGGTGTACGCAAAGCGCATGCCGGTGACGGCGCCACCCTGGGCCAACACCGCCTTCGGTGCCGCCCAGTGGCGGATCGTCACGCCATGCTGCAGCGCCCAGCGCTGCTCCACCTCGGAGGCCGATATCGATCCCGCGCCGCGCCGGTAGACGATCGTGACCTCCTCGGCGCCCAGCAGCTTGCTCTGCACCGCGGCGTCCACGGCCGTCATGCCGCCGCCGATGACGACGACGCGCCGGCCCACCGCCACGTCCTTGGGGTTTGATTGGCGCAGCTCGGCGATGAAATCCACCGCGTCGCGCAGGCCGGTCAGCTCGGGCTCGTTCAGGCCCAGGGCATTGACGCCGCCCAGCCCCAGGCCGAGGAACACTGCGTCGTGCCGCGCCAGCAGGGCATCGAGCGTGAAATCGCGCCCGAGCTGCTGGCCGCAGCGCAGCTCGATGCCGCCAATCGACAGCAGCCAGTCCAACTCCTGCTGGGCAAAGCCGCCGGCGGTCTTGTAAGTGGCCAGGCCGTATTCGTTCAGGCCGCCGCCCTTGGCGCGCGCTTCATAGATCACCACCTCATGGCCCTGGCGTGCCAGGCCGTGCGCGCAGGCCAGGCCGGCCGGGCCGGAGCCCACCACGCCGATGGTCTTGCCGGTGGCCAGTGCGCGCGTGAACAGCGGTGCGCCGGGCTTGGCGAACAGGGCGTCGGTGGCATGGCGCTGCAGCGCGCCAATCTCGACCGGCTTGTCCTCGCTGGTGTTGCGCACGCAGGCCTGCTCGCACAGCATCTCGGTGGGGCAGACGCGCGCGCACATGCCGCCCAGCGGGTTGGCCTCCAGAATCGTCTTGGCCGCGCCGCGCAGATTGCCCTGCGCGATGCGGGCGATGAACTGCGGCACGTCGATGCCCGTGGGGCAGGCGGTCTGGCAGGGTGCGTCGTGGCAGTACAGGCAGCGCTCGGCTTCGAGTTGCGCCTGCAGCGGGCTCAGGTCCGGGTGGGCGTCGGCAAAGTGGCGCGCATACGCGGCCTCGCTCAGACGACCGGCCTGCAGGCCGCAGGCGCGCGAGGCCGGGGCGGCGGGAAGCTCGGGGGCGGACATGGCCTCTCCTGGACAACGTGAATGCGCGGATCTTTACCGTTTGGTAAAAATACTGCGACCGTACAAACCCGCTCCGCTCTGGCCCGCATGGCGCGCTGCAGTGGCTGTCACAGCGGGCCACCACAATCGCGCCCCATGTCTGTCCTGATGCCGCACGCCAAGCCTGTGTCCGAAGTTGCTTCGCCCGAGCCGCGCGCCCCGCGTGCCGCACGCCTGGCCAAGCAGGAGCAGATCCTGCACGCGGCCGAGCGCCTCTTCGGGCGCTACGGCCTGGAGGGCGTGGCCATCGAGGCCATCGCCAGCGAGCTGGGGCTGAGCAAGCAGAACCTGCTTTATTACTACCCCAGCAAGGAGCAGCTCTACCTGGCCGTGCTGGACGACGTGATGGACTCCTGGCTGGCCGGCATGGCGCGCATCGCCCAGCACGACGACCCCGCCACGGCCATCGCCGAGTACGTCGCCGCCAAGCTGCGCTTCTCGCACGAACGGCCCAGCGGCTCGGCCGTGTTCACGCGCGAGGTGATGGCCGGCGCTCCTCTGTATGCGCAGCACCTGGCCGAGCAGGTGCAGCCGCAACTGCAGGCGGATCTGCGCCAGTTCGAGCGCTGGGCCCAGGCCGGGCTGATCCGGCGCGTAGACTTCACGCACCTGATGTTCCTGATCTGGGCCTGCACCCAGGCCTATGCCGATCTGGCGCCGCAGTTCGCCCTGCTGCTGGGCAAGCCCGCGCTGGAAGCGCGCGACTACGCCACCGCGCAACAACTGATCACCGACATGGTGCTGGGCCAGCTCAAGCCCGTGTGACGAAGTTTGTACCGGCTTGATCCGGCGCGCCCTGCGCCTTACCCTGGCCCGCTCCAGGGTCTGAACCAAGGCGCGCAGCATGAGCTTTCACCTCTACCGCATCACGGAGATCTACTCCAACCCCAGCGGCACGGTGCAGTTCATCGAGCTCAGCGTGGGCAATGCCAACGGCGAGTCGCAATGGTCGGGCGTGCGCCTGCAGAGCATCTCCGGCGCCGAGACGCGCAGCTTCCTCTTCCCCGGCAACCTGCCCAGCAGCAACACCGCCAACACCACGGTGCTGGTGGCCACCCAGGGCTTTGCCAACCTGGGGCTGGTGGTGCCGGATTTCATCCTCCCCGACGGCTTCCTGTTCCTGGGCGGCGGGCGGCTCAATTTCGGTGGCGCCGATGAGGTGAGCTACGGCAGCTTTCCGGCCGGCGGCGAGCAATCGCTGGATCGGAACGGCGCGGCCGCGACTGCCACGCCACGCAACTTCGCCGGCAGTACGGCCAGCCTGCCACTGCCCGTGCTGCAGGGCACGACCGGCAACGACGAGCTGACGGGCACGGCGCTTTCCGAGCGCATCGAAGGCGGCGCCGGCAACGACAGCCTGCGTACCGGCGGCGGCAACGATGTCGTGAACGCCGGCGAAGGCGAGGACGCCGTCTACAGCGGCCTGGGCAATGACACGCTCGATGGAGGCCCCGGCTACGACTATCTCTACTTTGGCGAGGCTACGTCCGGCGTGCAGATCGACATGCGCACCGGCACGGCCACGGGCGGCGCCGGCAGCGATCGCTTCAGCAACTTCGAGCTGCTGTTCGGTACCCCCTTTGCCGACACCTTCGAGGGCCACGACCAGGGCGTGGGTTTCCTGGGCGGCGAGGGCAACGACCACATCACCGGCGGTGCCGGCAACGACCGCCTGGAAGGCAACGGCGGCGACGACTTCATCGACGGCAAGGACGGCGCCGACAGCGTGGCCTACTACAGCGCCTCCGGCCCCGTGGTCGTCAACCTGAGCGCCGGCACCGCCAGTGGCGGGCTGGGCAACGACACCCTGCTCAACATCGAAGGCGTGGTCGGTTCGGTGTTCGGCGACACCCTGACCGGCAGCAGCGCCAACAACCTGCTCGACGGCGCCGATGGCAATGACCGCTTTTTCTCCACCGCGGGCGACGACGTGCTGCTCGGCGGCCTGGGGCTGGACCGCGTGGACTACCCGCTGGCCCGCAGCGCCTACACCCTGCGCGTGACCACCGGCGAATACCCCTTCGCGCTGGAAAAGCCCAACGCCGCCGGTTCCGACAGCCTGCGCGCCGTCGAACGCCTGCACTTCAGCGACCGCGCGCTCGCACTCGACCTGGACGCCGGCGCCGGCCAGGTGGCCAAGCTGCTCGGGGCCGTGTTCGGCCGTACGGCGGTGGGCAATGCGCAGTACGCCGGCATCGGGCTGAAGCTGGTGGACGAGGGCATGGGCTACGAAGCCCTGGCCGCGCTGGCCGTGGCCGCCGCGGGCAAGAGCACACCGGCCGATGTGGTGGCCCTGCTGTGGACGAACGTGGTGGGCAGCGCGCCTAGCACCGAACAGGCCGCGCCCTATGTGGCGATGCTGAACGGCGGCATGAGCATCGGCGCCCTGGCCGTGCTGGCCGCCGACACCGCACTGAACATCGCCAACATCGATCTGGTGGGTCTGGCCCAGACCGGGCTGGAGTTCCTGCCCGCCCCATGATGCAAGCGATGCGCCTGGACCCCTTCGAGGCGGTGGACGGGCTCAGCTTTGCCCTGCTGCCACCCGAGCTGGTGCAGCAACTCGGCTGGCCGCAGCACGAGCGCCGCAATGCCGTGGGTCTGAACGAGTACGACTACGAGGAGCGGATCCTGCGCTTCCAGGACAGCGGCCGGCTCGAAGAAGTGACCGTGCGCGCCTGGGTGCTGCACCTCGGTTCACTGGCGATCCCGTTCGCGCACCTGGAGGCCTTCGTGCGCACGCACGACCCCGAGTGCTTCGAGCGCGCCGGCTTCCTCGTCAGCCCCCGCTATGGCTTTGCCTTCGCGCCGGACTGCCCGCCTTGGATCACGGCGCTGGCGCCGCATGGCGTGGAGGCGTGGCGGAGGCTGTAGTCGCCCCGAAGCGCTTGGCCAGCGCCCGCGGGACGGGCGCAGTCCTTCGGGCGGGGTCGGCCGGTTGCCCGGCCTCGCTCCGCCCTCAGCCTGCGGCCCGGCAGAGCCGGTTCCGCGGTGGCACTTGATCGTGTGCCTGTGCCTTCAGATGAAGGTGCGCAGGACTCGCAACGCCGCTTCGGGGTCATCCCGCCACGGTCCATGCCCCACGCCGGGGAAGCGCTCGAAGCGCACCCACTGCGCCGGCAGCGCCGCCGCAATCTCCTCACCGTCTTCGATCGGCGTCACCGGGTCCTGCTCGCCGGCCATCAC
This sequence comes from Inhella proteolytica, assembly GCF_016093275.1. Lineage (GTDB taxonomy): Bacteria > Pseudomonadota > Gammaproteobacteria > Burkholderiales > Burkholderiaceae_C > Inhella > Inhella proteolytica. The sequence goes on from NZ_JAEDAK010000012.1 coordinate 78,315, forward strand.
CAGCACCGGGCATTGCACGTTCTTCAGGCCGGGGCGCAGGTTCATGGTCTGCTGCTCGCCGCTGGCACTGGTGAACAGGATCTCGGGCCTGAACACCATGCGCCCGGCCCCTTCGGCCGGCTGGCGCGTGGTGTTGTAGTGGGGTCGGCACAGGCGCTCGTAGACCGCCCAGGTCTCGGCGTTCGGCTGGGTCCAGAAGGCGCGCGCGGACTCGGCGGCCTCCGGCCCGCCGAAGCGGCTGAACCAGGCGACCTTGCGTTCCAGCCCGAGGTGGTGCGAGGTGCTGGAAAGGATCACCTTGGCCGGGTGCTGCGGGTGCCGCGCAAGGTAGCGCTGCGCGACGAAGCCGCCAAAGCTCTGGCCCAGCACGATGGGCTTCTCGATGCCGAGCTTGGCGCACAGGCGCACGATGTCGTCGGCAAAGGTGTCGAGCAGCCACTCTTGCGGCGGGCGTGGGTCCGAGCGGCCGTGGCCGCGCTGGTCGAAGTAAACGATCTGGGCCAGGTCGGCCAGCTGCGAGAAGAAGGGCTTGAAGCCGGTGTGGTCGAAACCTGGCCCGCCATGCACCAGGATCAGCGTGGGCTTCTGGCGCAGGCTTGCGCCGTCGGGCACCCACTCGGGGCCTTCGATGTCGACGAACAGGCGCACGCCGGGTTCGATTTCGATGCGCATGCTCAGGCTCCGGTGCGAACCAGGGTACGGCCGGTGACGCGGCCTTGCAGGTAGTCCGCGAAAACTTCGGGCAGCTCGCGCAGGCCCACTTCGCGGTTCGCAATCTGGTTCAGCGCCTTTGGCTTCAGGTCGCTGCCCAGGCGCGCCCACACCTTCTCGCGCAGCGGCACCGGGCAGTAGGTGCTGTTGATGCCGAGCAGGTTCACGCCGCGCAGGATGAAGGGCATCACCGTGGTGTGCAGCTCGTGGCTGCTGGCCAGGCCGATGCTGGCGATCGAACCGAGCGGCTGCGTGGTGGCGCACAGCCAGGCCAGCGTGCTGCCGCCCAGGTTGTCCAGTGCGCCGGCCCACAGGGCCTTTTCCAGCGGGCGCACTTTTTCGGGTAGATCGCTGGCGAGCATCACCTCGGCGGCGCCGAGCGCGCGCAGCCAGTCGGCGGCGGCGGCCTTGGCCGTCAGCGCGGTGACGCGGTAGCCTGCGCCGGCCAGCATGTTCAGCCCCAGGCTGCCCACGCCACCGGTGGCGCCGTTCACCAGCACCGGGCCGTTGGCGGGCGTGAGGCCGTTGTCTTCCAGGCGTTGGATGCCCATGGCGGCGGTGAAGCCCGCGGTGCCGATGGCCATGGCCTCGCGAAGGCTCAGGCCCGCGGGCGGGCGCGCCGCCCAGTCGGCCTGCACCACGGCCTGTTCGGCAAAGCCGCCGTCGCTTTCCTCGCCGATGCCGCAGCCCACCACGATGACTTCCGCGCCGACGGCGAAGCGCGGGTCGGCGCTCTCGATCACCGTGCCGGCCAGGTCGATGCCCACCACCAGCGGGAAGCGCTTCATGATCTTGCCGGCCCCGGTGGCGGCCAGCGCGTCCTTGTAATTGATGCCCGACCACTGCACGGCCACGCGCAGTTGGCCGGCGGCGAGCGGGGCCGCTTCAAGGGTTTCGAGGCGGCTGCTGACGCGGCCGTCTTGCTGGTGGGCGCGGTAGGCGAGGTAAGAGCTCATGGCGGGGCCGGTGCTGCGGAAAGCTTGGCAGCCTACCGTGGCCGCACGGACACACGCACGCGCGGCGCGTGATCCAGCGCAAATGCGAATGAATCGCACGGGCCCAGCATCCAGAACCTGGGTTTGGCCGGATGGGCACGATGACCTTCTCCATTTCCTTCTGTTGTTCCGCCCGCCAGGGGGCGTTCGCCTGGGCCTTGGCGCTGGCCGCGGCGGCGCCTGCGGCCGCGATGGAAGCGCCGGTCGAACTCGAGGCCAGCTTGAGCAGCCTGCTGCAGCACGCGCCCGCCACCCTGGCGGCCAGCGGCACGGCGCAAACCCGACTCAGCAGCCGCGTGGATCTGCAGGCCCGCGCGCCGGCCGGCAGCTGGGGGCCGGTGCAGGTGCAGGCCTTCGGGCATCTGCGCCTGGGCCGGGGCGAGGGCCTGGCCCTGCGGCCGGGCTACAGCAGCACGCCCAATAGCCTGGCCTTCCAGGTTCCAGAGGACCCCCGCGAAGCCACGCTGGCCCAGGCCGGGCTGGAACTGGCGACGCCGCCGACCGAGGCCGGGCCGGCTTGGAGCCTGAGTCTGGGCAAGCTCGACCCGTTTGCCTACTTCGACGCCAACCGCCTCGCTGACGACGAGTCGCGCCAGTTCCTGAACAACGCCCTGGTGCACAACCCCCTGCTTGACTCGGGCGGTGACATCGGCGCCGACCGCTACGGCTTTGCGCCGGGCGCGGTGCTGACTTGGCGCGCCGCGGGCGCGGCGGGCGAAGCGGACGAAGCGGAAGGAGCTGTGCAGGGGCGCAGCGCCTCGCTGGGCTGGTTCAGCCGCACGGCGCTGCGCCGGGCCCTGCTGATCGTGCAGCTGGAGCAGCCGTTGAGCCTGTTGCCGCAGCGTGGCCGCCTGCGAGCCTACGCCTGGCAGCAGGGCCGAGGGGAGGGCTTTGATGGCGTGCAGCGCCGCCATCGCGGCCTGGGGTTCTCGCTGGACCAGGCGCTCACGCCGCACCTTGCGGTGTTCGCGCGCTGGGGCCACCAGACCCAGGGCCGCGTGCGCTTCGGTCGCGCCCTGGTGGCTGGCCTGGAATGGCAGGGGGGCGCCTGGGGCCGCAGTGCGGATGGCCTCGGCCTGGCGCTGGCGCGGCTGCGCACCTCGGCGGGCTTCGCTGCGGCTTCCGACCCCGCGGCGCGCGGCAGCGAGCAGCTGGCCGAGCTGTACTACCGCTGGCAGTGGCTGCCGCAGCTGGAGCTGAGCCCGGATGTGCAGTGGCTGCGCCGCCTCGGGGGGCAGACCGGACCGCAGGGCCGGGTGATGGGCCTGCGGCTGCGGGTGACGCTGTAGCGGCGGCTGTTGAGCCGCAGCAAGAATGCGGCCGATCTGCCAGTAGCCCGAGTAGCCCGCCTCGCATGAATGCCCAGCAACTTGTTGAATCGCTGACCGATGAATTGCTGGCGCGCCCACGCTCCGAACCCGGGCCGCGTCTATTGGCGCTGTGCGGTTGGGCCGACACCGGCAAGACCACGATTGCGCGTCTGTTGATTGCTCACCTGCGCCAGCGCGGACTGCAGGCTGATGGCTTCTCCACCGATTCCTTCTTGCTGGAGCGCGCCGAGCGCCAAGCTCGGGGACTGAGCGGTTATGACCCGCGCAGCCTCAACGCCGCTGGCCTGGTCCAGGCGCTGCTGGCGCTGCGCCAGGGTGACCCTGTGACGATCCGCCCCTACTGCAACCGTCTGGGGCGGCAGTTGGAGGAGGGCAGGCTCGTGCAGACCGGAGACGTGCTGGTGCTTGAGGGAATCCACGCACTGCACGCAAGCCTGTGCCCTGGCCCTGCGTTCAGCCTCTTCCTGGACGCCGACGACGCCGTGCTGTCCTGGCTGCGGGCACAGGCCAACCAGCACAAGCGCGGCATGAGCGCCGATCAGGCCCGTGCGCGCATCCCCGAGGAGTTGCGCGACTACTCGCAGCATGTCCGCCCGCAGCGCCGGCATGCGCACCGCATGGCCCGGGTGGACATGGACTACCACTACCACTTGACTTGAAGCTCACTTCAACTTGCATCGGTGCCACCACTCTCAACCGTTCTACGGGACTCCCGATGCAAGTTCCCGCCAGCTTCCTGGCTATCGACCATCTGCATGTCCCTGTGCGCGACCGAATGGCCGCCACGAGCTGGTACGAACAAGCGCTGGGCTTGCGTATCGTTCCCGAACTGGCGCATGGGGCCCAGGCGCCCAATGGCCCGTTGACCCCGGCAGAGCCCAAGGGTGTGCTGCACATCGCCTTATTCGAGCGCCCGGCGGGTGATCGGCTCTGCGCCGTGGCCCTGCGCGTCGAGGGGGGCGCATCCGGCGCCTGGCGCCAGCACCTCGGCGGCTTGCTGGGCCGCGTTCCAAAGGTATCCGACCATGGGGAGTCGGTCTCCCGCTACTTCAACGACCCCGACGGGCATTCCTTCGAGATCACCAGCTTCGAGCCGGCGGCTCGCGCGGAGCTGGCTGCTGGCTGAGAGGGTGAGAGGGTGAGAAGTTGGCGCCCCCGACGGCGTCATGGCTGCCGATGTGCCTGCAGCAGCGCCTGGCGGAAGGCCTGGGCCGCGCGCGGTGGCTCGGGGGTGCGGCGCTGCACCGCGGAGAACACGCAGTCGTACTTCAGCACACGCGGGTTGACGGCGCGCAGGCGCCCCGCCGCCACGAAGGGGGCGGCGTAGTGGTCGGGCAGGAACCCGACGAAGCAGCCCGAGAGCACCAGCGTGGCCACGGCCTCCTGGTCGGACGCGCTGGCGCTGCGGCGCAGCTGCTTGGCGTGCGCCAGCAGCAGGTTCGGCGAGTGGTAGCCCAGCGCGGCCAGGTCCTGCTGGCGCAGCTCGGCCCAGCCGGGCGCCCTCTTCATGGGTTCAAACCAGGGATGGCCGGGCGCGGCGTAGAGCAGCATGGTCTCGTCGAACAGCTCGTCGTAGGCCAGGCTGTCGCTGCGCTTGTGCTCGGGCACGATGCCGAGCTGGTACTGGCCGTCCATCACGCCGCGTTCGATCGCCACGATCGAGCCCACATGCAGGTGCAGCATCACCTCGGGCGCGCTGGCGCGGAAGGCGGCCACCGCCGCGGCGATGCGGGCGGCGGGGTTGCTGGCGGTCTTCTCGAACACCGCCACATGCAAGTCGCCGCCCAGGCGCTGGTGGATCTCGTGCAGGCGGCCACGGAATTCATCGGTGGCGGCCAGCAGCTGATCGGCGGCCTGCACCAGCTGCTGGCCCTCGGGCGTGAGCGCAAAGCCGCCGCGCCCGCGCCGGCACAGCACCAGGCCCAGGCGCTGCTCCAGGTCTTTCACATGCCGGCTGATGGTGGAGATGGCGATGTTCAGCTCCAGCTCCGCCGCGGCCATGCCGCCGCAGTCGGCCACGGCCTTGAACACGCGCAGCAGGCGCAGGTCCACGTCGCCAAGCTGGCCGATCAGGGCTTTGGACTTTGGTTGCATGGTTCTTCAAGTGAGCTGGGAGATTTCAACATCCTATTCAAGCAAGTTTCGGCGCAAGATCGCTCGATTCCCCGAGGAGGACCGCATGAACCTGGCCGACACCCAATCACTCCAAGCCGCATATGTCGACCCCCGCTTTGCCGACCCTGAGTGGCTGGCCGCGCACTGGATGCCCTTCACCGGCAACCGCCAGTTCAAGGCCGCGCCGCGCCTGTTCACCGGGGCTTCCGGCACCTACTACACGACGGCCGATGGCCGCCAGATCTTCGACGGGCTCTCCGGCCTGTGGTGCTGCGGCCTGGGCCATGGGCGCCAGGAGCTGGTGGACGCGGTGGCGCGCCAGATGGCCACGCTGGACTACTCGCCCGCCTTCCAGTTCGGCCACCCGCTCTCGTTCGAGCTGGCCAACCAGATCGTCGAACGCACGCCCGCCGGCTCGGGCCTGAACCGCGTGTTCTTCACCGCCTCGGGCTCCGAAGCGGCCGACACCGCGCTGAAGATCGCCCGCGCCTACTGGCGCGCCAAGGGCCAGGCCAGCAAGACGCGCCTGATCGGCCGCCTGAAGGGCTATCACGGCGTGAACTTCGGGGGCATTTCCGTGGGTGGCATCGTGGGCAACCGCAAGACCTTCGGCCAGGGCGTGGAAGCCGACCACCTGCCCCACACCCAGCCCGCCAACGGCAGCTTCTACAAGGGCATGCCTCCGACCGGGAAGGAACTGGCGGACGAGCTGCTGAACCTGATCGCCCTGCACGACGCCAGCAACATCGCCGCCGTCATCGTCGAGCCCTTCTCGGGTTCGGCCGGCGTGGTGATCCCGCCCGTGGGCTACCTGCAGCGCCTGCGCGAGATCTGCACCCAGAACAACATCCTCTTGATCTTCGACGAGGTCATCACCGGCTTCGGCCGCGCCGGCGCCTGGACGGGCGCCGAGGCCTTCGGCGTCACGCCCGATCTGCTGAACTTCGCCAAGCAGGTCAGCAACGGCGTGCAGCCGCTGGGGGGCGTGGTGGTCAAGCAGGAGATCTACGACACCTTCCTGCAGGCCGGCGGGCCGGAGTACATGCTGGAGCTGCCGCACGGCTACACCTACAGCGCCCACCCGGTGGCCTGCGCCGCCGGCCTGGCCACGCTGCAGCTGATGGAGCAGGAGCAGGCCCTCGACAAGGTGCGCGCGCTCGCCCCGGTGTTTGAAGAGAAGGTGCACAGCCTCAAGGGCGCGAAGCATGTGGCCGACATCCGCAACTACGGCCTGGCCGCCGGCCTGACCATCAGCCCGGTGCCGGGCGAGCCCGCCAAGCGCCCCTTCGAGATCGCGATGGCGATGTTCCGGAAGGGCTTTTATGTGCGCTACGGCGGCGACACCATCCAGCTCGCGCCGCCCTTCGTCAGCACGCCGGCCCAGCTCGATACCCTGATCAACGCCCTGGGCGAAACCTTGAACGAGACCGCTTGATATGAACCGCATCACCCACCTGATCAACGGCCAGCGTGTCGACGGCGGCAGCCGCCTCGCCGATGTGTTCAACCCGGCCACCGGGCAAGTGAGCAGCCAGCTGCAGCTGGCCGACACGCAGACTGTGCAGCAGGCCATCGCCGCCGCCCAGGCCGCCTTTCCGGCCTGGCGCAACACCCCGCCGCTGAAGCGTGCGCGCGTGATGAGCAAGTTCAAGGAACTGCTCGAAGCCAATGCCGACAAGATCTGCGCGCTCATCACCGCCGAGCATGGCAAGGTGCTGGCCGACGCCCTGGGCGAGCTGCAGCGCGGCATCGAGAACGTCGAGTTCGCCAGCTATGCCCCTGAGCTGCTCAAGGGCGAGCACAGCCGCAATGTCGGCCCGGGCATCGATTCCTGGAGCGAGTTCCAGCCCCTGGGCGTGTGCGCCGGCATCACGCCCTTCAACTTCCCCGTCATGGTGCCGCTGTGGATGTGGCCCATGGCCGTGGCCTGTGGCAACACCTTCGTGCTCAAGCCCTCGGAGCGTGACCCCTCATCCGCCCTGTTCGTGGCCGAGCTGGCGCTCGAAGCCGGCCTGCCGCCGGGCGTGCTGAACGTGGTGAACGGCGACAAGGAGGCGGTCGATGCGCTGCTCGACTCCCCCCACATCAAAGCCGTCAGCTTCGTCGGCTCCACGCCGATTGCTGAATCCATCTATGCCCACGGCTGCGCCAAGGGCAAACGCGTGCAGGCCCTGGGTGGCGCCAAGAACCACGCGGTGCTGATGCCCGACGCCGACCTCGACAACGCCGTGGCCGCCATGATGGGCGCGGCCTTCGGCAGCTGTGGCGAGCGCTGCATGGCCGTGCCGCTGATCGTCGCGGTGGGCAACGAGGTGGCCGACGCCGTGGTGGCCAAGCTGAAGGTCGAGATCGCCAAGATGAAGGTCGGCCCCGGCGACAGCGGCAACCCCGACATGGGCCCGCTGGTGACGAAGGCGCACTTCGAGAAGGTGCGCGGCTATGTGGACCAGGGCGTCAAGGAAGGTGCCGAACTGGTGGTGGACGGCCGCGGCCTGAAGGTGCCGGGCCACGAGAACGGCTACTTCCTCGGCCCCTGCCTGTTCGACCACGTGAAGCGCGGCATGAAGATCTACCAGGAGGAAATCTTCGGCCCGGTGCTGGGCGTGGTGCGCGTGAACAGCTTGGCCGAGGCCATGGAGCTGATCGACAGCCACGAGTACGGCAACGGCACCTGCATCTTCACGCGCGACGGCGAGGCTGCCCGCTTCTTCACCGACCACATCCAGGTCGGCATGGTGGGTGTGAACGTGCCCCTGCCGGTGCCGGTGGCCTACCACTCCTTCGGGGGCTGGAAGCGCAGCCTGTTCGGCGACCTGCACGCCTATGGCCCGGACGCCGTGCGCTTCTATACCAAGCGCAAGACCATCACCCAGCGCTGGCCCAGCGGCGGGGTGCGGGAGACGGCGGTGTTCAGCTTCCCCTCCAACCAGTGAGCGGCGGGCGGCGGCCACGGCCTACCAGGGCAGGGGCTCGCCGCTGTAGCTGAAGAAGCCGCCGCTGTCCTGCGGCGAGAGCCGGTCGAGCGCGCCCAGCAGCTCGGCCGCCGCGGTGCTGGCCGGGCGGCCGATCTCGGCGCCGCGAAAGGGCGCCGACAGGGCCGAGGACACCGTGCCCGGGTGCAGCGCCACCAACAGGGCGCCGGGGTGCGTGCGGCGCAGCTCGATGGCGGCGGTCTTGATCAGCATGTTCAGCGCCGCCTTGGACGCGCGGTAGCTGTACCAGCCGCCCAGGCGGTTGTCGCCGATGCTGCCCACCTTGGCGGAGAGCATCGCCATGCGCCCGCCGCGGCGGTCCAGTAGCGGTGTGAAGTGGTGCAACAGCAGCGCCGGCCCGAAGGTGTTGACCGCGAAGATTTCCTGCAGCGCGGCGAGCCTGAACTCACCGAGCTTGCGCTCGGGGCTCAGCCCCGGCCCGTGCAGCAGGCCGGCTGCGTTGACGATCAGGTGGAAGGGGCCATCCCCCGCCAAGCGGGCCGCGGCGGCGGCTACAGCGGCTTCGTCCCGCAGATCCAGCGCCGGCTCCGAGTCGCGGTGCAGGCCGATGGCCCGGGCGCAGCGGGGGTCACTCTGCAGCTGCGCCAGCAGCGCCGCCCCGATGGCCCCGCGCGCACCGATCACCAGGGCGCGATAGCCCTCGGGCAAGGACAGCAGGGAGGCCAGGCTCGGTCCCATCACACCCAGCCCTGCCGCCATTGCGCCGCGTCGCGCAACTCCCGCCAGCGGATGCGCCGGCTGCGCTTTGAGTGCACGGCCTCAATCTCCACCCATTCCAGTGCCGCGCCGGGCGGCTCGGGCTGCACCAGGGCGCTGACCAGGAAATGCTTCTCGCGGCCTTGCGGCTGCACCGCTGTCCATTTGCTCAGCAGCAGCTTCTTCGGGTGCACGGGGTTCATGGGGAACACCTTAGCGGCGCCGGCTCCGGCCTGCCGCGCCGGCGCGGAAAGCACCCGGCGGCCGGGCGGGCTTCGGCCTGTCGCCCGTTGCTGCAGCCCAAGCCGCCGAAGTGCGCGCCGGTCGCCCGCGGGCTGACAGCCTAGGGGCCACCGGCCAGAGTGCGGACTTTCCTCCTCCGCCCCACTCCGTCATGAACACCACCCGCCTTGCTGCCCTGACCCTCGCTTGCCTGGCCCTGGCGCCCACCGCCTGGGCGACCGACAAGGAGTGGACGCTCAACATCAAGCAGGAAACCAACGGCCTGACTATCCATTTGGGCGGCAACACCACGGTGGGCGACCCCGGGCGCCGCATCAAGGGTTCGGGCCGGGTGGTGGAGCCGCAGCGCTCGCTGGCGCCCTTCAGCCGCGTGCAGGTCAAGGGGCCGGTGGACGTGGTGCTGGTGCAGGGCGAGCGCGAGGAGGCGCGCGTGCGTGCCGACGACAACCTGGAAGCCCTGGTGACGACGCAGGTCGAGGGCGACACCCTGACCGTGGCGCTGAAGCCGGGCGCCAGCTTCAGCACCCGCACCGATCTGCGCGTGACCGTGCAATTCAAGCAGTTGCAGGGCCTGCAGCTGAGCAGCTCGGGCGACGCCAAGCTGGACCGCTTCAAGGGAGAAAAGCTCGCGCTGGAGCTGAACGGCTCGGGCGATTTGCGCATCGGCCAGCTGGAGGTGCGCGAACTCACGGCCCAGCTCAGCGGCTCGGGCGATCTGCAGCTGGCCGGCAGCGCCGAGCGCCAGGACTGGAGCCTGAGCGGCAGCGGTGACGTGGGCGCGCGGTCGCTCTCGGGCCAGAAGGTGCGCGCCCGGCTCTCGGGCAGCGGCGACCTGGACCTGGGTGTGTGCCAGGAGCTGGACGCCGAGCTGAGCGGCAGCGGCGACCTGGCCTACGCCGGCCGTCCGGTGGTGAAGAGCCGCGTCAGCGGCTCGGGCGAACTGATGGGGCGCTGAGCGCCAGGTTCAACGTTTTTTGCCTTTGAGCGGGGCAATGCCCATCGCCACCTGCTGCCAGGCCGAGCTTTCCTGCGCCGGGCTGGGCGCCGGGGCCGTGGCCCGCGGCGGGGTGGGGGCGGCTGGCGTGTTGCTCGGCGTCAGCACTTCGCCCAGCAAGTCCAGCAGGCGGCCGCGCGCACGCTGGGGGTGGCGGCGGTAGTAGGTCAGCACCAGGCCGACGATGAAGCGTTCGTCGTCGTCCTGCGGGGTGCTGGGGCTCAGGTCCACCGCGCTGGGCGCGGGGGCCGGGGCGGGCGTGCCGGCGGGGCCGTGGTCCTGGTCCATCCAGAACGGCGGCTTGTGGCAGAGCTGCTCGAACTGCCGGGCCAGGCGTTCGCCGATCTGGCGCGAGCGGCTCTTGATCTGGCTCCAGTAGCTGGGCTGGATCTGCAAGCGCTCGGCAAAGCGGCGCTCCAGACCTCGGAGTGCAGCGGCATCGGGGTGTTTCAGGGTGGCGGCGACGAACTCGTCGAACAGGCGTAGCGCGTTGTCCAGACGGATCTGCGCCACATCGCGGGGCGCGGTCGGCATGGGGCGCAATGATAAATGGGCCTTGCTCAAGCCCGGCGCGCTTTCCTGGGCAGTCCTGCCCAGTTTGATCAAGCTTTGTGGATCAAACCGGGGTGCAGCTGCGCCGGCGTGGCGCAGCCGCACAGGGCCAGCGCGATCTCGAACTCGTCGCGCAGCAGGCGGATCGCATGGGCCACGCCGCGTGCGCCCTCCACCGCCAGCGCCTGCACGGCCGGGCGGCCGATGAAGGCGGCGCTGGCGCCCAGGGCCAGGGCCTTGAGCACATCGGTGCCGCGGCGGATGCCGCCGTCGACGATCAACGGCCATGCCGGCCCCACCGCCGCGCGGATGGCGGGCAGGGCGGCTGCCGTGGGCAGCACGGTGTCGAGCGTGCGGCCGCCATGGTTGCTGACCCAGCCGGCCGCGGCGCCCAGGTCGCGGGCCTGCATGGCGTCGTCCGGGTGCAGCAGGCCCTTCACGATGACGGGCAGGGGGCTGGCGGCGATCAGGGCTTGCAGCTCGGCCCAGGTGGGCGCGTGGACGAGCAAGCCAGCACAGAGCGGCGGCGCCTCAAAGGCCGGCAGTGGCGGGTGGCTGCCGAGCACGGCGTTGGCCTTGGAGAGCTCGGCCGGGAGCACGAAGCCGGCGCGGCGCTCACGGTCACGCGCTCCATGCACGGGCGCATCGACGGTGAAGACGATGGCCTCCATGCCGGCCTTCGCGGCCTGCTCGAACAGCGCCAGCGTGCGCGTCAGCGAGCCCTGCCAGTACCCCTGCGCCCACAGCGGCCCGCGCCCGGGTTCGTCCTTCACCAGCGCCACCAGCTCGGCCCAGGGCGTGCTGCCCTGGCTGCTGAGCGCACAGGCCGCACCCTGCGCGGCGGCGGCCAGCACGGTGCCGGCTTCGGCCTCGGGGTGGAACAGCCCATGCGCCGCCACCGGCGCCAGGCCGATCGGGTGGGCCCAGGTGCGGCCCAGCAGCTCGACCTGCGTGTGCCCGGGGTGCAGCGGCCGCAGCACGCGCGGCAGCAGCTTCAGCGCGGCCCAGGCGGCGGCGTTGTCGGCGAGCGTGGCTTCATCGCCCGCGCCGCCAGCCAGATAGGCCCAAGCCTCGGGCGCCAGGCGCTCCTGGGCCAAGGCGGCGTAGTCGTGCAGGTTGACCGCATGCAACTGAGTCACGAGAAGCGGCTTACTTCTGCGGTGCCGGCGCTAGCCTTGCGACGAGCTCACTGCAACGCCGAGTCCGGTCGTCTGCAGGCAGGCGCTCTATCAAGTCGGCCTCCATTTGAGCCATACGCTGAACGCTCGCCGGCCCAGCAGAGTTCCAACCTTTCGCAGTGGCCAAGGCATCGCCGCGCGAGATTTCTTGGGCATTGCGCCGCGACCAAGACGCGAAGTCCTGTTCGAACTGCTGGCGAAAACCTTCTACGTGTCGGGCACAAACCTGAGCGACTTCCCTGGCGTTCACGGCTGTGATGTAGGCGTTCAGCGCGACCTCGTCGGCAATTGGCATTCGCAGCTCCTTGAGCTTCAATCCGCCAGTTGCAAGACCAGCTTGCCGAAGTTCTCGCCCCTGAAGAGCTTGAGCAGCGTGGCGGGGAAATCGTCCACCGTGCCGCGCACCACGTCTTCCTTGCTCTTCATGCGGCCGTCCTTCAGGTAGCCCGCCATTTCCACGATGGCTTCAAGGTAGCGCGGCGCGTAGTCGAACACCACCATGCCTTCCATGCGGGCGCGGTTCACCAGCAGGCTCAGGTAGTTCTTCGGGCCGACCATGCCGTCGGTGTTGTTGTACTGGCTGATGGCGCCGCAGATGATGATGCGGGCCTTGCGGTTGATGCGGGCCAGCACGGCGTCCAGGATCTCGCCACCGACGTTGTCGAAGTAGATGTCCACGCCGTTCGGGCAGTGCTGCTTCAGACCGTCCTTCACCGAGCCGCTCTTGTAGTCAATGCAGGCGTCAAAGCCGAGTTCCTGCACCACCCAGTTGCATTTCTCCGGTCCGCCGGCGATGCCCACCACGCGGCAGCCCTTGATCTTGGCGATCTGGCCCACGGTCTGGCCCACCGCGCCGGCCGCGCCGCTCACCACCACGGTCTCGCCGGCCTTGGGTTGGCCGATGTCCATCAGGCCCCAGTAGCCCGTCATGCCCGGCATGCCCAGCACGTTCAGCCATTGGGTGATGGAGCCCATGCGCGGGTCGATCTTCACGAGGCCAGTGCGCTTGACCTGATCGCCCGGCACCAGGCAGTAGTCCTGCACGCCGCTGCCGCCGCTGACGAGATCGCCCACCGCAAAGCCCGGGTTGGCGCTGGCGATGACGCGGCCGATGCCGCCGGCGCGCATCACGGCACCAATCTCCACCGGTGGGATGTAGCTTTTGCCCTCGTTCATCCAGCCGCGCATGGCCGGGTCCAGGCTCAAGGCCAGGTTCTGGAACAGCACACCGCCTTCTTGGGGCGCGCTGACCGGCTCTTCGGTGCGCTGCCAGCACTCGGGGCCGGGCAGGCCCTTGGGGCGTTGGGCCAGGCGAATCTGCCGGTTGACGAGGGTGCTCAGGTCCATGTCGTGCTCCTTGTGAGGGGCCTAAGTGTCTGCCCAGAGCCGCAGCAGGTTGTGGTACGTGCCCATCAGGGCCACGGTCTCGGCGCTTTCGCCATGCTGCTCGCGCAGGCGCATCAGCGCCATGTCCAGATCGAACAGGATGCGGCGCTGCTCCTCGCCGCGCACCAGGCTTTCCACCCAGAAGAAGCCGGCCAGGCGCGCGCCGGCCGTCACCGGCTCCACGCGGTGCACGCTGCTGGCCGGGTAGAGCAGGGCCTGGCCGGCGGCCAGCTTCACGCGTTCCTCGCCAAAGGCGTGGCGCACCACCAGTTCACCGCCTTCGTACTCGTGCGGTTCGGCCAGGAAGACGGTGCAGCTCAGGTCCCCACGCACGCGCTGGCCGCCCAGGCTGCGGATGGCGTTGTCCACATGGTCGCCATAGTGGTTGAGCGCACCGGTGTAGCGGTTGAACTGCGGCGGCACGATCTTCTTGGGCAGGGCGGCAGAGAGGAACAGCGGGTGCCGCTCCAGCGCGCCCAGCAGCAGCTCGCGCAGGGCCTGGGCCTGCGGGCTGGCGAAGGCGAGCTGCTCGTTCTGCTTGGCCTGCACGGCTTGGCGGCCGGCGGTGCGGGCGCCGTCTTCCCAGGGCCCCTGGGCCAGGAGTTCGCGGGCGTGGCGGACCTGGTCCGCGCTCAGGACGTCGGGAAGACGGATCAGCATGCTCAGAAGCGGTAGGTGCCGGTCAGCTGGAACAGGCGCCCGGCGCCCGGTACGTAATGGCCGGGGTAGAGCGTGTCCGCATACAGCTTGTTGGTGACGTTGCTGATGTTGCCCTTGAAGAACAGCTTGTTGGGCATGACCTGGTACTCGGCCATCAGCTCGCCAACCACGAAGCTCGGGGCGGTGAAGCCGGGGTTGCGCAGCGGGGCCACGCTGGAGCGCCAGTTCAGGCCGCCGCCCACGCGCAGGGTGGAGGTGAGCTGGTAGGTCGTCCACAGCGAACCCGAGTGGCGCGGCGTGAGGGACGGCCGAGTGCCCAGTCCCTCGGCGCCCGGGGCGGCCTCGTCGATGCGGGCGATCGGCATCCACACATAGGAGCTGAACACCTCCCACTCGGGCGTCAGGCGGCCGGCCAGGTCCATCTCGAAGCCTGCTACATGGCGCTTGCCCGAGAGCGTGACCAGGTTCACCAGCGGATCGGTGTTGCGCTCGTGCAGCTTGGTGCTGCGGAAGACGGCGAAGCGGGTGCTGAAGCGGCCGTCGGCCGAGTCGATCTTGGCGCCGGCCTCGACGTTGAGGGCCTGCTCGGGCGGGATGCTGGCGTTCTGGGCCGACAGCGAATAGGCATCGCCCGAGGTGTTGAACGAGGTGGCCGCGCCGAGGTGGAAGCTCATGCGCTCGTTGGGCTGGAACAGCACACCGGCGCGCTGGCTCCACTCCGAGATCTTCATGCGGTAGCTGGCCGTGCTCGTCGGGCTGGGCGCGTTGGCCGGGATGCTGAAGGCGTCGTAGTCGCCCACCAGATGGTCGTAGCGCAGGCCCAGCAGCAGCTTCCATTCGGGGTGCAGCTGCACCAGGTCCTGCAGGTAGAGCCCTTGGGCGCGCGACTCGTATTCATTGGCCACGCGGAATTTGCGCAGGCTCTCGTCCACCCAGGCGCCATCGTTCGGCGTGCCCACGCCGGTGCTGGGTTTGGTGGGCACGCTGCCGCCCTGCGCGGCGCTGAGCGCGGCGTACACGGTCTTCTCTTCCTTGGCGAAGTCCACCCCGGCCTGCACGTGATGCTTCAGGCCCAGGGCTTCGAACTTGCCGCTGTAGTCGCTTTGCAGGAACAGGGTGTCCAGGTCCTGCACCTTGAGCTGGGTGCCGCGGCTGAGGACGGTGTTGGGGCCGAAGGTGGCGAGGCTCACCGCGGTCTTGTCGGGCTGCAGGCTGGCGGCGGCGAAGCGCACGGTGCCGGCGCGCTGGTCGCGCTCGAACGTGCCCTTGCTGATCTTGGTGGTGATCTCGTGCTGACGGTCGAAGCGGTGGGTGTGGCTGGCGGTCAGGAAGGTCGCTTCGCCCGCATTGCGGTCGCTGGCCATGCCGTAGTAGCTCTTCGGGTCCACGGGCATCAGCGTGGTCTGGTTCACGGGGGCAGTCAGCGTCGGCTTGATCCAGGGCATGCCGTAGTTCATGCCGTTGTCGTTGTTCAGGTGGTAGAGGCTGACGAGGAATTCGTCGCGCTCGCCAATGCCTGTGCGCCAGGCGGCGGCGATGCCCTGCTTGTCCAGGCGGTTGCCGGAGCCGTCGTTGTCGGCCTTCGTCAGCATGGTGCCGATGCGCAGCGCGCTGCTCTCGCCCATCTTGAGGTTGAAGTCGCCCACGGCGCGCACCAGGGAATGGCTGCCCACGGTCAGTTCCACTTCGTTCTGATCCAGCAGGCGCGGCTTCTTGCGCACCTGGTTGACGGCACCGCCGGTGCTGCCGCGGCCGAACAGCATCGAGGCCGAACCGCGCAGCACCTCCACGCGGTCGTCGAAGAAGGTGTCGCGCTCGTAGAAGGCGGGGTCACGCATGCCGTCCACGAACACATCACCGGTGGCCTGCAGCGGGAAGCCGCGCAGGCGGATGTCCTCCTCGCCGCCTTCGGCCGCCAGGAAGCTGATGCCGGCGGTGTTGCGCAGCACGTCCTTCAGGGTGTCGAGGTTGCGGTCGTCCATCAGTTTTTCGGTGACGACGGTGATGGATTGCGGGATGTCGCGCAGCTCCTGCTTGCCCTTGCCCAGTTCGGTCTGCGTGGCCTGCACGCCGTCCTTGCCCTGCGGCTCCTTGCGGGCCTTGGCCTTGACCGTGGGCAGCTCGCGCTCGGCAGGGGTCGGGGCGGTCTGGGCGGCGGCGGCCAGGCTGAAGCCGGCGGCCAGGGCGCCCAGCGGGATCAGGGTGGACAGCTTGTGGGTGTTCATGGTGGCGATGCGGAAGTGAATGGACAAGACGGGGCCCTGCCCCCCGCGGGGGCGGGTGGAGGGAGCGGGCAGGGGAAGGGGGATGGCCGGGGCGCAGCTCAGTCGAGCTCGTACTCCAGCCAGGCGACGGCCATCACTTCGATGGCGCGGCCGTCCTCGACGATCGGGGCGATGCGCGCAGCCTTCATGGCCTCGACGGCCTGGGCATCCAGGCGCGCGAAGCCCGAGCTGCGCTGCAACTGGATGTCGCGCGGGCGGCCCTGGGGGTCGAACACCACGCGCAGGGCCACGCGGCCATGCTCACCGGCGCGGCGCGAAAGCAGCGGCACCTCGACGGCGGGCTCCACGCGGTAGCGCAGCGCGCTGGCCGCCACGGTCTTGGGCTGCGGTGGCTGCGGGGCGATCTGCGCCGGGGCGGGCTCGGCCGGGGTCGGCGCCTGCACCGCGGCCACGGCGGGCTGCACCACCGCCTGCACGGTGCGCGGGCTGGGCACGGCGGCCTCGAATTCGGGCAGGGGCAGCGCCAGCGCGGGTTGCACGGGCAGGGCCTGCGGCGTGCTGGGCAGGGCTTGGGGCTGGGGCTCGGGCGGTCGCTGGCGCTCCTGCAGCAGGCTGATCTGGATCGGCGCCGGTGCGATGTGGGTCACCACCGCGCGGCCGGCCTGCAGCAGGGCCAGCGCGCCCAGCAGGTGCAGGCCCAGGGTTACCGCTGCGGCGGCACGGCGCGAGCGCGCGGGCTGCCAATCCGGCACCGACAGGGGCGCGGCCATGGCCGGCGTCGGCGCGGCAGGGGCCGGCGCGGGGCTGGGCGCGGTGGAGCGTGAGGGCAGCGGGGAATGCAGGGCCAGCGTGGACATGACGGCAAGGGCAGCGACACCGCCCGGGAACAACCAATGTCCGAACTCTAACGCAAATGCGAACGAATCGCATTTGCATTGCATTGATCAAACGCAAACCCGGCCGCCCGTGGCCCGCCCGCGACAATCCGCGCCCTTTCGAACCCCTCCCGCAGCACAAGCGATGGCAAAGCTCTTCTGGCGCTACGGCGCCATGGCCGCCGGCAAGACCCTGGCCTTGCTGGGCGTGGCCCACAACTACGAGCGCCTGGGGCGCAGCGTCACCATCTACACCGCCCAGCTGGACGATCGCTACGGCGAGGGCGTGGTGGGCACCCGCCTGGGCCTGCAGCGCCCGGCGCGCACCTTTCACCCCGGCCTGCGCTTCAGCGCCGCCGACCTGCCGGCCGACACCGCCTGCGTGCTGATCGACGAGGCCCAGTTCCTCACCACCGCCCAGGTTCGCGAGCTGCACCAGATGGCCGTGCTGCAGGGCGTGCCGGTGATCTGCTACGGCCTGCGCACCGATTTCCAGGGCAATGGCTTCGAGGGCGCCGCCGCGCTGGGCCTGCTGGCGGATCAGATCGAGGAACTGAAGACCGTCTGTGGCTGTGGCCGCAAGGCCAGCTTCAATGTGCGCCTGGACGCCGAAGGCCGCCGCGTGCGCGAGGGCGAGCAGGTCTCCATTGGCGGCGATGCCCAGTACCACGCCGCCTGCCCGCACTCCTTCTATACCGAACGATGCAAAGACTGATCGCCACCCTGGCCCTGCTGCTGGCCCTGCCCGCCGGCGCCGCGCCCGCGGCCCCGGCTGTGCGCGCCGAGATCGACGGCCTGCTGACCGAGCTGCAGCGCCAGCAATGCCGGCTGCAGCGCAACGGCAGCTGGCACAGCGCCGACGAGGCGCGCCAGCACATGCTGCGCAAGTTGGCCTATCTGGAAGACCGCGGCACCGTGGCCAGCGCCGAGCAGTTCATCGAGCAGGCCGCCAGCCAGAGCAGCAGCAGCGGCAAGGCCTATCAGGTGCAGTGCGGGGCCGCGCCCGCCCAGCCGAGCAGGGATTGGCTGCTGGCCGCACTGCGCGCGCAGCGGCAGGCCAAGTCCGCGCCGCCGGCCTCAGCGCCGGGGCGCTGAACGGCTGCGAGTCAGCCGCCGCGCAGGCGCCGCAGCTCCTCTTCCAGGTCCACCACCAGCGCGGCCAGCTCCGGCACGGCGTCGAACTCGCGCTCCAGCCACACCAGGCGGCGCACGCGGGCGAGCAGCCAGGCATCGCTGGCGGCCGGATGCAGCAGGCTGGCGTGGGTGTCCAGCCACGCCAGGTCCACATCGGCCAGCCGGCACAGGGTGTCGAGGTCGAGCTCGCGCTCGGCGAACAGGGCGTGCAGCAGGGCGTTCATGCGTCGGTCTCCTGGCCCAGCGCGGCGGCCTGCTTGCGGGCGTCGAAGTCGGGCAGCACGCGGGCCATTTCCTCGTACAGCTGGCGTGCGCGGGGCTCCAGGCCGCTGGGCAGCAGCACGCGCAGCTTCAGCTCCAGGTCACCCGGCGGGCTGCCGGGCAGGCCCTGGCCGCGCACCGTGAGAAGCTGGCCGCCCTGCGCACCGGCGGGCACGCGCACCTTCACGCTGCGCCCAGCCGGCAGGTCCACCGGCACCACCGCGCCCAGCGCGGCCTCCCAGGGGGCCAGGGGCAGCTCCGCCACCAGGGTGCCACCGTCCAGGCGGAAGCGGGGGTGCGGTGCGAACTGCACCTCCAGCAGCAGATCCCCCGCCGGGGCGCCGCCCAGGCCCGGCCCGCCCTGGCCGGCCAGGCGGATCAGCTGGCCGGGCTTCACGCCCAGCGGAATCTTCACGTCCAGCGTGCGTTCGCGCAGGTGCAGCCGGCCTTGCGCGTCGAGCTCCGGCGCCTTCAGGCTGATGCGCCGGGTGGCGCCCAGCCAGGCGTCGTCCAGTTCCAGCAGCACCTTGGCGTGGTGGTCCTCGCCGCGGGCGCTGCCTTGGGGCCGCTGTGCCCCCGGCCGGCCCGATCGGCCCGATCGGCCCATACGGCCGAACAGTTCGGAAAAGAACTCGCTGTAGTCGCCCGCGCCGGGGTCGAAGCCCGCGCCGTCGCCAAACTCGAAGCCGGCGTCCCAGCCCGGTGGCGGGCGGAACGGCCCGTCCGCGTGCGGCGCACCGCTGCCGAGCTGGTCGTAGGCGGCGCGGCGCTCGGGGTCGGAAAGCACGGCGTAGGCCTCGTTGACCTCGCGCATGCGCGCCTCGGCGTCGGCCTCCTGGCTGACGTCCGGGTGGTACTTGCGCGCCAGCTGGCGGTAGGCCTTCTTGATGGCCTCCTGCGGCGCGTCGCGGGCCACCCCGAGGGCGGCGTAGTAGTCCTTGAACTCCATGCAGAAGCTCCTTCCTGCGCGCAGGAACTGGGGGTGGTGCCGCGCGTCTTCAAGCCCCATGCTCGCGCGGCGCGGGCCTCTTGAACTTGCGCGCGGTCAACCCATCTGCGCAGACATCCGGGGCCGCCAAGGCGCCGCTTTCTGAGGAGGACCGAGCATGTACCGCAGTCTGTTTGCACGCGATTTGTTGTCGGAACTGGAGCGCCTGCAGCGCGACTTCAGCACCGTGTTTGAGCCCTCGCCAAGCATCCGCGGCCTCAGCCGTGGCGGCTACCCGGCGCTCAATGTGGGCAGCAGCCCCGAGGCCGTGGAGGTCTACGCCTTCGCCCCCGGCCTGGAGCCGGCCAGCATCAAGGTGGACCTGGACCGCGGCGTGCTGAGCATTGCCGGCGAGCGCGCCCCCACCCTGCCCGAAAAGAGCGACGAGAAGACCACCCTGCACCAGGGCGAGCGCTTTGCCGGCCGCTTCCGCCGCGTGGTGAGCCTGCCCGACGACATCGACCCCAACGCCGTGAGCGCCAGCTACCGCGACGGCCTGCTGCACATCAGCGTCAAGCGCCGCAGCGCCACGCCGGCGCGCCGCATCGAAATCCAGTGAACCGGGAGCCGACCATGAGTGAACTGACCCAAGCCCAGAACCCCGCCGACCTGCAAGCCCGCAACAGCGAGCCCGAGGCCGCGCTGCTGCCGCCGGTGGATGTGGTGGAGGACGCCACCGGCATCACCCTGTATGCCGACATGCCCGGCGTGCCCAAGGACCGACTGCAACTGCGCGTCGATGGCGACCAGCTCAGCATCGAGGGCGAACTGGTGCTGCCCGCCCCGGCGCAGCTGCAGCCCTCGCATGTGGAAGTGAACCTGCAGCGCTACCGCCGCCGCTTCACGCTCAGCAAGGAGCTGGACGCCAACCAGGTCAGCGCCGAGCTGGCGCAAGGCGTGCTGCGCGTGCGCATCCCCAAGGCCGCGCATGCGCAGCCGCGGCGCATCGAGGTGCAGGTGGCCTGAGCGCGGGCCTACCGCGGCCCCGAAGAACCGCCGAAATGCCCCCTGCGCACCCGCCCACACGGCGGGTGCCGCGGCACCCGGCGCACGCAGAAAGAACCCCGTCCGCACCACGAAAGGGTGCCGCCGGGGTTCTGCATTTTTGTATCTTGTTATGAACTATTGAACTGCGCAGTTCAATAGAAATCGATACGCTTCATCCCCGTCTAGCAAGCCCTGAAGGGGAAGAGATGTCGATGCTGCGCTTCAAGGTTTCCACCCGGCTGTACCTGGGTTTCGGACTGATCCTGCTGATCCTGGCGGCCGTCACCATGGTGGCGATGTGGAAGGTGCGGGTGATCGACGACGCCCTGCGCGCCAATGCCGAGTTGCATGCGCAGATCCAGCGCTACGCCATCAACTTCCGCGGCTCGGCGCACGACCGCGCGATCGCCATCCGCGACGTGGTGCTGGCTGGCAGCCCGGCCGAGCGCGAGGCCGAGGGCCGCACCATCGAGCAACTGGCGCGCTTCTATGCCGAATCGGCCCAGCCGCTGGAGCGCCTGCTGCGCCACCCGGATGCCGCGCCGGAGCTGGACCGCCTGTACCAGGGCATTCAGGCCATCGAGGCGCAAGCGGTGGCCACCTCCCAGAGCATCCAGGCGCACATGGCCAAGGACGAGCGCGAGCCCGCGCTGGCCCTGCTGTGGCAGCAAGCCAAGCCGCAGTACACACAGTGGCTGGCCGCCATCAACAAGCTGATCGACTTTGAAGAGGCGGTCATCCAGGAAAAGACCCAGGTGGCGCGAGCACAGGCCGGTGGCTTCCGCGCCGTCATGCTCACCGCCTTGCTGCTGGCGCTGGCCGTCGGCGCGCTGCTGGCTTGGCGGATCTCGCGCAGCATCGTCGTGCAGCTGGGCGCAGAACCCGCCGAGCTCGGCCTGGCCGCGCAGCGCGTGGCGGCGGGCGACCTCAGCCCCGTGCCCGGCGCCGAGCAGGCGCGCGAGGGCAGCGTGCTGGCCTCGCTGCGCACCATGCAGCAGGGCCTGGCCCAGGTGGTGGGCACGGTGCGCCAGGCGTCCGACTCCATCGCCACGGGTTCGGCGGAAATCGCCAACGGCAACTCGGACCTGAGCCAGCGCACCGAGCAGCAGGCCAGCCATGTGCAGTCCACCACCCAGCTGATGGGCCGCCTGGCGCAGACCGTGCAGACCAATGCCGACACGGCGGCCGAAGCCAACCGCCAGGCCGAAGCCGTCTCCACCGTGGCTGAAGCCAGCGGTCAGCTGGTGGGGCAGGTGGTCACCACGATGGCCGAGATCAGCACCAGCTCCAAGCGCATCGGCGACATCATTGGCGTGATCGACGGCATCGCCTTCCAGACCAACATCCTGGCCCTGAACGCCGCCGTGGAGGCCGCCCGTGCCGGTGAGGCCGGCCGGGGCTTCGCCGTGGTGGCCAGCGAGTGCGCAGCCTGGCGCAGCGTGCGGCCGGTGCGGCGCGCGAGATCAAGGGCCTGATCGGCGCCAGCGTGGACCGCGTGGAACACGGCAGCCGCCTGGTCGACGAGGCCGGCCGCACCATGGAATCCCTGGTGCAGCAGATCCAGCAGGTGGGCTCGCTGATCGGCGAGATCAGCAGCGCTTCGCGGGCCCAGGCGCAGGACATCGGCGAGGTTGGCCGCTCGGTCGACCAGATCGACCACAGCACCCAGCAAAACGCCGCACTGGTGGAGCAGAGCGCCGCCGCGGCCGACAGCCTGCGCCAGCAGGCCGCTCAGCTGGCCGAGACGGTGCGGGTGTTCAAGCTCTGAGGGCTACACCCTCGGCGGGGATCTACTCCGCCTC
The DNA here is from genome assembly GCF_016093275.1 of Inhella proteolytica. Lineage (GTDB taxonomy): Bacteria > Pseudomonadota > Gammaproteobacteria > Burkholderiales > Burkholderiaceae_C > Inhella > Inhella proteolytica. The sequence goes on from NZ_JAEDAK010000012.1 coordinate 100,441, forward strand.
GTCCTGCACCTTGTAGGCCGCCGCCAGCGCGGCCTGGGTGTTGGGCGGCACGGGGTCGTAATGGCTGAGTGCCAGGGTGTAGCGGGCCTGGCCGCTGGTCATGGCGTTCAGCCGCGTCTGGAAGGCCGCCAGCTCGGCCAGCGGCGCCAAGCCCTGCACCACCAGCTGGCCGGCCACGGCGGCGCGCGTGCCGGTCACCTGGCCGCGGTGGCTGGCCAGGTCCCCCGAGACATCACCCACCGCCGCCTCGGGCGTGAGCACCTCCACCTGCACGATGGGCTCCAGCACCACCGGGCGCGCTTCCTTCACCGCCGCCTGCAGCGCCTTCTTGGCGGCGGTGACGAAGGCGATCTCCTTGCTGTCCACGCTGTGGTGCTTGCCGTCGAACACGGTGACCTTCACATCCACCAGCGGGTAGCCGGCCACCACGCCCAGCGCACAGGCCTCGCGCACGCCCTTTTCCACCGCCGGGATGAAGGCGGTGGGGATGACACCGCCCTTGACCTGATCCACGAACTCGAAGCCCGCGCCGCGTGGCAGCGGCTCGACCTTCAGCCACACCTCGCCGAACTGCCCGGCGCCGCCGCTCTGCTTCTTGTGGCGGTAATGGCCCTCGGCGTAAGCGGAGATGGTCTCGCGGTAGGCGATGCGCGGCGGCTGCGTCTTGACCTCGAACTTGAAGGTCTCCTTCAGGCGCTCCAGCAGCACGCGCAGGTGCAGCTCGCCCAGGCCGTAGACCACCGTCTCATGGGTCTGGCTGGCCTGTTCGATCTTCAGGCAGGGGTCTTCCTCGACCAGGCGGTGCATCACGTCCCACAGGCGCTGCTCGTCGCCATGGCGCGCCGGGGCGATGGCCAGGCCGTGCACCGGCGTGGGCACGGCCAGCGGGGCGAGGTGGATGTGCTCGTCCTCGGCGGCGTCGTGCAGCACGGCGTCGGGGTGCAGCTCGTCCAGCTTGGCCACGGCGCACAGCTCACCCGGGCCGGCCTTGTCCAGCGGCACCTGGGTCTTGCCCTGCAGCGCGAACAGATGGCCCACGCGCACCGGCTTGCGCCCGTGGCCGACGTAAAGCTGCATGTTCTTCTGCAGCGTGCCCTGGTGCACGCGCAGGAAGCCGAGCTTGCCCAGGAAGGGGTCGGCACGCACCTGGAACACATGGGCCAGCACATGGGCGGCCGGGTCCAGCCGCACCTGCACCGGCTTGGCGTCGGCGCCCTCGCCGCTGAGGAACTCGGGCGGGTTGGCCTCCTCGGGGTTGGGCAGCAGCTTGTCGATGACCGTGAGCAACTCGGCCACGCCCACGCCGTTCTTGGCGGCGCAGAACAGCACCGGGATCAGATGGCCCTCGCGCAGCGCCTGTTCCAGCGGCGCGTGCAGCTCGGTGGCCGGCACGTCGCCGTCGTTCAGGTAGCGGTCCACGAAGGCCGCGTCGACTTCCACCACCTGCTCCACCAGGGCGCGGTGCGCGGCCTCCACCGAGCCGAAGTCGCTCGGGCCGCTGCTCTGAAAGAAGCAGTCGGCCACGCCGCCCTGGTGCGGCAGGTTCAGTGGCAGGCATTCCTTGCCGAAGGCGGACTGGATCTGCTCCAGCAGCGCCGGCAGGTTCACGCCCGGGGCATCGATCTTGTTGATGACGATGACGCGGTCGCGCCCGCGCTCTCGTGCCGCATCCAGCATGCGCTGGGCCATCAGCTCGATGCCGCGCTGGGCGTCGATGACGACCACCGCGGTTTCCACCGCCTCCAGCGACGGCAGGGCCTGGCCGGTGAAGTCGGGCGCGCCCGGGGTGTCGATCAGGTGCACGCGCAGGCCGGCGTGCTCGAAATGCAGCAGGCTGCTTTGCAGCGAGTGCTGCATGCGCCGCTCCAGCGCGTCGTGGTCGGAAACGGTATTGCCTTTCTCCACCGCGCCGGCCGCCGGCAGGGCGCCGGCGGCATGCAGCAAGGCCTCGGCCAGGGTGGTCTTGCCGGCCCCGGAGGGCCCCAGCAGGGCCAGGGTGCGGATCGAAGCGATGCGGGCGTCTGCTGCCATGGCGGTCATCCTCCTTGGGGGTAACCCAGGGTAGCCAGGGGGCTGGGCCGGCACAAGCAAGGGGCAACCCGTGCATTGCTGCCGGCCCATTTGCGATTGCTTGCAAACTGTCAGGATTGGAGTGGCTAAATTCAGACGCTATGCCCAGCCCCAACCCCGTGGTTTCCGGTCAGCCCTACCGAAAGCGCCGTCGCCGTGTGCGCCGCCATCTGGTGGTGGCCGTGGTGGGGGTCGGTCTGGCTGGCGTGGCCCTGCTGGTGCTGATCGGGCTCTCCTTCTCCGTCTGAGCACGGCCATGCCCGATCCGCACGCCAAAGGCTGGATCGGGACGGTGCTGCTGCTGCTGACCGGCCTGTGCGCCTGCGGCGGCGGTGGCTCCGGCGCCGCGGCCCCTCCACCCGCACCGGCGCCTGCGCCTGCTCCGCCACCCGCCCCAGCTCCAGCTCCAGCGCCAGCTCCAGCTCCAGCTCCAGCTCCCACCGTCCGCACTCTGCGCAGCGACCTGCAGTCCCCCTGGGCGCTGGCGCGTCTGCCCGGGGGAGATTGGCTGCTGACCGAGAAGGCGGGGCGGCTCTGGCGCCTGAGCGCCGACGCCCGCAGCAAGGCGGCGCTGAGCGGGTTGCCCGCCGTGGATGCCGGCGGCCAGGGCGGCCTGCTGGATGTGGCGGTGGACCCGGATTTCGCCGCCGGCGAGAACTGGATCTATTTCAGCTACGCCGAACCCGGCGCGGGCGGTGCCGGCACGGCGGTGGCGCGGGCCCGGCTGGGCGGAACGGGGCTGAGCGAACTGGCGGTGATCTTTCGACAGCAGCCCAAGGTCGGCGGCAGCGGGCATTACGGCTCGCGCCTGGTGTTCGGGCGCGACAAGACCCTCTTCATCACCCTGGGCGAGCGCCAGCTGGGCAGCCCCGCGCAGGACCTGCGCCAGAACCTGGGCAAGGTGGTGCGCATCCGCCGCGACGGCAGCCTGCCGCCCGACAACCCGGTCTGGCCCGGCCAGGCGTTGCCCGGCATCTGGAGCCTGGGCCACCGCAACCCGCAAGGGGCGGCTCTGCATCCGCAGACGGGTACGCTCTGGCTCAGCGAGCACGGCCCCCAGGGCGGCGACGAAATCAACATCGCCCGCGCCGGTGCCAATTACGGCTGGCCGCTGCGCAGCTACGGCTGCAATTACGGCGACCCCCCCGGGCCGGCCTGCCAGCTGGGCGGCGGCGCGCATACCCCGCAGTTCGTCGAGCCGCTGAGCTTCTGGGTGCCGATCTCCGTGGCGCCTTCGAACATCGTCTTCGTGGACGGCCCGATGTTCCCCGAGTGGCGCGGCGACCTGCTGATGGGCGCGCTGGCCGGCCAGGCCATCTGGCGCCTGCGCTACCAGGGCGAGCGCGAACTGCTGCGCGAGCGCATCCATGAGGGCGAGCGCGTGCGCGATGTCGACCTCGCGCCCGACGGCTCGATCTGGTTCCTGACCGACTCCGGCCGCCTGCTGCAACTGACACGATGACCCGACTGACCCTATACGGCTGCCCCGGCTCCGGCTCCGCCGCCGTGGAATTGGCCCTGCACCAGGCCGGCCTGACCTTCGAGAGCGTGCGCGCCGCCAGCTGGGAACCCGGCCCGGGCCTGGACGCGCTGCGCGCCATCAACCCGCTCGGCCAGATCCCTACCCTGGTGCTGGAGGACGGCTCGGTGCTGAGCGAAAGCGCCGCCATCCTGATGCACCTGGGCCTGCAGCACCCCGCGAGCGGCCTGCTGCCCGCTGAGCCTTCCGCGCGCGCCCAGGCCTTGCGCGGCCTGGTGTTCATCGCCGCCAACTGCTACGCGGCCATCTCGGTGAGCGACTACCCCGAGCGCTGGACCGCCGCCACCAGCAAGTCTGCCCGTGAGGCAGTGCGCCAAGCCGCACGCGCCCAACTGCACCGCGCCTGGGAGCTCTTCGCCGACCAGTTTCCGCCCCAGCCCTTCCTGAGCGGCGCGCAGCCCGGCGCGCTCGACTTCCTGACCGTGGTGGTGTCCAAATGGAGCGGTAGCCGCGCCCACCTGAAGCAGGCGCGGCCGGACTTCTTCGACTTTCTGCTGCGCCTGGAGCAGCACCCGGCGGTGGCGCCGGTGTGCCAAGCGCACTGGCCTTGACTAGGGCGCTCAGCTCAGGAAGCGCCGGCGGTAGCTGCTCGGCAGATCGGCCAGGCGCAGCAGCAGCGGGAAGTCGGCGCAGCGGAACTCGCCGTCCCAGGCCGGGGCACCCAGCAGCTTGGCGTTGGCCTTCAGGTAGCCGCGCAGCAGCGGCGGCGTCTCCACCGCGGCGGCGTGCGCCGGGGCGGGGTGCAGGGGGTCGCGCGGGCGCACCTGCCATTCGATCGGCGCCAGGTGCTGCGGCGCCAGCTGGTTCCACAGCGTCCAGGCGCGGCTGCCGCCGTCGCGGGCGTCCACGCTGGCGCAGCCGATCAGCAGGTCCAGCTTCTGGCGCTGCAGGTAGTCGGCAATCGCGCCCCACATCAGCAGCAGGGCGGGGCCGCGGCGGTAGTCGGGGTGCACGCAGGCGCGGCCCATTTCGGCCATGCGGTGGCGCTCGTGGCGCAGGCGGGTCAGGTCGAACTCGCTGTCGGCGTACAGGCCGCCCAGGCGGCGCGCCGCAGCGGCGCTGAGCAGGCGGTAGCAGGCCACCACCGGGCCGGTGCTGCCGTCGGGGTTCTCGGCGCGCAGCAGCAGGTGTTCGCAGTGGGCGTCAAAGAGGTCGGCATCGTGGCCGGCCGGCGTGCCGGGCGGCGGGCGCAGGCGCGCGCCCAGTTCCTGGGCAAACACCTGGTGGCGCAGGCGCTGGGCCTCGCGCAGTTCGTCCTGGTGCTGCGCCCAGTGCACTTGCAGCTTGCCCGCCGGGGCGGCGGGGCGGAGTTCGGGTTGGGTCTGGATGGCCAGCATCGTCGTCTTTCGGTCTTTGTGTGTGACCGGGATGCTGGGTGCGGCGCATGACAGCGCCATGTCGGGTTTGTGTCAGCGGCGTGACGCCAGGCGGCGCTGGGCGCGGTCTTCGCGGCGCTGGTCCTTCTTCTTGCGGTCGAACAGATCGCAGGCGTCGCAGGCATCGCAGGCGTCACAGGCATCGCAGGGCCCGCAGTCCAGATCCGGGGCGCCGCAGTCGCAATCGCCGCGCGCGTGCACCGGCCGGTAGCGCGGTGCAGCCTGGTGCGCGCGGTGCACGGCCCCGCAGCGCAGCAGGCGCTCGCGCAGCAGCGGCAGGCCGCCGCGCAGGCCCCGGCGTTGGATCAGCCGCGCCCCGGCCTGCGAGCAGCTCGGCCCCCCCAGGCGGGCGCGGTGCGCGCAGACGAAACCCTTGTGCGGGCTGAGCCAGCGCTGGTAGGCGCGGATCAGGGCGAGGGCGAGGCGGCGTGGCCACATGGCACGGGGTCCGGGATCTGCCGGCTTGGCAGCGGGCCAGTCTAGGCGCGCTACCGGCTGCTGCGCTCGGGCCAGAGACCTTCGGAACGCCAAAGCGGCATGACGACCATGGCCAGGGCCACCAGCAGGGGCCGCAGTGCGTGGCGGTCGAAGCCCGCCACGGACTCAGTCCCCATCAGGTCCAGGCCATAGCGCAGCAGCTCGGGCAGGCCGGCGAGCAGCACGGCGCCCAGCACCACCCCGGGCAAATGCCCGGCGCCGCCGAAGATGACCATGGCCACGACCAGGACCGATTCCTGCAGGCTGAAGGACTCCGGCGACACGAAGGCCTGCAGGCTGGCGAACAGCGCCCCGGCCAGGCCGGCGATGGCCGCCCCGATGGCGAAAGCCAGCAGCTTGAGGGCGGGGATGTTCAGCCCCATGGCCTGCGCGGCCATCTCGTCTTCGCGCAGCGCCCGCCAGGCCCGGCCGGTGCGGCTGGTTTCAAGCCGGCGCAGCAGCAGCAGCACGAGGCCGGCCGCCGCGCCGATGAACAGGGCATGCAGCGTGACGGGTGCCAGGCTGCCGCCCTCGCCGCCCGGCGGCGGCCAGGCCTGGTTGAAGTCCACACCCAGCACGTGCAGGCTGGCGATCTGGGTCAGGCCGCGCGCGCCGTCGGTCAGGTTCACCGGGTGATCGAGGTTCACGATCAGCAGCCGGATGATTTCGCCAAAGCCGAGCGTGACGACGGCGAGGTAGTCACCCCGCAGCTTCAGCGTGGGCGCGCCCAGCAGCACGCCGGCCAGGGCGGCGGCCAGCATGGCGGCGGGCAGGACGAGCCACCAGGGCGTGCGCCAGGTTGGGCCGCCCAGGCCCTGCCACAAGGCAAAGTGCTCGGCCAGATGCGGCGAGTTCAGCCAGGCGTACAGATAGGCACCAACCGCGTAGAAGCCGATGTAGCCCAAGTCCAGCAAACCAGCCTGGCCGACGATCAGGTTCAGGCCGACGGCCAGCAGGATGTAGATCTGGCACATGGCCAGCACGCGAACCCAGTGCAGCCCGCCCCACTGCGCCAGCCAGGGCAGCAGCAGGAGGGCGGCCACGCTGGCGAGAGCCGGCAGGTGCTGTCGTATCCGCCCATGAGCGGGCGGATGCGCGTGGGTGAGGGCGATGTTGGCTGCCGGCGTTCGGCTTGGCATTCGGGTTGGTATTCGGGCTTGCATTCGGGCTTGCATTCGGCTTGCGTCTGGAGGGGCGCAGTTCAGCTGGCGAGCAGTTCGCTGCGCGCCGGTGGGGCGCACCCCAGCGGGGCGGCGCGCCTGGGGCTGCAGGGGCTGCGTTCGGCCCAGGCTTTCAGCCCGGACAGCGTGCGATGGCCGCGCCTGTGGAACAGCGGGCGCAGCACCAGCAGGTGCTGGAGCCGCGCGACGAGATGGCGCGGGCGGTAGAGCGTTTGCATCGTGACGAGGCTGCGATCCCTGCCGACGGCATGGATCTCGAAGCGAAAGACCAGCTGTTCCAGCGCTGCGCTGAAGCCCAGGTTGTCGCTCACCACCGCCCAGGTCAGGCGCCGGCACGGGGCCAGCTCCGTGCATTGCTCGATCCAGGTGCCGCGGCGCCCCTCCAGCTCGATGTCGCACTCATGCACATGGCCCAGCCCGAGGCCCTGCCCCATGGCCAAGGTGCAGGGGTCTGGGAGGGGCGGGGCACACGCGGTGGCGGGCTCCGCATGCATCAGCAGGGCCAGTGCGCGCACGGCGCGCTGCGGGTTGGCCGAGAGGGCAAGGACCGCGGGCATCCAGGCGGGGTACTGCAGGTCGTGGACGAGGATTGAAAAGATCGCCGGCGCGGATGCGTGGACGAGTGCTTTCGCCTGCGTCTGGATCGGGGTGTCTGGCGCATCGATTTCCAATGGGCGGCACATCGCAAAGCCTCCGGGGCGGTCGGTGCTGCTGCCCGCAGCGCCACGGGCGGAGGCGGGCAGAGCGGCATGGGTTCAGGCTACCCAGGTGCGGGTTTCGGAAACAGGCGCCAGGAGTCCGGTCATTGCGGACGCACCGGATCGAATGACGGCACAGTTGCGGCATGGAATCACTGCAGGACTGGCTGGCCTTCAGCCGCACGGTCGAGTTGGGCAGCTTTGCGGCGGCCGGCCGCTCCCTGGAGCAGACGGCCTCGGCCGTGGGCAAGCAGGTGGCGCGCCTGGAGAAGTTCCTCGGCGTGCGCCTCTTGCAGCGCAGCACCCGACGAATGACGCTGACGCCGGAAGGCCGGCTGGCCCATCTGCGCTGCCACGAGTTGCTGCTCGGCTTCGGGTCGCTGCGGGCGGAGCTGGCCTGCTCCGTCGGGGCCGTGGCCGGGCCGCTGCGGGTGGGGGCGCCCTGGGTGGCGCAGCACTGGTTGGTGCCCCTGCTGCCCGCCTTTCTGCAGCGTCACCCCGGGGTGCAGGTCGATCTGCACTTCTCCGACGAACAGGGCGACCTGCTCAGTGACGGGCTGGACCTGGCCATTCGCAGCGTCGTGCCGCCGGACGCACCCTGGCAGGCGCGGCCGTTACAGGCTTTCCGGCTCCAGCTCTGGGCGGCCCCCAGCTACCTGGCGCGCAGCGGCCGACCGCAGGGCGTGGCCGATCTGAAGGCCCATCGGGCCCTGCGCTTCCGCCACCCGGACAGCGGCAAGCTCCTGCCCTGGCCCTTCCTTGCCGATGAGGCGCGCGTGCCGCCCACCGCCCTCTCGTCCAACCAGATGGAGGCGATCCGGCAGGCCTGCCTGCAGGGGCTGGGCCTGGCCTGCATGCCCGACTTCCAGGTGCGGGAGGACCTGCAGACCGGCCGGCTGGAACCCGTGCTGGCGCAGGAGCTGGTGCACCTGGGCCGCTACCAGGCGCTGTGGCTTCGCGGCGTGCCGGTGGCGCCGCGGGTGCGGGCCTTCATCGAGCACCTGGCCGCTGCTGCCGGCAAGGGCGGCGGCCGGCCGCCGCCGAAGGCGCGGTAGTGCCCCGCCGGCTCCAGCGCGCTTCTTAGCGGGACACCAGCCAGTGCGGATCCACCAGATTGCGCCCCGAGCCGTAGAACGCCGGCCAGGGGCCGATCCAGCGGCTGCCGTTGGCCCAGGGGTCATCCACGCCGACCTGCAACTGAGCCGGAACGGCGGGGTCGCCCTGCATCAGGCTGATCACCATCACATGCTTGAAGCGGCGGGTCAGCTGGTACCAGCCAAACAGGGCAATCGGGCCGCGGCGCAGTTCCTCAAGGATCAAGTCAGGGCGCAGCGGCTTGATCGGCCGTGCACGCAAGCCCACGGCGGCGGCGGCCAGGTCGGGGCGCAGCAGCGAGCCGTCCTCGGGGCTGCGTGCCGTGGCGGGGACGCGGTCGGCCAGGTCGAGGGCGTCCGACCAGCTGTGCCGCCCCTTGAGCATGGCCAGGGCACAGGCCCAGCAGTAGTTCTCGTCGCGCTGGGTGATGTGATGGACGCGGTGGTTGATCTGCACAGTGGGCATGTTCTGGCGCTCCCGACTTGGAACCCGCAAGCGTAGGTCGCCCTGCCGCCCGGGCGATCACGGCGCAGCCCCGCAACTCGGGGGACTGCGTGCTCGGTCTATATGGGGCGCCCGGCCACCCACACGCCTTCCAGCAGCCGCTCATCTCCCAGCATCAGCCACGCAAACAGCCGCTCGTGCAAGGACCGCGCAATCGACAGCCGATGCGCCAGCACCGAGCCCTCGTCGGCCCAGCGCCAGCAGCAGAGGTCCGCCATCAGCCCGGGCTCCAACCGACCAATCTCGTGGCCGAGGTTCAGCGACTCCGCATTGCCCGCCGTGGCCGCGTGCAGCAGCGTGAAGGCGTCCAGGCGCTGGCCCTGCAGGGCGGCGACCTGGTAGGCGGCGGCGAGGGTGCGCTGCATGGAGAGGCTGACGCCGCCACCCACATCGCTGGCGATCGACAGGCGAACCCCCTCGGCCGCGCGGCCGCGCCAGTCGAACAGGCCGCTGCCCAGGAACAGGTTGCTGGTGGGGCTGTGGGCAATCACGGCGCCGGTACTTCGCAGCGCGGCGCGGTCGTTCTCGTCCAGCCAAATGCCATGGGCCAGGGTGCTGTTCGGGCCCAGCAGGCGGTGCCGTTCGTACACGCCCAGGTAGCTGCGGGCGGATGGGAAGAGCTGGCGCACCCACTCGACCTCGGCGCGGTTCTCGGCCACATGGGTCTGCAAGTAGCTGCCGGGGTGGGCGGCGAGCAGGTCGCCGGCCATGTCCAGCTGCGCCTCGCTGCTGGTGGGGGCGAAGCGCACGGTATGGGCGTAGGCATTGCGCCCCTGGCCGTGCCAGCGCTGGATCAGGTCGATGCTGTCGCGTTCGGCTTCCTGAACGGTGTCGCGCAGGCCGTCGGGGGCGTGGCGGTCCATCAGGCATTTGCCGGTGATCAGGCGCATGCCGCGGGCCTCGGCCGCGCCGAAGAGGGCGTCGACGCTGCACTTGTGCACGGTGGGGAAGACCAGGGCGGCGGTGGTGCCGTGGGCCAGCAGCTGGTCCAGGAAGCGCGTGCTGCCGGCGGCGGCTACGGCTGGGTCGGCCCAGGCCTTCTCGGCCGGGAAGGTGTAGCGGTTCAGCCAGTCCAGCAGCTCGGTGCCGTAGCTGGCGATGACATCCAGCTGCGGCGCGTGCACATGGGTGTCGATGAAGCCGGGCAGGATCAGCCGGCCGGGTCGTTCGTCGCGCGGCCAGCTGGCGTCGGGGGCATCGGGCTGGATGGCTTGGATGCGGCCGTTCTCGATCAGCAGCCAGTGCTTCGGGCGCCAGCGCACCGTGGGCGGCGGGGTGTCGAGATCGGCGTCGGCAGGGCAGGGCGCGGTGACATCCAGCAGGTCACCGAAGACAGCAAGTCGGGTCATTGAAGTTGTACTGCGCGCTCCAGGTGCGCACGCGCATGCGCCAAGGGGCTGGCGCCAAACATCCCGCCTGGCCGGTGCAGGCGGCTGGACAGAAAGTCCGTCGCCATTGTGGCCGGGCTGCGTTCGCGCAGCAGCGCGGCTTGCGCCAGCAGCACCAGCTCCTGGGCCAGGGCGCGAGCGGCGGGTTCGGCATCGGCTGCGAACAGGGCCTTGCGCAGGCTGGCGGCGCGGGTGCGCTCGGGGGCGTCCAGCGTTGGGTCCAGCTGGTCGAACCAGGCCTGCAGCGCGGGCGCCTCGCGCTGGGCGGCGCGCAGCACATCCAGCGCCATCACATTGCCGCTGCCTTCCCAGATGCTATTCACCGGTGCCTCGCGGTACAGGCGCGCCAGCAGGCCGGTTTCCACATAGCCGTTGCCGCCCAGCACCTCCATGGCCTCGCCGGTGGCGGCCAGGGCGCGCTTGCAGACCCAGAGCTTGGCGGCGGGGGTGAGTACGCGCGCCCAGGCGCGCTCGACGGGGTCGTCATCGCGGGCGTCGAAGCTTTCGGCCAGGCGCAGCATCAGCTGCAGCGCGGCCTCGCTCTCGATCGCCAGATCGCCCAGCACCTGCTGCATCAGCGGCTGGTCGATCAGCAACTTGCCAAAGGCCGAGCGGCCGCGCGCCCAGTGCAGGGCTTGCACCAGGCCGGCGCGCATCAGCGCCGCGCTGCCCACCACGCATTGCAGGCGCGTGAAGCCGGCCATTTCGGCCAGGATGGCGATGCCTCGGCCCGGCGCGCCGACCAGCAGGCCCTGGCTGGCGTGGAACTCGACCTCGGAGCTGCTGTTGCTGCGGTTGCCCAGCTTGTCCTTCAGGCGCTGGATGCGCACGCCGTTGAGGGCGCTGCCGTCCAGCTGCCAGCGCGGCACGAGGAAGCAGCTTGGGCCCTCTTCGGTGCGCGCCAGCACCAGGTGGGCGTCGCACATCGGGGCGGAGAAGAACCATTTGTGCCCGTCGATGGCATAGGCCGCCGCGCCCTGCCAGTGCCAGCCCAGCGGGGTGGCGGTGCTGGCGCAGCTGCGCAGGTCCGAGCCGCCCTGCTTCTCCGTCATGCCCATGCCGATCCACAGCGTGGCCTTCTCGCCCCAGGGGCGGTCGGCGGCATCGTGGGCGCGGCCGTGCAGGCCGTCGCGCAGCGCGGCGTACAGCGCCGGGGCGTGGCGTTGCAGCACGGCGATGCCGGCCTGCGTCATCGTGGCCGGGCAGAGGCTGCCGGCCTCCACCTGGCCGTGCAGATAGAAGCCCGCAGCTGCGTGCGCCCAGCTGCTGCCTTCAAAGGGCGCGGCGATGAAGCCGCCGCCGCGGATGGCGGCCAGCAGGCGCTGCCAATGGGGGTGGAAGTCCACGCGGTCGATGCGGCGGCCGCGTCCGTCGTAGGTGTGCAGCTCGGGCGGGCGGCGGTTGGCCTGCTCGGCCCAGTCGAAGGCGGTGGGGCTGCCGATCTGCGCGCCGTAGCGTGCCAGAGCCGACGCCCGATCGGCATCGGCGCCCAGGCGCTCGCGCAGCGCGGGGTCGGCGGCCCAGAGGTCCAGGCCGCGGCATTCGTCCACCAGGTTGTCGTTCATGCGTCTTCGGGCAGCAGCCCCGGTTCGGCGCACAGGCGCCCGCGCCCGCCATGCTTGGCGGTGTAGAGGCCGGCATCGGCGCGGCGCAGCATGTCCTCGACATGGCGGTCACCCGGGCGCAGCAGGGCCCAGCCGGCGCTGTAGTCGATCGGGAAGCCGAGCTCCTTCTCGGCGTGCTCGGCCAGGCTGCTGCGCAGGCGGCGGTCCAGGGCCGTCACGCCCTCGCCTTCGCTGCGGTTGAGCAGCACGGCGAATTCCTCGCCGGCCAGGCGCGCGGCGCAGTCGCCCGGGCGCACGGCGGCACGCAGCAGGCGCGCCAGCAGGCCCAGGGCCTCGTCGCCGCGGGCGTGGCCGTGCAGGTTGTTGACCTGGCTGAAGTGGTCCACGTCCAGCAGCATCACCGCCAGAGGTTCGCGGTGCCGGCGTGCCACCGAGATCATTTCGTTGCCGCGTTGGTCGAAGGCGCGGCGGTTGGCCAGCTGGGTCAGGCTGTCCGTCTTGGCCTGGTGGCGCAGCCGACCCTCGGCCTCGCCGCGCCAGGCGGCCAGGTAGGCCATCGCACCCAGGCTGGCGCCCAGCAGGGCCACCAGCAGGTAGGCGCGGGCGAACAGCGAATCGCTGCGCAGCGAGGGGTAGAGCGCCGGCTCCAGCAGGCCGGTACCGGCGCGCCAGAGCGTCATCAGGAAGAGCAGGGCCAGCGGTGCGGCCATCACGGCGCGCCAGCGCGGGCTGGTTTCGGGGGCGCGCGGCGTGCGCCAGGCCAGGCCCAGCAGCAGCAGGGCCTGCAGCAGCGCCAGCCAGGCATTGGCGGCACCCTGGCGGATCAGCGGCTGCTCGGCGCCCAGCAGCAGCAGCGGCGGCTCCAGCGCCAGCAGCGCCCAGGCCCAGCGCATGCCGGGACGCCCGCCCAGCCAGCCCTGCAGCGCGCGCAGGCACAGCACCAGGCTCAGACCGACGAGAAAGTAGGACAGCGTGAGCCCGAACACCGGCGCCACGCGTTCGCCCAGCAGCAGGAAGATCCAGCCGCCGAAATGCGCCCACAGACTGGCCTGGGCCCAGCGCAGCGCCGGGCTGCCGCGCCAGCCGGTGAGCACCGGCAGCACCGCGGCCAGGGCGAGCAGCTGCAGCGGCAGCAACAGCGTCAGGGTGGGGAGGTCAAGCGCCATGGCCTCTTGAGCATAGCCACGGGCTGCGGCGCGCAAGGGCGGGTTTGCGCGCTGCCTGTGGCGGCGCCGCCTCGGCAGCATCGGGGGCATGTCCACGCCGCCCGTCCAGGTCGAAACCCTGCACCAGATCCTGCTGTGGCCGCTGCGCCTGCTGCGCAGTGGCGAGGCGGCGCGTTCGCGCCGGCCCTGGGAATGGCTGCAGGCGCAGACCGATTCCCCCTGGCGCGAGCTGCAGGATGAATACACCGGCGAGCCCGACAAATTCCACGAGCGCCACTACCAGGAGTTCCTGACCTTCCTGCCCTATGTCCAGCGGGTGCTGTTCGGCGAAGGCCGTTCGCCCCAGCAGGCCGATGACTGCCTGGGCGAATCCGGCATGAAGACCTTCCGTCGGTATGACGTGGCGGCCTTCGAGGTGGTGACGCAACCGGGCCGCGCCCCGCTGCGCCTGCAGGTCGTGCACATCGACCTGATCTTCTTCTACGACATCGACGCCGTGCTGCTGAACGTGGAGCTGCGCGGTGAGCAGCTGCCGCTGCCGGAGGCGCAGGAGCTGCTCTACCGCCTGGGCCGCGCCTACCCGGCCGGCTGGGACGAGCGCGGCCTGCCCCTGCACTGCCTGGCCGAGAGCCGCTTCCTGGATGCCGAGGGCCGCGTGCTGGCCGAATCGGACACGCGCGAGCGCGAGCCCTTCATTGCGCACGTGCAGCAACGCCGCGCGCCGCGCATCGCGCGCCACTGGGCCTGGCTGCTCGAACCCCTGGTGCCCGACCACGGCGAGAAGAGCGGCCCGCTGCGCTACCGCCAGGTCGAGTACTACCGCATGCCGGTGATGGCCTACCTGGCCCTGGACGACCCGCAGCGCCTGAGCCGCGCCGACTTCGTGCGCTTGGGCCTGGTGTGCGGCGCCGGTGATGGCCAGCTGCCCTACGGCGAACAGCACCTGGCCGAGTTCGAGGCGCGCCACTGCTGGGATCGCTTCTGGTGCAGCCAGGGCGCCGCGCCCTACACCCGCTACCTGAGCTGCGGCCATGCGCTGGTGGTGCTGGGCAGCGCGCGCGCCAGCTTCTTCACCCACCGCGAGCGCGGCGTGCTGGCGCAGTTCCGCCACCAGCACTTCATGCTCTTCCTGCTCGTGCACTTCCAGAAGGCCGCGCTGCTGATGTTCTCGGACCGGCTGGTGGATGCGCTGCGCCGGCTCAACATTGGCGACGTCGAGAACGTGCGCATCTTCAAGCGCGAGATCCGCGCCTGCTTCGAGGGCTTTCTGCGCTTCACCCACCGCTACTGGTTCCTGGACGTGAGCGAGCAGGTGCAGGCGCGTGCGCTGCACCGTCTGCTGCTGCAGCACCTGGAGGTGCAGCCGCTGTACGCCGAGGTCAAGCAGCGCATCGAGGACATGGCGCAGTACCTGGAGACCGACAACGTGCGCCGCCAGGCCAACACCGTGGTGCGGCTCACGGTCGTCACCATCTTCGGCCTGGTGGGCACCATCACCACCGGCTTCCTGGGCATGAACCTGCTGGCCGAGGCCGATTCGCCGCTCTGGCAGCGCCTGGCCGTGTTCGGGCTCACGCTCGGCGCCACGCTCTGGCTGACGGCCTACACCATCGTCAAGAGCAAGCGCCTGTCGGATTTTCTCGACGCGCTCTCGGACGAGCGCCTGCCGCTGCGCGCCAAGCTGGGCAGCCTGCTGGCGGTGTGGCGGGAGTGATCGGGCATGGATTGCGCGCAAGCTTGGCCGCCCCGTGACGGATTCACGCCGCCCGGCTGGCCGGGTCGCCCACTCGCGGGGGGCAGGGCCCTGGAGGCGATTTCTACACTCGCCGGCATCGTGAAACGTCTCGTCACATCGTTGCTGACGCTGCTCGCCTCGGGCGGGCTGCTGGCCTCCACCACCGCCATTCCCAGCCTCAGCCTGGACCAGCTGCCGCGCCCGGCCACGCCGCCGGCCGAGGCCGGCCCCGTGGTGCCCGCCCAGGTGGAGCGCTGGCGCCAGGAGGCTGAGGCCCTGGAGCATGGCGACGGCGGCCTGCGCGACCCGGTGCGCGCCGCCCAGCTCTACTGCCGCGCCGCCCGCCATGGCGATGCCCTGGCCCAGTACAACCTGGCCTGGATGCTGACCAATGGCCGCGGCATCGAGCGCGACGATGCCCAGGCTGCCCACCTCTTTGCCGCCGCCGCCGAACAGGGCCTGGAGCAGGCGCAGAACATGGCCAAGACCCTGGGCACGCCGCTGGGCGAGCCGCCGGCCTGCCTGCGCGCGCCGCCACCTGAGCTGCCTGCCCCGCCGCAGGCCAAGGCCAAGGCCACGCAGCCGCAGCGCGCCGTGCCCCTGCCCATCCCGCCCAACGCGCCCGAGCCCATCGTGCGCTTCGTCAAGCTGGTGGCGCCCGACTACCAGCTGGCCCCCGAGCTGGTGCTGGCGGTGATGGCCACCGAATCCAACTTCAACCCCCTGGCCGAATCGCCCAAGAACGCCCAGGGCCTGATGCAGCTGATCCCCGACACCGCCGCGCGCTTCAAGGTGCGCAATCTGCGCGACCCGGCGCAGAACATCCACGGCGGCATGGCTTATCTGCGCTGGCTGATGGCCTACTTCCAGGGAGACGTGCAGCTGGTGCTGGCCGCCTACAACGCCGGTGAACGCGCCGTGGAGCGCTACCGCGGCGTGCCGCCCTATGCCGAGACGCAGAGCTATGTGCGGCGCATCCTGGCGCGCCTGAACTGGACCCTGCGCCTGCCCTACGACGCCAAGATCACCGCTCCCTCCGCCATGCTGGCGCGCGGGGGCTGAGCGGCTTGCCCGACGTCCCCGTCGCCGCGGGCGAAGGCCTGGCCCGGCGCAGCCTGCTGCCGCTGGGCCTGCGCCTGGCCGCCCTGTTGCTGCTGATGCTGCTGGCCGCCGGCGCCCTGCTGCGCAGCAGCCTGCGCCAGGAGCAAGGCGAGGCGCTGCAGGCCCTGGTGCGCGAGCGCGCCGCCAGCGCCAGCAGCCAGTTCCTGGCGCTCGACCACGCCCAGCAGGCGCTGCGCTCCGAGTACCTGCGCCGCTGGTCGCCCGCCGCCGAGCCCGATCTGCACGCCCGCCAGTCCCTGGCCATCGACCTGGTGCGCCGCTACGGCCCGGCCTGGCCGGTGCCGGCCACGCTCTACCTGTTCGGCCCGGAGGACTACCGCGTCGGCGATCTGCCCGGCCGGCCGATGCCGCGCGCGCCCGAGCTGCCGGGCGAGGGCTGGTCCGCGCCCTTCCTGGACCCGCTGACTGGCGGCTGGCTGCTCACGCGCACCACGCCGATCGAATCCGAAGGCCGCCTGCTCGCCCGCGTGGGCAGCGATCTGCGCCTGGCGCCGCTGCTCGCCCCCCTGCAGAGCGAGCTGCGGCCCGATGCCACGCTGGCGCTGTACGGCCCGGACGGCACGCCACTGCTGGGCGCCGCCGCCCACCCCGGCCTGGCCGGGCTGCTGGCCGCGGCCACGCGCCGGGGCGCGCACCAGTTGCTGGTGCAGGGCGATGACACCCTGGCCGGCCAGCGCCTGGCCGCGGCGCGCATCGAAGGGCCGGGCTGGTGGCTCGTCAGCCTGCAGCCCGAGCCGGCGCTGCCCGCGCCGCTGCGCCAGCTGCTGGCCGTGCTGCTGCCCCTGGCCCTGCTGGCCCTGGGCCTGGAACTGTGGATGCTGCACCGCCTGCTGCAAGGCCAGGTGCTGCAGCCCCTGCAGCAGCTGCTGCGCGCCAGCCAGGCCCTGGCCAGCCGCGAGAGAAGCGACCTCACGGCCCTGGCCGAAGGCGATCCCGCGCTGCCCGAGGGTCGGCGCGACGAGCTCGGCCAGCTGGCGCGCAGCCTGCGCCGCGCCGCCCAGCGCCAGCACGACGAGCGCCTGGACCTGGAGCAGCGCCTGGCCGCGCGCAACGAGATCCTGGGCGACGCCCAGACCGAGCTGCGCAGCACCCGCACCCAGCTCGAAGACCTGCAGAAGGCCCTGCAGATCCAGCACCACGCGGTGGTGGACGCCTACGCCGAGCTGGAGCGCCTGAGCGAGACCGACAAGCTCACCGGCCTGAGCAACCGCCGCTCGCTCGAAGAGCGCCTGAACCGCATGGTCAAGGCCTGGGGCGAGCGCCGCGGCCACCCGCCGCGCCACGCCTTCGTGCGCCTGGCCATCGACGACTTCGAAGCCCTGAACCAGCGCTACGGCCAGCATGTGGGCAGCCTGGTGCTGGGCGCCGTGGCCACGCGCCTGACGCTGGCCCAGCGCGAGGGCGACTGCCTGGCGCGCTGGGGTGACGATGACTTCGCCGTGCTGATCCCGGCCGAGGAAGCGCAGGCCGCCCAGGCCTGCGCGCACCGCCTGCGCGCGGCGATGGCCAAGCACCCCGTGGCCCTGCCCTGGGGCGAGGTGCTGCAGATCGGCGTCTCGGTCGGTTTCGCCTGCTGGCCGCTGGACCCGCAGCGCCCGCAGCCCTGGGCGCTCTCGCTGCGCCTGGCCGACGTGGCGCTGGCGCTGGCCCGCGAGGAGTCGCGCGAGCATTGCCTGGGCCTGCAGCTGCCCGCCGGCCTGGACCTGCCGCCCGAGGACGTGGACCGCGCCGGCGTTGAAGAGCTGCTGCGCCAGGGGCGGCTGCATCTGTTGCGCTGAAGGCTCACACGCTGCTGCAGCGGGCTGGCACAGTGGGCCCCATGCGCGCACTGCTAGCCCTCGCCCTGTCGGCCCTCCTGGCCGGCTGTTCCACCCAGGCCCTGCTGGCCGATGCCCTGGCCGCCCAGGGTCAGGACGAGGAGCAAGACCTCCAGCTCGCGCGCGAGGCCAGCGCCTTCTACCTGAAGCTGAGCGAATCGGTGCTGCGCGAGCAGCCCGGCCACAGCGCATTGGCCGGCGCCGTCGCGGGCGGCTTCACGCAGTACGCCTACGCCTTCGTGGCCTTTGAGGCCGAGCGCCTGGAGAGCCAGAACCTCAAGGCCGCGCTGGCCCAGCGCCAGCGCGCTGAAGCCCTCTACGCGCGCGCCCAGGCCCATGCGCTGCGCGCGCTTGAGGCCCGGCAACCCGGCTTCGCCCAGGCCCTGGCCACGGGCGTGCCCACTCTGCAGGCCGATCAGCTGGGCCTGGCCTACTGGGGCGCCGCGGCCTGGGCCGCGCGCATCAGCCTGGCCAAGGATCGGCCCGAGATCGTGGCCGACCTGCCGCTGGCCCTCAACCTGGCCCGCGCCGCCTGGCAGCGCGACCCCAGCTGGGGCGCGGGCGATCTGGCCAGCCTGATGGGCACGCTGGAGGCCGCGCGCCCGGGCGGCAGCGCGGCGCAGGCGGCGCAGTACTTCGAGCGTGCACGGCAGCTTGGCGGCGGCCGCAAGGCCGGCGTCTTCGTGGCCCAGGCCGAGGCCCTGGCCACGCAGGACCGCGAGGCCTTTGAATCTCTGCTGCGTCAGGCCCTGGCCGTGGCCGCGCAGCACCCCAACCTGGCCAATGCCGTGATGCGCGAGCGCGCGCAATGGCTGTTGGACACGCTCGACGAGCGCTTCTGAAAGGACTGCCATGCCCCTGTTGAATCGTCGCCTCGCCACCCTGGGCCTGGCTGCCCTGTCACTGCCCGCAGCGGCACAAGCCGTGCAACTGCGCATCGGCACCATCGTGCCCAAGGGCAGCGTGCATCACCAGAGCCTGCTGGAGCTGGTGGAAGGTTGGCGCGCCGCGCAGGGTGCCGGCGCGAAGGCCGTGGTCTTCACCGACGGCAGCCAGGGCGGCGAGCACGAGCTGCTGCGCCGCATGCGCGTGGGCCAGCTGCAGGGGGCGATGCTCTCGGCCGCGGGCCTGCGCGAGATCGACCCCGGCGTGGCCGCGCTGCAGACCCTGCCGCTGCTGTTCCGCAGCTGGGAGGAGCTGGACCATGTGCGCGAGAAGCTGCGTCCGCAGCTGGAGAAGCGCCTGGCCGACAAGGGCTTCATCGTCATCAGCTGGGGCGACGCCGGCTGGGTGCGCTTCTTCTCCAAGAACCCGGCGGCCAGGCCGGATGACTTCAAGCAGCAGAAGTTCTTCAGCTGGGGCGCCGAGCCCGAGCAGCAGGCCATCATGAAGAGTCTGGGCTACACGCCGGTGCCGCTGGAGGCCAACGACGTGCTGCCGGCCATCCAGACCGGGATGATCCAGGTCGTGCCCACCACACCTTACTTCGCGCTGGCCACGCAGATCTACAGCAGCGCCCCGCACATGCTGGACCTGAACTGGGCCCCGGTGGTGGGCGCGGTGGTGGTGACCCAGAAGGCCTGGGAGTCCATGAACCCGGCCGCGCAGGCGGCGCTGAAGACGGGCGGCGAGAAGGCCGGCCTGGCCACGCGCGCGCAGGCCCGCAAGGAAGTGGACGAGGCCGTCGCCGCGATGGTCAAGCGCGGCCTGAAGGTGACGAAGCCCACGCCGGAGCAGATGAAGGAATGGAACGAGCTGGCCGAACGCCTGTACCCGCGCATCCGCGGCCAGATGGTGCCGGCCGAAACCTTTGACGAGGTGATGGCCCAGCTCAAGGCCTTCCGCGGCGCGCGCTGATGGCCCCGGCCGACCGCCGCCTGCCCGGCTTCCTGAGCGAGATCGAGGCCTGGGTCTCGGCCGCCGCCCTGGCCCTGATGGTGGCCGTGCCGCTGATCGAGATGGCGATGCGGCCCTTCCACGGCCCCGGCATCGACAACGCGCCGCTGCTGGTGCAACACCTCGGCCTGGTGCTGGCGATGTTCGGCGCCGTGGCGGCCGAGCGCCACGGCCACCTGGCCACGCTGGGCAGCGACTTCGGCTCCAACTTCGCCGGCCCCAAGCTGCTGCAGGCCATCACGCGCGGCGGCGCGGCTTTGATTTGCGGCCAGCTGGCCTATGCGGCGGCGCGTTTCGTGGCCAGCGAAATGGAAGCGCCCAGTGTGCTGGCCTACGGCCTGCCGATCTGGGTGGTGCAGGCCAGCATGCCGCTCGGCTTTGCGCTGTTGGGCATCAAGCTCGGTTCGCGTTGCAGCACGCGGCTGGGCCTGCGCGAGCTCGCGGCGATCGGCCTGCCTCTCTTGGGCGCGGGCCTGAGCTGGGCCTTCGACGGCCGCGCCCTGCCGCTCTTTCCGGGCGTGCTCGGGCTGATCGTGCTGCTGCTGCTGGGCACGCCGATCTTTGCCGTGCTGGGCGCGCTGGCGCTGGCGCTGTTCTGGACCGATGGACTGCCGCTGGCCTCGGTGCCCATCTCGCACTACCAGATCACCGTCAACCCCTCGCTGCCGGCCTTGCCCCTGTTCACCCTGGCCGGCCTGCTGCTGGCGCGCACCGGTGCGGCCGGGCGGCTGGGGCAGGTGTGTCTGGCCCTCTTTGGCAGCGGGCCGCGCGGCGCGGTGCTGGCCGCGGCGGTGCTGTGCTCGGTGTTCACCGCCTTCACCGGGGGCAGCGGCGTCACCATCCTGGCGCTGGGCGGGCTGCTGCTGCCGCTGCTGCGCCAGAGCGGCTACGAGGAGCAGCGCGGCATCGGCCTTGTCACCAGCGCCAGCGCGCTGGGCGTGCTGCTGGCGCCCTCGGTGCCGATGATCCTGGTGGCCATCCTGGTCAAGGTGCCGATCCAGCAGATGTTCCTGGCCGGCCTGCTGCCCGCGCTGGTGATGGTGGCCAGCCTGCTGCTGTTCGGTGGCTATCTGCGCGGCACCGTCGGCGTTGGCGGTGTCCGCCCGCCCGTGGGTGCGGCCCTGTGGGCGGCCAAGTGGGAATTGGCCGCGCCGGCGGTGGCCGTGGGCTCGATGCTCAGCGGCCTGGCCACGCCCACCGAAGCCGCGGCGCTCACCGCGGCCTACGCGATGGCCACCACGGCCTTTGCGCACCGCGAGCTCGGCTTCACCAAGCTCGGCCGCGCGCTGATGGACTGCGCTCAGATCATCGGCGGCGTGATGCTGATCCTGGGCATGGCGCTGGCGCTGACGAACTACCTCATCGACGCCGGCATCCCCGACCGTGCGGTGGAGTGGGTGCCCGGCGTCATCCCGAACCGCTGGCTGTTCCTGCTCGCGCTCAGCGCCTTCCTGTGGCTGGCCGCAGCGCTGATGGAGATCTACGCCGCCATCGTGGTGCTGGTGCCCCTGCTGCTGCCGCTGGCGCGGCATTACGGGCTGGAGCCCCTGCACTTCGGCATCCTGTTCCTGGCGGCCATGGAGCTGGGCTTTCTGTGCCCGCCCGCCGGCATGAACATCTACTTCGCGGCGGCCATGTTCAACAAGCCGCTGGCCCAGGTGGCCAAGGCGGTGGCGCCGGCCATGGGGGCGATCTTCCTGGGCACGCTGATGGTGGCGCTGGTGCCGGGGCTTTCGACCTGGCTGCCGGGGCTGCTGGCTTAGCAGGCCAAATTCACGAGGCCGCGCGCGGCCGCCGGCGCCGGCGGCCGTCGTCCATCGCCAGATTGGCGCGGCGGCAGGCTTCGGCCAGATCCTGCCGCACCGGGGCATGGCCGATTGAGAGCGTGGGGGGCGATTCGCGGCCGGCACCCAGCAGGGCCAGGCTCTGGTGCACGTCCACCTGCAGGCGCTCGCAGCAGGCCTGCACCTCCGATTCCAGCACCGCCTGCGGCAGCGCCACCAGGAAGCCACCGCCGCTTTGCCGGCCCAGCAGGGCGTGCGGCGGCATCAGTTCGCGCAGGCGGTTGACGAGCAGCATCAGCGCCTCCTCGTCCGGGGTCTCGCCAGTGTCGGTCTCCAGGTCCATCAGCACCACGCGGCCGGGGCCGTGGGCCTGCAGCCAGGCGGGCCAGGCGGTGTTGAAGCCCTTGCGGTTGAAGGCGCCGGTCAGCGGGTCGTGCGAGGCCAGACGCTGCAGTTCCAGCACCATGCGGCCATTGAGCATCAGCGCCATGCCGGTGAGGGTGAAGAGCAGGGCGGCAAAGCCGGCCAGCAGCAGCCAGCCGTTGAGCGGGTCGTGAAAGGCCAGCTCGCCGCTGACCGCGCCGTCGCGCAGCAGTACCAGGGAGCGTGCCGCGGCAATGCAGGCCAGAGCCACCAGCCCGCCCACGGTGAAGGCCGGGCCGAAGGGCGGCAGGCCGGTGATGGGGTGGCGCAGCAGGATCCACACGCCGGTCAGGCTCCAGCCCACCACCAGCAGGCTGAAGCCGAGCACGCGCGGAGAGACGTCGCTGCGCGACTCCGGGTAGAACTGGATCAGCAGGGCCATGGCGGCCATGCTGAGCGCCAGCGGCAGCCAGGGTGCGCCGCGGCCCACGAAGCGGGCGATGCCGGCCACCAGCAGGCCGAAGATGAGCACGGTGTTGGCGCCGCGCAGGCTCACCAGCAGGCTGTCGTCCAGGCGCGGGGCCAGCGCCACCATCAGAAAGCTGATGGCCGCAGCCAGCGCCGAGCCGGCGAACAGCAGCGCTCCGCGCGCCTCGACCCAGGGGTTGCGGATCGAAGCCATGACGAGGCCGATGAACAGGCTGGAGAGCCCGCAGGCCAAGGCCAGCGAATGGGGCTCCGGAGCGGCGAGATGCATGGGGGCGCACTCTAAGCCGTGGTCCTGCCCGGCACGGGTTTGTCCGGCCCCTCAGTCCGGGGTGGGGCGGCCCGCTTTTTTCACGCTCAGCCTCTCAGCGCTCCAGCAGGCGGTTCTGCCAGGCGGGGTCGCGCGCGAGCAGCAGCACGGCCTCGCTGATGGGCTTGAGCAGATGCGCCTTGTCCTGCGGGATGAGGATGTGGCGTTCGTACTCGTCGTGCGGCTGCGCGGCCACATGGAACTTGCCGCGCAGGCCGGGGCGCAGGGCCAGCAGCGCGTAGAGGGTGCGGCGGGTGGTGATGGTGGCGTCCGCGCGGCCCAGCGACAGCATCATCAGCGCGGTTTCCTCGCTCTCGCTGTCCTCGCGGTGGATGCGGCCTTCGCGCACCAGCTCGTCCACGCCGAAGTAGTAGTAGCCGCGCGGCAGGGCCATGCGCATCCCCACCAGGGATTCTGGTCCGCTGTAGCTGACCGGCCTGTCGTGCCGCGAGACCACCACGTCGGCATCGCGCATCAGCGGCGGCGACCAGAGGTAGCGCGTGCGCTCCTTGTCTTTGAACCAGCTCGGGTTCACGCCGACGACCAGACCATTCAGGCGCCCCGCCACCAGATCGGCCTCCAGCCGACGCCGCGGCAGGTACTGGGTGCGAAAGCGCAGCCCCGGGATGCGCAGCGTCAGCAGCTCGGCCAGGTCGAAGTACAGACCTTCATGCCGGCCCAGGTGGTGCATATAGGGCACTTTGAGGTGATAGGCATAGAGCGTCACCTCCTCCGAAGCCTGCGCCAGCAGGGGCAGGGCCAGGGTGCTCAGGAACAGTCGGCGCGGGCAGGGCATGACGTTCTCCAGGGCGGCCGAGCCACTGTAGGACGGAGAGGTTGATTGCGCCAGTCAGACGTCAGGATGGGCGGGCTGCGCGCCCTGCGGCGCTTCAGCGCGCCGGCCTGAAGAGGCGCCGCACTTCCTCGGCGCTCAGGTACTTGCGGTAGATCGCCTCCACGGAGCCGTCCTGCACCATCTGGCGCAGCGTGGCCTCCAGGCGCCGTCGGTCGGCCTCGGGCACCGTCTGGCGCTGGATGTACAGGCCCACGGCCTGCGGCTGCGATTCGGCCAGCATGACCACCCGCACCTGGGTTGGCAGCAGGCCATCGTGCCGCTGCTTGGCGTGGATGGCGGAAGGGAAGAAGGCCGCCTGGAAGCGGCCTGCCTTCATGCGCTCGGCCAGGTTTTCGTAGTCGCTCGCCATCTCCACGCGGCCCAGCTCGCTCAGGCGCGCGATGCCCGGCGCCAGCCGCGGCCCCAGCGCCACGCCGCGCACCAGCCCCACGGTGACGGACTCCGCCGCCAGCAGCTTGGCCATGCTGTCGATGCCCTTGGGGGCATGCTCCAGCAGCAGCAGGTCGTGCGCCGTGGCCGCATATGGCACGTAATGGCCGGCGGCATCGCGTTCGGCGCTGGCCACCGAGGCCGGCATCAGGTCCAACTGCGCGCTCATGAATTCCAGCTGCACACGCGCCCGCGGGCGGAACTGCAGGCTCAGCGAGCAGCCGCTGCGCGCCTCCAGCTCGCGCATCAGGTCCGGCACCATGCCGCGCAAATGGCCCTTCTCCTGGAAGACCGACCAGCCCAGGGCCGACACACCGACCTTGAAGGGGCGGGTGCATTGCGCCCACGCGGGCGGGCTCAGGCAAAGGGCCAGCAGCCAGAGCAGCGTGGAGCCGCAGCGAGTCATTCCTTTCCCTTTCGGTCGCCCCGATGGCCGGGCTTTATACGTTGCCGGCGCCAAAAAAGAGGGCCTTCCGAAGAAGGCCCTGGGTTTGCGAGCGCGCCGGTTTACATGCTGCGCCGGTACTGCCCACCCACCTCGAACAGGGCCGCGGTGATCTGGCCGAGCGAGCACACGCGCACGGCGTCCATCAGCACCTCGAACACATTGCCGTTGTCGATCACCGCCTGCTGCAGGCGCTTCAACATCGGGCCGCTCTGCGCCGCATGGCGCTGCTGGAACTCGGCCAGGCGCGTGAGCTGCGACTGCTTCTCTTCCTCGGTGGAGCGCGCCAGCTCGATGTGCTCGGGCACCGGGTCGCCGTGCGGGTTGCGGAAGGTGTTCACACCAATGATGGGGTACTCGCCGGTGTGCTTGAGCATCTCGTAGTGCATGCTCTCTTCCTGGATCTTGCTGCGCTGGTAGCCGGTCTCCATCGCGCCCAGCACGCCGCCGCGCTCGGCAATCTTCTCGAACTCGGCCAGCACCGCCTCTTCCACCAGCTCGGTCAGCTCGTCGATGACGAAGGCGCCCTGGTTGGGGTTCTCGTTCTTCGCCAGGCCCCACTCGCGGTTGATGATGAGCTGGATCGCCATGGCGCGGCGCACGCTCTCTTCGGTGGGTGTGGTGATGGCCTCGTCGTAGGCGTTGGTGTGCAGGCTGTTGCAGTTGTCGTAGATCGCGATCAGCGCCTGCAGGGTGGTGCGGATGTCGTTGAAGGCGATCTCCTGCGCGTGCAGGCTGCGGCCGCTGGTTTGCACGTGGTATTTGAGCTTCTGGGACCGTTCGTTGGCGCCGTACTTGTCGCGCATCGCGGTGGCCCAGATGCGGCGCGCCACGCGGCCGAGCACGGTGTACTCGGGGTCCATGCCGTTGGAGAAGAAGAAGCTCAGGTTGGGCGCGAAGTCGTCAATGTGCATGCCGCGCGCCAGGTAGGCCTCCACGAAGGTGAAGCCGTTCGAGAGCGTGAAGGCGAGCTGGCTGATGGGGTTCGCGCCGGCCTCGGCGATGTGATAGCCGCTGATCGACACCGAGTAGAAATTGCGCACGTTGTGGTGCACGAAGTAGCTGGCGATGTCGCCCATCACCTTCAAACTGAACTCGGTGCTGAAGATGCAGGTGTTCTGGCCCTGGTCTTCCTTCAGGATGTCGGCCTGCACGGTGCCGCGCACATTGGCCAGCACCCATTCACGCACCTTGGCGGCTTCGGTGTCGGTGGGCTCGCGGCCGTTGTCGGCCTTGAACTTCTCCAGCTGCTGGTCGATGGCGGTGTTCATGAACATCGCCAGGATGGTGGGCGCGGGGCCGTTGATGGTCATGCTGACCGAGGTGGCCGGGTCGCACAGATTGAAGCCGCTGTACAGCACCTTCATGTCGTCCAGCGTGGCGATGCTCACGCCCGAGTTGCCCACCTTGCCGTAGATGTCGGGGCGCGGCGCGGGGTCGGCGCCGTAGAGCGTCACGGAATCAAAGGCGGTGCTCAGGCGCTTGGCCGGCATGCCCTCGCTCACCAGCTTGAAGCGGCGGTTGGTGCGGAAGGCGTCGCCCTCGCCGGCGAACATGCGGGTCGGGTCCTCGCCCTCGCGCTTGAAGGCGAACACGCCGGCGGTGTAGGGGAAGCTGCCCGGCACGTTCTCCAGCATCAGCCACTTCAAGAGCTCGCCCTGGCACTCGTAGGTGGGCAGCACGACCTTGCGGATCTTGTTGCCGCTGAGCGTGGTGTGCACGAGGCCGGTGCGGATCTCCTTGTCGCGGATCTTCACCACGTACTCGTCGCCGGCGTAGGCCTTGACCATGTCGGGCCACTGCTGCAGCAGCTTCTTGGCTTCGGGCAGCAACTGGCCTTCGCGTTCCTGCGCCAGCTGCTCCA
This sequence comes from Inhella proteolytica, assembly GCF_016093275.1. Lineage (GTDB taxonomy): Bacteria > Pseudomonadota > Gammaproteobacteria > Burkholderiales > Burkholderiaceae_C > Inhella > Inhella proteolytica. The sequence continues at coordinate 126,608 of NZ_JAEDAK010000012.1, forward strand.
GCGCGGCGGGCACCTCGTGCTTGCAGGCCTTGAGCATGGCCTGCGAGCCGCGCAGCTGCTGGATCTCGCGCGCGATGCGGGCTTGGGCGCGGGCGCGCGCCTTGTAGCCGCGCACGGTGTCGGCAATCTCGGCCAGGTAGCGCGTGCGCGCCGGCGGCACGATGGGCACCTGATGCGTGCTGTGGCGGGTGCTCACCTCCGGCAGGCGGCCGGCCCTCAGCTTCAGGCCCTTGGCCGTCAGCACCGGCTTCATGGCTTGGTAGAGCGCGGTCACGCCGTCGTCGTTGAAGCGGCTGGCCATGGTGCCGAACACCGGCATCTGGTCGGGCGCCACGTTGAAGGCCTCGCGGTTGCGCTGCACCTGCTTGGCCACGTCGCGCAGGGCGTCCAGCGCACCCTTGCGGTCGAACTTGTTGATGGCGACGAACTGGGCGAAGTCCAGCATGTCGATCTTCTCGAGCTGGCTGGCGGCGCCGAACTCGGGCGTCATCACGTACATCGGGATGCCCACCAGGGGCACGATGGCCGCATCACCCTGGCCGATGCCCGAGGTCTCGACGATCACCAGATCAAAGCCGGCCGCCTTGGCCGCGGCGATGCAGTCGGGCAGCGCCAGGCTGATCTCGGAGCCGAAATCGCGCGTGGCCAGCGAGCGCATGAAGACGCGGCTGCCGTGCTGCCAGGGCGCGATGGCGTTCATGCGGATGCGGTCGCCGAGCAGCGCGCCACCGCTCTTGCGGCGCGAGGGATCGATGGAGATCAGCGCGATGCGCAGCGCGTCGTCCTGGTCCAGGCGCAGGCGGCGGATCAGCTCGTCGGTGAGGCTGGACTTGCCGGCACCGCCGGTGCCGGTGATGCCGAGCACGGGCGCGTGGCTCTTCTTCGCGGCCTCGTGAATCGCCTTCTTGAAGCCTTCGTCGGCAGCCTGGTTCTCCAGCGCGGTGAGCGCCTGGGCCAGCGCGCGCCAGGCGGCTTCGGTATGGCCCTGAATGGCCTTGAGGTCCTTGGGTGCGAGCGGCGACAGATCCTTGTCGCAGCGCATCACCATCTCGCCGATCATGCCCTGCAGGCCCATGCGCTGGCCGTCTTCGGGGCTGAAGATGCGCACGCCGTGATCGTGCAGGTCCTTGATCTCGGCCGGCACGATCACGCCGCCGCCACCGCCGAAGACCTGGATGTGGGCGCCGCCGCGTTCCTTCAGCAGCTGCACCATGTACTTGAAGTACTCCACATGCCCGCCCTGGTAGGACGACACGGCGATGCCCTGTGCGTCCTCCTGCAAGGCGGCGGTGACGACCTCGTCCACCGAGCGGTTGTGGCCGAGGTGGATCACCTCCGCCCCCATGCCTTGCAGGATGCGCCGCATGATGTTGATGGCGGCGTCGTGGCCGTCGAACAGGCTGGCTGCCGTCACGAAACGCACCTTGTGGGTGGGACGGTAATTGGCCAGCGCCTTGTGTTCTGCAGAGAGGTCGGTCATGGCAGTTCAGGCAAAAAACCCAGGGCCGCGCGGCGCCTTGTGAGCACCGGGGCATGCGGGCGAAGGCCCGCAGTTTAGGTTTGCGAGCCCGGGGGCTGCCTGCGCAAGGCATCATGGCCGACGGCGCCGGGGGCGAAGCGGTACGGGCGGGGGATGCATGGGCGGCTGGGGTTCGGCAATGAAGTGGGCTTCTGTGAGGCGGGCCGGGCTGCTGGCCGGGCTGGCGCTGCTGGTGGCGGGCGGGGCCGCGGCGGCCGAATGCGGGCCCTTTCGGGTGGGGCTCAAGCTCTACCCGCTGGTGTACGAGCGCCAAAGCGGCGGCCCGGGCTACCGGGGCTTGGACCCTGACTTCTTTGCGCTGCTGGGCGAACGCAGCGGCTGCCGCTTCATGCTGGAGGTTGAGTCGCAGCCGCGCATCTGGTCGCGCCTGCGTGGGGGCAGCCTGGATGTCACCAGCTGGGTGGTGCCCACCCCTGAGCGCCAGGCCTGGGTGACGGTGATCCCGCTGGCCCGCGCGAACCTGGTGGCGCTGACCTGGACCGCCCAGGGCGTCCGGGACGAGGCCGACTTCCTGGCTCGGACCGCGCTGCGCGCAGTGGTGGTGCGCGGCGCCAGCTACGGGCCGGAGTACGACCGCCTGCTGGCGCAGTTGCGCGCGCAGGGCCGCGTGAGCGAGGTGGGGGACTTCGACGCCGCCGTGCGGGTGTTCTTCGGCCAGCGCGTGGACCTGCTGCTGGGCTATGCCTGGTCGGTGGCCGCGCCGCTGCGGGAGCGGCCCGGCCAGGTGCAGGTGGCCGATTGGCATCCGCAGGCGCAGGGGCTGTCTTCGGGCCTGGCGCTGTCGCGCAGCAGCGTCTCGGCGGCCGATCAGCAGCGCCTGCTGCAGGCCCTGCGCACCCTGCAGGCGGACGGCAGCCTGGAGCGTCTGCTGCACCAGCATCTGCCGGGCTTGGGGGTGCGGCCGCTGGAAGACATCGCGCCGCAGTAGCCGCGGTTCGGGCCGCCCACAATGCGCGCCCATGCTGCTCCCCCGTACGCTGATTTCGTCCGGCCGCCGCCTCGCTGCGCTGGCCTGCGCCAGCCTGCTGTGCGCGTCGCTCGTGCAGGCCAACGACGGCCGCAACCGCTACGAGCAGGGCGTGCCCGCCCAGCTTTTCCACCTGCATGCCCCGGTCTCGCCGCAGGCCGGCTTTCGCGTGCTGGCCGAGGACATGGCGGGTGGCGCCGATGGCGACCCGGCCTTCCGCTGGGTGACGCGGCCGGCCCTGGCCCTGCTGCGTCTGGCCAGCCGGCGCACGCACGAGGCGCTGGGCGCCGCGCCCTTGCCCTTCCCGGTGTTCGACCTGGCCAGCGAGAACGGCGACACGCCGCTGCAGATCGGCCCCGAGGGCCCGCGCGGGCGCCACCCCGGAGGCTCGCACGACGGCGGCTTGAACCTCGACCTGGGCTACTACCTGACGAGCGAACAGGGACGCCACGAGACACCGGACTACGCCGCCTGCAGCGAACACCACAAGCCCGGCGCCGGGGGCCAGCCGGTGGACGCCAAGATCTGCAAGGGCCCGGCCGACCGCCTGGACACGCCGCGCCAGACCTTCTTCCTGCTGGAGCTGCTGCGCTTGGACCGCGAACGCTTTGCCGGCGAGTGGGTGGAGGCCATCGGCATCGACGCCCAGGTGCGTGCCGCCGTGCTGGCGCAGGCGCGCCAATGGGCGGCGCGGCGCCAGCATGGCGTGACGGCGGCTGCGGTGCAGACGCTGGAGGCACTGTTCGCCTCCAGCCCGTACGAGGGCTGGGCCTACTCGCACCACCACCATGTGCATCTGCGCCTGCGGCCGCTGGAGGGCAGCGGGCGGCATCGCCGCGCGTTCGAGCAGCTGATCGAGCAGGACCGCCTGCTCGAGGCCCGCTTGCTGGCTGGCAGCCCCGCGGCGGTGCGGGGCTGCGCGCTGCTGACCGAGCTCTCCAGCTTCAACCTGGCGCGTTCGCTGGACCTGCGCCTGGCCGGCCCGGGTTGCGCCCAGGTGCGCACGCTGCGCCTGCGCTTCCACGGCGGCGAGTGGGAGACCCCGCGTGACCCCCTGGAGCCCCTGCACCATGTGGTGAACGCACCCGCCACGCCGGCCTTCGGCTCGGCCCTGGCGGAGGCCGAACTGGGTTTTGCCGATGGGCAGCAGGCGCTGCTGCGCCGCGAGCTGGCGCTGCCGGCGCAAGCGCCCTGGTTGCGCGTGCGCGTGGAAGCGCGCGACTTCGTGGCCCGCACCCAGGCCCAGGCGGATGGCCTGGCGGTGCGCCTGGATTTCCCGCCCGCGCATGCGGTGCTGATCGACCAGATCCAGCTGCTGGTGCAGCGCCGCGGCGCGCAGCCGCCGGAGCGCGTGCCGCTGGCGCTGGGGCAGCCGCAGGCGCTGCTGGCGAACGCCACCGAGATCGCCTTCATCGAGGCCGAGGTGGGGCTGTCGCAACGCATTCGCTTGCGTGTGCCCGTGCCCATGCCGCTGCGCTGACCCCATTCATCCCTGCTGGGCGCGTTTCGGTCCGGCCTGGCGTGATCCGGTCGCGCCTGCGGGGACGGGAGGCCTGGGGCGCCGGCATGCTGGGCGCCATGCCATTCCAACGCGCCCCCTTCTTCCAGCTGGTCCTGTCGGTCCTGTTGGCCCTGTTGGCCGAATCCCTGCACCTGGGCTGGGAGGCCCTGCACGGCGGCATCGTCGTCCACCACTTGGCGCAGCGCGCCGATCTGCCGGGTCTGTCCAACCTCTGGGGCCTGCTGATCATGCCGGCGCTGGCTGCCTGGGCCAGCAGCCGCCTGCCACGCGCCGGGGCACCGGCTTGGCTTGGCTTCGCGCTGCCCCTGCTGCTGGGCCTGGGCCTGTCGCTGGCCTTCAGCCAGCAGGCGCAGGCGCTGACGGAGGCGCTCTTCTTCCTGACGCTGCTGCTGGCCCTGCTGCTGCCGGCGCACCGGCCCGAGAGCGTGCTGGGCTATGTGCTGGGCATGAGCTGGACCTTCGGTGCGGTCTTGCCGACGCTGCTGGGCCTGCTGCTGGCCGGCCTGTCCTGGGGTCTGCGGGGCTTGGTGCGTCAGCTGTGGCTGCGCCGCGGGAGCCCGGCATGAACGCGCCAAGCGTTTCGCTGCGCGAGCTGCGCTGGGCCGGTGCCTGCTACCTGGCCATCATTGCGCTCGGCCTGTGGGGCGAGGCCTTCGTGCGGGCCAGCCTGGTGGTGCCGGGCGACGCCGCCGCCACCGCGCAGCAGATCGCCGCCCACCCGCTGCTGTGGCGCAGCGGCCTGGTGGGCGACTTTCTGATGCAGGTGCTGGACATCCCGGTCATCGTCATGATGTGGCGGCTGCTGCGCCCGGTGAACGAGCCGCTGGCGCTCACGGCCACCGCGCTGAACCTGGTGCAGACCTGCGTGCTGGTGGCCAACCGCGTGCAGTTGCTGCTGCCGCTGGATGCAGTCAGCGGCCCGATGGCTGCAGCCTTTCCGCCCGCGCAGCGCGAGGCCCTGGCCCTGCTGGCCGTGCAGTTGCATGGCCAGGGCTTTGGCATCGGGCTGATCTTCTTCGGCTTCGCCTGCCTGATCCGCGGCGCCCTGATCGCCCACAGCCGCCTGCTGCCGCCCGTGCTCGGGTGGCTGCTGGCGCTGGCGGGCGTCGGCTACCTGCTCAACAGCTTCGCGCTGCTGCTCTGGCCGCCGCTGGCCGCGCAGCTCTTCCCCTGGGTGCTGATGCCGGCCCTGGTGGGCGAGACGGCGCTGGCCCTGCACCTGCTGCTGCGGCGGCGCGCGCTCACTCGGTTGCCGTGCTCGGCGCCACCCGCGGCAGGCTGATCTCGAACACCGTGCCCTGGCCCGGCTGGCTGCGCACGACGATCTGACCGCCCAGGGTCTTGTGCACCAGGCGGTCCACGATGGGCATGCCCAGGCCCATGCCGCCCTGGCCGATGCGGGTGCTGAAGAAGGGCTTGAACAGTTGCTCCAGCGTGGCGGCGTCCATGCCGCGGCCGTTGTCGGCCACGCGCAGCAGGATCTGCTCGCCCTGCGCTTCGGCACTGAGCAGGACCTCGCCGTTCTGCCCGGGCGGGAAGGCGTGCAGCAGGGCGTTGTTGATCAGGTTGATCAGCACCTGGCCCAGCGGGCCGGGGTAGCTTTCCAGGCGCAGGCCGGGCGGGATGTTCGCCTGCACGCGGTGCGGCTGGCGCTGCAGCGTGGGCGAGAGGGTGGCCAGCAGCTCCTGCACCATCTCGGCCAGGTCAAAGGGGCGGCGCTGCTCGCTGGCCTGGTCGGCCGCCACCTGGCGGAACTTGCGCATCAGCTCGCCGGCGCGCTGCAGATTGCGCTGCGCAAGGTCGGCGTTCTCGCGCACCAGCTGCACGAACTCGGCCAGCTCGCTGCGGCGCAGCGGCGGCGTGCCCTGCAGGCGTTGCTCGAACAGGCCGGCGCGCTCCACCAGGTTCTGCGCACACACCAGGCTGTTGCTCATGGGCGAGCTGAGCTCGTGCGTGACGCCGGCCACCATCGCATTCAGCGCCGCGCGCGATTGCGCCTCGGCCAGCGCCTCGCGCGAGTTGCGCAGCGATTCCATGGCCTGCGCCAGTTCGCTGCTGCGCTGTGCCACGCGCGCCTCCAGGGTGCTGTTGAGCTCCTGCAGGTGGAACTCGGCCTGCTTGCGCGCGTCGATGTCCATCAGCGTGCCCGCCATCAGCGTGGCGCGACCCTCGGCGTCACGCCGCAGCACCTTGCCGCGCGATTGCACCCAGCGCCAGCCACCATCTTGCTGGCGGTGGCGGTATTCGACGTCGAACAGCGCGCTCTCGCCCTGCAGGTGACGTCGCAGTTCGCCCTTGACGCGCTCCAGGTCTTCGGGGTGGCAGTCCTGCTGCCATTGGTAGCTCGTGGCGGGCTGGTACGCGCCAGGGGGGTAGCCGCAGATGGCCTCCCAATGCTCGTTCACATGGGTGCTGCCGGTTTCGAAGTCGTGCTCCCAGGTGGCGGCCCGCGTGCCTTCGATGACGTTGCTGAGCCGCCGCTCTTCCTCGGCCAGACGGCGGCGCGCCTGCTCGGCGGCGCGGCGGGCGGCAAAGCCCCGCGCCACCGCCAGGGCCAGCAAGGCGGTGGCCAACAGGCCGCTGGCCAGGGCCAGCAAGGGGCGCAGGCTGGCGTCGCCCCGCAGGAAGGCAGGGCTGGGCTGCAGCAGCAGGGTCCAGGGCTGGCCGGCCACGTCCACCCGCAGCGTTTGCTCCAAGGCCTGCGCCGGCCCGCTGCGGGCGGGCAGGGTACCGGCCGCTGCGCCGCCCTGGTGGCGCAGCGGGCCCTCGGTGCTCGGGCCTTCGAACACCCAGTAGACGAACTGGCTGCGCTGGGCCTGCTGCGTCACCGCCTCGAACAGGTTGGGCAGTTCCACCACGGCCGCCATGAAGCCGCGCAGGCGGGGCGCGCCGCCGCCCTGCTCGAACACCGGGGTGCTGATGGCAAAGCCGGTGACAGGCGCTTGCGCCTGGCTCTGGCGAATGATCGGAAAGCTCGTCGATGCGACCGGCCGGCGCTGTGCGGCGGCGGCCCGCTTGGAGCCCATGCGCAGGGCGTCGGGGGCGAGGTCGAAGCCCAAGGGCGCAATGCCGGCCGGCCAGCCGTACAGCACCGGCAGGTAGTGCTCGCGCGCCGGCGCGGTGCGCCAGCCCGTGCCGGCGGGGTCGGGCTCGCGGATCTCGAAGCCCTCCAGCCCTTGCGCGCGCGCGGCCTGCTCAAAGGCCGCGCGTTCGCTGTGCAGCACCCAGGGTTGCCACTCGAACAAGGTGATGGGCGGCAACTGGGCGGTGAGCTGCTGCGCGTAGTGCATGAAGTCGCGCTGCTGCAGCTGCGGGTGGGTCTCGACCATCAGGCCGGCGCTGCGGGCGGCCTCGAGCGTGCGCGTCAGCGCCTGCTGCACCTGGATCTGCACGGTCTGCGCCGCGGCCTGGCTGCGTTCCTGGGCGTGGCGGGCATCGGCCTGGCGCAAGGCGTGCTGGCCCAGCCAGCTGGCCGTGCTGCCCAGCAGCAGCAGGGCCAGCACCAGCAGGCGGTCGCGCAGCGGCGTCGCCAGGGTGTCCGGCTCTGGGGCAGAGGGCGCGCGCGCTGCAGGCATGGCGTGGGGCGAGGAGTCTGCGGTGGACCCCCAGTATTCCAGCCTTGCCAGGCCCCTCCGCCGGGGCAGGGGCTCAGCGAAAGATTGCGACCGCCCGCTGCAGCGTGCCCGCACGGCCCTGCAGCCAGTCGCAGGCGGCGGCGGTCTGCTCGGCCAGCGCGGCGTTCTGCTGTGTGCCTTGCTCGATCACGCTGATGGCGTGGTTCAGCTCCTGCACGCCGGCGGCCTGTTCGTCGGCGGCCTGCGAGATGTCGCGCATGCGCGTGCTGACCTCGGCGACGGCGGCCACCACCTCGGCCATGATGCTGTGTGCGGATTCGACATGGCGCGCGCCGTCGGCCACGCGCGCGCTGGAATGGCTGATGAGGCTGCGGATCTCTTGCGCGGCCTCGGTGCAGCGCTGCGCCAGCGCGCGCACCTCGCCGGCCACCACCGCGAAGCCCTTGCCCTGCTCGCCGGCGCGCGCCGCCTCCACCGCGGCGTTCAGGGCCAGCAGATTGGTTTGGAAGGCGATGCCCTCGATCACGCGGATGACCTCGGCCACGCGGCCGGCGGCGTCGTCGATGGCGCGCATCGTGCCCACCAGGGCCTGCACGGTCTGGCCGCCCTGCACGGCGGTGCCGCGTGCGGCCTCGCCGTTCAGGCCCACCTGGTTGGCGGTGGCGGCGGTCTGCGCCACCACGGAGGTGATCTGCTCCATCGACGAGGCGGTGCGCTCCACCCCGGCCGACTGCTGCTCGGTGCGCAGCGCCAGATCCTGGCTGCCGCGTGCGATCTCATGCGCCGAGTCGGCGATCGCCCCCACCTCGGCACGCACATCGGCCACGATGGCCTGCATGTTCAGGTTCAGCAGGCGCACATTGCGCATCAGCTGGCCCACGGGGTGGCGCATGTCGTAGGGGATGTCGCCTTGCAGATTGCAGGCGGCGATCTGTGCCGTCATGTCGATGCAGTGTTCCAGCTTGCGCTCGATGGAGTGCCGGAACCAGGCCCACACCGCCAGCGCGCCGCCCAGCAGCAGGGCGGCGTCCAGCGCCGGGGTTTCGAACGCCAGATGGCCGCCCGCCAGCAGGCCCAGCCAGCCCGCCAGGGCCACGGCCAGGCGCTGGCTGAGCGAGAGGCGGAACACCGCGTAGGGCCAGTCGCGCCAGCCGCGCCGGCGCAGGCCGCCGGCATGCAGGCGCCAAGGCCCGCTGTTCTGCGCCAGCTCGCCGTAGAGCTGTTCCGCCGCCGTGATCTGCGCCCGCGAGGGCCGCTCGCGCACCGAGATGTAGCCGATGCTGCGGCCCTCGCGCTGCACGGGCGTGACATGGGCCAGCACCCAATAGTGATCGCCGTTCTTGCTGCGGTTCTTGACGACCCCCGACCAGGGGCGGCCGCGCCCGACCGTGGACCACAGGTCCTTGAAGGCGATGGCGGGCATGTCGGGGTGGCGCACGATGTTGTGCGGCTGGCCGAGCAACTCGGCGTAGTCGTAGCCCGAGATGGCGACGAAGGCGGCGTTGCAGTGCGTGATGCGGCCCTGGGGGTCGGTGGTCGAGACCAGCTTGACGCCTTCGGGGACTTCGACCTCACGTTGGGTCACGGGTTGGTTGTTGCGCATGGCGGACGGGGCAGGGCCGCGCGGTGCGCGAGGCGGGCGCATGTTCTGGCATCCGGCACCCGCCGTCTTTGAAGTTCGTCAAGGCCTGGTGCTGCGCTTCGCCGGGCTCAGAGTCCGCGCCAGGTTTCCGCTGCGCGCCAGTGTTCCCACCAGCCGGCCCACTCGGTGGCGGGCATCGGGCGGGCAATCCCATAGCCCTGCGCCAGCCAGCAGCCCAGTCGCAGCAGCGCGGCACCATGGGCCATGGTTTCCACGCCCTCGGCAATCACCTGGCGGTGGAAGGCGGCGGCCAGTTGGATGACGCCCTGCACGATGCTGAGATCGCCGGCGTCGGCCAGCATGTCGCGCACGAAGCTCTGGTCAATCTTCAGGGTCTGTGCGGGCAGCTTGCGCAGATAGGTCAGCGAGGAGTAGCCCGTGCCGAAGTCGTCCAGCGAGAAGCCCACGCCCAGGGGCATGCAGCGCTGCATCACCGCGATGGCCTGGTCCAGGTCCGAGATGGCCGCCGTCTCCAGCACCTCCAGCTCCAGCAGAGACGGCGGCACCTCGGGATGGCGCGCCAATGCCTGGGTCAGGCGGTCGACGAAGCCGGCCCGCATCAGGTGGTTGGCGCTGATGTTCACGCTCACCGGCAGGGGCTGCCCTGCGCGCACCCACTCCGCCAACTGGCGCAGGGCCGCCTCGATGACCCAGTCGCCCACCGTCGGCTCGAGCCAGCTGCCCTGTAGCTGGGGCAGAAACTCGCCAGGTGCGACCAGGCCGCGCTGTGGGTGGCGCCAGCGGATGAGCGCCTCGGCCCCCACCACCTGGCCGTCGCGCAGGTCCACCTTGGGTTGGTAGAAAAGTTCGAACTCCTGCTGCTCCAGCGCCAGCTCCAGGCGCTTGAGCTGCTCCAGCCGGTGCTGGGTGAGCCGATCGGATTCCGGGTCGAACAGCTGGTAGCGGTTCTTGCCGCCTTCCTTGGCCTGCAGCATCGCCGCATCGGCATGGCGCAGCAGGGTGTCCGGGTCGACATGGTCCGCCGGGTACAGGCTCACTCCGATGCTGGCACTGGAGGCCACGCAGCTGCCATCCTCCAGGGTCACCGGCTGTGCGGCAGCGGCCAGCACGCGGTCCAGCACCAGCGCGCCGTCCTGCGCGCTGCCGATGTTCGAGAGCAGCACGATGAACTCGTCACCTCCCACGCGGGCCAACGTGTCGTCGGTGCGCAGCACTTGGCGGATGTGCTCGGCCACGCCACGCAGCAGCTGGTCACCGGCGCCATGGCCATGCGCCTCGTTGATCTGCTTGAAGTCATCGAGGTCGAGCACGCACACGGCGCAGCTGTCGCCTTGGCGGTCCGCGCGGTGGAGGGCCAACTGCAGGCGGTCCACCAGCAGGCGGCGGTTGGGCAGGCCCGTCAGCGGGTCATAGTGGGCGATGCGGTCGAGCTCGGACTCGTGCTGGCGCGCGCGCGTCACGTCGGTGAACACGCTGATGTAGTGCTGTACCTGGCCCTGCCGATCGCGTACGGCCGACACCGACTGCAGTGCCAGGAAGGCCTCACCGCGCTTGTTGCGGTTCCAGATCTCGCCCTGCCAGCTGCCGCGCTGCTGCAGGGTGCTCCAGAACTCCCGGTAGAAGCCGGCGTCGTGCCGCCCCGAGGACAGCAGCTTGGGCGAACGCCCCAGCACCTCCGCCTGGGTGTAGCCCGTGATGCGCGTGAACGCGGGGTTGATACGGCGGATCAGGCCCTCGGAATCGGCCACGATGATGCCTTCGTAGCTGTTCTCGAACACCACCTCGGCGCTGCGCGCAGCCTCCTCCAGCTGCATGCGCTCGTGGATGTCGGTGTGGGTGCCCGACATGAGCAGGGCATCGCCCTGGGCGTTGCGCTGCACGATGGCGCCGCGGCTCAGCACCCAGCGCCAGCTGCCATCCTTGCAGCGGCAACGGATGCTGAGTTCGTGCCGTGCGCTCTCACCCTGCAGATGGCGCTGCAGGGACTGCTGCGCGCGCGGGAGGTCTTCCGGGTGAACCAGTTCGGGCCAGTTGCTGCTGCTGATCTGCAGCTCACCGGGTGCGTACCCCAGCATGCTCTCGAAGCGGGCACTGACCTGGAAGTGGCCGCTGGTCAGGTTCCAGTCCCAATAGCCTTGGTCCGAGCCTGCCAGCACGCGCGTGAGCAACTGCTCCCCTTCGCGCAGTGCGGCCTCCATCTGACGGCGCTCGGTGATATCCGTGCCCAGAACGTAGTAGCCGCACACCGTGCCGTCGTCCTGGCGTTTGGGCGCGTACTGGATCTGTTGCCACATCCCCGGGAAGGGCTCCCAGTCGTAACACTGCGGCTCCCCACGCAGCGCCTTCTCGATCAGCGGGCCGGCGAGCGTGTAGCGCCGCTCGCCCAGCACCTCACGCACGCTGCGGCCGGTGATGTCCGCCGCGTCGGGGGCGAAGCACTCGCGGTAGCGGTCATTGACATAGCCGTAGCGCTGCGCGGGGTCGACAAAGGCGATCAGCGCGGGCACGCTGTTGATGAGGCTGCGCAGATGGCTTTCGCGGTCAGCCAGCTGATGGGTGCGGTCCTGCACCCGTTGTTCGAGTTCCTGGCGGTGTTCCTGGCTGCGCTGGCGGGCCGCGCGTGCCTGGCTGTCGTCGCGGAAGACGGTGACCGTGCCGCACACCTGGCCGGTGCGGTCATGCAGAGGGGCCGCATCCACCGCAGTGGGGCGCTCCAGCCCCTGGCGGTCTTTCAGCAGCAGTTCGGAGGTGGCGGCCACACCCCGCTGCGCCGTCAGCGCGCGCCGGGCCGGCAGCTCGGCCGGCGTCCGGCCTTCGGCCTGCACCAGCTGCAGCACCTGTTCCAGCGCAAGGCCCTGAGCCTCGGCCTCGCGCCAGCCGGTCAGTTGCTCGGCCGCTGGGTTCATCTGGGTGATACGCAGGCTGGCGTCGGTGGCGATGACGGCGTCGGCGATGGCGTTCAGCGTGACCGCACGGCGTTGCTCGCTGGCGGCCAGGGCGTCCAGGCTGGCCTGGTTCTGCCGGAACTGGCGCCGGATCAGCGCGTAGCTGGCGCCCAGCAGCACGAACACGGCCAGCGCGGCCAGCGCGCCCAGCCACTGCATGCGTGCGCGCGCCTGCTGCTGCTCCGCCCGGCGGGCTTCGAGCAGGCGCAGCTCTTCGCTTTCGACCTGCGCGAACAAGGCCTGGCTGCGCGCCCGTGTGGCGGCCAGTGGGGCCGTGGCGGCGTAGGCGTTGGCCGCCTCCGCGCCCTGCTCGCGGCGCAGGTGCTCGACCGTGCGCGAGATGGCAAGCCGCTGATCGATCACGGCGCGCAGCTGCTGCCAGGTGTCACGCAGCTGGGTTTGCTCGGCCGTCAGGGCCTGCAGGCGCGCAAGCCGCTGTTCCCGGTCAGCAATCGCCGCGTCGCGGGCGCGCAGGTGCGTGGGGTCGCCGCTGATCCGGTAGTTCTGGGTGCTGAGTTCGATCTGCAGCGTGGCCGTGCGGGCATGGGCCAGTGCTGTCAGCACCTCCTGGGCGCGCGCCATCTGCAGGGCACTGCGGCTGCCGTCGCTGGCCCGCTCCCAGGTCGAGAACGTCAGCCCCAGCACGATGGCGGCGGCAGCCAGGAAGGCGGCCGACAAGCAGAGCTCGAACCCGTGCCTCCCTTGCAAGGCGCATCCCCTGTTGTGTCGTCTGCAGCAAGTATGGCCGCACCCGTGATGTCCCTCCCGTCGAGGTGCACTTCGTCAGCGCTGTCCCCCACTGCGCTGCAGCAGGCTCGCCAGCGCCAGGCCCAGCGCGGCCGCCAGCAGCAGGGCGCTGCTGCGCGCGGCGCTGCCCGGGCCGTGGAGGGCCAGCCAGTCCAGCCAGGCCTGGTCGCGCACCTGCACGACGACGAAGAGCCAGAACAGGAACAGCGCCAGGAAGGCGCGGCTGCCGCCGCTCAGGGCCCCCAGCAGCAGGGCGGCGGCGCTGGCGGCGGCCAGGCCGGCGGCCAGCGCGGGTAGCAGCTCCGGACGTTGGGCCAACAGGCTGGCGCAGCCCAGCAGGCCGAGCAACCAGGCGGCGCCGAAGCGGCTCAGCAGGCGCCGGCCCGCGCCGCCGGGCAGCGCGGCGGCCAGGGCCTGGGTGCCGCGCTGCTGGCTGTCGCGCGCGCCCAACTCGGCCGCCCACAGGCCCCAGGCTGCCAGCAGGCCGGCCTGCCAGCCCCATTGCTCGCCCGCCGGCGCCCCCAGCGGTGCCAGCCAGGCCAGCAGCAGCCACAGCAGGGCCAGGGGTTGGGTGATGAGGCTGAGCAGCAGCTCGGCCCCCAGCGCGGCCAGCGGGGCGGGTGCATGGGCGAGCCGGGGCAGCAGGCGCGCCAGGCCGCGCGTGGCCGGCGCCAGGGCCCGCGCCAGCACCCGCTGCAGGCGCCGTGGGGCGGCC
>NZ_JAEDAK010000013.1 GCF_016093275.1 Inhella proteolytica
CACGGGCTTGGGCGCTTGGCTCATCGCCTTGCGCTTGGCCCAAAGCCTTATCGACATCACCTCGACCGGCCTGGTTCATCGTGCCATCGGCAGTGATGGATTCGGCAGGGGAAAGATACGAGGCCTTAATTTGGAAGGGGGTTCAGATTAAAGGCCCCGGCAGCCCACTGGGGCCGTTACAGCCAATCGGTGGTGATGATGCACTCCAACACGTACTGGTGTATGGGCACGCCGGCGCCAACTTCATTGATCGTGGTCTTCTGGGCATTCCACAGCGTTTGAATATGCGCAACTTGCGCCTCGCTGAACTTGAAGGTTCCTGCAGCGGTGCGGCATACGCCGCGCGGGTAGTCGATGGCCATGAGATGTTTGTCAGTTCAAGTCAACGGGAAGCAGATCGGGGTGCGCTGGGTGACTTGCTCGGGCGCGAATGGGTTGGCATTGCGGTGTTTACCGACGGGGGCACCAACACGCTGCGCACAACGTCCCGCACTCGGCGGTCGTACTCGATGTAGTTCAGCGGTGTGCAATCTGGCTCTTTCCCATCTTGGAGCCGGGTGCAGGGAACCGTGCTGTAGCCAACCACCAGGGATTGATCCCATCGGTAGGTGACGGCCCAGTCTCGAACCGGAAGCGGGACAGTGACGAACCGACTCACAAAGAAGTGCGTTCCTGTCGGCGTTTGAAAGAAGTCCAGATCGAACCTCAGGCTGACCCAGCCGCTCGCTCCGTCTGCGCCTCCGGAGCCGAGCATCCTCATCGTTTCCGGTGTACTACACCAAGTCCAGTGCGCCCCCCGCTTGCAGCTCGATTCATGGGGCTCGAAGTTGTCTCTGAGCTGCTTGAGCTGGGGGAAAGTGCCATCGGCCAGCACTACGGCTCCCAAAGTACTCGTCTGGGGGTGCTCGACGAGCCTGACCCAAAAGACGCTTAGCGGGGCGGACTGGCACGCTTGCAGCGGCGGGAGCTTGGGCGGGGACGCGGACACCGATTCGCCGCGCAAGCGCACCGAGTTGTCGAGCAAGCTCAGCTCGATCGCCCAGCGTTTCGGGTCCACGCGCACGAGGTGATCGCCCACCCGGAAGTAGAGGTCGCCCCCGCTGGCGCAACCCACGCGTCGATTGACGGATGCATCGATGGGGGTGGCCAAAGTTGGCGTAGGGATAGAGCTGACTGGCGGCTGGGCTGTGGCGGGCGGATTGGCCAGCGCAGCCACTGGCGCTACCAGTGGCGCCAGCAGCACCAGGATCAGCCCTTTAATCTGAAGCCGTTGATCCGGTTTAACTACTTGGATCACAAGTCCTCCTTTTGGCGGAATCTGCCCTCTTGGACATCAGGGACGTCAGGGTCAGCCCTTTAATCTGAACCCCCGCCGCTGGTTCTGGTGCCCGGATCACAAGTCTTCCTTCATCAGGGCTATCGCCCTTCTGATCAATGGGCTGATCGCCTTCCTGGCTCTACCCGAGGCGCCAACCGGTTCCTGGGCTGCCCAACTTTCCCGCACCCGGGGCCAGCGTTCGCGAATCTGTCGGCTGAGGGTCTGGCGCCGGTCAGCTCGGCTTGCTTGCGCAGGGCTTCGGCGGCCAGCTTGGCCTGCTTGGCCAGGATCTCGGCCCTTTGGATTGCAGTTGGGCGCGGTCGCTCTGGCTCAGGCCTGCGGTCTTGAATGCTTGGCCGCTCAGTGCCGCCAGCAGGACATGTTCGAGGGCCAGGTGCTTCGGGCTCACGAGTTCGTCGCGCTGGGCCCAGGCGGCCGATAGAACAGCGGCGTAACGTGCCAGCAGTTCGCTCACCGGGTGGCGTTGGGATTCGGGAACGGAGCTCATGCTGCGCTCCCTTCGTCCAGGCCTTGGGACTGCACGCGCCAGAGCTGCGCGTGCACGCCGCCCGGCTTCTTCCGCAGCTGTTTAGTTCCCGAAGGGCTTGCCCTGCAGCTTCATGCCGGGCTTCAATCCCCGCTTGGCAAACCAGCCCAGGTTCATCTCCAGCGCATAGCGCACCGGCTCCTTCGAGCAATGGCTGGTTTCGTCGAGCGGCTGCATGTCGGCCAGGGAGGCGATGCGGCCGTCATCCGCCAGGAAGGCGATGGATAGCGGCAGCAGGGTGTTCTTCATCCAGAAGCACTGCGTCTCGCGCGACTCGAACACGAACAGCATGCCCTCGTGCTGCGGCATGTCCCGGCGGTGCATCAGGCCGATGGCGCGCTGCTCAGGCTCGATGGCCAGCTGGGCCTGGATCTGGTGCATGCCCGCGCGCAGCGTGGTGGTGGGCAGGCGCTGGGCCTGGGCGTGGGCCTGGGCGCCGGTGAGCAGCAGCACCAGGATGAAGAGCAGGGGCTTGATACGCGTCATGAGATGAAGAGGCGGCAACAGGAACAATGGCGCAATGCACGCCGTGGCCGCGCCCATTATCTCGACCGCCCCTGAAGCCCCGGCTCCCAGTCCCGCCCAGTCCGTGACCCTGCAGGTCAGCGGCCTGCATTGCGCCGCCTGCGCGGATCTGCTGCGCGCGCGCCTGGAGGCCCTGCCCGGCGTGCACCGCGCCGGCGTGGGTTATGCCGCCGCACTGGCCTGGGTGGAGTTCGAGCCGGCGCAGGTGGACCTGGCCGCCCTGCAGGCCGCCGGCCGTGCGGCCGGCTACGAACTGGTGCCCGCCCAGCCTGAGGCCGCGGCCGCGCTGCGCCGGCGCGAGGCGCGCGCCATGCTGTGGCGCGTGTTCGTGGCCTGGTTCTGCATGATGCAGGTGATGATGATGGCCGCGCCGACCTACTTCGACAGCGGCGCCGAAGTGCCGCCCGACCTGCGTGCCCTGCTGCACGGCGCCAGCTGGGTGCTGAGTCTGCCGGTGATCCTGTTTGCCGCCGGCCCTTTCCTGCGCGGCGCCTGGCGCAGCCTGCAGCAACGCCGCCTGGGCATGGACGTGCCGGTGGCGCTGGGCATCCTGCTCACCTTTGGCGCCAGCACCCTGGCGCTGGCGGACCCAGGCGGGCCGCTGGGCGATGCGGTGTACCTCGATTCGCTCACCATGTTTGTGGCCTTCCTGCTGGCCGCGCGCTGGCTGGAATTGCGCGCCCGCCATGCGGCCGCGGCCAGCCTGGAGGCTCTGGGCGAAGCCCTGCCGGCCGAGGTACGCCGGCTGGCGCCCGGAGGCTGGGAGACCGTGGCGCGCAGCGCGCTGCGCCCGGGGGACCGCATCCAGGTGGCCCTGGGTGAAACCGTGCCGGCCGACGGCATGCTGCTCGAAGCCCCGGCGCTGCTCGACGAAGCCCTGCTCAGCGGCGAATCGCGCCCCGTGCCGCGCCAGCCTGGCGAGGCGGTGGTGGCCGGCAGCCTGAACCTGGGCGCGCCGCTGCAATTGCAGGTGCGGGCGGTGGGCGATCAGACCCGCTCGGCGGCGCTGGGCCGGCTGTTGCAGCAGGCCCTGACGGAGCGGCCCGCCTGGGCCTGCGAGGCCGACCGCTGGGCGCCGGCCTTTCTGGCCCTGGTGCTGCTGCTGGCGGCCGGCGCTGGCCTGGCCTGGTGGTGGCTGGCGCCAAGTCGCGCACTGGGCGTGGTGGCCGCGGTGCTGGTGGTGACCTGCCCCTGCGCCCTGGCCCTGGCCGCACCCGCGGCCCTGGTGGCCAGCGCGCGTGCGCTGGCGGCTCAGGGGGTGTGGCTGCAGCGCCTGCCGGCGCTGGAGCGCTTGGCCAGCGTCAACCATGTGGTGCTGGACAAGACCGGCACCCTGACCGAGCCGCTGGTGCGCGCGCCGGCTGGCACCGAACCCGAACTGCTGGCCGCGGCGGTGGGGCTGGCGCAGTGGTCGCGCCATCCGCTGGCCAAGGCCTTGGCGCGCCTGCCGCTGGACCGGCCAGCCTGGCGCTGGAGCGAGGTGCAGGAGCAGCCCGGGCAGGGCCTGCGTGCGCTCGACCCGGCCGGCCACTGGTGCTGGCTCGGCCGGGCCCCCGATGGCACGGCCGCCCTGTCCTTCGGGCGCGAGGACGGCAGCCAGCGCCTGGACTTCGCGGTGGACGAACAGGCCCGGCCGGCGGCCCGCAGCAGCCTGGAGAGGTTGCGCGCCCTGGGGCTCAAGCTCAGCCTGCTGTCGGGCGATCGACCCGAGCGCGTGGCGGCCCTGGCCGCCCAGCTGGAACTGCGAGAAGCGCGCGGTGGATGCAGCCCCGAGGACAAGCGCCAGGCCGTGCAGGCCCTGCAGGCCGCGGGTGATTGCGTGCTGATGGTGGGCGATGGCCTGAACGACGCCCCGGTACTGGCCCAGGCCGATGCCTCGGTGGCGCTGGGGGAGGGCGCCGGCCTGGCCCGTCAGGGGGCGGACCTGACCCTGCTGCGCAATGAGCTGGCGGCGTTGCCCGAGTTGCTGTTGCAGGCGCGCCGCACCCGCCGGGTGATGCGGCAGAACCTGGCCTGGGCCGCCGCCTACAACCTGCTGGCCGTGCCGCTGGCCGTCACCGGCCAGCTGCCGCCCTGGGCCGCCGGCCTGGGCATGGCCCTGAGTTCGCTGCTGGTGGTCGGAAACGCCCTGCGCCTGGCCCGTTGAGCGATGGAAATCCTCTATCTCTTGATCCCCGTCACGGTGCTGCTGGCCTTCCTGGTGCTGGGCATCTTTGCCTGGGCGCTGAAGGCGGGGCAGTTCGAGAGCATCGAGCGCGAGGGCGAGCGCATCCTCGAAGAAGACGCGGATGTCGATAGTCAGACCCCGGTTGACGGCGATCAAGGCACCCCATGACCTTGTAACCAAAGAATGTGAGCCAGAAGGAGAACCCCGAATGGCTCATCCACATTCATCGGCGGCACCTGCTGCCTACTTTGACGGCCCGGTCAGGGCCTTTGCTTTGGCCGCGGTGCTCTGGGGCATCGTCGGCATGTTGGTTGGCGTGCTCATCGCCGCCCAACTGGCCTTCCCAGACATGACGCAGGGCATCTCGTGGCTGAGCTACGGGCGCTTGCGCCCGCTGCACACCAACGCGGTGATCTTCGCGTTCGGCGGCTCGGTGCTGTTTGCCACCGCCTACCACGTGGTGCAGCGCACCTGCCAGGTGCGCCTGTTCGCGCCCCAACTGGCCTGGTTCACGTTCGTGGGCTGGCAATTGGTCATCCTGCTGGCGGCCATCACCCTACCGGCGGGCATCACCAGCGGCAAGGAGTACGCCGAGCTGGAGTGGCCGATCGACCTGCTGATCGCCGTGGTGTGGGTGTCCTACGCCATCGTGTTCTTCGGCACGGTGGGCACGCGCAAGGTGCGCCACATCTATGTGGCGAACTGGTTCTTCGGCGCCTTCATCATCACCGTGGCGCTGCTGCACATCGTGAACAGCGCGGCCATGCCGGTCAGCCTGTGGAAGAGCTACTCGGCCTACGCCGGTGTGCAGGACGCGATGGTGCAGTGGTGGTACGGCCACAACGCGGTGGGCTTCTTCCTCACCGCCGGCTTCCTGGGGATCATGTACTACTACATCCCCAAGCAGGCCGAGCGCCCGGTCTACAGCTACCGCCTGTCCATCGTCCACTTCTGGGCGCTGATCTTCACCTACATGTGGGCGGGCCCCCACCACCTGCACTACACCGCGCTGCCGGACTGGGCGCAGAGCCTGGGCATGCTGTTCAGCCTGGTGCTGTTGGCGCCGAGCTGGGGCGGCATGATCAACGGCATCATGACCCTGTCGGGCGCCTGGCATAAGTTGCGCGACGACCCGGTGCTGAAGTTCCTGATCGTGTCCCTGTCCTTCTACGGCATGAGCACCTTCGAGGGCCCGATGATGTCCATCAAGACCGTCAACGCCCTCAGCCACTACACGGACTGGACCGTCGGTCACGTGCACAGCGGTGCCTTGGGCTGGGTGGGTCTGGTGTCGATGGGCGCGCTCTACGCCTTGATCCCGCGTCTGTGGGGCCGCAAGGAAATGCACAGCAAGAGCGCGATCGAGCTGCACTTCTGGATCGCCACCATCGGCATCGTGCTCTACATCGCCGCGATGTGGATTGCCGGTGTGATGCAGGGCCTGATGTGGCGTGCCACCAACCCGGACGGCACCCTGGTCTACAGCTTCGTCGAATCGGTGAAGGCGACCTATCCCTTCTACCTGATCCGTCTGGCCGGTGGCCTGCTCTATCTGTCCGGCATGTTCGTCATGGCCTGGAACGTCTGGATGACCGTCAAGGGCCGCGAGGTGGCCGTGCAGTCGCCCAAGCTGGCTGCTGCTTAAGGAGAACAACATGGCAGACCACAACAAGCCTGTCAGCGGTCACGAGCGCATCGAGACCAACAACTTTCTGATGATCGTCCTCATCCTGGTGGCCGTGGCCGTCGGTGGGTTGGTCGAGATCGTGCCGCTGTTCTTCCAGCGCAGCACCACGCAGGCCGCGCCGGGCGTCAAGCCCTACACGGCCCTGCAGCTGGCCGGGCGTGACATCTACATCCGCGAGGGTTGCTACAACTGCCACTCGCAGATGATCCGCCCGCTGCGTGCCGAAACCCTGCGTTACGGCGCCTTCTCCAAGGCTGGCGAGTTCGTCTACGACCACCCCTTCCAATGGGGCAGCAAGCGCACCGGCCCGGACCTGCACCGCGTCGGTGGCCGCTACAGCGACGAGTGGCATCGCATCCACCTGACGCAGCCGCGCGACCTGGTGCCGGAAAGCAATATGCCGGCCTACCCCTGGCTGGCCAGCGCCACCATCGACCCGGCCAGCATGGAGCCGCGCATGAAGGCCTTGCGCACCCTGGGCGTGCCCTACTCGGATGCCGACATCGCCGGTGCCGCCGAGGCCGTCAAGGGCAAGACCGAGATGGAAGCGCTGATCGCCTACCTGCAAGGCCTGGGGAGGACCACGCCATGAGCCCCGACGACATCAACCTCTTGCGCGGCCTGGTGACCGTGGTGTCCTTCATCGGCTTCGTGGCCCTGGTGTGGCACAGCTGGAGCCGCAAGCGCAGCGCCGAACACGCCGAAGCCGCCGCGCTGCCCTTTCAGGAAGAACAAGGAGTGAACCGTGAGTGATTTCTTCAGCAGCGGCTGGCACTGGTTCATTGCCGCCGTCTCGGTGGCGGGCCTGGCCTTCTGCATCTGGCTGCTGTTCACCAGCAGCAAGACCACGCATATGTCGGACGACGGCACCACCGGCCACGTCTGGGACGAGGACCTGCGTGAGATGAACAACCCGTTGCCGCGCTGGTGGCTGGGCCTGTTCGTCATCACCGTGGTGTTCAGTGCCATCTACCTCTACCTCTACCCGGGCCTGGGCCAGGCCGAGGGCTCTCTGAAGTGGAGCAGCGAGGGGCAGCATCAGGCCGAGGTGGATGCCGCCAAGGCCAAGACGGCGCCGCTGTACCAGCGCCTGGCCGCGATGGATGCCAAGGCCCTGGCGGCGGATGCCGAGGCCATGGGCATTGGTCAGCGCCTGTTCCTGAACAACTGCGCCACCTGTCACGGCTCGGACGCCAAGGGCAGCAAGGGCTTCCCCAACCTGACCGATGGCGACTGGCTGTGGGGTGGTGAGTTCGAGACCATCAAGCAGACCATCACCGAAGGCCGCATCGGCCAAATGCCGCCGATGGCCGCCGCCGTGGGCACGGGCGAGGACCAGCGCAACGTGGCGCACTACGTGCTGAGCCTTTCCGGCAGCGCGCATGACAACCTGCGCGCTCAGCTCGGCAAGGAGAAGTTCGCCGCCTGCGCCGCCTGCCACGGCAGCAAGGGCGACGGCAACACGGCCCTCGGAGCGCCGCGCTTGAACGACAAGATCTGGCTGCATGGCTGGGGTGAGCAGGCCATCATGGCCATGATCGCCAACGGCAAGCACAACCAGATGCCTGCACAGAAGGCGACGCTCGCTCCCGAGCAGATCCATGTGCTGGCCGGCTATGTGTGGAGCCTCTCCAACGGCGGAAAGCGCTAAGCAGTGAGCGAAGAAGCGGTCGTTCGCCTGTACCGGAAGCGCCAGAAGATCCACCCTCGGGAGATCAGCGGGCGCTTCCAGAATTGGCGCTGGGTGTTCGTGTTCCTCACGCAGGCCGTGTTCTACGGCCTGCCCTGGATCGAATGGAACGCTCGCCAGGCGGTGCTGTTCGACCTGGAGGCGCGCCGCTTCTTCCTGTTCGGCCTGGTGCTCTACCCGCAGGACCTGTTCTACCTGACGGCCCTGCTGCTGCTGAGTGCCTACGCGCTATTCCTATTTACCGCGGTGGCGGGGCGCCTGTGGTGCGGCTATGCCTGCCCGCAGACCGTCTACACCTCGGTGTTCCTGTGGATCGAGGCGCGCTGCGAGGGCAACAAGAGCCAGCGTGAGCGCCTCGACAAGTCGCCTTGGAACGCCGAGAAACTACGCAAGCGCGGCCTGAAGCACCTCATCTGGATCGCGCTCGCACTCATCACCGGCTTCAGCTTCGTGGGCTACTTCACGCCCATCCGAACCCTTTGGCAGGAACTCGCCGCCCTCCAGCTGGGGCCCTGGCAGACCTTCTGGATCGGCTTCTACGCCTTTGCCACCTGGGGCAATGCGGGCTTCATGCGCGAGCAGGTCTGCAAGTACATGTGCCCCTACGCGCGCTTCCAGAGCGCGATGTTCGACCGCGACACGCTCATCATTGGCTATGACGTCGAGCGCGGCGAGCCGCGTGGCCCGCGTGCGCGCAAGGACGATCTGAAGACCAAAAACCTGGGGCACTGCATCGATTGCGGGCTGTGCGTGCAGGTCTGCCCAGTCGGCATCGACATCCGCAAGGGCCTGCAGTACGAGTGCATCGGCTGCGCCGCCTGCATCGACGCCTGCGACCAGGTGATGGACAAGCTGCAGTACCCGCGCGGCCTGATCCGCTACGACACCGAGAACGGCATCGAGCAGCATCTGGACCGCAAGACCGAGTGGCTGCGCGTGCTGCGGCCGCGCGTCTGGGTCTATTCGGCGGCGCTGTGGTTGATCGTCGCGGCCGTGGCCGCAAGCCTGTGGTGGCGGCCGCCGCTGCGTTTCGACGTGGTGCGCGACCGCGGCGCACTGGCGCGTTGGAACGAGCAGGGTCAGCTGGAGAACGTGTACCGGCTGCAGTTGATGAACGTGGTGGAGCGGCCGCAGCGCTATCGCATCCGTGTCGAACCCGTGGACGCCGCCCTGACCCAGCTGCAGCTCGGCAGCGGCACCGAAATTGAGCTCGGGCCCATCGAGGCCCGCTGGGTGCCGGTGACCGTCCACCTGCCGGCCGATACCGCGCCACCGGCGCCAGGTGCGCATGCCCTGCGCTTTGTCATCGAACGCGTGGCGCAGGGGGCCGACAGCAGCCGCAGCGTCGAAGAAAAATCCACCTTCGTGGTGCCCCGATAGGAGAGAAGCCCATGCAAGCCGCCCTGAAAGAGAAGATCGCCGGTCCGGCCCAGCCCTGGTGGCGTGTGCGCATGGTGTGGCTGGTGTTGGCCCTGCCGCTGAGTGCGGTGGTGGCGGGCATGACGACCGCGGTCATCGCGCTCAGCGACCCCGATCCGGTGGTGCGCGCCAGTGCCGAGGCGCCGGCCGAGCGCCCGGCGGTGGAGGGGCGCAACCACGCCAGCACAGGTGGCAAGCAGCCCTGAGCGAGGCATTGCTATCAACAAAAAGGGCCGCGTGAGCGGCCCTTTGTTCTTGGCGTGGCTTCCTCAGCAGGCGGCCGAGGACACCAGGCGCTGCAAGGCGTCAGGCTCCAGCACGGTGATCTGGCGCTGCTTCACTTCGAGGATGCCTTCGTCCTGGAAGCGCGAGAAGGTGCGGCTCACCGTCTCCAACTTCAGGCCGAGGTAGCTGCCGATCTCTTCGCGCGTCATGCGCAGCACCAGCTCGCTGGCCGAGTAACCGCGCGCCTGCAGGCGCTGCGTCAGGTTCAGCAGGAAGGCGGCCAGGCGCTCTTCGGCGCGCATCGAGCCCAAGAGCAGCATCACGCCATGGTCGCGCACGATCTCGCGGCTCATGATGCGGTGCAGCTGATGCTGCAGCGCGGTGAACTCGCGCGCCAGGTGCTCCAGTTCGTCGAACGGCAGCACGCAGACCTGGGAGTCTTCGAGGGCTTCCGCATCCACCGTGTGGCGATGGCTGCCGATACCGTCCAGCCCCAGCAACTCGCCCGCCATCTGGAAGCCGGTGACCTGCACGCGGCCGTCTTCGGCATTCACACAGGTCTTGAAGAAGCCCGTGCGCACGGCATACAGCGCATGGAATTCTTCACCGACGCGGAACAGGGTCTGGCCCCGAGCCACCGTGCGGCGCTGGTTGATCACCCCATCCAGGCGTGTCATGTCGGACTCGCTCAAGCCAAGGGGAAGACAGAGTTCGCGCAAATTGCAGCTCGAACAGGCGGTGCGCAGCGGCTCCACGCGGATCGGGGTCGGGCTCAGCATGCTTGGCATTATCGGGATCCCTGGCTGAATTGAGGCTGACGGTGGCTTGAGCGGCGTCAAGGACAGCACAGCCAGCGGTCGGCAGTATTCAACCATGTCCCCAGACCACACCACCACCACCGCTGTTTTGCCCGATTCCGCCGGTTTTTTGCCCCCGGGTCTGCTCAGCCGGCTGGAATCCAGCGGCCCCCGCTACACCTCCTACCCGACGGCCGATCGATTCGTGGAGGCCCACGGGCCGGAGCAGCATATGCGGGCCTTGGCCCAGCGCGCGGCTGGGGTCGGGGGGCTGACCGGCAGCGGCGCGCCGCTTTCGGTGTATGTGCATGTGCCGTTCTGCGAGTCGCTCTGCTATTACTGCGCCTGCAACAAGATCATCACCAAGCACCATGAACGCGGTGGCGAGTACCTGCAGCTGCTGGACGCCGAGATCCGCATGTGGACCCAGGCCCTGGGCCCGCGCCAGGGCGTCACCCAACTGCACCTGGGCGGGGGCTCGCCCACCTTCCTGAGCGACACCGAACTCACGCAGATGACCGAGCGTCTGAAGGCCGCGTTCGAGTGGTTGCCCGGCATCGAGGCGTCGATCGAGGTCGATCCGCGCACCGTCAACGAGGCGCGCTTGGCCCATTTGAAGCAGCTCGGCTTCAACCGCCTGAGCCTGGGCATCCAGGATTTCGACGAGCGCGTCCAGCAGGCCGTGCACCGCGTGCAGTCCTACGGGCAGGTCGAGGCGCTGATGAAGTCGGCGCGCGAGCTGGGCTTCCAGTCCATCAATCTGGATCTGATCTGCGGCCTGCCGCTCCAGACCACCACCAGCTTCCAGCGCACGCTGGAGCAGGTGATCGAGCTGCGCCCCGAGCGCATCGCGCTTTACGCCTACGCCCACCTGCCACAGCGCTTCAAGGCGCAGCGCCGCATCCACAGCGTGGACATTCCGCTGCCCGAGGTGCGCCTGCAGATGCATGCCCAGGCCATCGCCGCCTTCCTGGAGGCCGGCTACGAGCACATCGGCATGGATCATTTCGCGCTGCCCAGTGACGCCCTGGCCCAGGCCAAGCGCCAGGGCCGGCTGCACCGCAATTTCCAGGGCTACACCGTGCAGCCCGACGGCGACCTGATCGGACTAGGGGTTTCGGCCATCTCGCGCGTGGGCGCGAGCTACTGCCAGAACGCCAAAACCATTGAGGAATACCGCGATGCATTGGAGCAGGGCCAATGGCCGGTGGTGCGCGGCATCACTCTGAGCCGCGACGACTTGGTGCGCCGCGCCACCATCATGGCGCTGATGTGCCAGGGCCGGCTGGACTTCCAAGCGTTGGCCGACGCCCACCTGATCGACCCGCGCAAGTACTTCGCGGCCGAGCTGGAAGCGCTGCAGAACCATGCCGAACAAGGCCTGGTGACGATCAGCGAGCAGGCCGTCGAGATCACGGCGCTGGGTTGGTTCTTCGTGCGCTCGATCGCCGCGGTGTTCGACCGTTTCCTGCAACTCGAAGGCGCGCGCGAGAAGTTCTCGAAGATCATCTGAGCTCCGCCTCGCCACAATCGGCGCATGCTTGTTTCTTCGGCCTTGGTCGTCAGCACCGCGCTGATGGGCCTGGCGGCCATTCCCCATTGCGCGCTGATGTGCGGTGCCCCATGCGCCGCGCTCGCCCCCGCGGCTCGCCAGCAACTGGGCTTTCAGACCCTGCGCCTGCTCAGCTACGCCGCGGCCGGTGCGTTGGCTGCAGCCAGCGTGGGCTGGCTGCGCGAATCGGTGCAACTGACCCAAGCTTTGCGCCCGTTCTGGACCTTGATCCATGTCGGCCTGCTGGCGCTGGGCCTGTGGCTGCTGGTGGCCGGGCAATTGCCGGCCTGGCTGGGCCGCTGGGGCCGCCAGCCGAGCCAGCCGCGCCGCTGGGGCTGGACGGCCGGTGCGCTCTGGGCCGCCTGGCCCTGCGGGCTGCTGCAGGCGGCACTGATGGTCGCGGCGCTGGCCGATCACCCCATCGGCGGTGCCGCCGCCATGGCTGCGTTCGCGCTCGTTTCCGGCCCGGGCTTGCTGTGGGCGCCGCTGTGGCTCAAGCGCCTGCGGGGCGGGCGCGAGGCCACGCTGCCCATTCGCCTGGCGGGCGCCGCCCTGGTGGCTGCCGCTTTGTTTGCCCTGGGTCATGGCCTATGGGCACGCTTCGTGGAATGGTGTAGCCAGGCGTTCTGAACGCGGTTCACGCCTCCTAGAATCCCCTGTTCGTTACTTCCCCCAACGCCTGGAGCCTCATCCATGTACCAGCACATCAAGGTGCCCGAGGGCGGCCAGAAGATCACGGTCAACGCCGACTTCTCGCTGAACGTCCCCAACAACCCCATCATTCCCTACATCGAAGGGGACGGCACCGGCTTCGACATCACCCCGGTGATGATCAAGGTGGTCGACGCCGCTGTGGCCAAGGCCTACGGCGGTGCCAAGAAGATCCACTGGATGGAGATCTACGCCGGCGAGAAGTCGACCAAGGTCTACGGCCCCGATGTGTGGCTGCCTGAAGAAACCCTGACCGTGCTGCGTGACTACGTGGTCTCGATCAAGGGCCCGCTGACCACCCCGGTCGGCGGCGGCATCCGATCGCTGAACGTGGCGCTGCGCCAGGAACTGGACCTTTACGTCTGCCTGCGCCCGGTGCAGTACTTCACCGGCGTGCCCAGCCCCGTGAAGGAGCCGCACAAGGTCGACATGGTGATCTTCCGCGAGAACTCGGAAGACATCTACGCCGGCATCGAGTTCGAGGCTCGCTCCGAGAAGGCCAAGAAGCTGATCTCCTTCCTGCAGACCGAGTTCGGCGTCAAGAAGATCCGCTTCCCCGAGAGCAGCGGCATCGGCATCAAGCCGGTCAGCCAGGAAGGCACCGAGCGCCTGGTGCGCAAGGCCATCCAGTACGCGATCGACAACGACAAGCCCAGCGTCACGATCGTGCACAAGGGCAACATCATGAAGTTCACCGAAGGTGGCTTCCGTGATTGGGCCTACGCCCTGGCCCAGAAGGAGTTCGGCGCCGAGCTGATCGACGGCGGCCCGTGGTGCAAGTTCAAGAACCCGAAGACCGGCAAGGAAATCGTCATCAAGGACAGCATTGCCGACGCCTTCCTGCAGCAGATCATCCTGCGCCCGGCCGAGTACTCAGTGATCGCCACCCTGAACCTGAACGGCGACTACATCTCTGACGCACTGGCCGCCCAGGTCGGTGGCATCGGCATCGCCCCGGGTGCGAACCTGAGCGATTCGATCGCCATGTTCGAAGCCACCCACGGCACCGCGCCCAAGTACGCCGGCAAGGACTACGTGAACCCGGGTTCGGAAATCCTCTCGGCCGAGATGATGCTGCGCCACATGGGCTGGACCGAGGCGGCGGACCTCATCATCAGCAGCATGGGCAAGGCCATCCTGACCAAGAAGGTGACCTACGACTTCGCCCGCCTGATGGAGGGCGCGACCCAGGTCAGCTGCTCGGGCTTCGGCCAGGTGATGATCGAGCAGATGTAAGCCTTTCGGCTTTCATCGCAGGGGCCCCGCTGTGCGGGGCCTTTTTCTTTGCGCCGCACGCTCGATTGCTTGGGTGCGAAGGATCTCCGGGGCAACCCTGTCGCATTCCCCGCAGCGATTACGCCGGGTTACGCCTGCGCGGCGCGCGGCTGGGCAGCATCGGCCTCCCGTTCCTGGCTGTCTGCAGGGCCGGATCTCCTCCTTCAACTTTCACGAGGTGTTCCGATGCAGCGATGGTGGATTGCAATGGCGATGGCTGGCCTGGCCGCATTCGCCCCGGCGGCGCAGGCCGCGAATGAGGACCCGATCGTGCTGGTGCACGGTTTTGGCGGCTGGGGTCGCGACGAGGTGTTTGGCTACAAGCACTGGGGCGGCAACCTGGATCTGCAGGAGTTCCTCAAGGGCCAGGGCCACCCGACGGTGACCGTGGCCATGGGCCCGACCAGCTCGAACTGGGACCGTGCCGCCGAGGCCTATGCGCAGATCAAGGGCGGCTGTGTGGATTACGGTGCGGCGCATGCGGCCCGCCATGGCCATGCGCGCCATGGGCGCTGCTACACGGCCCTGTACTCGGGCTGGAGTGCGGCCAAGCGCGTGCACCTGGTGTCGCACAGCCAGGGCGGGCCGACCTCGAACATGCTGATCGAGCTGCTGCGCAACGGTTCGGCCGCGGAGCGTGCCGCCACCGGCGCAGCCACCTCGCCGCTCTTCACGGGCGGCAAGGACTGGGTGCACAGCCACACCTCAATGGCCGGAGCGCACAACGGCACCACCTTCGGCCGGCTCACGAGCTTCAACGAGTTTGCCAAGCAGCTGCTCAAGGTGGTGGCCGGCGCGGTGGGCGCGAGCGGTGCGGATGCGCTGCCCTTCGACTTCAAGCTCGACCAATGGGGACTGAAGCGCCAGCCGGGTGAGAGCCAGGCCAGCTATGCGAACCGGGTCTGGGCCTCGTCGATCTGGAACACCCAGGACGTGGCGCTTTACAGCCTCAGCCCCGAGGGCGCAGCGGCCGAGAACCAGTGGGTCAAGACCTCGCCCGAGGTCATCTACTTCTCGTACAGCGTAGGTACCACCTACCGCGAGCCCCTGTTTGGCAACCACCTGCCGGACTTCAACACCAATCTCGCGCTCTCGCCCTTCGCCACCGGCATGGGCGTGTATCGGGCGCTGGGCACGGGTTGGCTGCAGAACGATGGCGTGGTCAATACCATCAGCATGAAGGCGCCCTTTGGCGCCCCGACGCGCGAGTACGACGGCACGGCACGCAAAGGCTGGTGGAACCATCTCGGGCATCTGCAGGCCGACCACTGGGACGTGGTGGGCAGCGGTGATCTGGCGCGTAATCTGGGCCCGAACCCGTACCTGCGCGATCTCTACCTTTCAATCGCACGCCGGCTGAAGGCCCTGTAGGCGCTCAGGCGTCGTAGCGGTAGCCCACGCCGTAGACGGCACGGATGCGGTCGCTGCCGGCGCCGGCCAGCTCCAGCTTGCGGCGCAGGTTCTTCACATGGCTGTCGACCGCACGCTCGGTCACGGCGCGCAGGTCGTCGTGCAGTTGATCGAGCAACTGCTGACGTGGCCACACGCGCCCGGGCTGGGCGGCCAGGCAACGCAGCAGGCGGAACTCGTTGGGCGTCAGGTCCAGGTCCTGCCCCTG
The DNA here is from genome assembly GCF_016093275.1 of Inhella proteolytica. Classification (GTDB taxonomy): domain Bacteria; phylum Pseudomonadota; class Gammaproteobacteria; order Burkholderiales; family Burkholderiaceae_C; genus Inhella; species Inhella proteolytica. The sequence goes on from NZ_JAEDAK010000013.1 coordinate 15,532, forward strand.
CCAGCTGGCGCGCCAGCCCTCGGCGTCGATCTGCAGGGGTTGGTGGGTGGGTGTTGGGGCCGGTCGGGTGCGGCGCAGCACGGCTTTGATGCGGGCCACCACCTCGCGCGGGCTGAAGGGGTTCTTGGCGATGTAGTCGTCGGCGCCGAGCTCCAGGCCGAGCAGGCGGTCGGCCTCGTCGGCGCGTGCCGTCAGCATCACGATGGGCACGGCGGAGCGTGCGCGCAGGGCCCGGCACACCGCCAGGCCATCCAGGCCGGGCAGCATCAGGTCCAGCAGCACCAGCTCGTGCCGGCCCGCTTCCCAGGTGGGCAGCACGGCCAGGCCATCGGCCACGCAGTCCACCTGGTGGCCGGCGGCGCGCAGGTAGTCGACCAGCAGGGCGGCCAGCTTGGGTTCGTCCTCGACGACGAGGATGCGCGCCGGGCCGGGGTCCAGCGGCAGGCTTGGGGGCAGGGGCTCAAGCATGGGCCGGCAGCACCACCTGCACCCACAGGCCGCCCAGCGGCGAGGGCTTGGCCTCGATGCGGCCCTCGTGCGCCTCGACGATGCGCTGGCAGATCGACAGGCCCAGGCCGGCGCCGCCGGTGCGCCGGTTGCGCGAGGCCTCACCGCGGAAGAAGCGCTCAAAGAGGCGCGGCAGCTGCTCGGGCGTGACGCCCGGGCCGCTGTCCTGCACGTCGATCACCGTGCCCCCCGGGCCGCGAGCGGCCTGGATGCGCAAACGTCCGCCGGCGTCGGTGTAGCGGCAGCTGTTCTCGAACAGGTTGTTGAAGAGCTGGCGCAGGCGGCGTTCGTCGCCAAAGGCGGGCAGGGGCTGCTCGGGCAGTTCCAGCTGCAGCTGCAGGCCGCTGCCCTGCAGGCGCTCGCCGAAGGCACCGGCGGTGCTGCGCAGCAGCGGGCGCAGGTCCAGCTCAGCCTTGCGGTAGGCCAGGGCGCCCACATCGGCAAGCGACAGCTCGTACAGGTCATCCACCAGCTTGTGCAAGGTGACCACCTCGCCGCGCAGCGAGGCCAGGGCGGTGCCATCCAGCTGGCGCACGCCATCCTCCAGGGCTTCGAGCTCGCCGTTCAGGATGCCCAGCGGCGTGCGCAGCTCGTGCGAGACATCGGCCATGAACTCACGCCGCATGGCCTCGTTGCGCTGCAAGGTGTGGGCGAGCTGGTTGAAGTCGCGGCTCAGCTGCGCCACCTCGTCGCCGGAGCGGCGCTCGGGCACGCGGGCGTTGTAGTCGCCCGCGGCCAGGCGATGCGAGGCCTCGGCCACCTGGCGCACCGGCCGCGCCAGCCGGCGCGAGGCCCAGAAGGCCAGGCCGGCGGCCAGCAGCAAGGCGCCACCGCCCACCGCCCAGGCCACGCGCGCTTGCGCGTCGGCAAAGCGCTTCTCCGCGCCGGAGCTGACGGATTCGAAGGGTGTCAGCGCCAGCCAGCCCACGGTCAAGCCGTCGACGACGACGGGTCGTTCCAGCGCGTCGGCAGACGGGGTGGCGAAGCCGGCAATGCGCTGGCGGTCGGCGTCAAAGAGGGTGAAGCGGCGCGTCGCGCCGGTCAGCTCCGCGGGGCTGCTCTTCACCGCCGGCGCCTGGGCCTCGGGCAGGCGCGGGCGCAGCAGGCGGCCCCAGAGCTCGGGCTTTTCGCGCAGGAAGTCCCAGCTGCCGCCGTTTTCGCGGTAGCCCGCCGTCACGCTCACCAGCGCCAGCTCCAGCCGGTTCACGGCCTGCTCGTTCAGGTAGCCCAGGAAGCCGCGGTTCAGCGCCATGTGCGCGGACACGCCCATGGCCACGGCCACTGCGAGGGCCGTGCCAAGCACGATGGCGAAGACTTGGGTGCTGAGGCTCGGTTTCATGACGGGTCGCACTGTGGCGGTTGAGCTTGGGCAGAGCAAGCGGCAACCCAGCGTGGTGCGGGCTCTTCAAGCTGGCTCCATATTCTTGATGCAGCATGCGCCGCCATGACCTTCAAGCTGCCCGTTCTCCTTGCTGCGCTGAGCGCCGCGCTCCTGATTGCCGGATGCCAGAAGTCATCCGACGCCACCAACAAGCCCGCACCCAAGCCGCCTGAGGTGGGTGTGGTGACGGTGACGGCGCAGGACGCCCCGCTGGAGCTGGCACTGCCCGGGCGGCTGAGTGCGGGCCAGGTGGCGGAGATTCGCCCGCAGGTCAGCGGCATCGTGCAGCGCCGCTTGTTCACCGAAGGCTCGATGGTCAGGGCCGGCCAGCCGCTCTACCAGATCGATGCGGCCAGCTTCGAGGCCGAGCGCGCCCGTGCGGCCGCCGCTCTGCAGAAGGCCGAGGCCCAGGCCGCCAATGCCAAGGCACGCGCGGCGCGCGACGCCGAGCTGCTGCAGTCCGGCATCGTCACCCGCCAGGCCGGCGACGACAGCGCCGCCGCGCTGCGCCAGGCCGAGGCCGAGGTGGCGGTGGCGCGTGCCGCCTTGGAGGCCGCGCGCATCCAGCTGGCGCGCACCCGCATCGAGGCGCCCATCAGCGGCCGCGTGGATCTTTCCACCGTCACCCCCGGCGCGCTGGTGACGGCCAACCAGACCCAGGCCCTGACCACCGTGCAGCAGCTCGACCCCATGCAGGTGGACATCGTGCAAAGCAGCGCCGAGCTGCTGGCGCTGCGCCGCCAGCTCGAAGGCCGCAGCGGCAGCAATCAGCTGCAGATCGTGCTGGAGGATGGCACGGTCTACCCGCTGCCGGGCCAGCTGCAGGTCAGCGGCGTGGCGGTGGACCGCGGCACCGGCGCCGTGACCCTGCGTGCCAGCGTGCCCAACCCCAAGGGCCAGCTGCTGCCCGGCATGGTGGTGACGGCCAAGCTGCTGGCCGGCATCGATGCCGGCGCCATCCTGGTGCCGCAGCAGGGCGTCAGCCGCTCGCCCACCGGCGAGGCCACGGCCCTGGTGGTGGGGGCCGACAACAAGGCCGAGCGCCGCCGCCTGAAGCTGGAACGCGCCGTGGGCAACCAGTGGCTGGTGACGGCAGGCCTGAAGGTGGGCGACAAGCTCATCGTCGAGGGCCTGCAGCGCGCCCGCCCGAACCAGCCGGTGACGCCGGTGCCGGCCGGCTCGGCGCCGAAGAAGAGGGGCGAGGGCAAGCCCGCGGCCGCCGCCTCTGCGCCGAAGGCCTAAGCAGATGGCCAGCTTCTTCATCGACCGACCCATCTTTGCCTGGGTCATCGCCATCGTCATCATGCTGTTCGGCCTGGGGGCGATTCACAAACTGGCGCTGGAGCGCTACCCGGACATCGCGCCCACGCGCGTGTCCATCAACACCAGCTACCCCGGCGCCTCGGCCCAGGCGATCGAGGATTCGGTGACCCAGGTCATCGAGCAGAGTCTGAAGGGCATCGACGGCCTGCTGTCGATCGAATCCACCAGCAGCGCCACCGGCAATGCCAACACCAACCTGACCTTTGTGGCCGGCACCAACCCTGACACCGCGCAGGTGCAGGTGCAGAACAAGGTGGCCTCGGTCATCAGCCGGCTGCCGCAGGCGGTGCAATCGCAGGGCGTGCGCGTCACCAAATCGGGCGTGGATTTCCTGATGGTGGCCATGCTGACCAGCGACGACCCCGCGGTAACGTCCAGCGACCTGGGCGACTACCTCAACAGCACCCTGGTGGACATCATCAGCCGCGTCGAGGGCGTGGGCGATGTCAACGTCTTCGGCTCCGGCTATGCGATGCGCATCTGGCTGGACCCGACCAAGCTGCAGCGCTACGGCCTGGTGCCGGGCGACATCCGCACCGCCTTGCTGCAGCAGAACACCGAGGTCTCGGCCGGCCAGATCGGCGCGCTGCCGGCGCCCGAAGGCCAGCGGCTCACGGCCATCATCACCGCGCGCTCCAAACTCACCACGGCCGAGCAGTTCCGCGACATCGTGCTGCGCGTGCAGGCCGACGGCTCGGCCCTGCGCCTGGGCGATGTGGCCCGCGTGGAACTGGGCCGCGACAGCTACACCACCAATGTGCGCTCTAGCGGCGTCACGGCGGCCGGCATGGCCATCTTCCCGGCCAGCGGCGCCAATGCCCTGGCCACGGGCGATGCCGTGAAGGCCAAGCTCAAGGAGCTGGAGCCCTTCTTCCCGCCCGGCATGAAGGCCACGGTCACCTTCGACACCACGCCCTTCATCCGCGTGTCGATCGAGGGCGTGGTCGAGACCCTGGTGGAGGCCATGCTGCTGGTGGTCTTCATCATGTACCTGTTCATGCAGAACCTGCGCGCCACCCTGGTGCCGGCGATCGCCGTGCCGGTCGTGCTGCTGGGCACCTTCGGCGTGCTCTCGCTGGCGGGTTACTCGATCAACTCGCTCACCATGTTCGGCCTGGTGCTGGCCATCGGCCTGCTGGTGGACGACGCCATCGTGGTGGTCGAGAACGTCGAGCGCCTGATGCGCGAGGAGGGCCTGTCGCCCAAGGAGGCGACGCGGCGCAGCATGCGCGAGATCACCGGGGCGCTGGTCGGCATCGCCGTGGTGCTCAGCGCCGTGTTCATCCCGATGGCCTTCTTCGGCGGCTCCACCGGCATCATCTACCGGCAGTTCAGCATCACCGTGGTCAGCGCCATGGTGCTCTCGGTGCTGGTGGCCATGAGCCTGTCGCCCGCGCTGTGCGCCACCGTGCTGCAGCCGGTGAAGAAGGGTGAGCATGCCGCCCACACCGGCCCGCTGGCCAAGCCGCTGGACTGGTTCTTCGGCGGCTTCAACCGCCGCTTCGATGCCTTCACCGAGCGCTATGTGCGCCAGGTGCGCTGGCTCACGGCGCGCGGCGTGCGCAGCTTCGTGGTCTATGGCCTGGTGATTGCCGGCATGGCCTGGATGTACAAGAGCCTGCCGACCTCCTTCCTGCCCGACGAGGACCAGGGCGGCCTGCAGATCCAGGTGCGCATGGCGCCCGGCTCCACCAACGAGCGCCTGGAAGCCGTGATGCAGCAGCTGGAGGCCTATCTGGCCGACCAGAAGGAAGTGCTGTTCTACAACGTGGTGCGCGGCGCCGGCGGCGACCAGGGCTCGGGCCAGGGCTTCATCCGCCTGCGGGACTGGAAGGAGCGCAAGCGGCCCGAACAGAGTGCCGCGCAGCTCGCCGAGCGCTTCACGCGCGAGCTGGGGCGACGCATCCGCGATGCCAATGTTTTCATCGTCATGCCGCCCACCGTGCGTGGCCTGGGCGGCAGCGCCGGCATCCAGCTCTTCCTGCAAGATCTGGGCGGCCTGGGGCAGGAGCAGCTGATCGCCGCGCGTGAGCAGCTGATCGAGCTGGCCAATGCCCGCCCCGAGCTGGCGCGCACCCGCACCAACAGCCTCACGGAAACGCCGCAGCTGCAGATCAGCATCGACGACCACAAGGCCGGCGTGCTGGGGGTCTCCACCCAGGTCATCAATGACACCATGTCGATCGCCCTGGGCGGCGCCTATGTGAACGACTTCATCGACCGCGGCCGCGTCAAGCGCGTGCTGCTGCAGGGCGAGGCCGCCTACCGCGCCGACCCCGAAGCGCTGCGCCACTGGTACGTGCGCAACGGCAGCGGCCAGATGGTCTCCTTCGCCGCCTTTGCCAGCAGTCGCTGGGTCAGCGGGCCGCGCCAGCTGGTGCGCTACAACGGCAGCTCGGCCTACGAGATCCAGGCCGATGTGCCACCCGGCGTGAGCTCCGGCGCGGCCATGAAGGCGATGGAAGAGGTGCTGCGCGAGCTGCCGCCGGGCATCGGCTACGAGTGGTCGGGCCGCAGCTACCAGGAACGCCTGAGCGGCGACCAGGCGCCGCTGCTCTACGCCGTCTCGGTGCTGTTCATCTTTCTTTGCCTGGCAGCGCTGTACGAGAGCTGGTCGGTGCCCTTCAGCGTGATGCTGGTGGTGCCGCTGGGCATCTTCGGCGCGCTGGCGGCCAGCCATCTGGGCGGGCAGCTGAACGATGTGTTCTTCCAGGTCGGCCTGCTCACCACCGTGGGCCTGTCGGCCAAGAACGCCATCCTGATCGTCGAGTTCGCCCAGACCCTGGTGAGCCAGGGCATGGGCCTGCTGGAGGCCACGCTGAAGGCGAGCCGGCAGCGCCTGCGCCCGATCCTGATGACCTCGATGGCCTTCATGATGGGTGTGCTGCCCCTGGCCCTGGCCAGCGGCGCGGGTTCGGGCTCGCAGCGCGCCATCGGCGTGGGCGTGCTCGGCGGCATGGCAAGCGCCACCGTGCTGGGCATCTTCTTCGTGCCGCTGTTCTATCTGTGGGTACGCCAGCGCTTCAGCCGCGCAGTGGCCAAGCCGGCGGCGGCGGCCGCCACCGTCAGTGACTGAAGAGCACCGGCACCGTCATGCTCTGCAGCAGCTCGCGCGTCACACCGCCCAGCACCAGCTCCCAGGCGCGCGGGTGGCCGTAGGCGCCGCAGACGATCAGGTCGGCACCGCTGTCGGCCGCGCGTGAGAGCAGGGCCTCGGCCACCGAGGCATCCGGGCTCCAGGCGCGCGCCAGGCGCTCGCCCAGACTGGGCTGGCGCGCCAGCGGCAGCAGGCGTGGCTGCAGCGGCACGCCGTGGCGGCGCAGATGCGCCTGCACGGCGCTCCAGGCCAGAGGTTCTTCGGCATCCAGCGCCAGCTGCTCCACCTGGCGCGCCGCGCGCAGCCAGGGCAGGGCGTCGTTCATGGCGCGTGCGCTTTCGCGCGTGCCCGACCAGGCCAGCAGCACCGTTTGCCCCAGCGTGGGCGCGGCGCCGATGAAGGGCACCAGCAGCACCGGGCAGCTGGCCTGCACCAGGATGCGCGCCATCGCCTCCAGGCTCAGGCCGCGGCCGGGTTCGGGCTGGCTGAGAACCAGCAGGTCGGTGGCGCGGCTGGCTTCGATCAGGTGGTCCACCGCCTCATCGGCCCGGTGCACCAGCTCGGCCTGCACGCCGCCACACTGCGCCTCCAGCTGCGCCTGCGCCTGGGTCTTGAGCGTCTGCATCTGCTCCGTCACCAGCTGGGTGGCCAGGGCCGCGGCCTCGGGGCTGAGGTAGGCCCCGGAGGCCACCGACTCCACCACCGCGCGCAGGCTCAGCCCCGCGCCATGCTGGCGGGCCAGGGCGGCCGCCACGCCCAGCGCATGCTGGCTGGCCGGGCTGGCGTCGCCGAAATGCACCACGATCTGACGAATGCTGTCCATGCGAGGCTCCCGAAGAGTGGATGGGTCCATCCTAGACTCGGCCGCCCTGACTTCGGATGCTGCCCATGAGCCTGAGCCCCGCCAGCCTGCAAGCCCTGGCCGATGACACGGCCTTCTGCGACGCCCTGCTGGCGCGCTCGCAGCACCTGCGCGAGCAGCTCGATGCCCGCATGGAGCAGGTGCTGGTGGATCAGCTGGACGGCCTGGCGGCGGCCTTCAAGCCCAGCCAGGTCGAGGTGGAGGTGGACGAGGCCACGCGCGCACGCCTCTTTGAGATCGTGGCGCGGCAATGGGCCCATGTGGGCGAGCAGATGCCGCACTTTTCCGTGCTCTCGCACGAGGACTGGCGCCCCGAGCAGCTGACTGCCGAGCGCCTGGCGGACTTCTATGAGACCGGCCGCGGCGAACTGGTGCTGCTGCGGCGCCTGCTCTCGCAGGTCGGCCTGGGCCTGCCCTGCAAGGCGCGCTGCGTGGAGCTGGGCTGCGGCGTGGGCCGGGTCACGGTGCACCTGGCGCCGCAGTTCGGCGAGGTCGAGGGCCTGGATGTCTCACCCGGCAATCTGGCCGAGTGCGAGCGCGCCCTGGCGGCGCGCGACATTCGCAACGTGCGTCTGACGCGTCTGCAGGCACCGCCCGACATCCAGCAGCTGGCGCCCTACGACCTGCTGTTCTCGCGCATGGTGCTGCAGCACAACCCGCCGCCCATCCAGCACTACCTGCTGCGCGAGCTGCTGGCGCGGCTGCGCCCTGGGGGCATCGTGGTGTTCCAGCTGGTCACGGGCGGCCCAAGCTACGGCTACCTGGCGGCGCAGCACCTGCAGAAGCACGCCACCACCGACTTCGAGATCCACGCCCTGCCCATGCCGGCTGCGCTGGCGCTGCTGCGCGCCAGCGGCTGCGCGCTGCTGGATGTGTTCCGCGACACCGCGGGCGGCTTCAACGTCTCCTCCTACACCTTCCTGGCGCAGAAGCTCTGAAGCGGCCTCAGGGCTGCTGGCCCGGCGGCGCCTGCTCCACACGGTTGCGGCCGCCCTGCTTGGCGGCGTAGAGCGCCTCATCGGCCGCCTGCAGGGCGGCGGCCACGCTGGCATGCATCTGGGCGCCGTAGCACAGGCCCAGGCTCAGCGTCACTTTCACGGGTGGGCCTTCGCTGTCTTCCACCGCCTGACGCAGGCGCTCGGCGAGCTGGCGTGCGCCTTCCTGTGGGGTCTCGGGCATCAGAACCAGGAACTCCTCGCCACCGAAGCGGGCCAGGAAATCGGTGCGCCGCACGGCCGCGGCCAGCACCCGGGCCACGCGTTGCAGCACCTCGTCGCCCCCCGCGTGGCCATAGCGGTCGTTGACGGACTTGAAGCGGTCGATGTCAATCAAACCCAGCGCCAGGGCCTGGCCGTTGCGGCGGTGGCGCTGGAACTCCATTTCCAGGCGCGCATCTGCCGCCCGGCGGTTGGGCAGGCCGGTCAGCGCGTCGTTCAGCGCCATGGCGCTGAGTACGGCATTGGCCTGGCTCAGCTCGGCATGGGCCTGCTCCAGCTCGGCGGTGCGCAGTTGCACGCGCTGTTCCAGCTCGGCCTCGCGCCCCAGCAAGGCCTGCTGCATGCCGCGCAGCGCGCTGCTGAGCTGCTCCACCTCCAAAGAGTGGTGTTCCTCGGGGATCTGCACGCCCTGCTGGCCCGCTTCCACGCGGCGGGCCGCTTCGGCCATGCGTTGCAGCGGCCGGCTGAAGCGCCCGGCCAGCCAACCCGCCAGCAGCAGGCCGAGCAGCGCGGCCAGCGCGCCCGCCAGCAGGGCCTGCCGGCGCGCCTGTTCGGCGCCCTGCGCGGCGCGCGCCAGGGGCTGGCGGGTCACTACCGTCCAGCCCAGATCGCCGGTGATCTCGCGTGCGGGCACCGGGGTAGAGGCACTGAGGTAGCGCTTGCCGTCCGACCACCGCCAGACCTGGGCCAAGCCGCGCGGCAACGGACGCGGAGGTGCCTCGTCCGCAGTGGCATCGCGCGGGCGATGGATGACCTTCCCGGCGCGGTCCAGCACAAAAACCCGCACGCCTTGCTGGTACAGGGCATCGCTGCGGAGGCTGTTGATGACTTCGGTCGCCCAGTCCCAGCTTGCATGGACGCCCAGCACTGCGATCGTGCCCCCCGCAGGATCTCGAATTGGCGCTGCGAAATCCAAGAAGCGAAGCGGTTCGCCTGTGGCGGACGGCGCCAGCAGCGTCGTCAACATCTTGGCAGCGTGTACATCCCCGGTAAAAGGCTGGCTCAGTGCGGCCTGGAACCAGGGACGGCTGGCCACGTTTTGTCCGACCAGCAACCCGCCGCTCGCCGCCAGGACCTGGCCTTGATGGTCGGCCAATCCGATCCAGGAATAGTGTGTTCGGCTGCGCTGAAGGCGATCCAGCGCGGGCTGCCAATGCTGCGGGGTCAGACCGGCGCCCGGCGGGGGGTCGTCGGCCAGCAACTCAATCTCCCGCTGCCGCTCATGCAGGCCCTCGGAAAACACCACGGCCGTGCTGGTGGCCAGGGTTTGGAGGGTGGTGCCCTGGTCGCGTAGCGCCTGCTCGGCCAGCCCTTCAGCCAGCCACAAACTGAGGCCACCCGCCACCAGACCGACAAGACCACCAAACAGAAGCGCAACCTGAGTGCGCAGCGTGAACTTGGGATTCAGCATGACCGGCAGCTTAGAGCCAGGCCGCCGAATGGCGAAAGTCAGGCGTTGGCCACTTGTCGTGTCAATCGGTAACCGGCGCCGCGCACGGTTTCGATCAGCTGGGCGCAGCCGGCCGGGTGCAGGGCATCGCGCAGGCGCTTGATGTGCACGTCCACCGTGCGTTCCTCGATGAACACATGGTCGCCCCAGACCTTGTCAAGCAGCTGTGCACGGCTGTGCACGCGCTCCGGGTGCGTCATCAGGTAGCGCAGCAGCCGGAACTCGGTGGGGCCGAGCTGCACTTCGGCACTGCCGCTGAACACGCGGCGTGCGCTCGGGTCCAGCTTCAGCGGGCCGATTTCTACCGGCGCCTCCAGCGCCTCGGGCACCTTGCGGCGCAGCAGGGCGCGGATGCGCGCCATCAGCTCGGCGGGCGAGAAGGGCTTGCTGAGGTAGTCGTCCGCGCCGGCGTCCAGGCCCTGGACCTTGTCGCTCTCCTGGGCGCGGGCGGTGAGCATGATGATGGGCAGATGCTTGGTGCGCGCCTCGGCGCGCCAGCGCCGCGGCAGCACCACGCCGGGCTCGCCCGGCAGCATCCAGTCCAGCACCACCAGATCGGGCAGCTGCTCCAGCAGGGCCTGCTGGGCCGCCGCCGAGGAGTCGGCCACCCGCACCTCGTGGCCCTCGTGGCGCAGGTGCAGGGCGATGAGCTCGGCGATGGCCGGCTCGTCTTCAACAACCAGGATGCGTCCCATGCTTGCGGAGGTCCTGCTCAGGACACCGCCGAGGCCAGGCCCTCGGGCGGGGTGTGGCGCACGTCGGTGCCCTTGGCGATGTAGATCACCTGCTCGGCCAGGTTCTTGGCGTGGTCGCCCACCCGCTCCAGGGCCTTGGCCACGAACACCAGGTCGATCGAGGCGGTGATGGTGCGCGGGTCTTCCATCATGTAGGTGATGAGCTTGCGCAGCAGGCCGTCGAACTCGGCGTCGATTTCGTTGTCCTGCTTGATGACTTCCATCGCCAGGTTCACGTCCAGGCGGGCGAAGGCATCCAGCGCGCGGCGCAACGAGGTGGTAGCCAGCTTGGCCTCCAGCGTCATCTGCGTGGTCGGGAACAGGCGGCCGTGCATGCCGGTGGCGATCAGGCGTTGCACCGTACGGGCGATGCGGGCGGCTTCGTCCCCCACGCGCTCCAGATTGCCGATGGTCTTGGAGACGCCGATCAGCAAGCGCAGGTCGCGCGCGGTGGGCTGGCGGCGCGCAATGATGGAGCTGAGGTCGCGGTCGATCTCCAGCTCGAACTGGTTGACGCGCTGCTCGGCCTTGATGACCTCGCCGGCGCGTTCCTCGCTCAGATTGGCCAGCGCGTCGACGGCCTGGGCCACCTGCTGCTCGACCAGGCCGCCCATCTCCAGCACGCGGGTGGAGATGGCGCTGAGTTCGGCGTCGAACTGGGTGGAGAGGTGTTTGTCGTTCATCGATTTGCTCCCTCGGATCAGCCGAAGCGACCCGTGATGTAGTCCTCGGTCTCTTTGCGCTTGGGCTTCATGAAGATGTCGTTGGTCTCGCCGAACTCCATCAGCTCACCCAGGTACATGTAGGCGGTGTAGTCGGAGACGCGCGCCGCCTGCTGCATGTTGTGAGTCACGATCAGCACCGTGACCTGATGCTTGATCTCGCCCACCAGCTCCTCGATCGAGCCGGTGGCAATCGGGTCCAGCGCCGAGGTGGGCTCGTCGAACAGGATGATCTCGGGGTCGGTGGCCAGGGCGCGGGCGATGCACAGGCGCTGCTGCTGGCCGCCCGAGAGGTTGACCGCCAGGTCGTCCAGCCGGTCCTTGACCTCATTCCACAGCGCGCCGCCCTTGAGCGCGGCCTCGACCTTGTCTTCCAGCACGGTGCGGTTCTTTTCGCCGCGCACCTTCAGGCCGTAGGCCACGTTCTCGAAGATGCTCTTCGGGAAGGGGTTGGGCTTCTGGAACACCATCGAGATGCGCATGCGCACCTCGATCGGGTCCACGCTCTTGTGCAGCACGTCGACCTCGTCCGGGTGCAGGTGGATGCTGCCGTCGTAGCGGTGGCCCGGGTAGAGATCGTGCATGCGGTTGAAGCAGCGCAGGAAGGTCGACTTGCCGCAGCCCGAGGGGCCGATCAGCGCGGTGACCTTGTTCTCGTACACGGGCATGTTGATGCCCTTGAGCGCCTTGAAGTCGCCGTAATAGAAGTCCAGGTCCTTGGCCTGAGCCTTCAGCGGCGGCGGGTTCTGCGGCAGGGTGATGGTGGAGGGCATAGTCAGTTCACCACTTGATGTTTTTGCGGAGGCGGTAGCGCAGCCAGATGGCAATGGCGTTCATCGAGAGCGTCATCAGCACCAGCACGAAGGCGGCCGCGGCGGCGTTCTCGTGGAAGCGCGGGTCGGGGCGGCTGGTCCAGTTGAAGATCTGGATCGGCATCACCGTGAAGGGGCTCCACAGCCAGTCAAACAGGCCGGCGGCCTGGCCGGTCTCGATGTTCATCTGGCCCGGTGCGGGCGGTAGGAAGGCGATGAAGGTCAGCGCGCCGATGGTGATGATGGGCGCGGTCTCGCCGATGGCGCGGCTCATGCCGATGATCACGCCGGTCAGGATGCCGGGCGTGGCGTACTTCACCAGGTGGTGCTGCACCACCTGCCATTGCGAGGCGCCGCAGGCATAGGCCGCCTCGCGGATGTGCTGCGGAATGGAGCGCAGGGCCTCGCGGGTGGCGGTGATGACGATGGGCAGGATCAACAGGGCCAGCGTCAGGCCGGCGGTCAGGATGCTCTGGCCCAGCTTGAAGGTGTAGACGAACAAGCCCAGCGCCAGCAGGCCGTAGATGATGGAGGGCACGCCGGCCAGATTCGTGATGTTGATCTCGATGACATCCGTGATCCAGTTTTTGCGCGCGTATTCCTCCAGGTAGATGGCGCCGGCGATGCCCAGCGGCACGGCCACGAAGGCGGTCACCGTCATCACCAGGATCGAACCCACCCAGCTGGAGAGGATGCCGGCCTCGGCCGGGCGGCGCGAGGGGAAGTTGAGGAAGAAGTCGGCCGTCAGGCGCGGCACGCCGGTGACGGCCATGTCGATGAACAGCGCGGCCAGCGTGAAGATGCCGATCGACAGCGCCAGCAGCCCGAGCAGGGCGACCAGCAGGTCGTAGCGCCGTGCCTTGCGGATGATGGCCCGGATGGCCAGGGTCTTTTCTGCGTTCATTTCGAACCCCAATCAATACGCTTCGCGGTACTTCTTGCGCAGCCAGTAGCCGAGCAGGTTGAAGCACAGGGTCAGCAGCATCAGCGACAGGCCGGCGGCGAAGATGGTCTGGTAGCCGATCGAGCCGTGCGGCAGATCGCCCAGGGCCACCTGCACGATGAAGCTGGTGATGGTGGCGGCCGGCTCCATGGGGTTGAAGCTCAGCGTGGGCTGCATGCCGGCGGCGACTGCCAGGATCATGGTCTCGCCCACGGCGCGGCTGATGCCCAGGATGTAGGCCGAGGCGATGCCCGAGAAGGCAGCCGGCACGACCACGTTCACGGCCGTCTGGAAGCGTGTGCTGCCCATGGCATAGGCACCCTCGCGCAGGCTCATGGGCACGGCGCGCATCGCGTCTTCCGAGAGCGAGGCCACATAGGGAATGATCATCACGCCCATCACCAGGCCGGCCGAGAGCACGTTGAAGCCCGGCAGCTCGGGAAAGATCTTCTGCAGCAGTGGCGTCACCACCAGCAGCGCGAAGAAGCCGTAGATGATGGTCGGCACGCCGGAGAGCAGCTCCAGCAGGGGCTTGAGCGTTTCGCGCGTCTTGTGGCCGGCGAACTCGCTCAGGTAGATGGCGATCACGGTGCCCAGCGGAATGGCCACGGCCAGCGCGACCAGTGAGCTGGTGATGGTGCCGGACATCAGCACAAAGATGCCGAAATGGGCGTCGTCGAACAGCGGTGTCCACTGCTTGTCGGTCAGGAAGTCCCAGATCGACACGTGGCTGAAGAAGCTGATCGACTCGCGCACCAGGATGTAGACGATGCCCACGGTGGTGAGCACCGAGACGCTGGCGGCCAGGAACAACACGGCTTCGATCAGGCGTTCACGGCGCTGGCGGGCCTTCTTCAATTCGGCGAACTCGGCCAGCCGCGCTTCGCCGCGGGGCGAATGCGTGGCGGTGCTGGGCAGGGCATCAGGTGGGGCGATGGCCATGGCGAATACCTAGGAACGGGGAGGCGACAGGACGCCAGAAAGAACAGCGGGCCCGCATGGCGAAATCCGGGCCCGTTGTCACGTCGCTGTCATTTTGCGGCAGGCCCGGGGGCCTGCGTGCGATCACAGGGCGGTTTCGCGGGCCAGCAGTTCCTCGATGGTGATGCCGACCTCGTTCTTGCCACCGAACACGGTGCCCTTCTTGCCCTTGTTCAGGTGCTCCAGGCCGCCCGTGTAGGCCTTGGCCGGCAGCGGCACGTACTTCACTTCCTTGGCGATCTTGGCCGCGTTCTTCATCATGTACTCGACGAACTCCTTGACCTCGGGCTTGCCCAGGGACTTGGCGTTCACGTAGATGAAGATCGGGCGGCTCAGCGGCTCGTAGGTGCCGGCCAGCACGGCGGCTTCGCTCGGAGCGACGGCCTGGCCCTTGGGGTTGACGATCGGCAGGGCCTTGAGCTTGCCCTGGTTCTCGGCGTAGTAGGCGTAGCCAAAGTAGCCGATGGCGTTGATGTCTGAGCTCACGCCCTGCACCAGCACGTTGTCGTCTTCCGAGGCGGTGAAGTCGCCGCGGCTGGCCTTGCTCTTGCCGTTGATGGCTTCGGTGAAGTAGTCGAAGGTGCCCGAGTCGGCGCCGGCGCCGAACAGCTTGATCGGGGCATCCGGCCAGGCCGGGTTGACCTGGTTCCAGCGCGTCACCTTGCCCTGGGCGGCCGGTTCCCAGATCTTCTTCAGTTCTTCAACGGTGATCTGCTTCAGGAACGGGTTGCGGGGGTTGATGACCACGGTCAGCGCATCAAAGGCCACCGGCAGCTCGTAGTACTCGACGCCGGCCGCCTTGCAGTCGGCCATTTCCTTGGCCAGGATGGGGCGCGAGGCGTTGCTGATGTCGGTCTCGCCGCGGCAGAACTTCTTGAAGCCGCCGCCGGTGCCCGAAATGCCCACGGTGACCTTGACGGCACCTTTCTTGACCTTCTGGAAGTCTTCGGCCACGCCCTCGGTGATCGGGAACACGGTCGACGAACCGTCGATCTTGACGACTTGCGCCTGGGCGGCGAAAGCGGTGGCGGCCAGGCCCAGCAGGGCGAACAGCTTGTTCAGTTGCATTGCAGACTCCGTTTTGGGGTCGTTGGGTGGATGCCTGCCACTCTAGGCAGGCTGAATGACGGCTTTGTGACAGCCGCCGGGAGGAACTGAAATATTTGGGGCTAAGCCGGATCAAACCGGTAACCGAGGCCGCGCAGGGAGCGCAGCCGGCCATCCAACCCCAGGGGCTGCAGGCCCACGCGCAGGCGGCGCACGGTCTGGTCCACGGTGCGGGGCAGGGGGCGGGCCTCGGCGGGCCAGACGGTTTCCAGCAGCTCCTGGCGGCTGACCACCCGCCCGGCGCGCCGCAGCAGGGTGCCCAGCAGGCGCAGCTCCAGGGCCGGGATGGCAGCCTGGCGGCGCAGGCCGTCGCCGCCGCGCAGGCGCACCACGCCGGCCTGGGGGTCGGCCTCGATGTCGCCGCAGACGATGCGCTGAGGGCGCACGCACAGCTCGGGCAGCCAGGCGGCCAGGCGCCGGGAGGTCTGTTCCAGGTCGCCCTCCCAGGCCAAGACGGGGCAGGGGGGTGGGTGCAGGCGCTCCAGCAACTGGGGGTCGCCCAGCAACAGGTCGGGGGCCAGGGTGTCCAGCCAGCGCTGGGCCTGGCTGGGGTCGCTGGTGTGTGCCACCAGGGCGCCGCTGGCGGTGGCGGCCTGCAGCAGCTGGCTGAGGCGCGGGTCGGCGCGGCTGACGGACAACAGGGTGAGCGGGGCGGCGGGGTGCAAGGCGGGAAGGAGAAGCCCAGGACAGCCGCGATGCTGGCCAGGGGCGGTGACACCACTGTGACGCGCCATCCCCTTCACGCCTCGGGCCCCGACAGCAGCTCGCGGTAGTGGGCCTCGATGCCCGCCACGATGGCGGGCCAGCCCTGTTGCAGGGCCACGGCGCGGGCAGCCTGCGCCATGCGCTGCAGTTCGGGCGGCTGGCTGCCCAGTTCGGCCACAGCCGTGCAGAAGGCGGTGGGCTGACCCTGCGGTACCAGGCGGCCGGCCGGGCCCTCGCGCAGCAGCTTGGCGGCCGCCGCGTAGTCGAAAGCGACGACCGGCAGGCCGCTGGCCAGGGCCTCGGGCACCACATTGCCGAAGGTCTCGGTCAGGCTGGGAAAGGCGAACAGGTCGGCGCTGGCGTAATGCGCCGCCAGCGCGGTGCCGATCTGCAGGCCGCAGAACACCGCGTCCGGGCAGCGTTGGCGCAGGCGTTCGCGCTCGGGGCCGTCGCCCACCAGCACGAGGCGGGCCTGCGGGGCGCGTTGACGCAGCGTGGCGTAGGCGTCCAGCAGCAGCTCCAGGTTCTTTTCGGCCGCCAGCCGGCCCACGCAGAGCAGCACCGGGCTGTCCGGCCCGGCGCCCCATTGCGCGCGCAGCGCGGGGTCGCGGCGGCCGGGGTGGAAGCGCTCGGTGTCCACGCCCCGTGCCACCACCGCCAGGCGCTCGAAGCGCTGGCCGGCCAGGGTGGCGCGCAGGTCCTCCGAGGGCACCAGGGTCCGCTGGCATTGGTTGTGGAACTTGCGCAGGTAGGCGTGGATGGGGTGGCGCAGCCAGCCCACGCCGTAGTGCTGGCTGTAGGCGTGGAAATTGGTGCGGAACTCGCTCAGCACCGGCAGGCGCAGCTGGCGCGCCGCCTGCAGGGCCGACCAGCCCAGCGGCCCCTCGGTGGCGATGTGCACCACGTCGGGCCGCTCGAAGCTCCAGCGCCGCAGCAGCGCGCGCTTGGCAGGCAGGCCCATGCGCAGCTGCGGGTAGCGCGGGATCGGCAGGCCGCGCATCAGCAGTTCGGCAAAGCCAGCCTCGCTCTGCGCCTGCTCGGCCTTGTGCTGGCGCGGGCGCACCAGCTGCAGCTCGTGCCCGAACTCGCGCAGGCCCTCGACGATGCGCGCCACCGTGCCCGCCACGCCGTTCACTTCGGGCGGATAGGTCTCGGTGACGAGGGCGATGCGCAGCCAGCGGTGCTCGCTGCGCGCCGGCAGGATCTCCAGTGCGTCCGGCGCGGCTGGGGACAGGGGGCTGCGTTCCAGCAGCGCGGCGGTGCGGGCGGCGGTGTTCATGCGGCCATGCTCAGCCGCCCCTGCGACAGCGCTGTGACAGCGGGCGTCACGTCTTTTTCATCAGCGCTGCCGAGCATGCCGCACCCACAACCCCCAGGAGCCTTTGTGACGGAATTCCTGCAAGCCCTGCGCACCCAGCGCTGGGACGACCACCGCTACTACCACCACAGCCGCATCAACCAGAGCCTGCACCTGCTCAGCGCGCTGAGCTTTCTGTGCGCCTACGGCCTGCTTTTTGAGGACCCCGCGCTGGCCGCGCTGCTGGCCTGGGGGGTGTCGATGAGCTCGCGCCAGGCCGGCCACTTCTTCTTCGAGCCCAAGGGTTATGACGAAGTCAACCAGGCCACGCACGAGCACAAGGAAGCCATCAAGGTGGGCTACAACCTGCGCCGCAAGGTGTTCCTGATGTCGGCCTGGGCCGCCATGCCGCTGTTGCTGTGGCTGCAGCCTTCGCTCTGGGGCTGGATTGAGCCGGCGACGGACTTCAACGGGTATTGGCACGACGTCGGCCTGGCCTGGCTGGCCCTGGGCGTGACGGGACTCCTGATGCGCACCGTGCATCTGTTCCACCTGTACGACGTGCAGACCGGCCTGGTGTGGATGTGCAAGATCCTGACCGACCCCTTCCACGATGTGCTGCTGTACTGGAAAGCGCCGCTCTACCTCCTGAAGGGCGAACTCATCGACCCCATGCACCACGCCCGTCGGACTTGACCCCCCCCCGAAGCGGCCGGGAGCTCCGTCCCGGCCGCCTCCCCCATGGGGGCGCCACCAGCGGCCCGGCCAAGTCGGTTCCGCGGTGGCACTGGATCCATCAGCGATTGCGCCAGGCGCCAATCAGCTCACGAACCAGCCGGCGCTTCAGATGCCCGGCCGGCGGCGCGCCTTCCCACCAGCCGTCCGCCTGCATGGCGGCGCAGGCGGCCAGGAAGCGTTCGCAGACGGCGTCGAAATCGGCCTCGCGGTAATCCAGGCTGAAGACGATGCGTCCGCTGCCCACCCAGGACAGCAGCAGGCCCTGCTCGCGCAGGTAGAACTGCAGCATCCAGTGGTAGCGCCCGGGTTGCAGGAATTCCACCGCCCAGATCGTGGCCAGCTGCTGCACACGCACCGGGAAGCCGGCGGCCTCGAGGCCGGCGTTCAGGCGCTGGGCGCGGCCGCTCCAGCGCGCGTCCATGCCCTCGTACAGGGCCTGGATCTCGGGCCGCTCCAACTGCTCCAGGAACACCTGCATGGCGCACACCACCTGCGGGTGGGCGTTGAAGGTGCCGCGCGCGAAGCAGATGTCGGCCGGGCGGTCCTCGCGGAAGCGCTTCATCCAGGCCGCCTTGCCGCACACCACGCCCACCGGCAGGCCGCCGCCCAGGGTCTTGCCATAGGTCACCAGATCCGCCTGCACGCCGAAGCGCTGCTGCGCGCCGCCCGGGCCGAGGCGAAAGCCCACGAACACCTCGTCGAAGATCAGCGCGATGCCGCGCGCGCTGCAGACCTCGCGCAGACGGCGCAGCCAGTCGGCGTAATCCTGCAGATCGGCCGCTTGCAGGCGGCGCGCGCCCATCAGGCTGCTGTCGCCCGGCGCGGCTGCGTTCGGGTGCAGGGCCTGCAGCGGGTTCACCAGCACGCAGGCGATGTCCTTGCGGGTGCGCAGCACGCGCAAGCTGCGCTCGTCCATGTCGCGCAGCGTATAGGTGTGTTCGGCCGCCACCGGGTTGCCCGGCCCGGGCTGCACATCGCCCCACCAACCGTGGTACGCGCCGCAAAAGCGCACCAGCTTGGCGCGGCCGGTGTGGTAGCGCGCCAGGCGCACGGCCTGCATCACCGCCTCGGTGCCGGACATATGAAAGCTCACCTCGTCCATGCCCGAGAGCCGGCACAGGCGCTGGGCCACATCGGCCACCGCCGGGTGGTAGGCGCCCAGCAGCACGCCGTGGTCCAGCGCGCGCTCCTGCGCCTGCACCAGGCAGCGCTTGTAGAACTCGTGGCCGAACAGATTGACGCCGTAGCTGCCGGTCAGGTCGTAGAACTCCTGGCCGTCCAGGTCGGTCAGGATGAAGCCGTCGGCCCGCTGCAGGAAGGCGCCCAGGCCCAGCTGCGCGCGCACCTGGCGGCTGAAGGGCGGGGGCACGCGGTAGGCGCCGGTGAACTGCAGGTCGCTGATGAAGGGGCGGGCCTGCTGGGTGAGTGCCAGGCTGCGCGGGTGGCGCTCGCGCAAGGTGGTGGCCAGGCGCTCGAAGCCGGCGCGGCGGCGCTGCTGCAAGGCGGGCTCTGCGCCGTCGGCCGCGTAGAACTGGGTGTCTTCCAGGTGGTAGCCCGGCAGCAGCCGGCTGACGCGGCGCGCCATCTTGGCGTGGCCGGTCAGCGAGGGGTGCTTGGCCAGTGAGAGCTGGGCGCGCTGGTAGGCCTTGTGTGCCAGCACGCCGCCCGTGGCAAGGGCCAGGGCGAGCGTCCACGGTTCTGTCATATCGGCTCCCGACACTGTGAAGCCCGCCGGTGTACGCCGCTGACTTGACAGGCTCATGACCTCCACCCCCCAAGCCGCGCCACGCCGCTGGCGCGAGCGCTTGCTGCTGAACGAAGACCTCAATTTCCTGCTCACCAACCGCCTGCCGCGCCGCTGGCTGACGCTAGCGATGGGCCGCTTCAGCAAGATCCGCAGCCCCTGGCTGACGCGGTTCTCGATCGGGGTCTGGCGCCAGTTCACCGAGCTGGATCTGAGCGAGGCCAAGGAACAGCGCTTCGAGAGCCTGCACGCCTGCTTCACCCGCGAACTGAAGGAGGGCGCGCGCCCGCTAGCCCCCGACCCGGCGCTGCTGATCAGCCCCTGCGATGCCCTTGTGGGCGCCATCGGCCGGGTGCAGCGGGGCACGGTGCTGCAGGCCAAGGGCATGCCCTACCGGTTGGCCGAGCTGTTCGGCTGCAGCGAGGAGCCAGCCGAGTTTGAGGGCGGCCATTACCTGACCCTGCGCCTGACCTCGGCGATGTACCACCGCTTCCACGCCCCGGCTGACGCGTGCATCGAGGCGGTGCGCTACCTCAGCGGCGACACCTGGAACGTCAACCCGATCGCGCTCAAGCGCATCGAGCGCCTGTTCTGCCGCAACGAGCGCGCGCGCATCCGCCTGCGCCTAGCCGATGGGCGGCCGATGGCCCTCGTGCCGGTGGCGGCCATCCTGGTGGCCAGCATCCGCCTGCACTTTCTGGACGTGCTGCTGCACCTGCGCTGGGCCGGCCCGCGCGACCTGCCCTGTGACGTGCCGGTGCGGCGCGGCCAGGAGCTGGGCTGGTTCGAGCATGGCTCGACCCTGGTGGTCTTCGTGCCGCCCGGCTTCGAGCCCTGCGTGACCACGGGGCAGCGCTTGCGCATGGGGCAGGCGCTCTTGCGGCCTGTCATCGCGCCGTCTTGATCGGCCCCCAGCATGACGGGCCATGCGACGCGACCTGCCCTGTGATGTCCGCACCGATCTGGCCTCCGCGCTGCTGGGCGCTCCCGCTCAGGAGGGCGACGAAACCGGCGAGCTGCGCCTGCGCACGGTCTGGATTTCCGACCTGCACCTCGGCACCCCGGGCTGCCAGGCCGGTGCGCTGCTGGATTTCCTGCGCCGGGTGGAGTGCGAGACGCTCTATCTGGTGGGCGACATCATTGACGGCTGGCAGCTGCGCCGTCAGTGGTTCTGGCCGCAGCAGCACAACGACGTGGTGCAAAAGCTCCTGCGCAAGGTGCGCAAGGGCACGCGCGTGGTCTTCGTGCCCGGCAACCACGACGAGTTCGCGCGCCGCTACCTGGGTCACAGCTTTGGTGGCATCGAGGTGCTGGCCGAGGCCATCCACACCACGGCCGATGGGCGACGGCTCTGGGTCACCCATGGCGACCACTTTGACGGCGTCATCCAGTGCGCCAAATGGCTGGCCTATCTGGGCGACTGGGCCTACACGCGCGCACTGGCGCTGAACCACTGGCTGAACTCGGCGCGCGCGCGCCTGGGGCTGCCGTACTGGAGCCTTTCGCGCTACCTGAAGCTCAAGGTCAAGCGCGCGGTGGCCTATGTGGACGATTTCGAGGCCGCGGTGGCGCGCGAGGCGCGCGCCCGGGGGCTGGACGGCGTGGTGTGTGGGCATATCCACCACGCCGAGCTGCGCGAAATAGAGGGCATCCTCTATGCGAACGACGGCGACTGGGTGGAAAGCCTGACCGCCTTGGCCGAGCACCCGGATGGGCGCCTGGAGATCTTGGACTGGAGCGCGAGCCTGCAGGCGCGCCGGGCGGCCGAGCCGACCGCCCTGATCACCACCTGAACCCGCTCAGGCCGGGCTCATCTCCACGGGCTGGATGTTCTGGGCCAGCAGGCCCTTGGGGCCTTCAATGGTCTCAAAGCTCACCTTGCTGCCCTGGCGCAGCGTGCGGAAGCCTTCCATCTGGATGGCGCTGAAATGCGCGAATACGTCCGCGCCGCCGGCCTCCGGTTCGATGAACCCGAAGCCTTTGGCGTCGTTAAACCACTTCACTGTTCCTATCGCCATGGTGTATCTCCGGGTCTAGCTTGGGTGCCGAAAGAAAGCGCGCGATTGTTGGAATCGGTCTTTGGAGCGTCAATTCCGGGCCAGCCCGATCGGTGCAGACCCCAGTTCCCACCCCGGTGAAGAGGACTTGAAAGCCCGCCTGGGCCCCCCAACTCGGCTAAACGGGTGGGCGTGATGCTGCGCACAATCCATTGCAGGTCCCATGCCCCAGCGCCCCATGGGGAGCAGGGGAGATCCCTAGAATCGAACCATGTTTTCGCCCCCGTCTCTCCATGCGCAGCCCCCTGGGCCCACGCCCCCCACGCCGGATGACGGCGCGGGCTCGGTCGTGGCCGAGCGCCAGGCCCAGCGCACCGAGCCGCCGCGGCTGTACCAAGTGCTGATGCTGAACGACGACTTCACGCCCATGGAGTTCGTCGTCATGGTGCTGCAGGAATATTTCCGGCACGACCTGGATTCCGCCACGCTGATCATGCTGAAGATCCACCACGAGGGTCGCGGCGTCTGCGGGGTGTTCTCCAAAGACGTGGCGGCGACCAAGGTCGAACTCGTACTGGACGCCGCAAGGCGCGCCGGCCATCCCCTTCAATGCGTCATGGAGCCCTCATGATTGCCCAGGAACTCGAAGTCAGCCTGCACATGGCCTTCGTGGACGCACGCCAGCAGCGCCACGAATTCATCACCGTCGAGCACCTGCTGATGGCTCTGCTTGACAATCCCTCCGCGGCCGAGGTGCTGCGTGCCTGCGCAGCGCAGATCGAAGACCTGCGCAAGAGCCTGGCGCAGTTCATCAAGGACAACACTCCCACGGTGGGTGGCACCGAGGAGGTGGACACCCAGCCCACGCTCGGGTTCCAGCGCGTCATCCAGCGCGCCATCATGCATGTGCAGAGCACTGGCAATGGCAAGAAGGAAGTGACCGGCGCGAACGTGCTGGTGGCGATCTTCGGCGAGAAGGATTCGCACGCCGTTTACTACCTGCACCAACAGGGCGTGACGCGCCTCGATGTGGTGAACTTCATCGCCCACGGCATCCGCAAGACGGACGCCTCCGAGCCGCCCAAGGGCCCGGAAGGCAAGCCCGAAGGCGAGGGCGGCAGCCAGCCTCCGCAAGAGGAGGGCGAAGCCCAGGCCAGCAAGGCCTCGCCGCTGGAGCAGTTCACCCACAACCTGAACGCGGCGGCCAAGGAAGGCCGCATCGACCCCCTGATCGGGCGCGAACACGAGGTCGAGCGCGTCATCCAGGTGCTGTGCCGCCGCCGCAAGAACAACCCGCTGCTGGTGGGCGAGGCCGGCGTGGGCAAGACGGCGATTGCCGAGGGCCTGGCCTGGCGCATCACCGAAGGCGCAGTGCCCGAGGTGCTGGCCGAGAGCACCGTCTACTCGCTCGACATGGGCGCACTGCTGGCCGGTACCAAGTACCGCGGCGACTTCGAGCAGCGCCTCAAGGCCGTGCTCAAGCAGCTGAAGGACCAGCCGGGTGCGATCCTCTTCATCGACGAGATTCACACCCTGATCGGCGCCGGCGCGGCCAGCGGCGGCACGCTTGACGCGAGCAATCTGCTCAAGCCCGCGCTGTCCAATGGCCAGCTGAAGTGCATCGGCGCCACCACCTTCACCGAGTACCGCGGCATCTTCGAAAAGGATGCGGCGCTCTCACGGCGCTTTCAGAAGGTCGATGTGGTGGAGCCCACGGTCAGCCAGACCATCGAGATCCTGAAGGGCCTGAAGAGCCGTTTCGAGGAGCACCACGCCGTCAAGTACGCGCTCGGTGCGCTCGAGGCCGCGGCCGAGCTGTCGGCCAAATTCATCAACGACCGCTACCTGCCCGACAAGGCCATCGACGTCATCGACGAGGCCGGTGCGGCCCAGCGCGTGCTGCCGGCCAGCAAGCGCAAGAAGACCATCACCCGCAACGAGGTCGAGGACATCGTCTCTAAGATCGCGCGCATTCCGCCGGCCACCGTCAACAGCGATGACCGCGGCAAGCTGCGCAACCTGGAGCGCGACCTCAAGGCCACGGTGTTCGGGCAGGACGTCGCCATCGAGGCCTTGGCCGCCAGCATCAAGATGGCGCGCTCGGGCCTGGGCAAGCCCGACAAGCCGATCGGCGCCTTCCTGTTCAGCGGCCCCACCGGCGTCGGCAAGACCGAGGTGGCCAAGCAGCTCGCCTTTATTTTGGGCATCGAGCTGATCCGCTTCGACATGTCCGAGTACATGGAGCGCCACACGGTGAGCCGCCTGATCGGCGCGCCCCCGGGCTATGTGGGCTTCGACCAGGGCGGCCTGCTGACCGAGGCGGTCACGAAGAAGCCGCACGCGGTGCTGCTGCTCGACGAGATCGAGAAGGCCCACCCCGACGTCTTCAACGTGCTGCTGCAGGTGATGGACCACGGCACGCTGACCGACAACAACGGCCGCAAGTCGGACTTCCGCAATGTGGTCATCATCATGACGACCAACGCGGGGGCCGAGGCGCTGCAGAAATCCACCATCGGCTTCACCACCGAGCGCCAGCTGGGTGACGAGATGGTCGACATCAAGCGCCTGTTCACGCCGGAGTTTCGCAACCGCCTGGACAGCATCATCAGCTTCCGCTCGCTGGACGAAACCATCATCCTGCGCGTGGTCGACAAGTTCCTGTTGCAGCTCGAAGGTCAGCTCGCCGAGAAGAAGGTCGAGGTCACCTTCACCGATGCGCTGCGGCGCCATCTGGGCAAGAAGGGCTTCGACCCGCTGATGGGCGCGCGGCCGATGCAGCGCCTGATCCAGGACACCATCCGTCGCGCCCTGGCCGACGAGCTGCTGTTCGGTCGTCTGGTCGATGGCGGTCGCCTGACCGTGGACGTCGACGCCGAGGGTCAGGTGCAGCTCGACATCCAGCCCAACCCCCCCAGCAAGGGCAAGGGCAAGGCCGACCGGAGCACGGAGCCCGCGCCCGCGGGCTGAGGAGGGGCCGCCGGCGCTCAGGCGTCGGCGGGGTCCTGACGGAAGTAGGCGGCCAGCAGCGCGTAGAGCGGCGGGTCTTCGGCCCGCAGCTCCTGCGGTGCCACGAAAAAGGCCTCCGCCGCCACGGCGAAGAATTCGTCCAGGGCCGCGCTGCCATAGGGGTCGATGCAGCTGGATTCGCGGTGCGCCACCCGGTCCGCAAAGCGGTCCCAGGCCAGCGGCAGCTCCGCCAGCCAGCGCTGGCGCAAGACGGGGTCGGTGATCTCGGGCAGGCCGTTGGCGTCGCCGCCATGGCGCAGGTCCAGCAGGTGCACGAACTCGTGCACCACCACATTGAAGACGGGCTGTTCCGGGTCGTCGGCCTGCTGCACCGCTTCCCAGCTCAGCATCAAGGGGCCGCCCGGCATGGCCTCGCCGGCGAGCACTTCGTCCCACTGGTGCACCACGCCGTGCTCGTCCACTTCCTCGCGCGGGGCCAGCACCTCACCGGGGTGCAGCACGATGCCCACCGTGCCGTCGTACAGCGCCAGATCCAGGCGCAGCACCGGCAGGCAGGCCTGGGCTGCCACCGCCAGCGCCATGGCATCGGTCAGCTGCAGCCCGCCGCTGGTGTGGAAGCGCTTGCGGGCCAGGAACAGGCTGCACAGGCGTCGCAATTCGGCCAGGTCCGCGGCGCTGCGCCGAGCAACGAAGGGGTAGTTGGCCAGCAGGGCGTGCCAGAGCGCGTCCGGAATCGCGAAGCGCTGCAGCTGCCGCTGCTCGCGCCAGCGCTGCCAGCGCGCCCACAGGCTCATGGCTGCGGCAGGCGCTGCCAACCCTGGGGGCTGAAGAGCATCACTTCGCCGCGCGTGCCGCCATGGTCATGGTCCCAGTCGCTCAGCACCAGGCGCTGGGCGCCGCCGGGCAGTGCGTGCCGGGCCGGGCGATGCGTGTGGCCATGTAGCAGGGTCAGGGCGGCGTGGCGCTGCAGCAGGGCGGCGCAGGCCTGGGCGTCCAGGTCGGCATAGGGCCCGTCCGCCTGGGCCTGCTGACTGGCGTCACGCATCTGCGCCGCCAACTGCAGGCGCGTGGCCAGAGGCTGGGCCAAAAATCCCTGCTGCCAGGCCGGCTGCCGCACCTGGGCCCGAAAGGCCTGGTAGGGGCGGTCCTCCAGACATTGGGCGTCGCCATGCACCAGCACGACGCGCTGCCCGAAGGCCTGCAGACAGACCTCCTCGGCCAGCAACTGCAGGCCGCAGGCCTCGGCCATTGCCGGGCCGAGCAGGAAGTCGCGATTGCCATGCTGGAAATACACCGGACGCGTGGCGGCGCAGGTGCTCAGCAGCGCCACCACGGCCTGTGCCCAGGGCAGTTCACGGGCGTCGTCGCCCACCCAGGCCTCGAACAGGTCG
This sequence comes from Inhella proteolytica, assembly GCF_016093275.1. Lineage (GTDB taxonomy): Bacteria > Pseudomonadota > Gammaproteobacteria > Burkholderiales > Burkholderiaceae_C > Inhella > Inhella proteolytica. The sequence continues at coordinate 41,510 of NZ_JAEDAK010000013.1, forward strand.
CCCAGGATGAAGAGCGCGTCCGCATCCAGTGCTTGCAGCGCGCGCTGCAAGGCCAGCTGGGTTCTCGGCGTGTCCGGCCCGAGGTGCAGGTCGGAGATGAAAGCAAGGCGCCGCCACGCGGGCGGCGCCTGGATCTGATCGATGAGCAGACTCAGACCTCGACGGCCTTCTCGACGACGATGGGCTCGACCGGGACGTTCTCGTGGAAGCCGGAGCGGCCGGTGCGCACCTTCTCGATGGCGTCGACGATGCCCTGGCCCTCGACGACGCGGCCGAACACCGCATAGCCCCAGCCCGACGAGGACTCGCTCTTGAAGTCGAGGAAGTCGTTGTCCACGGTGTTGATGAAAAACTGCGCGCTGGCCGAGTGCGGCGCGTTGGTGCGCGCCATGGCCAGCGTGTACTTCAGGTTCTTCAGGCCGTTGTTGGCCTCGTTCTGGATCGGGGCTTCGGTGGGCTTTTGCTGCATCTCGGCCGTGAAGCCGCCGCCCTGGATCATGAAGCCCTTGATGACGCGGTGAAAGATCGTGCCGTCGTAGTGGCCGCGACGCACATAACCGAGGAAGTTCTCGGCCGAGATGGGCGCCTTCTCGGCATCCAGCTCGATGCGGATCAGGCCCTGGTTGGTGTGCAGTTCAACTTGCTTGGTGCTCATTTCTTGGTCTCCACGCTGGCTTTGAGGATGAGGATGGGGGTTTCGGGCACGTTGCCGTGCATGCCGCGGTCGGCCACGGGCACGGCGCGGATCTTGTCGACCACTTCCATGCCGGACTCCACCTTGCCGAACACCGTGTAGCCGAAGCCGTCCGGCGACATGTCGGCATCCAGGCGCTGGTTGTCCACCACGTTGATGAAGAACTGCGCGGTGGCCGAGTTCGGGTCGCCGGTGCGCGCCATGGCGATGCTGCCGCGCAAGTTCGACAGGCCATTGCGCGATTCGATCGGAATCGGCGCGCGGGTGGGCTTTTGCTGCATCTGCGGTGTGAAGCCGCCGCCCTGGATCATGAAGTCGGCGATGACGCGGTGAAAGATCGTGCCGTTGTAATGCCCGGCCTTCACGTACTGCAGGAAGTTGGCCACGGTCTTGGGCGCCTTGGTGGCGTCCAGCTGCAGGCGGATGTCGCCCATGCTGGTCTTGAGCAGCACGGTCTGGGCGTTGGCAGCCAGCGGGGCCAGGGCCAGCAGGGAGCTGAGGAGAAGTTTGCGAAGCATGGGTTCAGCGCTGCGGGGCGCGCAGCAGGGGTTCAAGAAGCTTGAGCTTGAGTTGCACGCCGCCGGGTGCGGGCGATTGCGCGGCGCGCAGATAGGCGCGTTGGGCCAGGCGCAGCAGCAGATCGCCGAGGTTTTCCTGCGCTTGCCAATGCTCCGGGTGCAACTGCACGGCACGCTCCAGCAATTGCTGCGCGGCGTCGAGCTCACCACGCTGCGCGAGGATGACGGCGAGGTTGTTCTGCGCTTCGCTGTGGTCCGGGAATTCTTCGATCAGGGACCGCAGCAACTGCTCGGCGCTGCCGGTCTGGCCCTGCTCCTGGCGCATCCAGGCCAGTGCAAAGCGCAATTTGGCGTCGCGCGGCTGGGCCGTCAGGGCCGCTTCTAGGGTGTTCACCGCCTCGGTCTGACGGCCGGCATACCAATGCGATTGCGCCTGTTCCAGCGCGCCCTGGGCCTGCGCCGGCAGGGTCAGGGCCCAGAGCAGGGCGAGGAGGGAGAGGGGTCGGAACGACAGCGTCATGCAGGGGCGCGCCACCCGAACTGCGAGGGGGCGCTGGATATACTGATCGGCCATTCTAGGGAGCCGCAGCGGCGGTTCCGTTTCCGTCCTAGGGATGCTCCGGCCTTGCCCCCGCGCCGGCCCACGCTACCCTCCCCGGTCTTCGCACCGGGCCCCCTCCGAAGACCCATGTCCCTGCGCATCTACAACACGCTCACGCGAGCGGTCGAAGACTTCGTGCCCCTGGTTCCCGGTGAAGCCGGGATGTACGTCTGCGGCATGACGATCTACGACCTGTGCCACGTGGGGCATGCGCGCATGATGATGGCGTTCGACGTGGTGTACCGCTGGCTGCAGGCCAGTGGCTACCGCGTCACCTATGTGCGCAACATCACCGACATTGACGACAAGATCATCAAGCGTGCGGTCGAGCGCGGCATGGGCATCCGTGCGTTGACCGATGAAATGATCGCGGCGATGCGCGAAGACATTGGCGCACTGGGCATTGCCACGCCCACCATCGAGCCGCGCGCGACCGATTACGTTCCGCAGATGATCGGCCTGATCGAGCGCCTGGAGGAGAAAGGCCTGGCCTACCGAGCCGAGAACGGCGACGTGAACTACGCTGTGCGCAAGTTCCCGGGCTACGGCAAGCTCAGCGGCAAGTCGCTCGATGACCTGCGCGCCGGCGAGCGCGTGGAGGTGGACCGCGGCAAGCACGATCCGCTTGACTTCGTGCTCTGGAAGGCCGCCAAGGCCGAAGAGCCCGAGGACGCCAAGTTCCCCGGCACGCCCTACAGCATGGGCCGGCCGGGCTGGCACATCGAGTGCTCGGCCATGAGCTGCGCCACGCTGGGCGAAACCTTCGACATCCACGGGGGCGGCATGGACCTGCAGTTCCCGCACCACGAGAACGAGATCGCGCAGTCGGAGGGCGCGGGCCTGCCCTTCGCCCGCTACTGGCTGCACAACGGCTTCCTGAACGTCGATGACGAGAAGATGTCCAAGAGCCTGGGCAACTTCTTCACCATCCGCGAAGTGCTGCAGCGCTACGACGGCGAGACCCTGCGCTTCTTCATGCTGCGCACGCATTACCGCCGTCCGTTCAATTTCAGCGACGCCCATATCGAGGACGCCCGCCAAGCCCTGCGGCGGCTCTACACCGCACTGGACGCGGTGAGCGCGCAGCCTCTGGACGCCATCGACTGGAGCCAGGGCCATGCCGCGGCCTTCAAGGCGGCCATGGACGAGGACTTCAACACGCCACAAGCCCTGGCCGTGCTGTTCGAACTGGCTGCCGAGGTCAACCGCAGCGCGTCGCCGGCCGCGGCGGGGCTGCTCAAGACGCTGGGCGCCAGCCTGGGCATCCTGCAAGGCGTGCCGCGTGACTACCTGCAGGGCGGCGCCGCGGTTGACGCCGCCTGGATCGAGGAGCGCATTGCGGCGCGTGCGGCGGCCAAGGCGGCGCGCGACTTCGTCCAGGCCGACGCCATCCGCGCCGAGCTGGCGCACCACGGCGTCACGCTGAAGGATGGCCCCGAAGGCACCAGCTGGGTGGCCAACTGATGGCGCCCAAGCTGGGCGTCACGCCCGAGTACTGGGACGAAGCCTGCAAGCACCTGGCCAAGCGCGACCGGGTGATGAAGAAGCTCATCCCGCAGTTCGGCGAAGCCCGCTTGCAGAACAAGGGCGATGCCTTCACCACGCTGGCACGTTCGATCGTTGGTCAGCAGATTTCCGTCAAGGCGGCCCAATCGGTCTGGGACCGTTTCGTGGGTCTGGTCGGTGGCCCCAGCCACAAGCTGGCGCCGGGCGCCGTGCTGGGGCATGAAGTGGCGGCGCTGCGCGAGGCTGGCCTTTCCGTGCGCAAGGCCGAGTACCTGCGCGACTTGGCCGACCACTTTCAGGCCGGCCAGGTGCATGTGCGCCAATGGGCGCAGATGGACGACGAAGCCATCATTGAGGAATTGGTGGCGATTCGCGGAATCGGCCGCTGGACGGCCGAAATGTTCCTCATCTTTCATCTGATGCGCCCCAACGTGCTGCCTTTGGATGACATCGGCCTCATCAAGGGCATCAGCGTGAACTACTTTTCCGGCGAGCCGGTGTCCCGCGCCGAAGCGCGCGAGGTGGGTGAGAACTGGGCGCCGTTCCGCTCCGTGGCCACTTGGTATCTCTGGCGCAGCCTGGATCCCTTGCCTGTCGAGTACTGAGTTGGTGAAACGTTCGACCGACCGTTCGGTCGATTGCGGCTTGCCCGGGGGGATCCAAATCCTCCATCTGCGAGAATCTGTGACATGAGCAAACGCCACTTCCTCGAATTCGAGCAACCGATTGCCGAGCTGGAGTCCAAGATCGACGAGCTGCGCTACGTGCAGTCTGAGTCGGCGGTGGACATCTCGGAAGAGATCGACCGCCTCTCCAAGAAGAGCCAGCAGCTCACCAAGGACATCTATTCCGGCCTGGCGCCCTGGCAGATCTACCAGATCGCCCGCCATCCCCAGCGCCCACAGACGCTGGACTATTGCCGCGAACTCTTCACCGACTTTGTCGAACTGCACGGCGACCGTCATTTCGCCGACGACTTGGCGATCGTGGGCGGCCTGGCCCGCTTCAACGGCCAGGCCTGCATGGTGATCGGCCACCAGCGCGGCGCCGACGCCAAGGAACGCGCCCTGCGCAACTTCGGCATGCCGCGCCCCGAGGGCTACCGCAAGGCGCTGCGCCTGGCCAAGCTGGCCGAGAAATTCCGTCTGCCGGTGTTCTGCTTCATCGACACCATGGGCGCCTACCCCGGCATCGGCGCCGAGGAACGCGGCCAGAGCGAGGCCATCGGCCGCAACATCTTTGAATTCGCGCAGCTGGAAGTGCCGCTGATCGCCACCGTCATCGGCGAGGGCGGCTCCGGCGGTGCGCTGGCCATCGGCGTGGCCGACCAGGTACTGATGCTGCAGTTCAGCGCCTATTCGGTGATCTCGCCGGAAGGCTGCGCGTCGATCCTGTGGAAGTCGTCCGACCGTGCCGCCGAAGCGGCCGAGTCGCTCGGCATCACGGCGCACCGACTCAAGGCCATGGGCCTGATCGACAAGATCGTCAACGAGCCTGTGGGCGGCGCGCACCGCGACCCCAAGGGCATGGCCTCTTCGCTCAAGCGCGCGCTCACCGATGCGCTGCGCCAAGTCAGTGACCTCAAGGTGGACGAGCTGCTGAATCGCCGCCAGGAGCGCCTGCTGGCCTATGGCCGTTACACCGACACCAAGGCCCGGTGACACTGTTGCCGTCGCGTTCAGCGGCGGCCTGGATTCCACCGCACTCTTGCTAGCCACCGCCCGCCAGGCGGTGGCTTTGCATTTGCGGGTGCTGGCCCTGCATGTCCACCATGGTCTGCAGCCCGAAGCCGATGCCTGGGTGGCGCATGCGCAGGCCGTGGCGGCCCAGCTTGGGGCCGCCGGTTGGCCGGTGGAGCTGCAGGTGTACCGGTTGCAAGGGCAACCGCAGCCGGGCGACAGCGTGGAAGCCTGGGCGCGGCGCGAGCGCTACGCGGCCCTGGCCACGATGGCCAAGGCGGCGGGGGCCAGCTTGATCCTGCTTGGCCAACACGCCGAAGACCAGGCCGAAACCGTGCTGCTGCAGGCCCTGCGCGGCGGCGGCCCGGCTGGCTTGGCCGCCATGCCGGCGCAGTGGCAAAGCGCCGGCCTGCACTGGTGCCGGCCCTGGCTGCAGCGGCCGCGCCGGGCCTTGCAGGCCTTGGTCGAGGCGGCTGGCCTGCCCTTTGTGCAGGACCCGAGCAACCAGAACCCGCGCTATGCGCGCAGCCGGCTGCGCCAGCAGCTGATGCCCGTGCTGGTGGCGCAGTTTCCGCAGGCCGTTACGGTGCTGGGAGAGGTGGCGCGCCATGCGGCGCAGGCGCGCGAGCTGGCCGACGAGGCGGCTGCGCTGGACCTGCCCGCCTGCCGCACCGTGCAGGGCGGCCTGCGCCATGCCGCCTGGGCGGCGCTGCCGCCAGCGCGCCGGCGCAATGTGCTGGCGGCCTGGCTGGCGCCGCAGCTGCCAGCGGGCGTGCCCGTCTCGCTGCTGGACCGCCTGATGAGCGAATGGCAGGGCCTGGGCCGGCGCTGGCCGGCACCGGGGGGCTGGCTGCACTCGCGCAAGGGCGTGCTCGGGCTGGAGCTTTCGCGCGCCACGAAGTAACTCTGGAGCGGGTTTTCCCGGGCGGATCCCTAGAATCGGGCCTTCTTCCGCCTGAAACCCGTAACCCGGTTACATCATGGCCCTGATTGTTCACAAGTACGGTGGCACCTCCATGGGCTCCACCGAGCGCATCCGCAACGTCGCCAAGCGGGTCGCCAAATGGGTGCGGGCCGGCCACCAACTGGTGGTGGTGCCCTCGGCCATGTCGGGCGAGACCAATCGTCTGCTCGGGCTGGCCAAAGAGCTCTCGCCCGAGGTGGTGACGCCGCCGATCCAGCGCGAGCTCGATGCGATTGCCGCCACCGGCGAGCAGGTGTCGGTGGGCCTGCTGTCGATCGCGCTGCAGAGCGAGGGCATGGAGGCCGTCAGCTACAGCGGCTGGCAGGTTCCGATCCGTACCGACAGCAGCTACACCAAGGCGCGCATCCAGAGCATTGACGACGCCAAGGTGCGCGCCGACCTCGCCGCGGGCCGCGTCGTCGTCATCACCGGCTTCCAGGGCATCGACGAGGAAGGGAACATCACCACGCTGGGCCGTGGCGGTTCCGACACCTCGGCCGTGGCCGTGGCGGCCGCGATGAAGGCCGACGAATGCCTGATCTACACCGATGTGGACGGGGTCTACACCACCGATCCGCGCATCGTGCCCGAGGCGCGCCGCATGGCCACCATCAGCTTTGAAGAGATGCTGGAGATGGCCTCGCTGGGCAGCAAGGTGCTGCAGATCCGCTCGGTGGAATTCGCCGGCAAGTACCGCGTGCCGCTGCGCGTGCTCTCCAGCTTCACGCCCTGGGACATCCCGATCGACGAGGAAGCCAAGTCCGGCACCCTGATCACCTTTGAAGAGGACGAAAACATGGAACAAGCTGTCGTCTCCGGCATCGCCTTCAACCGCGACGAGGCCAAGGTGACCCTGCTGGGCGTGCCCGACAAGCCGGGCGTGGCCTTTCAGATCCTGGGCCCGGTGGCCGATGCCAACATCGACATCGACGTCATCATCCAGAACGTCAGCCACGACGGCCGCACCGACTTCAGCTTCACCGTGCACCGCAACGACTACGCGCGCTGCCTCGATCTGCTGAAGACCAAGGTGGCACCGGCCACCGGCGCCGCGCAGGTGCTGGGCGATCCGAAGATCTGCAAAGTCAGCATCGTGGGCATTGGCATGAAGAGCCATGTGGGCGTGGCCGCCAAGATGTTCCGCTGCCTGTCGGAAGAGGGCATCAACATCCAGATGATCTCGACCAGCGAGATCAAGACCTCCGTCGTCATCGACGAGAAGTACATGGAGCTGGCCGTGCGCGCGCTGCACAAGGCCTTCGATTTGGATCGGCCTGCAGAAAACTAAAAAATCTCTGCCATAATGCAGGGCTTCGCCGGAGACGTGACCGAGTGGCCGAAGGTGCTCCCCTGCTAAGGGAGTATGTGGGCAAAACCTGCATCGAGGGTTCGAATCCCTCCGTCTCCGCCAGATACGAGAACGCCCTGATGGTTCGCCATCAGGGCGTTTTTCATTGCGCGCGCAGCGGCGGGCTCTAATGCCCGCATGCCTGACCACCGCGACCTTCAGCTCTTCACCGAACGCCTGCACTTGCGCCCTCTGCGGGCGGACGATGCGCAGGCGCTGTTCGGCATCCACTCCGACCCGGCCTTCACGCGCTACTGGAGCAGCGCGCCCTGGACGGAGCTGGCGCAGGCCCAGCAGCTGATCGAGCAGGATCAGCTGGACCTCGCCCGAGGCGAGCATGTGCGCCTGGGGCTGGTGCGGCGCGCCGACGATGCCCTTCTGGGCACCTGCACGCTCTACAAGATCCACGACGGCAACCGTCGTGCCGAGCTGGGCTACGGCCTGGGGCCGCGGCACTGGGGCCAGGGCTATGCCCGCGAGGCGGTGGCAGCGCTGCTGGACTGGGGCTTCGGCCCGCTGAACCTGCACCGCGTCGAGGCCGACATCGACCCCGAGAACGAGGCCTCGGCCCAGCTGCTCACGCGTCTGGGCTTTCAGCTCGAAGGGCGCTTGCGCGAGCGCTGGATCGTCGCCGGCCAGGTGTCGGACTCGGCCATGTACGGCCTGCTGGCGCGCGAGTGGCAGGCCTTGCGCGCACGCGCCAGCGGCTGATCAGTTCAGCACATCGATCGGCCGCAGGGCCAGGGCCAGGCGCACATGGCGCACCACCGCGCCGGCCAGTACCGCCAGCGTCAGCAGGGCGGCCGACAGCAGCGGCAGCAGCAGGCCGGGCAGGGGCGCCACGCGTTCCTGGAAACCCGCCAGGTAGACCGAACCCAGCCAGGCCGCCAGCGGCAGGGCCAGCAGGGCGGCCAGGGCCATGGGGGTGCGGAACTCGCTGATCACGCTGCGCACGATGTCCAGGCCGCCCGCGCCATGCAGGCGGCGCAGCACCAGCTCGGTGCGGCGCCGGCGCAGGGTGTCGGCCACCAGCGCATAGGCGCCCAGCGCCGCCACGCCCACGGCCAGCAGGGCCAGGGCGGCCAGCAGGCCGGCGAGCTGGGCCTCCTGGCGGTAGGCCAGGGAACGCTGCTCATCCACGCTGCGCACGTAGCGCACCAGCGGGGCACCGATGTCCTTCCAGGCCTGGTCCAGCGCGGCGCGCAGGGCCGGCAGGTCGGGGCCGTAGAGGGTCAGATTGCCCTGGGGTTCGTCGCTGACCAGGAAGCCCTGGGCCTGCGGCGCCTCGCGCACGCCCTCCTGCTTCACGGCGGCCACCACGCCGACGACGCGGCGCGGGTCCTGGCCTTCCTGCAGGTAGTCGCCGCCACCGCGCAGCACCGCGCCCAGCGCGGCTTGGGGCGTGGCAAAGCCCAGCGCGCGGGCGGCGCGTTCGTCCAGCACCAGCAGCTTTTCGCCCGAGCTGGCGCGGGGCTCGCCGGCCAGCCAGCGCATGCCGTAGGTGGCGAAGTAGCCGGGCGAGACACGGGTCAGGCGCAGCACCTGTTTGTGGCCGCTGGCGCTCACATGCACCTCCTGCTGGCCGCGCGTGTCGCGTGCCGGCACCGCGCTGCTGAAGCCCCAGTGCTGTACGGCCGGGTGGCGGTTCAGCGCGGCCAGCAAGGGGGCGGCTTTGGGGGCGTCGGCCGGCGTGGCCCAGACGGTCATGACGAGCCGGTTTTCGGTGGCGAAGCCGCGATCGGCCTGCAGCAGGTGCCGGTGCTGCAGCGCCAGCACGCCGGTCAGGGCCAGCAGCAGCAAGGCGCCGGCGAGTTGCAGGGCCAGCAGCAGCTGGCGTACGCGCCGGCCCCAGGGGCCCTCGCTGGCGGTGCGGCCCTGCAGCGCCGGGGCGGGGGCGCGGCGCAGCGCGGCCCAGGCCGGCAGGGCGAGCGCCAGCGGCAGCAGCAGGGCGCAGACGCCGAGCAGGCCGACCAGGGCCACCCGCGGTGGCGGGTCGGCCAGGTTCAGCGCGGGCGGCAGGCCCAGCCAGGCAGCCAAGGCGGGTGCCAGCCACCAGGCCAGCAGCAGTGCGCCGGCGCCGGCCAGCAGCAGAGGCAGCAGCAGCTCGGTGGCCCAGAGCTGCAGCAGCTGCGGCGCGGCCGCCCCCAGGCTGCGCCGCAGCGCGGTTTCGCGCTGGCGCTGCAGCAACTGGGCGGCCTGCAGGTTCATCGTGTTGATGGCGGCCAGCAGCAGCAGCAGGGCGCTGGCGGCGCCCAGTGCGCCCACCTGCAGCCAGCGCATGCCGTTCTCGGCGCCGGCAAAGGGCAGCTCGACCAGGGGCAGGCCGCGGAAGTAGGCGGCTTCGCGGCCGTCCTTCCAATCTGCCGGCAGCTGCGCATAGCCGGGGCTGGCGCGGAAGGCCTCGCGCATCCAGGGGCCGATCTCTGCCGCTGTGCCGCCGGGGCGCAGGCGCGCGAACACGCGGCCGTTGACCATGAAGATCGCCTGCTGATCTTGCTCGTTTAGGGCATTGGCCTGGCCGTCGAAGCCGGCCAGCAGCTGGTAGTCGCTCAAGGGGTTGCGGGCGTCGGGGTCGGGGATGACGGCCGTGACGACATAGACCTTGCCGTTGGACTCCAGGCTGCGGCCAAGCGCCTGCTGCGGCGCCAGCTCGCCCCAGAGCCGGCGCACCAGGCTCTGCGTCAGCGCGAGGGCGTCGCGCCGCTGCAGGGTGGCCCGCAGGTCGCCGGCCAGGGCGCGCCAGCCGAACAGGCTGACGAGTTCGGGGTCGGCCACCACCAGGTTCAGCGGCTGCAGCTCGCCTTCGAGGCGCAGATTGAAACCGTCATCGCTGCTGCGGGCGATCAGGTCCAGGGGGGCGCCGCTGTGCTTGAGCAGGCTGCCGAAGGCCACCGGCGAGGCGGCGAACCAGTCGCTGGGCTGGCCGGGCGGGTTGCCCTTGAAGTCCAGCATCACGATGCGCTCGGGTTCCGGGATGGCAGGGTCGGTGCTGGCCAGGGCCAGGGCCAGCAGGCCGACCAGCAGGGTGGTGGCCAGGGCCAGCATCAGGCCGCCGGCTGCCACCGCGGTGGCGCCGGGGCGCTTGCGCAGTGCGCGCAGGGCGTCGAGCAGCAGCGCTTTCATGCGGCCAACTCCAGCGGGGCGTCCACCAGCACGCGGCCGTCGAGCAGGCGCAGGGTGCGCGAGGCCATGGCGGCATGCTCGGCGCTGTGCGTCACCATCACCAGGGTGGTGCCTTCGTCGTTGAGCTCGCGCAGCAGGCGCATGACCTCCTGGCCATGGGCGCTGTCCAGATTGCCGGTCGGCTCATCGGCCAGCAGCAGGGCGGGGCGGGCGGCGATGGCGCGGGCGATGGCCACGCGCTGCTGCTGGCCGCCGCTGAGCTGGCTGGGGTGGTGGGCGGCGCGGTGCGCCAGACCCAGGCGCTCCAGCACCTCGGCCACGCGCTGGCGCTGGGCCTTGGCGGGCAGCTCGCCGTAGCGCAGCGCCAGCTGCACGTTGTCGGCCACCGTGAGCTCGTCGACCAGATTGAAGCTCTGGAACACGAAGCCGATGCGGCCGCGGCGGATGGCCGCGAGCTCGCGTTCGCTGCGCTGCGTCAGGTCCTCGCCCTGCAGCAGGTAGCGCCCGCTGCTGGGGCGGTCGAGCAGACCGAGCAGGCCGAGCAGGGTGGACTTGCCGCAGCCCGAGGGGCCGGTGATGGCGAGGTACTCGCCGGCTTCGATCTGCAGGTCGACGGCGTCGAGCGCGGTGGTTTCAACCGCGCCGGCGCGGTGCCGCTTGCTGATGTGCTGGAGTTCGATCATGGCAGGGCGAGGCGCTCGGCCTCGTGAGGGGGTTGAGAGATCAGGACCTGCTCGCCAGCCTGCAGGCCGGCCAGCACTTCCACCTGGCCGGCTGCGCGGCGGCCGAGCTGCACCGTGCGGCGCAGCAGCTGCCCGCCCTGGCGCACATAGAGGCGGCTCTGCACGCCCGGTCCATCGGGCAGCAGCAGGGCCGCGCTGGGCGGGCTGAACTGCAGGCGCAGCTCCACCGCCTGGCCGGGGCGCAGGCTGGCTGCGGCCGGCGGCTGCAGCCAGCGCAGCAGCACGCGGGCCTTGCCGCCCTGCACCTGGGGCAGGGTCTGGGTCAGGCGTAGCGGCCCCAGGCTGCTGAGTGCCTGCTGGCCGGGCTGCAGGCGCGGCAGGTAGTACTCGTCCAGCTCGGCCACCAGCTGCATGCCGGCGTCCGGGTCGTCAATGCGGCCCAGGCGCTCGCCCGGCTGCAGCGTGGCGCCCAGCTGCGGCGTGAAGCCGCTCAGGCGACCGCTCAAGGGGGCGCGCAGTTGCAGGCGCTCGTGCGCGCGCTGCAGCAGTTGCAGGCCCCCCTGCAGGCCGCTGACGGCGCGTGCCATTTCATCCAGGGACTGCTGGCGGGTCAGCGCCTCCTGCGCCTGGTCCTCGCGGGTCTGGGCCAGCAGCTGCTCGGCCAGCTGCAGCTGGCGCTGCGCCTGATCGAGCGCGGCGCTGGAGACGAAGCCCTGCGCGGCCAGGGTGGCCTGGCGCCGGTATTCGGCCTCGGCCTGCTGCTGCGCGGCCTGCAGCTGCAGCAGCTCGCGCCGGCTCTGCGCCAGGCTGGCGGCCTGGGCGCTGCGCTGCGCGGCCATATTGGCCAGCTGCTGCGCCACCTCGGCACGGCGCTGCATCAGCAGCTGTTCCTGCTCCGGGCTGTGCAGGCGGTAGAGCGGGCTGCCGGCCTCGACCCAATCCCCATCGCGCACGAACACCGCTTCGACGCGGCCGCTTTCCTGCGCATCCAGTTGCACCGAGCGCAGGGGCTCCACGCGGGCACGCAGGGCGAGCTCGTCGCGGAACTCGCCTTGCCGCACCGGGGCGAGCTGGGCGTTGCGGGCCACGGGCTGGCTGGGCAGGGCCTGACCGCCCCAGAGCGCCAGGCTGAGCAGACCCAGCCCGCCAAGCCCCCAGGGCGCGAACCGGCGCAGCCGGCCGGTGGGCGGCAGGGCGCGGTCCATCGCAGCGCCGGAGTGCGGTGCCGGCGGGGCGGGGGGGCTGGGAACAACAGACATGGCGCCACTGTCGCGGCCGGTCCCGGGCTTGCCCAGTCCCCTGTCCGAAAGCGGACAGCCGCCTCGCCCGCCACCGCCCAGGCGACGAAGATGCAGGTCGTGATGAGCCCTACGCCGCCGATCCTGCTGCTTGACGACGACCCGGACGTCGGCCTCGCCGCCCAACTGCTGCTGCAGCGCCGTGTCGCCCCGGTGCATTGCATCCAGCGCCCGGCCGAGCTGCCGGCTGCGCTGGATCGCCTTCGCCCCGGCTTGCTGCTGCTGGACCTGAACTTCGGCCCGGGCCGCAGCGATGGCGCGCAGGGGCTGCGCCTGCTGGCCGAGGTGCAGGCGCGGCCGCAGCCGCCGGCCGTGGTGGTGATGACGGCCTATGCCGAGATCGACCTGGCCGTGCAGGCGGTCAAGCGCGGCGCCTTCGATTTCCTCACCAAACCCTGGGACAACCCCCGCTTGGTGGCCACCTGCCGGGACGCCTTGCAGCTGACCCCGCGCGCAGCCGCGGAGACCGTGGCGGGGGCACCGGCCGAGCCGCCGCGCTCGCTGGCGGTGCAGGAGCGCGCCGCTGTGCTGGCCGCCATGGCCGAGGCGCAAGGCAATCTGAGCGCGGCCGCGCGGCTGCTCGGTCTTTCGCGTGCGGCCCTGTACCGGCGCCTGGACAAACATGGGCTCTGAGCGCTGGCGTGCCCTGGCAGGCCTGGCGCTGGCGGTGGCGGCCGGTGCCGCTGCCGGCCAGGCCAGCGCGCGCTGGCTCAGTGCGGCCGCCCTGCTGCTGCTGGCCGCGCTGGCCCTGGGCTGGCCACGCCGCACGGCCGCGCCACCCCCACCGGAGCCGCTTGCGCCCGCGCCGCCGCCCGACGCCCTGGCGCGCCTGCAGATCCAGCTGGAGCACCTGCCGGCGGCCAGCTGGGTGCTGAGCGGCGCGGGCCGGCTGCAGCCGCTGAGCCAGCGCGCGCGCCGCCTGCTGGCCCCCGGCGCGGTGCAGGACGCGGCGGCACTGCAAGCCTTGCTGATTGAGCGTGCGCGCGCCGGTCAGGCCGGTCAGCTGCAGCTGGACACCGAGCGCGGCAGCGAGCGCTGGAGCCTGGCCCTGCAGCCCCTGCAGCTGGCGGGCGAAGCCCAGGTGCTGCTGGTGCTGCTGCCGCTGGAGTCGGCGCTGGAAAGCGAGCGCCTGCTGGCCTGGCAGCAGCTGGTGCAGGTGCTGACGCACGAGATCATGAACTCGCTCACGCCCATCGCCAGCCTGAGCCAAGGCGCACTGGAACTGCTGGACGACCCCGCGGCGGGCGACGAGCTGCGCCTGGCGCTGGACACCATCGCCCAGCGCGCCGCCGGTCTGCAGCGCTTCGTGGCCGACTACCGGCGTCTGAGCCAGCTGCCGCCGCCGCAGCTGGAGCCGGTGGACCTGGGCGCGCTGCTGGCACGCCTGCAGGCCGCGGTGGCGCCGTCCTGGGCCGCGCGTGGCGGGGCGGCGCACTTCGATCTGGCCCACCCCGGCCTGCGCCTGCAGGCCGACCCGGCGCAGCTGGAGCAGGCGCTGCTGAATCTGATTCGCAACGCCGAGATCGCCACCCAGGACACCCCGCAGCCGCAGCTGTGGATCGAGGCGCGCCTGTCTCGCGGCGGACGCCTGCGCCTGACCGTGCGCGACAACGGCCCCGGCGTGCCACCCGGGCTGGAGCAGCAGATCTTCCTGCCCTTCTTCAGCGCCACGCCCGGGGGGCATGGCATCGGCCTGACGCTGACGCGCCAGCTGGTGCACGGCATGGGCGGCCGCCTGCGCCATGCGCGGCCGCTGGAGGGGGGCGCGGCATTCGTGCTGAGCTTCTGAGGCTCAGATCAGTTGCCTGCCAGGGCCGCGCAGGCGCGCCGCAGGCGGCGCTCGGCTTCGTCGGCCACCGCCTTCACGCCGGGCTTGCCCACCAAGGCCACCATGGTCTGCGGGTCCAAGAAACCCACCACCACCTGCCCCGGTGCCTCTTCGCGCACGATGACATTGCAGGGCAGCAGCAGGCCGATGTCGGGCTCGGCCTGCAGGGCTTGGTGGGCCAGCGGCGGGTTGCAGGCGCCCAGGATGCGGTAGGGGCGCATCTCGGCGCCGAGCTTCTCCTTCATGGCGTGCTGCACGTCGATGTCGCTGAGCACGCCGAAGCCCTCGGCCTTCAGGGCGGCCGTGGTGCGGCTGAGGGCTTCGTCGAACGACAGGCCGGTGAGGGTGGTGGTGAATCCGTACATGGCAGACCTCGCGAGGGGCGGGTGGGGTAGCGCAGCTCAGGCGCTGCGGGAACGTTTTGATTATTGGAGTCCGACCTTTGCGGGGTGGCTGGGGCGGCCGCATGGGCCAGGGACCTACCCGGATTTCCAGGGGCCCCCTGGCAGCCTGCGTCAAAAGTGCGTAGACTTGGCAAGTAATAGGTTACTTACCAATAGGACGCAGTCCCATGCCCGCCCGACTGCCCACCGAAAAACGCCAGGCCGAGATCGTGGCCGCGGCCTTGCGCTTGGCCAGCGAACGCAGTCCGGGCCAGATCACCACCGGCGAGATCGCCGAGGCCGTGGGCGTGACGCAGGGTGCGCTGTTCAAACATTTCTCCAGCAAGGACGCCATCTGGCTGGCGGCCATGTGCTGGGTGCACGCCACCCTCCTGCAAGCCGTGCAGGAAGCCGCGGAGGGTGCCGCTTCACCCCGCGCCGCGCTTGAGGCGGTGTTCCACGCCCATGTCGAGTTCGTGGTGGCCCACCCCGGCGTGCCGCGCGTCATCTTTCATGAGCTGCAGCAGCCGGGAGACTCCCCCGCCAAGCGGGAGGTGCGCGCCCTGCTGCAGGCTTACCGGCAGCTGCTGCTGGCGCTGCTGGGGGCTGCCGGCGCGCAAGGGCAGCTGCGCGCCGGGCTGGACGCCGAGGCGGCCGCCACCGCCTTCCTGGGCTTGCTCCAGGGCCTGGTGATGCAGTCCATGCTGACCGGGCAACCGGCGGCGATGCGCCCGCTGGCTGGGCGTGTGCTGGCGCTCTACCTGCGCGGCGTGGGAGCTTCGTCATGAAGCGCCTGGGTGTGAAGGGGCGTCGGTTGGTGCTCGGGCTGCTGGGCTTGGCGCTGCTGGCGGCGCTGCTCTTTGGGGCGCTGCGCGCCGGGCCGCTGGCGCCCGTGCGCGTCACGGTGGCGCGGGCCGAGCCGGCGCGCCTGGCGCCCGCCTTGTTCGGCATCGGCACGGTGGAAGCGCGCCGCAGCGTGCTGATCGGCCCCACGGGGGCCGGGCGCGTGCAAAGCGTGGCGGTGGATGTGGGGGAGCGCGTGCGGGCCGGTCAGCTGCTGGCCGAAATGGACCCCGTGGACCTGGAGGCCCGCGTGGCCGCGCTGGACGCCGCCAGCGCCCGTGCAGCAAGCGCGCTGCAAGCGGCCCAGGCGCAGTTGGACGACGCGCGGGCGCGCCAGGCCCTGACCGCGGCCAACTGGCGCCGCCATGCCGAGCTGGCGGCCCAGAACTTCATCAGCCCCGGCGCGTTGGAGGCCCGGCAGCAGGAGCTGGCCTCGGCGCAGGCCGCCGTCGGTGCGGCGCAGGCCAATCTGGCCGCCGCGCGGCTGGACCAGCAGCGCCTGGCGGCCGAACGCGCGGCGGTGCGCCAGCAGCGCGCCCATGTGCAGCTGCTGGCGCCGTTTGATGCCGTGGTTGTCAGCCGCGAGGCCGAGCCCGGCGCCACGGTGGTGGCCGGCCAGCCGGTGTTGCGCCTGATCGACCCGAGCTCGCTCTGGGTCAAGCTGCGCCTGGACCAGGGGCGCTCGGCCGGATTGGCCGCCGGCCTGCCGGCGCAGATCGTGCTGCGCTCCGACCCCGAGCACCCGCTCCCTGGCCAGGTGGCCCGGGTGGAGGCGCTGAGCGACAGCGTGACTGAGGAGCGCGTGGCCCAGGTGCGCTTCGAGCGCCTGCCCGCCACGCTTTCGGTGGGCGAACTGGCCGAAGTCACGCTGAACCTGCCCGAGACTGGCCTGGCGCCGACCGTGCCCAATGCCGCCATCCGGCGCCAGCAGGGCCGCAGCGGCGTCTGGCAGCTGGATGCCGAGGGCCTGCATTTCCGCCCGGTGCGCCTGGGAGCCAGCAGCCTGGAGGGCCGCGTGCAGGTGCTGGAGGGCCTGCCCGCCGGAGCCACCGTGGTGGTGCACAGCGAACGGGCGCTGGAGGCCGGCAGCCGCACGCGCGTGGTGGCCGCGCTGGCGGGGGCGCCCTTGTGATCAGCCTGGCCGGCCGCGACATCCTGCATGCCTGGGGCAAGTTCGTTCTCACCGGCATGGGCCTGGGCCTGCTGATCGGCGTGACCCTGACCATGGCGGGCGTCTATCGCGGCATGGTGGATGACGCGCGCGCCTTGCTCAGCAACAGCGGCGCAGACCTGTGGATCGTTCAGCAGGACACCCAGGGCCCCTATGCCGATGCCTCCAGCCTGCGCGACGACGTGGTGCGCAGCGTGCGTGGCCTGCCCGGCGTGGCGCGCGCCGCCAACGTCACCTACCTGACGATGCAGGTGCGCCGCGTGGGCCCGCTGCACGAGGCCGCCAGCGGCGAGGGCGAGGTGCGCGCCCTGGTGGTCGGCTTCGAAGCCGGCCAGCCGGGCGAGCCCGGTTACCTGGTGGCCGGCCGGCAGCTGACGCGCAGCCACTACGAGGCCGTGGCCGATGTGCGCACCGGCTTCGCGCTGGGCGAGCGCATCCGCATCCGGCGCCACGACTACACGGTGGTCGGGCTGACGCGGCGCCAGGTGTCTTCCGGCGGCGACCCGATGGTCTTCATTCCGCTCAAGGATGCGCAGGAAGCGCAGTTCCTGAAGGACAACGAGGCCATCCTGAACGAGCGCGCGCGCAGCGCGGCCAACCCGGTCTTCAACCGCCCCGGCGTGCCGGGCCTGCTGGAAAGCACGCAGGCCGCGTTGGCCAGCAACCACCAGGTCAACGCCATCCTGGTGCAGCTGGCCCCCGGCTTCCCGGCCGAGGCGGTGGCCGAGCCGGTGCGCCGCTGGAAGCACCTGGCGGCCTACAGCCGTGCGCAGATGGAGGAGCTCCTGGTGGCCAAGCTGATCGCCACCTCGGCGCGGCAGATCGGCCTGTTCCTGGTGATTCTGGCCGTGGTCAGCGCGGCCATCGTGGCCTTCATCATCTACACGATGACGCTGGGCAAGATCCGCGAGATCGCGGTGCTCAAGCTCATCGGCACCCACAACCGCACCATCGCCGCCATGATCCTGCAGCAGGCCTTGGGCCTGGGTCTGATCGGCTTTGCGGTGGGCAAGTTGGCGGCCACCGTTTGGGCGCCGGTGTTCCCCAAGTACGTGCTGCTGGAAGCGGGCGACGCGGCGCGCGGCCTGGTGGCCGTGCTGCTGATCTGCGCGCTGGCCAGCACCCTGGCCATCCGGGCGGCGCTGCGGGTCGATCCGGCCGAGGCGATCGGGGGCTGAGGTGACGGAGCCGGGCATCCGCATCGAAGGCCTGCGCAAGCGCTACGGCCAGGGCGACACTGCGGTGGATGCGCTCAAGGACGTGCACCTGCATGTGGCGCCGGGCGAGGTGGTGGGCCTGGTCGGCCCGTCGGGCTCGGGCAAGAGCACGCTGCTGAAGTGCCTCGGCGCGGTCATCGAGCCCAGCGGCGGCCGCATGGTGCTGGGGGGCGACACCATCTACGACGAAGGCTGGAAGACCCCCGACCTGCGCGCGCTGCGGCGCGACCGCATCGGCTTCGTGTTCCAGGCGCCCTACCTGATTCCCTTCCTGGACGTGACCGACAACGTGGCCCTGCTGCCCATGCTGGCCGGTCGGCCCAATGCCGAGGCGCGTGCCCGTGCCCGCGAGCTGTTGAAGGCGCTGGACATGGACCACCGCGCGCGGGCGCAGCCCTCGGAGCTCTCGGGCGGCGAGCAGCAGCGCGTGTCGATTGCGCGTGCGCTGGCCAACCGCCCGCCGGTGATCCTGGCCGACGAGCCCACCGCCCCGCTGGACAGCGAGCGCGCCCTGGCCGTGGTGGCGCTGCTGAACCAGATGGCGGTGCAGCACCACACGGCGGTGATCGTCGTCACCCACGACGAGAAGATCATCCCGACCTTCAAGCGCCTGTATCACATCCGTGATGGCCGCACCCATGAGGTGAGGGGCGAGGGCCAGACTTGAGCGACAGTGCGGCCCCCGCTTTTTGGAATCCCCGCCCGTGATCACGATCTATCACAACCCCCGCTGCAGCAACTCGCGCGCCGCGCTGGAACTCATCCGCCAGGCCGGCCACGAGCCGGTGGTGGTGGAGTATCTGCAGGCCCCGCCGGACCGCGCCACGCTGAAGGAGTTGGCGCGTGCCAGCGGCCTGGGCCTGCGCGGCCTGCTGCGCAGCAAGGAAACGACCTACGCCGAGCTGGGCCTGGACAACCCGGCGCTGGACGACGAGGCCCTGCTGGATGCGATGGCGCAGCACCCGGTGCTGCTGAACCGTCCCATCGTGGTGGGGCCACGCGGCGTGGGCCTGTGCCGCCCGCCCGAGCGGGTGCTCGATCTGCTATGAAAAAAGGCCCGCAGCGCGGGCCTTCGGATCACCGGCGCCTGTGCTCAGGCGCGCAGGTCGTTCCACTCGGGGTGGCGCTGCATGTACACCGCCACATAGCTGCAGGCCGGCACCACCTTGCAGCCTTCGCTGCGCGCCCACTGCAGGCCGGCTTCCACCACCTGTGCGGCCAGGCCCTGGCCGCGCAACGCCGGCGGGGTGCCGGTGTGGGTGAAGGTCAGCACCTGGCCCTGGCGGACGTAGTCCAACTCGCACACGCCGTTCGGGTGGCGGCCCTCGAAGCGCTGCTGCTCGGGCAGGTGGTGGATCTCGAGCATCACTTGCCGCCCAGTTGCATCCACAGGTAGCTGTACTCGATGGCCTGCCAGGTGGCGCGCTGTTCGTTGTCTGCCGCGCCGCCGTGGCCGCCCTCGATGTTTTCCCAGTACAGCGGGTTGTGGCCCAGCTCGATCATGCGCGCGGCCATCTTGCGGGCGTGGCCGGGGTGCACGCGGTCGTCCTTGGTGCTGGTGTTGATCAGCACGCGCGGCATCTTCACGCCGGCCTTGACGTTCTGGTAGGGGCTGTACTGGCTGATGAAGGCCCAGTCCTCGGCCTTGTCGGGGTCACCGTACTCGGCCATCCACGAAGCACCGGCCAGCAGCTTGTGATAGCGCTTCATGTCCAGCAGCGGCACCTGGCAGACCACGGCGTTGAACAGGTCGGGCCGCTGGGTGACGATGGCGCCCATCAGCAGGCCGCCGTTGCTGCCGCCCATGATGCCGAGCTGCGCCGGGGTGGTGATCTTCTTGGCGATCAGGTCCTCCGCCACGGCAATGAAGTCGTCGTAGGAGCGCTGCTTGTTCTCGCGGATGGCGGCCTTGTGCCAGGTGGGGCCGAACTCGCCGCCGCCACGGATGTTGGCCAGCACGAACACGCCACCCTTGGCGAGCCAGCCACGGCCGCGGCTGCTGCTGTAGCCCGGCGTCATGCTCACCTCGAAGCCGCCGTAGCCGTACAGCAGCGTGGGGTTTTTGCCGTCCGCCTTCGCCCCCTTGGGGTAGATGACGAAGTAGGGGATGGACGTGCCGTCCTTGCTGTTGACGAAGTGCTGCTCGGCGCGCATGCCCTCGGCGTCGAACCAGGTGGTGCGGCTCTTCAGGGCCTGGCGCTCGTCGCTGCCGGCGCGTGCCAGCGAGAGCGTGTCGGGGGTCAGGAAGTCCGTGTAGCTGATCAGGTAGCGGTCGGCCAGGGCGTCCTTCTTCAGGTCGCTGTCGTACAGACTGCTGATCGTCAGCGTGCCGGGGAAGGGCGCCTGCACGGCGCGCTTGGCGGGCGTCTTGCCGCGGAAGTCCCATTCCTCCAGCTTGGAGGCCACCTTGTCCGAGACGTTCAGCACCACATGCTGCTGGGTGGTGATGAAGCCGGCCAGCGAACGGGTGCTGGTGGGCTCGAACAGGCTGCTGAACTTGGGTTTGCCGGCCAGGAAATCCTTCCAGCTGCCGACCAGCAGGCTGCCGGCCTTGAAGCTCTGGCCGCCCACGGTCCAGTCGGAGCGCAGGCGCACCAGCAGGCGCTCTCTCCAGAGCTGGGGTTGGGCGTCCAGTGGCAGGTCCAGCTTCTTCAGGCCCTTGGGCGTGAGCAGGCGGTACTCGGCGCGGTAGAAGTCCAGCGCGCGCTGGATCAGGGCCCGCTGCTGGGCGCCGTGGCCGTCCACGCCCACGCCCACCCAGGTGTCCTTCTGCTCGCCTTCGAACAGGGTCTTGGCGCTGGCCAGCGGGGTGCCGCGCTGCCAGAGCTTGCTGATGCGCGGGTAGCCCGAATCCGTCATGCTGCCGGGGCCGAAATCGGTGCCGACGAAGATGTGGTTGCTGTCCTTCCAGTCCACCTGGCTCTTGGCCTCGGGCAGTTCGAAGCCGCCCTTGACGAAGGCCTTGTCGCGGGTGTCGAACTCGCGCACCACGGAGGCGTCCGAGCCGCCCGGCGAGAGCGAGAGCAGGCAGCGGCGGTAGTCGGGCGCCAGGCAGTTGGCGCCAGCAAACACCCAGCTCTTGCCTTCGGTGGCGCCCAGGGCGTCCAGGTCCAGCACGGTTTCCCAGGCGGGTTCGGCCTTGGCGTACTCGGCCAGCGTGGTGCGGCGCCAGATGCCGCGCTTGTGCTTGTCGTCCTGCCACAGGTTGTAGACCCAGTCGCCCATGCGCGTGAAGCGGGGAATGCGGTCCTTGGCGTTCAGGCCTTCAAGCAGCTCGGCGCGCAGGGCCTCGAAGCCGGGGCGGTTCTTCAGCAGCGCTTCGGTCTCGGCATTGCGGGCCTTGACCCAGGCCATGGCCTTCTCGCCGCTGACTTCTTCAAGCCAGAGGTAGGGGTCTTCGTCGGGGGTCTGGGCGCCGGCGGTCAGCGCGGTGGCCAGCAGGCTGGCCAGCAGGACGGGTTTCATGAGCGGCTGGGGCGGCGCAGGGCGCCGACGGTTTGGGAAGCCGGGGATTATGGGGAGGCTTCCGGTGCCAGACGGGGGTCATGGCATCATCGCCGGTTCGTCCAACTGACCCCGTTTCAGCCATGCGCGCACCCCTTCTGACCCTGGCTTTGATCGCCGCCCTGAGCACCACCGCGGTGAACGCGCAAACCCCGCCCAAGCAGCCGGCCAAGCCCGCCGCCAAGGCGCCGGCCAAGCCCGAAGCCACGCCGGCCAAGGCCAGGCCCAAGCTGATGACGCGCGACGAGTTGCGTGAATGCCTGGCGCGCCGCGAGGCCAATGTCACCGAGAGCAAGGCCATCGAGGCGGAAGACAAGGAACTGCTGACGCATGCCGACGCCGTCAAGTCCGACAAGACCGCGTTCGAGAACGAGCAGAAGGATTTCGTGGCCGCGCAGACCGTGCTGGTGGCCGACAACGAGGCCCTGCGCAAGCGCGGTGAAGAGCTGAGCAAGACCATCGGTGAACTCAAGCCGGCCAAGCAGAAGGAAGTGAAGGCCGACTACGACAAG
Organism: Inhella proteolytica; assembly: GCF_016093275.1. Classification (GTDB taxonomy): domain Bacteria; phylum Pseudomonadota; class Gammaproteobacteria; order Burkholderiales; family Burkholderiaceae_C; genus Inhella; species Inhella proteolytica. Next base: position 63,382 of record NZ_JAEDAK010000013.1, read on the forward strand.
GCCGCCGCCGAACTGACCGCCCGCGTGGACGCCCACAACGCCCGCCTCAAGGCCCTGAAGGCGCGTGAAGAAGCCTTGATGCAGAAGATCGACGACTTCAACAAGCGCCAGTCGGAAGCTTCGGCGCGCGTGGACAAGCTCGGCGAGGCCGAGGACAAGTGGCGCGCCGAGTGCGGCAACCGCCCCTACGACGAGCGCGACGAAGACGCGATCAAGAAGGAAATGGCCGCCAAGAAGGCTGCCGGCCAGTGAGCGGGGTGCGCATGAACCCGCTGCTGCAGGAGTGGACCGGTCCGGCCGGTCTGCCGCCCTTCGCCGAGATTGAGCCGGCGCATTTCATGCCGGCGTTTGAGGCCGCAATGGCCGCGCACCGGCAAGAGATCGAGGCCATCGCCGCCAACCCAGCGCCGCCGAGCTTCGACAACACCGTGGCCGCCTTCGACGCCAGCGGCCGCCTGCTGAACCGCATCGAATCGCTGTTCTACACGCTGGCCGCCTCGGCCACGAACGAGGCCCTGCAGGCCGTGCAGCGCGAAGTGGCCGCCCCGATGGCCGCGCACGCCAGCTGGGTGGCCATGCACCAGGGCCTGTTCCAGCGCCTGGATGCGCTGATGGCGCAGCGCGCCCAGCTCGGCCTGGCCGCCGACCAGCAGCGCCTGCTGGAGCGCCTGCACCTGGAGGCCGTGCGTGCCGGTGCCAAGCTGGCCCCGGCCGCGCGCGAGCGCTACGCGGCCATCATGCAGCGCTTGGCCGAGCTGAACACCCAGTTCGCGCAGAACGTGCTGGCCGATGAAGCCGGCTACCGCCTGATCCTGAAGAGCGAGGCCGAGCTGGCCGGCCTGCCCGAGTTCGTGCGCGCCGTGATGAAGCAGGCCGCCGTGGAGCGTGGCCTGGAAGACGGTGCGCACCTCGTGACGCTCTCGCGCTCCCACGTCGTGCCTTTCCTGACCTTCTCGGCCCGCCGCGACCTGCGCCAGCAGGCCTGGGCCGCCTGGGTCTCGCGCGGCGAGCACGAGGGCGAGACCGACAACCGCGCCATCGCCCAGGAAATCCTGACCCTTCGCAACGAGCAGGCGCGCCTGCATGGCTACACCAACTTCGCCGACTACCAGCTCGCCGACACCATGGCGCAGAACCAGGCCGCCGTGCAGGGCCTGCTCAAGCGGGTGTGGGATGCCGCGCTGAACGCCACCCAGCTGGAGCGCGAGGCCGTGCAGGCCGCCGCGCTCTCGCATGGCTTCATGGACAAGGTGGAAGCCTGGGACTGGCGCTTCTATGCCGAGAAGGTGCGCCAGGCGCGCTACGCGCTCGACGAGGCCGAGCTCAAGCCCTACTTCCCGCTCGAAGCCATGGTGGCGGCGATGTTCGATTGCGCCCAGCGCCTCTACGGTCTGCGCTTCGAACAGCGGGCCGATTGGCCCGTCTACCACCCCGACGTGGTGGCCTACGAGGTGTTCGATCAGAGCGGCGCCCACCGCGCCGTCTTCCTGCACGACAACTTCGCCCGCGTGGGCAAGCGCAGCGGCGCCTGGATGAACGCGCTGCGCTGGGCGCACCGAAACGGCTCTGCGCAGTCGCCCGTCATCCTCAACAACAACAACTTCGCCAAGGGCGCGCCGGGTGAACCCACGCTGCTGAGCCTGGACGACGTGCGCACGCTTTTCCACGAGTTCGGCCACGGCCTGCACGGCATGCTGAGCGAGACCCGCTACGAGCGCTTGAGCGGCACGCAGGTGCTGCGCGACTTCGTCGAGCTGCCCTCGCAGCTGATGGAGCACTGGATCGCCGACCCCACGGTGATGCAGCGCCACGCCAAGCACTACCAGACCGGCGCCGCCATCCCGCACGAGCTGATCGAACGCATCAAGGCCGCCGAGCTGTTCAACCAGGGCTACGAGACGGTGCGCTACACCGCCTCGGCCCTGGTCGATCTGGCCATCCACGCGCTGGAAGACGAAGAAGCGCCGGACATCGTCGCCTTCGAGCAGCAGACCCTGGAGCGCCTGGGTGCCCCGGCGGACTGCGGCATGAACCACCGCCTGCCGCACTTCCAGCACCTGTTCGTGGGCGACAGCTACGCCTCCGGCTACTACGTCTACCTGTGGGCCGAGGTGCTGGACTGCGACGCCTTCGAGGCCTTCAAAGAGGCCGGCGACATCTTCGATGCCGCCACCGCGCAGCGCTACCGCGAGCAGATCCTGGCCGCGGGCAATAGCCAGGAGCCGGGTGCGGCCTACCGCGCCTTCCGTGGGCGCGATGCGCAGATCGAACCGATGCTGAAGGGCCGGGGGCTGATCCCGGCGTGATGCGGGTTTGACGCTTGAATGAACAGGCCGGCCTTGCCGGCCTGTTCCGTTTCAGCCCCTGTGGGGCAGGCGCTCGGCCAGGCCCTTCTGGAAAGCCTGGAAATCGATCGGCTTGGTCCAGTAATCAGCAAAGCCGGCGGCCAGCGCGGACTTGATGTCCTCGGGCATGGCATTGGCCGACAGGGCGATGCAGGGAATCGCGGCGGTATCGGGGTGCTCGGCCAGGGCCTGGCGGACCTGGAAGCCGTCCAGATCGGGCAGTTGCATGTCCAGCAGCACCAGGTGCGGGCGCCAGTCGCGCGCCAGCGCCAGGCCGGACTGGCCGTCTTCGGCGCCGCGCAGCTCGATGTCCGCCCTTCGGCTCACCAGCTCTTCCACCACCAGGGCGTTGACGGGGTTGTCCTCGATATAGAGCAGGCGGTAGGCGGGCATGGGGCAGGATCTTCGCCCAGTTTGCTTGCGGGGCCCTTGCGCCTGGCGCGTGCTTGCGGGGGTGGGTTTTTCCGGCCTGTGACGTCGCTGCAGGGCGCGATGGCTTGGCCCGCTGCCCCGCGCGAAGGCCTGTTGCCGCGCCGCTGCCCGTGAGCGCTTGAAACCCCGCACTTGGGGCGCGCGGAGCGGCTCGTGCTTGAATTCCGGCCTGACGCCCCCATTTGGCCGGGGATCTTGCAAGGAGTTGCTGCTGTGTTGAATGCCGTGGTGCGGGCCGTGTTCGTGGTGGCGGCCGCCGTCCTGACCCTGGGTCTGCTGGCCCTGGGCCTGCTGGTGGCGGCGGTGCTGCTGGCCGTGTTCGGCCTGCGCCGCCTGCTGGCCCGCCTGCTCGGCCGGCCGCAGCCGCGCCGGCCGGACTTCCGCTTTGCGACCCAGGCTTGGCCGCGGCGCCAGCAGGCCCGCGGGGCGGCTGGTGAGGTGGTGGATGCCGAAGTGCGCGAGGTTCGCGACGCCCCGGTGGTGCGCGAGCTGCGCTGAGCACGGCGCCGCGCCGCTGACAGCGGCCCGGGAGGCTGCTTGAGCGCGCATTGGTTCCTGCTGGGCAGTGCCGCCATGGGCTTGGGCCAGGTGCTGGACGCCGGCCTGCTGTGGCGCGCGCGCGGGCGCATCAGCCTGACCCCTTTGTGCTTTTCCCTGGCGGAGTGGATCTGGGCGGCGCTGGCCCTGCTGGCCTGGCGTGAGGCCGACCCGGCCGTGCCCTGGTGGCTGCCCGCGCTGTTCCTGGCCTATGTGGCCGGCTTTGCGGTGCATGCCGCCCGTCAGGCCCGGCCGGAGGAGCCGGCGCTGCGCGACCTGACGCCGCGCGAGATCCAGGCCGGCGCGTTGTTCGGGGCCCTGTACCTGGGCCTTTCCGTGATGCTGTTGCTGGCGGGGCCCGCGGCCGAGATCAGTCCCTGAATTGCGGCGCTTGGCCGCCGCGGCCCTTCATCAGCGCCGTCATCAGGTCTTCGGAGATCAGCATCGCCGCGTTCCAGCTGGCGATCTGTTCCAGGCCGTCGGCCACGCTGTGGTCGCGCGCGTAGTTCAGAGCCTGCTTGCTGCCGCGGATGGCCAGCGGCGACTTGCTGGCAATCTGCTGGGCGATTCCGAGCACGCCGGCGTCCAGCTCGGCGCGGCTGGCGAACACGCGATTCACCAGGCCGATGGACAGGGCCTCGGCAGCATCCACCTTGCGGCCGGTGTAGGCCAGCTCGCGCACCAGGCCCTGGTTGCCCACCAGCTTGGGCAGGCGCTGCAGGGTGCCCACGTCGGCCACCATGCCGATGTCGATCTCCTTGATGGCGAACTCGGCCTCGGCACTGCAGTAGCGCATGTCGGCGCAGCAGATCAGGTCGATGCCGCCACCCAGGCAGGCGCCATGCACGGCGGCCAGCACGGGCTTGCGGCAGCGCTCCAGGCTGGTCAGGGTGTCCTGCAGCTCCAGGATCAGGGCGCGCAGCTTCTCGCGCACGCGCGCCTCGCAGTCGTCCTGGATCTGGCCCTGCAGGCCCATCATCATTCCGAGGTCGATGCCGGCCGTGAAGTGCGGCCCTTCGGCGCGCAGCACCACGGCGCGCACCTCGGGCGTGCGGTCGGCCCACTGCATGGCGCTGCGGATGTCCTGCCACATCGCCCAGTTCATGGCATTGGCCTTGTCGGGCCGGTTCAGGCTGAGGACGGCGACGGCGCCCTCCAGGCGGGCGCTCAGGGTTTCAAAGGTGGGCAGCATGGACATGAGGGGGGCAGGGCTCTGGCTTGGAGCCTGCATCATGCAGGCTGTTCGCCTTGGAGTCGCCCATGAGCCCTGCCTATGTATATGTCTGGGAGTTCCGTGTCGCACGCGCGCAGCGGGTCGGCTTCCTGGCCGCCTACGGCCAGCAGGGGCGCTGGGCGCAGTTGTTCGCCCAGGCGCCGGGCTACCTGGGCACACAACTGCTGCAGGACCAGGCGGACGAAAACCGCTTCCTGACCCTGGACCGCTGGGCCAGCGCCGCCGCCCATGCGGACTTCCACGCCCAGTTCGACGCCGAGTACCGGGCCCTGGACCAGGAGTGCGAGATCCTGACCGAGGACGAGCGCAGCCTGGGCTCGTACTGGGGCCTTTGAGCCAAGGGCGCGGCCTGCGGCTTCAGCGCTGCTCGTCAGAGGTTTGCCGCCAGGAGCTGGGCCATCCAGACCGCGAACACCGGCCCTGCGATGACCAACCAGCACAGCAGAGCCATCAGCGCCGCCAGTCCGACGGCCACGCTGGCGTAATCCTTGGCGTCACGGGACAGCGGGTGGGGCTCCAGGGAGACGCGGTCGACTGCCGCCTCGATGGCCGAGTTCAGGTACTCGACCAGCACCACCAGCAGCAGCGAAAGCACGAGCAGCAGGTGCTCGATGCGCGGCACGGGTAGCAGCAGGGCGACGATGCAAAGCACCCAGCAGGCAATCGATACCTCACCGGTGGCCGGGTCATGACGCAGGCCGCGCCAGATGCCGGCCGACTGGTGCCTGGCGGCCTGGGCGATGCGTGTGAAGCCCCTGCTTTTCCAGCCCGGGTCCGTTGAGGCGCTCATGGGCTGCTCCGGTATGGCGCTGGCAATCGGCACGCGGGGCTTCAATCAAGCGCCCGCAGCCACAGCCTCCAGGTGCTGCAGCCAGCCGGCCTTCTGCTCCGGGGCGGCAAAGCTGGCCTCCAGGCTGTTGCGTGCCAGCTGGATCGCCTCGGCCCGGCCCCATTGCGGGAAGGCTTCGAAGCAGGCCTCGTAATTGCGCAGCAGATAGCCGCCGAAATAGGCCGGGTCGTCGCTGTTGAGCGTCACCTTCAGCCCGGCCGCCAGCAGCGCCGGCAGGTTGTGCTCGCTCATCTGCGGGAACACGCACAGCTTCACGTTCGAGAGCGGGCAGACGGTCAGTGGAATTTGCTCGCGCGCCAGGCGTTGCACCAGGGCGGGGCTGTCGGTGCAGCGCACGCCGTGGTCGATGCGTTCCACCTTCAGTAGGTCCAGCGCGGTCTCGATATAGGCCGGCGGGCCTTCCTCGCCCGCGTGGGCCACGAGATGCAGGCCGAGTTCGCGGCAGCGCGCGAACACGCGCGCGAACTTCTCTGGCGGGTGCCCGCGCTCGCTGCTGTCCAGCCCCACGCCGATGAAGTGCTGGCGGTAGGGCAGGGCCTGCTCCAGGGTTTCGAACGCCGCGTCCTCACTGAGGTGACGCAGGAAGCAGAGGATCAGCGCGCTGCTGATGCCCAGCTCCTGCTGCGCCCGCGCACCGGCCCGCGTCAGGCCCTCAATTACCGTGACCATCGCCACGCCACGCTCGGTGTGCGTCTGCGGGTCGAAGAACAGCTCGGCGTGCACGATGCCATCGGCCGCAGCGCGCTCGAAGTAGGCGTAGGCCATGTCCTCGAAATCCTGCGCGTGGATCAGCACGCTGGCGCCGGCGTAGTAGACGTCGAGGAAGCTCTGCAGATCCGTGAACGCATAGGCGGCACGCAGGGCTTCGACGCTGGGGTAGGAGAGGGCAATGCCGTTGCGTTGCGCGAGCTGGAAGATCAGCTCGGGCTCCAGCGTGCCTTCGATGTGCAGATGGAGTTCGGCCTTGGGCAGGGCGCGGAGCAGTTTGGAGAGGACGGTGCGGTCGGTCATTGCAGGCTCCGTATGCAGCAACTGGGTGAAGTGTGTCTCGACAGATTCGGACCCTCACGCATCCGTCGCTCCAGTGAATCTTCCTACCTGCCGGCGAGCACCACCTGGCGATGTGCGCGGAAGCGGCGAAGACCTCATGCTCAGCCTGTTGAGCGCCTGGCACTTCGCCGGGCGCGCCAGTTCATCCACGCGAGCGCAAGACTGCTGCTCAGATGAATTGCCGATGCCCCGGTATAGACATACCACCCGAGCAGCAGCTTGCCCTTCCACTGCAGGGCGAAGGTCAGGAAGCTGACCGCATACAGCCCGGCAGTACAGGAAGCAATCGAGGCGATGAGGCGCCAGATCATGGGAAGCCGCCGCCACCAGACCAGCAGAGGCGGCAGATAGACAGCCAGCACCATCCACCATTGGCTCGGATCGCCGGAAAGAGGAAAGAAGACCTCCTCCTTTCCTTTGAGCGTGCAGGACTGCAAGGGCAGGAACAGACAGACAGCGATCAACAGGGAGCTGAGCTTCAGCAGCCTCTGCAGGCTCTCACCCATAGTGTGGCGGCCGGCTCAGCTCGTCATGCAGCTCCAGATAGATCCGATACCGGCTCTCCACGATCCGCCCCTCCTTCAGCGCCGCCTGCACCGCACAACCCGGCTCCTGCCGGTGCGTGCAGTTGGCGAAGCGGCAGCCCGCGGCCGCCGCGGCGGCGAAGTCGGGCATCAGGCCGGCCAGTTGGGTGGGGGTGATGTGCTGGATGCCGAAGGTCTGGAAGCCCGGCGAATCCAGCCAGCCGGATTGGCGTTCGGCGTCCAGCCAGTACCACTGCGTGTGGGTGGTGGTGTGGCGGCCGCTGTTCAGGGCTTCGGAAATCTCGCCCACCTGGGCCTGGGCATCGGGAATGAGCAGATTGGTGAGCGTGCTCTTGCCCGTGCCGCTGGGGCCCAGCACCAGCGTGGTCTTGCCCTGCAGCCAGGGGGCTAGCCGTGCCAGGGCGCCGGCCGGGTCGGCCTGCAGGCTCCACTCGAACACCTGGATGCCCATGGCGGTGTAGGGCGCGAGGCGCTGGCGCGCCGCGGCCACGCCGGGCAGATCGGTCTTGTTCAGGCCGATGCGGGCCTCGATACCTGCCTCGGCCGCCGCCACCAGGGCGCGGCTGAGCAGGGATTCGCTGAACACCGGCTCCACGGCCACCAGCACCAGCAGCTGGTCCACGTTGGCGGCGAAGCTCTTGCTGCGCCATTCGTCCTGGCGGTAGAGCAGGTTGCGGCGCGGCTCCAGGGCCTCGATGACGCCCTCGTCGCTGCCGGTCATCTGCCAGCGCACGCGGTCGCCCACCACGGCGTCGCTCTTTTTGCCGCGCGGGTGGCAGAGGATGCGCCCGCCTTCCGCCGTTTCCACCAGGTAGTGGCGCCCGTGGCCGCGCACCACCAGGCCCAGATCCAGATGGTCGCGCGGTGCTTGCTGAAGCTTGCGCTCGCGCGAGCCCGGTCGGCTCAAGGCGAGACCTCAGGCAGGGCGCTCACCTGCGCCGCGCAGATCACATCGTTCAGGCTCACCTTGCCACCGGCGCTGTGCGTGCTCCAGCGCACCGTGGCCATGCCATAGCTGAGCGACATGTCGGGGTGGTGGTCCTGCGCATGGGCCAGCTCGGCCACGGCGTTGGCGAAGGCCATCACCTGGTAGAAGTTGTCGAACTCGAAGCGGGCGCGCAGGCCGCCGTTTTCGTGGGTCCAGCCGGGCAGTTGGGGCAGCCATTCGGCCACGGCGCTGTCGTCCAGCGCGGGGGCATTGGCCTGGCAATGGGCGGTGAGCGGGTTCATGCGGGCCTCGCGTGCGAAAGGATGGCGGGGAGCCGTTCGGAAGCCGGCGGGTGAGAGTAAGTCCAGCGCGCCACCAGCGGGTCGGGCGTGAGGGTGCTGGCGTTGTCCTCGTGCAGCTTCAAGAGGGCCGAGGCCAGCGCGTGGCCATCGGCATGCTGGCAGGCGAAGGCGTCGGCCTCGAACTCGTGCTTGCGCGAGCTGCGGGCCATCAGGGGGCCTAGCGGGAAGCTGAACACCGGCAGCACCAGGCCGAACAGCAGCAGCGCCAGGGCCTCGTTGTCCCCCAACAGATTGGGCTGCACGCCCAGGCCCGCGTAGAAGGCGGGCTGCTGCGAGAGCCAGCCCAGCAGGGCGAAGCCAGCCAGCGTGAGGCCGGCCATCAGCACCAGGCGCTTGGGCACATGGCGCAGCTTGAAGTGGCCCAGTTCGTGGGCCAGCACGGCCTCGACCTCGGGGGGATCCAGGCGCTCCAGCAGGGTGTCGAACAGCACCACGCGCTTGGCCGCGCCCAGGCCAGTGAAGTAGGCATTGCCATGGGCCGAGCGGCGGCCGGCGTCCATCACAAAAAGGCCCTTGGCGGCAAAACCGGTGCGCGCGAACAGCCGCTCGACGCGTTCCTTCAGCGTGGCGTCACTGAGCGGCGTGAACTTGTTGAACAGCGGGGCGATCAGCAGCGGGTAGAGCAGCATCAGCGTGAGCGAGAAGCCGAACCACAGCGCCCAGGCCCAGATCCACCAGCTGCTGCCGGCGTGGCGCATCACCGCCAGCACGCCCCAGGCCAGCGGGCCGCCCAGCAGCACCAGCACCAGCAGGCCCTTGAACTGGTCGGCCACGAAGGTCTTCAGATCGGTGCGGTTGAAGCCGAAGCGGGCTTCCAGCTTGAAGGTGGTGTAGAGCTCGAAGGGCAGGTCGATCAGGGCATTGATCAGCGTGAAGCCCGCCAGCAGGGCCAGCGGGTAGGCATAGCCGCCCCAGGCCTGCGGGCCCACCTGGCCGAACAGCCAAAGGTTGAGCTGGTTCAGCCCGCCCAGCAGGGTCCAGGCCACCAGCACGCCGGCGCCGAATAGCAGCGAGACCAACTGCAGCCGGCCCTTGGCCAGCGTGTAGTCGGCCGCCTTCTGGTGCGCGGCCAGTGGCACCTTGGCAGCAAAGGCCGTCGGCACCTGGCCGCGGTGCAGGGCCACATGGCGCAGCTGGCGGCCGTTCAGCCAGAGCTTGAGCAGGGTGGTGGCCAGCAGCGCGGCCACGAAAAACAGGGTGACGGAAGAGGGGGCAAGCAAGGGCGGACCGCAGTTTCTCAGACGGATCGGCCAGTGTAGGTGGGCACAATCCTGCCGATTCACACCAAGGATTTGCCATGAGCCTGGAGCGCAACGACAACAACCTGATCTGGATCGACTGCGAGATGACCGGTCTGGAGCCCAACAAGGACCGCATCATCGAAGTGGCGGTCGTCGTCACCAGCCCCGATCTGGCGGTGCGCGTCGAAGGCCCGGTGTTCGCCATCCACCAGAGCGACGCGACCCTGGACGGCATGGACGCCTGGAACAAGGGCACGCATGGCAAGAGCGGGCTGATTGACCGCGTCAAGGCCTCGACCACCGACGAAGCCGCCGCCGCCAAGGCCACGATCGAGTTCCTGCAGCAGTACGTGGGCAAGGGCAAGAGCCCGATGTGCGGCAACTCGGTCTGCCAGGACCGCCGCTTCCTGGTGAACTACATGCCCGATCTGGAAGCCTTCTTCCACTACCGCAACCTCGACGTCTCCACGCTCAAGGAACTGGCGCGGCGCTGGAAGCCCACCGTGCTGGAGGGCGTGAAGAAGGCCCAGGCGCATACCGCGCTGGCGGACATCCACGAGTCCATCGACGAGCTGGTGCATTACCGCGCGAGCTTCCTGAACCTGGCTTGAGCGACGCCCTTTTCGCCGCCTTCGACTTCCCGCGCCACCCGCTGGCGCGCGAAGACGGCGAGCGCCTGCGTGGCGGCTGGAGCACGCCGCCGGACGAGTGGCTGCTGGCGCGCCAGCCGGCCGAGCTGGCGGGGGTGATCGACGCCGCGCATGCCGCTGCCCGCGCCGGCGCCTGGGTGCTGGGCGGCCTGCGCTACGAGGCCGCGCCGGCGCTGAACCCGGTGCTGGAGGGCGAGCCCGCGGAAGGCCTGCTGGCGGCCTTTGCCGTCTACCGCCGCGCGCCGCAGGATTGGCCCGAGCCCGGCCCCGAGCGCCCCCGCTGCCAGCCCTGGGTGCAGGGCCTGCATGACCCCGCGCGGGATGCCGAGCACATCGAGGCCGTGCGCGCCGCCATCCGCGCCGGCGATTGCTACCAGATCAATCTGACCACTCGGCTGCTCTGCACCCTGGAAGCGGGCGTTGGCCTGGACGAGCTGTTCCGCGCCTTGCACGCGGCGCAGCCGGGCGGTTTTTCGCTTTTCCTGCGCCAGCTGGGGGACGAGCCCGGCGTGGCCTCGGTCTCGCCCGAGCTGTTCTTTGACTGGCGGCCCTTGCCGGACCACGGCAAGACTTGGATCTTGGCCGCCCAACCGATGAAGGGCACGGCCCCGCGCGGCGCCGACCGCGCCAGCGACGAGGCGGCGCAAACCTACCTGCGCACCAGCGAGAAGGAGCGCGCCGAGAACCTGATGATCGTGGACCTGCTGCGCAACGACCTCGGGCAGGTGGCGCGCATCGGCAGCGTGCGCGTGCCGCGCCTCTTTGAGCTGCACGAGCTGCCCACCGTCTGGCAGATGACCAGCACAGTCACCGCCATCACCCAGCCGGGCGCCGGCCTGGCGCAGCTGTTCGCGGCGCTGTTCCCCTGCGGCTCGGTGACGGGCGCGCCCAAGCGCCGCGCCATGCAGCTGATTCGCGAGCTGGAGGCCGCGCCGCGCGGCTGGTACTGCGGGGCCTTGGGCTTGATGCAGCCCGGCGGCGCGACGACCTTCAATGTGCCGATCCGTACCGTGGAGCAGCGCCCCGGTGGCGCGTTGCGTGCCGGTGTGGGCAGCGGCATCACGCTGGATTCCGAGCCCGCGGCCGAACTGGCCGAGTGGCAGGCCAAGACGCGCTTCCTGGAGCGTGCGCGCGCGCCGATCGCCGGCATCGAGACCCTGCGGCTGCAGGATGGCCAGTACCCGCAGGGCGCGGCGCATCTGGCGCGGCTGGCGCGCTGCGCCAAGCACTTCGGCCTGGGCTTTGAGCGCGCTTCGGTGCAGGCGGCGCTGGATGCCGTGGCCGCCGCGCATCCGCAGGGCCTCTGGCGCGTGCGCCTGCAGCTGGGGCGCACCCTCCAGACCGAATGCCAGCCGCTGGAGCCCACGCCCGAGCCGGTGCGGCTGGCGGTGGCGCTGGGGCCGATCGCTACGGGCGGGCTGGCGCGCGAGTTCCTTGAATACAAGACCACGCGCCGCGAGGCTTACGAGGCCCTGCTGGCGCACAAGCCGCCCGAGGCCTTCGACCTCATCCTCTACAACGCGCAGGGCGAGCTGACCGAATGCGGACGCGGCAACCTCGCGCTGTGCATCGACGGCGCGTGGCTGACGCCGCGGCTCGAAGCCGGCCTGCTGCCCGGCGTGGGGCGCGCGTATTGGCTGGCGCAGGGGCGCATCCGCGAGGCCCGCCTGCTGCGCGAGGACCTGCAGCGCGCCAGCGCCTTCGCCTGGTTCAACGCCCTGCGCGGCTGGCTGGAGGCGGAGCTGCTGTGAACCTGTCGCCCTGGCTGACCGGCATCGAAGCGCTGGCCACGCTGGCCTTTGCGCTCTCCGGCCTGCTCGAAGCCGCGCGCAAGCGCCTGGACGTGGTGGGCGTCTGCGTGGTCTCGGGCCTGGCGGCCTTTGGTGGCGGCACCCTGCGCGACGTGCTGCTGGACCGCCGGCCCTTTTTCTGGGTCGAGCACTCGGATTGGCTGTGGGCCCTGCTGGGCCTGTGCTTGGCGGCGATGGCCCTGCTGAAGGTGCGGCACCTGGCGGTGACGAACCGGGCCATGCAGTGGCCGGATGCGCTCGGCCTGGGTCTGTTCACCGCCGGGGGTACCCAGCTGGCGCTGGACCAGGGCCTGCCGGCGCTGGTGGCGGTGCTGATGGGCGTCATCACTGCGGTGTGCGGCGGTGTGCTGCGCGACATCGTCTGCAATGAAATCCCCAAGGCCTTCCACGACCACCGGCCCTACGCCGTGTGCGCCTTTGCCGGCGGCTGGGTGCTGGTGGGCGCCCAGGCCCTGGGTTGGGGCGAGGGCCCCAGCCTGCTGGCCGCGGCCGGCACGGCCACGTTGTTGCGTGTCCTGGCCATGCTGACCGGCGTACGCCTGCCGGGCTGGCGCGAGCCGCCGCCACCGACTCGGTAGTTCCCCTGTCGGAATTTGTCTGACAGCGGGTAGCGCGCCCGCCTGACTACGCAGCCCTGTTACCGATTCCTACAGTCCGCCGACCCCCTGAATGAGGGGGATCCCCACGGAGAGGCGCTCGATGACTGGCTCGGTTTCGGAATTGCGTGTGTCCCCCTCGCTGGCAGCCTGCCCGGCCAGCGGTGCTGAGCTTGTGCAGGAGCGGTTGCCCTTCACGGTGACGGTGGCGCGCAGCGAGCAGGACCTGCGCGACGCCGTGCGGGTGCGCCAGAGCGCCTACGCCCGCCATCTGCCCCGCTTTGCCGAGACCTTGGGCGAGCCCGAGCCCGCCGACCGCGAACCCGGCAACTGGGTGCTGCTGGCGCGCAGCAAGCTGGACGGCAGCCCGCTGGGCAGCCTGCGCATCCAGACCAATGCGCGCCGCCCGCTGGACCTGGAGGCTTCCATGAGCCTGCCGCCGGAGCTGGCGAACGCCCGCCTGGCCGAGGCCACGCGCCTGGGTCTGGCCCAGGGCGTGAGCGGTCGTCTGGTGAAGGCGGCGCTGTTCAAGGCCTTCTATCTGATCTGCCGCAGCCAGGGCGTGGACCACATGGTCATCACGGGCCGCACGCCCATCGATCGCCAGTACCAGCGCCTACTGTTCGAGGATGTCTGGGCCCCGCACCAGACCTATGCGATGGCCCATGTGCACCAGCTGCCGCATCGCGTGATGCACCTGCATGTGCCGGGCGCCCAGGCGCGCTGGCAGGCGGCGCGTCACCCCTTGCTGAACTTCATGTGCGGCACCGAGCACCCGGACCTGCAACTCCCGGCAAGTGCACCCGCGGCTGCCCCGGTGGCAGCGCGGGCCCTGCACTGATCACTGGCGCAACAAGCCCGGGCTGGAGCCGACGAACATGCCGGTGACGGCGCCGCCGGTTTCCACCCGCTGGATGAAGGCGTGCAGCGCCTCGTCGTCGATCAGGTCGGCGGCGGAGCGCAGCTTGAGCAGCTCCTGCGGCGACTGCGGCCGCGCGACGGCAAAGCCCTGCACGTAATCCACGCCGATCTCGGCCAGGGTCTCCACCGTTTCGGCGTCCTCGGCCCACTCGGCCACCGTCTTCATGCCCAGGTTGCGCGCCAGGCTGACGATGGCCTCGACGATGGCGATGTTGGCCGGGTGCTGGTTCATGCTGACGATGAAACTGCCATCGATCTTCAGCAGATCGCCCGGCAACTCCTTCAGGTAGCTGAAGGAGGTGTAGCCGGCACCGAAGTCGTCCAGCGCCACCTTGGCACCGATCTGCCGCACCTGGCTGATGAAGCGCCGGGTATTGGCCAGGTCATGCAGGGCCACCGATTCGGTGATCTCCAGACACAGATAGGGCGCGGCCTCGATGTGCGTTTCGAGCATGTCGAACACGTCCTCGACAAAATGCTCGTCGTTCAGCGAGGCGCCGCTGAGGTTCATGCAGACGAACTTCAGCTGCGGCAGCTCGGCGCGGTGGTGAATGATCCACAGCAGGGTCTGCTGCAGCACCCAGCGGTCGATCACGCTCATGCGGCCGCTGAGTTCGGCGGCGGCGATCAGCCGGTGGGTGGGCACCGGGCGGCCGGCGCCGTCGTGCATGCGCAGAAGCACCTCGAAGTTCAGCGAGCCGCGCGGCTGCAGCAGGCTCATGATGGGCTGCATGGCCAGGTGCAGGCCCTGGATCTCTTCGCCGGCGGAGAGCAGGGCAACGAGCTTCATCTCGGCCTCGTGCTCCTGCTGGGCGGGGGAGTCGCGCTCGAACACCACCAGGCCTTCGGATTGCGGTTTGCCCTTGGCCTCGCGGCAGGCACGGTCGGCGCGCGCGATGGCATCTTTGATCGGCGTGCCGGCCGGTATCTCCACCAGGCCGACGGAGCCGCGCACATGGAAGGCGCGCTCGTCGATGCGGTAGGGGCTGTTGCCGATGCAACCCACCACGCCCTGGGCGATCAGGCGTGCCAGCGGCGTGCGGATGCCGGCCATGACGATGAGGAATTCGTCACCGCCCACGCGGCCGAACTGCATGGGCTCCACCAGCACGCCCTGCACGCGCGCGCAGACCTGCTGCAGCACGGCGTCGCCGGCGCTGTGGCCGTAGAGGTCGTTGATGAGTTTGAAGCGGTCCAGATCCAGATAGGCCAGGCAGAGCGTGTCGCCGGGCAGCAGGGCCTTGAGCGCCTCGTCCAGCCTGGCCTCGATGCCGCGCCGGTTCAGCACGCGCGTGAGGGTGTCGCTATGGGCCAGGAAATGCAGGTTCTCGGCCGCGCGCGAGCGCTCGGTCACGTCCTGCAGCGAGCCCTCGATGCGGTCCTGACTGAGCGCGGCGCGCACCAGGAAGCGGCGTTCGCCCTGGTTGTTGAGCTCCATTTCCACCTGGGGGCTGGCGTACAGGCGCTCGTGCAAGCGCACCCAGCTGCCGGGCTCGAAGTGGCGTTGGAAATCGTTCGCGCCAGGCTCCAGCACCTGGCTGCCGAGCATCTGTTGCAGGGCCGGATTCGCCGCCAGGAACTGGCCGCGCAGGTTCAGCGTGAACAGGCCGATGGGCAGGGCGGAGAAGGTCTGCTCCAGCTTGCCCTGCGCGGCGCGGCGGGCATCCTGCGCCTGTTTCATCTGGGCCGCCACCGAGAGCGAGGCCAGCAGGCTGCTGGAGAGCGCGGCGGTGACGCTGTTGCCGATGCCGCTGAAGGCGCGCAGCCCGAAGGCCGCCGCCAGCACCTCGGCCAGGCCCGCGCCCAAGGTGATGGCCAGTGAGGCCGCGTACCAGAGCGCCACCTGCGAGCGCGTCACCCACAGGATGCGCGCCAGGTAATGCACCAGCACGCCCACACCAAGCGCGGTGCAGACCCACATCAGCGGCAAGAACTGCGAGTAGGGCAGGGTCAGGGCCGCCAGCAGCAGCGGCACGCAGCTCCACTGCGCCAGCTGGAGCAGCGGCCCGGCGCCCACGCGCTGCAGTTCCTCGCGGAAGAAGCTGCGAAACAACGCATAGGTGCTGAGGTAGTACAGCGCCATCGTGGCCTGGCGCAAGGGGTACAGCCATTCCAGCGGCACCTGGTGGCCGAACCACTGCGCGTCCCAGCCGGCGGACAGCGCGGCCATGCGCAGGTTCAGCACCAGCCAGACGGCGAACACCGAGTAACTGGTGTTGCGGTTGATCAGCGCGCTGATGAAGAGGAAGGCCGCCAGCAGGGTCAGGCCGCCATCCAGCAGGCCGGCGGCATGGTGGAACTGCAGTACCGAATCCTGCAGTGCCGCTTCTTGCCAAGCCAGCACCTGCAGGCGCGCCGGACCGGCCGCCTGCGCCTGGCACATCAGCTCTCGGCCGGCCTGGCTGGGCTGCAGGTGCAGCGCAAAGCCGGCCTTCAGGGCCTCCAGGGCGCCGGTTTGTCCGCGGCGATCGGCCTGGCCGAGCAGGGTGCCGGTTTCGGCGTCCCAACAGCGCAGCGCCTGAAGGTGGCGCGAGGGAAATTCGAGCCAGGGCGTGGCCGGCGGCACCACCAGCTGCAGCCACTGCGGCTGCTCGGAAAGGCGGGTGTCGTGCGCCTTGGCCGTGGCTTGCTGGCTCAGCAGGGCGCGCAGCCCCGGGCTGGGCTGGCTGCTCAGGTGTTCCAGGCGGCGCAGGTCCAGCGCGGCAGGGCTGGATTCGGAAAACTCGCGCGGCCACTGGCTCAGCGCCAGCAGGGTCAGCAGGCCCAGCAGCAGCGGCAGCAGGTAGGCGGAAAAGCCCAGCAGCAGCCGATCCAGGCGGCCCGGCAGCGCACCCCAGGGCGAGGGCAGGGGGGTGCGCAGTGCCGTCATCGGTGCGGGCTCCTGATTGCCAAAATGGCCAAAGTTCCAATCGGTGTGCGAATTTACGCGTGAAAGTTACAGTTTTTTCCTAGGAATCGCCCTGGGTGGTATGTTGTAAGGAGATGTGTTGCCGCTGTGCAGCACGTCACACCGGCATCATGAAGTTCGTGCATTCGGGTTAGCACCAGTGTTACAGTGCTAGCTTCGCGCAAACAGCCCAGCTGACTGCGCGGTTCGTTCATCTCCTCTGACTCCTCCTTGGACCGCACATCGGTCCGACCTGCTACGGCAGGCACAGGTCGGCGGCGATGCCGTCGCACCGATCGGGCCCCCACACTTGATGGCCCGCGGAGTACCTAGCGACCCCACGGGCCCTGGAGGCCCTGTGTCCACCGACCGAGGAGGCCGGTGCGGCGCCTTGTTGTCAGAAGAGAGTTCGAGATGTCGTTTGATTCCCTGGGTTTGCCCGAGCAGCTGCTGTCCGCCGTCCGTGAGGCCGGTTACGAGAACGCCACCGAGGTGCAGACCCAAGCCATTCCGCAAGGCCTGGCCGGCACCGACCTGATGGTCAGCAGCCGCACCGGCAGCGGCAAGACGGCGGCCTTCCTGCTGCCCATCCTCACCCAAGTGCTGGCGCGCCGCGCCAGCAACCCCGAGCTGGTGCCGGCCTTCCTGCCGCGCTTCGGCGGTCGTCCGCAGCGCGGTGGCCCGCGTGCGCCGCGCACCCCGCGTGCCAACGGCCCGGTGGTCAACCCCATCGGCCTGGTGCTGGCCCCCACCCGTGAACTGGCCCAGCAGGTGGCGCAGGCCGCCATCCAGCTCGGCCGCGGTATCCCGGGCTTCTCGGTCTGCACCATCGTCGGCGGCATGCCTTACCAGGCTCAGCTGGCGCGCCTGCGCGCCGGTGCCGACATCGTGATTGCCACCCCGGGTCGCCTGCTGGACGTGGCCAACACCCAGACCGGCATGCTCAGCGAGATCAAGACCCTGGTGCTGGACGAAGCCGATCGCATGCTCGATCTGGGCTTCATCGAGGACATCGAGGCCATCGCCGCCATGCTGCCCAAGCCGCGCCAGACCCTGATGTTCAGCGCCACCTTTGATGGCCGCGTCGGTGGCTTGGCCCGCGAGCTGCTGAACCAGCCGCAGCGCATCGACGTCGCCTCCGCCCCCGAGCAGAAGGCGCAGATCGAGCAGCGCCTGCACTGGGCCGACCACCCGCACCACCGCGCCGCCCTGCTGGAGCATGTGCTGGCCGACGCCACCGTCGACCAGGCCGTGGTGTTTGCCGGCACGCAGATCGAGGCCGAGCAGCTGGCTGGCCAGCTGGCCGAGTTGGGCCATGCCGTGGCCGCGCTGCACGGCGGCATGCCGCAGGGCAAGCGCAACCGCACGCTGCAAGGCCTGCGCCGCCGCGAGCTGCGCGTGCTGGTGGCCACCGATGTCGCCGCACGCGGCATCGACGTGCCGACCATCAGCCACGTGATCAACCTGGGCCTGCCGATGAAGGCCGAGGACTACGTGCACCGCATCGGTCGCACCGGCCGTGCCGGCCGCTCCGGCCTGGCCGTGACCCTGGCCATGCGCGAAGACCTGCCGCGCCTGCGCCGCCTGCAGGCCTACACCAAGGAAGCGCTAGCGCCGAGCCGCATCGAAGGCCTGGAGCCCAAGAAGCCGGATCCGGTGGTGTTCAGCGAGCGTCCGCGCACCGAGTTCGGTGGTGGCGAGCGCCGCCCCTACGGCGACCGCCCGTCCTTCGGCGGCGACCGCAAGCCCTGGGGCGAGCGCAAGCCCTTTGACCGCGATGGCGAACGCAAGCCCTTCGGCGACCGCCCGGCCTTCGGCGACCGCAAGCCCTATGGCGAGCGCCCGCAGTTTGGTGATCGCCCCGCGTTTGGTGATCGCAAGCCTTATGGCGAGCGTCCGGCCTTCGGCGACCGCAAGCCCTATGGTGAGCGCCCGCAGTTTGGCGACCGTCCCGCCTTCGGCGACCGCAAGCCTTACGGCGACCGTCCGGCCTTCGGTGATCGCAAGCCCCACGGCGAGCGTCCCGCCTTTGGTGATCGCAAACCCTATGGTGAGCGCCCTGCCTTCGGTGATCGCAAGCCTTACGGCGAGCGTCCCGCCTTTGGCGGCCAGGGCGACCGCCCGCAGGCCGAGCGTTCGTGGGACGAGCGCAAGTCCGAGCGCCCGGCTGGCTTCGGCAAGCCGCGTCGCAACTACGAGTAAATAGATGGCAGGCCCGCGCGAGGAGCGCGGCCGCGTCCTGCAATGGGACGCGGTCAAGGGCCTGGGCTTTATTGCGCCCGACCAGGGCGGTGAGCGCTTGCTGCTGCGGCGCGCCGATCTGGCCGGGCGTTTGCGTTTCCGGGCGCCGGCCCTGGGTGAGGCGGTGCGCTTTCGCCGCGCCCGCTCCGGCCCCGGCCGCGAGCGTGCGGTGAAGGTGCAGCCGTTGCTGGCGCCGCCCCCAGCGCGGGCGCAGGCGGCAGCACCCCCTTCGCCACGCCAGCTGGCCTCGACGCGCCTGCTGGTGATTCCGCTCTTCGCCCTGGTGCTGGGCGGCATCCACCTGGCCTGGCCGCTGCCGCGGCCCGTGCCGCTGCTCTACAGCAGCCTGTCCATGGCCTTGTTCGTGGTCTATGGCATCGACAAATGGTCGGCCTGGCGCGGCGCCGGTCGGGTGCCTGAGCTCACGCTGCACTTGCTGGCCCTGCTGGGCGGCTGGCCGGGCGCGCTGCTGGGCCAGCAGGTGTTCGCGCACAAGATCAGCAAGCCGGCCTTTCTGCGCTGGACCTGGGCCATGACCAGCCTGAACCTGCTGCTGCTGGTGGGCCTGTGCACCCCCGCCTGGCAACCCTGGCTGAACTGGCTGCGCGGCTGAACTGCGACAAATTGCATCGACGGCGACGACGCGCACGCGCCGAACCGGGTGCCGCTTATCCGCTCCGATGAACCGCTCGGAACCCAGCCGGCGTGAAACGCGTCACGCGGCTCCGGACAAGTCCTGACTTGCGGCGCCAAGCTGGTGCATGCGCCTCGGCGGTCCCGCGCTCGGGTCGACACAAAGTGCTACCGCCCGCTGCGCCGGGCCATGCGCCAATCGCGCCGCCTCCAATGCCGAGATTGCTGCCATGGCCGCCTCAACTCCCCCGCGTCTTGCATTCCTGCCCCTGCTGCTGGCCCTGTGCGCCGGCGCCGCGGCCGACACCCTGAACCTGCGCGCTTACGGCAGCCTGGTGCAGGGCGTGGGCCCCAGCGTGGAAGTCCGTGTCAACGGCACGCTGGTGCGCACCCTGCAGATCAACAACACCAGCGCCCAGACCTTCAGCCTGGAGGTGCCCACGCTCGTTGCCGGCGCCCAGGTGGACGTGGTGTTCACCAACGACGCAGCCGCCAACGGCGAGGACCGCAACCTCTACGTGGACTATCTGAGCAGCGGCGCCACCACCGTGCTGCCCACAGCCCCCACCGCCCTGATCGACCGCGGCAAGGGCGCTGCCGCCTTCGACGGCGTGGACACCCGCCCCGGCCAGAGCGGCATCTACTGGAACGCGGCCCTGCGCCTGCGCTGGCCGGCGGCTGCCACGGCGCCGTCTCCCGCCGTGACGCAGGCGACGCGTTTCCTGCTGCAGGCTGGTTTCGGACCGCGCCCGGGCGAGGCCGAGACCCTGGCCAGCCAGAGCAGCCCGACGCGCTGGATCGCCGACCAGATGGCCCTGCCGCCGAGCAACGACTTCGTGAATCACATCCAGGCCAAGTACGCGCTGGGGGCGGACTACCGGCCCAATGGCAGCAAGTACCAGACGCGCTGGCTGCCGCAGCGCTTCTGGGCGGGTGTGGCGCAGGGGCAGGACCAGCTGCGCCGCCGCACGGCGCTCGCGCTGCACCACATCCTGATGGTGTCGATGGCGGACTCCAACCTCTACCACCACCAGCGCGCCTACGCGAACTACCTCGACATCCTGAACCGCCACGCCTTCGGCAACTACCGCCAGCTGATCGAGGACATCGCGCTCAGCCCGGCCATGGGCATCTATCTCTCGCACATCCGCAACCGCAAGGAAGACCCGGCCACGGGCCGCATGCCGGACGAGAACTTCGCGCGCGAGCTGATGCAGCTCTTCACCATCGGCCTGCACGAGCTGAACTCCGATGGCAGCGTGCGGAAAGACGCCAACGGCCAGCCGATCGAGACCTACACCAATGCCGATGTGATGGCCCTGGCCAAGGTGTTCACCGGCTGGTCCTGGGCCTTCCCGGACAACCAGCTCACTGAAAGCACCTTCCGCTGGAAGAGCCCGGACTACAGCGCCGCGGCCGATACGCAGATCGACCTGCAGCGCATGAAGGCCTACCCGGGCCAGGCCTCGACGGCGGATGTCGTGCTGTTCGCCGGCAAGCCCAACGCGGTGGCCATTCCGGGCAGCGCGGCGCCGGCCCAGCGCCTGAAGCTGGCGCTGGATGCGCTGTTCCAGCACCCCAATATGGGGCCCTTCGTGGCCAAGCAGCTGATCCAGCGCTTCACCCGCAGCAACCCCAGCCCGGCCTATGTGCAGCGCGTGGCGGCAGCCTTTGCCAACAACGGTCGCGGTGTGCGCGGCGACCTGGGTGCCACCGTGCGCGCCGTGTTGCTGGATGGCGAGGCCGGCTGGGCGCAGACCACCTTCAATATGGCCAGTTCGCCCGGCAAGCTGCGCGAGCCTGTGCTGCGCGTGGCGCACTGGCTGCGCGCCTTTGATGCCCGCTCGCCCAGCGGTGAGTTCCAGATGGTCTACGACTTCGAGCCGCTGGCGCAGATGGTGACGAACGCGCCCTCGGTGTTCGGCTACTTCCGCCCCGGCTACACGCCGCCGGGCACCGTCATCGCCCAGCAGGGCGGGGTGGCGCCGGAGTTCCAGATCGTCAACGAGGGCAGCACCGCCACCTGGGTGAACCGCGCCGAGTCCATGGCCGGCGGTGGCCTGGGCTGGAATGGCAGCAGCGCCGATGTGGTGGCCGACTACACGCCGCTCGTGAACTTGCTCAACACCGGCAATGCCCAGGCCGTGGTGCAGCGCCTGAACCAGCAGCTGTATGCGGGCCGCATGTCGGCCGCGCTCCAGTCGGCTCTGATCGAGGCCATGGCGGGTGTGGGCGGCAATGACGCCGCCAGCCAGCTCAACCGGGTCCGCATCGCCGTGTACGTGGCGCTCAGCGCCCCCGAGTTCAACATCCAGTGAGACCTGCCATGAGCCATCACGCTTCCCGCCGCCAGTTCCTGCGCAGCGCCGCCGCGCTCTCGGCCGTCGGCCCGGCCACGCCGCTGGCACTCAGCCTGGCCGGCCTGGGCACCCTGGCCCACCAATCGGCCCAGGCGGCCGATGTGTCTACCGGCTACCGTGCCCTGGTCTGCCTGTACCTGCATGGCGGCAGCGACATGCACAACTGGGTGGTGCCGACCGACAGCGCCAACTACTCGACATATGCCGCCGCTCGGCGTGAGCTGGCCGTGCCGCTGGCCAGCCTGCAGCCCATCAGCCAGAACCGCCAGGCCAGCGGCCGCAGCTTCGGCATGCCGGCCGAGCTGGCACCGCTGCGCGCACTCTACGAAGGCGGCCGTGCCGCCGTGCTGGCCAATGTGGGCCCGCTGCAGCGACCGGTCAGCAAGACCGACTTCCAGCAGGGCCGCAACCTGCCGCCCAAGCTCTTCTCGCACAACGACCAGACCTCCGCCTGGCAATCCCTGCAGGCCGAAGGCGCACCCAGCGGCTGGGGCGGGCGCATGGGCGACATCCTGATGTCCGCCAACGCCCAGCCGGTGTTCACGGCCATCTCGGTCAGCGGCAATGCCGTGTTCCTGAGTGGCGCGCAAGCGGTGCAGTACCAGGTTGGCAGCGAGGGACCGGTGGGCGTGCGGGGGCTGAGCAACAGCTGGACCCTGGGCTCGTCCCAGCTGGCCAGCGTGCTGCGCCGCACCCTGGTGGCAGCGGGCAACGACCCCTATTCGGCCGAGTACGCGGCGGTGATGCGCCGCTCGCTGGACACCAGCGCCGCCCTGCAGGCCGCGCTGGCGCAGACCCAGACCGCCGCCTTGCCGACCACGCCTGTGCAACTGGGCGCGGCCAACGCCGTGACGCTGGCCAATGAGGGGCTGGCCAAGCAGCTGCGCATGGTGGCGCGCCTGGTGGAAAGCGGCCAGCGCCTCGGTCTGCGCCGCCAGGTCTTCATGGTCTCGCTCGGGGGCTTTGACACCCACAACAGCCAGCTGCGCGACCAGCCCAACCACATGGCCCGCGTGGCGCTGTCGGTGGACTGGTTCATGCAGGCCCTCACGGCGCTGGGCCTGCAGAACCAGGTCACGCTGTTCACCGCCTCGGAGTTCGGCCGCACCCTGGTCAGCAATGGCGACGGCAGCGACCACGGCTGGGGCTCGCACCATTTCGTCGTCGGCGGTGCCGTGCGCGGCCGCAACATCTACGGCAACTTCCCGGTCACGGCACTGGGCACGGCCGATGACGTGGGCTCGGGCCGCCTGCTGCCCAGCACGGCTGTCACCCAGCTGGGTGCCGAGCTGGGCCGCTGGATGGGCTTGAGCGCCACCGAGCTGCCCTATGTGCTGCCCAATCTGGGCAATTTCTCCAGCACGCCCTTGGGCATGCTGGGTTGATCAGGCTTTCAAGAGATCGACTTCAAAGCACAGGGTGGCGTTCGGCGGAATCACACCGCCGGCGCCGCGCGCGCCATAGCCCAGCTCGGGCGGGATGATCAGCACGCGGGTGCCGCCTTCCTTCATCCCTTGCACGCCCTCGTCCCAGCCGCGGATCACTTCGCCGCCGCCGAGGTGGAAGTGGAAGGGCTGGCCGCGGTCCTTGCTGCTGTCGAACTTGGCGCCCTTTTCGCCGTCCTTCCACAGCCAGCCGGTGTAGTGCACGCGCACGGTGCGGCCGGCTTGGGCTTCGGCGCCTTCGCCGACGGTGGTGTCTTCAAATTGCAGGCCGCTGGGCAGGGTGTTCATGGAATGGCTCCGGTCAAAAGGGCGCGATTGTCGCGGCCCAGGCCCGGGTGGCGGCATGGAGCCAATCAGGCAGCGTGGCGGACGGGGGAAGGCCCTGCAGACTGAGGCCCGCGGCGGCCGCCTGCAGCGCCTGCAGTGGTTCGCTGCTGTCGAAAGCGGCGGCGCCGTTCTGCTTGGAGAGCTTTTGGCCATCGGCCGCCAGCACCAGGGGCAGATGCAGGTGTCGGGGCGTCGGCAGGCCCAGCGCCTTCTGCAGCAGGATCTGGCGGGGCGTGTTATCGGCCAGGTCTTCACCGCGCACCACGTCGCTGATGCCTTGTTCGGCGTCGTCCACCACCACCGCCAACTGGTAGGCCCAGAGCCCGTCGGCGCGCTTGAGCACGAAGTCGCCCACCGCCTGAGCCACATCCTGCTGCTGGGGGCCCAGGCGGCGGTCCTGCCAGTGCACCACGCCCGCCGGCACCCGGAATCGCCAGGCGCGCGCCGGGCGGCCGCGCAGGCCACCGTTCTCGGGCCGGCAGGTGCCGGGGTAGACCAGCTCGCCATGCCGCTCGCGCTGGGACTGCGCGGCGGCCAGCTCCTTGCGGGTGCAGGCGCAGGGGTAGGCCAGGCCGGCGGCGATGAGCCGCTGCAGCGCCTGCTCGTACAGCGCCTCGCGCTGCGATTGCCAGCTCGGTGGCGCGTCGGGCCGTAGGCCCAGGGCATCGAGCTGGGCCAGGATGAGTTTGTCGGTGCCGGGCGGGCAGCGCGGCCGGTCGACATCCTCGATGCGCACCTGCCAGCGCCCCTGGTGGGCGCGGGCGTCCAACCAACTGCCCAGCGCCGCCAGCACCGAGCCGGCGTGCAGGGGCCCCGTCGGCGACGGCGCGAAACGACCGACGTAGGCCATCAGAGCCGGTGGTGTTCGAGCAGGGCGCGCCGCGTGGCCTCGCTCTTGAGCTGCTGCAGCCACCAGCTCAGGGCCTTGCCGGGCGGCTGCGCACCCACGCGCCAGGCGTAGTGCAGGGTGATGCGGCGGTCGTCAAAGGTGCTCTTGCGCACCAGCAGGCCGCGCTCCAGGGGTTCGCGCACCATGGGCTCGGGCAGCCAGCCGCAGCCCAGGCCGCGCAGCGTGGCTTCGAGCTTGCTCTGCAGCGTGGGCAGGGTCAGCACGTCCTGGCCGGGCACCACGCCCAGGGTCATCTGGGTGAGCTGGCGGGCGGTGTCGGCCACGGCAATGATGCGGTGCTGGGCGATCTGTTGGGCCGTCAGCGGTTCGTCCAGCGCGGCCAGCGGGTGGCTGGGGGCAATGACGAACACGAAGCTCAGCTCGCCGATGACCTCGCAGCTGATGTGCGAGCCCGGCGGCGAGGAATTGGTGCCGATGGCCAGATCGGCCTGGCCCGACACCAGGGCCTCCCAGGTGCCGGACAGCACCTCGGTGCGCAGGCGCAAGCGCGTGGGCGGGTGCTCGGGGCCGCCGGCGGGCTTGCCCGGCGCATGCGGGCAGGGCTCGATCTGCTGGGTCTGGAAGGACTGGATCAGGTCGAACAGCGGCGCGCGGGCGATGACGTCATCGGCGGCGATCGTCAGCTCGGCCTCCCAGCCGGTGGCGATGCGCTTGACGCGGTTGGCCACGGCATCGATCTCGATCAGCAGGCGGCGGCCTTCGAGCAGCAGCTCCTGGCCGGCGGCGGTGAGTTGGGCGTGGCGCGCGCTGCGGTCGAACAGCAGCACGTCCATGGCATCTTCGAGCTGACGCACCGAATAGGTCAGGGCCGAGGGCACCTTGCCCAGCTCGCGTGCGGCGCCGGCAAAGCTGCCGGTGCGCGCAATGGCGTCCACCATGGCGAGGGCGTCGGGCGTGAGGACGCTGCGCTTGTCGGCGATGTGCATGGCTCAGCCTGGGTTTAAAGGATTTGAACGACCTCGTCATCCTGCCTTGCCCACCGGGTGGCACGCAGCCCCTAGAGTGAGGGCATTCCCTAGGAGCTCTGTCATGCAAACGGTCTTTCGTTCCGAACAGCGCGGTGCCGCCAACCATGGTTGGCTGCAGGCCAAGCACAGCTTTTCCTTTGCCGATTGGTACGAGCCCAGCCGCATGGGCTTCGGCGTGCTGCGTGTCATCAATGAAGACCGCGTGGCGCCGCACAGCGGTTTCGGCACGCATGGCCACCGGGACATGGAGATCGTCACCTACATCCTGGAAGGCGAGCTCTCGCACCGGGACTCGATGGGGAACGGGGATCCCGCCGCTGTGCGCGGCGGGGTGGGCGAGGCCGGCGGCGCCCATGCCGGGGTGATCCGCCCGGGTGAGATCCAGCGCATGAGCGCCGGCAGTGGCGTGCTGCACAGCGAGATGAACCACAGCGCCGCCCCCGTGCACCTGCTGCAGATCTGGCTGCTGCCGCGCAGCCGCGGCGGTGCGCCGGGTTACGAGCAGGCGAGCATCGAGCCCGCCAGCCTGCGCGGTCGCTTGGGACTGCTGGCCGCACCCGAGGGGGGGCTGGTGGCCATCAATTCGGACGCGCGCCTGTTTGCCGGCCGGTTCGATGGCGCTGAGCAAGCCGAGCTGGCGCTGGCCCCGGGCCGCCTGGCCTACGTGCATGTGGCGCGCGGCAGCCTGGTGGTGAACGGCGAGCGCCTGGCCGCGGGCGATGCCTTGCAGCTGGAGCCGGGGGCCGGTGCTGCGCTGCGCCTGCAGTTCGAGCAGGGCGAGCAGGCCGAGGTGCTGGTGTTCGACCTCGGCCGCTGAAACACCCGTTTACCCGCACCCCGTGCTTCGCTCCACGGGGTGCGAGGGACACTCCTGCGCCGCGTCGAGCGGAGTTCCCATGCCCAGCCCTATTTCCAACCACGAGTCGAAGCTGCGCCAGCCGCTGCTGGCCGGCCTGCTTGGCCTGCTGGCCGCCTGCGGTGGCGGCGGCTCCAACCTGGCGCCCGCACCGGCGCCACTGCCGGCTCCTAAGAGCCTGACGCTCAGCGGCACCGCGGCGGTGGGCCTGGCCCTGGCGAATGCCAGCGTGCAGGCCAGGTGCGCGGGTGCCGAGGGCTCTGCCACCACCGCAGCCGATGGCAGTTTTCGCCTGCAGCTCAGCGGCGCCAGCCAGCCCTGCCTGCTGAGGGTGAGCGCGAGCGACGGCACCCGCCTGCACTCCCTCGCCCTGGGGGCGGGCGAGCAGGCGCTGGTCAACATCACCCCGCTGACCGAGCTGCTGGTGCTGCGCGCCAGCCGCAAGGACGCGGTCAGCCTGTTTGACGGCTTCAACCCGGCCAGCGCGCCCAGCGCCGCCGAGTGGCGCGCTGCCGAGAGCGATGTGCGCCGCCTGCTCAACGGCGTGGTGGACCTGAGCCTGCTGCCGGATCTGGTGGCCGCGCCCCTGAAGGCCGCCATGCCCGGCCAGCCCTCGAACGACCCGCAGGACCAGCTGCTGGACGCCCTGAAGGAGCGCGCCAGCGCCGAGCAATGGAGCAGCTGGGCGCGCCTGCTGGCCAGCGGTGGGCCGCTCCCCGAAGCCGCCGCCTTCGTGCCCACACTGGCGCTGGCGGACCGCCAGATCACGCTCGCAGCCGGGCAAAGCCATCGCTTCACGGCGGCCACCAACTACCCGCCGAATGGCCGCTACCTGCGCCCGCCGCTGCGCTGGCGCGTGGTGGAGGCGGACGGCGGCAGCATCGACGCCCTGAGCGGCGCCTACCAGGCCCCGGCCCAGCCCGGCACCTATCACGTCCAGGTGGTACGGGACGACTTCGCCGGCATCGGGGCCACGGTGGAGGTGAGAGTGCTGGCGCGCGATGCCTTCGTGCCGCGCCTGGGCGTGCCGGCGCCCGAGCTCAGCCTGCGCGTGGGCCAGAGCTGGCGATTCAGTGCGGACACCAACTACCCGCCCAACGTCATGTACATCCGCCAGCCGCTGCGCTGGTCGGTGCTGGAGGCCGAGGGCGGCCGCATCGATGCCCTGAGCGGCCAGTACACGGCGCCGCCGCAGGTGGGCCGCTACCACGTGCGGGTGGAGCGCGAGGACTTCCCCGCCGTGAGCGCGCAGATCAGCGTGCAGGTGCAGGCCTGGGAGGTGCTGAACCTGCACCGCGGCTTGGTTGAAGCCGCCCCCAGCGAGCAGCGGGTCGTCCGCAGTGCCGCCGAGTTCAAGGCCCTGGTGGACGCCTGGCAGCTGCAGAGCAGTCCCTACCGCCCCGAGCCGCAGGTGGACTTCGGCCAGGACATGGTGCTGGCCATTGCCGAGCAGGGCAGCAGCGGCTGCGCCTCGTTGGAGATCGTGGACGTGCGCGCCGAGGCTGGCAAGCTGCTGGTGGCCTACCGCGAGCGCCCCATCCCGCCCGGCATTGCCTGCACCGTGGTCATCACCTACCCGGTGCTGCTGGTGGCCCTGCCGCGCAGCGATCTGCCGGTGGAGTTCGCGCGCCGGCCTTGAAGGCCGGGCGACTTAATGCAACGCTCGCCAGCGGCGGGCTTCGTTCAGCGCGGCATCAGCGGCTTGAGGTAGCGGTTCTCGGCCCAGCGGAACACGGCCACCAGGGCCATCGTCAGCACCAGGTAGAACACCCCGGCCGTGATGTAGGCCTCGAAGGGGATGTAGTGCACCGCGTAGATGCGCTTGGCCACGCCGGTGATGTCGGCGATCGTCACCAGCATCGCCAGCGAGGTTCCCTGGAGCATGAAGATGGCCTCATTGCCATAGGCGGGCAGGGCGCGGCGCAGCGCGGCCGGCAGCACGATGCGGCGCATCATCGTCAGCCGCCCCATGCCATAGGCCTTGGCGGCCTCGATCTCGCCGGCCGGCAGCGACTTGATGGCGCCGGCAATGATCTCGGTGGTGTAGGCCGCCGTATTCAGCACGAAGGCCAGGCAGGCGCAGAACCAGGCGTCCTGCAGCCAGGCCCAGGCAAAGCTCTGGCGCACCCACTCGAACTGGCCCAGGCCGTAATAAATGATGAACAGCTGCACCAGCATCGGCGTGCCGCGGAACACATAGGTGTAGAGCCACACCGGGCGCCAGATCCAGGGGTTGTGCATGGCACGCAGCACGCCCAGGGGCACGGCAATCAGCAGGCCGAAGGCCAGTGAGATGGCCAGCAGCTGCAGCGTGATCCAAGTGCCGGAGAAGAACTGCGGCAGGTTCTCGGCGATGGTTTGCCAGCCTTCCATTTAGAGCTTCCCCTGGCGCACGCCGATGGCGAGCTTGCGCTGCAGCCAGGCGAACAGCACTTCGCTGCAGCTGGTGAACAGCAGGTAGATCAGGCCCACGGCCATGAAGAACACGAAGGGCTCCTTGGTGGCGCCGGCGGCGTCATTGCCGCGCTTCATCAAATCGTCCAGGCCGATGACCGAGACGATGGCGGTGCTCTTGACCAGCACCAGCCAGTTGTTGGAAACGCCCGGCAGGGCGTGGCGCAGCATCTGCGGCAGCTGGATGCGCCAGCTCACCTGCCAGGGGCTCATGCCGTAGGCCATGCCGGCCTCGCGCTGGCCCGGCGGCACCGCCAGGTAGGCGCCGCGGAAGGCCTCGGTGAGGTAAGCGCCGAAGATAAAGCCGATGGTGAGCACGCCGGCCACGAAGGGGTCGACGTCGATGTAATCCTGGTAACCCAGGCGCAGCGCCAGATCATTGATGAGGATCTGGCCGCCGTAGAACACCAGCAGCACCAGCACCAGATCGGGCACGCCGCGGATGATGGTGGTGTACCACTGGGCCGGCCAGCGCAACCAGCGCTGGCGGCTCAGCTTGGCGAAGCAACCGATCAGCCCCAGCACCATGGCCACCGCCAGCGAGAGCAGGGCCACGCTGAGCGTCAGCAGGGCACCCTGCAGCAGACTGGGCAGAAAGCCATGGAGCATGGGTCAGATCCTGATCACTTCTTCTTCGGGGCGACGTCGTACGCGAAGTACTTGCTCGACATCTTGGCGTAGCTGCCGTTGGCGAACACGGCGTCGATGGCGCTGTTGAACTGCGCACCCAGCGTCTTCTCGTCGGCCTTGCGCATGCCGATGCCGATGCCGACACCGAAGTACTTGGCGTCGTCAATGTCCGGACCGACGAAGCTCATGCCCTTGCCGGCGTCCGACTTCAGGAAGCTGTCCACGGCGAACTTGTCCACCAGGGTGTAGTCCACGCGGCCGGCCTTCAGTTCCAGATAGATCTGGTCCTGGCTCTGGTAGCGCACGATGGTGCTGTCCTTGTAGAGCGCGTTGGCGTAGGTCTCGAAGGTGGTGGCGGACTGCACACCGATCTTCTTGCCCTTCAGTGCGGCGGGCGAGACATCCTTGCCGGTGCCGCTCTTGGCCACGAAGATGGCCGGCGAAGCCAGGTAGGGCTTGCTGAAGGCGATGGCCTTCTTGCGCTCATCGGTGATGGACATCGAGGCCACGATGGCGTCGATCTTGCGGGCTTGCAGAGCGGGGATCAGGCCGTCGAAATCGGTCTTGACCAGCTCGCACTCGCGCTTCATCTGCGCGCACCAGGCCAGGGCCAGGTCGATCTCGAAGCCCTTGACCTTGCCGTCGGCACCGACTTCGCTGAACGGGGGGTAGGCGCCCTCGACGCCAATCTTGAGCTTCTTGTCTTGGGCGCTGGCAGGAGCCATGGCGGTGGCCAACGCGACGGCGGCCAGAGCGGCCAGGGAGCGACGGAGCATGGGATTTCCTCGAAAGGGGCCGACGGATGCTGAGATGGCGGTGGGCCCAGTGCGCCGCCATCGTTGTGACGAAAACCCGCACCTTAACGTCTGGCGCGGGCGTCCTTAACGCTCAGGGCGGCGAAATGTCGTAGGGGAAGTACTTGGCCGCCAGGCGCTTGAAGCTGCCATCGGCCTGGCCGGCGGCGATCACGGCGTTGAACTGCGCCCCCAAGCTCGCCACATCAGCCTTGCGCAGGCCCACGCCCACGCCTTCGCCGAAGTACTTGCTGTCGCGCAGCGCCGGGCCGATGGTCTGCACACCGGCGCCGTTGGGCGAATCGATGAAGGTCTGCGCGGCGGTCTTGTCCACCAGCGAGTAATCCACCCGGCCGGCCTTCAGGTCCAGATAGACCTGGTCCTGCGAGGCGTAGCGCACGATAGTGCTGTCTTTGTACAGCGCGCTCACATAAGCCTCGTTGATGGTGGCCGACTGCACGCCGATCTTCTTGCCCTTCAGCGCCACGGGGCTGATGTCGTCGGCCGTGCCCTTGCGGGCGATGAAGGTCTGCGGCGTGCTGTAGTAGGGCTTGCTGAAGCCGATGGTTTTGCGCCGTTGCTCGGTGATGGACAGCGAGGCCACGATGGCGTCAATCTTGCGCGCCTGCAGGGCCGGGATCAGGCCGTCGAAATCGGTCTTCACCAGCTCGCACTCGCGCTTCATGCGGGCGCACCACTCGCGCGCCAGCTCGATCTCGAAGCCTTTGAGCTGGCCATCTGCGCCCACCTCGCTGAACGGGGGGTAGGCACCTTCCACGCCGATGCGCAGCTTGGGGCCCTGGGCCTGGGCGCTGCCCAGACACAGCAGG
The DNA here is from genome assembly GCF_016093275.1 of Inhella proteolytica. Lineage (GTDB taxonomy): Bacteria > Pseudomonadota > Gammaproteobacteria > Burkholderiales > Burkholderiaceae_C > Inhella > Inhella proteolytica. The sequence continues at coordinate 94,219 of NZ_JAEDAK010000013.1, forward strand.
GCCAGCAGCGGGGCCAGGGCAAGTAGACGTCGTTGCATGGGAAAACTCCTCGGAAGGGGCGCCACCTTAACCCAGGCGCTGCGGGTGCTTCTCGCTCAGATCAGGGTCCAGGCACTCGCGCTCATCGAACACGAAGCAACCGCCGTGGTAATGCGCGCCGCCGGCCAGTTCGAAGTACTTGAGGATGCCGCCTTCGAGCTGGAACACCGGCGTACCGGGCAGGCGCTCCTGCATCAGCAGGGCGGCCTTTTCGCAGCGGATGCCGCCGGTGCAATAGCTCACCACGGTGTGGCCCTCCAGCTCGGCGCGGTGGGCTTCCAGCGCGGCGGGGAACTCGGTGAACTTGTGGATGCGCCAGTCCAGCGTGCCGTCGAAGGCGCCGTAGTCCACCTCGAAGGCGTTGCGGGTGTCCAGCAGCTTGAGCGGGCGGCCGGCGTCGTCATGGCCCTGGTCCAGCCAGCGCTTCAGCGTGGCCGCGTCCACGGCCGGCGCGCGGGCGGCGCGGTCGGGGCGGATCTGCGGGCAGTCCATGCGGATGATTTCGCGCTTGACCTTGACCTTGAGCCGCTTGAAGGGTTGGTGCTCGCTCCAGCTCTCCTTGGGCTGCAGGTCGGCAAAACGGGCGTCCTGCTCCAGCGCTGCCACCCAGGCCCCCACGGCTTCGGCCGGGCCGGCCAGGAAGAGGTTGATGCCTTCCTCGGCCAGCAGCACCGTGCCCTTGAGCTCAAGCGTCTGCGCGCGGGTCTGCAGGGTGTCGCGCAGCGCGGCTGCATCGGGCAGGGCGACGAAGCGGTAGGCGGAAATGTTGAGGATGGAGCCGGACATCAGGACATCAGCGCAGGGAATCGAGGAAGGGGCGGGCGGCCGCCAGCGCGGCCTCGGGGGCTTCGAGCTGGGGCACATGGCCCACGCCGGGCAGCAGGCGCAGCTCGGCCGGCGGGGCGCCGGGCGCGCGCAGGGCCTGGTACTGTTGTGCCGTCTTGGGCGGAATCAGCCGGTCGCGCTCGCCCCAGATCAGCAGCACCGGCGTCTGCAGGCCTTGCCAGGCCTGCTTGTACAGATCGGTGTGCACCTCGGCCAGAAAGGCCTGCACGCGCTCCGCCAAGGCCTGGCGGTTGCCTTCGCGCAGGGTGATCTCGAAGTAGCGGTCGAGCTCGGCGGCGCTGAGCTTTGCCGGGTCACCCAGCACCGATTCCACGCTGGCCTTGACCACCGGCCGCGGCAGCAGGAAGCGCGAGAGAAAGGCGGTGGGCGCAAAGCGGCTGGCGATGAAGCCGGGCGGCAGGGCCTCGGGCTCGAAGGGCAGGCCGCTCGGGTCCAGCAGCAGCAGGCCGGCCACGCGTTCGGGCTGGCGCGCCGCGCTCATCCAGGCCACCTCGCCGCCGAGCGAATTGCCGCTCAACACGACGCGGCGCAGCTGCAGCCGGTCCAGCACGGCCCAGAGGAAATCCACGTAGGCGCCGATGCGGTAGTCGCCATCGGCGGCTGGGCCGGTGAGGCCGAAGCCCGGCAGGTCCATGCGGATGACCCGCCGGGTCTTGCTGAGCTCGCGCACCCAGGCGTCCCAGACATGCAGGCTGTCGCTGGTGCCATGAATCAGCACCAGGGGCAGGAGGTCGGTCTGCGGGCCTTCGTCGCGCAGGTGCACCAGCTGCGTGCGGCCGCGCAGCGGCAGCTCAATGAACTGCGAGGGCGGCGGCGCCCAGCGCGCCACCAGGCTTTCCAGGGGGCGATCCGGGGCGCGGAAGGCGGCGAAGCTCAGGGCCAGGCCCAGCAGAGCCAGGCCGAGGGCGCGGACGAACCAGGCTGCCAGGCCGCCGGCCTGGCGCTGCTTCATGGTGCGGCGCCGGGGGCGGTGATGCGCACCGGCGCGCTGGTGCTGCACAGGTCCACCCGGCCCGGGTTGTGCACGAACCAGCCGCTGCGGTTGCGACGCGAGGCCACCCATTCGGCCCAGGCCGGGGTGTCGTCGCGCAGCACCTTCACGCTCGGGCGCTCGGCCTCGGGCAGATCGGCCAGCAGGCGGCTCTTCAGGATGGGCGTGCGGGTTTCGTTGGCGCCGTAGAAGCCCATCTGGCCGCCACCGCGCGGCAGCGCGGCCAGGTGTTCGATGCCCTTGAGCACGCGGCCCACCACGGTGATGTTCAGGTCCAGTGCGCGCGGCGCCTGGCCGATGACGGCATAGAGCGAGCTGCCATTGCTCGAATCGGCCTCGTTGCCACGGCCGGCGCCGATGGTGCCGTAGCAATGCGCGATCCAGGCCTTGCCGCTGGCGCGGTCGGCGCCCACCGGGAAGCCGTCGACAAAGCCGTTGATCGGCGCCCAGCCATCGGTTTCCTGCAGCGGCGTGAAGGGCAGGGCGGCAAAGGCGGTGCTGAATTCGGCCGGAATCTTTTCCTGAGCGCCCGCAGGCAGGGGCCGGGTCTTGGCGTTCTCGGCGCCGGCCGGTTCACCCGGGTCGCCCCATTGGGTGACGAAGTTGTCCTGCACGCGCAGCACGGCCAGGCCATCGAAGTAGCCGGCGCGCACCAGGGCGCGAATGTTGGCGGCGTGCGCGGGCGCAAAGCGCGGCGCCAGCTCGAACCACACCTGGGCCGGCGGCGTGCCGGCCGCGCCGGTCTGCAGCTCCATCAGCACGATGTTGTCGGGGGCCGGGCTGCGCCAGGCCTCGGGCGGGGCGCTGTTGATGATCTCGGTGGGCGAGCGGCTGCTGGTGACGCTGGCGGCCGGGGCCAGATCCGCATTCGTCTTGGGGTTGGCCTTGGGCGTGCTGGTGCGCTTGGGCGCGGCCTTCTTCTTGGCCGTGGTCTTGGCGGGAGCGGCCTCGACGGCCGGGGCCAGACTCAGGCCGCTCAAACCGAGGGCGATCGCAAGGATCCAGGAACTGCGGCGTTGCAAGGGGGTGGCGAGGCTCATGCAGGCAGGGGGCGCGCGACGCCCGAGGAATCGGATCAAGCGCGCGAGCATAGCGGGCGGGTCTACAGTCGCCGCCGTTGCCACTGCCGGCCTCCACCATGGTTCGACCCGCCTTTACCGTCCAGGCCTTCGGCGCCTACGCCATGGCCACCGGCCTGCTGCTGATGACGGCGCCGCAGCTGCTGCTCGTGCCACTGGGCTTTGCGCCGCCACAGGAGCTGTGGATCCGCATGGTCGGCGTGCTGGCCGCGGTGCTAGGAGCGTACTACTGGGCCATGGGCGCGGCCGATGTGCGCGCCTTCTTCCGCGCCACGCTCTGGGGCCGGGCGCTGTTCGCGCTGGCCTGCGTGGGCCTGGTGCTGGCGGCGAACGCACCCTGGACCCTGCTCTTGTTTGGCGCCCTGGACCTGGCCGGCGCGGCTTGGACGGCCGGGGCGCTGCGTGCCCACCCCGAGGAGAACTGAATGCGAACCCTGCTGCTGTGTTTCAGCCTTTGCTTGACGGCCTGCGCAAGTCAGCCGCAGGAGGGCGCGCAAGCCGGCGTCCAGAAGGCGGCCCTGACGCCGCTGAGCGATCTGAACCTGGTGCGCGCCGACATCCCGCCCGTGCTGCAGGCCGCGCGCAAGGCGCCCTATGCCGCCCCGGCCAATTGCGCCGCCGGCGCGCAGAACCTGGCCGAACTGGATGCGGTGCTGGGGGCCGACCTGGACAGCCCGCCCGATCCCAACAAGCCCAGCCTGCTGGAGCGCGGCAGCGATGCCGTGGGCGCCGCCGCCGGCAAGGCCTTGCAGAGCGCGGCCGAGGGCGTGATCCCCTTCCGCGGCTGGGTGCGCAAGCTCAGCGGCGCCGAGCGCTACGACCGTGCCGTGGCGGCCGCCATCACCGCCGGCGCCGTGCGCCGCGGCTTCCTGAAGGGCTGGGCCGGCGCCCAGGCCTGCCCCTGAGCCGTGTTGCAGCTCAAATCGCACTGTGAGCGCTGCCGGGCCAGCCTGCCGCCCGAGAGGCCCGGCGCCTGGATCTGCTCCTACGAATGCACCTGGTGCAGTGCCTGCTGCGTGACCCTGCAGCAGCGCTGCCCGAACTGCGGTGGGGACCTGCAGCGCCGCCCCACGCGCCAGCCCAAGGAGGCCACGGGTGGACGCTGATGGACGCTGAAACTCGCAAACGCATCGAAGGCGGCCGCACCGACCTGCTGGTGCCCTGGGCCGACACGCTCTCGGCCGGCGAACGCGCCTGGGCGCTGGCCTGGTGCGTGTACTTCGGCGACGTGAGCGCGCTGCGCTGCCTGCTGCGCGCCGGCGCCCGCCTGGACTTTCTTGACCAGGAGCTGCTGACCGCGGCCTTCCACGGCCATTGGCGCCTGGTGCAGTTCCTGCTGGAGGAAGGCGCCCCGATGGACGCCGTGCAGCCGCGCACGCGCGAATCCGCGCTGCACCTGGCCGTCTGCGGGCCCGACCCCAGCGCCGCCGACCGCGTGGTGCAGGTGCTGCTGGCGGCCGGTGCCGATCCGAACGCCTGCTGCGCCATCGACGTGCCCACCCACAGCCTGATGCGCGACGCCCGCACCCGCGGCGAAGCCGTGCTGCACCGCGCCGCAGCCTTTGCGAACCTGGCGACCGTGGAGCGCCTGCTCCAGGCCGGCGCCGACCCGCTGGCGCGTGATGCCCATGGCGATACCCCGCTGGCCTGGGCCAGCTGGGCCCGGCGCCCGGTGGAGCTGCTGCGCGCCCTGCTGCACGAAGGGGTGGAGATCCACCCCGACTACCGGCCGCTGCGCGAGAACCTGCTGGGCGATCCCTGCTAGGCCGGTAAGGCCAGCGCGTCCAGCAGCTCGCTCTCCACCTGCAGCTGCTGGCGCGCGTGCTGCAGCGCCGCGCCGCTGACGAGGAAGGTGTCCTCCACCCGCTCGCCCAGCGTCGAGATCTTGGCCAGCTGCAGATTGATGTGGTGCTTGGCCAGCACGCGGGCAATGGCGTAGAGCAGGCCGGCGCGGTCGCTGGCGGATAGCGACAACACCCAGGCCTGGGCGCGTTCGTCCGGCCGCAGGCTGACGCGTGGCTGGTAGGGGAAGGACTTGACGCGGCGCGACAGGCGCGCGCGGCGCGGCTCGGGCAGCGGGCCGGTCTGCGTCAGCGCCAGCGCGAGTTTCTGCTCCACCAGGGGCACCAAATCGCGGTGCAGGGTGGCGGGGTCGCTGGAGATGACCTGGAAGGTGTCCAGCGCCACCCCGTCGGTGCTGGTGTGGATCTTGGCGTCCAGGATGTTGAAGCCGGCGCCGTCGAAGTAGCCACAGATGCGGGCGAACAGATCGGGGACGTCGCGCGCGTAGACCAGCACCTGCAGGCCCTCGCCCACCGGGCTGGGGCGGGCCCGCACCACGGGTTGCGGTGCGCCGATATGCCGCCAGAGCTCGCGTGCGTGCCAGGCCAGTTCGGCGGCCTCGTGGCGGGCGAAGTAGCTGAGCTGCAGCGTGCGCCACAGCGGCGCCTCGGTCTCTGGCAGGGCCGAACGCAGGGCCAGCAGTTGGCGGGCCTCCTGCTTGCGCGCCTCGATCTCGGCCTCGCGGTTCACCGGTGCGCCGCCCAGATGGCGCAGGGTCAGGCGGTAGCAGTCCTCCAGCAGCTTGCCTTTCCAGGCGTTCCACACCTTGGGGCTGGTGCCGCGGATGTCGGCCACCGTCAGCAGGTACAGGGCCGTGAGGTGGCGGGCGTCGCCCACCTCGGCGGCGAAGGCGGCGATGACCTCGGGGTCGGACAGATCTTCCTTCTGCGCCACCTGCGAGAGGCGCAGGTGCTTCGCAACGAGGAACTCGACCAGTTCGGTGTCGACCTTGCTGAGCTTGTGGGCGCGCGCGAAGCGCCGCACCTCCTGGGCACCGAGCTGCGAGTGGTCGCCGCCGCGGCCCTTGGCCACATCGTGGAAGAGCGCGCCGATGTAGAGCAGGGCGGGGTCGTCGAACTGCGCCGCCAGCTGCGAGCAGAACGGGTACTCGTGCGCATGTTCCGGCAGCAGGAAGCGGCGCACATTGCGCAGCACCATCAGGATGTGCTGGTCCACGGTGTAGACGTGGAACAGGTCGTGCTGCATCTGCCCGACGATGGCGCGGAACACCCAGAGGTAGCGCCCCAGCACCGAGGTCTGGTTCATCAGCCGGAAGGCATGCGTCTGGCCCTGCGGGGCGCGCAGGATGGCCATGAACTGCTGGCGGTTCACCGGGTCGGCGCGCCAGCGCGCGTCCATCACCTGGCGCGCGTTGTAGAGCGCGCGCAGGGTGCGGCTGGACAGGCCCTTGAGCCCCTGCACGTTGGCGTAGAGCACGAAGGTTTCCAGGATGGCCTGCGGCTCGCGCTGGTAGAGGCCGTCGTCCACCACCTCGATGAGGCCGCCGCGGTCCAGGAAGCGCTCGTTCACCGGCACGGTGGGCGGGGCCACGCCGCCGGCAATGCGCTCGGAGAGATTCAGCAGCAGGATCTGGTTGAGCTGCGTGACCGCTTTGGCGGCCCAGTAGTAGCGGCGCATCAGCAGCTCGGAGGCGCGCACGCTGCCCTGCGCCTGCAGGCCGAGCTGCTGGGCCACGGCGGCCTGCAGGTCGAACACCAGGCGGTCTTCGCGCCGGCCGGCCTGGCAGTGCAGCAGGCAGCGGATCAGCTTCAGCGTGGCCTCGTTGCGGTGCAGGTGCCGGCTTTCCAGCGCAGTGATCAGGCCACCTTGGGCCAGCGCCGCCCAGGTGTGGCCCAGGCCGGCCGCGCGGGCAATCCAGATCAGCAGCTGCAGATCGCGCAGGCCGCCCGGGCTTTCCTTGCAGTTGGGCTCCAGCGCGTAGGGCGTGTCCTCGAACTTGGTGTGGCGCTGCTGCGCCTCCAGCGTCTTGGCGCGCAGGAAGGCGGGTACGTCCACATGGCGCTGCACCTCGGCTCTGAAGCGCTTGAACACGGCGGCGGGGCCGGCCAGGCGGCGCGCCTCCAGCAGCGCGGTCTGCACCGTCACGTCCTTGCGGGCTTCCTCCAGGCACTCGTCCAGCGTGCGCACCGAGGAGCCGATCTCCAGCCCATGGTCCCAGCAGTCGGTGATGAAGCGCTCCAGGGACTCGCGCAGCGGCCCGGGCATGTGGGAATCGGTGCCGCTGGGCAGCAGCAGCAGCACGTCCACGTCGGAGTGGGGGAAGAGCTCGCCGCGGCCATAGCCGCCCACGGCGATCAGGCAGGCCTGGGCCGGCAGGGCGGCCTGTTCCCACAGGGCGCGCAGTGCGGCGTCGGTGTGCTGGGCCAGATCCTTCAGCAGGCGCTGCGCGCGCGCCGCCGTGGGGGCCTGCGCCGCGAACGCCTGCAGCAGGCGCTGCTTGCCCTCGCGGTAGGCGTTCATCTCAGCGGCGTCCGGCCGCCCGAAGCCGCTGACGGCCCCCTTGGGGGGTGGCGAGCGCAAGCGAGACTGGGGGCAGTGTCACGTCAACCGGTGATGAAGGCGGGCGGGGGCGGGCTGCCGGCGGAGAGCGTCAGGATGTCGTAGCCGGTTTCTGTCACCGCGATGGTGTGCTCCCACTGGGCGGAGAGCGAGCGGTCCTTGGTGACGATGGTCCAGCCGTCGGGCAGTTCCTTGATCTCGCGCCGGCCGGCATTGATCATGGGTTCGATGGTGAACACCATGCCGGGCACCAGCTCTTCCAGCGTGCCGGGGCGGCCGTAGTGCAGCACCTGCGGTTCTTCATGGAACTTGCGCCCCACGCCATGGCCGCAGAACTCGCGCACCACGGAGAAACCGGCCGGCTCGGCATAGCTCTGGATGGCATGACCGATGTCGCCCAGGCGCGCACCCGGCTTGACCTTGGCGATGCCCTTCCACATGGCTTCGTAGGTGAACTGGCACAGGCGCTTGGCGGCGATCGAACCCTCGCCCACGATGTACATGCGGCTGGTGTCGCCGTGCCAGCCGTCCTTGATCACCGTGCAGTCGATGTTCAGGATGTCGCCGTTCTTCAGCGGCCGGTCGTTCGGGATGCCGTGGCAGACCGTGTGATTGACCGAGGTGCAGATGGCGGCCGGGAAGGGCGGGTAGCCGGGCGGCTGGTAGCCGATGGTGGCCGAGATCGCGCCCTGGACCTCGAGGATGTGATGGCGTGCGATGTCGTCCAGCTGCTGGGTGGTGACCCCCGGCTTGATGTGCTGGGTCAGCAGGTCCAGCACCTCGGAGGCGAGGCGACCGGCGATGCGCATGCCCTCGATGTCTTCGGGCGTCTTGATCTGAATGCTCATAGGGCGCCGATTATCCCGACCAGTCGATCCACCCTGCCTGCGCCGTGGCCAAAACCACCAGGCCGAAGGCGATGCGGTACCAGGCAAAGGGGGTGAAGCTGTGGCTGGCCACATAGCGCAGCAGCCAGCGCACGCACACCCAGGCCGACAGGAAGCTGAACAGCAGACCCACCGCGAACATCGGCAGATCGGCCCAGGCCAGCAGCGCGCGTTCCTTGTACAGGCTGTACAGGCCGGCCCCGATCAGCGTGGGGATGGCGAGGAAAAAGCTGAACTCGGTGGCGGCCTTGCGCGACAGGCCCAGCAGCATGCCGCCGATGATGGTGGCGCCCGAGCGGCTGGTGCCCGGCACCATCGCCAGGCACTGCACCAGGCCGACCTTGAGCGCATCCAGCGGGCCCATGGCGTCCACTGAATCCACCCGCACCACCGCCTGCTGGCGGCGTTCGGCCCACAGGATGATCAGCCCGCCGACGATGAAGCTGCTGGCCACCACGGTGGGCGTGAACAGATGGGCCTTGATGGCCTTGCCCAGCAGCAGGCCCAGCACCACGGCGGGCAGGAAGCCGATGCCCACGTTCAGCGCAAAGCGTTGCGCCTCGGGCTGGCTGGGCAGGCCGCGCAGCACCGTGCGCAGCCGTTCGGCATAGACCAGGATGACCGCGAAGATGGCGCCGGTCTGGATGGCGATGTCAAACACCTTGGCCCGCTCATCGTGCAGGCCCAGCAGTTGGCCGGCCAGGATCAGATGCCCCGTGGAGCTGATGGGCAGGAATTCCGTCAGGCCTTCGACCACACCCATGATCGCGGCCTTGATCAAGAGCAAGGCGTCCATGGCGTCTCGTCTGAAAAGGGCGCGGATGATAGCCAGTGCCTCCTCTCAGCTCCCTAGAATGCCGCCCGGCTATTCCCACCGAACCACGCATATGAACGTCGAACAGGCCCGCTTCAACATGATCGAGCAGCAGATCCGCCCCTGGGATGTGCTGGATCCGGCGGTCTTGCAGCTGCTGACCCTGGTGCGCCGCGAGGACTTCGTGCCCGCCGAACTGCGCCACCTGACCTTCATGGACACCGAATTGCCGCTCGGCCATGGCCGCCTGGCCCTGCAGCCCAAGGTGGAGGCCCGCCTGCTGCAGGAGCTGCAGGTGCAGCCCACCGACCGCGTGCTGGAACTGGGCACCGGCACCGGCTACCTGACGGCGTTGCTGGCGCACCAGGCCCAGGAAGTGCTCAGCCTGGAGCCCGAGGCCGACCTCGCCGAGGCCGCCCGTTCCCGCCTGCGTCGCCTTGGCCTGTCGCGCGTCACCGTGCGCCAGAGCCAGGATCTGAGCCAGGGCAGCGCCGCCGACGGCCCGTTCGACGTCATCGTCGCCACCGGCTCGCTGGCCCAGACCCCCAATGCGCTCAAGGCCCAGCTCAAACCCGGCGGCCGCCTGCTGCTGGTGGAAGGTGACCAGCCGGTGATGCGTGCCGTGCTGTGGCGCCACACCGGCCCCGAGCAATTCGCCCGCCGCGAGCTGTTCGATACCGTGCTGCCGCGCCTGCCCGGTGCCACCGAGCCCACCAGCTTCGCGTTTTGAGCGCGGGCAGCCATTCGCCGGCAACGTGCGCTTGATGCGTGTTTTGGCACCGCTGGCTCCCCGCGAGCTGCAGGTCATCGCATGACCCCCGGCTATAAACCCGCGCAAGCCCTATAACCTCGGCCGCTGCGCCATCGGGCGCGTTTTCATTACCGCTGAAGGACTGTCCATGCCCGCTTTGACTCCGACCCCGCTGAAACTCGCTGCTGCCTTGCTGCTGGCCCTGGCGGGTGGAGCGGTGCAAGCCCAGAGCCTCAATGAGCTGTACCAGGCGGCGCGTGCTTACGACGCCACCTACCTCTCGGCCCGGGCCACGGCCGAGAGCGTGCAGTACAAGCTGATGCAGGTCGAGGCGCTGCGCAAGCCCACACTGGGTGTCGGGGCCGGAGCTACCCATACCCAGACCGATCCCCCGGCGATCTACCAGACCGTGAACGGCCAGCGCGTGCAAGTGGCGGGCGACCGCGTCGGCACCACCAATGTGAACGCCGGCCTGAAGGCCTCGCTCTCGCTCTACAACCGCGCCAACGGGCTGACCATCAACCAGGCCGAGCGCGGCGTGGTTAAAGCCGGCGCCGCCCTTGAGGCGGCCGAGCAGGACTTGATGGTGCGTGTGTCTCAGGCCTATTTCGACGTGCTGGCCGCGCGCGAAGCGCTGAGCCTGGCGCAGGCCAACAAGCGGGCCATCGGCGAGCAACTGGCGTCGGCTAAGCGCAATTTCGAGGTCGGTACTGCCACCATTACCGACACCCGTGAGGCGCAGTCGCGCTTTGACCTGTCCACCGCCACCGAGATCGCTGCCGAGAATGACCTGCGCGTCAAGAGCGTGATCCTGGACCAACTGGTGGGTCGCACCGGCGTCGATCCCAAGCCGCTGGCCCTACCGATTGCGCTGCCGTCGCTCGAACCAGTGAATGTTGATTCCTGGCTGGCCCAGGCTGAGGAAAGTCCGGCTGTGCGGGCTGCGCGCATCGATCTTGAAACCGCCCAGCTGGAGGTTGCAAAGGCCGGTGCGGCCTATGGGCCGACGGTAGACATGACCGCCTCGCTCGGCGGCCAGGACCTGAGCGGCCGCGGCGCCAATCCCAAGGGCTTCACGAGCAATGGCAGCGTGGGTGTCCAGTTCACCCTGCCGCTCTACTCCGGCGGCGCCAACGAAGCGCGCAAGCAGGAAACGCTGAAGCTGCAGGAAAAAGCCCGCAATGACCTGGAGGCGGCACGCCGTACCGCCGCGGAACGCACGCGCAGTGCTTTCCTGGGCCGCCAGTCCCTGCAGGCGCAGGTCAAGGCGCTCGAGTCGGCCGAAGCCAGCGCCAAGCTGGCGCTGGAAGCGACGCAGCTCGGCTACAAGGTGGGTGTGCGCGTGAACCTGGACGTGCTGAACGCCCAGGCCCAGCTCAACAACACCCAGAACAGCCTGGCCAAGGCCCGCTTCGACACCCTGGTGACCGGCCTTCGCCTGCGCCAGGCGGCTGGTCAGCTGCGCCCCGAGGACGTGGCCGCGCTGGACGCCCTGCTGGCCAAGTGACGGGGAGGGTGGCGCGCCGATGCTGATGGTCCTGTCGCCAGCCAAGACGCTGGACTACGAATCGCCGCTGCCACCCGCCTTCCAGGCGCTGGAACCTGAGCTGACCCGGCCCGCCCATGTGGCCGAGGCCGAGCGCCTGATCGAGTGCATGCGCCAGCTCTCGGCGGCTGAAGTGGCCGAGCTGATGGAGCTCTCGCCCGCGCTGGCGGATCTCAATGTGCAGCGCTTCAAAGCCTGGCGGCCGCGCCACACGGCGCACAACAGCCGTGCCGCGGTGCTGGCCTTCAATGGCGATGTGTACGAAGGTCTGGATGCCCGCAGCCTGGGCGCGGACGTGCTGCGGCGAGCGCAGCAGCGCCTGCGCATCCTCTCGGGCCTCTACGGCATCCTGCGGCCGCTCGACCGCCTGCAGCCCTACCGCCTGGAAATGGGCCGCCCGGTGCAGACGCCCACCGGCAAGGGTCTGTACGCCTTCTGGGGCACGCGCCTGGCCGAGGAGCTGAACGCCTTGGGCGCCCAGCAGCGCAGCCCGCTGCTCATCAATCTGGCTTCGCAGGAGTACTTCAAGGCCGTCAACCGCAAGGCGTTGCGGCTGCCGGTGCTGGAACTGGTGTTCGAGGAAGTCAAGGACGGCGGGCCCAAGGTCATCAGCTTCTTCGCCAAGCGCGCGCGCGGCCTGATGGCGCGCTTCGTGCTGGAACAGGATCTGGACCATCCGGACGACCTGCGCGCCTTTGACCGCGAAGGCTACGCTTGGGTGCAGGCGGCCTCCAGCCCGGAGCGCTGGGTGTTCCGCCGTGAAGGAGTCCCGTCATGAGTGGCACGCAATACGTCACCCCCGATCTGAAGCGCTGGCTACGCGAGCAGCTCATCGCCGGTCAGTCCAGCGTGGACCTGGTGCAGTCCATGATCAAGGCCGGCTGGCAGCAGAAGATCGCGCTGGAAGCCGTCGCCCAGGCCAAGCTGGACGGCTGGTTCAAGAAGGAAGAGGCCACCCCAGGCGTACCCGACGCCGCGGTGCGCGACGGCGCCTGCGTGCTGGACGCCGGCGATCGCGAGGTGCAGGTGCTCAGCGCCGTCGAATTGCCGCGCGTGCTGGTGTTCGGCAATCTGCTCTCGGCCGAGGAGTGCGAAGCCATCATCGAGCTGGCGCGCCCGCGCATGGCGCGCTCGGAGACCGTGGCCGAGGACAAGGAAGGCAGCGAGGTCAACATGGCCCGCACCAGCCGCGGCATGTTCTTCGAGCGCGGTGAGGCCGAGGTGGTGGCGCGGGTGGAAGCCCGCATCGCCCGCCTGCTCAACTGGCCGCTGGAAAACGGCGAGGGCATGCAGGTGCTGCACTACCAGCCCGGTGCCGAGTACCAGCCCCATTACGACTACTTCGACGCCCGCCACGCCAGCACGCCCAGCATCCTCAAGCGCGGCGGCCAGCGGGTGGGTACCTTGGTGATGTACCTGAACACACCCAAGCGCGGCGGCGCCACCACCTTCCCTGATGTGAAGATGGCCGTGCAGCCCATCCGTGGCAATGCGGTGTTCTTTAGCTACCCCAAACCCGAGCCCGGCACCCTGACCCTGCACGGCGGCGCCCCGGTGCTGGAAGGCGAGAAGTGGGTGGCCACCAAATGGATGCGCCAGGGGCGCTTCGAGTAGGCCTGCCCGCCGGGCCAGGCCCGACAATGCCGGCCCCACTCGAAGCCCTGACCGATGAGCGCCGTCCATAACGCCGACCCCGCCGAGCTTGCCAAGTTCGGTGATGCCGCCCACCGCTGGTGGGACCCCGAGAGCGAATTCAAGCCCCTGCACCAGATCAACCCCCTGCGCCTGGCCTGGATCGACGGCCTCGCGCCGCTGAAGGGCCAGAAGGTGCTGGACGTGGGCTGCGGCGGCGGCCTGCTGGCCGAGGCCATGGCCCTGCACGGCGCGGCCGAGGTGCTCGGCATCGACCTGAGCACCAAGGCCCTGGGCGTGGCCGAGCTGCACGCCATGGATGCCGAAGTGGCGAATCTGCGCTACCGCGAGGTGGCGGTCGAAACCTTGGCCGAGGAGATGCCCGGCCACTTCGATGTCGTCACCTGCCTGGAGATGCTGGAGCATGTGCCGGACCCTGCCTCCGTGGTGCGGGCCTGCGCGCGCCTGGTGCGCCCGGGCGGCTGGGTGTTCTTCTCCACCCTGCACCGCAACCCCAAGGCCTTTGCCCTGGCCGTGGTGGCGGCCGAGTACCTGCTCAACATGCTGCCGCGCGGCACTCACGAATACGGTCGCTTCATCCGCCCGGCCGAACTGGCCGGTGCGGCCCGCGAGGCCGGGCTGGTGCCCCTGCAGATGGCGGGTCTCAGCTACAACCCGCTGACGCAGCGCTACGCGATCGGCTCCGACACCGACGTCAACTACCTGCTCGCCTGCCGCCGTCCGTGATGTCCCGCTTTGCCTGCCGCGCCGTGCTGTTCGATCTGGACGGCACCTTGATCGATTCCGCCCCCGACCTCGCCGGGGCCGCCAACCAGCTGCGCGAACAGCATGAACTGCCCCCCCTGCCGCTGGCCCAGCTGCGCCCCTGGGTGGGCGCCGGCGCGCGCGGCATGCTGGGTGCGGCGCTGGATGTGGCGCCGGGCCACCAGGCCTTCGAAAGCCTGAAGGAGCGCTTCCTTGCGCTCTACGAGGCCCGCCTGCTGCAGCAGACCGCCGCCTTCGCCGGTGTGCCCGACCTGCTGGACGCCCTGGCGCGGCGCGGCCTGCCCTGGGGCATCGTCACCAACAAGGCCGAGCGCTTCACCCTGCCCATCCACCGCGGCATGCCGCTGCTGCAGGCCGCTGCGGCCGTGGTGGCCGGCGACACCACCCCCAAGGCAAAGCCCCACCCCGAACCCCTGCTGGAGGCAGCACGCCGCCTGGCGCTGCAGCCGCAGGATTGCATCTATGTGGGCGACGACGAGCGCGACATCCAGGCCGCCCGTGCTGCCGGCATGCCCGGTGTGGTGGCGCGCTGGGGCTATCTGGGTGCCGGCGCGGTGGACAGCTGGGGCGCCCATGCCGTCATCGAGCAGCCCGAAGAACTGCTGGGCTTCCTGGCGCCGGTAGCCTAGAATCCGTCTTCTCTGGGGCCGACCTGGTTTCGACGTGGGTGCGGATCCGGAGCAAGGCATGCCGAGCACCAGTTCGCTCGTAAATCCACTGGAAACAAACCAACTGCGAACGACGAACGTTTCGCCCTCGCCGCTTAAACACCGGTGAGCCTCTCAACGGCAGGCCGATGGGCCGGGTCTGATTCCGCAAGGATGAAAGGCTGAGAGGTCATGCACATCGGCTGGTTCCTGGTTGGGCTTCTCAGCCCGGAACGAGACTCAAGAGGCTGGGGTCCTCCGTAGCGTGCGCGATGCGCGACATGGGCCCGAGATTCAAATCAACGCGCTAAGCATGTAGATCTGCCCGGCGATGGCTTGCGGACGGGGGTTCAATTCCCCCCGGCTCCACCAGAACCCAGTTCGCGCAAGTTCGCGAACACCCGAAAGGCTCAAGTGAATCAAGCACTTGGGCCTTTTTCTTTGTCTGCGCTGGTTCGCAGTAGCCCCCCGTCTTCCGGCCGAAAGTTGCAGTAACTTTCTCAGTAACCCCAGGAACCGGCCACCCTAGCCGTGAAAGCTGCTGCAAGGCGCGCAACTGCACGCAGACACCAGCAGGAGTTCAGGCTCAGTGGCCAGCATCGCGGGACAGGGTGTGCCAATAGACGGCTGTGAAAAGCCGTCGAGCTCAATCGGTCGATGTGATTGATCTGGCTGTCGGGAGATCAGCGGTAGTCATGCTCATGCTGATCCCGCGCGGCGAGGAGCAGCACATCGATGTCGCGAATCGCAAACAGCACGACGCAGCCACCGTGGCCGAAAGGCACGACCAGTTCGCGCAGGGTGCGGTCGGCCTCGCACCGCCTGCAGCTGTGCGGGGCAAAGCGCAGGACGCCGACCGCGCGCTCCAATGCGCTTTGGAAACGGAACAGGCAGTCCTCATCCGGCGTCTGGCTGGCCAATTCGCGTTGGACGATGTGCGCCTCCAGGCGTTCCAGGTCCGCTTGAAAGCTGACCGTCGGAACCAGCCGATACCGGTCGCTCACTTGGCGAGGGGCGGCCTATTGGTAGTGGCCGCCACGGCGGCACGGATGCGCTGCTGGGCGGCCTTGGCACGCTGCTGCATGGCGGCCTGCAGTTGCTCCTCCGTGAGCAAGCCTTCACCCTTGTCTGCGCGGCGCAGGGCCTTCCTGGCGCGGGCGACGGCGGCGTTCTGCTCGGTCCGGTACTCGGCTTCACGGCTGACGGCGTTCGCTATGAACTGCGTCAGCGTCTCACCCTCTCGCAGCACGGCTTCTAGGCTGGCCTTGGTTTCGGGTGCCACGCGGACGGGTGGCAGGGTGGCAGAGCGGGTCATGGGAGCAATGTATAGCGTTTGTGATGCATGAGGCAAGCCCGCTCCCATCCAAATGTCCAGCGCTTGGCCTCGACCGAGTCCGTGCCCAGTTGCGCTCGCGTAGCGCGTGCACAAAAGCTCAGGGCTGCTGCTTGGTGTGCGAGGCCAGCGTGGCGCCGCTGAAGGCCGGGTCGTGTGTGACCTCGCGCCGCGCAAACTCGGGCGGCTGGTAGTTCAGGGCCGCCTGCTCGGAGTCGAATTCCACCTCAAAGACGGCCAAGCCGTCGGCATAGATGTCCAGCGTGCCGCCCGCCAGGGTGTAGCGGCGCTTGTGGACCCGTTGGCCGGGCAATTCAATGAGCAGGGCGTATTCGGCCTCGG
Organism: Inhella proteolytica; assembly: GCF_016093275.1. Classification (GTDB taxonomy): domain Bacteria; phylum Pseudomonadota; class Gammaproteobacteria; order Burkholderiales; family Burkholderiaceae_C; genus Inhella; species Inhella proteolytica. The sequence goes on from NZ_JAEDAK010000013.1 coordinate 110,274, forward strand.
ACAGATACAGGTTGGTGATGGGGCGCGACAGCGCGGGTGCCAGGTTGTACTTCTTGCAGAGCTTATAGACCGTGGGCCTGCCGGCCTCATCGACCCTGCGCACACGCAGGCCTGTGCCCCTGACGTACAGATCGCTGATGGCGCGACAGGGCAGTGCGTCCAGCGCAGGAAGGGTGTTGGTATCCAACAGCCACCGGCGTTCGATCTCCACAAGGGCGTACTTGGGCGGCAAGTTCAGGCTCTTTGTTGTTCAGTGCAGAAAAAGGGGGAGGCGGGTTCGTCAGCCCGAGCGCAGCCCGTCCACGATGCCCAGCCGTGCTGCGCGCCAAGCCGGCAGAAAGCCCCCCACCAACCCCATGGCCAGCGCGAACAGCAGGGTCTGCAGCACGATGCCGGGCGTGAGCACGAAGCGGAAGGCCACCTCGGCGAAGGTCTGGAAGTTGGTGGTGCTGAGGTTCACGCCCTGCATGGCGCTGGCGCCAGCCAAGCCCAGCAGGCCGCCCACGGCGCTGAGCAGCAAGGCTTCGAGCAGAAAGGCCCAGAGCACGGCGGGGCGGCGAAAGCCCAGGGCGCGCAGGGTGGCGATCTCGGCCGTGCGGCTGGCCACGGCGGCGAACATGGTGATCATGGCGCCGACGATGGCGCCGATCGAGAAGATCACCGAAAGGGTGAGCCCCAGCACGTTGATGAAGGTGGCCAGGCCGCGGCTCTGGCTTTCGTAGAACTGGCGCTCGGGCTGCAGGTCCAGGGTCAGGCGCGGGTCGGCCGCGGCGCGGGCGATGAAGGCTTCGGCGGCGCTGGGGTCTTGCAGGCGCAGCACCACGCTGGAGGCATTGAGGCGGCGGAAGGCCTGCAGCATCTGCTCGCTGTCGCCCCAGATCTCCGAGTCGAAGCCCGAGCGGCCGGCGTCGAACACGCCCACCACGCGCCATTCGCGGCCGGCAAAGCGCAGGGTCTCGCCCAGGCCGGCGCCCTCGAAGCCGCGCGCCGCCGCCTGGCCGACGATGAGCTCGCTGGAGCCGGGGCGGAACATGCGCCCCTCCGTGATGCGCACCTGCGGGCGCAGCTGCAGGCCCACGGCGCTGGTGCCGCGCACCGTCACGTTGCTGGGCTTGCCGCTGCCGCGCTTGGGCAGGTTGTTCAGCACCACGGGTTCCTGGCTGAGCAGGGGCTGGCCGTCCGCGCCGGTGGCTACGCCGGGCAGGCTGGCCAGCACCGTCGCCTGCTCGCGGCTCACACCCGAGTTGATCTCCGCCCCGGCGCCCTTGCGCAGGGCCAGCAGGTTGTCGGCCGTGCCGGTGGCCACCAGCGTGGCCTTGATGCCCTCGCTCATCATCAGCACGGTGGCGAACACGTACACCACCAGGCCCAGGCCGGCCGCGGTGAGCAGGGTGGTGACGCGCCGGACCCAAAGATTGCGGGCGATGTAGGAGAGCGGAAGTTGCTTGCCTACCATGGCCTCACCCGACGTGGCGCAGGCCGTTGACGATGTCGATGCGGCCCATCTGCCAGGCCGGCCAGGCCGCGGCGATCAGGCCCACGCCCAGTGCTGCGCCGGCTTGCAGCCACAGCGTGGTGCTGGAAATCTGGAAGGTGGGCAGGATGCTGCCGATGACGCTGGAGAAGCCGCTGGCGATCGGGAAACTGACGGCCATGCCCAGCGCGCCGCCGATCAGGGCGATCAGCAGGCTCTCGCCCAGCAGCAGCCGGCTCACGAAGCCCGGCCCGAAGCCCAGGGCCTTGAGCGTGGCGTACTCGGCCAGGCGCTCGCGCGCGGTCATGGTCATGGTGTTGGCCATCACCGCCAGGATGATGAGCACGATGATGAAGCTCACCGCCTGGATGGCCACCAGGATTTGCTCGCTCATCGAGACGAAGCTGAGCTGGAAGGCCGATTCGGTTTCGGTCAGGGTCTCGGCCAGCGAGTTCTTGAACTGCAGGTCCACCTGCTGGCTGATCTCGGCGGCGCGCTCGGGCTGGTTGATGCCCAGCACGTACACGCCCACGGCGTCGCCGCGCTTGGGGAAGCGCTGCTTGATGAATTCGTTCAGCAGCGCCCAGTGAAAGAGCAACTGGTTCTCATCGGTGTTGGCCTCGGCGCCGTCCCAGATGCCGCGCAGCGTGAAGCTCCAGGTGCCGGGGTAGATGGTGCCGCGCAGGGCAATGGTGTCGCCCACCTTCCAGCCATGCTGGTTGGCCAGCTTGCGGCCCACGATGGCGCCCTGACGGTCGCGCAGGAAGGCGGCCTTCTCGTCCTCGCTGAGCCGGTACTCGGGGTAGAGCCTGAGGTAGCTGGGTGGGTCCACCGCGAACTGCGGGAAGAAGTTGCGCTCGCTTTGGTAGATGCCGCCGAACCAGTTGGCCCAGGAGATGGTATGCACGCCGTCGATGCCGCGGATGCGCTCCACATAGCTCTTGGGCAGGGCGAAGGTCAGGCTGATGGCACTGCGCGCCACCAGGCGCGTGCTGGAGCTGGCCTGCACGCCCGTGTACCAGGCCTCGTTCACGGTGCGCAGCAGGCCGAAGGCGGCGATCGCCACCACCAGGCCGAGCAGGGTCAGGCCGGTGCGCAGCGGGTGGCGGAAGGCGTTGCGCAGCAGCAGCTTGAGCAGGAACATGGCCTCAGGCCCCGTCCACCAGGACGCCTTTTTCCAGCTCCACCAGGCGGCGGGCGCGCGCCGCCGCCTTGGGGTCGTGCGTCACCATCACGATGGTCTTGCCCAGCTCCTGGTTCAGGCGCTGCAGCAGGGCCAGCACCTCTTCGGCGGTGTGGCGGTCCAGGTCGCCGGTGGGCTCGTCGGCCACGATGAGCGTGGGGTCCGTCACCAGCGCGCGGGCAATCGCCACGCGCTGCTGCTGGCCGCCGGAGAGCTCGCTGGGCAGGTGGTCGAGCCGGTCGCCCAGGCCCACCAGTTCCAGCGCCGCCAGCGCGTGCGCGCGGCGCTGTTTGGCCGACAGATTCGTCAGCAGCAGCGGTAGCTCCACGTTCTCCAGCGCATTGAGCACCGGCATCAGGTTGTAGAACTGAAAAATGAAGCCGACATGCGCGGCGCGCCAGTCGGCCAGCTGGGCCTCGCTGAGCTGGCCGATCTGCGTGCCGCCGATCTCGATGCTTCCGCTGCTGGGCTGGTCGATGCCCGCCAGCAAATTCAGCAGCGTGCTCTTGCCCGAGCCGCTCGGGCCCATCAGGGCGATGAAGTCGCCCGCGGGCACGTCCAGGTCGATGCCCTGCAGCACGGGGATGGTCTGGTCGCCGCGGCGGTAGCTCTTGGTGAGCCCGCGCAGGCGGATCAGGGGTGCGTTCATCGGGCCGCCGTGCGCACGCGCTGGCCGTCCTTCAGCCCGCCGGTCGGGGGCAGGGCCAGGCGGTCGCCTCCGGCCAGTGCTTTGGCATCGGCGGGCTGCACGGCCATGCTGTCGCCCAGCTTCTGGCCGGGCTTCACGGCCAGTGCCTGCACGCGCTCGCCCTCGGCGTCCTTGGTGAGCTTCCACACGCGCTGGCCGTCCAGCGCCTTGGCCGGCACGGTCAGCAAGGGCTGCTGCTCGGCGTCGCTCGGGCGCTGGCTCAAGAAAAAGACCTTGGCGCTCATCTCGGGCAGGATGGCCTCGTCCAGCTGCTCGAACTGCACCTTGGTCATCACCGTGGCCTTGGCGCGGTCCACCGTGGGCACGATGCTGGCCACTTGGCCGCGGAAGCGCTTGCCGGGCAGGGCGTCCAGGGTGATCTCCACCGGCTGGCCCTTGCGAACCAGGGCCAGGTTGCTCTCGCTCACATCGGCCTCCACTTCCAGGGTGGAGAGGTCGGCCAGGGTCAGCACCGCGCCCTGGGAGCCGGCGGCGTTGGAGAACGGCGTGATCAGGTCGCCCACATTGGCGTTCTTGGCCAGCACCACGCCATCGAAGGGCGCGCGGATCTCGGTGAAGCCGGCGTTGACCTGCTGCAACCCCAGCTGCGCCCGCGCCTGCGCCACGCCGCTGCGGCCCTGCTCGGCGCCGGCCTGCGCGGCGGCCACGGCGGCGCGGGCGGCGTCCAGGCGGCGCTGGCTGGCGTCCAGCGCCTGGGGGCTGATGAAACCCTGCTTCTGCAGGGCCTGGGCGCGCTCGGCCTCGGCCTGGGCGTTGCGCAGCTCTACCTCGGCCTGGCGCAGCTGCGCCAGGGTCTGCTGCGCCAGGGCCTGGGCCTGGCCCACGGCGGCCTGGGCCACGGCCAGTTGGGCCCGCACATCGGCGCCATCCAGCTTGGCCAGCAGGCTGCCGGCCTTCACCCGCGAGCCCTCGCGCACATGCAGCTCCAGCAAGCGCCCGGTGGCCTTGGTGGTGACGGCGGCCCGCCGCTGCGCCACCACATAGCCCGAGGCGGTGAGCTGCTGGTACTGCACCGAGGGCGGGGTGAGCGCGGCCGAGACGGTCTGCACCTCGGGCACGCGGGGGCGCAGCAACCAGGCGCCGGCGCCCAGCACCAGCAGGGCGGGCAGGGCCCAACGCCAGAGCCGCTTGCGCATGGGCTTGGCGCCGGCGCTCCGGTCGATCTTCAGCAAGCCGGTGGGGGAGGGGGCGTCGCTCATCGCAGGGGCTGGGTGGGTGAGGGCGGCGGGCAGTGTAGGCAGCGGGCGAGAACCCCCCGGGCGGCACGGAAAAGCAAACGGCCAAGCACCTGGTGGGTGCTTGGCCGTTCGGGCCGGCAGGTCCGCGACCCGGCAGCGGTTCAGGGCGCTTACTTCAGCGCGTAGTTCAGGCTTACGAAGAAGGAGCGGCCGCGCGGATCACCGTAGGTCGGATCCCAGGTCACCTGGAAGTAGCGCGACTGGTTGGTGAAGGGCGGGGCGGTGTCCAGCAGGTTCAGCACGCCGGCGCGCACGCGCAGCTGCGGGCTGAAGCGGTAGCTGCCGGTCAGGTCCCACAGCGAGTAAGCCTCGACGTCTCGCTTGTCGTAGGCCGGGGCGGCCAGGCCTTCGACGTTCTGGTCCCGGTAGCCGGCCAGGTAGGTGTTCGTCACGGTCAGGCTCACGGGGCCGTAGTCCCAGTCCAGGTTGATCTTGTGGCGCCAGCGTTGCACCGCCTTGTCATCCTTGAACTTGCCCAGGCCGTCCACCAGCGGGGAGCGTGGGTCGGTGGAGAACTTGTACTCGGTGACCAGGGTGCCGTTGAGGCCGGCGCCGAAGCGGCCCAGATCGGTGGCGTCGGTACGGACGTTGAGCGAAATGTCCAGACCCGAGGTATTCAGCTTGCCGCGGTTCTCCTTCTTGACGGAGATGTATTCCACGAAGCCGTCGGCATCGCGTTTCACCACCTTCGGGTCGTTGTACAGCGCGGGCGTGATGAAGATGGTCTCTTCGCCGATCTGCGAAATGATGTCGGTCTTGCGGATCGTCCAGAAGTCGAGGCTGCCGCTCAGGTTGCGCGAGGGCTCGAACACCACGCCAAGGCTGGCCTGCTTGGACTTCTCGGGCTTCAGCTCCGGATTGGAGTAGCGGTCGATGGGCAGCTGGCCGACTTCCTCGCTGACCGGGTCACGCACGAAGCTGGCCGTGATGCCCGAGCGCAGGGGCAGGAACATTTCCGACACCGTGGGTGCGCGGAAGCCCGTGCCGTAAGAGGCCCGCGCCAGCAACTGCTTGACCGGCTTCCAGCTGATGCCGAGCTTGGGGTTGGTGGTGCTCAGGTCGGGTGAGGTCTTCTTGGAGGCCGCGTCGTAGACGCCGTCGTAGCGGTCGTGGCGCAGCGCGAACTGCGCTTCCAGCTGGCGGCTGATGGGGGCGCTCAGTTCGGCGAAGAGGCCCGCCACATTGCGGGAGTGGTGGGTGTCCTGCAGCAGCTCGCCCGAACTGGAACGATCGTTGTTCACGTCATTGGCCTTGAGCACGTCGGTGGCATGGAACTCGGTCTTTTCCTTGCGCAGTTCGGCGCCCATGGCCAGCATCAGGTCGCCACCGTCCAGTTGCGTCAGGGCGCGGGTCAGCTTGCCGTCCAGGCTGGTCGAAGTGCCCTTGGAGATGCGTGCCGCGCCGTCCAGTCGGATCGACTCCATGAAGGCCTTGCCGGCCGAGCGGTCACTCGGGTTCACGAAGGGGTTGTAGGCACCCGACTTGATGCCCGATTCCAGGCGCGACAAGGACACCCAGCCGGACAGATCCGTGTCCTTGGCCTTGTTCACGCTTTGGCTGAGGGCGGTGTCGTAGTCCCAGCCTGCCAGGGTGCCGGTGGCGCCCAGCACCAGGCGGCTGGCATCGCTTTCCACCCGGCTGGTGCGGTAGCCCGCGTCCTCCAGGCGGAAGCGGAAGTCCACCGGGCCGGTGACGCCCGTGACGGCTTGCAGCGAAGTGGGCAAGGTGATGCCGGAGGAGGTGCGGAAGCGTGCGGTGGCGGGCGAGGCGGCGTAGTCGGTTTGAGCCTTGGCCAGCAGGCCTTCGGCAAACAGCTGGTTGTCCTCGTCCAGCTGGAAGGAGACACGGCCCATCACGCTCTGCTTGTCGGCCTTGGGGTAGATCTGCGAGCCCGCCACGTAGTCGTAGGAGCAGCCCTCGCGGCCGCCCAGGCTGGTGCCGTCCACGAAGTTGGGATTGGGCGCGCCGGTGCAGCTGCCCTTGCCGAAGTTCACGCGGCGCGAGCCCGAGTTCGGGCCACCCGGGTTCCATGTGCCGTCGGGGTTCGTGCCTTTCAGCGCGGTGCTGGGGTTGGCGCGCACGAAGTTGTTCAGCGCGGTCAGCTGGGCACTGGACAGATCCACGTTGGCCGGGAAGGAATTGCTGGAGGCTTGCGGAGGCAGGCTGGTGGGCAGGCTGTACTCGCGGATGAACTTGCGCTGCGAAGCGTCCAAGGCGTCCAGCTTCTGCAGATCCAGCGTGGCAAAGGCGTTGAAGCCGTCCTTCTTGAGGTCGCCAATGCCGCCGCCCACGGTCAAGGTCTTCTTGCCGCCGCCACCCTGGTCCGTGTCGAGCGCATAGACGCTGATGTCCGCGCCTTGGTAGTCCTTGCGGGTGATGAAGTTGATGACGCCGCCCATGGCGTCGGTGCCGTAAATGGCGGAAGCGCCGTCCTTCAGCACCTCGACGCGCTGGATCGCACCCGCAGGGATGCTGTTCAGGTCCACGCCGGCATCGTCGCCGGGGCTGGCGAAGTTGGCCAGGCGGCGCCCGTTCAGCAGCACCAAGGTGCTGGAAACGCCCAGGCCGCGCAGGTTGGCGCCGTTGAAGCCGCGCTGGCCGCCGCTCTGGTCGGAGATGGAGGCGCCGTCGGTCAAGCCGCCGACGTTGGCGGTGAGCTTCTGCAGCAGCTCGGCGGCGGTGGTCACGCCGATCTTGTCGATGTCGCCGCGCTTGATCACTTCCACCGGCAGCGGCGTCTCGCCATCCAGGCGCTTGATGCTGGAGCCGGTGATTTCGACGCGCTCGAGCTTTTGCGAGTCCTGCGCCGGAGCGGGGGCTTGGGCCTGGGCCTGAACCTGCGAGGCAGCCAGAGCCAGCAGCGAAGCCTGGCACAGCAGCGACAGGCGATGGAGAGAGGTGTGCGACATGGTGCGGTGGCCCGTGGGGGGCAAGGCGGAGGGGATGGGCTGGATTCTGGAAACCTCGGGCCTTGCCGCATCAGCGGGTTTTGGCGCAAGGGTCGCTTGGCGGCAACTCGGTGTCGCCTGCAGAAAAGCGGCGTGGCGTGGCCGCTGCGCCATTTGCCTGAAAGCGACGCCGACTTTCGCACCGCGCCAGCCGGTGTGAGGGAAGCGCCGGCCACCCGTGTCGATTTGGGGCGGAGAGGTGCTGCAGGGCGCCATCGCCAGCCGGCAAGCCCCGCTTGCACAGAAGCGACGCCGACTTGCAGCCGCCCACCCCCTGGGGGCTCAACCCGCTGTGGCCCTGGCACAGCCCCGCTGAACATCGCGCCCCGCAGCGGCACCCCGGCCGCCGCGTTTCGCTTTCGCTGTCGGAGACCGCCCGTGCACCCCGCCCGTCGCCTTGGCCTCAAAGCCGCCCTGTTGTGCAGCCTGGCCAGCCTCATGCCCCTTGCCCTTGCCGCCACCCGCCCTGAGGCCCCCGCTCGCGTGGGCACCGCCATTGCCATCGGCGGCGCGCTGAAGATCGACAACGACGCCGTCTGGCAGCGCATCGTGCAGGAAGCCGGCGGCCCCGGCGCGCGCTTTGCCGTGCTGGCCACCGCGGCCGACAACCCCAAGCGCTCGGGCGAGCGCAGCGCCGAGGCCTTGCGCCGCGCCGGCGCCCAGGCCGAGGTGCTGCCCGTTGCCCCCAAATGGGGTAGCGATGAATGGAAGCAGCTGCGCGACGACCCGCAGCTGGCCGAGCGCGTGGCCACGCTGCAGGGCGTGTTCTTCACCGGCGGCGCGCAGGAGCTGATCGTTGACACGCTCAAGCCCCAGGGCCGCGAAACCGCGCTGCTCAAGGCCATCCGCCAGGTGCTGGCGCGCGGCGGCGTGGTGGCCGGCACCAGCGCCGGCGCGGCCATCATGAGCGAGTGGATGTTCCGCGACGCGCAGGACAGCCTGGCCGTGCTCAAGGGCCGCATGCGCGAAGGCCAGGAGATCGACCGCGGCCTGGGCTTTGCCGGCCCGGCCTTGTTCGTGGACCAGCACTTCCTCAAGCGCGGCCGCGTGGGCCGACTGCTGCCGGTGATGGTGGCCAAGGGCTACCGCTGGGGCCTGGGCGTGGAGGAGAACAGCGCCGCGCTCATCCGGGGCGATCAGATCGAGGTCATCGGCGCGCGCGGCGCGCTGCTGGTGGACCTGGGCGCCGCCCAGCCCGCGCCCGAGGGCGGCGCCTTCGGCCTGCGCGGCGCGCGCCTGAGCTTCCTGGACCGTGGCGACCGCTTCGACCTGCGCAGCGGCGAGTTCACCCCCGCGGCGGACAAGCTGGCCGGCCGCATCGACCCCAACGCCTCCGGCTTCAAGCCCTACTTCAAGCAGGCCGCCTACTTCCCCGACCTGCTGGGCGACAACGCCATCGCCAACGCCATGGCCCAGCTGGTGGACAGCCCCGACCGCGAGCTGCGCGGCCTGGCCTTCAACGGCCGCGCCCTGGCCGGGCTGGACCCGCTTGATCCCGAGCCCACCCTGGGCTTTGACTTCCGCCTCTACAAGGGCCCCGACACCCTGGGCTGGTTCACCGGCGCCTGGGGCGGGGAGGACTACTCCGTGGCCCGCATCTACCTGGATCTGCGCCCCGTGCGCATGAGCCATCCGCTGCACCAGCCCTGGGCGGCGAGCAAGAAGACTCCCGACACCCAAGGCCCCGCCAGCCGCAGCACCGCCGGCCAACCCTCCGAGCGCCTCTGACCATGCGAACCCAAGAACATCCCCTCAGCGCCGCCCCCGTGGGCAGCGTCCGCACCCTCACCAGCCTGCATTTCGGGCCTGCCGGTGGCCGCCGCGCCCTGCTGCAGTGCAGCCTGCACGCCGATGAGATCCCGCCCATGCTGGTGGGCTACCACCTGCGCCAGCGCCTGGCCGAGCTGGAGGCCCAGGGCCGCCTGCAGGGCGAAGTGGTGCTGCTGCCCGCCTGCAACCCCATCGGCCTGGGCCAGCAGGTGTGGGGCCGCCTGCAGGGCCGCTTTGACGTGGCCAGCGGCCAGAACTTCAACCGCCATTACCCCGACCTGGTCGAGGGCGCGCTGGCGCGCTTCCAGGCCAGCGGCCAGGCCTTGCAGGACGACACCGCCGCCAACGCCCGCGCCCTGCGCCAATGCCTGCAGGCCGAGCTGGCCGCGCGGCCGGCCGCCAGCGCCCTGCAGCAGCTGCGCCACCAGCTGATGCAGCTGGCGCTGGACGCCGATGTGGTGCTGGACCTGCACTGCGACAACGAAGCCGTGATGCACGTCTACGCCACGCCGCAGTTCGAGGCCCATGCCCTGCAGCTGGCCGAATGCGTCAACGCGCCCCTGCTGCTGCTGGCCGAAGAAAGTGGCGACGCCCCCTTCGACGAAGCCCACTCCATGATCTGGCCGCGCCTGCGCGCGCGCCTGGGGCCGGCCGTGCCCTTGGCCTGCTTTGCCGCCACCGTGGAGCTGCGCGGCGAGGCCGAGGTGCAGCATGAGCTGGCGCAGGCCGACGCCGAGGGCCTGCTCGCCTTCCTGGCGCAGCAAGGCTTCATCAGCGGCATGCCCGCCACCGCGCCGGCCCAGCCCTGCCGCGCCCGCCCGCTGGCTGGTTGCATTCCCCTGGTGATGCCGCACGCCGGCCTGCTGGCCTGGCGCCTGCCGCTGGGCCGCACGGTGGAGCAGGGCGAGCACCTGGCCGACCTGATCGACCCCGTGGCCGGCACCTGCACCGCCATTCGCGCTCCGGTGGCTGGGCTCTTCTTCGCGCGCGAGCTGCAGCGCTGGGCGCAGGCCGGGCAATCGGTCGGCAAAGTGGCGGGCGAGCAGGCCTTGCGCAGCGGCAAGCTGCTTTCTGCTTGAATCCAGCCCCATGCAATCCCACGCGAGTTCCTGCTGAATGGCCCTGAGCGACGTCGCCGTCTGCCTGCTGCCCGGCGCCTCGCGCCTGGCTGCGCAGGCGGTGGCCGAGCTGCTGGAGGGCGCCAACGCCCTGCTGGACACGCCGCGCTACCGCGTGCACCTGCTGGCCCTGGGCCAGCCCCTGCTGGAGCGCCCCTGGGACCAGTTCTGGCTCGTCGCCCCCTGGCGCTCCATGGTGGACAGCGAGGCCCTGGCCGCCTTGCCCGGCCAGCTGCAGGCTCTGGCCGCGCGCCAGGCCCTGTTGGGCGGGCTGGAAGGCGGCGCGCTCTGGCTGGCCAGTGCCGGCCTGCTGGAAGGGCGGCGTGCCTGCAGCATCGAGTGGCTGCGCGAGCACCTGCAGCGCCAGCACCCCGGCGTCATCTGGAGCCCCGGCCTGTGGGAACTGGACGCCAGCCCCGGCCAGCCCCAGGTGGCCAGCTGCTCGCGCCCCCTGGCCGTGCCGGACCTGCTCTTGGCCCTGCTGGCGCGCGAACACGGCGAGCCCCTGGCGCGCCAGCTCGCCGCCCGCCTGGGCCTTTCGGCGCTGCGCGCGCGCGACGAACGCGTGCTGGGGGAAACCGCCGGCCACGCCCTCATGCCCCCGAAGCTGGCCGAGGCCCTGGCGCTGATGCAGGCCAACCTGGCCGAACCCCTGCCCACCGACGAAGTGGCCCGCCTGGTGGGCCTCTCGCGCCGCCAGCTGGAGCGCCTGTTCAAGCAGCACCTGGACAGCCTGCCCAGCCGCCACTACCTGGAGCTGCGCCTGCAGCGCAGCCGCGAGCTGCTGCAGCGCACCGGTCAGTCCATCCTGCAGGTGGGCCTGGCCTGCGGCTTCACCAGCGGCCCGCACTTTTCCAACGCCTACAAGGCCGCCTTTGGCTGCACCCCGCGCGAAGAGCGCGCCCGCGAGCTGGCCGGCCTGCGTGGCCAGCGCACCCCTGAAACCAGCGGCGGCACACTTGCGCGCGACGCGCGCCAAACTGCATGAACCCCTCCGACTTCCAGCTCCGCCCCGTGGCCGAGCCCGATCTGGACGCCCTGCAGGGCCTGGCCGCCGGCGTCTCGCCCGGCATCGGCTCGCTGCGCAACGACCGCCAGCTGCTCGCCCAGCGCATCGAACGCTCGCTGCAGGCCTTCGCCACCGCCGACGACGACGTCAGCGGCGAGGAAAGCTACCTCTTCGTGCTGGAGCAGCAGGGCCGGCTGCTCGGCTGCTCGGGCATCGCCGCCCGCGCCGGCTACGGCTCGCGCTTCTACAGCTACCGCAACGAATTCGTCGTCGCCACCAGTGCCGCCCTGGGCCTGACCCAGCGCACCCACACCCTGCACCTCTGCCACGACCTCACTGGCGCCACGCTGCTCACCTCCTTCTACATCGCCCCCCAGGCCCCGCTGGAGGCCGCGCAGCTGCTCTCGCGCGCCCGCCTGCTGTTCCTGCAGCTGCACGCCGCGCGCTTTTCCGACCGCATCGTGGCCGAGTTCCCCGGCCTGCTGGACGCCCAAGGCCACAGCCCGTTTTGGGACGCCGTGGGCCGGCGCTTCTTCGACATGGACTACCCCCAGGCCGAGGCCGTGGCCGGCGGCCGCAGCAAGGCCTTCATTGCCGACCTGATGCCCCAGTCCCCCATCTACGTGCCCCTGCTGCCCGAAGCGGCGCAACGCGCCATCGGCCAGCTGCACCCGGACGGCGAACTGCCCTTCGACATCCTGCTCAGCGAAGGCTTCGACGCCGAGAGCTACATCGACATCTTTGACGGCGGCCCCACCGCCGAAGGCCGCCTGCAAGCCCTGCGCAGCGTGCGCGCCGCGCGCCCGGTGGGCGAACTGGCCGGCCAGGCCTGCATCGCCTGCACCCGCACCCGTGAAGGCTTCCGTGCCCAGCTGCTCGCCCCCGGCGCCGTGCCCCCCAACCCCGACGCCCTGGCCACCCCGCTGAACCTGGAGGCCCTGGCATGACGATCGAACGCTGCGACACCCGCCCCGCCGGCGCCCCCTGCGCGCAGGAAGACGGCGGCCACTGGCTCTGCGCGCGCGCACCCGGCGGCGCCCTGCTGGCGGCCCTGCACCTGCAAGCCGCCCTGGGCCACAGCCGCGCGCGCTACAGCTTCCACCTCGGCCGCGTGGTGCACGCCGCGCCCGAGCTCGGCCTGCACCAGGTGCAGACCACGCTGCAGCTCGGGCACGACGCCACCGGCGAGGCCGAGCTCAGCGGCCTCTACCTGGCACCCGAACTGGATCCGGATGCCGCCGCCCCAGTGCTGGACGCCTTGCTGCACGAGGCCCTGGCCCAGCTGCAGGGCCTGGCCCGCTCCGCCCCCCATCCCGCCGAATGGGTGCTGGTGGAGCTGCCCGGCTGGCGCGACGCCCAGGGCCGCAGCCCCTTCTGGGACGGCCTGGTGCGCCACTTCCTGCCCAGCCCGCCCCCCGAGCCCGCGCAACTGGCCGAACGCTTCGGCCCCGCGCTCAGCACCCACCTGGGCGCCATGCTGCCGCGCCAGCTCATCCACGCCGCCTTCCTCGCGCCCGCCGCGCAGGCCGCGCTGGGCCGCTGCGCCAGCGCGCTGGAGCCCTGGCACGCAGCCCTGCAGCGGGCCGGCTTCGCCGACTGGCGGCACTGCCGCATCGAAGACGGCGGGCCGCTGCTGGCGCGGCGGCTGGCCGGCTGAGGCCCGGGCTCAGCTCAGCGCAAAGCAGGGCCCGCCGGCACCACCGCCCGCGGCATACCGTGCCAGCGCCTCCAGGCTGGCCCGCACCGCATGGCACACCGCGTCCGAGCGGCGCATCGCCGCTTCAGTGGTGCAGGTGCCCAGCAGCGGCAGGGTCACCGAGGCCTCGGTGACCTGCACCATGGACATCGTCCGCAGCACCTCGCCCAGCGCCGCGTAGGCGTGGTGGGCCCGGGGGGAGGTGTTCACCAGCGCCACCGGCTTGGCCACGCTGCCCTCGAAGCTGACCAGCCAGTCGAGTGCGTTCTTCATCGGCCCGGAAATGCCATGCGCGTACTCCGGGCTGGCGATGAACAGGGCATCCGCCTGTGCCACCGCAGCCCGCAGCGCGCCCACGGCCGCGGGCGGCTGCGACTCCAGATCCGGGTTGAACAGCGGCAGGCTGCCCAGCCCCGCGTACACCGTCACGCGCAGCGGCGCCGGGGCCAGTGAGCAGGCCACCCGGCACAGCGCCGAATTGATGGAGTCGGCGCGAAGGCTGCCGGAGATGGTCAAGATGTGCATGAGTTGAAGCGGGTAGGGGGGCTGGCAAAAGGCGGTGGTGGCGCTGGCCAACAACCATGCGCGCATCCTGTGGGCGATGCTGGCGCGAGGGCGGGCGTTTGATCCAGGCTACGTCAGCTTCCAGCCGGCCTGACGAAGCCCGCCAACCCGGCAAACCCAACTTCCCAGACTCAGTCTGTTCGCGCAACTGCAAACACAGGCTGGGCCCGGACTCCGGCAGTCCGGGGACTGACGGTGCCTGGCGAAGGGCTGGGCCGCCGGCCCAGCGCGGCCTGCCAGGCAGACCGGCGCTGGGACAGCTCGATAACCCTTCTGTGGCAGCCCATGGCGCCACGACGAGTGAATGGAGCCCCGCCGAGCGGTTCGTAAAGGGTCCGTGCGGAATCACTCGAATGAAACTCCGACACAACAAGGCCGTCTGCAGATTTGCAGTCTGAATGTGCCCGCGCTGCCGACTCGCTGAATGTCCGTCCGGAACTGAAAAGGCAGCCGAATACCGCTTTGAAAGGAAACCCACCTGGCGCTTGATCAGTGGGGAAGTCCCTGTAGACGGGTTGCTGGCTCAAGCGAGCGAACCTCCATTGAACCGAAGCTCGTACACAAGCGAGCCGCTTTGCGTGATGCGCTCTACACCATGAAACCCTTCGAGAGAACCTTCGGTTGTGCAGGTGTAGAGCATTTGCTCGGCTTGCAGTGAAGCGGGGCCACGGACCGGAAACTCAGGCGGGGCACTCAGCAGTGCTTGCCGTAGAAATGCATAAACCGGCTTGAAGGAGGCCGACTGTTCTTTGCCAATCAAACCACCGCTGTAGCTCATGGACCAAATGGCGCGGTTGTTGAGATAGACGATTTCCTGCCCGACAAACTGAACCAGACCAACGTAGATGTCCCGATAGAGAAAGGCTCCGGCCCGGTGCTCAAGCTGCTTGGAGTCCTGAAGCGCAGGGGTGACAGAGGCTTCATCGCCTTGCCCTGCGTATGTGGCTGCCTTGGCAGCCCGCAAGAACTGGGTGAACTCGCTCGACAGTGCGTTCATGGAATAAGCAACCTAACGAATGAAAGGGGCTTCCTCGCGTCCTGAATCGACCCGGGTTTCCTAGACACCCGAGAGCCGTTGGGAATGGCGTCGTTCGAACTCGACTGGCATCAAAGTGCCACGATGGGGTTGCAAAAACTCTCATCTTGCCTAGGCAGTGCTGGCCCGAGGCGAGGCCTTCAAGCGACCGAGCTGAGCGCCACCGAGTCGACCGATCAAGCCGTCCAACCGGAGAGCACCCGAACCCCTTTTCCCGCCGCGTGGCCGGCACGTCGTTGATGTGCAAAGGTTGGACCTGTTCGGGGTGATTCTGTTGAATTCAAGGGAGCAGGAAACCGGCTCCGGCTAACGTCGGAGCTAACCTGCCCGCAGCGGCATGACGCCGCAGGGCCAGAATGAAATGAGGCCCGACGGCGGCATGCCGTCGCGGGTCCGGTTGAGCGACATGCTAGGCTTCACCTTGGGCGATCTGTAGTTTCAATCTGCTCCGTCACAACACCCTCATTTACGGTCACAAGAAGATAGCGCTCATACTCTGACTCGTATCCCATATGGACGTACCGAGTTTGTTCGCCCCGGGGGACTAACAGCCTCCCAGTAAACCAGGATGCAAAGACTTCGCCATTGGCGTTCAAAAACAAACTATTCAATGGTAATTCTCTCGGCTCCTTGTCGCATGGGCTTGAGACTATCCTAAGCAAAACCAGTCTGTTGTCTCGAATCTCCCAAAATGCTACATAACCTCTCCAAGAGGCGGAACACCTCGTTTTACTAATGAACGCTTTCAGTTTCTCACGAGCTTCGGTTCGCTCCCGGAGATACTCAGAGAGTGGCTCGGAGAAGATCGCAACCTTTTCTCCGTTAAGGAGCAATTGATCGGGAAACTGTGCAGTTGCGCTGACGCCAAGCGGCAGTGCGAGGAGCAGTGCTACTAGGGTTCGACTAAGGGGCATGTGACGCCTAACGAATGAAAGGGACTTCCCCGTCCCGAGCGGCCCGTAATAAGCGGGAAACGGCAACGAGTGCCACGATGGGGTTGCGAAATCTCATCAACTGACTCGAAAGGGGAAGTCCATGGCCATTGTGTGCGTCGGCATCGACCTGGCGAAGAACGTGTTTGCCCTGCA
>NZ_JAEDAK010000014.1 GCF_016093275.1 Inhella proteolytica
AAGGCCGTCGTCGGCGCTTGCATGCACAAGCTGGCGATGCTGATTTACGGCGTGCTGCGCTCAGGCCAGCCGTTCAACCCTCAAATCGCGATGCCGGGGCTTGCAATTCAAGACGGTATCTGACCCCAACGAACTTCAGCGCTCGTTGTCATAACTTCCCTTTTGACTGTTTCGGCACGAGGCGCGGAAGGCAACTGGATCGAACGCCTTTATTCAAAGGATCAACCAGCAAAACCGCCGCAAGCCGCCACAATAGAAGATTAATTCCTATTATTGAATCTTTCGCGCGCGGCGCGATAGAGCTCAACCAAGTTCGCCTCATCCTTCAGCTCTTTCATAAGAATCATCAGTTGAACAGGCAAAATCACGACCAAGCTATAAATAAGGAAGACAATCACCCCACTCCGAGGCTCCGGCAGTGACGTGACGATAAACAAAAGAATGAGATTGACACCAACAAGAATGAATGTCAATTGGCTTCGTATCTCGCATTGAGCCGCCTCCTGACCCGCCAATATCAACAAAGTAGGATCGACGGAAATTCTTGCAACCTTGGCACCAAAAACCTTATCGCGAGCTTCTCGCGCGACCCTTCGACGGTCAGAGCGCCTTTCAATCCATCTATCCATGGGCGGCTTGACATACGAGCTTGCCAGATTGATTGCGATCCCGACAAACACTACGGACAACCACCAGTACCAAGAACTAATGTCGCTTCCGAACTTCACAATTGCGTCCATTATCGAGCCCTAATTACCAATTTTAAGGGGCGGCAGAGTGAGGCCTATATGTTGAATGGGTCTCACAACAGAAGCCCATACATATATCTATCGCGACAGCTGCGCAGTTACCGCGCCGAGCCAACTTCCGAACAGCGCGCCCGCATGGGTCAAGCCCGCTCCGCATGCGAGGTGTGGCTGACTGGCCCTACGGCCACCCGCGCATGATTGAAAGCTCTGCGTGCTCATAAGGCCACCTCCCTCATGGCTGGGCTCCGGGGCACCTCTTGCCGGGCACCTTGGAGCAGGCCGTGTTTATACGACCCGCCCCGCAGGCAAGCCGCGCGGGCCAACCCCGACCGAAGCACACCCGCCGCCCACCCAACCCGTCCGTGAGCTCCAGCGGACCGACCTTCCGGGCGACGCGCCTTTAGCGCGGCAATGAACGGCGTGCAGCGAGCGACGTGTCAGCGCAGCGCCGCCGGCAAGGCCAGCGCGGTGCTCGCATTGCCGTAATGCAGCTTCAGCTGATCCCCCGGCCGCAAGGCCTGCGCCTTCAGCAAAGGCCCCAAATCCACCCAGAACACGCCGCGGTCCACGCTGCCGGGGTCGGGCCGCAGATTGGGGTTGGGGGTGATCGTCTGCACGTTGTCGCCCTTCACCGGCGGCGGCGCCAGTTCCCAGGCCAGGCGGCGTTCCTTGCCGTCGGGCCCCGGGCCCACGGCTTCCATCTGCCAGCGGGTGCCGAAGGGTGCATTGCGCAGCAGCAGGGTGTAGCTGACCAAGAGCGCGGCGGCCGACGCCGGGGGCACGGGCACGCGCGCATCGGCGCCCGGGCGCAGCAGCCAGGTTTCGACCCCGTACACACCGGGCTCGCGCTCCAGCTCCGGGAAACGCTCCTCGTCCAGCGGGTTCAGGGTCAGGAAGGGGGACACGGGTTTCTCCTTGGAACGGGGCGCTTGGGGCCCTGCGGCAGCCACCGGCAGCAGTGCAGCCGCCAGGGCGATGGCGAGGCCAGCGGTTAGAAGCCGCCGCTGAGATCGACCTTGCGCAGGGTGGTCTTGCATTCGTTGCAGAAGGTGGTGATGGTCTTGAGCGAACCCCACATGGTGCAGGTGGCGGCGTTGTGGGCCGCGTCGGTCCACAGGTCGGTGCCGGCGGCCACGCCCACGGAACAGTGCGGCCCGGTGTGGGAAACGCCATTGGCCGCATTGAAGCTGGGGTAGTGGTGGGCCTGCTGGTCGGGCTGGCCGCCCACACCGGGGGCGGTGAGGTGCAGCTTGTGGCCGAGCTCGTGGACCATCAACGCCTCGGCGGCGGCCGCGGTGAGGATGGCGTCGGTGTTGGGGTCGCGCATGTTGAGGTAGATGACCGGGTGCGCGTTGTAGGCCCAGCCCACCGCCCAGCCGCGGATGGCCTTGACGTTCAGCGTGACCCGCAGCGTGGCCACCGCCGCCGCAAAGTTGCCGCGCACGCCGGTCAGGTCCACAGTGAGTTGCTGGCTGAAGGCGTTGCGGCCGCCCACGGCGGCCGCGGCGGGCCGCTCGGTGCGCCCGCCGCCCCGCACCGTGCAGCTGCCGAAGGCGCTGCCGTCGTTCAGCGGCACAAACACGTACTGCGAGCCGGCCTTGGCCAGGGTGACGGTGACGCTGGCCGGGAAGTTGCCCGTGCCATCGCGGGGCACGTCCACCCGGAAGGCTTCCAGGGCGATGGGGTCGCTGACGAACTCGCCCACGATCACCGCCACGCTATGCGGGCGAAGCTCGCGCACATGGGCGGTGCTGGAGCGCAGGGCGCGGCGGCCGATGTCGTCCAGCCCTTCGGCCAGGTTGTTCTCTTCCACCACGCCCAGCTCGGAGCCGCTGGAGCGCTGCACCACCTTGACCTCGATGCCCAGCCGGGTGAGCGTGCTGCGGATGGCGTTCATGGCGGCCAGCGCGGCGGCGCGGCCGCTGGCGTAGCGCACCACCGGCCGCAGGTAGACGCGGCGCATCACCTTCACGGCGTTGGAGCCGGGCACGAAGCCCTGCCCGGGCAGAGCGGCCTCGACGCGGTATTCGCCACCGCCCAGGGCCGAAATGGGCAGGCCGGGTTCGATCAGCAGCTCGCCGTTCTCGTTGGTGCTGTATTCCCGGGCGGAGCGGGCGTACTGCAGGTGCCCGAGGCCGCGCTCGCGCGCCGAAAGGGTGGAGCTGCCGGCCGGAAAGCCGCCGCGCGTGAGGGTGCGCGTGAGCTTCACCCGCACGGTGGTGGCGCGCGCGGGGGTCACCTGCACAAAGATGGGCGGGGAGTTGCCGATCTGGTTGTCGGAGGTGATCTCGCTGTCGGCCTGGCGAATCTCGGCGCGCGTGAGGTTCACGTATTGCTTGCGCGTGGCGCCGAACAGGGCGTTTTGCGTCGCCTGGTCGGCAAAGCCCACGGCGACGATCGAGCTGACCAGCGGGCAGGGCTCGGCAGTGCCGTTCAGCACGTCTTCGGCCAGCAGCGCGTCGAGGTTGTCCTCGTCGGCGGCAAACAGGCTGGCGCTTTGATCAGCGCTGGAAACCGGCGGCGGCATGGATGGCCTCCTTCAGAAGCGGTTCACGTGAATCGGGCGGCAGCGTGGTGGCCAGGCGCACGCAGCGGCCCAGGCCCAGCAGCAGATCACCCGCCAGGCACAGGCGGGCCACGGGGCTGCCCTCCAGGCCCGCCATTTGCGCCAGCCGCTGTTCGTGGCTCAGGAAGGCCTGGGCGTCGGGCGAGAGGGGCAAGGCCTCGTCCTCGAACTCGGGCTCGGGGGCGTCGTCTCGGGGCTCGGCATGGGGGGCGAAGGCGGTGCGCGCCAGCTCCAGCAGCGCGGCGTCGCCCAGCTCTTGCGCCAGGGCGCGCTGCCACGCCAGGTGCAGGCCGGCGCGCAGCTCGCGTTCGCGCATCGCCGCCTGCTTGAAGCGCAAGCCCTGCTCCTGCGCCAGCAGCTGGGCCATGGTGACCGGCAGCGTGGGCTGAAGCGGCAGCTGCCGTGCTCCGGGCAACAGGCGTCCATCCACGAACCACAGCGCGCCCAGCGCGGCGGCGGCGTTCAGAAGCGCGGCGGCCCGGGTGTCGCGCCAGGGGGCGCCGGCCTCCAGGCCCATCTGCAGCCACTGAGCGGCTTGCTGCACGTCGCGCGCGGCCAGTGTTTCGTTCGGCGCCAGGCCTTCCGACACCAGCTGCTGCAGCGCGCCCAGGCGGGCCAGCGGCTCGCCGCGCTGCGCGGGCAACAGGGCTGCGTCCACGCGGGCGGTCCACTGGCGGGCCTGGCTGTGAACCAGGTTCCGCTTCATCTGCTGCATCTGCTCGGTGCTGAGCTGCATGGGCGTGTGAGGGTGTTCGTGGCGGGGAGAGGACCTGAATCAGGCCATCACGCTGAGGGGAGTGGATTCAACGGGAACCTCACCCAGGCCACCTCCCCTCTGGCGGGCCCCGTGGCGCCACTTGGCGGGCGTCTTGGAGCAGACCGGTTTATACGGCCCACCCTGCGGGCACGCGGCGCGGTCTAACCCCGACCCCCGCATCCAGGTCAGACGCTTGCTCCCGCCGCGCCTGTATGAAATAACCGACACCACGCCCCCGCCCTCCTCGCTAAGGTGCGCGCCCATGTCGAAACCCCCACCCTCTTCCCGCCGCCTGTGGGACCTCTCCCCACCGGTGAGCCCCACGGCGCCGATCTTTCCGGGCGACGCGCCCTTCCAGCTGCAGTGGACGGCGCGCATCGGGCCGCAGTGCCCGGTGAACCTGAGCGCGGTGAGCACCAGCCCGCATGTGGGCGCGCATGCCGACGCGCCGCTGCATTACGCCGATGAAGGCGCCGCCATCGACGCCGTGGCCCTGGACCCCTACCTGGGCCGCTGCCGCGTGATCCATGCCATCGACTGCGGGCCGCTGATCCTGCCGCAGCACCTGGCGCATGCGGCGGCCGAGCTGCCGCCGCGCGTGCTGGTGCGCACGGCGCAAAAGGCCGACACGGTCTGGCGCGAGGACTTCACGGCCTATGCGCCCGAAACCCTGGCCTGGCTGGCCGAGCGCGGGGTGCGGCTGGTGGGCATCGACACGGCTTCGGTGGACCCGGCCTCCAGCAAGACCCTGGATGCGCACCAGCAACTGCGCGCGCATGATCTGCGCGTGCTGGAAAACCTGGTGCTCGACGAAGTCCCGGAAGGGGACTACGAGCTGATTGCCTTGCCGCTGCGCTGGGTCGGGGCCTGTGCCTCGCCCGTGCGCGCCATCCTTCGGAGCCTGACATGACCACCCCCAGTCTCACTACGTTCGCCACCCCCCAAGGGGGCGCTGCCGCCCTCGGGAACGGCCCTTCGCGCGGCATGACAAGAGACGACGCACTGCGCAGCGATGCGCAAGACCCGCTGGCCCCGCTGCGCGAGCAGTTCGCCCTGCCCGAGGGCAAGATTTATCTGGACGGCAATTCCCTCGGCGCGCAGCCCAAGGCCACGCCCGAGCGCGTGCGCCGCGCCATCGAGCAGGAATGGGGCACGGACCTGATCGAGAGCTGGAACAAGGCCGGCTGGATCGACGCGCCGCGCCGCCTGGGCGACCGCCTGGCCCCGCTGATCGGTGCGCGCAGCGGCGAGGTGCTGGTGGCGGATTCGACCTCCATCAACCTCTACAAGGTGCTGCACGCCGCGCTGTCGCTGCAGCAGGGCCAGCGCAAGAAGGTGGTGAGCGAGCGCAGCAACTTCCCCACCGATCTGTACATCGCCGACTCGGTGGTGCGCGCCCATGGCGGCGAGCTGGTGCTGGTGGATTCGCCCGACGAGATCCCCGCCCTGCTGGACGAGCACTGTGCGGTGCTGATGCTCACCCATGTGCACTACCGCACCGGCCGCATGCACGACATGGCCCTGCTGACCCGCTGGGCCCAGCAGGCCGGCGCGCTCACCGTCTGGGACCTGGCGCACAGCGCCGGCGCCGTGCCGGTGGACCTGCTGGGCGCGGCGGCCGACTTCGCGGTGGGCTGCGGCTACAAGTACCTGAACGGCGGCCCCGGCGCGCCGGCCTTCGTGTGGGTGCACCCGCGCCACCTGGGCCAGAGCTTTCAGCCGCTGATGGGCTGGCTGGGGCATGAAAGCCCCTTCGCCTTCACGCCCAACTACCGGCCGGCGGTGGGCATCCAGCAGTACCAGTGCGGCACCCCGGTGGTGCTGAGCCTGGCCGCCTTGGAATGCGGGCTGGCGGTGTTCGAGCAGGCGCAGGCCCTGGGCGGCATGGCGGCGCTGCGGCGCAAATCGCTGGCGCTGACGGACGCCTTCATGGCCGAGGTGGAGGCGCGCGTGCCGCAGGCGCGCATCGTGACGCCGCGCGAGCATGCCTTCCGCGGCAGCCAGGTTTCGCTGGCACTGAATGCGCCGCTGGAAGACGCCGCCTACGCCGTGATGCAGGCCCTGATTGCCCGCGGCGTGGTGGGCGACTACCGCGCCGGCGACCCCGCCCGCTTGGACGCCGAGCCGCATCTGCTGCGCTTCGGGTTCACGCCGCTGTACACGCGCTTCGTGGACGTGCACGACGCCGTGACCCAGCTGGCCGACGTGCTGGCCCGCGAGGCCTGGCGTGCCCCTGAATTCCAGAAAAAGAACAAGGTGACCTGATGAGCAAGCCCGAAGACATCGTGCGCGATGAGCGCGCCCAGCTCGACTTTTCCAAGGACATGAGCTACGGCGACTACCTCGGCCTGGACCTGGTGCTGAACGCGCAGAAGCCGCTTTCGCCCGCGCACGACGAGATGCTGTTCATCGTGCAGCACCAGACCAGCGAGCTCTGGATGAAGCTGGCCCTGCACGAGCTGCACGCCGCCACCCGCTGCGTGGCCGAAGACCGCCTGCCCGAAGCCTTCAAGATGCTGGCGCGGGTGAGCCGCATCTTTGAACAGCTGGTGCATGCCTGGGACGTGCTCTCCACCATGACGCCGACCGAGTACAGCGCCATCCGGCCCTACCTGGGCCCGAGCAGCGGCTTCCAGAGCCACCAGTACCGGCAGATCGAGTTCATGCTCGGCAACAAGAACGCGGCCATGCTGAAGCCGCACGCCCACCACCCGCAGCGCCTGGCCGCGGTGCAGGCGGCGTTTGAATCGCCCTCGCTCTACGACGAAGCCCTGCGCCTGATGGCGCGCCGCGGCATTGCCCTGCCGCCCGAGGTGCTGGAGCGCGACTGGACCCAGCCCTATGCCGCCAGCGATGCCGTGAAGGCCGGCTGGCTGCAGGTGTACCGCGAGCCCACGCAGCACTGGGACCTGTACCAGATGGCCGAGGAGTTCGTGGACCTGGAAGACGCCTTCCGGCTCTGGCGCTTCCGCCACGTCACCACCGTGGAGCGCGTGATCGGCTTCAAGCGCGGCACCGGTGGCACCTCGGGCGTGGGCTATCTGCGCAAGATGTTGGACGTGGTGCTGTTCCCTGAACTTTGGGCACTGCGCACGGAGTTGTAAGGCGGCCGACAATCGCGGGCTCTGCTTCCCACCGCCCTGCCCGCCCCATGGACACCCGCGCTCACCCCATTCCCCAACGCCTGGCCTCCGTTCGCGAGGCGCTGCAAGCCGCCGGCAGCCACGCGCTGCTGGTGCCTTCCGCCGACCCGCACCTGAGCGAGTACCTGCCCGCGCGCTGGCAGGGCCGCGAGTTCTTAAGCGGCTTCACGGGCTCGGTGGCCACGCTGGTGGTGACGCTGGACGGCGCGGTGCTGTTCGCCGACAGCCGCTACTGGGTGCAGGCCGAGGCCGAGCTGAAGGGCTCGGGCATTGAGCTGGTGCGCGTGCCCACGGCCGCGCCCGGCCATGTGGTCGACTGGCTGGTGGGCCATCTGAAGAGCGGCCAGCGCGTGGCGGTGGACGCCCAGGTGCTGGGCCTGGGTTTTGCCCATGCGCTGCAGGCGGCGCTGGGCGCGGCCGGCATCGTGCTGGACGGCGGCCAGGACCTGCTGGAACGCATCTGGCCCGAGCGCCCCGGCCTGCCGCCGCAGCCGGTGCACGAGCTGGCCCCCGAGCTGGTGGCCCGCCGCCGCGCCGACAAGCTGGCCGACCTGCGCACCGCCATGGCGCAGGCGCAGTGCAGCCACCATTTGATTTCCACCCTGGACGATCTGGCCTGGCTGCTGAACCTGCGCGGCGCGGATGTCTCCTACAACCCGGTGTTCGTGGGCCACTTGCTGGTGGGCGCGGACAAGGCCGAGCTCTTCGTGGCGCCCGGCAAGATCGACGCCGCCCTGCAGCAAGCGCTGGTCGCTGACGGCGTGCAACTGCGCCCCTACGACCAGACCCTGGACGCGTTGGCCCGCGTGCCGGCTGGCAGCACCGTGCTGCTGGACCCCAAGCGCGTGACCTGGGGCCTGCGCCAGGCCCTGCCCGCGGGCGTGAAGGTGCGCGAGGCCATCAACCCCAGCACCCTGGCCAAGAGCCGCAAGGCCGCGCTGGAAGCCGAGCGCGTGCGCGAAGCCATGGTGCGCGACGGCGCGGCGATGTGCGAGTTCTACGCCGAGTTCGAGGCCGCGCTGGCCGCCGGCGAGGCCTGGACCGAGCTGACCGTGGACGAGCGCCTGAGCGCGGCGCGCGCGCGCCAGCCGGGCTTCAAGGGCCTGAGCTTCTCGACCATCGCCGGCTGGCAGGCCAATGGCGCCCTGCCGCATTACCGCGCCACGCCCGAGAGCTTCAGCCCGCTGGGCACGAACGGCCTGCTGCTGATCGACTCCGGCGGCCAGTACGGCGGCGGCACCACCGACATCACGCGCGTCTGGGCGCTCGGCGAAGTGAACGCCCAGCAGAAGGCCGACTACACCCGCGTGCTGCGCGGCACGATTGCGCTGTCGCGCACCGTGTTCCCGCGCGGCACCCTGGGCCCGATGCTGGACGCAATTGCCCGCGCGCCGCTGTGGGAAGCCGGCCTGGACTTCGGCCACGGCACCGGCCACGGCGTGGGCTACTACCTGTGCGTGCACGAGGGCCCGCAGAACATCTCCAAGGCCATCCCCGAGCCGACGATGGCGATGGAGGCCGGCATGATCACCTCGATCGAACCCGGCCTGTATCGACCTGGCCAATGGGGCGTGCGCATCGAGAACCTGGTGCTGAACGTCGAGCACGCCACGGCCGAGAACAACGCCTTCGGCCCCATGCTCGCCTTCGAGACGCTGACGCTCTGCCCCATCGACACCCGCCCGATCGAGCGCAGCCTGCTGCGTGCCGACGAGATCGACTGGCTGAACCGCTACCACGCCACGGTGCGCGAGCGGCTGCTGCCGCGCGTGCAGGGCGCGGCGCGTGGGTGGCTGCTGCGCCGTACCGAAGCGATCTGAGTCGCCTCAAAGCAGAAGGGCCCGCAGCGCGGGCCCTTTGTTTTGGCGGGTCTTACATCTGCTTGAACAAGTGCAGGTAGCTGCGGCTGACGGGCAGCACCTCGGGCCGGTTCTTCAGGTGGATGTCGGCGGTCTCGTTCGGCCCGCGGGTGACATGGGCGATGGCGCGCAGATTCACCACCACCGAGCGGTGCACCTGCTGGAACTGCTCGGGGTCGAGCTGGTCGATCAGCTCCTTGAGCGGGGTGCGGATCAGGGCCTCGCCCTCGGTCCAGACCACCAGGGTGTACTTCTCGTCGCTGCGCAGGAAGCTGATCTCGTCCACCGGGATCAGTTTCAGCATCTGGCCCACCGAGGCCTTGATCCACTGCAGATAGGGCTGCGGGCTACCGCCGCGCTGCAGATGGGCGGCGATCTGCGCCAGCAAGGCTTCGGCGTTCGGGGCAGGCTCGGCCGCGGCCGGGGTCTGCAGGCGCTCCTGCAGGCGCTGCACGGTCTCGGCCAGGCGGGCCGGCTCCACCGGCTTGACGACGTAGTCCAGCGCGCCCTGGTCGAAGGCGGCGACGGCGTATTGATCAAAGGCGGTGACGAAGACCAGGATGGCGCTGCGATCCGCCGCGCGAATGGCGCGTGCGGCCTCGACGCCGTTCACGCCGGGCATGTGCACGTCCAGAAAACAGATGCGCGGGCGGTGGGCTTCGAAGAGCTCGACGGCCTCGCGGCCGTTGCGCGCCTCCGCCACGACCTGCAGCTCCGGCCAGGCCTTGGCCAGCATGCCGCGCAGGGCCTCGCGCAGCAGGGGTTCGTCGTCGGCAATCAGGGCGGTGATCGGGTTCATGGCTTCTGAATGGGCAGGATGAGTTCGGCGCACACGCCATGGGGCTGCACTTCGCTGAGGTGCAACTGGGCCTGCGCCCCCAGGCTGAGCTGCAGGCGTTCGCGCAGGTTCGCCAGCCCGAGGCCCGGGCTGCCGCCCTGGCGCAGGCCGACGCCGGTGTCGCGCACCTGCACGCGGCAGCGCTGCGCCGCGCCCTCGCCTTCCAGCTGCACCGTCACGTCGATGCGGCCGCCCTCCTCGCTCGGGTCGATGCCATGGCGGATGGCGTTCTCCACCAGCGTGAGCACCGTCATCGGCGGGCAGATCAGCCGCTCGGCGGCGGGCGCCACGTCGAGCGCGTAGGCCAGGCGGTCGGGCATGCGCAGGTGCATCAGTTCCAGGTAGGCGCGCACCAGCTGGATCTCTTGGCCCAGGTTGCTGGCTTCATCGTTCAGGCGCGGCACGGCGGCGCGCAGGTAGGCGATCAGGCTGGACAGCACGGCCGAGGCCTTGGGCGAGCCGGCATCCACCAGGGCGCGCACATTGGCCAGGGTGTTGAAGAGGAAGTGCGGCTCGATCTGCGCATGCAGCAGGCGCAGGCGGGCGTCCAGCGCGCGGCGCTCCAGTTCGGAGCGCTCCAGCTCGAAGCCCAGGGCCTGGCTGCGCGCCTCGGCATCGCGCTGGCGGTAGAGCGCCGCCATGGCCACCAGCGGGCCCAGCACCAGGCCGGAGGCGGCGGTGTACAGAAAGCCCATCATCCGGGCCTCGCTCTGCCAGAAGGCCGCGAAGTTGCCCCCCACCGCCACCATGTAGACCACCAGGGTGCCCAGCGGCACGGCCAGCGCCACGCCCACCAGCTGCAGCAACCAGCGCGCCAGCCAGCGCGGCAGGCGCCGCGGCCAGCATTCCAGGCCGACGAAGGTGAGCAGCGCCAGCAGGCCGATGACCATCGAGCGGCCCACCAGCACCGGCGTGGGCGTGACGAACACCGGGCTCAGCACCAGTGCCAGCAGGGAGGAAATGCCCAGCGTGAACGTGACGCGCTGCGGGTTCAGCCCGCGGAAGAAGGCGCGCAGGGTCTGTGCATGCGTGGGCAAGGTCTGAGGCATGGCGACACCATAGCCAAGCCCAGACGCCCTGGCGCGGCCCTTGCGATGAGTGACGAACCGCAGGGGCCGAAGCACGACCCTCGCCGGGCTTCAAGCGCGCAGGGCGCTCCCGCAGATGACCCAGTCCAGCGCCTGCTGCAGCGCGAAGCGCAGGGCTTCATCAGGGGTGGACCAGCGATAACCCTGGCCCAGGTCCAGTTCGCGGAACACCTCGACAAGGCGCCGATCCCGCAGCCGCCGCATCACCACCACCGCCGCCCCGTACTGGCCGCCCGCACGCGGCACGGCCACCGCGTACAGCCGGTGGTCTCCGGTATCGAGCTCCCTGGACAACATTCGCTAACAAGCCCCGCAAAGGGAGCCGATGCTGCCCGCGCACGCCCGGGGCGGACATCCGACAAATGGGGGATGGGGTTCTCCCGTGGAGACCCGCTTGCCGAGGGGCCTACCCGGCTGCGGCGCCCCCACAGAAACCCCAGTGGCTCTCGCCATGAGCCAGTGCCTGCCTACTCTGGGTTCAAGCAGCCGCCCCGCCAGGAGAACCGGGTATTGCCTTGAGGCGCCGACTTAAAGTACTGTATGCCCATACAGTTTCACGCAAGCACTCACCAGGCACCTGGCGTACGCGCTGACCGAGCGGCGGGGGCACTGGCGAGTTTGCGGAAGTCTTGATGGAGCGGATCGACGGGGTTCCCCACCGCAAGGGAACGCACGTCGAGGCCGGAAAGGAGAACCAGGAATGAATGCGTTCAGACAGCACTACCGTCCCGCCCGCAAGGAGCTGCCCCCATGGCTGCGCCGCATCTGGGCCTGGCTTTGAACCCGCCCGCGGGGCATGGCGGCGGAGGCGCCAGCTGGGCCGGCAGGCGCGGCCCCTGCCGAACCTGCCGCTTCTTCGGCGGCTACTCGCGCAGCGGCGCGCAGGCGTGGTGCCTGCGGGAATTGCCCATGAAGGTGCTGTGGATGGAGCCCGCCCAAGGCTGCCAGGCCCATGCGGCGCGCGAGCGCGTGGCGGCTTGAGCGCGAGGAGACCTTGATGAGCTTCCGTACCCCGGCCGACTTCTCGGCGAAGCTGCTCCGCTTGGTGGCGGTGACGAGCCGCTCCGAAGCCACCGAGGCTGCGTTGCGCTGGGCCCGCCAGCACCGGCGCGGGCGGGCCTGGCTTCTGGATCTGCAGGCGCAGCCGGAGGCTCAGGACCTTGCCCCCCTGGCGGATTCACCGCGCGCCCTGAGCCGCGCCCTGGTGCGCCTGCTGCTGGAAGGGAAGGCACCCGTCGATTCATTACCCACCGAGCCGGCCATCCCGGGCTTGGACGTCATGGAGCTGCCCGGCTTGGAGTGGGTGGACCCGCCGCTTGAAAGCAGCGAACTGCCTGCGGCCGAGGGCACGCCGAAGTGAAGGCGCTGCTCGCCACGGTGGTGCTGGGCGCCACGCTGCCGGTCTTCGGGCTGATGCTGCTGCTGGTCTTGATCAAAGCGCCTTGGGCGCTGCTGGCGCTCGCCTTCATCCTGGCGGCGGTGTGGCCTTTCCATCGGCACGGGGCGGCGCAGCAGGCGGCGCGAGGGGCCGACTCGGTCTTCTGAATGCTTGCTGCCCAAAGGCGCTACAGGCCGCACAAGGCCCAGCCACTGGCCAACACCCGCTGCAGATCCGCCTGCGTGTAGGCCAGGCAGGTGCCGCCCAGCATCAGCAGGGCCAGCGCCCAGGCCACCATCCGCCAGGCCGCCCTGCGGCTCGGGCCGGGTGGACGCTTCATGGCCTCAGGCGGCCTGGAGCGCGAGCTCGGACTCAATGGAGCGATCCCGAATGGGCAGATGCAGGGCAATGGAAGCGAGCCCGAGCCCGATCGACAGGAGCCACATCCCGCTGTAGGAGCCGGTGGCATCGAACAGCAGGCCGCCCAGCCAGGCGCCCGCAAAGCCACCGGCCTGATGCCCCAGGAACACCAAGCCGAACAGGGTGCCCAGGTAGCGCACGCCGAAGATCTCCGCCAGCACGCCCGTGGTCAATGGCACGGTACCCAGCCATGTGGCGCCCATCACGATGGCAAAGATCCACAGGCTGACGGCGCTCAGCGGAAGCAGGAAGAAGACCAACATCGCGGCCGTACGCACCCCGTAGAGGCCTGCCAGCAGGTATTTGCGGCGGTAGAGATCCCCCAGGCGTCCGCAGGCATAGACCCCGAAGGCATTGGTCAGCGCAATCAGCGCGATCGCCGCCACGCCATCGGCGGCGCTCATGCCGGCATCGCGCAGGTAGGCCGGCAGGTGGGTGCCCAAAAAGGCCAGCTGGAACCCGCAGCTCAGAAAGCCCAGGTTGAGCAGCCAGAAGCCGCTGTGACCCAAGGCGCGACGCAATACCGGGCCCACAGGCACGGGGGCCGCAGGGCCGCCCTGGTGGCCGGCTTCGGGGCCGAATTGGGGGCGGTCATCCAGCACCCAGGCGGTACCGGCCGTCAGTGCCGCGCAGGCGGCCATGCCGAGCAAGGTGGGGCTCCAACCCATGCTGCCGATACCGGCCTGCACCAGCGGCACGAGGGCGAATTGGATGAGCCCACCGATGCCGCCTGCAATGCCCTGCGCCCAACCCCGGCGCGAGGGTTCGACCCGCCGCGCCAGCCCGCCGTAGACGACCGAGAAGGTCGTTGCCGTCAGCCCCAGGCCGATCAGCACACCCACGCCCCAACTGAGCCCCGCCGGCGTCGGGGCCCAGGACTCGATGGCCAAGCCCAGGGCATACAGCCCGCAGCCCAGCACGATCACGCGCCGCGTGCCGAAGCGGTCAGCCAGCCACCCGACGACCGGCTGCAGCAGCCCCCACACCAAGGCCTGCAGGCCCAGCGCGAACGAGAAGGCTTCGCGCCCCCAGCCCCGTTCGCCCAGCAGGGGCAGCATGAAGAGACCCTGCACATGGCGGGAACCCATGGACATGCCCAGCACCAGCCCGGCGCACAGCAGCAGGGCCCAGGGTTGGGAACTTGGGGATCGGGCGGAAGGGGCGTGCATGGGTTCAGGTGCCTTGGACGGCCTGCGGGCCAGGGCCACCATGTTCCGCAAGGCCCCTGCCTTCTGGCCTGAGCAATGCAGCGGTCCGCCCCGCTGCCGCTCAGCTCTGGGCGGGCAGCTGTTCCTGCAGCCAGGCCAGAAAGGCATGAACCGGGGGGCGCTGCTCCTGCCCCTGGGCGATCACGGCCCGGTAGGTGCGCGCCCGCAGCACATGGGTGGAGAGGACCACCAGTTCGCCGCGGCGCACGCGGTCCGCGATCAACAGCTTGGGCGCGATCGCCACCCCGATGGACTGCACGGCGGCCTCGATGGCCAGGTGCAGATCGTTGCAGCGCATCACCACGCGCCCGGCGCTGCCGCCCGAGGCACTGCCCGCCAGCCACTGGGCCCAATTGGCCACCGGATGGTCGATCAGGGGCAGGTGGGCGGCGATGCGCGCCGCGGACCAGCCCTCCGTCCCTTCCGCAAGCCGCGGCGAGGCGGCAGCCACCATGTCGTCGCACCACAAGGGGATGCTCGTTCGCTCGCCATCCTCCGGCCCGGCCATGCGCAGGGCGATGTCCACGCCCCCCGCACCCAGAGAGGCGTAGCGGTCGGTCGCCGTCAGCACCAGATCCACGCGCGGATGCCGCGCCAGAAAGCCGGCCAGCCGAGGGCCCAGCCACATCCGGCTCAGGGCCTGCGGCGCGGTGACGTGCAAGCGTGCACGGGCCTGCGCCGTGTGCTCGTACAGCCCATCGCGCACCTGCGCAAAGAACCGCTGCACGGCGCCGAGATAACGCTCCCCGGCGGCAGTCAACTCCAGCTGCGGGGTGAGGCTGCGCACCAGCTGGATGCCCAGTCGGTCCTCCAGCAGCGCCAGCGACTGCGAGAGTGCCGAGGGCGTGAGCCGCAGTTCACCCGCCGCCATGACTAGACTGCCGCTGCGCCCCAGGGCCTCGAAGGCTTGCAGGCAATGCATGGGCGCCGGCAAGCCCATCGCCAGGGGCTCCGTGCCGGGTTGGAAACCTGATGTGCTGATCATGGGTGGCTGATTGGAAGGGAAGGCGGGGCCGGGGTGAAGCAGAGTGCGTCAGCGCGACAAACCGGTGCAGACCTTCCGCTGCACGAACTGACGGCGCTCGAAGCGGTGGCGCGGCTCGGTTCGGTGCAGCAGGCGGCCGAGGCGCTGCACGTCACGCCGTCCGCCATCAGCCATCGCATCGCCAGCCTCGAACGCCGGGCGGGCGAGCCGCTCCTGCAGCGCGCGGGGCGCCGCGTCGCCCTGACCGCCGCGGGGCGGGCACATGTCGATGCCATCCAGGCGGGGCTGATCGCGTTCGCACAGGCGACGCAGCAGCTGCGCGAGCAGGAGCACCAGACGATCCGCATCGCCACCGCGGCCGCGATCGGCATCGACTGGCTGCTGCCGCGCCTGCGCGACTACCTGGGCGAACGGCCCCAGCTGAGCGTGGACATCCGCACCGTGGCGACATCGCAGTCCCTGCCCCCGACGCAGTGGGACCTGCTGATTCATTTCGGCGACGCCCCTGCCCGCGGCAGCCAGCGCATCCGGCTCTGCGAAGAGCATCTGGTCCGGGTGGCCTCCGCCACGCACGCGGCCACGCCGCGTGAGCTCCGGCTGGCCCAACTGGAGGACGTGACGCGAGGGCGTTCGCCTTCCCACCAGCCGGTGCCCGCGGGCGCGCAAGCGGTGTTTGACGACGCCTTGACGATGCTCGAGGTGGCGGCAGCTGGCGGCGGCATGGCCCTGACGACGCGCACCGCGGCGGCCGGACTGCTGCGTCAGGGGCGGCTGTGTGAGCACGGCACGCCGGTACGCGCCGCGGGGGACTACGTGATGGACCTCTCCGAAGCCGGCCAGCTCAAGGCCGCGGCCAAGGACTTGTTCCGCTGGCTGTCGTCCCGAAGGCCTGTCGGGGGGTAGAGCGAACCATTCCGGTGGGCGGTCCACACGCTGTGGGAGCCCGCCACCACTTGCTCGATGGAAAGTGGCGGCTCGGCGGGTGCCGCCGCGTCCGGCGGCGAACCCTCCTTCCGGCAGCGAGATGTTTGTGGTCCGATCGTTGGCCTTGATGGGCCAGAGTCCATGAACGATCGAGCTGAACAAATCCGAACCGCGCTCGTGGACGCGGCGCTCCGCGCCTACGAGGAAGCCGGCCTTTGCGGGCTCTGCGCTGAGGGGCGTTGGGAAGCCGCTGTCAGCGCCCTGCGATCGCTCGACCTCGCGTCGGTGCCGCTGAGCGCGCCATCAAGCTTGTCTGCACCGCCCGAGAAGCCACGCGGGTAGCTGAGCATTCGCTCAAGCTGCGCTGAAGTCAGTCCCGCGGCGTCGATGAATCGCGGGGCGATTCAGAGTTGCAAAAGCGATGACGCGGAAATTGCGGAAGCGATTGCCTCAGAAGCGAAAAGCCCGCACGGGGCGGGCTTTTAAGTCCTTGAATGAACAAGGCATCTGGCGGAGAGGGAGGGATTCGAACCCTCGGTACGGGGATACCGTACGCCTGATTTCGAGTCAGTCGGAATGTGCATTAAGAACAAGTACTTAGGCACTTTTCGTCTCCGCATCTGTCCGCCTCGCACATTGAGCTCTTCATAGGGCGGGCCATGGCGAATTCAGGTGCATTGCGGAAATGCTTCAGCCCCAGGAAGCCCCTTACGCCTCGGCTTGAAGACTAGGGTCAACAAGCCATCCGAATAGCGGAGGCAAGCAAGCCGTCATCGACAAGATCACGCACGAGAACGCCATCCTCAAACGGCTGAAGTTCGCCGCCAAGTCCGAGCCGTTCACCGCCGAGCAAAAGAGCCTGTTCAGCTCAAGCCATGGCGACGCTCGGCCGAAGGGGGCCTGCGCAGCTCAGGTTGCGCAGCCGGCCACTGCCAATACCACTTGAACTTTTCCGAACCAGCATGTGGCCGAGCCGTGGACGCTTCGGCCTTAAACATGCATACTTTGCGCATCTTAAGTGCATGGCCTGCCACTGCCGATCGGACTGCGGGCAGAAGGTGCAGGGTGGCGCAGCAGCGCTCTTGCCCGCTGCCAACCCAAATTTCAAGACAACAGATGCTGTTATGAACCATTCGGTCTTTTTCGCCCTGATTGCGGCGGCGTCCTGCACGGCCGCGGCAGCCGCGACCGTGGATGCCACAGGCAATCCATCGGCCAGCCCCGGCCACCTACTGAAGGGGCTGGAAGCCCGCGACTTCAATCGCGACGGCACGCTAGACGGCTATTTCGATCGTGAGCTGAACATCACCTGGTGGGCGAAGGGTGGCGTCAGCCAATCGAACTGGTCGCAAGCGAAAGACTGGGCGGCCAACCTCGATGTCTTCGGCTTCGACGATTGGAGACTCCCCACCGCCACCGACCACGGCAACGATGGCTGCAACTGGAGCGTGACGGGCGGCACGGATTGCGGACACAACGTTGACATCAGCGCGGCCAACGGCTCCGAAATGGCGAGGCTGTTTCACTTCAATCTAGGCAACAAGAGCTACTTCGATCTCAGCGGTCGCCCGAACACGGATTACGGCCTGAAGAACGCAGGCGGATTCAGCCAGCTTGTGGAAGGTTTCTATTGGATGGGCCTAACGCCACAGTCCAACCCGCAAGTGGCCTGGTACTTCAATACCGTCGGTGGCATCCAGCTGGTTTTCACCAAGCAAAGCCCGATGCATGCCCTTGCGGTGGCCGATGGCGACATCGGTGAACCCATCGCGGAAGTGCCGGAACCCCAAACCGAGCTGCTGGCGTCACTTGGAGTGATCGCACTGATTGCTCGAAGGGAAAAGCCGCGGCGAAACATGCAAAGCCTGGTGGCCTGATAGCGCCCACCCCTCAACTGGAGAACATGAATGAGAACTCTCAAGATGTGGCCTTCGGGTCTGATCACGTGCGTCGCTTTGACGGCCTGCGCCTGGCCCGGCGGCAACCCCAAGATCAACGCGAGCGCCGGCATCAAACCGGCGTCCGGCAGCTCCGTGGCCGGCGACGTGCGCTTCTTCGAAGGCAGCGGCGGGGTCTTCGTGCATGCCCGGATTTCCGGGCTCACGCCGGGAGCCGAGCATGGCTTCCACATCCACGAAAAGGGCGACTGCAGCAAGCCCGACGGCAGCAGCGCCGGAGGCCATTTCAACCCCGAAGGCCACGCCCACGGACCGCAAGCGGCCGAACACCACGCCGGAGACATGCCGGCCCTGAAGGCCGATGCCAGCGGTGTGGCGGAAGCGAAGTTCTTCCTGAAGGGCGTTTCGGTCGGCGCGAAGAACGACATCACTGGGCGCGGACTCATCGTGCACGCCCAACCGGATGACTACAAAACCCAACCCACAGGAAACTCCGGCGCCCGCATTGGCTGCGGCGTCATTGCGGCGGCCAAGTAGAACGGCGAATGGTCGCGGGGCTCTGCGTGCGCAAGATCGTTGAGTCGGAACTCCTGTGCGTCTTCAAGCCGCAGGGCGCAGATGCAGATTTCGTTCCCTGGATCATTTGGCGGCGCGCCGGCCCCTCCAGCTCGGAGCCCCTGGAGTCGACCGTTCCCGCGAATGTCTATTGCTGCCTGCACTTTTCTCTGACAGGCCGCGAATATCGACTGGGACCCGACGGGTGGCGCCCTCTGCCGGCCTGCTATCTCGCGGGGCCGGCCACCCGCCCTTTTCGCTTGCGAAGCGAATCAGCCTGCGAATCCATCAGCATCGTGCTGCAGCCATGGGTTGCCCGGGCGATATTCAATGTCGATGGCTCGCGCGTCGTGGACAGCCATCTGCCCAGAGGGGACTTGGGGGCGCTCGCCACGGAACTCATGGCACGTATCGAGGAACTCAAAGAGCCCTTCACGCCAGAAACTGCATTACCCATGCTGGTCGGCCCCTTGCTAAGGGACTGTCATCGAATGCAAACGACCTTGGGTCAGCACCATGCGCTGGTCAAAACCTTTGCCCGGCAGGGCTCCGTGGCAGCCACTGCGAAAGCACTGGGGCTGACTGTGGACCTCTTCTCTGCGGTGTTCAGAGACCTGACCGGGCTGCGCCCGGCGCGTTGGCGACGCCTGAACCGGGCAGAGCTGTTGGTCGATAGCCTCGCGAACTCAGCTGCACAAAACCCGCGCCTGTGTGAGCTTGGCAAGCGTGCGGGGTTCTCTGATCCCGCTCATGTGAGCCGCGAGCTCCGGCAGATTTCGGGCATGGCCCCGAGTGCGATTCGCGAGGTCGCTCTTGGCACCGACCCTGGACATTGGCCACTGGCTCGCTACTGGCGATCTGCTGCCGTGGCGACAAGGCCCGCTTGAAGCGGCATCAACCATGCCTTTTTGTTCATTGCGACTCCCTGCGGTCGAACTCCCCTTTCCCTCGGCCTCGGCAACCGGGGGGGCGGAGTCAGCGCATGGGAGCCAGCTTCGCGGGTTGGCGGATTCGCAAGCACCCAGCCCGGTGCAGTCTGAGAGTCAATCCAGAGTCCGGCGATAACGAGCTACCGCCACCAGCGAGACCGCGAGCAGGAAGGCCGCGAGCGGCCACACATCAGGCCACAGTTCTGCCGCCGTGCTGCCCTTGAGCATGATGCCTCTGACGATGCGCAAAAAGTGGGTCAGCGGCAGCACCTCGCCCAGCACCTGGGCCCAGTGCGGCATGCCGCGGAAAGGGAACATGAAGCCCGACAGCAGCATCGAAGGCAGAAAGAAGAAAAAGGTCATCTGCATGGCCTGCAACTGGTTCTGCGCCAGCGTCGAGAACGTGAATCCAACCGCCAGATTGGCCACCATGAAGAGCCCGAGCAGCGTGAGCAGCAAGGTCGGGCTGCCGACCATGGGAACGTCAAAAAGCGCCCAGGCGGCCCCCATGATGACGCCGAGCTGCACATAGCCCAGCGAGACGTAGGGCAGGATCTTGCCGACCATCACCTCCAGCGGGCGAACCGGCGTGGCCAGCAGGTTTTCCATCGTGCCGCGCTCGCGCTCTCGGGTCATGGCCAGCGAGGTCAGCATCACCATCGTCATCGTCAGGATCGTGCCGATCAGACCCGGCACGATATTGAAGCGCGACAGGCCCTCGGGGTTGTAGCGGCGGTGTACGCGCAGCTCGATGGGCAGCTGCGCCGGGGCCAGCCGGGCTCCGGCTGCGCCGGTCAGATCGTGTTTCAGCACAGTGCCCATGAGTTGCTGCAGGGCGCTGACGGCATTGCCCGAGGCGGACGGATCGGTCGCGTCGGCCACCAGGAGCAAATGAGCGCCCTCCCCGCGCAGCAGCCGCTGCGTGAAGTTTCCCGGCACCTGCAGAACGAACTGGACCTCGCCCTTAAGCAGCAGGGCTTCGGCCTCGGCTTCGCTCGGGGCCGGCGCGACAACCCGGAAGTAGCCACTCGACTGCATGGCGGCGACGATGCTGCGCTCGAACGGCCCCGGATCCTGCGACACGATGGCCGTGGGCAGCCCCTTGGGGTCGGTGTTGATCGCATAGCCGAACAGCAGCAGCTGCAGCACCGGGATGCCGACGGCCATCGCGAAGGTCAGGCGGTCGCGCAGCATCTGCTGGCACTCTTTGATGAAGACCGCCGCCATGCGGGTCCAAGACCACGCGTTCATGCGGCCCCCGCGAAGTTGTCCGTCGCTCGGGCGATCAGCCGGACGAAGGCCTGCTCCAGGTCTTCGTCCGCCCCGCAACCCGCCGCCGACAGCACCGCCTGCTGGTCACCTTGGGCCAGCACTTCACCGTAAGCGATGAATACAAGCTCGTCGCAGCGCGCCGCCTCATCCATGTAATGGGTCGCAACCAGTACGGTCATGCCCTCGCGCGCCAGCTGGTGCAATTGGTCCCAGAACTCTCGCCTTGCTTTGGGGTCCACGCCGGCGGTGGGCTCATCCAGCAGCAACAGCCGGGGCCGGTGCAACAGGCTGGCCGCCAAGGCCAGGCGCTGCTTCCAACCGCCCGAAAGCGCGCCGGCGAGTTGGCCGCCGCGTGTGGCCAGACCGAGCCGATGCAAGGCCTCGTCGACCCGGGTGCGCCGGTCCGGCAGTTCGTACAGGCGCGCCACGAATTCAAGGTTCTCCCGGATCGTGAGGTCCTCATAGAGCCCAAACTTCTGGGTCATGTAGCCCACCTGGCGGCGCAACTGGACCGCATCGCGCCGGAAATCGAGGCCGAGGCACTGGCCCTCGCCCGCGTCCGGCGTGAGCAAGCCACAGAGCATGCGCATGGTGGTGGTCTTGCCGCTGCCGTTGGGGCCCAGGAAGCCCACGATGCGGCCAGCCCCCACCTGCAGATCAATCTGGTTGACCACGCGCCGCCCGCCAAAGGTCTTGGTCAGGCCGCGCACACTGATCGCCGGAGCGCTCGAGGCGGCGGTTGCGGCCGGACTCATGAGCGCCCCACGGGACGCACGTCGATCGGTTGCCCGGGGTGCAGACGGGGCGCGTCGGCCAGGCGCTCGGGCTCAGCCTCGAGCAAGAACATCAGCTTGCTGCGCTGGGCATTGGAGTAGATGACCGGCGGCGTGTACTCCGGCTGTGACGCCACAAAGCTGACCCGCGCCGGGATCGGTTCGCCGCAGCCATCGCAGCTCAGTTGCACCTTCGTTCCCAGCGGCAACCGGGCAAGTTCGCTCTGGGGCACAAAGAAGCGCGCCTTGCGCGCTTGGGGCGGCAAGATCGCCAGCACCGGCCGGCCGGCATCCACCCATTCACCCACCCGGTAGAGGACCGTCGTGACAACCCCGGTCTGCGGTGCCGTCTGCTGCAACTGATCCAGCCGCCATTGCGCCTGCATGCGACTGAAGCCCGCTGCGGCCGCACTCGACTGCACAGCCTCCTGCAGGTGCTCGCGCGCCGGCAGTTGGGCCACGCGCAAGCGCGCCTGCAACTCGTCCAGTCGGGCCTGGGCCTCTCGCGCACCCAGGGCCGCATCGTCCAATCGGGCCTGCAAGCCATAGCCCTCACGTGCAAGCTGCTGTTGGCGGCGCCACTCATCCTGCGTCTGCTGCAGCCGAATCTGGGCTTGCTTCAGCTGCGCCTCCAGCACTTGCAGCTCAGTCAGCCGTTGGCCCGCCCGTGCGTCGAGTGCCTGAGCTTGCGCGCCGCGCTCTCGGGCCTGCAGCTCATTGCCCAGCGCGCGCTCAGCACCGTTGTCCAAACGAAAGGAGGCGGCCCCGGCCTGCACCGTCTGCCCCTTCTGCACCTGGAGTTCCACCAGTCGGCCGGCCACCGGCGCGGCCAGGTACAGCGCCTCGCCTTCCACATAGCCCGACCACCCCGGCAGCACGGGCTGGGTACAAGCCACCAGGCTCAGCCCCAGTGCCAGGCTCAGCCCCAAGCCCGAGCGGCCTCGCCGCCACGACTTGGCACCCCCCTGCCCCACCCGTTGATTCGATCCACGCATCGCTCTTACTCCTTGCGCAGGGCCGCCAAGGCCCAGTCCACCCGCTGCTGAATCGCCTCATCCGAGAGGACCTCTCGATCCAAAGGGGCATGCAGGGCGGCGGGCAATACCCCGAGGGCGCGAGCGCCCCCCGCCACGAGGATGGGCGCCACCACCGAGCCCAACACAAACACCAGCTTGCCCAGGCCCGGAGCGTCTTCCGTGCCAGGTTCCGACTGGGTGGCACTCAGCAGGGGCATCAGCAAGGCAAGGTGTCTCGGACCATTGCGCTGGAGAAACTCCAGGGCCACCTGTTCGCCCGCCAGCACATCGGCCCACACCCTGCCCACGAAGGCGCGGTGGTCCCGCACAAAGCGCGCCAGCAAGGTCACGGCCTGGGCCAGCCGGTCTTGTTCCGGGCCTACCGCACCGGCCCTTTCGATCAGGCCGGCATACATCTCGTCGTAGGTCTGCTGCAGCAGTGCGGCCAGCAGGCCCTCCTTGCTGCCGAAGTGGTAATGAACCATGCCCGGGTTGACGCCCGCCTCCTGGGCCAGCATCCGCACCGTCAGTCCCGCGCAGCCCCACTGGGGATACAGGCGCCGGCCGGTGGCCAGCAGCAGCTGGTCTTGTTGGTTCGAAGGACGTGGCATGCGGCAATTATTAGTCAACTGACTAATAACGGTCAACGCGGGGCTGTTGCTGCGCCCACCGGCGCGGGGTCGGTCAGCCAGCGCAAGTCCTCGGCACTCGGTACTCCCAGCACACGACGCACCTCATTCGGGCTGCGAAGCAAGACCAGGTACGGTGTTTCGCCGCGCCAGCGCGGATGCACCGCTTGCTGAAGCGCCCGCACGGGTTCGGCAGCCCGTCGGTGTTGCACGCCATCCAGCTCCCCATGGCCTCGCGCGACAGGGACACGGCCATCCCCGCCATCCAGCTCAATGGCCAGCACGTCAAACGGAACCCCTTGCGAGCGCCTATGGCGCAGCAGCGCCTCCATGGCCAAGGGACAGCTACCGCAATAGCTGGCGGTGAACACCACCGCGGTCGGTTCACGCACCGAACGGACCCACTGCAGCCAAGCGGCCGCGTC
This sequence comes from Inhella proteolytica, assembly GCF_016093275.1. Classification (GTDB taxonomy): domain Bacteria; phylum Pseudomonadota; class Gammaproteobacteria; order Burkholderiales; family Burkholderiaceae_C; genus Inhella; species Inhella proteolytica. The sequence goes on from NZ_JAEDAK010000014.1 coordinate 23,413, forward strand.
CAGCGGGGCGGGGGTCGCAACCACCCCTGTCGCCTGGACCACCAGAGCCATGCCGCCCAAGGCCCGGCGCGCAAACCGCATCAGCGGGACTCGCCAACTCACGACAACTCCTTCACCACCAGACCCGCTTCGGTGTTCCAGACCGCGAACAGGCGGCCCGCACCGGCGGCCAGCCGCGGGTGGTCCGACTCGCCGTCCCGCCGCGCGAGCGTCATCACCCTGAAGCGCCTGCCCCCATCCACCGAGAACCAGGCGCGCAGCAGCTGCTGTGCGCCCTCAAATGCGCGCCAGATCACCGCCACCTTCAGCCCGGCACTGGCCACCGCGGCGTGTTCGGCTTGCTCGTCCGGCAGCGCCCGCTCCGGCCCGTTCATGGAGCCATCGCTTCCGAGGCGGGCGTAGAACACCTGCCCCTCGCCCGCCCTGTGCGTGTACCAAACGGCGTGGTAACCGCCGCCAGCCGCCGGTGCGAGCGAAGGGCCGTGGTGCGGACAGGCCTCCAGCGCCCAACGGTCGGTTCCCACGCGCTGGATGGCCGCGCCCTCTCCCCCTGCGTGGAAGGCGTGGTCGCGATAGCGCCCTTCAAACACATGCCGCCACAGCACGGCGACCTGCCCGTTCTCGCCGAGGGCTATGGCCGTACGGCAGCACTCGCAGGCCGCCTCGCCCAGCCGCTGGGCGGGCCCAAACCGCCCGTTGGGCGATTCAGTTGCCGCACGATGCAGGGCCACCCGGTCACGCGTTGCCGGATCGGTCGACTGACGCTCCAGCCAGGCCAGGTGCAAGCGCCCGGCGCCATCAAAATTCAGTGCCGCGTGTTCGCGGGCAACGGCCTCGGCACCGGCTGCAGGCAGTTCAGCGAAGCTGATCCTCGGCGCAGATCCGGCCGCCAGACTGTCACCGTCATGGACGAAGTCCCCGGTCAGCACGCGCAGTTGCCCGCGGTGGCGCCGTGGCCCCATGGTGCTGAAGGCCACCGCCAACCTGCCCTGCGGCCCCCACGCGAGGCGGGGTGCCGACTCGGCCGAGAAGTTCACCCGTTCGCCGCCGGTGGGCAGGAGGTGCTGGCAGGCCCACACCCCGCCCGAGCGGTAGCGACCCAACTGCAGGCCGTCGTCGGCGCAGCCCGAGAGGATCCAGAGTCCCCCATGGACATCGACCGCAGCATCCACGGCCAGCGGCCGATGCGGCGCGGCCGCAGCACCGTGGCCGGCCCGCGCCCAGCCCACCCAGGGAGCCAGCAGCGCGCAGCTGGCGCCGCGCAAGGCGGTGCGGCGCGAGGGGTGCGCGGCAGGCACACCCGATGTGTGTGGGCGGCCCGTCATAGCGACACCTTCAGTTCGCCGGTGTAGGTGCGCTGCGGGTAGGGGTGGAAGTTCCACGACTGGCGGTTCGTCGCGTTGTCCACGCCCACGGCCAGATGCCAGGCCGGCAGCGGCTGCCACCACAAGCGCAGGTCCATCGCCGTCAGTGGGCTGACCCCCTGGTAGCTGCTGCCGTTGACATCCTGGTTGTCCAGGCTGCGGTACTGGTGCCCGGTGTGGCGCACCCCCATGCTGGCGCCCCAATCCGGTCCGAAGCGGTAGGCCAGCTGCGCCGTGGCGCGCCAGCGCGGGATGTTGGGCTGGCGCTTGCCCAGGGTGTCGCCGGGCTGCGAGACAAAGCCGGCATTGGCCCGAATCACGGAGTCGGTGAAGGTCGCGCTGACGGAGGCATCCAGGCCGGGCAGCGGCCAGTCCGCACTGCGCAGCACGGCCTCCACACCCCGGGTGGCGATGCGGTCCACGTTCTGCACCCGGCTCACCGTGCGCTGGGCCTGCGCGTCTTGGATCGACTGGGTGTACATGCCATCGCGGGTGCGCTCCAGGAAGCCCGTGAGGCGGCCCTCCACGGGGCCCCATGCCGTGTTCACGCCCAGCTCCGACGCCCACACCCGCTCGGGCCGCAGATGGGGATCGTTGATGTAGCGCGAGTTGCTGCTGGAGGTGGCGCCGTAGAGCTCACCCACCGTCGGGAAGCGCAGGGCGCGGCCCAGGGCCACTTTCAGAACCGTTTCAGGGCCAGACTGCCAGGCCAGTGAGAGCTTGGGCGAGAGCTCGGTCTGCTGCCGGGCCGGGTGCGTGAGGTGGCTGGCGGCCGAGAAGTCGGTCCGTCCGTCGCGGGCCTGCCAGCGCTCCAGCCGCAGGCCGGCTACGCCCTTCCAGTCGGGGTGGAGCTGCCAGGTGTCCTGCACATAGGCGGCCTGCAGGCGCGTGCGGCCCTGCACGCCCGCGCTCAGGCTGTCGGGGGCATCGTGCAGGAAGTTGCCCTCGATCCGGTGCGTCAGAAACTGCAGGTGGTAGCGCTCCTGCTGCAGCCCCAGCTCCACCGCATGGGAACCCCCGGCCGGCCGCCACAGGGCTTTCAGACCCAGCGTGTTCCAGCCGCTGCCATCGGCCTGGGCCAGGGTGCCAGGCCCGCCCTGGGCCGGGCCGGGCTGGGGGTTGTTGGCGGCGTTCTGGCGCTTGTCGTCGTCCACATAGCGGTACAGGATGGCGCTGGCCTCCAGCTCCCAGGCCCCCAGGTGGCGGCGCTTCAACGTCCATCCGTGCAGGGCGTGCAGCAGTTCTTCCTGGCTGGCGGGTAGGTCCGCGCCAGTCAGCGGCGCATAGCGGCGGCCGCCCACGCCCACTGGTCCAGACACCACCGCCTGCCCCTGCTCATTGCGCAGGTAGCTGAAGGACTGGCCCTGCGACTGGTTGCGCCACAGGCCCAGCACATAGCTGGCGTGCCAGTCGGTGTGGCCGTCATAGGCCAGCCGCAGCTTGAGCTGTTCCTGCTGGCTGTTCACCTGCGTGCCCGCGGCCACCAGCCACCAGGGCTGGCCGAAGGGGTTGGTGGCGGGCACCGCGCCGTCCAACGGCGGTGCCGTGGGGTCGGGCGTGCCCGAACTCAGCAAGCGAGTGGCAAAGCTGAGCGGCTGGGACTCGCTGTCCGTGCGGGCCACATGCAGGCGCCAGCTCCAGCCGGCCGCGCGATCGCCCACGGCGGCGTGGACCTGCCAAGTCTGGAAGTGCTCGCGTTGAGGGCCGAACTCAAAGGGTTGCAGCGCCAGGAAGACGCCGGCCTGCCCTTCGAAAGCTTTGGGCATGCGGGTTTGAAAGTCGACCACCGCGCCCACCGAGTTGCCGGAGTGGGCAGCGGAAAACGGGCCGTACATCACTTCGACCCGCTCGATCTCGTCCACCGACACCATGCCCCAGCGCGGCGGGTAGCCCAGCCCGCTCACGCCGTTGCCCAGGAAGTTCGACAGCAGCACCCCGTCTGCATACACGGCCGAGCGGGCGCTGTTGGCCGTGCCGGAGGCGCGGCTGGAGAGCACGGCGTGGTTGTAGTCGCCCATGTAGCGCTTGCGCACCGACAGGCTGGGGAAGTAGCGCAGCGCGTCCTCCGCATCGACGGCATTGACCTGCCGAGCGAGTTCCTCGGCGCTGAGCGACTCGCGCGTGGCCAGCACCGGTGCCAGCAGGCTGCTGGCCGCCGCCACCTGGAGGCGCACGGTATCCAGTTGCGCCGGCGGGGGCTCCGCGCCGTCCTGGCCCGCCGCACTGACTCCTGACGGGCACAGGCCCAGCGCCATCAGCACGGCCGGCAGAGCGGCGCAGACAAAGCCGCCCTTGCGCGGCGCCCGACCCAGGCCATCACGGCGCGGATCATTCCATTTTTGATTCATTTTTCATGCCTTATTTAAGGTGTGAGTGGGCGGCGCCAAAGCAGCAGGCCAGCGACCTCGTCGCGCTCTGTGGGTGCGGAGCAATTGAGCCGCGCTGGACGCGCCTTGGCGCTCCGACCCCGTCTTGCACGCCACAAACTATACATGTATTCTTTGCACATGTTTAACGAGTCAGTGATTCCGGAGCACCCCATGAGCACCCGTGCGCAGATCCTTCAGACAGCCAACCGCACCCTCGCCGTGTCGGCCCTGGCCCTGCTGCTGAGCGTGTTGGCGGCCTACCCCTTTGCCGAGCACTTCAGCATGGGCTTGCAGGTCACCGCCCACCTGGCCATCACCGTGGCCGCAGGCTTCTTCAAGCTGGGCTACGTGGTGCGCTTGGCCGCCCAGCACGACATGGCGCTCACGCAGCGCGCCTGATCCCCTTCACGGCCACCCCTTCACCGCACCCTTACACACCTGTTGCACCGGGCCTACCGGCCCGGCGCGATTCCCCTCGCTCAGGCGGCCTCCCGTTCGGCGCCGCCCATCAGCACCCAGAAGTAGCTGGGCAGGGCCGAGACCACGAACAGCGCCGCCATCGCGCCCGCGGCATGCCAAGGCTGCTGGGCGATGGCGGCACTGCCGTCCAGCAGCATGGGCAGCAGGCTCCAGCCCACGGCCGCCAGGCCAAACGACCCCCAGCGCCGCGCCATGCGCTTCGGGCCGAGGTGAAACGCGCGCAGGGCCAGGGCATTGCTGCCCAACAGGCCCGCCAGCAGGTAGGTCCACACCAAGGTGTCCAGGGCCATTCACAGCCCCCCGTAGGAGTGCATGCCCGCGAGGTACATGTTCACCCCGAGGAAGGCGAACAGGGTCACCAGCAGGCCGATCACCGCCCACCAGGCGATGAAGCGCCCGCCATAGCCCTTGACGAGGCGGACATGCAGCCAGGCCGCGTAGTTCAGCCAGACGATCAACGCCCAGGTCTCCTTCGGATCCCAGGACCAGTAGCCCCCCCAGGCCTCGGCGGCCCAGAGCGCCCCCAGGATCGTGGCAACGGTGAAGAAGACGAAGCCCAGGCCAATGAGGCGATGCATCGCCACCTCCAGCGCTGCGGGCGCGGGCAGGCGCGGGCCCAGGCGTCCGTGATCGGCCAGCAGGCGCGCCACGCCCAGCATGGCCGCCAGGCAGAAGGCCCCGTAGCCGATGAAATTGGCCGGCACGTGCAGCTTCATCCAATAGGAATCGAGCGCAGGAACCAGGGGCTGGATTTCGTCGGCCCCGCGGCTCAGCGCGTACCAGCTCAGAAAGCCCACAGCCGCCACCGAGACCACGGACATCAGCGCGGCGGCCTGGCGCAGCTCGCCGCGCGCCATCAGCCGCAGCTGCAGCAGGCCGCTGATGACGACAAACAGCACCAGCACCTCGTACAGATTGCTGATCGGGATATGGCCCAGGTGCGCACCCAGCCGGTAGGACTCGACCCAGCGCAGCAGCAAAGCCGCCAGCCCCAGCACCACGCTGGCCTGGAGGGCCCGACCTGCTCCCTGCATGGGCCAAGAGCGCGCCGGTGCCGCCAGCGCCGCCACGAAGCCGGCAAAGGAGGCCAGCACCAGCAGCGTCATGCCCAGCACCAGGGCCTGGCTGCTGGCCAGCATCACCCCGGCAGAACGTGACCCTGCCCAGGGCGGTTCACCCGCAGGGGCCAGCGCCGCGGCGGCAGCCAGCCCCAGGGCCGCCAGCACCAAGCGCGAGCCCCCCAGCCATCGCTGCGCGCCGAGGAGCGCCGCGGCGAGCGCCAGCGCGCCGATGCCCCAATCCCAGGCACTGCCCTGCGGCCCCAGCCGCAGCGCAGCCCAGGACGCCACGGCGGCATACAGCAGCGCGTGCACGCGCCACTCCGAAAAGGTGCGGGCAGCCCCTGAGGCGCGCGCCCACTGCAACGATTCAACGGTTTCCATCACCCATCCTTGGGGCGGCCCAGGCCGCCAACAGTTCCTCGATCCACTGCCCATCACCCGGCACCGCGCCCTGTAGGCCGGTACAGGCAAGCACCACTCGGCCAGCGCCATCACCGCGAATCCAGACCCGGCGCTCGCGCTGCAGCACCATCAAGGCCACCCCCAGGGCCAGCAGGCCCATGCCGGCGTAGACGATGGGGGCGCCCGGCGCCTGGGCCACTTGCAGCACCGTGGCCGTCACCGGCTCGGCCTGCAGGGGCCGCAGCAGCGGCGGGCGGCCGCCGCCGAGCCAGGCGTCGTAGGCCGCCAGCGCGTCACCCACGAACTGCCGGGCCTGCACGGGCGGGCAGGCGGGCTCGGCCTCCAGCACCGCCAGCACGCCGGCGCGCAGCAGCAGGTCGAACAGGGCGGCGCGCTCGGGGCCCCCGCCCACATCCGCCAAACCGGCCAAGCCGGGCAGACCCTTGGCCAGGAAGTCCGCCGCCGCGCGGTCCAGCGCGCGGGCCACCACCTCGTGCGTGGCCTGCGGCCGCTGCGCCCCCACCAGCTTGCGGGCCAGGGCCGCGCGCGTTTCGGGCTGGCGCAACGAGGCCAGCAGCTGCGTGTAGCGGTCCAGGCGGCCGTCGGCATCCAGGGGCAGGCGCAGCCAGCGGGTGTCGGCCCCTGCCCGCTCGATCCCGAGCACGGCATACGCCCGCCCGTCCCAGTGCAAGGGTTCCACGTAGGCCGTCTGCGTGACGCCCTGGCCAGCCGCGTCGCGCAGGGTCAGGGTGAGAGAGGGCCCGAGGTCGCGGACCGGGGTGGCGCGCGGACCGGAAAGAAAGGTGGCCCGCCAGTCAGCGTCCGCGGCCTCGGTTTCCGGCAGCACGTTCTTGAGCCGGAAGCTGCTGGGTTCGAGCGTCCAGGGCTGGCCCTCCACCATCACGGGCTGCGCGGCCCCGACGCGGGCGGTGATCGGCACGCGCCGGTGTCCGCCGTCCTCCAGCAGCTCGGCCTGCAGCCGGGTGCCGGCGTCATCGAAGCCGGACTGATAGATCTGCAGCCCACCGTACTGCGCCGGCGCGTTCATGCCGACCCGCAAGCGGGCCAGCACCTGCCCACTGACCGGCTCCAGCGCCCGCAGTTCGCTGATGAAGTCCTTCGGCTGCCCGCTGGGGTGGTAGTCGATGTGGAAGCTCTCCAGCGCCAGCGCCACCGGCAGGCGCCGCAGCACAAAGCCCTCCGCAACCGGCACGGCCGCATGCTGCGTGCGCTGCCCCGGGGCCAGTTGCACCGCGCCCCGGAAGGCGCCGCTGCTTGCCACCCGCGCCGGGTCGCGGGCCGCCTCGTCCACGGCCTGGGCCACCGCCATGTGGGCGGGGCTGGGCACCAGGCTGCCGCGCCAGCGTTGCCACTGCTGCAGCGGGTTGGCATCCAGCAGGCCACCCACGCAAATCACCACCACCGCCAGATGGGTGGCCACATAGCCGATGCGGCGCCAATGGCCGGCACGCGCCGTCAGCGCCAGCGCGCCGTCGGCAGAGTGGTCACGCACCTGAAAGCCCGCAGCCTCCAGCACACGCAGGGCCACATGGCGCGCCCGGCCAGGGTCGCGCAGTTCCAGCACGCGCGCCCCCGGCAGCCGGCTCAGCTGGCGAAAGGCCAGGCCGGTCTTGAAGTCCGCAAACTCCCGCAGCATCTTGGGGGTGTTGCGCCACACGCAAAGCCCGGTGGAGAGCGCCAGAAAGCCCAGCAGGGCCAGGAACCAGGCGGCGTGGAAGACATCGTCCAGCCCCAACAGCTTGACCACCCGGGCCTGCAGCAGACCGAAGCGCTGCACATAGAGCGGCTCCACCTGCAGCTGCTCGACCCAAGTGCCAACGCTGGCCGCCGTGGCCACCAGCGCCAGGAGGGCCACCGCAAAGCGCATCGAGCCCAGTGCGCGCCAGGCCCGCCCTGCCCATCCGGGCTTCATGCCGCGCTCCCTTGCAGTTGCAGGGAGGTACGGGGCGCCCCCGCCTTCCGGGAGATGGCCCAGACGTAGAGGCTGGGCAGCACCAGCAAGGAAAAGAGCGGTGCCGTCAGCATGCCGCCCACCATGGGCGCGGCAATGCGGCTCATCACTTCCACCCCCACGCCCTCGGTCAACAGCATGGGCAGCAGCCCGCCCACGATGACGGCCGCCGTCATGGTCTTGGGGCGCAGGCGCAGCAAGGCCCCTTGCAGGACCGCTGCGCGCAGGCACTGCGGCGTCAGCGCCCAACCGGCGGCGCGGCGCGCCGCCACGGCCTGGTCCAGGTACAGCAGCATCACCACGCAGAACTCGGCGGCCACGCCCGCCAGGGCGATCAGCCCAACGATGGTGGCAAACGAGGCCTTGAAGCCGAGCGCGTGGCTGAGCCACAGCCCGCCCGCCACCGCTATCGGCAGGCTGGCCAGCACCACGCCCGCGCGCGCAGCGCAGCGGAAGTGCAGGTACAGCAGGCCCGCCACGGCCAACAGCGTGGCGGTGCTGATCGCCAGCAGGCGCCAGCGCGCCTCCTTCAGGCGCAGGTGCTGCCCCACCCAGCTGGCGGCATAGCCCGGCGGCAGCGCCAGCGCCTGCAGCACCGGCTCGGCACGGCGCAGCACGCTGCCCGCGTCGTCCTCGCCCAGGGTCAGCAGCACATAGGCCACCGGGCGGGCGTTGTCGCTGCGCACCTCCGAGGGGCCGTCGCTCAGGCGGATGCGCGCCACCTGGGAGAGCAGCACCTCGCCGCCAACCTGGCCGCGCAGCCGGATGTGGCCTATGGCCTCGGCCGACTGCCGCGTCGCCTGGGGGTAGCGCAGCACCACCTCCAGCCGCTCGCGCCCCACACTCAGCACGTCAAAGGGCATGCCACCCAGCGGCCCCTGCACCAGGTCCGCCAGCTCGCCCACCTCGACACCCAAGGCCTGAGCGCGCGGGCGGTCCAGCTCGATGCGCAGGTAGCGGCCCTGCTGGGTGCGCTCCGTCAAGGCACTGGCCACGCCCGGCACCTGGGCCAACTGCTGCTCGGCGCGTTCCGCCAGGGCCTGAAGGCGCACCGGGTCGTCGCCCGTGAGCTTCAGAGCCAAGGGCGTCTTGACCCCGGTGGAAAGCATGTCGATGCGCGTGCGGATGGGAAAGCCCCACGCATTGCTCAGGCCCGCCAGCCGCACCTGCTGCTGCAGGCGCTGCATCAGCGCCTGGGTGCTGATGGGCTCGGGCCACTCCGCGCGGGGCTTGAGCACGATCACTGACTCGATCATCGACAAGGGCGCCGGGTCCGTGGCCGAATCGCTGCGGCCCGCCTTGCCATGCACCAGGGCCACCTCGGGCTGGGCGGCAATCAGGGCATTGGTGCGCCGCAGCAGCTCCTTGGCCTGCTCCACCGACACGCTGGGCAGCGTGGTCGGCATGTAGAGCAGGTCACCTTCATCCAGCGGCGGCATGAACTCGGTGCCCATGCGCTGCAAGGGCAGCACCGCGCTCAGCGCCACCGCCAGGGCCAGCCCCAGGGCCCAGCGCGGGTGGTTCAGCGCCAGGCGCAGCGCCGGCCTGTAGGCGCGGCGCAGCAGGCGGTTGAGCGGGTTGCGCCGCTCCCTCTGCACCGGGCCGCGAACGAACAGGCCCATCAGCACCGGCACCAAGGTGATGGAGAGCGCCGCCGCGGCGGCCATGGCATAGGTCTTGGTCAGCGCCAGGGGGGAAAAGAGCCGCCCTTCCGCCCCTTGCAGGGAGAACACCGGCAGGAAGGAGACCGTGATGATCAGCAGCGAGAAGAACAGCGCCGGGCCCACCTCGCGGGCGCTGGCGGCCACCAAGGCCCAGTGCGAGACGGCGCTGCGGCCGGCCGCCTCCAAGCGGCGGTGCAGGGTCTCGACCATCACCACGCTGGCATCGATCATGGCGCCGATGGCGATGGCCAGGCCGCCGAGCGACATCACGTTGGCGGTGACGCCCTGCGCCTGCAGCAGGGCCAGCGCCGCCAGCAGGCCCAGCGGCAGGGTGACCAAGGCCACCAGCGCGGAACGCAGCCGGCCCAGGAACAGCGCGCACACCAGGCCCACCACCAAGGCTTCCTCGGCCAGGCGCAGGCCCAGCGAGCGCACGGCCCGCTCGATCAGCCCGGCGCGGTTGTAGGTTTCCACCAGCGCCACGCCCGCCGGCAGGCGCTCGCGCAGGTGCGCCACCCGCTCCTGCACACGCTGCAGCACCTCGTACGCATTCGCGCCCTGGCGCATCACCACGATGCCGCCCACCACCTCGCCCTGCCCGCTCAGCGCGCCCACACCCTCCACCGGGCCCGGGCCGATGCGCACGCGCGCCACCTGGCCCAGCCGCAGCGCGGTGCCGTCTTCCAGGGTCTTGACGGGCAGGTCGCGCCAGTCGTCATCGGGTTGCAGGCGGGCGTCGGCGCTTACCAGGAAGCGCTGCCGCCCCAGCTCGAGCGCGCCGCCACCCACCGCGCGGTTGGCACCCCGCACCGCGCGCATCAGGTCCTCGGCGGTGACGCCAAGTACCCCCATGCGCTCGGGCAGCAGCTCGATCTGCAGCTGGCGCGGCGCGCCGCCAAAGGTGGCCACCTCGGCCACCCCGGGCACGGCCTGCAGCTCCGGTCGCAGCTGGGTGTCCTGCAGCACGCGCAGTGCGTCCAAGCCTGGGCCGCCCTGGCTGGTCAACGCGTATTGGTAGATCCAGCCGGTGCCCGAGGCATCCGGTCCCAGCACCACGCTGGCGGCCGCAGGCAAGCGGGCGCCCAGGCTGGGCAATCGCTCGAGCACGCGGGCGCGAGCCTGCTCCGGGCGGACGTCCTCGCCGAACACGACGTAGACGAAGGCCTCGCCGAACATCGAGAAGCCGCGCACTGTTTGCGCGCCGGGCAGGCCCAGCAGCTCGGTGGTCAGCGGGTAGGTCAGCTGGTCTTCCACCAGGGTGGGCGTGGCCCCCTCCAGGCGCGCCTTCAACACCACCTGGGTCTCGGAAAGATCGGGCAGCGCGTCCAGCTTGACCCGCCAGGCCAGTGCAGCCATCAGCAGCAGCGCCAGCGCGCAGGCGGCCAGGACCCAGCGTCGGTGCTGGATGGAAGCCTCGATGAGCCCGGCAATCAGGCCCGGCCGGCGGGTTCGGGCGGCGGCGCTCGGTTCGGCCTGCATCAGTGCCCCCCCATCGCGTGGTGGGCCGGAGCGGATGCGGCCATCGCGGCCGGCGACGCGTCGTCCTGCGCCTGCCCGCCCATCTCGGCGCTGAGCAGGAACTGGCCGTTGACCACCAGCCGCTCCCCGGCATGCAACCCTTCCAGCACTTCCACCTGGCCTTCAACCACCGGCCCCACTCGCACCGCGCGGCGCGCGAAGTGCTGCGGCTGCGTCTCCAAGAACACGAAGCTGCCACGGCCGCTGTGGATCACGGCGTCTGCCGGGATGACGAGCGCCTGGCGCGCGGGCAGCACGATCTCGCCCTCCACCAAGGAACCCACCGGAAAAGCCGCGCTGGCCGCACGGGTGCCCTGCAAGGGCGCACGCACCCGGGCCATGCGGGAGCCCGTGCTGAGCACCGCCGCCACCGGCTCAATGGGCAGCTGCACCGCGGTGTGCGGGTCGACGCTGGAGCGCACCCGCAGGGTGGCCTGGGGCTTCAGCTGGCCGAGTTGTTCGGCCGTCAGCAGCACCTCGACCCAGGCGGCCTGCACGCCGCCCACTTCCAGCATCACCTGGGCGGGCATCACATAGGCGCCTTCGCGCACGTTCAAAGCGCTCACCACGCCATCGTGCGGGGCCAGCACGGGCACCACATCGCGCACGCGGCGGCTGGCTTCGAGCTCGTCCACCAGCGCCGGGGGCAGGTCCGCGGCCAGCAGGCGGTTGCGCATGCGGAAGCGCTCGCGCGCCACGCTGCCCAGCATCATGTCGGGGTTGGTGCCGCCGCCGGGAGCGGCCTTCATCGAGCCCGCCTGGGCCTGCAGGGTGTCGCGGCGGCTCAGGATTTCAAGGTACTCACGCTGGCGCAGCTGCAGCTCGGGGGAAAAGATTTCCACCAACATCTGGCCGCGCCGCACGGGCTGGCCCACCCCTGCCACGCCCAGGCGCTTGGCCCAGCCTTCGACCTTGGGCGCCAGCGTCAGTGCGCGGCGTTCGTCAGCGAGCACCTGGCCGGTCACCCACAGCTTGGGCGCCCAGGGCTTGGGTTCGACCCCCTCGACCCGCACGCCGCTGTTCTGCTGCACTTGTTCGGACAGATGCAGCGACGGCGCCGTGGTCGACGCCTGCAGCCCGGCGGCATCGCGCGGCACGAGTTCCATGCCGCAGATCGGGCATTCGCCCGGCGCGGACTGGTCGACATGGGGGTGCATCGGGCAGGTCCAGCGCTTGCGGGCGGGCGCGGTAGCCGTTGCTGCCGCAGTGGCCGGCAGGCCGGCAGCTTGCAAGGGCGCCGAGCGACGGCCCAGCGCAAAACCTGCCCCCAGCAGGGCAGAGGCGCCGAGGACCAAGCCCCAGCGACGACGGGTGCTGTGCATGAGAACTTTCTCGTGCCGCCAGCAAGGGCGGCAGCGCCCAGCGCCCCGCCCTCGCCGCAGCGGGTTACTTCACCAGGATGTTGTCGCCCTTGCCCGCCTTGGGGTCGGCGTCCTTGGTGAACTGCAGCACCGCGATGGCACCGGTCAACGCCTGGCGCATCACGTGGCTGACCAGGGCGTTGGCCCCTTCCACCGGCGAAATGATGTCGAAGGCGGCACCGTCGCCCGGACCGACCGTGTAGCTTTGCAGGCCGTGCATCACGTTCTTGGGATTGCCGCCCGGGTACACGCGGTCCCAGATGCCAGCGATCGGGTGGAAGGACGAGAACTCGTTCACCCCCGCGTTGACGAAGTGGATGCGCACACGCTCACCCGGCTTGGCCTGCAGGATGCGGGTGGCCGCCGGGTCATGCACCGGGTCGTACTTGAACACCCCGCCGTTGAACATCACGTTGGACCACTTGTTGGCCATCATGTCGTTCTGGTTGTCCGGATTGGGATACAGCTCCGACTGCACCAGCACGTACTCGCGGTCCGCCTTGGGCAGGGCATTGCCGTCCTTGGGGTCCACGATGATCACGCCGAACATGCCGCGCGCGATGTGCTGGATCATGGGATCCGAACCGCAGTGATAGAAGAAGGTGCCGGGGTGCGTGGCGTTGAAGGTGTAGGTCTTGGTCTCACCGGGCTTGATGGACTCGAAGTCCTTGACCAGGTCGGTGCGCGCCGCATGGAAGTCCACCGAGTGCGAGTTCTTGCTGGACTTGTCGTTGACCAGCGTGAACTCCACGGTGTCGCCTTCGGTCACCCGCACCACGGTGCCGGGGATCTGGCCGTCAAAGGTCCAGGCGCGGTACATCGTGCCCTTGTTGTCGATCGGCAGGTCCACCTCCTTGGCGGTCAGCGTCACCTTGACGGTCTTGGCCTGCGCCAGGCCAGTCATGGCCAGCGCCATGGCCAGCGCGAGGGTCAATTTCTTCACTTGTTTTCCTTTGGTTTTACTTCGGGGTGGTTTTGCTGACGAAGCGCAGGTAGGCCACCAGGGCGCCCACCTCTTCGTCGCTCATGACGCTCTCCCACTTCGGCATCAGGACGGACTTGCCAACGGCCAGTCCGCCACCCTTGATGGCTTTGAAGAGCAGGTCATCCGGGGTATCGCCCATGCCCTTGGTATCGGTGTGGTCGCGTGGCTTGACGGCCATGTCGCGTGCATTCACACCGTTGCCGTCACGGTTCACACCGTGACACTGGACGCAATAGGCGTTGTAGAGCTTGATGGCCTTGGCATGCGCCTCCTCAGCGCGCGCCGGGCCGGCCAGGGCCAGCAGGGCCATTCCAGCCCCAACGAGTGGCTGTAGAAACTTCACTTCGCGGCTCCTTGCTTGAGCGTGCTCAGGTAGGCGGTGAGCTTCTGGATGTCGCCTTCATTCAGGTCCAGCCGCGGCATCCAGACATGCGGGTCGAACTTCTGCGGATCGCGCAGGTAGCTGGCGATGAAATCTGGCTGCAGGCGATCGCCCGCCGTGGCCAGTTCGGCCCCCGACACACCACCCGCACCCGGCTTGGCCGAGTGGCAGGACGCGCACCCACGCAACTTGTTGAACAGCAGCGCCGCCATCGACGCATTGGGGGCCTCGTTCTTGAAGCTGCCGGGCTCCACCAGACCATCAGCACGCAGGGCCATCAGCGCCTCGGTGGCGTCGCGTGCGTCGGCCGCAGAGAGCGCTGGATGCGGCGGCACCTTGGCTGGATCCAGCGAGTCAAATGCGCCGCCAGTTCCGGGCTGCAGAGCATTCAGGAACATCGCGCCGCCGCTGCGGATGGCAACAGGCTTTTGCAGCCAGGCCTCCAGCCATTCGCGGCGGAATTTGCTGCCGGCGAAGTACAGGTCCGGCCCCTTGCGGCTCAGCACACGCTCCACGCTGCTGCTGCTGGGCTTGGTGACGGCGTGGCAGCTGACGCACTGCGCCTTGAGCAGATCGGCGCCGTTGCCCGCCTGGGCCAGCGGGCTGGCCAGCATGGCCATGGGCACAACCGCAGCCAGGGCCAGCAGCTTGAATGGGTTCTTCATGCTGCGCCTCACTGGATCGCCTGACCCTTGAAGGAGTCATTCGTGTAGACGCCCGGGCCCTTCTTCAGCGAATCCTGGTAGTAGAAATTCGGCTTGGGGCTGCGCTTGTTCCAGGGGTACCAGGTGTCGTTGCGCTTGATCTCCTCGTACTCCACCACCGTCATCAGTCCACCGTGGGGGCGGTCACCGTTCATGGTGTGGGTGTCGACGTGGTCGTGGATCATCCAGCGACCCGGGTTGTCGGCTTCGAAGATGAGGTCGTAGCGCTCGCCAGGACCGATCAGCACGGTGTCGGCCATGATGGGATTGGCCAGGGGGAAGCCGTCCTTGAAGGCGATCTTGAAGGCGTGCCCGTGCAGGTGAATGGCGTGCACCAGGTCTCCAGCGCCGATCAGGCGCAGTCGCACCACATCACCCTCCTTGATGCGGATCGGCTCGGTGTCCGGGAAGGCGCGGCCGTTGATGGTGAAGTAGTCGAACTTGTCACCCGGCAAGCCACCGAAGCCAGGCTTGTTGGCCCACTTCGAGTCCCAGTCCGACAGCATCAAGATGTGGTCCTGGGTGACCGTCTTCTCCAATGCGGTGGGCTTCTTGGGCCGCACGATGAACGGACCCCACATGCCCCGCAGGGCGACGTGCTCGTTCACATTCACATGGCAGTGATACCAGTGCGTGCCACTGGGGCCGGCTTTGAATGAGTAGGTGAAGCTGTCGCCCGGCTTGATGGCCTCTTGCGTCACGTCCGGCACACCGTCCATTTGCCAAGTGCCCCGCTGCAGCATGCCGTGCCAATGGATGGTGTGCGGCAAGGCGGTGAGGTTGTTGACCTTGACCTCCACGTCGTCACCCTCGTCCACGTAGAACAAGGGGCCCGGCACCTGGCCGGCGAAGGCGAAGGTGTGGAACTGCTGCTTCTCCACCAGCGTGATGCGGGTGTCCTCGATGTTCATCTCGAAGTCGCGCTTGGCCGCCCAGGCAGCCGGCGTAGCGGCCGATGCCACCAGCCCCACCAGAACGGCCGCCCGCCCCCAATCCCCGAGGCTCCAGCCCTGCTCTCTCAACATGTCCACTCCTTTCGGTGCCGCCCTCGGGCTGCAAAGTCAAACAACGGACCGAAAGATATCTTGCGTGTACATGTTTAACAAGCTATTGACAGATGACCACAAAGCACGCAGGGCCAATACACCGGTCATTCATATTCAAGGCGGCACGGCTTCTGCCGCCCTTCCAGGCCTCAATCCGCCCTGTCGCCTTCGGTGTTAAATTGGCACTTGCCATTCATCTTTGAGGCTCTCATGCGCCTGACCACCTTTACCGACTACACGCTGCGCGTGCTGATGTTCCTGACGGTCAAGCACCAGACGGGAGAACTGGCCACCATTGATGAGATTTCGCGCGCGTACGACATCTCCAAGAACCACCTGATGAAGATCGTCCACCACCTCAGCCTGAACGGCTTCATCGTCACCAGCAGGGGAAGGGCCGGCGGGGCCCGGTTGGCACGCGACCCCTCGCAGATCTCGGTGGGTCAGGTGGTTCGACTCTGTGAGCCAGATTTCGCCATCGTCGAATGCCACGAAGAGGGCAAGCAGCCGACCTGCGCTGTCTGGCAGGCGTGCAACCTCAAATCCGCGTTCCGGCGCGCGCTGGATGCCTTCTTGATGGAGCTTGACCGTCTCACCCTGGCCGATTCGGTGACGACGAACTCCGTCGCGGCCTCCCTGCTGGGCCTTGAGCTGGGAACCTTCCGGTCCATCCCCATCCGCGCCGCCGCCGCCGCTCCCGCCGAGCGCACCGCGCCCGCGCGGCGCGCAGCTCCGGCGCCGAAGCGGGCCCCCGTGGCCAAGCGCGCCCCTCGCACCAAGCCCGCCGCCAGCCGCTGAAGCCTGGCCAGCGCCGTCGACCGGCGCTGCGCAGCCGAAAAGAAGCATTTTCCGTATTGCTTTTTTCCGATCGAAATTTATGATGCACGCGTCGCACATGTTTAAAAGAGATCCGCGTGCACGCCATGCCCCACCTTCTGCCCGCGCCCACCGGGCCTGCCGTCCGGCCCCTTCGGCGCCCGGCCGCCCACCCCTGCAGCCTTGCCCGCGCCCGCTTGGCGGCGCGAGATCGCACGCCCGCCATCGCCCTTGAAGCGCGGCTGGCGCTCAGGAGTGCCGCATGAGCACCCTGTCGATCCTCCTGTCCGCCTTCCTGCTTTCGGTCGTGGCCTTGATGGCCTTCATCTGGAGCCAGCGCAGTGGGTTACTGAAGCAGGATGCAACGAGCGCTGCCGTCATCTTTGAACCCGGCGAGATCGGTCACGTCGAGGAGCCGGCCGCCAACCTGGCCGGACAGCAGGCGCTTCGGCTCAGCTTGGGTGCGCGTGCTTCGGCGTACGACTCCCCTGAACACGCCGACCGAATGCGCGCGGATGCCTCCTCCGCCCCGCTGGTGTTCTTTTTCTTCTGCTGCGCGTTCGCTTGGTTACTGGTGGCTTCCGCCGCAGGGCTGACCGCGTCCATCAAGCTGCACGAGCCCGATTGGATGGCTCACGTGCCGTGGTTGAGCTTCGGCCGAATCCGCACCCTTCATCTGAACGCAGTGGCTTACGGATGGGCCCCCATGGCCGGGCTCGGTATCGCCCTCTTCATCATTCCTCGCTTGCTGCGCACGGAGTTGGTGGGTGGCCGCTATGCCCTGCTGGGGGCGGCGCTGTGGAACGCGGCCTTGATAGCAGGCCTGGGCAGCATCGCCTATGGCGTCAGCGACGGCCTGGAGTGGCTGGAGATCCCTTGGCAGATTGACCTGCTGTTCGTTGCGGGTGGCGCTCTGGTGGGCGTCCCACTGGTGCTGACGCTGCTGCAGCGCAAGGTCACGCACCTTTACGTCTCGGTTTGGTACATGGGCTGCGCACTGTTCTGGTTCCCGGTGCTCTTCCTGGTGGCCAACTGGCCGGGCCTGCATGCCGGTGTTCAGCAAGCGGCGATGAACTGGTGGTTCGGTCACAACGTGCTGGGGCTTTTCTACACCCCGCTGGCGCTGGCCTCCGTCTACTACTTCCTGCCCAAGGTGATCGGTCGTCCGGTGAGCTCGTACAACCTGTCGCTGTTGGGCTTCTGGGGCCTGGCCTTCTTCTATGGCCAGGTCGGAGGACACCATCTGATCGGCGGTCCGGTGCCGGGTTGGATGATCACCCTGTCCATCGTGCAGAGCATGATGATGATCATTCCGGTCATCGCCTTCACGGTGAATCAACACCAGACCCTGAAGGGCCGGCTGGGCGCGCTGGTGCATTCGCCTACCTTGCGCTTCATTGGATTCGGCGGTCTGATGTACACGGCCAGCTCCATCCAGGGCTCACTGGAGGCGCTGCGCAGCGTCAATGCGGTCACGCACTTCACCCACTACACGGTGGCACACGCCCACCTGGGCCTGTATGGCTTCGTGTCGATGGTGTTCTTCGGTGCGATGTACTTCATCGTGCCACGCATCACCGGCAAGGAGTGGCCCTCGCCAGCGCTGATCAGCGCGCATTTCTGGCTCGCCGTGGTGGGCATCGGGGTGTACTTCGTGGGCCTCAGCATCGGTGGATGGCTGCAGGGTCTGGCCATGCTGGATGCCAGCCGTCCCTTCATCGATTCGATGACGCTCACCCTCCCCTACCTCAAGAGCCGATCGGTCGGTGGTGCCCTGATGCTGCTCGGCCACCTGATCTTCGCCCTGCACTTCGTGCTCCTGTTGCGCAGCCGGCGCCTGTCGGACGGCCGCCCCACCCTGCTGCGAGCTGCGCTGGAGGTCTGAACCATGCACGACGAAACCAAATTGCTGGCCGGCGGCATGCTGATGCTCAGCCTGGCCACCTGCGCCCTGGTGGTGTTGCCCTACCTGACGGTGCGCGACCCCAAGCCGACCGAAGGCCTCAAGCCCTACACCTCGGCAGAACTGCGTGGCCGGAGCCAGTACATCGCTCACGGGTGCGTCTCCTGTCACTCGCAGCAACCGCGCGCCAAGAAGCTGGCGCCAGACCTGGCGCGGGGCTGGGGACGCGCATCGGTAGCCGGTGACTACGCCTACGACTCACCGCACCTGCTCGGCACCATGCGCACAGGCCCGGACCTGATGAACATCGGCGCCCGCCAGCCGAGCGAGGCCTGGCACCTGGGGCATCTGTATCAGCCGCGGGCCTATGTGCACGGCAGCATCATGCCCAGCTACCCCTTCCTCTTCGAGCTGAAAGAGAAGGCCGAGGCCGGGGACCTGGTGGTCAAGCTGCCCCCTGGACACGTGAGCCCAGGCCTTACCTTGGTGGCCAAGCAAGAAGCCATTGACCTGGTGGCCTACCTGAAGGCCTTGGACAGAACCATGCCTGCCTTGCCAGGGGGGGCTGCACCATGAACACCCCAAGCCGCAACGACACGGGAAGGCCCGCCCCACCCGCCACAACAACCAACGCCGCCCGGATGAGCCCCTCGCCTTCGCCTCAAGCCCGCGAGAACCCCGATCCGCAGGAGCTGCCCGCGCCCATCCCTTGGTTTGTCGTCTTGCTCGTCGCCTTGATGCTCACGTTCGGCCTGGTCTACATCACCTTGGCCAATGTCGAAACGCCAAGCCATTGGGGCGACGACCGCACTGCGGCCGAGCTTCAAGGGAGCCGCCCAGCAGGAGGTGCCGCCATCAACGGTGCTGCGCTTTACGCCTCCCTCTGCGTGGCCTGCCACCAAGCCAATGGCGCCGGCGTGCCCGGCGTCTTCCCGCCGCTGGCCGGGAGCGAATGGGTGCGCGGGCGCGACGCCCAATTGGCCCGCATCGTTCTGCAGGGGGTCTCGGGCACGCTCACGGTGAAGGGCGTCGACTACCAAGGCGTGATGCCTGCCTTCAAGCAGCAGCTGGGTGATGCAGAGATGGCCGCTTTGCTGACCCACCTTCGTAGCCAATGGGGCAACGGCGCAGCGCCCGTGTCGGCCGACACCGTCGCGACCGCTCGCAAATCGCTGGAGACACGCGACGCGCCGCTGGCCGGCAACACCGAACTCTCGGCCGACGCGCCCTGACCCGCCCCAGTGCTTCCCAGAAGCCCCGACCGACTGATCCTTGGACAGGAATTCTCTGCATGTTGAACACAAGCTCCCACGGCGTCGAGCCTGATGCCGCCGAACACATTCCAAGCCGAGAGGAGCTGCATGAGCTCGTCCATGCCTTCTACCGTGACGTACGCGCCAGCCCGGAGCTCGGTCCGCTATTTGATTCCGTCATCGCCGAGGCATGGCCAAGCCATCTCGATCGAATGGTGGAGTTCTGGTGCACGGTCATGCGCGCCTCACACAGCTTCAGAGGCAATGTGTTTGGCAAGCACATGGCGATCCAGGGCGTGCAAGCGCAGCACTTCCTGGAGTGGCTCACTTTGTGGCGCACGCATACGGCCCAGCGGTACAGCGGCAGCGTGCTGGAGCGTTTGCAGGAGACCGCCGCGGGCATCGGCCGCAATCTGTACTACGGGTATTTCGGTCAGTTCCCGATGTTCCGGTATGAGGGGGTACGCGCGGTAGAGATCATCACCGTCTAGTCGCCGAAGCAAGATGCCGGCCGCCACTTCCAACGCCTGCAGGGATCCGAAGGTGCCCTTGGCACCCACGGTGCTGGCCTGCTTGCTGGTGGTGATTGCAGCGGGCATCGCCCTATGGTGGCTGACGCTGAGTTTCGAAGCCTGGACGTTCGAAGAACGTCGCCATGGCCTGGTTTCTCGTGGCGCGCTGTCTGCACCGCCGATTCAGGCGATCGATCAGACGGGAGAGGTCTGGACAGCACCCTGGAGCATCAAGGGGGCCCCGACCCGGGTGGTCGTGCTGGACTTTGTCTACACCCGGTGCGAAACCGTGTGCACCGCACTGGGTGGCACCTACGCCCAGATGCAAGCTGCGTTGGAGCAGAGCCCGGCTGGTGCCGCGATTCAGCTGATCTCGCTCAGCTTTGACGCGAGAGACGATCTCAGAGCTTTGCAACGCTACGCCGACCGCTACCGGGCCCGGGCACCCACCTGGCGGGTACTCCACATGACAGATCCCTTCGCGCGCCAGAACGTGCTGCGGACCTTGGGCGTGGTAGCCATCCCGGATGGTCTGGGGGGCTTTGTCCACAACGGGGCCCTGCATGTGATCGATGCGTCGGGGCAGGTCCGAGGGCTGTTCGACTATGCCGACTGGCCGCAGGCTCTGGCGCTTGCCCGGAAGCTGAGTCGTCGACCATGAGCAGGCATGCGCACTGGGCCCTGAGCCTGCTTGCAGCCGTCCTGGTCTCTTGGCCCAGCTTCCAAGGCTTTCTGGAAGCCCGAATGCTCACTCACATGCTGGTGCTGCTGCCCGGCCTCGTGGCCACAGGCTACCTGCTGGGCCGCCGTGTGGCAGGTTCACACGGGTCGCGGGTCCTGGCCGTCTGCGATGCCCATGGCCTGCTCACTCTGACCGTGGCGACGGCGCTGGCGGCGTTCTGGATGGTGCCCGCCGCGCTGGACTGGGCAGCTTTGACGTCATTAGGCAGCGCAGCACGCCACCTGAGCTTGCTGAGCCTGGGCGCCGTGTTGGCATGGCGGCTGCACCGCATGGCCATTGAGACCCTGCTGTTTCTGGCGGGGAACACCGCTTGGATGCTCATCACGGCAGGAATGCTGATTGCCAGCTCCGAAAGCCGCCTCTGCGTGAGCTACCTGTGGGAAGAGCAGGCCCTGGCCGGTTGGAGCCTCGCAGTGGGCGGGGTTGCCCTTGGCGCCTTGGCCATTCTGAGGGCTCTGGATCAACCCATGCAGGCGGGCAAGGCCGCCCGCGCTGCCGGGCATCGCTGAAGGTCAGGGCCGAAGAGCCAGTTCCGCGATCTGAGCCGCGCCGTCCACCCGACCCACGCCTCGGGCCAGCACCTTCTGACGAAACTCGGCCGGACTGGAGGACGCGAGGATGCCTCGCACCGCGCTGCCGAAGTCCCCGGGCGCCCAGTCCGCCCGACCTGTGGAGCCCAGGCCCAGGACCTGCAGGCGATCAGCGTTATCAAACTGATCATGGGCCGTGGGCACGAGCAACTGGGGCGTGCCAGCGCGCAGCGCCTCTGCCAAGGTTCCGACACCCCCGTGGTGCACCACCACTTGAACCCGAGGGAACAGTGCTTCGAACGGCGCGTTCTGCATCCACAGGAGATCGGCTGAGCTGTCTTGAGGCCGGGCATGAGGACCCACGGCGACCACCCGGATACCGCTCTCACGCAAGCCTTTGACGCATCGAGGCATCCATCCTTCGCGCGCCTGCACCGCGGTTCCAGCCGTGACCAAGGCGACGGGTCTGGGATCGGATCGGTTCAGGAAGGTTTGCAGCGGCTCAGGCAGCGCAGCCGGTTTGGCCGTCCGAAGCGGGAAGTCTGCGTGCTCGCCACAATTCGGCCAGTCGGATGCCGGCGGCCCGAACCACTCAGGAAACGCATAGACGACACGCCGAGGCGAGTGAATCCACTGCGAGAACACATGACGGACTGGCGCCAGGCCCAGTTCGGCACGCACCGGATTGATAAAGGGCATCAAGGTTGGATCCAGCGCGAAACGCTCGGCGGCTGCTGCAAGGGTCCTTTTGAGCCAGACGGGCCATTGCTTGGGTATCGAGCTGGCGGGCCAGCGCGGCGGCGCCACACCGGAGAACACGACCGAGGGCGAAAGATGCACGGTGGTGTTGGCGTAGCCGTCACGTTCTTCGGCCAATCGGGCCGCCAGGGCAAATGACGAGCTGATCAACAGGGTTCCCGAAATCGGCCAGCCTTCGCGCAAGCGCTCGTAGCCCGACCGCGCAGCTGCGCTGTAGTAGCGCCACGAGGCCGCGGTGCCCTTGCGTGGATCCCAGACCTCGTCGCCGTCGAAAACCTCAGCAAAGATGTCCTCGGCGCCGATGCTTTGGTAAGCAATCCCCAATCGCTCGGCCGCCCCTCGGTAGCGCTTGGGACCGAGCACCGTCGCGTCCAGACCCCGCTCCACCAAGGCGCGGGCCACTTCGACAAACGGGAAGACGTCGCCCCCGGACCCCACAGCCAACAAGGCCACTCTCTTCACAGCTGACAAAACAGACCTCCTTTGTGTGCACAGCGAGCGAGTTGGCACCGACACGGATGGGCAGTGCGCAGTGATCTAAGCGTGCCAACGAAGCCGGCACCATGCGACCCCCACCGTCACTCGATGTCCCTTGCGGGAAATTGCAAGTCTTAATAATATATTGTTCGTACATTTTTAGACAAGCATCCAGGTCATCCTCGGAGTAGCTGGCCATGAAACGTCACCCTCTCCTCATCCCCCTTGCCCGCGAACACCACGCTTCGCTTGTTTTCGCCCATTGGTGTCAGACCACCGACGCAGCTATCAGCGGCCCAACACAGACTGACGCACACAAGCGCTTGCGGGACTTTCGCGCCCACTTCGAAGCGCACGCTGCGACTGAGGAGCGCAACCTCACGAATTGGGCGATGGCTCCCGAACTGCAGCCTGCCTGGAAGCGTATGCAGGCTGACCACCGAGCCATTCGAAGGGCGCTGGAAGACCCGCTCGGCGCCATCGAACTGCAAGCACTGGGCGAACTCGTTGAAGCGCACACCCGCTGGGAAGACCTCGTGTTCTCTCCGGCACTTGAAAGCAGCCTGAAAGCCAGCACCAGTGCGCCCCTTAAGGCGCTTACCCCCCTATCTGCCCAAGATCACAGCGATGAACATCCCCACGCCGCATCAAGCGCTTGACCTCACTGCCCTTCCCACCGGTGTCCCGCATTTCAGTGCCGTCTTTGATGCGTACCGTCAGATGCGCGTGGGCAGTACCTTGGAAGTGCAAAGCTCAAGTGAACTGAACTCGCTGCATCGCCACCTCACGGGTGTGCTCGATGAGGACTTTCTCTGGACTCCGCTCCCAGCCGAGGCTGGCACCTTGCGCGCTCAAATCACCAAACTGGAGGCATTTCATGTCTGCTGCGGCGCCTGTGGTTGACCCCAGATTGCCGGAAGCCGATGGCGTGAACCCCCTGCTGTTGGGCCGCCACCGAGCGCTCGTGTGGATGTCCGCACGTGCCGTTACCGCCAGCGCAGCGCCTCCTGTTGGCGGCGAGAGTCAAACGCTTCTGGGCGACATCGAGTTGCTCCTGCTCGAACTGCGGCTCCAGATGAATGCCGAAGAGCCCATCTGGCAGGTCGACACCGACCTGCCCGCTGAGCTGCAACATGCAGCGCTTCGACATGCCGCGGAGCGACTGCAGTCTGATGTGGATCGTCTGCGGAGCACCCAACCCACGGCCATCGAACTGGCCTGGCGCGCGCTTCACGAAAAGGTCTTCAACTTGGCGCAGCTGATCAGGGCGCACGTCGAGAGCGAGCAGGCCGCCATGAATGGCACATCGACACCCAGCCAACGCAATAGCACCCGCTGGATCGACGCACCGCTGTCCATCGACCTGGCTCGCAGCTCGCTGCTTACCGGGGGCCGGGCCTTGATACTGATGAGCCAGTGCTGCACGGCGCGCGAGCTCAGCTTATTGCTGCGAACCCTTCAATGCCACGGCCAAGCCGATGAGTTTCGAACCGCCTGGTCCATCGTGGAACAGCACACATCGCAGGAAAACTGGCGGCGCATCGCACCCAGCATGTGGGCCTTCCAGGACACCCTGCCCATGATCCACTCACAGGACTGAATTCGATCAGCGGGCCGGGGCTGAGCTGGCCGACCGAAAGCAGGCAGCGGCCTGTCCACGGCTCTCAGCGACCCGGCGATGTGCTCCGATTCACCGCGCGGGACCTGGTAGACGATGCCCTTCAACTCAAGCAAGGCAAAACCAACAAGAAGCTACGGATCCTTCTGTCCGACTCACAAACCGGACGGCGGACGGAACAAGGCCAATTGGTCGACCGATTGCGCGCCCAACCTGTGCGCAGCATTTGGCTGCTCAATTCGTCCGCTGGCCAGCCGCTCAGCAAAGGCATGCTGCGCGTGCGCTTCATCGCCGCCCGTGCTGCCGCTGCCAAAGAGGCCGAAGCCACTGGCGATTTGGGCCTTGCCGCCCGCATCAACGAGCTCTGGTTCGCCGACGCTCGCCCCAAGGCCGCCAGCGAGATCGATGATCTTCGCGACGCGCAAAAGCTGCTGGGACACAGCAGCGAGCGGATCACGAAAATCGTCTATCGGCGACGCGGAGAGCGGGTCAAACCGACCCGATGAAATCTCGAAGTTGCGGAGATCAAGTTGCGGAGATTGCGGAGATTGCCGCCCCGGAAACGAAAAAGCCCGCACGAGGCGGGCTTTTAAGTCCTTGATTGAACAAGGCATCTGGCGGAGAGGGAGGGATTCGAACCCTCGGTACGGGGATACCGTACGCCTGATTTCGAGTCAGGTACATTCGACCACTCTGCCACCTCTCCTGAAAGCAGCTCCTGCGTGGTCTGGTGCAGGAAAGCCGCGCAGTATAGCAGCGGTTTTCAGGCCTTCAACTCGGTCGCACCGCCCATGTAGGGACGCAGCGCTTCCGGCACTTCGATCGAACCGTCGGCGCGCTGGTAGTTTTCCAGCACCGCCACCAGGGTGCGCCCCACTGCCAGGCCCGAACCGTTCAGGGTGTGCACCAGTTCGTTCTTGCCCTGGGCATTCTTGAAGCGGGTCTGCATGCGGCGCGCCTGGAAGGCCTCGCAGTTCGAGCAGGAGCTGATCTCGCGGTAGGTGTTCTGCGCCGGCAGCCAGACTTCCAGGTCATAGGTCTTGGCCGCGCCGAAGCCCATGTCGCCGGTACAGAGTTGCATCACACGGTAGGGCAGGCCCAGACGCTGCAGGATGGCCTCGGCATGGCCCACCATCTCCTGCAGCGCGGCCTCGCTGTGCTCGGGGTGCACGATCTGCACCATCTCGACCTTGTCGAACTGGTGCTGGCGGATCAGGCCGCGCGTGTCGCGACCGGCCGAACCGGCTTCGGAGCGGAAGCAGGGGCTGTGAGCGGTCAGCTTGATCGGCAGTTCTTCGGCCTTCAGCACCTGCTCGCGCACGCTGTTGGTGAGCGAGATTTCCGAGGTCGATATCAGGTACTGCTCCTGCGCCTCTTCGTCGCCACCGCGCAGCACCCAGAACATGTCCTCCTTGAACTTGGGCAACTGGCCGGTGCCCTCCAGCACCTCGCGGTTGACGATGTAAGGCGTGTAGCACTCGGTGTAGCCATGCTCCTGGGTCTGCACGTCCAGCATGAAGGCGGCGAGCGCCCGGTGCAGGCGCGCAACCTGGCCGCGCAGGAAGGTGAAGCGGGCGCCGCTGAGGCGGGTGCCGGTCTCGAAGTCCAGGCCCAGGGGCTCGCCGAGGTCGGCGTGGTCCTTGGGGGTGAAGTCGAAGGCGCGCGGGCTGCCCCAGCGGCGCACTTCCACATTGCTCGTCTCATCGCTGCCCACCGCCACATCTTGCTGCGGCAGGTTCGGCAGTTGCATCAGCAGCGCGTTCATCTGGTGCTGCAGCGCGTCCAGGCGCTCGGCGGATTGCTTCAGCTCGTCGCCAATGCCGCCCACCTCGGCCATCAGGGCCGATGCGTCTTCGCCTTTGCCCTTGGCCATGCCGATGGCCTTGGACAAGCTGTTGCGGCGCGCCTGCAGTTCTTCAGTGCGGGTCTGCAGATGCTTGCGCTCGGTCTCAAGCGACTGGAACAACGCCACGTCCAGATAGGGCTGCGGGTTCTTGCGGGTTTCGAGGCGGGCCACGACGGCATCGAGGTCGCGGCGCAGCAGGGTGATGTCGAGCATCGGATTTCCTTGGAGAAAAGTTCAGCGGCCGGCCCATGGACCAGCAGGGGCGTCAACGCGGCGCCGGGGTCAAGATCGCTCGGCGGCGACCTCGGCCATGGATTTGTCGCCCAGGCCCATCGGCAGGGGGAAGCGGGTGTGTTCGGTCACGCCATCGAGCTTGCGCACGCTGGTGGCGCCGAGGGCGCGCAGGCGCTCGATCACGCCCTGTACCAGCACCTCCGGAGCCGAGGCACCGGCCGTCAGGCCCACCTGGCTGCGGCCTTCGAACCAGGCTGGGTCCAGGTCTTCGGCACCGTCCACCATGTAGGCGGGTGTGCCCAGGCGCTCGGCCAGCTCGCGCAGGCGGTTGCTGTTGGAACTGGTGGGGCTGCCCACCACCACCACCACCTCCACCTGGGGTGCCAGCAGCTTCACGGCATCCTGGCGGTTCTGCGTGGCATAGCAGATGTCCTGCTGCTTGGGTTCGCGCACCTGCGGGAAGCGCTCGCGCACGGCCTGCAGGATCTCGGCGGCGTCGTCCACGCTCAGCGTGGTCTGGGTCACCACCGCCAGCTTGTCCTGCTGGCGCAGGTGCACCCGGGCCACATCGGACACGTCCTCGACGAGGTGAATGCCTTCGCTGAGCTGGCCCATCGTGCCCTCGACCTCGGGGTGACCCTTGTGGCCGATCATGATGAACTCATAGCCTTCGCGCGCCAGCTTGGCCACTTCCACATGAACCTTGGTGACCAGCGGGCAGGTGGCATCAAAGATCTGGAAGCCGCGCGCCTCGGCCTCGCGGCGCACCGCCTGGCTCACGCCATGGGCCGAGAACACCAGCGTGGCGCCGGGTGGCACCTCGGCCAGGTTCTCGATGAAGATCGCGCCCTTGGCCTTGAGGTCGTTCACCACATAGGTGTTGTGCACGATCTCGTGGCGCACGTAGATGGGCGCGCCGAACTTCAGCAGCGCGCGCTCGACGATCTCGATGGCGCGGTCCACGCCTGCGCAGAAGCCGCGCGGCTCGGCCAGCAGGATCTCACCGGCCATCACAGCACCCCGATGACTTGCACCTCGAAGCTCAGCGCAACGCCGGCCAGCGGGTGGTTGAAGTCGAACAGCAGGTGGTCGTCATGCAGCGCGGCCACGGTGCCGGCGAATTGCGCGCCGCCCTGCGGTGCAGGGAACTGCACCACGTCGCCGATCTGGTAGTCCTGGTCCGGGTCACCCTGCTCGGCCAGCAGGCGGCGGCTCACGGGCTGCATCAGCTCGGCCTTGCGCGGACCGAAACCTTCGTCGGCCGCCAGCTGAAAGTGTTCATGCGCGCCTTCGGGCAGGCCGATCAGGCGCGCCTCCAGACCGGGGGCCAACTCGCCCTGGCCGAGAGTCAAGGTGGCGGGCTGCTGCGCGAAGGTGTCAACCAGGATCTGGCCATCCGGGCCCTTCAGGCGGTAATGCAGGGTCAGGAAGGCCCCGGGCGTGACGGTGGCGACGGTGGCAGCAGACATGGTGGGGCAGGCGAACAGCGCCGGCAGGCAGGTAGCAGAACCAGGGATTTTAGGGAGGGCGGCCCCCGCCCCCAGGAGTGCCCTTCCTAGAATGCCGCCCCATGTCCCTGGCCGCCCTGCCCCCGAGCTGCCGCCCGCGCGAAAAGCTCCTTGAGCGCGGGCCTGCCGCCCTCAGTGATGCCGAGCTGCTGGCCTTGCTGCTGCGCACCGGCGTGGCCGGGCAATCGGTGCTGAGCCTCTCTGATGCCTTGCTGCAGCGTTTTGGCGGCCTGGCGGGCCTGCTGCGTGCCGAACCGGCCGAGCTGGCCCGCATCAAGGGCCTGGGGCCCGCCAAGCGCGCCGAGTTGCTGGCCGTGCTGGAGCTGGCGCGCCGGGTGTTGCAGCAGCCGCTGGAACAGCGCCCGGTGCTGAGCGACGCCGATACCGTGGAACAGCTGCTGCGCCTGCGTCTGGCCCCGCTGCCCTATGAGGTGTTCGCGGTGCTGTTCCTGGACAGCCAGCTGCGGCTGATTGCGCTGGAGGAGTTGTTTCGCGGCACGCTGAACCACACCGCGGTCTACCCGCGCGAGCTGGCCCAGCGCGCGCTGCAGCTGGGCGCGGCCGCCGTGATCCTGGCGCACAACCACCCCAGCGGGCTGTCCGAGCCCTCGCAGACCGATCGCGAGCTGACGCTCCGCCTGAGCCAGGCGCTGAGCCTGTTTGACATCCGCGTGCTGGACCACCTGGTGGTGGGGCACCAGGCCTGCGTGTCCTTCGCCGCGCGGGGCTGGCTGTGAAGGTCTCTGGCCTGCAAGGCCTGGGTGAGCTGCGGCGCACGCTGCGCACGCAGCGCGAGCGCGCCGAACAGCAGGCGCGCGAAGAAGCCGAACACCAGGCCCAGCTGGACCGCGAACGACGCCTGTTTGCCCTGGCGGTGGGGCCGGTGACGCCGCTGCGGCCGCATCGCCGCTTCGTGCCGCGCGCCATGCCCCTGCCGCCCGAGCCGCGCCAGCGCGAGGCCGATGAGGCGGAGGTGCTGCGTCAGGCCTTGTCGGACGGCTTTGACGTGGACACCCTGCTGGAGACGGATGAAGAGCTCTCCTACCGCCGCGCCGGCATTCCGGCTTCCGCGCTGAACCGCCTGCGCCGCGGCCACTGGAGCCTGCAGGCCCAGCTAGACCTGCACGGGCTGCGCCGCGACGAGGCACGCTTGGCAGTGGCCGAGTTCCTGCACCTTTGCCAGGTGCGCGGGCAGCGCTGTGTGCGCATCGTGCACGGCAAGGGCCATGGCTCACCGGGGCGCGAAGGCATCTTGCGCGTCAAGGTGCGGCGCTGGCTGGTGCAGCACGATGCCGTGCTGGCCTTCGTGCAGGCGCGCTCCGACGAAGGCGGCGCCGGCGCGCTGGTGGTGCTGCTGGCCGGAACCTGAGACGGCGCTCAGGCACCCGCGCGGTTGCGCATCCAGTCTGCGGTGTTGTGGAAGGACTGCTGCAGGCGCTCGCGCAGAGCAGCCGGTACGCCCTCCTCGTCCATGGCTTGGGCCATGCAGGCCAGCCAGTCGTCGCGTTCGCGGATGCCGATCGGAAACGGCAGATGGCGCGCCCTTAGGCGCGGGTGACCGAAGCGGTCTTCGTAATGGCTGGGGCCACCCAGCCAGCCACACAGGAACCAGAACAGCTTGTCGCGCGAGCCTTCCAGGGTAGTGGGGTGCAGGGCGCGCAGGGCAGCGAAGCGGGGCTCCAGATCCATCAGGTCGTAGAAGCGGTCGACCAAGTGGCGGACGGCGGGTTCGCCGCCGAGGGTTTCGAAGGGGGTCGTCATGGGATGGTTTGTCTATGAGGCGGCCCTAAAGCATCCATCGACTGCCAGCGCCTGCCAGCCTGCGCCCGCGTGACAGGCGCAGTCCTTTGACGGGCGTCGGCCAGCCCTCAGGGCTGTCCTCGGTCCCGTCTCAGCCAATCAGCCGATTGGCAAGGGCGCGCAGGCCCTGGGCCGCATCGGTGCCCGGGCTTTGCTCCAGCAGCAGCTGGCGCTTCAGCACTGCCTGGCGCACCGCCGGGTCAGACCGCACCTCACCCATCAGCTCCAGGCGGAAGCTGTTGCCGCTGGTGTCCACGAAGCGCGCCAGCACGGTTTGCAATTGCGTGCAGATGACGCGTCCCTCACCCGCGCGGCTGGCCTGGTTCAGCACCAGCCCGACCTGGCGGCGCTGCTGCTGCGTGGCGAGCACCTTGATGGTGGCGTAGGCATCGGTCAGCGACGTCGGCTCGGGCGTGGCCACGACCAGCACATCGGTGGCGAGCGACACGGCATACAGCACCACGTCGGAGATGCCGGCGCCGGTGTCGATCAGCACCCAGTCGTAGCGCGGCTTGACCAGATCAACGATGCGCAGCAGCTTGTCGCGCACCTCGGGCGTGAGGCGCGAGTACTCGACCATGCCCGAACCCGCCAGCAACACCGAAAACCCACCCGGCGCCGGCAGGATGGCCTGCTCCAGCGTGCACTTTTCGGTGAAGACGTCGTGCAGGGTGAGCTTGGGGTGCAGGTTCAGCACCACGTCCAGATTCGCCAGACCGAGGTCGGCGTCCAGCACCAGCACCCGCTGGCCGCGCGCCGCCAAGGCGTAGGCCAGGTTGGCGGTCACGAATGTCTTGCCCACGCCCCCTTTGCCGCTGGTGATGGCGACAGTCTTGGCGCCATTGCTCATGGGGTCTCCTCGGGCGTCACGGCAAACAACATGCTCTTTTCATCGGCACTGACCACGGATTCGACCTGCGGCTCCAGGCAGGCGCGGTTACGCCCCTCGGCCTTGGCCCGGTAGAGCTGGCGGTCGGCACGCTCCATCCACAGCAGCGGCGATGAGCGCACCCACTGCGGCGCAAAGGCCCCACCCAGGCTGACAGTGACCTGCAGCTTCTGGCCGGGGGATATGGTGATCTCGGTGGCAGCCACGTTCGCCCGGATGCGCTCGGCCACGGTCGGGCCGAAGCTCACCGAGCAGTTGGGCAGCACCACCGCAAACTCCTCGCCGCCCACACGGGCCACGGTGTCCATCGGCCGCACGGCCTGGGCGATGGCATCGGCCACGGCCTTGATCACGAGATCCCCCGCGGCATGCCCGTGGGTGTCGTTGACCTTCTTGAAGTGATCGATGTCCAACACCAGCAGCAAGGCCGCCTCGCCCGAGCGCGCCACGCGATCGATCTCGCGCGTGAGCTGCATCTCGAAATTGCGCCGGTTCGACAGGCCAGTGAGCGGGTCGCGATTGGACAGATCGGCCAGCGCGTCGATGATGCCTTGCAGCCACGCGACGCTGTATGGCTCGGCATCCGGCAGCAAGGCCCCGGCCTGATCTAGGAGCTGCAACGCCCGATCAAGATCGAGCTGGCGCAAGGCTGGCAGGGGTCCAGGGTCGGAAACGGTCATCTGGGCGGGTTGCGGGGGCCGGATCGGCTCAAACCAGTCTAGCAGCGCCTACTCGGGGGGCAAGGCGGCCATACAGTGCTGCTCCCCCGTGACGATACTAGGGTGTCGCCCCTGGCGGGACTCCCACAATCAAGCCGTATCCGCAGAAGAACCCTCAATGGCCGCCTACGACAACCCGCGTGCAGAAGCCGGTGAACAGGAGTTCAGTTTCAGTCGCGCAGACTTCGATCGCGTGCGGCGCATGATCTATAGCCATGCCGGCATCAGTCTGCATGACGGCAAGCATGCGATGGTCTACAGCCGGCTCTCCAGGCGGCTGCGCGAAACCGGGCAGTCCTCGTTCAGCACCTATCTGGACGCACTGGAGCGCAGCAGCGGGCCGGGCGCCGAGCAGGAGTGGCAGGAGTTCGTCAACTGCCTGACGACCAACCTCACCAGCTTCTTCCGCGAGGAGCACCACTTCCACGCGCTGGCACAGGAAGCCAAGGCCTATGTCGGCAAACCCCTGCGCATCTGGTGCTGCGCCGCCTCCACCGGCGAGGAGCCCTACTCCATCGCCATGACCTGCCACGAGGCGCTGGGCAACCTGAACCAGGTTCAGCTCATCTGCTCGGACATCGACACCAATGTGCTGGCCACCGCGCGCCGCGGCGTCTACAGCGCCGATTCCCGCGGGCTCTCCCCGGAGCGGCTGCGCCAATATTTCATGCGCGGCACGGGTGCCAATTCCGGCCGCATCCGCTTCAAGCCCGAGTTGGCCCGCAACATCGACTTCCGCGTGGTCAACTTGATGCATACGCAATGGCAGCTCGGCGAACCCTTTCACATGGTGTTCTGCCGCAACGTGATGATCTATTTCGACGCCCCCACGCAGCGCAAGGTGCTGGAGCGCATCCACCGGGTCATGCAACCGCATGGCCTCCTGTTTGTCGGCCACTCGGAGAACTTCACCGAGTCCAAGGACTTGTTCCGCCTGCGCGGCAAGACCATTTACGAACGCGTGTAGGTCCGACATGAGCAGCCTGTCCAGCGCTTCGATCGCCTCATCCAGCCTGGCATCGGCTGGCGCACACCCCGGCATCAACTGGGTCAGCAAGCTCAAGAGCCAGCCACGCAAGAACGGTGAGGCGTCGTTCTTCTTCTTCGATTCGCACTTCAAGAACGCAGCGGTCAAGGTGTTGCCGGGCGAGTACTTCGTCGAAGCCGAAGACCTGCTGATCATGACCACGCTGGGCTCCTGCATCGCGGCCTGCCTGTGGGACCGCACCGCCATGGTCGGCGGCATGAACCATTTCATGCTGCCCGAAGGCAATGGCGAGTCGGGCCGCTACGGCACCTATGCGATGGAACTGCTGATCAACGAAATGATGAAGCGCGGCGCCAGCAAGGGCCGCATGGAGGCGAAAGTCTTTGGCGGTGGCGCCGTGATCTCCGGCATGAACAGCCTCAACGTGGGCGAGCGCAACACCAACTTCGTGCTCGACTTCCTGAAGACCGAGCGCATCCCGGTGGTGTCCAAGGACGTGATGGACATCTACCCGCGCAAGGTCTGCTTCCTGCCCAAGAGCGGCAAGGCGATGGTGAAGCGCTTGGCCGCCGCCAACGAAGCCCTGCTACAGCAAGACCAGGTCGCCGTGCAGCGCGTGCAGCCGGTGGCCAGCGGCGGTGGCTCCATCGATCTCTTCTGATTCACAACACTATGGCCAAGACACGTGTGGTGGTGGTGGACGACTCGGCGCTGGTCCGTTCCATCCTCACCGAAATCATCAACAAGCAGCCCGACATGGAATGCATCGGCGCCGCCAGCGACCCGCTGGTGGCGCGCGAAATGATCCGCAACCTCAACCCGGACGTCATCACGCTGGATGTGGAAATGCCGCGCATGGACGGCATCGACTTCCTCTCGCGCCTGATGCGTTTGCGCCCGATGCCGGTCGTGATGGTCTCGACGCTGACCGAGCGCGGCGCCGAAGTCACGCTGAAGGCGCTGGAACTGGGGGCGGTGGACTTCGTCGCCAAGCCCAAGATCGGCGTGGCCGACGGCATCCGCCAACTGGCAGCCGACATCACCGAAAAGATCCGCATTGCCGCGCGCGCCCATATCCGCCGCGCACCGCCCGCACCGGCCGCCGGTGCGCCGGCGGCGGCAGCGGCGCCCACCCAGGTCGCCAGCGTCGGCCGGCTCTCCACGGAGAAGATCGTTTTCATCGGCGCCTCCACCGGGGGCACCGAGGCCACCAAGGATGTGCTGATCAACCTGCCCGCCGACTGCCCGGCCGTCTGCATCACCCAGCACATGCCGCCCGGCTTCACCGCCAGCTATGCGCAGCGCCTCGACGGGCTGTGCCGCATCCGCGTCAAGGAAGCCAGTGACGGCGAGCGCATCCTGCCCGGCCATGGCTACATCGCCCCGGGGGGCAAGCACTTCAGCGTGGAGCGCTCAGGCGCGAACTACATCGCCCGCGTGCAGGATGGCGAACCGGTGAACCGGCACAAGCCCTCGGTCGAGGTGCTGTTCAATTCCGCCGCCCGGGTGGTGGGGCCGAATGCGCTGGGCATCATGCTCACGGGCATGGGGGCCGATGGCGCCCGTGCCATGCGCGCCATGAAGGATGCCGGCGCCTACAACCTGGTGCAGGATGAAGCCAGTTGCGTGGTATTCGGCATGCCGCGTGAGGCCATCGCCGCGGGTGCGGCCGACGAGGTGCTGCCGTTGGGCCAGATCGCCCCCCGGTTGATCGAGCGCCTGCGCAGCACCGCCGGCATGTCCATGAACCGCGTCTGAGGCGCAGCCTCAGGCCAGGAACAGGGCCTGCAGGTCGCTGAGGAAATCAAAACCCTTGGCACTGGCCTGCAGCCGCCCAGGCTCGTCCACCAGCAACCCGCGGGCCACCCCCTGCTCCAGGCCCTTCCGCAAGGCCGACAGCGGCAGCCCCGTGCGCTCCGTGAACAAGGTCAAGGGCACCCCCTCGCGCAGGCGCAGAGCATTCAGCACGAACTCGAACGGCAGGTCGGCCCGCGCGACCTCGTGCTCGTTCGACACCGCCTGACCACGCAGGGCCTGCTCCTGGTAGGTCCGCGGCTCGCGCCAGCGCACCTGGCGCAGCACCCGGTGCGGGTAGGACAGCTTGCTGTGCGCCCCCGCGCCGATGCCCAGGTAGTCGCCAAAGGACCAGTAGTTCTGGTTGTGAACGCAGCGGTGGCCGGCCTGGGCATAGGCCGACACCTCATAGCGCTCATACCCCTGCGCCGCACTGCGCTCGGTGATGCGATCCAGCATCTCGCTGGCCAGATCGGCGTCTGGCAAGGTGGGTGGCTGCACCGCAAAGCGGGTGTTGGGCTCGATCGTGAGGTGGTAGATGGAAAGATGCGGTGGCGCAAACCGCAGCACCTCATCCAACTCGCGGTCCAAGTCCTGCAGGCTCTGCGCGGGCAGCGCGTACATGAGGTCGAGATTGAAGGTCTCGAAGCAGGCCTTGGCTTCGGCCAGCGCTTCGCGGGCCTGCGCTCCGTTGTGTACACGCCCGAGACTCTGCAGGTGCCGGTCATCAAAGCTTTGCACGCCGATGGACAGCCGCGTCACGCCAGCCTCCCGGTAGCCGCGAAAGCGGTCGCGCTCAAAGGTGCCCGGGTTCGCCTCCAAGGTGATTTCGGCCCCCGGCTCCAGCGGCACGCGAGCGCGCAAGTCGGAGAGCAGTCGCGCAACCTGCTCCGGCGTGAACAGGCTGGGTGTCCCGCCGCCGATGAAGGCCGAAATCACTGGCCGCCCCCACACCAGCGGCAAGGCCGCTTCCAAGTCGGCGCACAGAGCATCCAGATAGCCCTCCGCGGCAGAGTCGGACAGGCCCTGCGCGGCCTCGTGCGAGTTGAAGTCGCAATACGGGCATTTGCGCAGGCACCAGGGCAGATGCACATACAGCGAGAGCGGCGGCAGGCTGCTCAGCTGCAAGGTGCCCGGCCGCATCAATTGCGCCAGGCGTTCGGGGCTGGCGTTCAGCGCCATCCCCAGGCCTCGGCCAGCTGGGCACGCAATTGCGCCATGGCCTGCGCGCGATGACTGAGGGTGTTCTTCTCCGAAGCGCTCATCTGGGCCACCGACCGGGACTGGCCGCGCGGCGCGACCAGCGGGTCGTAGCCAAACCCACCCTCACCCCGCGGGGCCGCCAACACCTCCAGAAGCCAGCGCCCTTGCGCGATCAGGGGCTGCGGGTCGTCCGCATGGCGCAGCGCGACCAGCACGCACGCAAAGTGCGCACGGCGATCCGCTTGACCCTGCAGAGTGGCGAGCAGCAGGGCATTGTTCGCCGCATCGCTGCGCTCGCCCCCCGCCAGCGCGGCATAGCGGGCCGACTGCACGCCGGGCCGGCCTTGCAGGGCGTCGACGCACAGGCCCGAGTCGTCGGCAAGCGCCGGGCGGCCGGTGATGCGAGCCGCGTGCCGCGCCTTGGCCAGCGCGTTCTCCACAAAGGTGCCATGCGGCTCCTCCGCCTCGCCCACACCCAGTTCACCCTGGCAGCGCACCTGGATGCCGGGCAGCAAGGCCTGCAGTTCGGCCAGCTTCTTGGCGTTGTTCGACGCCAGCACCAACTCCGGCATGGTCTCAGACATCAGACAAACCCAGGCTCAGGCGCTGCGCCCGATGCAGCTGCGCAATGCCCGCCTGCGCCAGATCCAGCAATTGGTTGAGCTCGGCCCGCGAGAAGGCGGCGCCTTCGGCCGTGCCTTGCACTTCGATCATGCCGCCCTGCCCCGTCATCACCACGTTCATGTCCGTGTCGCAGGCAGAGTCTTCTGTATAGGCCAGGTCCAGCAGGGGCACCCCATCGACGATGCCCACGGAGATCGCCGCCACCGCATCGCGCAGCGGCCAGGCCTGGATCAGGCCCTGCTCGCGCAGCCAGCTGCACGCGTCATGGGCTGCCACGTAGGCGCCGGTGATGGCAGCCGTGCGGGTGCCGCCGTCAGCCTGCAGCACGTCGCAGTCGAGCTGGATCGTGCGCTCGCCCAGCGCCCCCAGATCGAACACGGCGCGCATGGCGCGTCCGATCAGGCGCTGGATTTCCTGGGTGCGCCCGCTCTGCTTGCCCTTGGCCGCTTCGCGATCGGACCGGGTATGGGTGGCGCGCGGCAACATGCCGTACTCGGCGGTCACCCAACCCGCACCACTGCCGCGGCGGAAGGGCGGCACGCGCTCTTCGACCGAGGCGGTGCACAGCACCTGGGTGTCGCCAAAGGCCACCAGCACCGAACCCTCGGCATGGCGCGTGTAATGCCGCTCCAGCCGCAGCGGGCGCAGCTCATCGGCGCGCCGGCCGTCGGCGCGCATTCCCTTGATGGGTTCCATCTCAGACTTTCTTCTTGGTGCGACGGATGGTCGCGTTGATCTCGTCGACCTGGCGGTCGATCTCCGCATCGGTCATTTCCGAGCGGCGCTCCAGCTGCTCGAGCAAGGAGCTTTGAATGGTGGTGGCGAAGGCCGACTCACCGAGGTTGCGGGTGGACAGGCGCTCGGTCTCCGCCACCTCGGCCGGGTCCTCACCCTCCCACTCCACCGCGAGCACGGTGACGTTGTCCGACTTGGCGCCGCCCTGGCGCAGCGCAGCCTCGACCAGATCCGGCACCGCATCGTGCAACTCGCGCGCACTGATCTGCTCGACGATGCTGTGATCGGTTACCTGGCTCCACAGGCCGTCCGAGCACAGCAGCAAGCGGTCCCCCACGGTGAGTGGCAAAGGCCCCTGGATATCGATCATCGGCCTGCCTGGACTGCCCAGGCAGGTGAACAGCACATTGCGATTGACGCGGTCGGCCTGGCGCCCCAGGGCTTCCTGCAGTTCGATGTAGGAATGGTCGCGGGTTCGCGCCACCAGCTCGCCGGACCGCACCCAGTACAGGCGGGAGTCGCCGCAATGGGCCCAGAAGGCCTGTCCGCCCTGGGTGATGCAGGCCACGATGGTGGTGCGCGGCGTGTCGTCCAGCTTGCGTTCGGCCGCGTAGTTCAGCAGTTGCTGGTGAGCCGCCAGCACCCCTTCACGCAGGAACACCATCGGGTCGGCAATGCGAGGCTTGGCGGAGGCCTGAAACAGGGATGCCAGGGTCTGCAACGCAATCTGCGCGGCCATCTCCCCTTCTGGGTGGCCGCCCATGCCATCAGCCAGAGCAAACAGCGCCGAATCCCGCGTGTAGCAATAGCCCATGCGGTCTTCGTTCTTTTCCCGCCCACCCTTGCGGCTGACCTGGAAAACTCCAAACTTCACGCCTTGGCCCCTGTCTTGAGGTTCTCCAGCTGCATCTTCAACCGTTCACTGAAACTGAGTTTGGTATATCGGCGCTCGGTTTCACGCGCCAACTCCTTCTGCAAGGCAAAGACCGACTGCGGCCGCGCCAAGGGATCCATGGCCATGCACCATTCGGTCACTTCCAGCAGGTTGTCTGAATAGACATTGCGCAGGCGCGACAGGCTGAGGCTGAGGCGGTCCTTCTCCTGGCGCTGCGGCGCATCATTGGGCGGATAGCCCTGCATGCAGGCATAGATGCAGGCGCCGATGGCGTAGATGTCCGTCCAGGGGCCCAGCGAGCCATCGCGCCGGTACATCTCCGGGGCCGCAAAGCCGGGCGTGTACATCGGCCGGATGAAGTTGCCTTCCTTGCTCAGCACCTCGCGCGCGGCACCGAAATCCAGCAATACCGCCCGGTTGTCATTGGTGATGAAAATATTGGCCGGCTTGATGTCCAAGTGCAGCATCTTGTGCTGATGGACGATGCGCAAGCCCTTCAGGATTTCATCGAACAAGGATCGAATCGTGGATTCGCGAAATACCTTGTCACGCTTCAAATCTCGCGCCGTGACGATGAAATCCTGCAGGGTATCGCCCTGCAGGTAATTCATCACCATATAAACCGTCTCGTTTTCGCGCAGAAAATTCAGCACCGAGACGACGCTCGTGTGCGAGATCTGCGCCAGCGAGCGCCCTTCTTCAAAGAAGCTGCGCAGGCCCAAGCGATACAGCGGCAGCTTGTCGGGCTTGATCCGTGGGACCAGTTCGCCAGGGCTGCGCTCGGCCAGCGAAGACGGCAGGTATTCCTTGATCGCCACCAAATGGTGGTCAGGATCCTCGGCCAGATACACCACGCCGAAGCCACCAGCTGCGAGTTTCTTGATGATCTGGTAGCCGCCCACCACGGTGCCGGCAGGAAGGGGCGCCGGTTTCGGCTTTGACATAATCGCGAATCGCCTTTTTTGTCAGCCAGATTCATGCCAGTCTACAGCATGACCGGGTATGCCAGTGCCCTGGGGCAACCCCCGCAAAACCCGGATCAAGTGCCCGCGCCGCAACTCGCGGTCGAGCTGCGCTCGGTCAACGGACGCTTTCTGGATCTATCTCTTCGTTTGCCCGACGAACTGCGCCACCTGGAGCCCCCCATCCGCGACGCGATTGCGCAGGGCATCCGGCGCGGCAAGGTGGAATTGCGCATCGCCGCCGGGCGCGAGGGCGACCACGCCCTGCCTCGCCTGAACCCGGGCACCCTGGATCAACTGGCCGAACTCCAAAGTCAGTTGCGGGCGCGCTTTCCGTCTGCCAGCCCCTTTGCCGTTCAGGAATTGCTGCATTGGTGCCGTCAGGGCAGCACCCAACCGGCCTGGGACGACGGCTGGTTATTGAAATTGGTTCAACAGTGCGTGGACGGCCTGCGCGAGGCGCGCGCGCGTGAAGGCGACCGGCTGACCCTGATCCTCCTGGACAAGATTGCGCAACTGCGGGTTTTGGCCGAACGCGCCGAGCCGCTTGTGCCCGCCGTGGTGCAGCGCCATCAGGAGCGCTTCCTGCAGCGCTGGCAGGAGGCCCTCAACCAGGCCGGCGCCCTGGCCCATGCCGAGCTTTCAGAGGCTGCGCGCGAGCGCGCCTTGTCGGAGGCGGCGGCCCATGCCATCCGCATCGATGTGGCCGAAGAGCTGGCCCGGCTGCGCGCCCACCTGGATGAGATCGAGGCCCAGCTGCGCAAGGGCGGAGAACTGGGCAAGCGGCTGGACTTTCTGATCCAGGAGCTGCATCGTGAAGCCAATACCCTGGGGTCCAAATCCACTGCACTGGAGCTGTCCGCCATTTCGGTCGACATGAAGGTGCTGATCGAACAGATGCGCGAACAAGTGCAGAACATCGAATGAACACACCTCTCCCCCTTGACACCCCGGGCAACCTTTTTGTCGTGTCTGCACCGAGCGGCGCCGGAAAAAGCAGCCTGGTCAATGCCCTGCTGGAGCTCGATGCCAAGCTCGCAGCCTCCATTTCGCACACCACCCGCGCCCCGCGTGGGCAAGAGCAGGATGGCCGCGAGTACTGGTTCATCAGCCGCGAGGAGTTCCGCGCCAAGATTGAGCACGATGACTTCCTTGAGTGGGCAGAGGTTGTTGGGAATCTCTACGGCACGTCGAAGGCGGGCATTGAGGCCCGCCTAGCCCACGGCGAGGACGTTGTCTTGGAGATCGATTTCCAAGGTGCGCTGCAAGTGAAGCAGATGTTCCCGATGGCGACGCTGATCTTCATCCTTCCCCCAAGTTGGGAGGAACTTCGCTTGCGATTGCAGCGCCGAGGCGACACCGAGCCAGATGTGATCGAGCGACGCATGGCCAACGCCCGCGTCGAAGTGGCGCAGGCCAAGCACTTCGATTTCGTGGTCGTGAACGCCCTGTTCGAGACCGCCCTCTTCGATCTGAAGGCGATCGTTCACGCGCAGCGTCTAAAATACGCGGCTCAGCTCCGGCACCGCTCGGCGGTGTTCCAGGCGCTGGACCTCTGTTGACCCCTTGCTAGCAAACGAGAACCATGGCCCGCATCACTGTTGAAGACTGCCTGGAAAAGATCCCCAACCGCTTCCAGCTCGTGTTGGCCGCGACCTATCGCGCCCGCATGCTCAGCCAGGGTCATTCGCCCAAGATTGAGAGCAAGAACAAGCCGGGCGTGACGGCCCTGCGCGAAATTGCCGCTGGCGAAGTGGGTCTGGAAATGCTGCGTCGCGTGCCCATCTGAAGCCGCACACTCTGAAAGAAAGGCGCCCACGGGCGCCTTTCTGTTTTTTCGCTTGGCACCGCACTCCAAAACCGGCCCGGGCCATCGAGTAAATTCGACGCATGCTGCGCACCTTTGCCGCTGTCCGCTGGCCGGGCAGCCGCCCCAACCGTCCCACGAACGAAACCCCGGCCACCCATGCGGCCTCGTTCGAGGTGCTGGCGCCGCACCTGAACTACCTCAGCAAGGCTGACATCAAGCGCGTGCGTGAGGCGTTCCGCTTCGCGGACAACGCCCACCTGGGCCAGCTACGTGCCAGCGGCGAGCCGTACATCACGCACCCTCTGGCGGTGGCAGGCATCTGCGCCGAATGGCGACTGGACGCCCAGGCCATCATGGCCGCGCTGATGCACGACGCCATGGAAGATTGCGGCGTCACCAAGGTCGAACTGATCGAAAAGTTCGAGGCGCCGACCGCCGAGTTGGTGGATGGCCTCACCAAGCTGGACAAGCTGCAGTTCTCCACCAAGGAGGAGTCGCAGGCTGAGTCGTTCCGCAAGATGCTGCTGGCGATGGCACGCGACGTGCGGGTCATCCTGATCAAGCTGGCCGACCGCCTGCACAACATGCGCACGATGGACGCGATGGCACCCGCCAAGCAGCGACGCATCGCGCGCGAGACGCTCGAGATCTTTGCGCCTATCGCGCACCGACTCGGTCTGAACCAGACCTACCGGGAGCTGCAGGACCTCAGCTTCCGCTACGAACACCCCTGGCGCCATGCCTTGCTCGAAAAGGCTGTGGGCAAGGCGCGGGGGCATCGGCGCGATCTGGTGGCGCGCATCGAGCAGGACGTGCGCAAGTCCTTCGCCAAGGCCAGCTTGAATGTGGATGTGCAGGGCCGGGAAAAGACCCTGTATTCGATTTACCGGAAGATGCGCGACAAGCACCTGAGCTTTGCCCAGGTCAGCGACATCTTCGGTTTCCGCATCGTGGTGGACGAGCTGCCGCAGTGCTATCTGGCCCTGGGCGTGTTGCACCAGCTCTACAAGCCGCAGCCCGGACGCTTCAAGGACTACATCGCCATCCCCAAGCCGAACGGCTACCAGAGCCTGCACACGACGCTGGTCTCGCCCCTCGGAACCGCGGTGGAGTTCCAGATCCGCACCGAGGCCATGCACCAGGTGGCCGAACAAGGCGTGGCGGCGCATTGGCTCTACAAGAACAAGGGCAAGGGGACCGACGCGCAATCGCTCGGCTCGCGCCTGCTGCAGTCGCTGCTGGACATCCAGAACGAGACACGCGACGCGCGCGAATTTCTGGAGCATGTGCGCATCGATCTGTTCCCGGATTCGGTCTACGTCTTCACGCCGCGTTCGCGCATCCTGGCCCTGCCCAAGGGCGCGACGCCCGTCGACTTCGCCTACGCCATCCACTCCGACATCGGTGACCACTGTGTGGCCGCTCAGGTCAATGGCGAGATGGTGCCGCTGCGCACCGAACTGCGCAGCGGCGATGTGGTGGAGATCGTCACGGCGCCCAGCGCCCGCCCGAACCCTGCGTGGCTGAGCTTCGTGCGCACCGGCCGGGCGCGCAGCAAGATCCGCCACCACCTCAAGACCCTGGCGCACGAGGAATCGCGCGAACTGGGGCTGAAGCTGCTGGCGCAGGCCCTGCGTGCCGAAGGCATGGCGCTCCCGGCCCTGGAAGGTGAGTCCGCACCGCTCTGGCAGAACCTGGCGCGTTGGGCCGGGCATCGCAATGCCGACGAGTTGCTGATGGAGATCGGCGTCGGTCGCAAGATCGCCAGCATGGTGGCCAAGCAACTCTCGCGCATGCTGGTCGAGGCTGGCCAGCGCCCGGACACCGTGCTGCTCAGCATGGGGCGCTTTGCCGAAGACGAGAGCGCCCAGGCAGCCGTGGTGCTGCTGGATGGCAGCGAGGGCGCATCCGTGCGCTACGCCAGTTGCTGCCACCCGATCCCGGGCGACGAGATTCGGGGCTATCTGGGCCGAGGCGAAGGGCTGCTGGTGCACACCGCCGAGTGCCAGACCGGCCGGCGCGTGTTCCAGCGCGACAGCGAGCACTGGATCGATGTGGCCTGGGCGGACGAGCTTCAGCACGCGTTTGAGGCCGAGGTCGGTGTGCTGATGAACAACGTCAAGGGCGCACTGGCGCAAGTGGCGGCGGGTGTCAGCCAGGCCGAGGCCGACATCACGCACGTGGAGATGAACAAGGATTCGGACGTGGCCCGCGAAACCGCGGAGATGCGCATGCTGATCGCCGTGCGCGACCGCCATCACCTGGCCGATGTGCTGCGCGTGGTGCGCCGGGTCTCGCCCGTGATGCGCGTGTGGCGCATCAAACCTTAGCCGGGTAGCTCACTTCCAACACTTCGAGCGCTTCATCGCCGCCCGGGGTGCGCAGCACCACCTCGTCGCCCACGCGGGCGCGCAACAGGGCGCGCGCCACCGGGGCCACCCAGCTGATCTCGCCGGACAGGCTGTCGGCCTCGTCAACGCCCTTGATGGTGACCGTGCGCTCTTCGCCGCGCGCATTGGCGAAGGTGACGGTGGCGCCAAAGAACACCTGTTCGCTGCCGTGATGCACGCTGGGGTCGACGACCTCGGCGATTTCCAGGCGCTTGGTCAGGAAGCGGATGCGCCGGTCGATCTCGCGCAGGCGCTTCTTGCCGTACAGGTAATCGCCGTTCTCGCTGCGGTCCCCGTTCGAGGCCGCCCAGTGCACGATCTCCACCACCCGCGGCCGCTCCTCATCGAGCAGGTGCAACAACTCAGCACGCAGCCGCGCGTGGCCCGCCGGCGTCATGTAGTTGCGCTGACCGGGAGGCAGGGGCGGTAGCGCGGGTGCATCGCCGTCTTCGGCGTCGTCCGCATCGCTTTCGCGTGTGAAGGCCTTGCTCATGTCGATTGCACAAAGAAAAACGGGTCGATGCGAAGCATCGACCCGTTCAGATGTTGGCGCGGCTGGCAGGATTCGAACCCACGACCCCTTGGTTCGTAGCCAAGTACTCTATCCAACTGAGCTACAGCCGCTTTGCATAAACCCGGCGGGCCGGGATCTGCGATTTCTAATTTCTTCTTGATTCCAACAATTTCTGGCGCGGCTGGCAGGATTCGAACCCACGACCCCTTGGTTCGTAGCCAAGTACTCTATCCAACTGAGCTACAGCCGCCGAAAGACAGAGACTATAACAAGAAATTTGAATGATCATCAAGTGGCGCGCGCGGCTTTTTCCAAGCAATGCAGCCG
Organism: Inhella proteolytica; assembly: GCF_016093275.1. GTDB lineage: Bacteria > Pseudomonadota > Gammaproteobacteria > Burkholderiales > Burkholderiaceae_C > Inhella > Inhella proteolytica. The sequence goes on from NZ_JAEDAK010000014.1 coordinate 66,569, forward strand.
CTGCTCGCTGTCTTCAAACTGCTCGGCCAGCTCTGCCATGCGCAACCAGGCGCGGCGGCGCTGGTTGGCGCTGAGCCGCTGCTCTTCGGCTGCCGTGCCCAGCACTTGTCGCGCCTTGCCCCAGAGCTGCAATTCGGCCAGCGTGTGACCCAGGGCCAGCGGTAGTTGCACATTGCGCGGGAAGCGCGCAACGGCCTCCTCCAGGCGCGCCAGCCAATCGGCCCCGATGCCCGACGTGCACAGGGCCAGCGCATCAGCCAGCACGCCGCGCTCTTCCTCACTGAGTTGGGCGAGCTGATCCCAGAGCGGACGAATCCAGGCGCGTGCATCGGCCGCGGCACCCTGCGCGGCCATGGTCTCGGCGGCGCGCGCCACCACGAAGGGATCACGCCGGTCGCTCGCATCCAGTTGCAGCCACAGGCCACGCAACTGGTCGACATCGCGCGCACTGGCCAGCACATCGAAAGCCAGCGAGCGCATCAGGCTCTGCGCCACGCCGGCGGAAAAGCCCTGGTGCTTGGCCAGCAGACGCGCGGTGCGCAGGGCCTCCAGCGGGCGCTCGGCCATGCGGGCCGCCTGCAGCCGCAGGCGCAAGGCCTGCGTTCGGCGCGCGGCACCGGCCGGCAACTCGGCCAGCAGGTCCAGTGCACGGGGCGCGTCGCGGTCGTCCAGGGCCCAGCCCACGGCCATCAGTCGGGCGGCTTCCTCATGGGCGCGCGCTTGGCCCTGGCTGGCGCACAGCCGCAGCGCGGTGTCCCATTGCTCCTGGCGGCGCGTGCGGTCTTGCAGGCGGTGCGCGGCTTCGGCGGCCAACAGGTGCGCCAGTGCCAACGCACCGGCATCGGCCTGCAACTCGGGGGTCTTGGCGTTCAGTGTGAGCAGGCGCTGCACCACGCGCTGGGCACGCGAAAAGCGCGCGCCCCAGAGCGACACCAGCGCCTCGCGCAGCAACTGCTGCGCGCCGCGATCGCGCTGGGCCAGCCGCCAGGCGCGGGCGCGCTCGGGCAGGCCGAACAGCAGGCTCAGGGTATGCAGCAGGGCGAACACCAGCAGGCAGGCGCCCACCATCAGCAGCAGAAAGAGGTTCAGTGACAGGTCGACGCGCCAACCGGACCAGAACAAGCTGACCAGGCCGTCATTGCGCCCCAACGTCAGCGCCGCCACCGCGGCAGCGGTGAACAGCAGGATCAACCAGACGATGCCGCGCATCAGCGCACACCCGCCACGGCGGCCAGAGCGGCCAGGCTGTCCTCAGGCCGGGGCAGCTGGATAGGCCGGGCCTGGCCCTGCACCTGGCGCAGCAACTCCATGGCCAACTGGGTGCGGCGCTGGCGGGCGTCCGCGTAGCGCTCCACTAGGCCCAGTGCGGCACGCAGGTCGGCCTGAGCGCCTTCGTACTGCCGCGACATCAGCGCCAAGCGGGCGTTCAACAGGCGCAGCTTGAGGTTCTCGCGCAGGAAATAGCTCTGCTCGGGCGCGATCAGCATGGCGTCGGCATGCTCGATGCGGGTCACCCGCACCAGGTCTTTGACCTCACTCCAGGCCTCGCCCGCGCGCAGGCCGAGCCAGCGCTGCCATTCCTGCCAGCGCGGCTCCGGTGCACTGGCCGGCTTGGCCGGCGCCGAGGCAGGCGCTGCGCGCTGCAGGCGCTGCGGCTCGACCAGCAGGGGCAGCTCGTCCACCAGGCGCGTCACTTCATCGAGGCGGAGTGCCAGCGTGGCGTTGTCGACCGCGCCCACGGCCTTGACGCGATCGAGGTCGCGCAGCATGGCGCGGCGCACACCCTCCAGGCGCGGTTGCTTGTGGCGCTGCAGGCGTTCCTCCCCCTGCTTGAGCGCCGCCACCAGCGGCTCGGCGCTGGCAAAGAGCTGCGCCTGCTGACTGGCCAGGCGCAGGCTGGCTTCCAGGTCGCCGACAACGTTCTCGTCGCGCGAGCGCGAAAGCGAAGAGAGCAGCTCTTCCAGCTGGCTGCGCTGCACCGCCACCTCGGCCAGACGCGCCTCGGCCAAGGCCAGCTTGGCAGCCAGGTCGCGCACCTGTTCCTGAGTTTGCTGAGCGGCCTGGCGGGCTTCACCGGCAAGGCTCTGCGTGCCGGCCTGGCGGCGCACCAGCTCCTGCTCCAGTTCGCGCACCCGGGTCTGTGACTGCCAAGCCAGGCCCAGTGCGGCCAGGCTCAGGCCGGCCAGCACGGCCCCCATCCACCAGGGGGCTGCAGGGGCGCGCGGGCCCGGGTTGGCGGGCGGAACGGGGCTGGGTTCGGGGGATTGGGGGGTCTCGGCAGACATCCGGAAGATTCTAGGCAGCGGCCCAGTGCCGCCAGGCCTGGGCGACGGCCTCGGGGTCGGCGCGCAGTTCCCGCACCGCCAGCCCGGCCTTGCGCGCCACGGCTGCGATGCGCGGGTGCGAGGCCAGCACCGTGGCACCGGGGCCAAAAACGTCCAGCTGCAGGCCGTGCTCCAGCGACTGGGTACTCGTCAGCAGCCACAGCGCCGGCTGAGCACGCAGGGCCCGGGCCTGCCGGGCCCAGTCGCCCTCGGCGGGTGGCGCCATGCGCCGGTAGACCGACAGGGCCTGCACCTTGGCGCCCTGATCCACCAGGCGTTCGGCCAGCCATTCGCGGCCGCCGTCGCCGCGCAGCAGCAGCACATCCGCATCGCGCCAGCCGCCCAACCGCTCCAGCAGCGGCCAGAGGGATTCGGACTCGAAGCGTTCGCTGTCCTCCGGGGGGCACAGCACCTGGCCCACACCCCGCTCGCGCAGGGCATGCGCAGTGCCTGGTCCCACGCAGGCAGCCCAGGTGGCTGCCGGCCAGCGGGACCAATCGCCCGCGTCGAGCGCCGTCACCGCACTGGGGCTGACGAAGACGGCGAGGCGCGGCGCCTGCCGCAGGGCAGACCAGGCCTTGGCCACGGCGTCCGGGTCGGCCGCGGGGCCGATGACGATCAGGGGCAGACCCTGCACCGGCACGCCGAGCGCCTGCAGCGCGCTGCGCCAACGCGCTTGCTGGGCCTGCGGTGCCGTCAGGACCAGGGGGCCGCGCATCAGGCGGGGAGCTGGGCGCCCTGGTCCAACAAGGCCTGGGCCGCGCGGGCGCCCAGGGCCTCGGCGGCGGCTTGGTCGGCGGCCGGCCCGCTCACCTGGGCGCGCAGCAGCGCACCCTGTTCACCCTCAGGCGCCCCCAGGGCCACGTTCAAGAAGAGTGCACTGCCCTGCCATTGCGCATGGGCCGCCAGCGGCATCGAGCAGCTCCCCCCCAGCCGGCGCGAGACCTCGCGCTCGGCCGCGCAGGCCAGCCAGGTCGGCTGATGGGCCAAGCTGGCCAGGCGCTCGCGCAGCGCGTGGTCGCCTGCGCGTACCTCAATGCCCAGCGCGCCCTGGCCGGCGCAGGGGATCAGTTCGTCCAGCGCAAAGTGCGAGCGAATGCGCTCCCCCAGCTCCAGGCGCTTCAGGCCGGCAGCGGCCAGCACGATGGCGTCAAAACCGCCTTCGTCGAGCTTGCGCAGGCGGGTGTCCAGATTGCCCCGCAGCGGCAGGATTTCCAGATCGGGCCGGCGTGCCTTGAGCTGGCTGGCGCGGCGCAGGCTGGAGGTACCCACCTTCGCGCCTTGGGGCAGATCGTCCAGCTTGGCAAAGCCCGGGCTGACGAAGGCGTCGCGCGGGTCCTCGCGCTCCATCACGCAGGCCAGGGCGAAGGCATCGGGCAGCGCCATCGGCACGTCCTTGAGCGAATGCACGGCCAGATCGGCCTCGCCCAGTTCCAGCGCCACTTCCAGTTCTTTCACGAACAGGCCCTTGCCGCCGACCTTAGAGAGGCTGCGGTCGAGGATTTCGTCACCGCGGGTACTCAGAGGCACCAGCTCGACCTGCACGCCCCACTCGTTTTGCAGGCGGTCTCGCACATGCTCGGCCTGCCACAGGGCCAGACGGCTTTTGCGGGTGGCAATTCGCAGAATTTCGCTCATGCGCAGGATGCTATCTGGCAGGCGAAGGCGGCTTCGCCCTGGGGAGGAAACTCTTGCCGAACGTCAAAGTAACTCGGTTACATTGTTTTGGCCTTTTCAAGTTACATCGACCATGCCACGCCCTGCCCGCTCCAAAGCACCCGCTGCCCAACCTGAAGCCGACAAGGATCAGCCGCTGCGCGAGGACATCCGCCTGCTCGGCCGCCTGCTGGGCGAGGTGATCCGCGACCAGGAGGGCCGCGAAGCCTTCGAGCTGGTGGAGCGCATCCGCCAACTTTCGGTGGCCTGGCGGCGCGGGCAGGACCAGCAAGCCGGTCGCCAATTCGATCGCCTGCTCAAGGGCCTCTCGGCCGATCAGGCGGTGATGGTGATCCGCGCCTTCAGCTACTTCTCGCACCTGGCGAACCTGGCCGAGGACCGGCACCATGTGCGCCGGCGCGAACACCATGAGCGCGCCGGGCATCTGCAGGCGGGCTCGCTGGCCTACAGCCTGGAGGCCCTGCACAGCGCCGGCGTGCGGCCGGTGGAAATTGGCGCCCTGCTGCAGCGCGCGCACATCTCACCGGTGCTGACGGCCCACCCCACCGAGGTGCAGCGCAAGTCCATCCTGGACGCCGAGCGCGCCATCGCCCACCTGCTGGCGCAGCGCGACGCGCCCTTGAGCGAACGCGAACAGCGCGCCAACGAGGAGCTGATGCGCGCCCGAATCACCCAGCTCTGGCAGACGCGCATGCTGCGCTACTCGAAGCTGACGGTGGCAGACGAGATCGAAAACGCGCTTTCGTACTACCCGGCCACCTTCCTGAGCGAAATCCCGCGCCTGTACGCCGAGCTGGAAGCCGCCCTGCCCGGCCAGAACCTTCCCGCCTTCCTGCGCATGGGCCACTGGATTGGCGGCGACCGCGACGGCAACCCGAATGTGGGTGCCGCCACCCTGCGCCATGCGCTGAAGCGCCAGAGCGAAGTGGTGCTGCGCCATTACCTGACCGAGCTGCACGAGCTCGGCGCCGAGCTGTCGATCTCGGCGCGCCTGGCGCGCATCACGCCCGAGATGCAGGCCCTGGCCGAACGCAGCCCGGACCGCAACGAGCACCGCCTGGACGAGCCCTACCGCCGCGCGCTGACCGGCATGTACGCGCGCCTGGCCGCCACCCTGCACGAGCTGACCGGCACCGAGGCCCTGCGCCATGCCGTGGCGCCGCAGGACGCCTACCGCGACCCCGAGGAGCTGCTGGCCGATCTGCGCACCATCGAGGCCTCGCTGCGCCATCACCATGCGGATGCCCTGATCGCCCCGCGCCTGACACCGCTGATGCGGGCCCTCAGCGTGTTCGGCTTCCACCTCGCCACCCTGGACCTGCGCCAGAGCAGCGACCAGCACGAGGCCGTCGTGGCCGAACTGCTGCTGGCCGCGCGCATCGAGCCCGAGTACAGCGCGCTCGACGAACTGGCCAAGCGCGCCCTGCTGCTGCGACTGCTGGGCGAGGCGCGGCCGCTGCGCGTCATCGGCCACGCCTACAGCGAGAAGTCCCTGGGCGAGTTGGCGGTGTTCGAGGCCGCCCAGGAAGCCCTGCAACGGTTCGGGCGCGACGCCATCCGCCACGCCATCATTTCGCACACCGAGTCGGTGTCGGACCTGCTGGAAGTGCTGCTGCTGTGCAAGGAAGTCGGCCTGCTGCGGGGTCGCCTGGGTGAAGACGCGCACTGCGCGCTGATCGTCTCGCCGTTGTTCGAGACCATTGGCGATCTGCGCGAGGCACCGGCCATCATGCGCGAGTTCTACGCCCTGCCCGGCATCCCCGAGCTGGTGATGGCCAGCGGCGGCGAGCAGGACGTGATGCTGGGCTACTCCGACTCCAACAAGGACGGCGGCGTCTTCACCAGCAACTGGTCGCTCTACCGTGCCGAGATCGCCCTGGTCGAGCTGTTCGACGAGCTGCGCGCCCGCCACGGCGGGCCGATCCTGCGCCTGTTCCACGGCCGCGGCGGCACCGTGGGCCGCGGCGGCGGCCCGAGCTACCAGGCCATCCTGGCCCAGCCCCCAGGCACGGTGAACGGGCAGATCCGTCTGACCGAGCAGGGTGAAGTCATCGCCTCCAAGTACGCCAACGCCGAGATTGGCCGGCGCAACCTGGAAACCCTGGTGGCCGCCACGCTGGAAGCCAGCCTGCTGCACCCCACGCAAGACGCACCGGCCAAGTTCCTGGAGGCCGCGCAGACCCTGTCGGACGAGAGCTTCGGTGCCTACCGCCGCCTGGTCTACGAGACCGAGGGCTTTGCCGACTACTTCTTCGCCGCCACGCCGATCCGCGAGATCGCCGAACTCAACATCGGCTCGCGCCCGGCCAAGCGCCCCGGCAGCGGCGGCGGCCCCAAGGCCATCGAGGGCCTGCGCGCCATTCCCTGGGGCTTCAGCTGGGGCCAGGCCCGCGTGGCCCTGCCGGGCTGGTGCGGCTTCGGCTCGGGCGTGATGGCCTACCTGGGCGAGGAAGGCACGAAGGAGCGCACCCAGCGTCTGAGCCTGCTGCGCAAGATGCACAAGCAGTGGCCCTTCTTCCGCACCCTGCTCTCCAACCTGGACATGGTGCTGGCCAAGAGCGACTTGGAACTGGCCGCGCGCTATGTGGAGCTGGTGGAGGACAAGAAGCTGGGCCGGCGCATCTTTGCCGCCATCAAGGCCGAGTTCGCGCGTACCGAGGAGGCCCTGGGCCTGATCACCGGCGAGACGCAGCGCCTGGCCGGCAACCCTTCGCTGGCGCGCTCCATCGCCCACCGCTTCCCCTACATCGACCCGCTGAACCACCTGCAGGTGGAGCTGATGCGGCGCTACCGCCAGCTGTCGAGTGACAAGCAGGTCGACCCGACGGTGATGGAGCGCGTGCAGCGCGGCATTCATCTGTCCATCAACGGCATCGCCGCGGGCCTGCGCAACACCGGTTGAACCCAGGGGCAGCCGACAGGCCCTGCCCAGTACGATCCCAGGCTCTTCAAACAGACAGGGAGCGCTAATTGCGCAGGGCTTGGGGTTGCACACGCAGGAGCTGGCTGGCGGCCTGCGCCTCCGTTCCGGGGCTGGCGGGCGCTCAAGGGGCGCAAGGCGCTCAGCTCACGCTCACCCTGCTGGAAGGGCCGGCGGCGCTGGTGATCGGCGCGCAGGCCTTTGACGCTCAGGAAGGCCTGCGGCTGGCCGCCGGCGCGCTGATCGAAACCGGGGCCAACACCGGCCTGCTGCGCCTTGAGGGCGCGGACGGCAGCCTGATCGACCTGGGCCCCGGCAGCCGCGCGCTGCTGCAGCCGCCCCGGCGCGGCACCGCTTCGCCCGGGCTGTACCTGCTGTCGGGCTGGGTCAAGCTGCAAAGCGGGCCCAAGCAGCCGCACGGCGGGCTGCTCAGCCCGCTGCTCGAACTCGAACCCACATCGGGTTCGGTGGTGCTGCAGGTCAGCGCCAGCCAGGTGGCGCTGTTCTGTGAAGGCGGCTCGGTCAAGCTGATCGAACGCGCTGGCGCCAAGGCCCGTCAACTTGTGGCCGCCGGCGCCAGCTACCAGCGCCAGGGCAGCAAGGGCGGCGAGCTGCTGCCCCGCCCGGACCCGGCCTGGCTGCGCACCGTGCCGCGCGCCTTTCGCGACCCCATCCCGCCGCGCCTGGCCCGCTTCAGCGGCGCCGCGCCCACGCCCGCCGCCCAGCCCGCGCCGCGCTACGAAAACCTGGCCGCCTGGTTGCAGGCCGAGCCCGGCCTGCGACGCGAGTTCCCGCGCCGCTTTGCCCCGCTGGTGCGCGACCCGGCCTTCCGCGCCGAAGTCGCCAAGAACCTCGGCGCCCACCCCGAGTGGGAGCCGGTGCTCTTTCCCGAACGATTCCAAAAACCCGCCTCGGCCCCCGCCTCCGGAGTTCGCCCATGAAACTGCTCGTCAAGTTCAACCTGCTCTACGTGCTGGCCATGCTGCTGGGCATCGGCAGCAGCGGGCTGATTGCCCGCAACATGCTGCAGGACAACGCGCGCGAAGAGGTGCTGAACAGCGCCCGCCTGATGATGGACAAGGCCGTGGCCGTGCGTGCCTACACCAGCAAGCAGATCACCCCGCTGCTGGAAACGCAGATGAAGTACGAGTTCCTGCCGCAGTCGGTGCCCAGCTACTCAGCCGTGGAGGTGCTGTCGGCCGTGCAGGCCAAACACCCCGAGTTCGCCTACAAGGAAGCCACGCTGAACCCCACCAACCCGCGCGACCGCGCCGTGGGCTGGGAGGTGGACATCGTCAGCCAGTTCCGCAGCAACGGGGAACTGAAGGAATTCGTCGGTGAGCGCGACACGCCGATGGGTCGCTCGCTCTTCATCTCGCGCCCGCTGCGCATCACCGACCCGGCCTGCCTGCGCTGCCACTCCAGCGTGGAAGCCGCGCCCAAGACCATGGTGGACAAATACGGCCCGGCCAACGGCTTCGGCTGGGCGCACAACGAGGTGGTGGGGGCGCAGATCATGTCCGTGCCCATGAACCTGCCGCTGGAGCGCGCCGAGCGCTCGTTCAAGCTCTTCATCAGCGCACTGGTGGGCGTGTTCGTGGCCGTGGGCGTGCTGCTCAACGTCGCCATCTGGGCCTTCGTGGTGCGCCCGGTCACGCGCCTGTCGGCCTTGGCCGACCGCGTCAGCCAGGGCGACCTGGAAGCGCCCGAGTTCGCCACCGGTTCCAGCGATGAAATCGGCACGCTGGCGCAGTCCTTCGCCCGTATGCGCGCCAGCGTCGTCCAAGCCATGAAGATGTTGGAAAGCTGATGCCGCTGCCTCTTCCTGAGAAGCTCGGCAAGTACCAGATCAGCGGGGTGCTGGGCGAAGGCGCCATGGGCGTCGTCTACAAGGGTTTCGACCCCGACATCGGTCGGGTGGTGGCGCTCAAGACCATCCGCCGCGCGCTCGACGACGGCTCGGACGCGGCGGACTCCATCACCGCCCGCTTTCGCAACGAGGCGCGCGCCGCCGGGCGCCTGCAGCACCCCGGCATCGTGGCGGTGTACGACTTCGGCCAGGACGAGGACGTGGCCTTCATCGCCATGGAGTTCGTCGAGGGCAGCAACCTCTCGCACTACCTGGGCCGCAAGGTGCGCTTCACCGATGAGGACATCCTCAGCGTGATGACGCAGCTGCTGGACGCGCTGGAGCATGCGCACGACCAGGGCGTCTGGCACCGCGACATCAAGCCCGCCAATCTGATGATGACGCGCGGCGGCAAGCTCAAGGTGGCGGACTTCGGCATCGCCCGCATCGAGTCCGCCGGTCTGACGCTGGCCGGCGGCCTGATCGGCACGCCCTCCTACATGGCGCCCGAGCAGTTCCTGGGCAACCCGATCGACCGGCGCGTCGACCTCTACGCCGCCGGCGTGCTGCTCTACCAGCTGCTGACCGGCCAGCAGCCCTTCGTGGGCAGCACCGAGCGCCTGATGCACAAGGTGCTGAACGAAACGCCGCGGCCGCCCTCCACCTTGGAGTTCGGCCTCAGCCGGCCGCCCGGCTACGACGCCATCGTGGCCAAGGCCCTGGCCAAGGACCCGGAGGACCGCTTTGCCAATGCGGCGGCGTTCCGCACGGCCCTCACGCAGGGCATCGGCACGCCGCTGGCGGCCACGGTGTCGGACGCCACCGTCATCGCCGTGCCGCTGCGCCGCCCACAGGTGCCGGCCGACGACAAGACCCAGCTGGTGACGCGCGGCAGCGAAGCCTCCACCGGCGCCGCGCCGCCACCCACGCATTTCGACGCCAAGGCACTGAGCCAGGTCGAACAGACGCTGGCGCGCCATGTGGGCCCGCTGGCGGCCGTGATGGTGCGGCGCACCGCGCGCCAGAGTGCCGACCTGCCCGATCTCTGCCAGCGCCTGGCCGAGCAAGTGGCCGACGACACCGCTCGCAACGCCTTTCTGGAGCAGATCGCGCAAGGGGCCGGCCGTTCCACCGGTTCGGTCTCGGCTACCCGGCTGGCCGAGGTGGACCCCGAGCTGCAAGCCAAGGCCGAGAAGCTGCTGGCGCAGCTGATCGGCCCCATCGCCCGGGTGCTGGTGAAGAAGGCCGCCAGCAGCCCGCGCGAGGTCTTTGCCGCGCGCCTGGCCGAGGCCATCAACGACCCGGTGCAGCGCCAGCGCTTCCTGACCGAGCTGGACCGGCTTTGAGGCCCGGGGGCTTCGTCCCCCCCTGACCCAGACACGAGCCCTTACCGAGGCCTCCGGTCATCACCCTAGACTGCCGGCCCCACCGAGTGGGCACGACAAATTCCAGGGAGATTGAATGGCTTCGATTCGTCAACGCCTCTGGCTGGCGCTGGCCAGCTTGTGCGCGGGCTTGATCGCCTGCGGCGGGGGCTCCCGAGCGCCTGCCCCGACCCCGCTTCCCGACACGCTGAGCCTGCAGGCGCCGCAGCGGGCCGAGGCGGGCGAGCGCATCACCCTGCAGCTGTCTGGCCTGGCCGGCGCGGCGAACGCGCAGGACCTGAGCTGGGACTGGCAGTTCGGCGACAGCGGCACCAGCAGCTCGCCCGTGCAGGTCGAGCATCCGTTCGCCCAGCCCGGCCAGTACGAGGTTCGCCTGACCCTGCGCAACGGCGCGGGCCAGCAGCGCACGCTGCAGACCCGTGTGGAAGTCGGGCATTTCCAGCGCCTGATCGGTCGGGACTGCAGCCAGACTGACTCGCGCGGCTGGTGCTGGCAGATGCCCACCCGGGCGGTGCATGAAATCCATGACATCCACTTCGCCGAATCCGGATGGGGCCTGGCCGTTGGCGCTACCGGCCAGCTAAGCCGCAGCGAGGATGGCGGGCGCAGCTGGGTCGTGCTGCCCAGCCCCACATCGGCGGCGCTGCGCTGGGTGCGCGCGGGGGCGAACGACACCGCCTTTGCGGTCACCGAAGACCTGCGCCTGCTGGCCAGCGAGGACCGCGGCATGCATTGGCTGGACCGGGGCCGCTTGCCGCTGGGCCGCCTGGGGGATCTGTGGCTGCACGGTCCGCGCACCTTGATTGCGAGCGGCACGGCCGAAGGGCCGTTCGCCTTCCTGCAGGTCGCCGTCAGCACAGACGGAGGCAGCAACTGGCGCAGCGTTTCCGCCTTTGCGAGTGCCGTGGGACAGGGTGGCCAGATCTGGGATCGCTACTGGCAGGCCGTCAGCCTCGACCTCGGACAGACCTGGCACGGCCCCGGCAACTTCGACACCCCCGTTCTGGCCCTGGCCAGCAGCGGCGCGCTCCGGGTGGATCGCATCACCTCGGATCGTGGCCAGACTGGCTTGCAGGCGCTGCGCCATGGCCGCAGCGAGGACGGCGGGCTGCAGTTCAGCAGCGCGCCCATCGAATGGCCGCCCGAGTTGCCAGCCGACAGCCTCCTCAAGGCCCTGCGCCTGGGGCCGGGTGGGCAAGGCATCGCCTTGTTCGAGAGCGGTGGCTACTTCAGCGCAGCGGGGCAGGAACTGACCCGCCTGGTGCTGAGCAGCCGCGATGGCGGTGCCAGCTGGCAGCCTGTGGGCGCACCGCTGGCCGATCAGCTCAACCAGTTCTGGGAGCACGAGCCGCTGCTGGACAGCGGTGCGGTGCAGTTCGTGCAGGCCGGCACCACCATGCTCTGGGACACGCGCAACACCGCAGCGGTGGCGGTCCAGGTACCCGGCGAGCCCGGCCGGCCGCAGACGCTGCGCCGCAGCGGCGCGGACACCCTGCTGGCCGGCTTTGGCGAGGGGCGCGCGTGGCGCTGGTATAGCTCGGCAGACCTGGGCCGCACCTGGCAGCCCCTGCCCGGCAGCGCGGGCGCCGAAGACGAGCATCGCCGGATTGACGGCCTTGGCTTCTTCGACGCGCAATCGGGGCTGATGCTCAAGAGCGATGGCAGCGTCTGGCGCAGCGAAGACGGTGGCCGCAGCTGGGCCTGGGCCACGGTGCTGGGCCCAGCCACTCGCACCTTTAGCCAGCTGCAACTGCGCAAGTCCGGCGAGGCCTGGGCGCTGGCCGAGGGTCGGATCTTTCGCTCGCAGGATCGCGGCCTGCACTGGCAGGAGCTCGGCAGCCCTGGCGAAGTGGTGAGCGTGCTGCGCGTGCTCGACGACTCAGCCGCCTTCAAGCTGACGGTGAACTGTCCGGGGCTCAGCTCCTTCTGCAGCAACAGCCTGCATCAAAGTGCCGACGGCGGCCGTACGTGGCAGGCCTTGCCGGCCTTCGGCAACATGGTGGACTTCGACTTTGCCAATGCCAGGCAGGGTGTGGCCCTGACCCAGGCGGGCGAGCTGCTGCACAGCCAGGACGGCGGCCAGCATTGGGAGAAAGCCCCTGCCGAGGCTGGGCTGGAGCGCGGTCGGGTGCGCTTCGATCGCCTGGGGCGCGCCTGGGCCTTGCCGGCCCTCGGCCAGCCGCGCGTGCTGCGCAGCGTCGACCAGGGGCGCAGCTGGACGACCATCGCCCTGCCGGCGCAGCCCGAGCCGCTGACCCGCACGACCGGCCTGCTGGACATCGCCTTTGGCGACGCGCAGACCGGCTGGATCAGCGGCGAGCGCGGTTTGCTGTTCAGCACGCAGGATGGCGGCCAGACTTGGCAGCGGCAGCAAAGCGGCAGCGAGCGCCGCCTCGCCACCCTGTTTGCACTGGACGCCCAGACCGTCTGGATCGCCGGCGGCGCACCAGAAACCCTGCTGAGCACCGCCACGGGCGGACGCTGAGCGGGCCGCTCAGGCGGTGAACAAACCCAGGTCGCGCGCAGCAAAGCGGCCGATGTTGGGGGCGATCAGGGCCAGCTCGCTGTCTGCCACCCCCATCCAGCGCGCCAGTGTGGCGGCGAGCTGATCGACGCTGGTGCTGGGAATCAGGCGGCCCTGGCCCACGTCGTCAGGCCCGTTGTGGGCCAGCACGGGCCAGTTGCCCCAGAAGCGCTGACCCCGCAGCGCGCCGCCCAGCAGCAGTTGGTGGCTGCCCCAGCCGTGGTCGCTGCCATTGCCGTTGCTGGTGAGCGTGCGGCCGAATTCGCTGGCGGTGAAGGTGGTGATCTGGTTGGCCACGCCCAGCTCCACCATCGCCGCCTGGAAGGCTGCGAGCGCGCCGCCGATCTGCGTCAGCAGGCCCGGGTGGTTGGCCGTCAGGTCATCGTGGTTGTCAAAGCCGCCGAGCGAGACCATGAAGACCTGGCGTTGCACGCCCAGGGCGCCGCGCGCGGCGATCAGGCGCGCCACCACTTGCAGCTGGCGCGCCAGGCCCGTGGCCGGGAAGGTGGTTTGCAGTGCACTGGCCCCCGCCAGCGCGGCGGCCACACGCGCCTCGGCGTCGATGGCGCGGCCGGCCACCTGGGTGATCTCGTTCTGCAGCCAATGGCCACGCGGTGTGGTCAGCAGGCTGCGCAGCGCCTGCTGGCAGGCGGTGGAGCCAAAGAGCGCGGACTTGACGCCATTGATGGGCACCGCGCCATTGGTCGAGACCTGGTAGCGGATGGCCTGATCGCCCGCCAGGTAGACGGCATTGCCGCTGGTGCTGATGCAGGTGAAGGCCGCGGTGGCATTGCTGGCCAGGAACAGATCGCCCAGCGCACCGCCCCAGCCGCGCGTGGCGCCCTCGGCCTCGCTGCTTTGCCAGACGGACTGCTGGTCGTTGTGGGAGAACAGGCGCGGCGGCAGCGGCACCGAGCGCGCTTGGTACTGGGCCTTGCTGGTGGGCGCGCGCAGCGGGCCGACGTTCAGCAGCACGCCCATCTGGCCATTGTCGAACCAGGGCTTGAGGGGCGCGAGCTGCGGTGCCAGCGCCAGCTGGGTGCCGCCGGACAAGGCCAGGCGCGGCGTCAGGGCCGTGGCGCTCAGGGTGTCACGCGCCAGGCCCAGGCCGGCGCGCAGCGTGGTGTAGCTGGCGTGGCCGGCGGTGTCGTAGGGGATGACGGTGTTGCTCTGGTCGTTGCCGCCGTAGAGGAAGACGCAGACGAGGGCCTTGTAGCCGCCGCTGGCGTCGGCCGCGGCGGCCTCGCCCAGTGCGGCCAGATTCAGAGCCCAGGGCGCGGCGGCGCCGGCCAGACCCAGCTGACTGGCGCGGCGCAGAAAGGCGCGGCGGCGCAGTTCGGGCAGGCGGTTGATGTGCATGGCGAGCTTTGCCTACTGCTGGATCAGGTAATCGGGGCTGGCCAGCACCAGCAGTTGGGCGGCGCGCACGCGGGCCAGCTTGCCGCTGTCGGTGCCGGCGCTGATCTGGCCCACGGCCGTGGCCAGCTGACTGAGCACAGCGCCCGGAATGGCATTGGCCGCCAGGTGCAGGTTCAGCGCGGCCAGCAGTGCGGCGGCATCGGCGGCGAGTGGGATCAGGGCCGAGACATCGGGGCGCAGATCGCCCACGCCATTCGTGATCCAGTTCTGCATCGTGTTCAGGTAGCCCGCGATGCTGCTTTCGTTGAGCAGTTGGAACTCGGGCACGGTGACAGCCTGCGCGGCCAGCGGCCCGCCCGAGGGCACATAGCCGGGGCGGAAGAAGTTGAAGACCGTGGGGCTGCGGAAGGGGCTCTGGCCCAGGCGGGTGGCGGGGTCGGAGGTGTCGCCGATGGCCCAGAGGTCGCCCGGCGAGTTCAGGCCCAGGGTGCGCGCCCATTGCACGAAGCGCAGCACCGGTTCGCGCAGGCGGCCGCCTTGCACCCCGCTGGGTGCGGCGCGCGCCTCGGGGTCCAGCAGCACGGCACGCAAGGTGGCTTTCAGGTCACCGCGCTGGCCGCGGCCGTTGTCGTTGAAGGCCGCCGCCACGCGCGCCACATAGGCCGGGCTGGGGTGACTCTGGGTGAAGCGCTGGATCAGCTGGCGGCCGATGAAGGGGCCGACGTTCGGATGGTTGGCGAGGATGTCCAGCGCCTGCTGCAGCGCGGCCGGGCCATCGGCGCTGGCGGGGATGGTCTTACCGAGCACCTGTTTGTCGCCGCCGGCAAAGCGGCTGGCCACATGGATCATCGGGCGCTTGACGTACTCGTAGTCGTCGTTGCCGGCGCGGTTGCTGTCCCAGCCGGTGAACACGCGCGCCAGCTGGGTGATGTCGGCCTGCGTGTAGCTCTCCACCGGCTGGCCGCTCACGCGCTGCGGCGTGCCGTCCGGGTTCAGCAGCAGCAGGCCGATGGAGAACAGCTGCATCACCTCGCGGGCGTAGTTCTCGTCCGGCACGCGGCCGGTGGCCGGGTCTTCCTTGCGGTTGCCACGCAGGTTCAGGTAGCTGCCCATGGGCACGCTGAAGGTCACCGCCTCCAGCAGCTGGCGGTAGCTGCCAAACGCGTGCTGCTCCAGCAGATCGGCGTAGTGCGCGATGGCCAGACCACGCCAGGGGATGGGCAGGCCATTCATCGAGACCACCAGGATCTCGGACAAGGCCAGGGCCATACGCTGGCGCACCGGGTCGGTGGCGGTCAGCAGCTTGCGCCAGATGGCCGCGTCAGCGCCGTTGAAGTTGTTGCTGTTGGCCTCGACGGCATAGCCCTTGGCCACCATCCAGTCGTAGCGGCTGCTGCCTTCGGGCGGACGTGCCAGCTGCGCGTCCAGCCAGGGTGCGATGCCCTGCGCCTGGACGGCGGCGATCTCGGCGGGGCGGGCATCCAGCCCGGCCTGCAGCAGGAAGCGCGCGGCCTCCGCCGCGGCCAGGCTGGGTGGTGCCGGTGCGGGTGGGGGCGCCGGCGTGGGAGCCGGGCTGGGGGCGGGTGAAGGGCTTGGCGAAGGTGCCGGCGCCGGGGGTGGGCTGGGTGCTGGCGGCGGAGCGGGAGCCGGTGCGGGGGACGGTGCGCCGCCGCCACCCCCGCCACCCCCGCCACCCCCACCGCAGGCCGTCAGCAAGGCGGCGGCGCCCAGCGCGCCCAGCAGGGCTTCGGAGCTCAGTTCGGGCGCCGGAGCCTCGGCCACGTCCACTTCATTCGGCACTGGGTCTTGCATGCGCCGAATGTAGAAGCGGCCGCTCCAGGCGGCCGCTTCATTCTGTTAACGCTGGGATTCGGTCAGATCAGCGGCACGCCGGTCTTGCTCTGCACGAACTCGCGCGTCACCTCGGGGGCCAGCTCCACCAGCTTCAGGCCGGTCGGCGTCACGTCCATCACCGCCAGGTCCGTGATGATGCGGTGCACCACGCCCACGCCCGTCAGCGGCAGCGTGCACTTGGGGATGATCTTCAGGTCCTCGGTGCCATCCTTCTTCTTGGCCACGTGTTCCATCAGCACCACCACGCGGGCCACGCCGGCCACCAGGTCCATGGCGCCGCCCATGCCCTTAACCATCTTGCCGGGGATCATCCAGTTGGCCAGGTCGCCGCTGCCGCTGACCTGCATGGCGCCCAGGATGCTCAAGTTGATCTTGCCGCCGCGGATCATCGCGAAGCTGTCGTGGCTGCCGAAGATCGAGCTGCCCGGCAGCGTGGTCACGGTCTGCTTGCCGGCGTTGATGAGGTCGGCATCCACTTCCGCTTCCGTGGGGAAGGGGCCGATACCCAGCATGCCGTTCTCGCTCTGCAGCCAAACTTCCTTGTCCGCCGGCACATGGTTGGCCACCAGGGTGGGGATGCCGATGCCGAGGTTCACGTAGAAGCCGTCTTCCAGCTCCTGGGCGGCGCGGGCCGCCATTTGGTCTTGGTTCCAGGCCATCTCAGCTCCTCACGGTGCGCTTTTCAATGCGCTTCTCGGGGGTGGGGTTGTGCACGATGCGGTGCACATAGATGCCGGGCAGGTGGATGTCGTCCGGGGCGATCTCGCCGACCTCGACGATCTTCTCCACCTCCACCACGCAGACCTTGCCGGCCATGGCGGCGGCCGGGTTGAAGTTGCGCGCCGTCAGGCGGAAGCGCAGGTTGCCGGCCTTGTCGGCCACGTCGGCCTTGATGAGGCTGAGCTCGGGGCGCAGGCTGCGCTCCATCACATAGGTGTGGCCGTCGAACTCGCGCAGCTCCTTGCCTTCGGCCACCAGGGTGCCCACGCCGGTGCGTGTGAAGAAGGCCGGGATGCCGGCGCCGCCGGCGCGCAGCTTCTCGGCCAGCGTGCCCTGGGGCGTGAACTCCAGCTCCAGCTCACCGGCCAGGTACTGGCGCTCGAACTCCTTGTTCTCGCCCACGTAAGAGGAAATCATCTTCTTGATCTGGCGCGTTTCCAGCAGCTTGCCGAGGCCGAAGCCGTCGACACCGGCGTTGTTGGAAATCGCGGTCAGGTTCTGCGCGCCGGTGCGCTGCAGCGCGTCGATCAGCGCCTCGGGAATGCCGCACAGACCGAACCCGCCCACGGCGATCAATTGACCGTCGTGGACGAGGCCCGCCAGTGCCGCATCGGCGCTCGGGTAGAGCTTGTTCATGGGCAGCCTCGTGAAGAGAGGGCGCGAGCTTACGCGAAACCACCCGTAATGCTGCACTGCAACACTGTCCGGGATTCAGGCACACCCCTGCCCGGCCGAAGCCAGGCTTTGCCGGGGCGCAAGCCAGACAATCCGGGCTCAACCCCCTGCCCACCATGACCGAATCGCCCCGGGTGCTGTCGCTCATCCCCCCGATGACGCAGCTCAACACCCCCTACCCCGCCACTGCCTACCTCACCGGCTTCCTGCGCCGCCAGGGCGTGGATGCCCGCCAGGCCGATCTGGCCCTCGCCCTGGTGCTGCACCTGCTCAGGCCGCAGGGCCTGCAGCGCCTGCGCCGTGCGGCCCAGGCGGTGGCCCAGCCCAGCCCCAGCCTGCAGTTCCATCTGCAGGAGGCCGAGCGCATCGCCCAGGTCACGCCCCGGGTGCTGGCCTTTCTGCAGGGGCGCGACGCCACGCTGGCACACCGCATCAACAGCCGCGCCTACCTGCCCGAAGGGCCGCGCTTTGCGCCGGCCGATGCCGGCATCCCCGGCCAGGAAGACGAACCCGACCCGCTGGCCTGGGCCTTCGGCACCCTGGGAGCGCAAGACCGCGCGCGCCACCTGGCCACCCTGTTCCTGAATGACCTGGCCGATGCGATCCGCGAGGCCCTGGACCCGCGCTTCGAGTTCGTGCGCTACGCCGAGCGCCTTGCCATGAGCCAGCCCAGCTTCGACCCGCTGGCCGAGGCCCTGGCGGCGCCACCCACCGTGGTGGATGAAGCGCTGCAGCAGCTCACGCTCGAAACCATCGAAGCGCACCAGCCGCAGGTGGTGTTGCTCTCCTGCCCCTTCCCCGGCAGCGTGTACGGCGCCTTCCGCATCGCCCAGGCGATCCGCCAAGCGCACCCGCACATCACCCTGGTGCTGGGTGGCGGCTACGTGAACACCGAGTTGCGTGAGCTGGCCGAGCCGCGCGTGTTCGACTACTTTGACTTCGTCACCCTGGACGCTGGCGAGCGCGTACTGCTGGCCCTGCTGGAACACCTCAAGGGCAAACGGGGAAAAAGCCGGCTGGTGCGCTCCTTCTGGCGCGAGGAAGGTCAGGTGCGTTACCAGGCTGGCCTGGGCGAACCCGAGGTGCCCTTCGAGGACGTGGGCACGCCCACCTGGGACGGCCTGCCGCTGCAGGACTACCTGAGCCTGCTCGACATGCTCAACCCCATGCACCGGCTGTGGAGCGACGGGCGCTGGAACAAGCTCACCGTGGCCCTGGGCTGCTACTGGAAGAAGTGCAGCTTCTGCGACGTGGGGCTGGACTACATCGGCCGCTACGAGGCCACCACCGCCGAAGTGCTGGCCGACCGCATCGAGGCCATCGTGGCCGAGACCGGCCAGACCGGCTTCCACTTCGTGGACGAGGCCGCCCCGCCCAAGATGCTGAAAGCCCTGGCCGATGAACTGATCCAGCGCCGCCTGGACATCAGCTGGTGGGGCAATGTGCGCTTCGAAAAGACCTTCACCCCGGCCCTGGTGGAAAAGCTCGCCGAGAGCGGCTGCATTGCCATCAGCGGCGGCCTGGAGGTGGCCAGTGACCGGCTGCTGAAGCTGATGAACAAGGGCGTGACGGTGGAGCAGGTCGCACGCGTCACCAAGGCCTTTGCCGACCACGGCGTGCTGGTGCATGCCTACCTGATGTACGGCTTCCCGACCCAGACCGCGCAGGACACCGTCGATGCCCTGGAGTACGTGCGCCAGCTCTTCGAAGAGGGCTGCATCCACAGCGGCTTCTTCCACCGCTTTGCCTGCACCGTGCACTCGCCCGTCGGCCAGAAGCCCGAGGAATTCGGCGTGCAGCTGATCCCGCTGCCGCCCGGAACCTTTGCCAAGAACGACATCGGCTTCATCGACCCCACCGGCGTGGACCACGACCGCCTGGGCCTGGGCCTGAAGCGCGGGCTCTACAACTTCATGCACGGTGTGGGGCTGGATTGGGACGTGCGCCGCTGGTTCGAGGAAATCCGCGTGCCCAAGCCCACCGTCAAGCGCGGGCACATCGCGCGGGCGCTCGGCGTCAGCGCTTGAAGGCGATCTCCACTTCCACTTCCCGGGCGGCCGGCAGGGGCTCGAAGCGCCACTGCAACACCGCGCGCTCGGCCACCTGACCCAGCCGGCGCGGCACGCCTTCCACGGCACGCGCGCTCTGCACCTTCCCGTCGGTGCCCACCATGAAGCGCAGCTTGACCACCGGGCTGCTCGCCCCCAGGGTGGCCTGGATCTGCGGCGTCAGTTCCGGCGCCACGAAGTCCACCAGCTTCAGCTCAACCTCCTGTTCTTCGGGCTCCGGCTCGGGCGTGGGCGGCGGCGCCGCGGCGGCGGGCGGTTGAACCGGCGCCCCAAGCGCAGGGCGGGCCGGGTCTTCCGCCGCCGCACCCTGCGGCCGGCTTGCCTCCGGCGCAATTTGCGGCACGGTTGCCGGCGCAGAGGCCAAGCTTGGCGCCGAGGCCTGCGCCGCTGCGACGCCGGGCTCGGGCGCGGCGGGCTTGCTGCGGGCCGTTGGCGTGGCGTCCGAGCGGGCAGGGGCCAGCCTGGGGCTTGGTGCCGCGGCGCTGGGTGCCGCTGCTGGTGCGGCGCTGGGCTTCTTCACCGTCTGGAACTTGATGAAGCTGAACACCTTTTCCGCATCGCGCTTGGCACGCTCGGCGTCGCTCAATCCCTTGCCGCCGTCCTGCGCCAGCGCCGAACCCATGACACCTACCCCCAGCACCCACCACCATCGCATGACATGACCCTCGTGACGAAGCCCTGGCGGACCGACAGCGGGAACTTAACGTCAGAACGATGACAGGCGCTAGCGCACGGCCCCGCCCCGCGCGCCTGTGCACACGCCGATGGCGCAAAACGCGGGTTTGCCCGCGGCAATGGGTTTGATTACACCCGTAAACTTAACGCGTTTACATCAGTAATCAATCACATGAAGCTCCCCATCAGCGAGGCCGAGGCCCAGGTCATGGAAGTGCTGTGGCAGCGCGCGCCACAGGCCACCGATGAAATCGCCGCCGCCCTGGCCGGTCAGCAGGACTGGCAGCTCGCCACCATCAAGACCCTGCTGAACCGCCTGCTCAACAAGGGCGCCATCGCCGCGGACAAGGACGGCCGGCGCTACCTCTACCGGCCCCTGCTGGCGCGCGAGGACTGGGTGGGCAGCCAGAGCATCGGCCTGCTCGACCGCCTGTTCGGCGGCCAGCTGGCGCCGCTGGTGGCGCAGTTCAGCAGCCAGAGGAAGCTCAGCGCGGCCGACCGCGCGGCGCTGCAGAAGCTGCTGGCGGAGAGTGGTGATGAGTGAAGCCCTGTTGCTGCAGCAAAGTCTGCTGCTGAGTGGCACCGTGGTAGCCCTGCTCTTGCTGCGCCCCTTGCTCAAGCGCTTGGGCGGCGCCCCGGCGCTGTACTTGGGCTGGATGGCGGTGCCGCTGGTGTTGCTCAGCCCCGCCCTGCCCCGGCCTGCGGCCACGGCACTGCCGCTGGCTTACACAGTCCAGTTGGGCGGCTGGTCAGCGGCCGCCGCCACGGCACCCGCTGGCGCCGCCATCCCGACGGCCCTGCCTTGGCTGAGCCTGTGGGCGCTCGGCGCCTTCGCGCTGGCGCTGCTGCTCGCCGGGCGCCAATGGCAGTTCCAGCGCCAGGTCCGCAGGCGCCGCCTGCCGGCGGGGCACAGCCCGGCCTGGGTCGGCCTGCTCAAGCCGCGCCTGCTTCTGCCCAGCGACTTCCGTGCGCGCTTCTCGCCCGAAGAGCGCTGCCTGATCCGTGCCCACGAGCGCGTGCATGCGCAAAGGCAGGACAACCTCTGGAACCTGCTGGCCGCCCTGCTGTGGCTGCTGCACTGGTTCAACCCGTTGGCCTGGTGGGCGCTGCGGCGCTTCCGCGCCGACCAGGAATTGGCCGCCGATGCTGCCGTGCTGCGCGCGCAGCCGGAGCAGACGGGACGCTATCTGCGCACGCTGGCCAAAGCCCAACCCGGTGCGGCGACGCCGCTGGCCATCAGCCCCTTCGCGCCCCATCCCTTGATCGAAAGAATCACCATGCTCCAGTCGCTTTCTCGCCGTGTCGCCCGTCCCTGGCTCGCCGTGCTGAGCTGCCTCGCCCTGCTGGGCAGCGCCTGGGCTCTGACACCCCCTGCAGCGCCGGCATCCGGACCTGCGGGGCAGAACCTGACCTATGCCGTGAGCAGCTATGTGAGCGATCGCCTGGTGGATGTGCAACGGGTCGAACTGGGCAGCCCGGGCCAGGCCTCGGTGCGCCTCAGCAGCTTCAAGCAGAAAGACTTGCTCGTGACCCTCAGTGGCCAGGCCCAGCAGGCCGACCGCTCACAGCGCGTGCACGCCTATCTGAACCTGGGTTTTCCGAGGGTGACGATGTCAGAGGCCGAAGGCCTCATCAGCGTCGGCAAGCCGCTGCAAATCGCCGTCGACGAGCCCGAGCTGCGCCAGCAGCGGGCGGTGGTGACGATCGATCGCGTGGAACCGGGCCAGGGCGGCCTCAGCACTCCTGTGGACCCGGACCAGTCGGGGGCGGTGGAGCTGGAGCTGCGCGCCTTTGTAGACGGACAGTCCATCGACACGGTGCACACCCGTGGCGACCTGGGTCAGGACACCCGGATCGAATTGGGCCGCGACGGCCCCCTGCCGATCGCCGGAAAGCTGCGCATGCAAGCCCGGCTGCCCGCCTACCTGGACCTGCGCTTCGAGCTGCAGGTCGGGGGCCGCAACTTGCAGCCGCGGCTGATGGTCCCCAACGGTGAGTTGGCCACGCTGGAGTTCAACTCCGAAACCGATCGACGTGTGGTGCGGCTGGAAGTCAGGCCCCGCCGCATCATGCCCTGATCACTCCCCGCGCCGCAGCCGCCGCAAGCCCCAGGCCACCGCCCCCAGCACCGGCAGCACCGCCAGGGCCACCAGCGCATCGGCCGAGGGCCACCAGGCTGGCAGGCCGGGCAGCTTGGCCAGCGCCTTGGCGCCGTAGCCCACCAAGCCCAGCGCGTAGTAGCTGATGGCGACGACCGAGAGCCCCTCGACGGTCTGCTGCAGCTTCAGCTGCGCCTGCTGGCGCGTGGCCAGGGCGCGCAGCAGTTCCTGGTTGCCCTGCTCGCGCTGCGCCTCGATGCGCACACGCGCCAGGTTCACCGCGCGGTTGATGCGCTCGCCCAAAGCGCCCAGGCGGCGCTCGGTGCTCTCGCAATAGGCCATGGCCGGGGCGAAGCGCCGGCTCAGGAAGCCGCTCAGGGTCTGCACGCCCATCATGCGCTGCTCGCGCAGGTCGTCCAGGCGCTGGCGCACCAGGGCGTGGTAGGCCCGCGTGGCGGAAAAGCGGTAGCCGCTGCGCGCGCTGGCGTGCTCCACCTCGGCGGCCAGCGCGGTCAGCTCGGCAAAGGCGGCGGCGTCGTCGGTGTCGGGTTCGTGCGCCAGGGCGTGCACGGCGGCCTGCAGGCGCTGCTCCAGCGCATCGAGCCGCTGGGACTCCTGCTGCGCCAGCGGAAAGCCCTGCATGGCCAGCATGCGGTAGGCCTCGATCTCGCACAGACGCTGCGCCTCGCGCGCGGCCTGGTCGCGCGGCAGGCCAAAGTCCAGCACCACGAAGCGGGTGAAGCCGTCGGGGCCGAGCTGCAACTGGGTCAGCAGCGCGGCATTGCGGGCGTCGCCGATGAAGGCGCCCATCAGCGGGGCGCTGTCATCGCCGCCACCGCCTCGCAAGGCCTCGCGGCATTGGCCGAGCAGCTCGTCGTCGCCGCGCGCGGCCAGCATCAGCACATGGGTGGCGGCAATCAGGCGGCCGGCGTCGGGCTTCTGGAACTCGGCCAGCAGGGCCTGGGGCAGGTCGTCCAGGGTACCGATCTGCTGCAGCGCGGTGCGCGCCTGCAGCGGGTCCTGCGGCCAGGTCCAGGCGCTGAGCGGGCGGTTCAGCTGCCAGCTGACGAACTCGCCATGGCGCTCGAACTTGAGCTCCCAGCCCGGGCCGGGCACGCGGGCGTGGCGCTGGCCGGGCAGCGGGTCGGGTGCACCCACCCAGCGACTGAGCGCCAGGAGCGCAGCGTCGGCGCGCTCGCTGGCCATGTCGGCCAGCGCCCAGTACGACACCACACAGGGCGCACGCGCCGGCAGCGCGGGGCGGGCATGCAGTTCCTGGTGCAGCGGCAGGTCCGAACGGGTCGGGAAGGCGGTCGGACTGGGTACGGGGCGCTCCATGCGCCGATTCTGGGTGCCGCGCGTGAAAACCCGGCGTCAGCGGCCTTGGTGCCTGGGCAATTCAGCGTTCGCCACTGGGTGCGCGCTGGAAGCGAAAGCGCTGCGTGCCTTCGGTGCCTTCCAACTCGGCCACCAGGTCGTCCGGCCCCTCCAGCCGGTAGCGGATGGACTTGGGGTGGTCGTGCTGCGGGTTCTCGAAGCGGGCCGAACCAGTCTCCAGCGCCGTCAGCCGGAACTCGGTGGGTGGGCGGCCCTGGGGCTGGGCCACATAGACGACCGAGCCGTCCTGGCGGAATTCGATGCGCAGGAACTCGAAGCCGACGGCACGCCGCGCCGCGCCTTCGCCCTTGAGGTTGCGGGCCACGCCGAGCATCAGGCCGCCGGCCGCGTCGGTCCAGCGCTCCTGCAGTTGCAGGCTGCCCAGGCGCCCTTCCCAGCTGCCTTGCATGAAGGCGAGATCGGCAGGGCTGGCGCTGAGGCCGGCGGCGAGCAGCAGGGTGGCGAGCATGGCCGTCCGCGCCGTTCAGCCCGCCAGCGCCCGCAGCGCCTCACGCACCGCGGCGAGCTGGCGGCGTGACACCTGCAGCCATTCGTTGACGGGCGCCACGCGCACCGACCAGGTCTCGGCCGACTCCAGTTCGGCCGCGCCGAAATCCGCCGGCAGTTCCTCCTCGCCGGGCTGGTGACGCGCCAGTTCGCGCACCGCGGCCTTGGCCACCAGGGCGTTGCGGTGCACGCGCAGGAAACGGTGGCCCATGCGCTGCTCGATGTCGTTCAGACTGCCGTCCATCACGTAGCGGTGCTGGGCGGTGCGCACGGTCAGGTACTTGAGCTCGGCCTTGATGTAAAGCACTTCGGTCAGCGGCACCCGCAGCACACGGCCGCGCTCGTGGATGCTGAGCGCCTCGGACTCCTCGGTCGGGCGCGGTTCCAACTGGGCCGCAGCCTCGCGCTCGCGCAGGCGCTGCGCCACCCGCACCAGGGCGGACTGCAGGCGTTCGGCGCGGAAGGGCTTGGTCAGATAGTCCACCGCATCCAGGCCGAAGGCCTCGACAGCGTGCTTGGCATGCGCCGTGACGAACACCACCAGCGGGCTGCCGGGGCGGTGCTGCAGGGATTCCGCCAGCATCAGCCCGTCGGGCCCGGGCATCTGAATGTCCAGCAGCACCAGGTCGCAGCCATGCTCGCGCAGCCAGGTTTGGGCGGCGGAAGCGGTGCCAACCTCGGCCACCACCTCGGCATGGGGGTCGCGGCAGGTTTCGAGCAACGTGCGCAGGCGCGCGCGGGCCAGGGGTTCGTCATCGGCGATCAGGACACGCAGGGGCGGCTGGGTGAGCATGCAGAGAACTTCCCTACAGAGGTAAGGTGATGCGGACGCAGTATTGCTGGGGCGTGACCTCGATTTCCATGTTGGCGGCAACATCGTGCAACAGCGCCAAGCGCTCCCGCACGTTCGCCAGCGCCAGCCCATGCCCGCCCTGCCCCGGCGCAGCCAGGGTGTTGCAGACCGAGAGTTCGGCGCTGCCGGCACGCCGGCGCGTGCGCACCCACAGCTCGCCACCGGCCTCGTTGGGCTCCACGCCGTAACGCACGGCGTTTTCCACCAGGGGCTGCAGCAGCAGCGGGGGCACCCGGGCCGCGGCGCAGGTCGGGTCCAGCTCCCAGTGCTGGCGCAGGCGCTCGCCAAAGCGCAGTTGCTCGATGTCCAGGTAGCGGCGTGCCAGTTCGATCTCGTCGGCCAGTGTGCAAGCCTGCTCGTCGGGCGCCAGCGCCGCCTGAAAGAGCTCGCCCAGGTCTTCCAGCACCTGCTCGGCCTGCTGCGGGTTCACGCGCACCAGGGCGATGGCGGTGTTGAGGGTGTTGAACAGGAAGTGCGGCCGGATGCGCGCCTGCAGTTCCACCCAGCGCGCCTGCATGCCGCTGGGCGCCTGGGCACGCGCGCGCAGCAGCAGCGCCTGCACCAGAAAAGCCGCCGCCGTGGCCCCGCAGGCAGCCACCGCCACGCCGCGAAAGGGGCTGACCGGGTCGGCCCCCACCAGGTCCATGAAGCGGGCCCCCAACCACCAGGGCGCCCAGGCGCACAGGGCTCCCAGCGCCATCAGGGCCAGGCGCACGCGCAGCATCGGCCAGGCCGCCAGGCGCAGGTGCAGGCCGCACACCACCAGCAACCAGGCCATCAGGGCCGGCACGCTGACGGCACTGGCCTCCATGAAGCCCTCCAGCCATTCCGCCGGGCTACGGGCCAGGGTAGCCAGCAGCAAGGCCAGCAGGCCCTGCACACCCAGCAGCGCACGCAGCACCACGCCGACATGGCAAAGCTCGAACACGGGCAGCGCCAGCACAGGGGGCTCGCTGCGGTCCACGCGCTCGGCGTATTGGGAAACTGGGGCTTCGGTCTGCGTCATGGGGTGATTCCTAGAATCCTAGGCTTCCTTGCTGCCTTTGCGCCTCCATGTCTTCCAACCCCCTGGCCAACAAGGCCCAAGCCTGGTCCGCCCTGTTTGCCGAACCGATGAGCGAGCTGGTGCAGCGCTACACCGCCAGTGTCGGCTTCGACCAGCGCCTCTGGGCGGCCGACATCGAGGGCAGCCTGGCCCACGCCGAGATGCTGCACGCCCAGGCCTTGATCTCCGACACCGACTGGGCCGACATCCAGCGCGGTTTGAACCAGATTCGCGGCGAGATCGAGGCCGGCCAGTTCGAGTGGAAACTGGAACTGGAGGACGTGCACCTGAACATCGAGGCGCGCCTGACCGAGCTGGTCGGCCTGGCGGGCAAGCGCCTGCACACCGGCCGCAGCCGCAACGACCAGGTGGCCACTGACGTACGCCTGTGGCTGCGCGGCGAGATCGACGGCCTGCTGGAGCTGCTGCGCCAGGTGCAGGCCGTGCTGGTGGAACGCGCCGAGGTGCATGCGGACGTCATCGCCCCCGGCTTCACCCACCTGCAGGTGGCCCAGCCGGTCAGCTTCGGTCACCACCTGCTGGCCTACGTGGAAATGTTCGCCCGCGACGCCGAGCGCCTGGCCGACTGCCGCCGCCGCGCAAACCGCCTGCCCCTGGGCGCCGCCGCCCTGGCCGGCACGCCCTACCCGCTGGACCGCGAGCGCGTGGCGCGCACCCTGGGCATGGAAGGCGTGTGCCAGAACAGCCTGGACGCCGTGAGCGACCGCGACTTCGCCATCGAGTTCACGCACGCCGCCGCGCTGGCCATGATGCACATCTCGCGCCTCAGCGAGGAGCTGGTGCTGTGGATGAGCCAGAGCTTCGGCTTCGTGCGCCTGCCCGACCGCTTCTGCACCGGCTCGTCGATCATGCCGCAGAAGAAGAATCCCGACGTGCCCGAGCTGGCACGCGGCAAGACCGGCCGCGTCTACGGCCATCTGATGGGCCTCTTGACCCTGATGAAGGGCCAGCCCCTGGCCTACAACAAGGACAACCAGGAAGACAAGGAACCGCTGTTCGACACGGTGGACACCCTGCGCGACACCCTGCGCATCTTTGTGGAAATGCTGGCCGGCCTGGAAGCCCGTGCCGACAACCTGCGCGCCGCCGCCCAGAAGGGCCACGCCACCGCCACCGACCTGGCCGACTACCTGGTGCGCACCAAGGGCGTGCCCTTCCGCGACGCGCACGAGATCGTCGCCCACGCGGTGCGCGTGGCCAGCGAACAGGGGCTGGAGCTGGCCGCGCTCTCGCTGGCGCAGCTGCAGGCCATCGACGCGCGCATCGACGCCGACGTGTTCGGCCCGCTCTCACTCGAAGGCTCGCTGGCCAGCCGCAAAGTGCTGGGCGGCACCGCGCCCGAGCAGGTACGCGCCCAGATCGCGCGCCACCGCAGCCGGCTTGGCTGAGCGCTGGATCGCCCATCTCGACATGGACGCGTTCTACGCGTCCGTCGAGCTGCTGCGCTATCCGCAGCTCAAGGGCCAGCCGGTGGTCATCGGCGGCCGGCGCGAACACCAGCCGCGCGCCGGGGCCGACGGCCAGCTGCAGTTCTCCCGTCTGCGCGACTACACCGGCCGCGGCGTCATCACCACCGCCACCTACGCGGCGCGCGCCTTTGGCGTGCGCTCCGGCCTGGGCCTGATGAAGGCCGCCCAGCTGGCGCCGGACTGCATCCTGCTGCCGGTGGACTTCGAGGCCTACCGCGCGGCCTCGCGCCGCTTCAAAGCCGCCGTGCGCGAGATCGCCCCAGTCATCGAGGACCGCGGCATTGATGAGATCTACATCGACCTGAGCGAACTGGCCCAAGGGCGCGGCAGCGTGGCGCACGACCCTCTGGGTGGGCTGAAGCAGCTCGCGCAGGACATCAAGAACAACGTGCGTGCCGCCACTGCCCTCACCTGCTCCATCGGTCTGGCGCCCAACAAGCTGCTGGCCAAGATCGCCAGCGAGCTCGACAAGCCCGATGGCCTGACCCTGATCCGGCCCGAGGACCTGGCCACGCGCATCTGGCCGCTGAGCGTGCGCGCCATCAACGGCGTCGGCCCCAAGGCCGCGCAGCGCCTGGAAGACCTGGGGGTGCACAGCATTGGCGAGTTGGCCGCCTGCGACCCGGCCTGGCTGATCCAGCGCTTCGGCAAGAGCTACGGCGCCTGGCTGCACGAATCCGCCCACGGCCGCGACGAACGCCCGGTGGTCACGCACAGCGAATCGGTCTCGATCAGCCACGAGACCACCTTCGAGCGCGACCTGCACGCGGTGCGCGACAAAGCCGAGCTGGGCGCCATCCTGGACCGACTCTGCGAGGCGCTGGCGCGCGATCTGGCAAAGAAGAACTTGAGTGCACGCACCATCGGCATCAAGCTGCGCTTTGAGGGCTTCAAGACCGTCACACGGGATCAGACCCTGGAAGCCCCGGTGCAAGCTGCCGCCGACATCCGCCACGCCGCCGGGCTGTGCCTGAAGCGGGTGGACTTGAGCAAGCGCCTGCGCCTGATGGGGGTGCGGGCGGCGGGATTGGAGGCGACCGGCGCAGGGCAGTCCAGTGCCCCGCGCGCCCGGGTCAAGTCAGAACGCCCCAGCAACCAATCCCTGTTTGACGAATGAGAAAGGGCCCGCAGGCCCCTGACGCTTCAACCAGCACCCCCACCTCGCAGCTTGCAAGCCGCTCGGAGTGATGAGGCACGGAGATCTGGCTGCCTGCCAGCATCACCCCCACCTCGCGGCTTGCAGGCCGCTCGGAGTGATGAGGCACGGAGATCTCGCTGCCTGCCAGCATCACCCCCACCTCGCGGCTTGCAGGCCGCTCGGAGTGATGAGGCAGCCGACCGTCCTCAGGACGGTCGGCTGTCCACATCACTCCCACTCGATCGTCGCCGGCGGCTTGGAGCTGACGTCGTAGGTCACGCGGTTGATGCCACGCACCTCGTTGATGATGCGACCCGACACCTTCTTCAAGAGCCCATAGGGCAGCTCGGCCCAGTCGGCGGTCATGAAGTCGCTGGTCTGCACGGCGCGCAGGGCCACCACGTAGTCGTAGGTGCGGCCGTCACCCATCACGCCCACGCTCTTCACGGGCAGGAACACGGTGAAGGCCTGGCTGGTCAGTTCGTACCAGCTCTTGCCCGTGGCTTCGTCCTTCCAGCCACGCAGCTCCTCGATGAAGATGGCGTCGGCGCGGCGCAGCAGATCCGCGTACTCCTTCTTCACCTCGCCGAGGATGCGCACGCCCAGGCCGGGGCCCGGGAAGGGGTGGCGGTAGACCATTTCGGCGGGCAGGCCGAGCGCCACGCCCAGTGCGCGCACCTCGTCCTTGAAGAGCTCGCGCAGCGGCTCCAGCAGCTTCAGGCCCAGCTGCTCGGGCAGGCCACCGACGTTGTGGTGGCTCTTGATGGTGGTGGCCTTCTTGGTCTTGGTGCCGCCGCTCTCCACCACGTCCGGGTAGATGGTGCCCTGGGCCAGCCACTTGGCGCCCTTGTGGCCACGGTCGCCGGCCTTGAGCTTCTCGGCTTCGGCCTTGAACACGTCCACGAACAGGCGGCCGATGATCTTGCGCTTCTGCTCCGGGTCGGTCACGCCGGCCAGTTCTTTCAGGAAGAGTTCGCTGGCGTCCACGCGCACCACATGGGCGTGCAGCTTGCCTTCGAACATCTCCATCACCGCGTCGCCCTCGTTCAGGCGCAGCAGGCCGTGGTCGACGAACACGCAGGTCAGCTGGTCGCCGATGGCGCGGTGGATCAGTGCCGCGGCCACGGAGGAATCGACCCCGCCGGACAGGCCGAGGATGACCTCCTCGTCCCCCACCTGCTCGCGGATCTTGGCGACCGCCTCGTCGATGTACGAGCCCATCTGCCAGTCGCCCTGGCACCCGGCGATGTCGCGCACGAAGCGGCGCAGCATGGCCTCACCCTTCAGGGTGTGCGTCACCTCGGGGTGGAACTGCACGGCGTAGAAGTGGCGGCTCTCGTCGGCCATGCCGGCGATCGGGCAGCTGGGCGTGCTGGCCATCAGCTTGAAGCCGGGCGGCAGCGCGCTGACCTTGTCGCCATGGCTCATCCAGACCTTGAGCATGCCGTGGCCCTCGGGCGTGGCGAAGTCCTCGATGCCGCTGAGCAGCTGCGTGTGGCCGTGCGCGCGCACCTCGGCGTAGCCGAACTCACGGTGGTCGCTCCAGCTCACCTGGCCGCCCAGTTGCACGGCCATGGTCTGCATGCCGTAGCAGATGCCCAGCACCGGCACACCCTGCTGCCAGACCTGGGCCGGCGCGCGCAGCTCATGGTCTTCGTAGGTGGAGGCATGGCTGCCACTCAGGATGATGGCCTTGGGCATGAAGGCCTTGATGAAATCGTCCGAGACATCGTTCGGGTGGATTTCGCAATACACCTGGGCTTCGCGCACGCGACGTGCGATGAGCTGGGTGACTTGCGAGCCGAAGTCGAGGATCAGGACCTTGTCATGCATGGGAATTCACCTGAAGAGCAGCTTGGGAAGGATGGCGGCGCTGGTAGGACAGCGCGAAGACGAGGGCCAGGGCCTGCAGCGCGGCGCAGAGCAGGAAGGGCGCGCCGATGCGCCAGTCGCCCTGCGGCAGATGGGCCACGAGCGTCAGCAGGCCCGGGCCGATCAGCGGACCCAGAACGGCCATCAGGCTGTTCAGGCCGGCCACCGCGCCCATCGTGGCGCCCTGGCGCGTGGCGTCCACGCTGTTGGAGACGATGCTCTGGATCGCCGCCGACGCGGCGTAGCCAAAGACGTTGAAAACGATCAGCACGATCAGCATCCAGCCCTGCGGCACCAGGGCCCAACCGAGATAGGTCAGGCTGCTGGACACGAGCGAGAGCACCACCAGGCGCGGCGTGGCGAAGCGCTTGAGCAGGCGCGGCAGCAGGAAACCCTGCACCAGCACCGACATGAAGCCGACGGCAAACAGCGACAGGCCGTTCTCCTTCGGCCCCCAGCCGAACTTGAAGGTGGTGAACAGCACCCAGCTGGCATGCAGGATGAACTGCGCCAGGGCCGAGAGACCGATCACCACCACCAGCACGCCCACATCCTTGAGCTCGCCGAGCTTCTTCAGACTGCTGACGGGGTTGGCGGTGCGCCAGTCGAAGGCGCGGCGCTTGTCCTGCGGCAGCGACTCCGGCAGCACGAAGTAGCCATAGGCCAGGTTCACCAGGGCCAGGCAGCCGGCGACGACGAAGGGCAGGCGCAAATCGATCGCACCCAGCATGCCGCCCGTAGCCGGGCCGAGGATGAAGCCGATGCCGAAGGCCGCACCCAGCTGACCGAAGCGCTTGGCGCGCTCGGCCGGGGCCGTGATGTCCGCTACATAGGCGTTGGCCACCGAGATGTTGGCCTGCATGGCGCCGCTGACGAGGCGAATGGCCACCAGCATCCACAGCGCCGTGGCGGCGGCGGTGACGAAGAAGGACAGAGCCAACCCGCTGAAGCCCAGCAGCAGCACGGGCCGGCGGCCGTACTGGTCGGACAGTGCGCCCAGGATGGGCGAGCCGATGAAGTTGGCCAGGCCGAAGGCGCCGGCCACCCAGAGATAGGCCACCGCGTGGTCGGCCTGGCTGCTGGAAAAGCTGCCCGCGATGGCCGGCAGCACCGGGATGATGAGCCCGATGCTGATCATGTCGATCAGCACCGTGGCGAAGATAAAGGCCATCGAGGCCTGGCGGTTTTGCATTGCTCAAACGACAAGGCGGGGAGTGCCCCCGCCTTGTCTGCCTTTCAGTCGCTCACTCCGCCCGGTAGTTGGGCGCTTCCTTGGTGATCTGCACATCGTGGACATGCGATTCGCGCATGCCCGCCGAGGTGATCTCGACGAACTCCGCCTTGTCCTGCATGTCCTGGATGCTGGCGCAGCCGCAGTAGTGCATCGAAGCACGCAGGCCGCCGGCCATCTGGAAGATCACCTGCACCACCGAACCCTTGTAGGGCACCTGGCCCTCGATGCCTTCCGGCACCAGTTTGGAGGTGTTGGGGTTGTTGCCGCCTTCCTGGAAGTAGCGGTCGGCACTGCCCTTGGCCATCGCACCGAGCGATCCCATGCCGCGGTAGCTCTTGTAGCTGCGGCCCTGGTAGAGGATCAGGTCGCCTGGGGCTTCCTCGGTGCCGGCAAAGGCGCCGCCCATCATCACGGCATCGGCACCGGCGGCAATGGCCTTGGCCAGGTCGCCCGAGAAGCGCACGCCGCCGTCGGCGATCACTGGCACGCCAGAACCGCGCAAGGCGCTGGCGACGTTGTCGATCGCGGTGATCTGCGGCACGCCCACGCCAGCCACGATGCGGGTGGTGCAGATCGAGCCCGGGCCGATACCCACCTTCACGCCGTCGGCACCGGCCTCGGCCAGCGCGCGCGCTGCCGCGGCGGTGGCGATGTTGCCGCCGATGACATCGACCTGCGGGTACTGGCTCTTGACCCAGCGCACCTTGTCCAGCACGCCGGCGCTGTGGCCGTGCGCGGTGTCGACGATCAGCACGTCCACACCGGCCTTGACGAGGCGCTCGACACGCTCCTCGGTGTCGTCGCCGAAGCCCACCGCCGCACCGACGCGCAGCTTGCCCTGGGCATCGCGGGCGGCATTCGGGAAGCTGGTCTGCTTGGTGATGTCCTTGACGGTGATGAGACCGCGCAGATCGAAGCTGTCGTTCACCACCACCAGACGTTCCAGGCGGTGCTTCTGCAGCAGCGCCTTGGCGTCAGCCAGGGACACACCTTCCTTGACCGTGACCAGGCGCTCGGCCGGGGTCATGATCTCGCGCACCGCCACGTCCATGCGGGTTTCGAAGCGCAGGTCGCGGCCGGTGACGATGCCGACCACCTTCTTGCCTTCGACGACCGGGAAGCCGCTGACGCCATGCTGATGGCTGAGCGCCAGCACCTCGTGCACCTTCAGGTCAGGCCCGATGGTGATCGGGTCGCGCAGCACGCCGGATTCATAGCGCTTGACGCGTGCCACCTCGGCCGCCTGGGCGGCAGCCGGCAGGTTCTTGTGCACGATGCCGATGCCGCCCTCCTGGGCGATGGCGATGGCCAGCCGGGCTTCGGTGACCGTGTCCATCGCCGCCGAAACAATCGGCAGGTTGATGCGGATACGGCGCGTGAGCTGGGTGGAAAGATCGGTGTCGCGTGGCAACACCGTGGAGAACGCAGGGACCAACAACACATCGTCGAAGGTCAACGCTTTGCCAAGAAGGCGCATGGGGAAAGCTCCAGACGCAAAGCGGGATTATAGAGAGCACCGCGGGTAAGCCCTGGCGGGGCAGGGTCGGGCTAGACTGACCGCTCGCTGTTCACCCGCCTGACCACCATGACTGCATTCCGTTCGGCCAGCCTTCTTGCTCTGTGCGTGTTGATGACCCTCGGTTCTGCCCAGGCCCAGGGCCAGTGGAAGTGGCGCGATGCCAGCGGCAAGGTGCAATACAGCGACCGTCCGCCGCCGCAGGGCACACCGGAAAAGGACATCCTGGCCCGCCCGGCCAATGCCAAGCAGCCGGTCCAGATCGTGCCGTTTGGCGTCAAGGCCTCGGACCCGGCGGCCAGCGCGCCGGCCGATGCCGCCAGTGCCGCGGCCGCCAAGCGCGAGGCCGAGGCCAAGAGCAAGGCCGCGAAGGAAAGCGAGGCCAAGCTCAAGGCGGAAGAGAAGCGCAACGCCGACATCCGGGCTCAGAACTGCAGCAATGCCAAGCAGCAGCTGACGACGCTGGAGTCCGGCATCCGCATCGCCCGCGTGACCGAGAGTGGCGAGCGCCTGATCATGGACGACGCGATGCGCGCGGCCGAAATCCAGAAACTGAAGGCCGTCATCGCCTCCGAGTGCAAGTAAGGATCAGCGCCGCGTCGGCGGGATCAACAGGGTCGGGAAGCTGACCGGCAGCGTGGCAGGGAAGTCACGGCTGAAGTGCAGGCCGCGGCTCTCGTGCCGCATCAGGGCCGAGCGCACGATCAGCTCGGCGCAATCCACCAGATTGCGCAGTTCCAGCAAGTCGCGGTTGACGCGGAAGTTCGCGTAGTACTCCAGGGTCTCGGCGCGCAGCAGCTCGATGCGGTGCAGCGCACGCTCCAGGCGCTTGGTGGTGCGCACGATGCCGACGTAGTTCCACATCAAGAGACGCAGCTCATCCCAGTTGTGGGCGATGACCACCTGCTCATCGGCGTTCTCCACCTGGCTTTCATCCCAGGCCGGCAGCGGCACCGCACAGTTCCGGGCTTCGGCAGCGATCCGCGCCGCACAGGTCTGGCCCAATACCACGCATTCCAGCAATGAGTTGCTGGCCAGCCGGTTGGCTCCGTGCAGGCCGGTGTAGCCGGTCTCGCCGACGGCAAACAGGCCCGGCAGATCGGCCCGGCCGTCCAGATCGGTGACCACGCCGCCGCAGGTGAAATGCACCGCCGGCACCACGGGGATCATCTGCTTGGCGATGTCGATGCCCAGCTTCAGGCAGCGCGCGTGGATGGTGGGGAAATGGCTCTTCAGGAACTCCTCGCCGAGATGGCGGGCGTCCAGCCAGACATGGTCCACGCCATGCTTCTTCATCTCGAAGTCGATGGCGCGGGCCACGATGTCGCGCGGCGCCAGTTCGGCGCGTTCGTCGTGCTCCGGCATGAAGCGGTGGCCATTGGGCAGCTTCAGATGCCCCCCCTCGCCGCGCAGGGCCTCGGTGATCAGGAAGCTGCGCTCCTGTGGGTGATACAGGCAGGTCGGGTGGAACTGGATGAATTCCATGTTCGCCACCCGGCAACCGGCCCGCCAGGCCATGGCCACGCCGTCGCCGGTCGCCGTGTCGGGGTTGGTGGTGTAGCGGTAGACCTTGCCGGCCCCGCCGGTCGCCAGCACCACGGCCTGGGCGGCCACGGTGTCCACGCGGCCGCTGTCGATGTCGAGCGCGTACACGCCGTAGCAGCGGGTGGTCTCCTCGCGCTTCAGGTGGCGGCTGGTGATCAGGTCCACCGCCATCCAGCGCTGGCGCAGCTGGATGTTCGGGTGGGCGGCCGCCTTGGCCAGCAGGGCATCGTGGATGGCCTTGCCGGTGGCGTCGGCCGCGTGGGCAATGCGGCGCACCGCATGGCCGCCCTCGCGCGTCAGGTGCAGGCCCAGCGGGCCGGCGTCGTCCTGCGTGAAGGGCACGCCCTGCCCCACCAGCCACTCCACAGCGGCGGCGCTGCGCTCGGCGATGAAGCGCGCCGTGGCCTCGTCCACCAGGCCGGCGCCGGCATCGGCGGTGTCGCGCACATGGGAGTCGATCGAGTCGTCGCTGCCCAGCACGCCCACGATGCCGCCTTGCGCCCAGGCGGTGGCGGCTTCGCCGAGCTCGCGCTTGGCCAGCACCAGCACAGGCATGCGGTCGGCCAGGTGCAGGGCCACGGTCAAGCCGGCCAGGCCGGCGCCGATGATCACCACCGGTGCCATACCGGTCTCAGAAGGCTTGGTCATCGGGCCATTGTCCCGGCAATGAAAAGGCCCCGGCGAAGGCGCGCTTCACCGGGGCCCAAAAGGCGCCGCGTCAGTGGACAACGCGGGCGAAGCTGAAGGCGCCGTCGGCCACATCCACTGGCACGATGTCCTTCGGGCCGAACTTGCCCTGCAGGATCAGCTTGGCCACCGGGTTCTCGATGCGCTGCTGGATGGCGCGCTTCAGCGGCCGCGCGCCGAACACCGGGTCGAAACCGACCTTGGCCAGTTCGTCGAGCGCGGCCTCGCTCACTTCCAGCTTCATCTCCTGCTGCGCCAGGCGCTGCTCCAGATGACGCAGTTGGATGCGCGCGATCGACTTGATGTGCTCCTGGCCCAGTGCGTGGAAGACTACGGTCTCGTCGATGCGGTTCAGGAACTCAGGCCGGAAGTGGGCCTTGACCTCGTGCATCACGGCCTCGCGCACCACCTCGTCACCCTGCCCCGCCAGCGCCATGATGTGCTGGGAGCCCAGGTTGCTGGTCATCACGATGACGGTGTTCTTGAAGTCCACGGTGCGGCCCTGGCCGTCGGTCAGGCGGCCGTCGTCCAACACTTGCAGCAGCACATTGAAGACGTCGGGGTGGGCCTTCTCCACCTCGTCGAGCAGCAGCACGCTGTAGGGCTTGCGGCGCACGGCCTCGGTCAGGTAGCCGCCTTCGTCATAGCCCACATAGCCCGGGGGCGCGCCAATCAGGCGGCTGACCGAGTGCTTCTCCATGAACTCGCTCATGTCGATGCGCACCATGTGGTCTTCGCTGTCAAACAGGAAGCCGGCCAGGGCCTTGCACAGCTCGGTCTTGCCCACGCCGGTGGGGCCCAGGAACAGGAAGCTGCCGAGCGGCCGGTTCGGGTCGCTCAGGCCGGCGCGGCTGCGGCGGATGGCATCGGCCACGGCCACGATGGCCTCGTCCTGCCCCACCACACGCTGGTGCAGCTTGTCTTCCATGGCCAGCAGCTTGTCGCGCTCGCCCTGCATCAGCTTGCTCACCGGAATGCCGGTGGCACGCGCCACCACCTCAGCAATTTCTTCGGCGCCCACCAAGGTGCGCAGCAGCTTGGGCTTGTCGGCTTTCTCGCCCTTGCCTTCCTTGGCCTGGGCCTCGTGCAGGCGCTTATCCAGCTCGGGCAGCTTGCCGTACTGCAGCTCGGCCACCTTGTTGAAGTCGCCCTTGCGCTTGAGTTCCTCGATCTGCGTCTTGATGCGATCGATCTCCTCCTTCACATGGGCCGAGCCCTGGGCCTGGGCCTTCTCGGCCTTCCAGACTTCTTCCAGGTCGGCGGCCTCGCGCTCGAGCTTGCTGATCTCTTCCTCGATCAGGCCCAGGCGCTTCTGGCTGGCTTCGTCTTTTTCTTTCTTGACGGCCTCGCGCTCGATCTTCAGCTGGATCAGCCGGCGGTCCAGCTTGTCCATGGCCTCGGGCTTGGAGTCGATTTCGATCTTGATCTTGGCCGCGGCCTCGTCGATCAGGTCGATCGCCTTGTCGGGCAAGAAGCGGTCGGTGATGTAGCGGTGGCTCAGCTCGGCCGCGGCCACGATGGCCGGGTCGGTGATCTCCACGCCGTGGTGGACCTCGTACTTTTCCTGCAGGCCGCGCAGGATGGCGATGGTCTGCTCGACGCTGGGCTCACCCACCAGCACCTTCTGGAAGCGGCGCTCCAGCGCGGCGTCCTTCTCGACGTACTTGCGGTACTCGTCCAGCGTGGTGGCGCCGATGCAGTGCAACTCGCCACGCGCCAGCGCGGGCTTGAGCATGTTGCCGGCGTCGATGGCGCCCTCGGCCTTGCCGGCGCCGACCATGGTGTGGATCTCGTCGATGAAGAGGATCACGCGGCCCTCTTCCTGGGCCACTTCCTTGAGCACGGCCTTCAGGCGCTCTTCGAACTCGCCACGGAACTTGGCGCCGGCCAGCAGGCCCGCCATGTCCAGCACCAGCACGCGCTTGTTGCGCAGGCTGTCGGGCACCTCGCCGGCATGGATGCGCTGGGCCAGGCCTTCGACGATGGCGGTCTTGCCCACGCCGGGCTCGCCAATCAGCACCGGGTTGTTCTTGCTGCGGCGCTGCAGCACCTGGATGGCGCGGCGGATCTCGTCGTCGCGGCCGATCACCGGGTCCAGCTTGCCCTGGGCGGCGCGCTCGGTCAGGTCGAGCGTGTACTTCTTCAGCGCCTCGCGCTGGCCCTCGGCTTCGGGGTTGTCCACCTTGTCGCTGCCACGCACGGCCTTCAGCGCGGCTTCCAGGGCCGCACGGTTCAGGCCATGGCCGCGTGCCACGCCGGCGAGGTCAGTCTTGGCATCGGCCAGGGCCAACAGGGCCATTTCGCTGGCGATGTACTGATCGCCCTGCTTGGCCGCTTCGCGCTCGGCGCCCTGCAGCAGGGCCATCAGGTCACGGCTCGGCTGCACCGCCTGGCCGCCACCTTCAACCTGGGGCAAGCCGCCCAGCAGGCCTTCCACTGCGCCCTTGAGCGCGGCCACCTTCACCCCGGCGCGATCCAGCAAGGCGCGCGGGCCTTCGGGCTGGGCCAGCATGGCGGCCAGCAGATGCACGGGCTCGATGTAGGGGTTGGAGCGGGTGACGGCCAAGCTTTGGGCGTCGGCCAGCGCTTCTTGCAAGCGGGTGGTGAATTTGTCAGGACGCATGGGGTTTCCTCCGGAATGCCTGCCATGTGGGCCCTGAGCTTGGCATTTCAAGCCGGGCGCGCTTTGCGCCGTGTCAAAGGCTGCGCGCCAGCCAGGCCCCGAGTGCGGCCGCGCCCAAGGCGCCCAGCACATGGGCTAGGCTGTGCAGGGTGGCCAGCCCCCAGGCGCCGCGCTGCAGCAGGGTCAGGGATTCGGCGGAAAAGGCGCTGAAGGTCGTCAGCCCGCCCAGGAAACCGGTCACCAGCAGCAGGCGCCACAGCGCCTGATCGGCCCGCGCCAGCAGCACCAGGCAGGCCCCGATCAGCAGGCCGCCGACCAGGTTCACAGCCAGCGTGCCGAGTGGGAAGCCGCCCCAGCGGGCGTTCAGCCACAGCCCGGCCCGCCAGCGCAGCAGCGCGCCGGCAGCCGCACCGAAGGCCACGGCCAGGGCCTGGTTCATGCGCTGTTGCGGGCGCTGATGCCCCAACGCGCCAGCGCGGCGTCATCGGCCTCGCGGGCATCCACCCACTGGGCGCCGGCCGGGCCATGCTCCTTCTTCCAGAACGGCGCCTGGGTCTTCAGGTAGTCGATCAGGAAGGCGCAGCCATCCAGCGCGGCCTGGCGGTGCGGGCTGGCCGTCAGCACGTAGACGATGGGCTCGCCCACCGCCAACCGGCCCACGCGATGCCAGACCTCGGCGTGGTGCAGGCCGAAGCGCGGCCGGGCCTGTTCGATCATGGCTTCGATGGCGCGCTCGGTCATGCCCGGGTAGTGCTCCAGCTCCAGGGCCTGCAGGCCGCCGCCGGGCAGGTCGCGCACCACGCCAAGAAAGCTGGCGATGCCGCCGACCTCGGCGGCCAGGCCGCGCTGCCAGGCCTGGGCCAAATTCAGCGGCTGTTCACAGATATGCACGGGCATGGAGAAATTGTGGCACCCAGGCCGCGCAGGCCCTTGCACAATGGGCCGAAGTCTTCGCCCCGAGAGGCCACCATGCACTGCATCGCCCAAGCGTCCATGACGCGTTTTGCCGCCGCCCACCGCGACCCCCGCAACATCGCCCTGCACTGCTGGGGCGTGCCCATGGTGCTGATGGGCCTGGGCCTGCTGCTGCGCGATCTCTCAGACCTGGGCTGGGCACTGGCCTTCACCACCTCCGGCCTGCTGCTGCAGTCGGTCGGCCACTGGTATGAAGGGCGCCGCCCGGCCATGGGTCTGGCGGGCTGGCTGCTGGCACCGATGTTCGTGGGCCTGCAGGGCCTGCACCGCCTGGGTTGGGCGCAGCAATGCTGGGCCGAGGTGGAACGTGACGCCGGCCCGCGCCGCCTGCGCGATCTGGCCCATTCCCGCTGAGTCCCAGACCGCCTACCGTCCATGTTGCAAAAGACCGAGAAGGGGCGACAGGAAGTCGCCACGCGCACCCATGGCCTGCGCCAGGCGGCCCGTTCGGTGCTGCTGATGATTGACGGCAAGCGCAGCGAAGCCGAACTGCGCGCCCTGATGCCGCCGGCGCTGGCCCAGGAACTGGACCGCCTGCTGCAGGAAGGCTTTGTCGCCAACGAGGCGGCGGCACCGGCACCGGCCGCGCCCACCCCTGCACCGCCGCAGCCCGCCGCGGCCGATCCGCTGCAAAAGCGCATGGAAGCGGCTCGCGCCGTGACCGAGGCGCTCGGGCCCCAGGGCGACCATCTGGCCCTGCGCATCGAGCGCTGCAAGACGGCGCAGGAACTGCAAGACGCGCTGTTCTTCGCCTACCAGGTGATGGGCGACCTGGGCCGCAGCCGCCAGGCCCAGGCCTTCGCCGAGCGCTTCCAGATCAAGCTTTGATCAGGTCGACTTCGAGATCGTGATGGTCGGGAACTTGGCCGAGTAGTCCTTGCCGAGTCGGCCCACGGCCACCGCCACCTGGCGCGCCAAGGCCTTGTAAAGACCCGCAATCGCGCCCTCGGGCTCGGCCACCACCGGCGGCGTGCCGGCGTCGCTCTGCTCGCGGATCGAGCGCTGCAGCGGCAGCGCCCCCAGGTAGGCCAGGCCGAACTGTTCCGCCATGGCCTTGCCGCCATCGGCGCCGAAGATGTGCTCGGTGTGGCCGCAGTTCGGGCAGCAGTACACCGCCATGTTCTCCACCAGGCCGAGCATGGGCACGCCGACCTTCTCGAACATGCGCACGGCCTTCTTGGCATCGATCAGCGCGATGTCCTGCGGGGTGCTGACGATCAGCGCGCCCGTGACGGGCACGCGCTGCGCCAGGGTGAGCTGGATGTCGCCAGTGCCCGGTGGCAGGTCCACCACCAGGTAGTCCAGATCGTCCCAATTGGTCTGGCGCAGCAGCTGCTCCAGCGCGCCGGTGGCCATCGGGCCGCGCCAAACCATGGCCTGGTCCTCGTCCACCAGGAAGCCGATCGACATGAGCTGCACGCCATGACTCACCAGCGGGCTCATGGTCTTGCCGTCGGCGCTTTCGGGGCGGCCGTGCGCGCCCATCATCATGGGCACGCTGGGGCCATAGATGTCGGCATCCAGCAGGCCGACGCGCGCGCCCTCGGCATGCAGGGCCAGGGCCAGGTTGGCGGCGGTGGTGCTCTTGCCCACCCCGCCCTTGCCCGAGGCCACGGCAATCAGGTTCTTGACACCCGGCAGCGGCTGCAGCCCGCGCTGCACCGCATGGGCCACGATGCGCTGGGTGACGTGCACCTCATCGGCGCCGAGCGCCTGCTTCAGCTCGCTGGCGATGCCGGCATGCTGGCTGGCCGCGGGGTAGCTCAGTTCGATATCCACCTGCAGGCGGCCCGCCCGCTCGTGCACGCCCTTGACCTGCTTGCTGGCGCTCCAGCTTTGGCCGGTACCGGGGTCGATCAGGGTGGCGAGCTGGTCCAGGGCGGCTTGTTCACGGGGCGTGGTCATGGTGGCTTCCTCTTTGGGGCGGCGAGTTTAGGCGGCCCCGTATCAACCCTAGTTTTGAACATTCTGGCAATTTCAACTGCCATTTTGATCTACATGCACTACATAACGCAGCAAAGTCTCCACTTCTGTTTGACAAGACATCCCGCGAAACTGACCTCATTGCAGCTTTCCACCCACGCCTATGCGCTCCAACCGCCACACCGCCAGCCCCCTGAGCACGACCTTCGTCAGCGTCTCCAACATGGTGCGCCTGATCCAACGCAAGGGTCTCAGCACCTGTCTGGTCGGCGTCGCGGATCGCATCGAGCAGGAATTCCTGCGCTGGGAAGCCTTTGACAAGAGCGCCCGCATCGCCTGCCACTCGGCAGATGGCGTGGTCGAGCTGATGCCCATCGCCGACGACCAGCAGTTCAGCTTCAAGTACGTCAACGGCCACCCCAAGAACCACCGCTTCGGCCTGCCCACCGTGATGGCCTTCGGACTGCTGGCCGATGTGGAAACCGGCGCGCCGCGCTTCCTCTCCGAGCTGACGCTGACCACCGCCATCCGCACCGCCGCGATGTCGGCCCTGGCCGCCAAGAAGCTGGCCCGCCCGAACAGCCGCTCCATGGCCCTGATCGGCAACGGCGCGCAGTCGGAGTTCCAGGCGCTGGCCTTCCGCGACATCGTCGGCATCCGTGAGCTGCGCCTGTTCGACGTGGACCCGGCCGCCAGCGCCAAGCTGGCCGCCAATCTGCAGGGCCAGGGCC
Organism: Inhella proteolytica; assembly: GCF_016093275.1. Taxonomy (GTDB): domain Bacteria; phylum Pseudomonadota; class Gammaproteobacteria; order Burkholderiales; family Burkholderiaceae_C; genus Inhella; species Inhella proteolytica. The sequence continues at coordinate 108,215 of NZ_JAEDAK010000014.1, forward strand.
TTGAGATCACCCTCTGCACCAGCACGGCCGAGGCGGTCAAGGGTGTCGACATCATCACCACGGTGACGGCCGACAAGACCAACGCCACCATCATCACGCCCGAGATGGTGGAGCCCGGCATGCACATCAACGGCGTGGGCGGCGACTGCCCCGGCAAGACCGAGTTGCACCGCGGCGTGCTGGAGATGGGTGCCGTGTTCTGCGAATTCGAACCGCAGAGCCGCATCGAAGGCGACATGCAGCAGATGCCGGCCGACTTCCCCGTCACCGAGTTCTGGGAAGTGCTAGCCGGCCGCAAGGCAGGCCGCGTGAGCGCCGAGCAGGTGACGGTGTTCGACTCCGTCGGCTTCGCCCTGGAAGACTTCGCCGCCCTGTGCTTCATGCGCGACGCCGCGGCCGAGTTCGGCATCGGCGAGCAAATCGAGCTGGTGCCGAACAACCCGGATCCGAAGAATCTGTTCGGCCTGCTGGGCTCGCAGCGCGCCCAGCTCAAGCGCGCCGCCTAAGTTCTTTACATCCCCGGGTCAACCCGAATCGAGGCCTCCCGTTGTGGAGGCCTCGGTCGTTTCTGACCTCGGAGGATCCATGAACCGCCTGTTCCAAGCCACCCTGCTCGGCCTGCTGGCCACCAGCCTGTCGGGCTGCATCGTGCTCAGCCCCGGCCATCGGGGCGGCCATTACGGTCACTCGGAGGTGCGCGTCGGCGTTCCGGTGCCGGCGGTCGTCATCCGCGGGCATTCGCATCGCTACGGGGATCGCTATGACCGTTACGACCGCTATGACGACCGCGATTACCGCGGCCCGCGGCGCTACTGATCGACCAGCTCCACGCGGTTGCGGCCGCCCTGCTTGGCGCGATAGAGCGCTTCGTCCACGCGCTTGAGCAGGGCCTCGGGGCTGGTGTCCGCCGCGCGGGCCAGGTCACCCCCCAGGCTGATGGTGACGCGGGCCAGGGCGGCGGCCTCGCCGGCGAAGCGCAGCATGGCCACCGTGTGCCGCAAGCGCTCCGCCCACTCGGCCAGGCCCGCGCGCCCGGCTTGCGGGTCCAGCAGCACCAAAAACTCCTCGCCACCGATGCGACCCAGCGCGCCGGCCGCGCCCAGCTCCTCCTGCACCGCGCGCGCCACCGTGCGCAACACCTCGTCGCCGGCGTCGTGCCCCAGGCCATCGTTGATGGCCTTGAAGTGGTCGATGTCGAACATCAGCACCGGCAGGGCTTGGCCCGCCGCCAGGGCCTGGTCCAGGCGCTCCAGGATGGCGCGGCGGTTCGGCACCCCGGTCAGCACATCGGTGTGGGCCAACTTCTTCATGTGCCGGGCGCGGCCGTGTGCCCGCCAGCCCAGCACGCCCAGTCCCAACGCCAGCAGCAACGCGCAGACCAGCAAGGCGGCCTGCAGCTTGCGGATGCGCGCCGCGTCCTCCAGGGCCGCGCCCCGCAGGCTGTTCTCGCGCTGCAGGGCCGCGTTCTCGCGCTCCTTGCGTTCGGTGTCGAACTGCACGCGCAGGCCGGCGCTCAATTCGTCGCGGCGCAGGGTCTCCAGCTCGCGGGCCAGCGCCAGTTGGCGGCTGCGGGCGCGGAAGGCCGCCTCCCAGCGGCCGCGCGCGGCCTCCAGCTCGGCCCGTTCGGCCAGCAGGGGCTCCAGAAAGCGCGGCATCTTCTCGGCCACGAACCAGCGCCCGGCCGCTTCGAGGTCGGCATCGGCCTCGGTCAGGCGGCCCAGGCGCCACAGGGCCTTGGCGCGCGTGAAGCGGGCATTGGCCAGTTCGGTGCTGGATGAGGCCTGCTGGCGCCAATGCGTCAGCGCCGCCTCCAGCAGCGGCAGCGCGGCCGCGGCATCGCCCTTGCTGACGAGCAGGCTGCCCAGGGTCCGGCGCGTTTCGGCCACCGAATCCGCGTCGCCCAGGGCTTCATACCGTTCCAGCGCCGTGCGCAGCTGGCTGTGGGCCTCCTCCAGCTGCCCGGCACGGCGCAGCGTGCTGCCGATGTTGAAGAGCGCCGTGGCGGCGTCCCCGGCGCGGCCGGCCGCCTCGTGGCTGGCAAGCTGGCCGCGGTAGATCTCCAGCGCCCGCCCGTACTCGGCGATGCGCTCGTCGGCATACAGATTGGCCAGCAGGGTCAGCCCGTAGCGCTGCATGGGAGCGTCGCCCTGCTGCACGTAACCGGCATGCGCGGCGCGCAGATCGGTCAGTGCCGCATGCAGGTGGCCACGCAAATAGAACAGCTCGCCGCGGAAGGCCTGGGCATCGGCGCGCTGCTGCGGCCCCCCATGGGCCAGCGCCGTCTCAAAGGCCTGCAGGGCCTTGCGCAGGTCGCCGCTTTCCTGGGCCAGGTAGCCCTGGCAGTTCAGCAGCCCGGCGCGCCAGGGCTCAGGGGCCGGCAGGCGAATGGCGCGGCGCAGGCCGGCTTCCACCAGAGCGGTGAGCTCCTTGGCGTCCTGGCCCAGGCTCAGCCGGCATTGCAGGGCATGGGCGCGCAGGGCGTCTTGGCCACGGCCCTGCGCATCCAGCTCGGCAATCAGGCTCTGGAAGGCAGGGGGCGCCAACCGCTCCCGCGCCTCCAGCCGCTGCAGGCCCTGCTGCGCCGCGGCCCCGCCCGCCCAGGCGGACCAGAGCAGGAGCAGCCAGGCTCGGCGCATCAGCGGAAGGTGGCCAGCAGGATGTTGGTCTCGGTGTTGGCGATGCCCTTGATCAGGCGGATGCGCTCCAGCACCTTCGAAAGCTCGGCCATCGACTCGGCGCGCAGCTCGGCCAGCAGGTCCCAGCGGCCATTGGTGTCGTGCAGGCTTTCCACCGCGGGCTCGCCCAGCAGCGCGGCAGTGACGGCGCGGGTCTGGTTGCCTTCCACCAGCACGCCCATCCAGGCGCGGATGTAGTTGGGCTCGGCCTCGGGCTTGAGCCGCACCGTGTAGCCGACGATGACCTGATCGTCCTCCAGCTTGCGCAGGCGGTTCGTCACCGTGCCGCGCGACACGCCCAGCTTGGCCGCCAGCGCGGCCACGTTCATGCGCGCGTCCTTGCGCAGCAGGGCAATCAGTTGGCGGTCCAGCTCGTCCATCGGCGCGCTCAGCGGAAGCGCTCGGTGTCGCGCGCCAGGTAGAACCACTCCTGGCCGGCGCGCGCCTTGGGGTTGGGGAAGACGATGGCGCCATCGTGCGGGGCGTACACGGCGCGGCCGTCGTGGTGGTGGCCGATCAGCTCGCCGGCGCGCACGCGGTCGAAGCTGACCCAGGGCTTGACGAACTGGTCGTCGGCATGGGCCTTGTCCTGCACCGTCACCAGGCTCAAGCCGGCCATGCTCTGCACGGCGGGCGCTTCGCCCTCGATCAGGCCCAGGTGCAGCAGGGTGTTGACGATGGCCCGGTAGGCCACCTCGGGCGCCTGCGGGTCGGCGTGCTGGCCGCATTCCAGCGTCAGCGCCCAGCCGCCCAGGGCGCGCATGGTCTCGGTGGTGCCCACGCCATAGGCCTCGTCCAGGTCCACGGTGGCGGCCACCTCGGGCGCCAGCGAAACCGCCCAGGCGCGGCGGCGGTGCACGCCCTCGGCGTAGGTCTGCAGCCAGCCGTCCACACCGCGCTGCACGCCCAGCACCTTGGCCAGGGCCAGCTCCTTGGCGGCGTGCTGGAAGGGCTGCAGAGGGCCGTCGTTGTTCTCGGGGCCCACCATCACGAAGGGCTGGCCCTGGGCCTGGAAGCTGTGCAGGTCCAGCAGCACCTCGTGCTGAGCCAGCAGCGGGCACAGCCAGTTGGCGATGTGGTCCTCAAAGTCCTTGGGCTCGGAGGTGGCACGCAGGCGTCGGTTGAGGTTGCGGTCGCCGTTGCGCTCGCCCTTCTGGTAGGCCAGCGGGTTGGTGATGGGCACGAAGGTGACACGGCCGCGCGCGAGGCGGCGCTCGCCGCGCTCGAACTCCGCCACCAGGCGGCGGATGGCCTGGGTGCCGCAGACCTCGTTGCCATGCACCGCGCCGGTGACGATCAGACGCGGGCCGGCCAGCGGGCTTTCGAAGCAGACAGACTGAAAGTGGTGCATGCGCGCCAGTGTGCCAGCGGCCCTGGCGCCGCCGCCCTGCGGAATGCCCCGGACATGCAATGCGGTTATGGGCGGCGCCTGCGCTTTCATTGGGCGCGCAGCCGGCCTTCTCGTAGCCTGCAGGCCGTCTTGATTGAAAAAGCAGGGAGCCTGTGCGCGTGCAGCAGCTGGTCGTGATCGGAGGGGGTGTGGTGGGCCTGTCCACCGCCTGGAACCTGCTGGAGGCCGGCCATCGCGTCCGCCTGCTGGAGCGCCAGCCCGAGCTGGCCGCGGGCGCCAGCCATGCCAATGGCGGTCAGCTCAGCTACCGCTATGTCTCGCCGCTGGCCGATCAGGGCGTGCCGCTCAAGGCCCTGCGCTGGCTGATGGACCCGGAGGGTCCGCTGCACTTCCGCCCCGAAGCCCGCTGGGCGCAGTGGAGCTGGCTGGCGCAGTTCCTGTGGCGCTGCCGCGGCAGCGTGAACCGCGCCACCACCGAGCGCCTGCTGGCGCTGGGCGCCTTCAGCCAGCGCGCCTTTGCCGACCTGGCGCTGCAGGCCGACCTGCAGGACATCCAGCTGCGCAGCCCGGGCAAGCTGGTGGTGTACCGCCGCCCCGAGGAATTCCGCCAGGTGCAGGCGCGTCTGAACGGCGCCGGCCCCGAGCAGGCGCTGGACCGCGCCGCCTGCGTGGCCCTGGAGCCTGCGCTGGCCGAGGGCGCCAGCCAGCTGGCCGGCGGCATCTTCACCCCCGGCGAGGCGGTGGCCGACTGCCAGCGCCTGTGCCTGGCCTTGGGCGAGCGCCTGCGCGCCCACCCGCGCTTCGAAGGCCAGCTGAACACCGCCGCCACCGGCTTCGTGCTGAACCAGGGCCGCGTGCGCGGCGTGCGCACCGCCGCAGGCGTGCTGGACGCCGACGGCGTGGTGCTGGCCGCCGGCCTGCAAAGCCGCGCCCTGGCGGCGCCGCTGGGCATCCGGCTGCCGCTTTACCCGCTCAAGGGCTACAGCCTCACCGCGCCCATCGCCCCCGAGCACCGCGCGCCCGAAGTCAGCGTCACCGACTTCGAGCGCAAGACCCTGTACGCCCGCATCGGCCAGGAGCTGCGCGTGGCGGCCATGGTGGACCTGGTGGGCGAGGACGAACACATCGATCCGCGCCGCCTGCAGGCCCTGCAGCGCCATGTGCGCGAGCTCTTCCCCCAGGCGGCCGACTACAGCCGCGCCCGCCCCTGGACGGGCCTGCGCCCCGCCACCCCCGGCGGCGCACCCATCCTCGGCGCCAGCCCCGTACCCGGCCTGTGGCTGAACGTCGGCCACGGCGCGCTGGGCTTCACCTTCGCGTTCGCCTCGGCGCGCATCCTGGCCGAGCTGGTCTCGGGCCGCAGCAGCCCCTTGCCCCTGGACGGCCTGACACTGCAGGCCGCATGAACGACCCGGACCTGGCGCAGGCGCTGCGCGCCGCCGTGCAGGCGCTGCAGCTGCACACGATTGCCGACCCGCAGGACGGCGGCCGGCCGCTGCGCCACTTTCCCAGCCTGGACCTGGCCGTGGTGGGCTTCGCCCCGGGCCAGGCGCCCATCGCCGCCAATGTGCTGTTCTCGCGCACCCGGCCGCATGGCTGGCTGGCCGATTTGCCACCCGACGCCGGGCCCGTGCGCGGCATCCAGTTCCTGGCCGATGTGCGCGATGCCGAGGGCGTCTCCATCGCCTGGGCGCCGCAGAGCGACTGGCGCGCCCTGCCCGCCACGCCGCTGTGGGGCGCGGGCGAACCCATGCGCGCGCCCTACCCCGCCTCGCTGCTCAAGCTGATGCTGGCCGTCGGCCTGGCTTGGTGCTGCCAGCAGGGCTGGGGCCGCTACGAAGACGACTGGACCTTCGAGGGCGAGCGCCGCCCCTTGCGCGACTGGCAGTTCGACATGCTGGCGGTGAGCTGCAACCGCGCCACCTCGGCGGCCGTGGCCTGGCTGCATGCCTGCGGCGCCATCCGCCGCGCAGCCGATACCGAGGTGCACAACGAACTGCACCGCCTCTTCGACGCACTGGGCCTTCCCACGCTGCGCCTGGCCAACACCCAGCCCGATGGCGGCTGGGGCAATGCGGCCGGCGCCGGCGTGGGGCAGATCCAGATGACCGCCTGGGACACCGTGCGCCTGCTCTGGTGGCTGGACCCCGACGCTCCGTCCCCACCCTGGCTGCCGCCCGCTGCACCGCGCCTGCAGCCCGCGCTGCGCGACGAAGTGCTGCGCGGTCTGCAGGAACAGGGGCTGGACACGGTGCTGAGCAGCGGCAGCCTGGCCGGCCTGCCGGGCCAGGCCGCAGGCCTGCCCAACCGCCTGAACGCCCGCTGGCTGCAGGCCGATGGCGGCTGGCGCGCCGGCGACTACGCCCTGCCCGGCGACCTGCGCCCCCTCACCCAAGCCGGTGAGCTGCGCTTCGCCCACAAGATCGGCAACACCGAGAACTACGCCGCCGATGCCGGCATCGTGCAGGGCATCGCCCCGGCGCGCCGGCATTACCTGGTGGCCTTCCTCAGCAACCTGGGCAGTCGCTACGCCTGGCACCCGCTGGCCAGCGGCCCCCAGCAACTGGCGCAACTGGGCGCCGCATTGGATGCCCTGATGCGCGACCGCCTGGAGAACTGCGATGCCGTCTGACTTCAACCCGCTGCCGCCGCTGGACGCCGGTGCCTGCCTGGGCGTCATCGCCCCCGCCGGGCCGCCCAGGCCCGGCCTGCTGGAGCAGGTGCCGGCGCAGGTCAAGGCGATGGGCTACCGCGCCAAGCTCTTCCCCGGCTGTGCCGGCCCGAGCCACCTCGACTTCCTGGCCGCGCCGGACGCACAGCGCCTGACCGACCTGCACGCCGCCTTGCTCGACCCCGAGGTGGACGCCCTGCTCTGCCTGCGCGGCGGTTACGGCTGCCTGCGCCTGCTGGATGGCGTTGACCGCGCGCTGCTGCGCGCCCACCCCAAGCCCTTGATCGGCTACAGCGACATCACCACCCTGCTGGCGCTGTGGAACCGCGAAGGCCTGGCCGGCTGGCACGCCCCCATGCCGGCTTCAGATTGGCTGGCCGCGGGCGGCGAGGCCGACCGCCAGACCCTGGCCGCCGCCCTGCGCCGCGGCCTGGAGCCCGAGTGGACCGAGCGCCTGCCCGAGCCCCACCCGCTCAGCCGCCCCGCCCCCGTGGTGCACGGGCCGCTGCTGGGCGGGAACCTCTCGGTCTGGGCCTCCGGCCTGGCGACGGACGGCCTGCCCCCGGTGGACGGCGCCATCCTGTTCTTCGAAGACATCTCCGAAGACCCCTACCGCGTGGACCGCTACCTCACCCAGCTGCGCCTGGCCGGGCATCTGGACGCCGCGGCCGGCTTCCTGCTCGGCCGCTTCAGCGAGGCGGCCGATGCCAGCGCCGTGCTGGCCGACCACCTGCACCCGCTGAACAAGCCCGTGCTGGCCGGCTGGCCCAGCGGCCACGGCCAGCCCAACCGGCCCCTGCCCCTGGGGCCGCTGGTGCGCATGGATGTGGCGGCGCGTCAGCTCAGCTGGTGAGCCACCGCGCTGTAGAGCGGAATGCCGAGCAGGATGTTGAAGGGGAAGGTCAGCCCCAGGGACATGCCGAAGTACAGCGCCGGGTTGGCCTCGGGGATGGCCACCCGCAGCACCGCCGGCACGGCGATGTAGGAGGCGCTGGCCGCCAGCACCATCAGCAAGGTGGTGTCGCCCACCGAAAGGCCGAACAGCTGCGCCAGGCCCAGCGCCAAGCTGGCATGCACCAGCGGGCCCAGCACGGCATAGGCCAGCAACCAGGGTGAGCAGCCGCGCAGCGCACCGAAGTTGCGCGCCGCCAGCAGGCCCATGTCCAGCAGGAAGAAGGCCAGCATGCCCTTGAACAGATCGCCCGAGAACGGCTGCATGGCGCGCTGACCGGCCTCGCCTGTGAGGAAGCCCACCGCGATGGCACCGAGCAGCAGCAGCTGCGCGCCGTCGGTCAGCGATTCGTGCAGCACCTGGCGCAGCCCGTGCGGAGCGCCCCCGCCAGGTGCCGCGGCCTGCAGGCGGCGCGCGTGGTTGGCCAGCAGCACCGCCATGATGATGGCGGGCGACTCCATCAGCGCCATCGCCGCGGGCATGTGGCCGCTGAAGGCCACGCCCTGGTTTTCCAGGTGCTGCACGGCCGTGATGAAGGTGACCGCGCTCACCGAGCCGTAGGTGGCGGCCAGGGCCGCGGCGTCGAAGCGCGAGAGCAGCCGGCGCAGCAGCCAATAGCCCAGGGCGGGCACGGCAAAAGCCAGCGTGACGGCGCAGCCCAGACCCACCAGCACCTCGGGGGTGAAGCCCGTCTTGGCCAGCGCGAAGCCGCCCTTCAGGCCCAGGGCCATCAGCAGGTAGAGCGAGAGAAAGCGCGCAATCGGCGGGGGGATCTCCAGGTTGGAACGCACGGCGCCGGCCAGCAGGCCGAACACGAAGAAGAGGATGGCGGGATCGAGTAGGTTTTGCATGGCGGGGCGCGATGGTGGCCATGTCCGCCCATCCGATCAAGTGATATGTTCCGATGCAACCGATCGGACTATTTGATGGATTACCGAACCCCACCCGGCCTGGAAAAGCCCTGGACCATCAGCCTGGCGCAGCTGCGCAGCTTCGAGGCCGTGGAGCGCCTGGGCGGCGTGGGCCGCGCCGCCGAAGCCCTGCATCTGGCGCAGCCCACCGTCTCCACCCAGCTGCGCGAACTGGCCCAGGGCCTGGGCCTGACCCTGTTCGAACCGCAAGGCCGCGGCCTGGTGCCCACGCCGGCCGGGCGCCGCCTGGCGCAGACGGTGCGCGAGCTCGGCGCCTGCTGGCAGCAGTTCGAGGACGACGTGGCCGCCCTGCAGGGCCTGCGCCAGGGGCGGCTGCGCATTGCCGCCGTCACCACCACCGAATACTTCCTGCCCGACCTGCTCGGCCCCTTTGCGCGCGCCTACCCGGGCATTGCCATCGAGCTGGCGGTGGAGAACCGCGACGCCGTGGTGGCGCGGCTGGAGCGCGGTGACGACGAGCTGGCCGCCATGATGCTGCCGCCCGCCCACCTGCCGCTGGCGCGCTGGCCCTTCCTGGAGAACCCGCTGGTACTCATCGCCCCGGCCGACCACCGCCTGGCCAAGCGCCGCCGCCTGCAGCTGGCCGATCTGGTGGCCGAACCCCTGCTGGTGCGCGAGGCCGGCTCCGGCACGCGCGTGGTGACGGAGCAGGCCTTCGCCGAGCACGGCATCCAGTGGCCGGCGCGCATGGCGCTGGGCAGCAACGAAGCCATCAAGCACGCGGTGCGCGCCGGCCTGGGGCTGGCCGTGCTCTCTCGCCACACCCTGGCCGCCGACCCCGCCAGCGAAGGCCTGGTGGTGCTGCCGGTGCAAGGCTTTCCGCTGCGCCGCCAGTGGCAGCTGGTGTGGCGGCAGGACCGCGCCCTCTCCCTGCCCGCCCGCACCCTGCTGGACGACCTGCGCAGCCGGCTGGGCAGCGCGCCGCAGCCGGCCTGACTCACCAGCCCATCTGCGCGCCCAGCGCCAACAGCAGCAGCGCGATGGCGAAGTAGGCCGCCTGCATCTTCAGCATGGCGCGCACCCAGGTGGTGTAGGGGATGCCGGCCAGCGCCAGCACGCCCACGGTGATGCCCGAGGTCGGGATGATGGGCGTGCTGAGCTCGCCGAACTGGAAGGCCAGGATGGCGAGCTGGCGCGTCACCCCCACCAGGTCCGCCAGCGGCGCCATGATGGGCATGGTCAGCGCCGCCTGCCCGGTGCCGCTGTGGATGAAGAAATTGATGACCGACTGGATCACGAACATCTTCTGCGCCGAGAACATCGCCGAGCTGCTCTCCACGTAGGGCACCAGGGCGTGCAGCAGGGTGTCGATGATGTGGCCGTCGCGCAGCAGCACCACCGTGGCCTTGGCCAGGGCGATCACCAGCGCGGTGCTCACCAGGTCCTTGGCGCCTTGCACGAAGGCCGCCACCCAGTCGTCCGCCTTCAGCCGCGCCACCAGGCCCACGGCCACCGCCATCACCAGGAAGAGCGCGGCGATCTCGTGGATGTACCACTGGTAGCGCACCACGCCCACGATCATGGCGATCAGCGTGCCGGCGAACAGCGCCAGCACCAGCTTGTGCGTCAGCCGCATGCCGGTGAAGGCCTCAAACGCCGCCAGGTCCAGGGTCTTGCGCTTTTCCTCGTCCAGTTCGTAGGTGAAGCTGCGGCGCGGGTCGGCCTTGATGCGCGCGGCATACACCATCAGGAAGGCGATGGTGACCGCCGTGAACACCGCCCAGCACAGGAAACGGAAACCCAGGCCGGAGAACATCGGTACGCCGGCGATCTGCTGCGCAATGCCCACGTTGAACGGGTTCAGGAAGGCGGTGGCGAAGCCGATCTGCGAGCCCACGAAGGGGATCGCCACGCCCACCACCGAGTCGTAGCGCAGTGCCAGCGCCAGCGGGATGAAGATCAGCACGAAGGGGATGGCCTCTTCGGCCATGCCGAAGGTCGCCCCGCCGATGGAGAACAAGGTGACGAAGAGCGGGATCAAGCCCACCCGCACCAGGCCCGAGCGGCTGTGCGCCTTGGCCACCGACTTGATCATGGCGTCGATGGCCTCCGTCTTGTGCAGCACATTGAAGGCGCCGCCCACCAGCAGCACGAAACCGATGATGAGCGCCGCCTCCACGAAGCCCTTGATGGGCGCCGTCAGCAGCGCCACCAGGCCCTGCGGGTTGGCCGGCACATGGCGGAAGGAGTCGGGGTCGACCACCTTCTTGCCCGCCACCATCACGGTGTCGTATTGCCCACCGGGCACGACCCAGGTGGCGGCAGCAATCAGCGCCAGCAGCGCGAACAAAAGAACAAATGTGTTGGGGAGCCTGAGCTTCATCGCAGTCGACCGGGTTGGATGCGGGCGGCGCGAATGTGCCCCGGCGCCCCGGCGCAGCGGCCACGGCAGGCGGGGCCGCGGCACGGCGGCGCAACAGGGCGTCGCTTGCAGAAAAGTTGCCTAGGGCCTGTTAACACTGCGCGGAGCCCCGCGAATGGGGCCGCCCGGCCGCCAGGCTAGGCGCAGCGCGACGCCCAGACTCGCGTCTGGGCGAGCGCTGCAACGACGCATGGCGGCCGGGCAGCCCCATTCCCTTCGGATTGCCACCAGACAAAGGCGCCCACTTCGTTGCGAAGCCTCGCCGGGGCTGTGTGTGGACAGTTTGGGCCCTGAGGGCCCGAACTGCCTCACACAGAGCTGGGCCTCTGGCCCAGCGCGGCCTGCAAGGCCTACCCCGGCTTCATTTCGCGCCTCGTTGGCGCCTTTTCTGGATGGCAACGCGGTGGCTTCGCGCAGTGTTAACAGGCCCTAGGCGGGCAGGGTTCAGTGCGAATCCCGCAGGCGGCGTCCGAGCGCGCGCGTGGCCAGCGCGGTCAGCGCGAAGGCGGCGCCCAGCAGCGCCCAGTCGGCCCCGTGCAGCGGGTTCAGGCCCAGCAGGCCGCTGCTGGTGGGCCACTGCACCAGCGCCAGCACCGAGGCGAGCGTGCCCGCCACCAGCCAGCGCGCGCTGGGCTGGCGCAGGCCGCTCAAGGCGGTGGCCAGCGCCGCGCTGAGGAGCAGCAGCAGGCTCAGCGCCATGGCGCGGGCATGGGGCACGTTGTGGTCCGCGCCCAGGGCATGCAGGTAGCTGCCGATCACCGCCAGGCTCAGCAGCCCCCCCAGCAGGCCGATGCGCCACCAGACCGGCGCGGTGAAGAAGCGCGCCCGCGCCGCCGCGGGCGACACCGGCGCCAGCGCGCCGGGCCGCGGCAGATCCTGGAAGGCCAGCATGGCCGTGGGGTGGATCACCAGTTCCAGCCACACGATGTGGATGGGCAGGAACAGCAGCGGCAGGCCCAGCATGGGCAGCAGCGCCGCCCCCAGCACCAGTGGCAGGTGCACCAGCAGCAGGTAGGCAAAGGCCAGGCGCAGGTTCTGGAACAGCTGGCGGCCCTCGGCCACCGCGTCCACCAGGGTGCGGAAGCGGTCGTCCAGCAGCACCACGGGCGCCACCTCGCGTGCGCTGCGGGTGCCGCGCTCGCCCATGGCCACGCCCACATCGGCCAGGCGCAGGGCCGGCACGTCGTTGACGCCATCGCCCGTCACCGCCACGCGCTCGCCGCGCGCCTGCAGCGCCTGCACCAGGGCCACCTTCTGCGCCGGGGTGGCGCGGGCCACCACATCGGGCGGTTCGCTGGCCAGCAGGGCGGCGGCGTCATCGCCGGGCGCCAGCACGCGCACGCGCGGTGCGCTTCCGTCCGGGCCTTCCAGGCCAATCTCGCGCGCCACCGCCGCCGCCGTGGCGGGGTGGTCGCCCGTGACCATGATGACGCGCATGCCCGCGGCCAGGCACTCGGCCACCGCGGCGGGCACGCCCTCGCGCACCGGGTCCTCAAAGGCCAGCAGGCCGCCGAAGCGAAAGCCGGCCGTGGCTTCGGTGGCGGCGTCTTCCTCCGCGGCCAGGGCGCGCTGGGCGCAGGCAATCACCTTGTGGCCGTCGCGCGCCAGGGCTTCCACCTGGGCCAGCCATGCCGTGCGCTCGGCGGGGCTGAGGCCGCAGAGGTCCAGCACGGTTTCCGGGGCACCCTTGGTGCAGGCCAGGCGGCGGCCGTCCGCCAGGCGCCACACCAGGGTCTCGCGCCGGCGGGCCTCGGTGAAGGGGAAGTCGGCCAGCTTCTCGGCCGCCGGCAGCGGCCCCTGGGCCTGCTGCAAGGCTTGGTGCAGCGCCTGGTCCAGGGGGTCGCCGCTGTCGGCGCGCGCGGCGCGGCAGGCCAGCTCCAGCAACTCGGCCTCGCCACGCCCAGCTGCCGGCACGCGGTGCGCCAGCACCAGGCTGCCGGCCGTCAAGGTGCCGGTCTTGTCGGACACCAGGCAGCTCACCCGCCCGATGTTTTCCACCGCCACCGCCCGCCGCACCAGGGCCTTGCGGCGCGCCAGCCGGAACACGCCCACACCCAGGAAGAAGGTGTAGACGACCGGAAATTCCTCGGGCAACGCCGCCACCGCGAGCGTGACGGCGCTGAGCAGCGCATCCACCCAGCCATGCCCCTGCCACAGGCGCAGGCCGGCCAGCAGCGCGCACAGCAGCAGGGCCAGCACCAGCAGCACCCGCACCAGCTCGCCAATGGCCTGCTGCAGCGGCGTGGCGGCGTGGCTGCCCTCGGTGGCCGAGCGCACGATCTCGCCGTACAGGGTGTCCGCCCCGATGCACAGCACGCGCAGCCGCGCGCTGCCGGTGAGCAAGCGCGTGCCGGCACTGGCCCACAGCGCTTCATCCGCGCTGGCCGGCAGCGCAGCCCCCTCGAACGCGCGCTTCGGCACCGGCAGGGATTCCCCGGTGAGCGTGGATTCATCCACCTGCAGCCCGGTGCCGCCCACCAGCAGGCCATCGGCCGGGAAGTACTCGCCGGGCACCACCTCCACCAGATCCCCCACCACCAGCTCGCGTGCCGGCAGCTCTTGCCAGCTGCCTGCGCGATGCACGCGGGCCGTGCTGGCCAGGCGGCTGGCCAGGCCCGCCGACGAGGCGCGCGTGCGGCGGTGCAGGTAGGCGTCCATGCCCAGCAGCGGCAGCAGCGCGGCCAGCAGGGTCAGGGCCTCGGCGCGCTGGCCCAGCAGGCCGAACAGGCCAGCCGTGAGCAGCAGGAACCACACCATCGGGTCGCGCAGCGAATCGGCCAGCACCTCGCGCCAACCGCTGCCGCTGCGGGCCACGATGTCGTTGAAGCCACGCGCGCGCTGCGCCTGCACCTGCGCGGCGTCCAGGCCTTGCGCCCCGGGGGGCAGAGGGGGAAGTTGGTCGAGCGGAAGGGGGCGCTGGCTCATGGCAGGCAGTTTCGCCGCCGATCCTGCCCCCCGCCCTTCCCCACCGGGCCCGGCTCAGCCCGCGCCCTGAACCGCCAGCGCATCCAGCGGGCTGCGCACCGCGCCGCCGCCCAGCTTCAGCACATGGGTGTAGATCATGGTGGTGGCCACATCCGCATGGCCCAGCAGCTCCTGCACGGTGCGAATGTCGTACCCGCTTTGAAGCAGATGCGTAGCAAAGCTGTGCCGCAGCGTGTGCGGCGTGGCCGGTTTGTGGATGCCGGCGGCGGCCACGGCGCGCTTGAAGGCGCGCTGGAAGGTCTGGTCGTATAGGTGGTGGCGGCGGATGACGCCGCTGCGCGGGTCGGTGCTGTGATGGTCTTGCGGGAACACCCAGAACCAGGCCCAGGACTGGCCCGCGCGCGGGTACTTGCGCTCCAGCGCGTGCGGCAATTCCACGCCGGCCTGCTCGGCCTCCACATCTGCCAGCCAAAGCTGCCGCGCCGCTGCCAATTGCGCACGCAGCCCCGGCACCAGCGACTGCGGCAGCATCACCACCCGGTCTTTGCCGCCCTTGCCCGAGCGCACGATGAGCGCGCCATGGCCGAAGTCGAGGTCCTTCACCCGCAGCTGCAAGGCTTCCGTGATGCGCAGGCCGGTGCCATACAGCAGTTGGGCCAGCATGCAGTGCTCGCCCTCCAGTTCGCCCAGGATGCCCGCCACCTCGCCCGGCGTGAGCACCACAGGCAGGCGTGCAGGCTTGCGCGGATGCCCGATCTGCTGCAGCCAGGGCAAATCCATGCCCAGCACGCGGGTGTAGAGAAACAGCAGGGCCGACAGCGCCTGGCTGTGCGTCGAAGCCGCCACCTGCCTGCGCAAGGCCAAGTCCGTCAGAAAGGCCTCGACCTCGGCCGCTCCCAACCAGGGCCTGTTAACACTACGGGAGGCCAGCGCGTTGCCATCCAAAAGGGGCGCCAACGAGGCGCGAAACGAAGCCGGGGCGGTTCCCCCGGCGAGGCTTCGCAACGAAGTGGGCGCCCCTTTTGGTGGCAACCCGGAGGGAAAGGGCCTGGCCGGCCGGCATCCGTCGTTGCCCGGCTCGCCCAGGCGCCCAGCCTGGGCGTTCGCCGTGCGTCTAGGCTGCCAGCCGACCAGGCCCTTTCGCGTGGCTTCCCGTAGTGTTAACAGGCCCTAGGCCGGGTGCCGCCGCCCGTGAAAGCGAATGAACAACCGGCACCAATACAGGTAGCACTCCCCGGTGCGCAGGCTGTAGTGCAAGTAGCGCAGGCGCTCCCGCATCTGGTCCAGCAGGCGCACCGAGCGCAGCGGCGGCATGGCCGGCAAACTGGCGCGCGGCCGCTGCTGGCCGCGCCCTCCCAGCCGTTCTGCAGGTGCTGGCATGATCGTCCTCCGCTTGGACGCGCCGTCTGGAAGATGTAACAGCGTGCCGCTTTTCACGGATTTTTAGTACTGGATGCCCATCCAGTCAAGCAAGTGATACATCGCGACACATCAACCACTTGCAGGATCGACAGGGGACTTTCTTATGCAGCACCATGCGGTCTTATCCGGCGGCGCCTGTCGCCCTAGAACACGTTAAACCGCATGAGTTGCGTTCTCCGTATTTCTGCAGTCGACATTGAGACCCGGGTTCAGGGGCTTACCTTTGGGCCATATCGACTTGAACATGGCACTGCGTATTTCCTTGTAAGTGACTGTTCGTTTGACGATTTGCCTGGCCAAGTAGAAGACGCCATTGAGTTCCTGCGGAAGTACCAAAATGAAATTGGCCCCGTTGCAACTGCGGTTGGCACGGAAGCCACACTTGACTTTGCAGTGGAGTATTGGGAGCCAGGGTTCTTCACCCGGTCGTTCCCGGCAGAGCTCGTTGCGGCTAGCGCAGGCGTGGGTTTGGGGCTGGCCTTGTCGGCCTACCCAAGCGGTGGCGGGAATGCGGTTTAACCTTTCATTGCAGCGGACCTGCGCCAGCTGCGCTGGCTGGTCCGCTGAATTCAAACTACAAGGGCTTCCCCACTGATTGCAAGCAATATCCAGCCCTGATGAATGGCGCAGCCATTCATCAAGGGAATGGGTTTTGAATTCCTTCGCGTTCGTGGCCCATTTGTTGAGCGCAGAGCAAGTGCGGACTGGGGTAACTACAAACGGTCATTGCTGCGGCCTTGAATGGCAGCGGACCCTGATGTGAAGACGCGC
>NZ_JAEDAK010000015.1 GCF_016093275.1 Inhella proteolytica
GGCCACGAACGCGAAGGAATTCAAAACCCATTCCCTTGATGAATGGCTGCGCCATTCATCAGGGCTGGATATTGCTTGCAATCAGTGGGGAAGCCCTTGTAGTTTGAATTCAGCGGACCAGCCAGCGAAGCTGGCGCAGGTCCGCTGCAATGAAGGGTTGGCCAGCACTGTGCTCATAGCGAAAAACGTGCTGCAAGGTGATGAAGTGGCTGAAGCAGCAAAATCAATACAGCGCAAGTGAGTGCCAGCCACTTGGATGCTTTTCGATTCTCTGGGGAGCCCTGCATAGCAAGCGCAAAAGCTGCAACCACGGAGACCGCCAAGACCAGTAAGAGAAGAACCCCCAGAATCAATTCGATGACATCCGAAATTCCATAAGGGTCGTTGGGCCCGATGTACAAGCGGCTGTAAACAGCGAACCGAAAAATCAACCCAACGAAAAACAAGGCTGCGGCAGTGAAGCCAAGTGCCGCCGCCAGTCCTGGACGTAGGACTTTCATGCTGGCCAACGTTTGAATTCAGCGGACCAGCCAGCGCAGCTGGCGCAGGTCCGCTGCAATGAGAGGTTAAGGCGCTTGGTTGGCAAAGAGCTCATTGAATCCCTCGCACTCGACCGATTTGCACCCATAAACATTCGTATCCGGTGCCGTGCACGATCCGTTCAAATTGTCACGCAGGAATCGACAATTCTTGAACTCACAGTTTACAAAGCGGCAGCCCGAAAAGGAAGTTCCGCGAAACGTGCAATTTTCGAATACGCAATCCACCAGCACTGCGATGTTGAAGAGCCCCCAATACCATTCGATATTCGCAAATGAACTGGCGACGTAAACACCGTCAAATTCGCCACCCTCCAGCGACGCAGCCGAGAACTCGCAATAGCGGAAGAATTCATCGCTGACAGCAAGCGCCTTCCTGACGGCATGCGTCCCAACTATTGATTCACTGACGACTGGCACTAGCGCCTTAACGTTTGAGCTCAGCCGACCAAGCCAGCGCAGCTGGCGCGGGTCGGCTGCAGCGAAAGGTTAGCCATCATGGTGATGGCCACTGAAGAAACTGAACCGCAAAGCCGAGGACGGCTATAACAAGTGCCGCAACTGCACATTTGGCAGCCAGCGCCCCGGCCCCGGAAGGTGCGTCAATGCCGCCGGGTTGAGCGTCCTCGACCGTGGCTACCGCGCCATTGAGCAGCATTGCCGACGACACCCAGAGTGAAGCCGCCAGCCATTTGGCCGGGCTGAAAACAGCGACGGCTGCGCCAACGATGGCTGCCACTGCGATATGGATGAGCGCAGACCGAATTTCCATGACGGCTAACGTGTTTTGGGGCGACAGTCGCCGCCGGATAAGACCGCATGGTGCTGCATAAGAAAGTCCCCTGTCGATCCTGCAAGTGGTTGATGTGTCGCGCTGAATCACTTGCTTGACTGGATGTGCATCCAGTACTAAAAATCCGCAAAAAGCGGCGCGCTGTTACATCTTCCAGACGGCGCGTCGAAGCGGAGGACGATCATGCCAGCACCTGCAGAACGGCTGGGAGGGCGCGGCCAGCAGCGGCCGCGCGCCAGTTTGCCGGCCATGCCGCCGCTGCGCTCGGTGCGCCTGCTGGACCAGATGCGGGAGCGCCTGCGCTACTTGCACTACAGCCTGCGCACCGAGGAGTGCTACCTGTATTGGTGCCGGTTGTTCATTCGCTTTCACGGGCGGCGTCACCCGGCCGAGTTGGGGGCGGCCGAGGTGGAGGTCTTTCTGACGGACCTGGCCGTGCGCAGGCAGGTGGCGGCTTCGACGCACAGCCAGGCGCTGTCGGCCCTGCTGTTTCTCTACACCCGCGTGCTGGGCATGGATTTGCCCTGGCTGCAGCAGATCGGGCATCCGCGCAAGCCTGCACGCCTGCCGGTGGTGCTCACGCCAGGTGAAGTAGCGGGCATCCTGGGCGAACTGGAGGGCGAGCACCGCGTGTTGGCGCAACTGCTGTACGGCACCGGCCTGCGCATCACGGAAGCCTTGCAGCTGCGGGTGAAGGACCTCGACTTCGGCCATGGCGCACTCATCGTGCGTTCGGGCAAGGGCGGCAAGGACCGGGTGGTGATGCTGCCGCAGTCGCTCCTGCCAGGGCTGCGCACGCAGTTGGCGGCGGCGCGGCAGCTTTGGCTGGCGGATGTGGAAGCCGAACGGGCCGGCGTGGAGTTGCCGCACGCGCTGGAGCGCAAGTACCCGCGCGCGGGCCAATCCTGGGCCTGGTTCTGGGTCTTTCCCCAGGACCACCACAGCACCGACCCGCGCAGCGGCGTCATCCGCCGCCACCACCGTTACGACCAAACCTTTCAGCGCGCCTTCAAGCGCGCCGTGGCCGCGGCCGGCATCCACAAGCCGGCCACGCCGCACACGCTGCGGCACAGCTTTGCTACGCATCTGCTTCAAAGCGGGTACGACATTCGCACCGTGCAGGAGCTGCTGGGCCATGCGGATGTGGCCACGACCATGATCTACACCCATGTGCTGAAGCTGGGCGGCGGCGCGGTGCGCAGCCCGCTGGACGCGCTGCGCCGCCACAGCGCGCCGCGAAGCGACAGCGGCTGAAGCGTCGCTTCCAGGCTGCCCGGCGCCTCACCCGGCCGCGCCGGCAGCGCCATCGCGCGGTGGGCCCGCCCCCAGCCTGCTCATCAGGAACTCCACCGCCACCCGCACCTTGGGCACCTGGTAGCGCGCCTGCAGGTAAAGCAGGTAGATGCCGGCCTCGCCGCCGCGGTTCACCGACACCGGCTGCTCCAGCTCCAGCGCCACCAGCTCGCCGCGCTGCAGGTAGGGTCGCAGCCCCCATTCGGGCAGCAGCACCAGGCCGCGGTGCTGGCAGGCCATGGCGATGAGGCTGGCGCCGTCGTTGCTGATGAAGGCGGGCGGCACCGCCAGCTCGCGCCAGCCCTCTTCGTCCCGGCCCTGCCAGCGGATCAGCGCATGCGGGCCGCGGTACAGCAGGGCCTTGTGCTGGAGCAGATCGGCCAGGGTGCGCGGCCGGCCGTGCTGGGCCAGGTACTGGGGCGAGGCGGCGAGCAGGAAGCGGTTGTCATCCAGGCGGCGCGCCACCACGCGGTCCTGCGGCTGGCGGCCGCCGCGGATGGCGAGGTCGATCTGGTCGCGCCCCAGCTCCACCAGGCCGTCGCTGAGGTGCACGTCGAGCACGATGTCCGGGTACAGCGCGCTGAATTCCTGCAGGGCGGGCATCAGCAACAGCTGGCCGTAACTGGGCATGGCGCTGATGCGCAGGGTGCCGCTGGGCGTGCGGCTGCACCGGCCCACCAGCTCGGTGGCGTCGTCCAGCTGCGCCAGGCCGGCGCGCACGGGCTCCAGATAGAGCGCGCCGATCTCGGTGAGCCGCACGGTGCGGGTGGTGCGGTGCAGCAGCTCCACGCCCAGCTCGGCCTCCAGATCGGCAATGCGGCGCGAGATGGACGAGGCCGGCACGCCGAAGGCGCGGGCCGCGCCGGAAAAGCTCAGGGTGTCGGCCACCTTGAGCAGGTATTGCAGGGCGCGCAGCTTGTCCATGGCAGCCAATCTTTGTCGAAACAGCAAAAGATTTTGCTGACTGCGATGGATTCCGCCAGGACTGGGTTCTCCCTAGCATTCGTTCCATTCCAACCCCAGGCGCCAGAACGGCGGCCCACCATGACCCAAATGCTCAAAGCCCAGTACAGCGAACGCGGCCCGGTGCCGCAGGCCGTGATCCAGGCCGTGCCCTTCGAACGCCCGGTGCTGCAGCCCGGCCAGGCCCTGGTGGCGGTGCTGGCCGCGCCCATCAACCCCAGCGATGTGCTGATGCTGACTGGCCAGTACGGCCAGTTGCCACCGCTGCCCGCCGTGGGCGGCAGCGAAGGCGTGGGCCGCGTGGTGGAGCTGGGCCCGGACACCCAGGGCCCCAGCATGGGCCAAACGGTGCTGCTGCCGGTGGGCATCGGCACCTGGGCCACGCATGTGGTGGCGCCCGCTGCGCGCCTGGTGCCGCTGCCGAACGAGGCCGACCCGCGCCAACTCGCCATGCTGACGGTGAACCCGCCCACCGCCTCGCTGCTGCTGAGCGATTTCGCCGATCTGCAGCCGGGCGACTGGGTGATCCAGAACGGCGCCAACTCCGGCGTGGGTAGCTATGTGGTGCAGCTGGCCAAGCTGCGCGGGCTGAAGACCATCAACCTGGTGCGGCGCGAATCAGCCGTGGCCGGTGTGCTGGCCCAGGGCGGCGATGTGGTGCTGGTGGATGGCGAGGGCCTGAGCGAGCGGGTCAAGGCCGCCACCGGGGGCGCGGCCATCAAGCTCGGCATCGACGCCGTGGGCGGCCAGGCCACCATGCGCATGGCCGCCGCGCTGGCCGAGAGCGCCACCATCGTCAACTACGGCGCGCTGAGCGGCGAGCCCTGCATCGTCACGCCGCGCGAGCTGGTGTTCCGCGATGTCACGCTCAAGGGCTTCTGGCTGGCACGCTGGTTCCGCGTCACCCCGCAGGCCGAGCAGTTCAAGCTGTTGGGCGAGCTGGCCGGGCTGATTGCCGCCGGCAAGCTGCACACGCCCATCCAGGCCGGCTACGAGGTGGCGCAGATCCAGGAAGCCGTGGCCG
Source organism: Inhella proteolytica (assembly GCF_016093275.1). Taxonomy (GTDB): domain Bacteria; phylum Pseudomonadota; class Gammaproteobacteria; order Burkholderiales; family Burkholderiaceae_C; genus Inhella; species Inhella proteolytica. The sequence continues at coordinate 4,613 of NZ_JAEDAK010000015.1, forward strand.
CCGCGGCGGCCGGGGAGCGCCAGGGCAAGATCCTGATCACCCCCACGCACGGTTGAGCGTATAGGGCCTGTTCCCACGACAGGAAGCCACGCGAAAGGGCTTGGCCGGCTGGCAGCCTAGGCGCACGGCGAACGCACAGGCTGGCCGCCTGGGCGAGCCGGGCAACGACGGATGCCGGCCGGCCAAGCCCTTTCCCTCCGGGTTGCCACCAAAAAGGGCGCCCACTTCGTTGCGAAGCCTGGCCGTGGGCCCACCACGCCTGCGGCTTCGCGCCTCGTTGGCGCCCTTTTTGGTGGCAACGCGCTGGCTTCCTGTCGTGGGAACAGGCCCTAGGCACCCATGCGGCCGCGGGCATGCGCCAGCGACCCTTGGGCCGGCAGCAGTGGCGCCGCCCGCCCCAGCGCGAAGGGCGGCATGTTCACGTAGATGGACTCCACCTGGCTGGGCTGCACGCAATAGGTTTCGTGCCAGACCCCCACCGTGCCGCTGCTGCCCACGCGGCGGTTGAAGTCGGCCCAGGCCGGCAGGTGCGCGGCCTCGCGGTCCTTGGCGTAGGCCAGCAGCTCGTCCAGGCTGCGCCAATACTGCAGCATCACGGTGGTGCGGCCGCCCCACAGCTCGCCGTGCAGGTAGCCGCGCTCGGGCTGGGCGGCCAGTTCCTGCAGCATGCGCGGCATCGCGCGCGCCACCGGCAGCCAGCGGTCCACCCGCCAGAGCTGGTTGACGCGCATGCCGATCAGGAACAGCACGAAATCGCGCTCGGGGCGGGCGGTGTGGCGGCCGGGCAGGATGGCGGTGCTCATGCCAGCGCCTCGCGCTGCGGCAGCGCCGGCCAGCCCTTCCACAGGCCCTGGCGGGCCAGATCCGCCAGGCTGGCCTGCAGGGCCCATTCCAGCGGGGTGTGCACCAGGCGTTCGCCCAGGTGCTGGCGCAGCGCGCCGCCGTCCAGCGCGTGCGGGCGCTCCCACAGATAGCGCATGGCCAGCACCTCGCGCAGCAGGGGCACCAGCGGCGCGGCCAGCTGCCAGGGCCACCAGGGCATGCGCTCCAGCCGGGTGGGCACGGGCCAGCCCAGGGCCTGCGCAGCCTGGGCCAGGCCGGCCAGCAGTTGCTCGCCGGTGAGGGTGTGGCCCTCGAAGGTCCAGCTCTCAAAGCCCTGGGCGCCGCGCCGCTCGGCCAGGCCCACCAGGGCCTGGGCCAAGTCCGGCAGATAGGCCCAGGCATGCGGGCGGTCCAGCGGCCCCGGGTATTGCAGCCGCCCTTGCGGCAGCTGCTTGGCGATGGCCAAGTCCAGCCAGCTGCCCAGGCCGGCGCCGAAGAAGTCCCCCGCGCGCAGCAGGCGCACACGCAGGCGCCCGGCGGCGGCACGGGCCTGCAGTTCCTGCTCCAGCTGCAGGCGCAGCGCGCCCTTGGCCGTGCTGGGGCGCACCGGCGTGGCCTCGCTCAGCAGGGCCGGCATGTCCGCCCCAAAGGCGTAGACATTGCCCGGCACGAGCAGCAGCGCGTCCAGGCGCTCGGCCAGATCCATGGCCTGGCGGGCCATGGGCAGCAGCTCCTGGCCCCAGCGCGTGTAGGCCGGGTTGGCCGCGTGCAGCACCACGCGGGCGCCGGCAGCGGCTTCGGCCAGCGCGGCGGTTTCGGCCAACGGCAAGGCCAGCGTGGGCGGGCCGCCGGCTCGGGCCTGCCGGCCCTGGCGCAGCACACGCCAGCCCGAGGCCGCAAAGGCCGTGCTGGCCGCCTGGCCCAGACGGCCGCTGGCGCCGAGGATCAATACGGTGGGAAGGGACATGGCGTGCTCGCGGGTCAATCACAACAGGGCGCCAGTGTGGGCAGGCCCAGCCCATTCCACAATCCACGAGCCCCGCAACCCAGCCATGCAAAACCGTATGAGCACCCTGCCCCGCTTCGACTGGTCGCTGATTCCGAGCTTTCTGGCGGTGCTGGATGCCGGCAGCCTGATGGGCGCGGCGCGCGCGCTGGACGCGCAGCAGCCCACGCTCTCGCGCCACATCGCCCAGCTGGAGGCGCAACTGGGCGTGGCCCTGTTCGAGCGCACCGGGCGCGGCGTGCAACCCACCGCCGCCGCCCTGGCCCTGGCCGAGGCCGCACGCCAGATGGCCGCCGGGGCCGAGCAGCTGGGCCAGCAGCTGCTGCGCCGCAGCCAAAGCAGCCAGGGCAAGGTGCGCCTGAGCGCCAGCCAGGTGGCGGCCAGCCACCTGCTGCCGCCCCTGCTGGCCGAGCTGCAGGGCGAGGAGCCCGGCATCCAGATCGAGCTGGTGGCCACCAACGCGGTGAGCAACCTGCTGCGCCGCGAGGCGGACATCGCCCTGCGCATGCTGCGCCCCCAGCAGGCCGGCCTGGTGGCGCGCAAGCTGGGCGAGCTGAGCATCCAGGCCTGCGCCCACCGCGACTACCTGGCGCGCGCCGGCACGCCGCGCCGCATGGAGGAGCTGGCCGGCCACCGGCTGATCGGCTACGACCAGAACGAGGCCATCCTCAAGGGTGCGGCCGCCGCCGGCCTGCCGCTGACGCGCGAGCACTTCGGCCTGCGCACCGACGACCAGGTGGCCTACACGCAGCTGGTGCAGGCGGGCGCCGGCATCGGCTTCCTGGCCAGCTTCCTGGTGCGCGACACCCCCGGCCTGGTGCCCCTGCTGCCCGAACTGGTAACGCCGAAGCTGCCGGTGTGGCTGGTGGTGCACCGCGAGATCCGCGGCAGCCCGGTGGTGCGGCGGGTGTTCGACTTCCTGGCCGAACGGGTGCCGGAGCGGCTCTAGGGCCTGTTAACGCTACGCGAAGCTCCGCGTAGCGTTAACAGGCCCTAACCCCGGCGGGGGCATCGTGAAGACATCACAACACCGGCCTCCGAATTTCAATATGATGCGCAACATGCGAAAAGCCAAACACAGCACCGCACCCAGCGCCCGCGCCGCCGCCAAGCAGGCCACGCACGAGCGCATCGTCCATGCCGCGGCGCGGGCCATCCGCCGCAGCGGCTTTGACGGCACGGGTGTGGCCGACATCATGAAGGAAGCCGGCCTGACGCATGGCGGCTTCTATGCCCACTTCCCCTCCCGCGAAGCGATGCTGGCCGAGGCCACGGGCCAGGCCTGTGCGGAATCGGCCGCGCGGGTGGCGGGCGTGGTGGCCGCGGTACCCCCGGGGCAGGCGCTGCAGGCGCTGCTGCAGGCCTATCTCTCGCCGGAGCATCTGGCGCAGATCGAGCAAGGTTGCCCGCTGGCGGCGCTGGGCTCGGAAACGGCCCGCCAGGTGCCCGAGGTGCGCCAGGTGACCACCCGGCACATCAAGGAAATGATCGACCTGATCGCCCGCCAGTCGCCCGACTGGGGGCAGCCCGCCGCGCATGAGCGCGCGCTGATGACCCTCTCCACCCTCGTCGGCACCCTGCTGCTGGCCCGCGCGGTGGATGAACCCGCCCTCTCCGACGCCCTCTGCCGGGCGGCGCTGAAGCAACTCACCCCGAACTGACGCGCGTGGACCCAGCACCCTTTTCGCTCGCCTTTACATATGACGGTCATCATCTTTAAGTGACAAGACCGGCCCCAATTCCCCGCCCTCCCCGCCCTCCCCGACCCACGTGCCCTGCGCGGCCCCCGAGAAAGACCATGAAAGCACTCACCTTCCAACGCTATGGCAAGTCACCCGATATCGGCTTCAGCGAGCTACCGCGGCCCACGCTGAAGGATGACGAGTTGCTGGTGCAGGTTCACGCCGCGGGCGTGAACCCGATCGACCACATGATCCCGACCGGGATGTTCAAGCCCTTGCTGAAGTTCTCCTTCCCGGCCACGCTGGGCAGCGACCTGGCCGGCGTGCTGCTCGAGGTCGGCCGCCGCGTGACCCGCTTCAAGGCGGGCGACGCCGTGTTCGCCAGCCTCTTCGACCTGGGCCGGGGCAGCTTCGCCGAACTGGCCGTGGTGCCCGAACGCGCGGCGGCGCTCAAGCCTGCCAACCTGGACTTCGTGCAGGCGGCCGCCATCCCGATGGTGGGGCTCACCGCCTGGCAGGCGCTGAAGGAACGCATCCGCCTGCAGCCCGGCCAGAAGCTCTTCGTTCCGGCCGGCTCCGGCGGCATCGGCACCTTCGCGATCCAACTGGCCAAGGTCCTGGGTGCCCAGGTGGGCACGACCACCAGCACCGGCAACGTCGAGCTGGTGCGCCGCCTGGGCGCCGACGAGGTGGTGGACTACAAGAAGCAGGACTTCGAGCAGGTGCTGAGCGGCTACGACGCGGTGCTGGGCACCGTGCGCGGCGAGGCGCTGGAGAAGACCGTGGGCATCCTCAAGCCCGGCGGCACGATCGCCTCGCTGGTGGGGCCGGCAGACCCGGCCTTCGCACGCGCCCGCGGCCTGAACTTCGTGCTGGGCTTCGTGTTCGGCCTGATGAGCCGAACGATCCGGCGTCTGGCCCGGCAGCGGGGCGTCGGCTACTCCTTCCTGTTCGTGCGCCCCGATGGCGAGCAACTCGCCCAGATCGGCGAGCTGCTGCGCAGTGAGCGCATCCGCCCGGTGATCGACCAGGTGTTTCCCTTCGAGCGGGCGAAGGAAGCACTGGACTACCTCGCCCAAGGGCGGGCCAAGGGCAAGGTGGTGGTGCAGATGCGCTAGCCACAACTCCCTGTCCGATCCCACTCTTTCTCCGCTTCACATCGATTGGAACCACCATGCAGATCAAAGACTCCGTCGCCCTCATCACCGGTGCCAACCGCGGCATCGGCCTGGCCTTTGCACAGGAACTGCTGGCGCGCGGCGCCCGCAAGGTCTACGCCGCCGCCCGCGACCCGGCCACCATCACGCTGCCGGGGGTTCAGGCCCTGCGGCTGGACGTCAACCAGCCGGACGAGGTGGCGGCTGCCGCCGCGCTGGCCTCGGACGTGACACTGGTGATCAACAACGCCGGCATCGCCCAACCCGGCGGCTTCCTCATGGCCGATAGCGAAGCGCTCACGCGCCGCATCTTCGAGACCAACTTCTTCGGCATGCTGCGCCTCAGCCAGGCCTTCGCGCCGGTGCTGCGGCGCCAGGGCGGCGGCGCCTTCCTCAACGTGCTGTCGGTTGCGTCGTGGTTGAACGGCGGTGAGCTGGCGGCCTACTCGGCCAGCAAGTCCGCGGCCTGGTCCCTGACCAACGCCCTGCGCCATGAGCTGGCGGCGCAGCGCACGCAGGTGCTGGCGCTGCACATGGCCTACGTCGACACCGATCTGACGCGCGGCTTCGATGTGCCGAAATCCAGCCCCGAGCTCATCGTCCAGCGCGCACTCGACGGTCTTGAAGAGGGCCTTGACGAAGTGCTGGCGGACGAACTGACCCAGCAGATCAGGCAAGGCCTGAGCGCCCCGCGGCCCGTCTACCTGCCGCAACTGGCATGACCGCGCCGCGCTGGACGCAGGCGCCGAACCGGACCCTGGAGGCGGGCGGCGTGCGCTTCGCCTACCGGGAACTCGGCCGGCAGCATGGCGGCACGCCGGTCGTGTTCCTGAACCACCTGGCCGCCGTGCTGGACAACTGGGACCCGCGCGTGGTGGATGGCCTGGCCACCCGGCATCACGTGATCGTGTTCGACAACCGCGGCATCGGCGCCTCCACCGGCGCGCCCGCCGATTCGATCGAGCAGATGGCGCTGGATGCGATCCGCTTCATCCAGGCGACCGGCTTCGCGCTGGTCGATCTGTTCGGCTTCTCGATGGGCGGCATGGTGGCGCAGGAGATTGCGCTGCGCGAGCCGCAACGGGTGCGCCGGATGATCCTGGCGGGCACCGGGCCGGCGGGCGGCGCGGGCATCAGCCGGGTGGGCCGCATCGCCCACCTGGACCTGCTGCGCGGCCTTCACACCGGGCAGGATCCGAAGCAGTTCCTGTTCTTCACGCGCACCCCCTCGGGCATCGCCGCGGGCAAGGCCTTTCTGGCGCGCCTGCAGGAACGCACGCAGCACCGGGATCGGGCGATCACCGTGCGCGCCTACCTGGCCCAGCTGCGCGCGCTCAAGGCCTGGGGCCGCCAGCCGCCCGCAGAACTTTCTCGCATCCGCCAGCCGGTGCTGATCGTCAACGGCGACCAGGACCGCATGGTGCCGAGCTCGAATTCGCACGAGCTGGCGCGCCGGCTGCCGAACAGCACCTTGCTCATCTACCCGGACGCCGGCCATGGCGGCGTGTTCCAGCACCACGCCGATTTCACCCCCAAGGCGCTCGCGTTCCTGGCGAACTGAACCGGCCCCGCGCACCGCCCGTGGCGCGATTGACTTTGCCGCGGGCCGTGGTTGAAATGGCCCGCTGCGCCGGACCGTCGGTGGCCGCGCGCTCGGCATGACTGCTGGCTCGCACCGACACCCCGTTCCGGAGCACCGCCCCATGGCCACCAGCCTGCCCACCTACACCGGCGACACCACCAGCCTCGTTCAGCGCAGCGGCACCACCTTGATCGACGCCCTGATCGGTGGATCCAAATGGGGCACCGGGGGCGCTGGCACCGGGGCTTCGGTGACCTTCTCCTTCCCGGCCTCCATCGCCGCGTTCGATACCCAGGCCGGCGTGGCCGGCAACTACGGTGAAAACGAACCCCTCGGTGCGGGCTTCGGCACCAAGCTGGCCGCCTTCACGCCCTTCAGCGCGGCCCAGCAGGAGGCCGCACGCCAGGTGCTGCAGGCCTTTGCCAATGTGGCCAATCTGAGCTTCACCGAGGTGGCGGCTTCATCCCCTGATGCCGGCGTGCTGCGCTTCGGCAATTCGGCGCCCCCGGGCATGGACGCCACCAGCTGGGGCGTGTCCTGGTTTCCGCAGGACTTCGCCGGGTCCGGCGACACCTGGATGAACTCCACCTTCCTCTTTCCCGAGGGCTGGGCACGCGGCACGCAAAACTTCCTGACCCTGCTGCACGAGGTGGGCCACGCGCTGGGCTTGAAGCACCCCCATGACACCGGCTTGTCGGGCGTGCTCACAGGCTGGCCCGACAACCCCACGGTGCTGCCCAAGACCGGCACCGACACGCTGACCACGCAGTCGACGCAGACCATGGTGATGGCCTACAACGACATCCCCGGCCGCGGCACCCTGGGCGAGCTGGCCCTGCAATCGGACTTCGCGCCCACCACGCCGATGCGCTGGGACATTGCGGCGCTGCAGTACCTGTACGGCGCCAACCTGGCCTACAACGCCGGCGACACCGTCTACACCTTCGACGGCGAGGCCCGCTACAACCAAACCCTGTGGGACGGCGGTGGCAACGACACCATCGTGGCCACCGGCAACCGCGCGGTGGAGATCGACCTGCGCCCGGCGCAGTGGAGCAAGCTCGGCCAGCCGATGTCCTTCTCCACCCGCAATGCGGACAACTCGGTGAACACCGCACAGCCGCAATTCAACGACCCCTACACCGTGTTCATCTACGACACGGTGACGATCGAGAACGCCACCGGCGGCAACGGCAACGACATGATCTACGCCAACGCAGTGGCCAACCAGATCGACGGCGGCGCCGGCATCGACACCACCGTCTACCTGGCCGCGCGCTCCACCTACGCCCTGGCGCGGGACGGCGCCGGCTGGACGGTCTCGGGCGGCGCGGCCGACACCGACACGCTGCGCTCGATCGAGCGGGTGCGCTTCGCCGACAAGGCCCTGGCCTTCGATACCGCCGTGGACGGCAATGCCGGACAGGTGGCCCAGATCCTGCGCGCCCTCTTCGGGCCGAGTGCGATTGCCAATCCCACCTTCGCCGGCATCGGCCTGAGCCTGCGTGACGCCGGCATGGGCTATGCGGACATCGTCGCGCTGGCCATTGGCACGCCCATCTTCGAACAGCTGGCCGGCTCGCGCTCGAACACCGACTTCGTGCGCCTGGTCTACAAGAACGTCATCGGCAGCGACGCCCCGCCCGAGGCGCTGGCGCAGTTTGTCGGCCTGCTCGACAACGGCACCTACACCCAGGCCTCGCTCGGGCTGCTGGCCTGCCAGATCGAGTTCAACACGCAGTCGGTGGAGCTGGTCGGGCTGGCGAGCACGGGGCTGGAGTTCATTCCGGCTTGAGCGGGCGCCGGAAGGCCCTTCGCGCATCCACCTGCCGATGCGGGTCGCCGGGCGTGGTGGACCGAACTCAGCCGCGCGCGCGCCGCTTCGCCAGCCCGACGCCGAGCAGGCCGAGGCCCGCCAGCGCCAGCGACATCGGCTCGGGCACGTGCTGACCGGCATCGCTGCCCACCGTCAGGTTGTCGATCTGGAAGTAGCCGCCCGTCGTGGCCACCCCGCCCGCCAGGCCGAAGTGGATGGACTTGATGTCCATGCTTGAGGTCAGGCCCCAGAACGAGCCGGCGCCACTGACCAGCAGCTCTTCGACGGAGTCATCACCAAAGGTGATGCGAGCGAAGTACGAGTTGTCGGAGGCCACCACGTCCAGACCCACGCCGAAGACGCCACTGGCATCGCCCACCGAGGTGGAAGTGAAGTCGAGCAGGAACGAACCATTGCAGCCCGCGCAGTACATCCCGCCCGTCACGATGTTCCAGTCGGAAAAGCCGGTGGTCGTGTACTTGGTTTCATTCAACACGGCGCCCATGGCCGCATTGCTGAGGATCGCGAAGCTGCCGCCATAGCCCGGGTTCTGGTAGTCGTCGGTCACGCTGGCGGCGAGCTGGCTCTGGAACAACGCCCGGTTGTTGTACTGCACAGGGGCCGCAAACGCCGGAGCGAGCAACGAGCTGGCAAGGGCAAAGGTGGCAAGGGTGGTGTTCCGCATGGGTGGGTCCTGGGCTGAAGGATCGCCGCCCGATTGGCGGCCTGGCATCCAAGCAAAAAGTCGGCCGAAGGCTGTAACGGCAATTCGGATCAACGGCTTATCGCGGCAATCGGAAAGCCGCCCGGCAGGTGAGTCAAATCGGCCGACAGCACGAAGCGGCGCGGCTCACCCTTTCTAGAATCCCGCCCCTTTTGCCCATCCGGCGCCATGGACATCGTCGTCAAAGAAGAACTCAAGGCCTACATCGACCCTTTGACGCCGGAGGAACACGACGCCCTGGAGCGCAGCCTGCTGGCCGAAGGCTGCCGCGACGCGCTGGTGCTGTGGGGCCATGTGCTGGTGGATGGCCACAACCGATACGGCATCTGCCGCAAGCACGGCCTGCCTTTCCAGACGGTGCAGAACCCGCGCTTCCAGTCCCTAGAGGACGTGCAGCTGTGGATGATCGACCAGCACCTGGGCCGCCGCAGCCTGTCGGACTTCCAGCGCGGCGAGCTGGCCCTGCGCAAGCGCGCCATCGTGGCCGAGCGGCGTGCCCGCGCCGCGGCGGCGGCACCGGAACCGGCCGCCCCTGCGGCGGCGGCGCCCGAGACGCCGTCGCCGGTCAGCGCCGAGGAGGCCCTGGCCACGCGCGAGGCCCTGGCCAAGGCGGCGCGCCTGAGCAGCAACCAGGTGCAGCAGATCGAGAAGATCCAAAAGCAGGGCGCGCCCGAGCTGGTCAGCGCCGTCAAGGCGGGCATGGTGTCGCTGAACGCCGCCGCCGCCGTGGCCAGCCTGCCCGCCGAGGAACAGGTGGCCGCCGCAGCTGCCGGGGCCGAAGAGCTGAAGCAGGCCGCCAAGCGCGTGCGCGAGGCCAAGCGCAAGGCCGCGCCAGCACCCGTGGAGACCACCGAACCAGCTGAAGGCGAGCCTGCTGACAGTGTGGAAACGCTGCGTCAGCGCGTGGCCGAGTTGGAGGCTGAGAACGCGGCCTTACGACGCGAGCTGCAGGCGCTGCGAGGCTGAGTCAGCGCGGCGCCGCCGGCAGCAGCAGGCGCACCACCAGCCCCTGCGGCGCCTGCCCGCCCACCTCCACCCGGCCGCCGTGGCGCTCGGCAATCTCCTTGACGATCGCCAGCCCCAGCCCGCAGCCGCCGCCCTCGTGGGTGGCACGCACGAAGCGCTCCAGCACCTTTTCGTGCCAATGCGCGGGCAGGCCGGGGCCGGTGTCGCTGACGCTCAGGAGAACCTGATCGCCCGCGCGCTGCACCCGCACCGTGACCTCGGCGCCGCGGCCGGCGTACTGCAGGGCGTTGTCGAGCAAGTTGGCCAGGGCCTCGCGCAGCAAGGTGGGGTGGCCGCGCACCCAGGCGGCGGGCGCGCTGGGGTCGCCGCTGTCGTCCATGCCCAGATCCACGCCGGCAACCAGGGCACGCGGCACCCACTCGGCGGTGGTGTCGCGCGCCAGCCGGGTCAGGTCCAGCGGCTCGCAGGCTTGGTTGCTGCCGGCCTCGGGCTCGGCACGGGCCAGGCTGAGCAGCTGCCCCACCAGATGCGCGCTGCGGGTGGCGCCCTCCACCACGCGCTGCAGGCGCTCGCGCTGGGCGGGCTCGCTGGCGTCGGCCAAGGCCAGCTCGGTCTGGCTCTTCAGGCCGGCCAGCGGGGTGCGCAGCTGGTGGGCGGCATCGGCAATGAAGCGGCGCTGCGCCTGCACGGTTCGCTGCACGGCGTCCAGCAGCTGGTTGATGGCCAGCGCCAGCGAGCGCAGCTCGGCCGGCGCCGTTTCCAGCTCGATGGGGCGCAGATCGCCGGGCGCGCGCCCTTCCACCGCGCGGCGCAGCCGGACGATGGGCGCCAGCCCGGCCTGGATGCCGGCCCAGACGAGGAAGCTCAGGCCGGCCATCAGCACGGAGAGCGGCAGCACGGTGTCGAGCAGCAGGCGGCGGGTCAGCTCCTCGCGGTTGGCGCTGGAGCGCGCCACCTGCACGCGCATGGGGGTGGCGCCGCCGGCCTCGCCCACGGTGAGCAGCAGCGCGGCCACGCGCAGGCGCTGGGCCGGGGCCTCGTGGCTGGCGGGCAGCTCGCCGTCGTACACCAGGGGCTGGCCGGGCGTGCCGCGCGCCTGCTGCGGGGGCTCGGGCAGCTTGCGGTTGCCCAGGATGAACTGGCCCGGCGGGCTGCTGACCATGTAGAGCAGCTTGTCCTCGGGGTCGGCCTCGAGGATGTCCTGCGCGGCGCGCGGCAGGTCGATCAGCAGGCCGGTGCCCAGCGGCTTGATCTGCCGCGCCAGCGCGCGCGTGGCCTGCAGCAGGCTGGCGTCCACGGCCTCGGTGGCGTAGCGCTCGGCCAGCTTGTAGGTGAACAGGGCCCCGGCCGCCCACAGCACCAGCTGCGGCAGTAAAAGCCACAGAAAGAGCTGGCGCCGCAGCGAGGCGGAGGCTTTCACGAGGCCTGGGTTTCCATCAGATAGCCCAGGCCGCGCACCGTGCGCACGCCCACGCCGGCACCTTCCAGCTTCTTGCGCAGGCGGTGGATGTAGACCTCGATGACGTTGTTGGTCGGGGCCTCGCCGCCGTCTGCCCCCCAGGTCTGCAGGATCTGCTCCTTGGTGACGACGCGGTCGCGTTGCGTCACCAGCAGCTCCAGCAGCTGCCATTCGCGCGGGCTCAGCTCCAGCGCCTGGCCGTCCACCGTGGCGCGGCGGGCCTCGGGCTCCAGCAGCAGATGGCCCAGGCCCACGCCCGGGCCGGCGGCGCCCGCCACGCCCAGCCGGGCGCGGCGCAGTAGCGCGTGCAGGCGCGCTTCCAACTCGGGGAAGTCGAAGGGCTTGGTGAGGTAGTCGTCGGCGCCAGCGTTCAGGCCCTGCACGCGGTCTTCCAGCGCGTCGCGGGCCGTGAGCAGCAGCACCGGCAGGCCGGGGCGGGCCACGCGCACGCGGCTGAGCACGGTCAGGCCGTCCAGCATGGGCAGGCCGATGTCGAGGATGGCGGCGTCGAAGCCCTGCTTGAGAAGCAGGTACTCGGCCACGGCGCCATTGGGCGCGTGCTCGACCTCGAAGCCGGCACGGCGCAGCTGCGCGCACAGGGCATCGGCTAGGAGGGCGTCGTCTTCAGCCAGCAGTAAGTTCATGAACGAACCTTAACAAGCTGAATGCCCCACAGCCAGGGGACTTGCCCGCAAAGCCGGCGCGACTGGGTTCATACTCCCGGCGCCGTCGCATGACGGCTTTTTGTGCACGAGGAAAGCACCATGGGCCTGATGAGCTTCATCAAGAAACAGTTCATTGACATCCTGCAGTGGACCGAGGAGAGCGACGGCACGCTCGCCTGGCGCTACCCGATGCAGGACATGGAAATCCAGTACGGCGGCCAGCTGGTGGTGCGCGAGTCGCAGATGGCCGTGTTCGTCAACGAGGGCCAGGTGGCCGATGTGTTCGGCCCCGGGACGCACAAGCTGACGACGCAGACCTTGCCGGTGCTGACCTATCTGAAGAACTGGGACAAGCTGTTCGAGTCGCCCTTCAAGAGCGATGTCTACTTTTTCAGCACGCGCCAGCAGATCGACCAGCGCTGGGGCACCGCGCAGCCGATCACCATCCGCGACAAGGACTTCGGCGCCGTGCGCCTGCGCGCCTTCGGCAACTTCGCCTACCGCATCGCCGACCCGAAGAAGTTCCACACCGAGATCAGCGGCACGCGTGAGAAGTACACCGTGCAGGATCTGGACGGGCAGCTGCGCGGCCTGATGCTGCAGCACATTGCCGACGGCATCGCGCAGAGCGGCATCCCCTTCCTGGACCTGGCGGCCAACCAGATCGAGTTCGCCAAGGCCATGCAGGGCGCCACCGCGCCCTTCTTCGAGGCCCTGGGCCTGAAGCTCGAGACCATCACCGTGCAGTCGGTCTCGCTGCCCGAGGAGCTGCAGAAGATCCTCGACCAGAAGATCGGCATGGGCATGATCGGCCAGAACATGGGCCAGTTCATGCAGTACCAGACCGCGCAGGCCATCCCCAAGATGGCCGAGGGCGTGGCCCAGGGCGGTGGCGGCGGCGTGATGGGCGATGCCATGGGCCTGGGCGCCGGCGTGGCCATGGGCCAGGTGCTGGCGCAGCAGATGCAGGCCGGCCTGGCGGGCACCAACCCGGCCGTGGTGGCCGCGCAGGCACAGGCCGCCGCGGCCGCGGCACCGAAGAGCGAGGACGTGATCGCGCTGATCGAGAAGCTCGGCGACCTCAAGGCCAAGGGCATCCTCAGCGACGAGGAGTTCGCCGCCAAGAAGGCCGAGCTGCTCAGCAAGCTCTGACCCTGCCCTGACCACCCGGGGGCCACGCGGCCCCCGGCTTTGTTTCCGTTTCGGTTTTTTCCAGCATGCCCTTCAGTCAGAGCGGCCAGCTCAGCGCCATCGTCCGTTTCGCCGAACAACTGCAACCCACGTCCGTGCTCGATGTCGGCACCGGCATGGGCCAGTACGGCCTGCTGCTGCGCAACAACCTCGAGAACATCAACCTCTTCGACGTCGAAAAGGGCGTGCAGCGCCCGCGCAGCGAGTGGAAGGTGCGCATCGACGGCATCGAGGGCTTCCCGGCCTACCGCACGCCGGTGCACGACCACGCCTACCAGCACATCTGGTGGGAGCACGCGCAAGCCCGCCTGCCCCTGCTGGCCGACCGCGCCTACGAGCTGGTGATCTGCATCGATGTGCTCGAGCACTTCGACAAGCCCGAGGGCGAGCAGGTGCTGCGCCAGCTGCGCCGCATCGCCAGCCGCGCGGTGCTGATCAGCACGCCCAAGGATTTCCATGCCCAGGAGGTGGAGGCCAACCCGCTGGAGAACCACCGCTCGCACTGGAGCCAGCAGGAGCTGGCCGCGCTGGGCTATGGCGAGATCCTGCCCGACGCCGAGAGCTGGATCGCCGTGGCCCGCGCTGATGGGGAACGCGCCGCGCCGTGAGCGCCGCTGACACCCAGCGCCGCTGGCGCGCCGCCTGTCCCAACTGCGGCGCGCCGGTTGAGTTCGCCTCGCCGGCCAGCGCCAGCGCGGTCTGCAGCTTTTGCCGCAGCACCCTGCTGCGCGAAGGCGAGGTGCTGCGCAAGACCGGCCAGTCGGCCGAGCTCTTTGCCGATTACTCGCCGCTGCAGATCGGCACGCAGGGCCGCTTCCAGAATGAGCCCTTCACCATCCTGGGCCGCGTGCAGCTGGCCTATGAAGGCGGGCGCTGGAACGAGTGGCATGCCTACTTCGACAACAGCGGCAAGTCCGCCTGGCTGAGCGAGGACAACGGCCGCTTCGTGATGAGCTGGCCGCTGCCGCTGCAGCAGGCCCCGAAGCGCGAGGAGTTGCAGCTCGGCGCGCAGCAAGTGGTCGAGGGCCAGGGCTTCCGCGTCGCGGCGCTGACCGAATCGACGCTGCACGCCGCCGAGGGCGAGCTGCCGCAGCCGCCCAAGCTGGGCGAGCCGGTGTTCGTGGCCGAGCTGCGCAGCAGCCGCAACGAGGTCGGGTCGCTGGAGTACGTGCAAGGCCAGGCGCCGCGCTGGAGCCTGGGACAGGCGGTGGAACTGCCCACGCTGCAGCTCGCGAACACCCGCGAGGAATCGGCCGCCAGCTGGGCCGGCCGCAGCCTGCAATGCCCGAATTGCGGCGCCGCCATCCAGCCCGAGCTGACGCAGAGCCAGGCCATCACCTGCGGCCAATGCCAGGCGGTGGTGGAGCTGGAAGGCGACCCCAATGGCGATCTGCGCTTCCACCAGCAGGCCATCGGCACCGAGCCGCCTATCCCGATCGGCCGCACCGGCCGCCTGAGCTTGGAGCGCGACACCGCCAAGCTGCCCTGGCAGGTGGTGGGCTTCATGGAGCGCTGCTCGGCCCCCGACGACGAGGGCGAGCAGTACTACTGGCGCGAGTACCTGCTATTCAACAAGCAGCAGGGCTTCGCCTTCCTGGTGGATGCCACCGAGGGCTGGAGCCTGGTGCGGGTGCTGACCGGCAGCCCCGACCTGGTGATGAACAGCGCGCGCTGGCAGGGCAAGACCTACAACCTGCACGAGCAGTACAGCGCCATCACCACCCATGTGCTGGGCGAGTTCTACTGGAAGGTGCAGCGCGAAGAGCGCACCGAGGTGGCCGACTACCGCGGCCCGGGCGGCCTGCTCTCGCGCGAGCAAAGCGGCAACGAGATCACCTGGAGCCTGGGCCGCACGCTCGACTCCGCCGAGGTCGGTGCCGCCTTCGGCCTGGACAAGCTGCAGCAGGCGCGCATCCAGAACGACCCCAAGCCGCTCAGCGGCATGGGGGACACGCTCAAGGGCATCCTGATCTTCATCGTCATCGCCATCCTGCTGGTGGTGATGATCAAGGCCTGCACGCGCGACGACTGCGACCCGTACAAGCAGAAGTTCGGCGCCGAAAGCCCCGAGTACAAGCAGTGCAAGCTGAGCCAGCGCAGCTACTCCGGTGGCTCTGGCAGCGGCGGCAGCTGGGGCTCCGGTTTCGGCGGCGGCGGGCACAAATGACGAATCAACCAGAAGGAGCTCAACATGACCCTTGAATGGCTTACTCCCGCCGCCGTCGGCGGCACCCTGCTCTACTCGCTGATGGGCGTGGTGATCTTCTGGGTCAGCTTCATCGTGGTGGACAAGATCACTCCCTACAAGCTGTGGGAAGAGATCGTCGAGCACCGCAATCTGGCGTTGGCCATCGTGGTGGCCGCGATGTGCATCTCCATCGGCCTGATCGTCGCCGCCGCCATCCATTAGCCCCCAGTCTTCGGCCCTGCGGGCCTGCGCCCCCCGATGCAGCCCCAGGCCGCTTCGGGCTGAGGCGGGACTAGGGAAGTCCGGTGGACTGCCCTTGCCTGCCGAAGGCCTCTGGACTCCGGCCAGAGGCGCGGACTGCGCGGCCTGGTTCTTCACATGTCCACAGTTCCCAATGCGCGCGTCTCCCTGCCCGAGGCGCTGCTGCTGGCCAGCGTCTTCCTGATCGCCGCCTGCGGCTTGGCCTATGAGCTGGCCGCCGGCGCCCTGGCCTCCTACCTGCTGGGCGATTCGGTGCTGCAGTTCAGCACCGTCATCGGCGCCTACCTGTTCGCACTGGGCATCGGCTCTTACCTCAGCCGTTTCGTCGAGCGCCAGCTGGTGGCGCAGTTCCTGCGCATCGAGCTGCTGGTGGCGGTGGTGGGCGGCCTGCTGCCCATGGGCCTGTTTGCCGCCAACAGCCTGCTGCCTCCGGGCAGCGAGGGCGTGTTCCGCGTGCTGCTCTACGCCCTGGTGCTGCTGGTGGGCAGCCTGGTGGGGCTGGAGATCCCGCTGGTGATGCGCATCCTCAAGACCCGCTCGGGCGGTGAGCGCGCCTCGCTGCGCGAACTCGTCAGCCAGGTGCTGACCTTCGACTACCTCGGCGCCCTCCTGGTGGCCCTGGCCTTCCCGCTGCTGCTGGTGCCGCATCTGGGCCTGGTGCGTACCGGCCTGTTCTTTGGCCTGCTGAACTGGGCGGTGGCGCTGTGGGCACTTTGGATGTTCCGGCACGAGCTGCGCGCCTTCAACGCCCATGCGCTGGCCTGCGCCATCGCCCTCGTGCTGCTGCTGCTGGCCTGGGGCGGCGCCGAGCGCCTGACGCAATGGGCCGAGCAGCGCTTCTATGGCGAGCCGATCGTGCTGCAGCAGAGCAGCCCCTACCAACGTGTCGTCGTCACCCAGGGGCGCACCGGCGTCAAGCTCTACCTGAACGGCAATCTGCAGTTCCACGAGCGCGACGAATACCGTTACCACGAGGCCCTGGTGCACCCCGCCCTGGCCGCGCATGGCGCGCCGCGCCGCGTGCTGGTGCTGGGGGGCGGCGACGGCC
Source organism: Inhella proteolytica (assembly GCF_016093275.1). Classification (GTDB taxonomy): domain Bacteria; phylum Pseudomonadota; class Gammaproteobacteria; order Burkholderiales; family Burkholderiaceae_C; genus Inhella; species Inhella proteolytica. The sequence goes on from NZ_JAEDAK010000015.1 coordinate 21,180, forward strand.
TGGCCGTGCGCGAGATCCTGCGCTACCCCGAGGTACAGGAGGTGGTGCTGGTGGAGCTGGACGAGCACATCACCCGGCTGGCGCAAGGCCCTGTGCTGGCTCCGTTGAACCACGACGCGCTGCGCCACCCCAAGGTCAAGGTCATCCACGCCGACGCCTATGCCTGGCTGGAGACCCAGCCCGGCCAGAGCTTCGACGTGGTGATCGCCGACTTCCCCGACCCCAGCAACCACGCGCTGGCCAAGCTCTACAGCACCAGCTTCTACCAACGCGTGCTGGAGCATCTGAACGCCAGCGGTTTCCTGGTCGTGCAGTCCACCTCGCCCCTGGTGGCGCGCCACAGCTTCTGGACGGTAGTGGACACGCTGGAAGCCGTGGGCCTGAAGACCACGCCGTACCACGCCAATGTGCCGAGCTTCGGTGAATGGGGCTTCGTGCTGGCCGGCCACCGCGGCTGGCGGGCGCCGCAAGCGCTGCCCGCGGGCCTGCGCTTCCTCACGCCCGAGACCCTGCCGCTGATGATGAGCTTCCCGCCCGACATGGACCGGGTGGAGGGCGGCGTGAACCGACTCTCGGATCCGGTGCTGGTGCAGCACTTCCTGCGCGAGTGGGGCTCGGTCCACTAATGGCCCCCAGTCTCCCTGCGGTCGCCACCCTTGCAGGGCGCGCCGTGTCAGTCGACACGGCCCTTCGGCAGGCAGAAGCAGTCCGCTGGACTGCTTCCGTCCGGCCTCAGCCCCAAGGGGGCGCGCATCGCCTTGGGGCGGCCCGGCGGCGATGCTGACCCGCCGAGCTGCGCTGACCCTGCCCCTGCTGGCCGCCTGCACGCAGAAGGCGCGTGAACTTGAGGGCGGCTGGCTGGGCCCGGACCCGGCCCTGGCCCACCGCCTGCGCGAGCCCCTGCCCGATGCCCGCACGGCCCAGCAGCGCCGCGCCCAGGTGCTGGTGCTGGGCGGCGGTGTGGCGGGCCTGGTGTGTGCGCGCCAGCTGCGCGCGGCGGGGGTGGAGGTGGCACTGCTGGAGCTGGACCAGCGCGTGGGCGGCCACAGCCGCGGCGCCGAGCTGGCCGGCCAGCCCGTGCCGCTGGGCGCGCACTACCTACCCCAGCCCGGGCCCGAAGCGCCCGAGCTGCAGGACCTGCTGGTCGAGCTGGGTGCCGCCACACGCGTGCAGGGGCGCTGGCAAGCGGTCGAGGCCTACCAATGCCATGCGCCGTCCGAGCGTCTGTTCCACCGCGGTGCGTGGCTGCCCGGCCTGCTGCCGCCGGCCGCAGACGAAGCTGCGCAGGCGCAGCGCCAGCGCTTTGCCACCGCCGTGCGCGCGGCCCAGCAGCTGGGTTTCGCCCTGCCCAGCACGCGTGCGCCCTGGACGGATGGGCACCGTGCCCTGGATGCCCAGAGCTTTGCGCAATGGCTGCAGGTGCAGGGTCTGGACGAGCCTGACCTGCGCACCTATCTCGACTACTGCTGCCGCGACGACTACGGCGCAGGGCTCATGCGCGTCTCGGCCTGGGCCGGCCTGCACTATTTCGCCAGCCGCCATGGCTTTGCCGCCAGCGCCGAAGAAGCGCACGAGCAGCCGGTGCTGACCTGGCCGCAGGGCAATGCCTGGCTGGTGGAGCGCCTGGCCGCACCGCTGACGGAGGCCATCCACCCCCAGCGCCTGGCGCTGGCCGTCAATGAAGAGCGCGAGGGCGTGAGCGTGCTGGCCCAGGGCCCCGAAGGCCTGGAGCAGTGGCAAGCTCACCAGGTGGTGCTGGCCACGCCGCTCTTTATCGCCCGCCGGCTGCTGCGGCGCCCCGACGCCGCGCTGGACGCACTGCACCTGCCGCGCGCCCCCTGGCTGATCGCCAATCTGCGCCTGGACGGCCCGCTGCTGCAGCGCCGCGGCGCGCCACCGGCCTGGGACAACGTCATCCACGGCAGCGCCGCCCTCGGCTATGTGGACGCCCGCCACCAGAGCCTGGACCCGCGCCCTGGCCCCACGGTGCTGACGGCCTACTGGGCCCTGCCCGAGGCCCGCCGCGCCGAGCTGCTGAGCCGCCCTTGGCGCGACTGGCTGGCCGAGCTGCTGGCGCACTACACCGGCGTGCACCCGGACCTGCCCGAACGCCTGGTGGAAGCGCGCCTGACGCGCTGGGGCCATGCCATGGCCATCCCCGCAGCCGGCGTGCGCGGCCAGGCCGCGCTGCAGGCCCTGCGCCAGGGCCGCGGGCGCCTGGCTTTCGCGCACAGTGATTTGGCCGGTTACTCGGTGTTCGAAGAGGCCTTCGAAGCCGGCCGCGCCGCCGCCGAAACCTTGCTCACTCGTCCGGCCCGAGCGCGTTGAGCTCGGCCGCGCAGCGCGCCAGCAGCTCCACCGCGCCGATGCTGTTGAGCCGGTAGAGGTTCTCGGTGCCGCGCGGGTGCAGTTCCAGCAGCCCGGCCTGGCGCATGATCTTCAGATGGTGCGAGATGGCCGGGCGCGACAGCGGCAGGTGCTCGGCGATCTGATTCACGTTCAGCGCCTCGTGCTGGCTCAGCAGCAGCAGGATCTGCTGGCGCGGGATCTCGGCCAGCGCAAAGAACAGCGGCTTGCATTCGGCAAAGGTCTGCGCCAGTTGCTCGATCGAGGTGCTCATCGCACGGTCCTTTGGTTCAAGCGTTCGAACCAATTGTAGGCAGCGCGGGCCAGACCCCGCGGCGACACTCCGGCCATGGCCACCTCCTCCCCCCGCCCCTCCCGCAAGGCGCCGCCGCTGACGGTGGACGCCCTCTGGCAACTCGAACGCGTCGGCGCCCCCAGCCTGGCACCCGATGGGCGGCAACTGGTGTGCACGCTCACGCGCCATTCGATGGCCGACAACCAGGCGCGCAGCCAGCTGTGGCTATTGCCCACCCAGGGCCGTGCGCGAGCGCGTGCGCTCACCGCCTGCGGCGACAAAGACGGCCAGCCGGCCTGGTCGCCCAAGGGGGATCGCATCGCCTTCCTGGCGCGGCGCGAACAAGAAGGCGAGCGCGACGCCACGCCGCAGCTCTACCTGATCGCCCCCGATGGCGGCGAGGCCCAGCGCGCCAGCCGCTTCGCACCGGGCATCGAGGCTTTCAAGTGGCAGCCCGATGGGCGCGGCATCGTCTTCTCGGCCTGGGTCTGGCCCGAGCTCAAGGGTGCGGCCGCGCAGAGCCGCCGTTTCAAGGCCCACGCCGAGCGCAAGGAAACCGGCTACGCCACCAGCGAGGCCTACTACCGCCACTGGGACCACAACCTGCCCGAAGGCCGCGTGCTGCACCTGCTGCGCCTGGACCTGCCCAGCGGCCGCATCACCGACCTCTTCGAAGGCACCGAGCTGGAGCTGCCACGCGACGGCGAGGCCGGCGCCACCGCCTGGGACATCCACCCCAGCGGCCAGCGCATCGCCTTCCAGCACGACCCCGCCGCGCGCAAGCGCCCCAGCAACCGCCTGGCCGTGGCCGAGCTGGACATGCGCACCCGCCGCGTGCGCGCCCTGGCCGACGACCCGCAGTGGGACTTCGGTGCGCCCAGCTACCACCCGGACGGCCACAGCCTGGCGCTGTGCGCGGCCGAGACCGGCCGCAGCCACAAGGCCCTGAACGAGCTGGCCCTGGTGGAAGGCCTGGACGGCCGCCGCCCCAGCTGGCGCGTGCTGACGGCACGCGACTGGGACCACGACGTGGAAGCCCCGCTGCGCTGGGCCGATGCCGGCCAGGCCCTGCTGTTCTGCGCCGAGCAACGCGGCCGCCGCCTGCTGTGGCGCCACACCCGGGCCACGACCCAAACCGCCGCACTGCACACCGAGGGCTGGGTGCAGGCCTTCGCCTGCACCGGCGACACCCTGGTGCTGGCGGCCGACAGCGCGCAGCACCCCACGCGCCTGCTGGCGCGCAGCCTGGCGGCAGCCGGCGCCGACACCCCGCGCCGCCTGGAGCGCTGGAACGACGCCCTGCTGGCCCGCCACCGCCTGGGCGCGGTGCAGGAACAGATGGTTGCGGGCGCGCGGGGCGAGCCCGTGCAGTGCTGGATCACTTACCCCGTGGACTTCGACCCCAAGCGCCGCCACCCGGTGCTGCACGTCATCCACGGCGGCCCCTACGCCGCCGCGGGCGCCAGCTTCAACTACCGCTGGAACCCGCACGTACTGGCCGGGCGCGGCCATGTGGTGGTGCAGGTGAACTACCACGGCTCCAGCGGCTTCGGCTTTACCTTCCGCGACAGCATCATGGGTCGCCAAGGCGAGTTGGAGCTGCAAGACCTGGAGGCCGTGACCGACTGGCTGCAGCGCCAGCCCTGGGTGGATGGCGAACGCATCAGCGCCAGCGGCGGCAGCTATGGCGGCTTCCTGGTGGCCTGGATGAACGGCCACGTAAAGACGCCCGGGCGCTACCGCAGCTATGTCTGCCACGCCGGCGTGTTCGACCGCGTGGCCACCTTCGCGGCCGATTCCTACATGGAACGGCCGCGCGACCTGCACGCGCGCTACTGGGAAGACCCGGCACGCGTGGCCGCGCAAAGCCCGCACAGCGCCGCGCAGCATTTCCAGACGCCCACGCTGGTCATCCACGGCGCGCGCGACTACCGCGTGCCCGACTGCAACGGCCTGGCCTACTACAACACCCTGCAGGCGCGCGGCATCGAGGCCCGCCTGCTCTGGTTCCCGGACGAAAACCATTGGGTGCTGAAGCCGCGCAACAGCAAACTCTGGTACCAGGAGTTCCTGGACTGGGTGGTGCGGCACGACCAGCCGGCCGCGCCGAAGAAGAAGCGCTAGGAGGCTGTCGGGCTTTGGGCATGCCCCGCGCTGGGCTGCCAGGGCCAGCCAGGCTAGACGCCGGCGAGGCGTGTGGCGGGTCCCCACAACGAGCCGGCAACGACGCATGGCCGGCCCTGGCAGCCCAGCCCGAAGGGTTCGAGCGGGAAAGGGGCCAATGCGTCGTTGGCCGCGCTTGCCAGACGCCCGGTATGGCTGCGCCCGACCGCCTAGCCTTGGCCCCTTTCCCGCTCGAACGCGGGGCATGCCCAAAGCCCGACAGCCTCCTAGAGCGCGCCGCGCTCGACCGCCTGCACCTGCGCCCGCTGCGGCGCAAAGGCGGCCTGCAGCGCCGCCAGCAGGGCCTGCGCCTTGGCGCGGTTGTCGGCGCTGTAGTTGCAGACGTAGACGTCCAGCGTCACCGCCTGCTGCTCGGGCCAGGTGTGGATGGCCAGATGCGATTCGGCCAGCAGCACCACGCCGGTGATGCCGGAGCCGCTGGGCTCAAAGGCATGGAAGCACTCGGCCACGGCCTGCAGACCGGCCTCACTCACCGCCTGCACACACAGCGCGCGCAGCGCGGCCAGCTCGGTCATCAAGGCCTGCGGCGCACAGCCGCGCAGGTCGGCACAAAGGTGCAGGCCTTGCACCTAGCCTCCGGTGACGGGTGGGAAGAAGGCGAGCTCGTCGCCGTCCTGCAGGCTCACCGCTTCGGCGCACATCTGCTGGTTGCGCGCGCAGCGCAGCAGCTGCGTGCGCGCCAGCGCTTCGGCATGGGCGCCGCCGCGGGCAATCAGCAGGTCGCGCACGGCGGCGGCCGTCAGGCCCTCGGTGAAGGGCAGGCTTTCCTGCGGGCCCAGGGCCTCGCGCAGGCGGGCGAAGTAGCGCAGCGTCAGCACGGGTTTTTTACGTTTTCAGCAACAGGGGCAGAAAGGGTACGACGTCCCCGGGCTGCACCCGTTGACCAGGCGCAAGCGCCACCAGGCCGTCGGCCCAGGCCAGCGAGGACAGCACGCCCGAGCCCTGGTTCTGGAACAGCGCAGCGCGACCATCGACCTGTAGGCGCACGCGCAGGAATTCCTGACGGCGCGGGTCCGGCCGCTTCCACTCGAACGCGGCCGCCACCGGCAGCTGCAGTTTGCGGGGTTCGGCCTCGCCGGCCAGCCGGCGGATCAGCGGGCGGGCCAGCAGGAGGAAGGTGACGAAGCTGGAGACCGGGTTGCCGGGCAGGCCGACGAAATGCGCTTCCGAGCCATCGCTTCGACGGATCTGCCCATAGGCCAGCGGCTTGCCGGGCTTGATAGCGATCTGCCACAGGTCCAGCCGGCCCTGGGCTTCGAGCGCCGGCTTCAGATGGTCTTCCTCGCCCACCGACACGCCGCCACTCGTCAGCACCAGATCGGCCGCGGCGGCGGCGCGGGCCAGTGCATCCTTCGTGGCCTGCAGCTGGTCGGGCACGATGCCGAAGTCCTGCACCTCGCAGCCCAGCTCTTCCAGCAGCGCGCGCAGGGTGAAGCGGTTGCTGTTGTAGATGGCGCCGGGAGGCAGGGGCTCGCCGGGCATCACCAGCTCGTCGCCGGTGGAAAAGAGCGCCACGCGCACGCGGGCGTGCACGGGCAGCTCGGCCAGGCCCACCGAGGCGGCCAAGCCCAGCGCCGCGGCGTCCAGCCGGGTGCCGGCGGCCAGGATCTCGCTGCCGGCGCGAATGTCCTCGCCCGCGCGGCGGATGTTCTGGCCGGCCTGCAGTTCCTCAGGCAAGCGCACCCAAACCTGGCCCGCTTCGTCCGTGCGCGTCTGGCACTGCTCCTGCATCACCACCGCCTCGGCGCCGGTCGGCAAGCTGGCGCCGGTGAAGATGCGCGCCACACCGGCCGCTGGCAGCGCCTCGGGCCAGCGGCCCGCAGGCACGCGCTGCAGTACCGGCCGCTCTTGGCCGGCATCCGCCACGCGCACCGCATAGCCGTCCATGGCGCTGTTGTCGGCCGAAGGCACGTGGATGCCTGCCACCACGCCCTGCGCCAGCACGCGGCCGCGCGCGGCCGCGGTGGGCAGGGCCTCGATGCCGTCCACCGGCTGGGCGGCAGCCAGCAGCCTGCTCAGCGCCTCATCCAGGCTCAGCATTCAGAGCCCCAGCGCCGCATCGATGACCGCACGCACCTGACCCACATCGGCATCCAGCACCTGCACACGCTTGGGCAGGTTCTCGATGCCATCCAGGCCCGCAGGGCGCGGCGGCTGCGCGCCCGTGGCTTCGACGAGGGTCTCGGCGAACTTGGCCGGCAAGGCCGTCTCGAGCACGATCATCGGCACGCCGGCCTGACGCTGCTCGACCGCCACCTTCAGGCCATCGGCCGTATGCGGGTCGATCAGGCGGCCGTAGCGTTGCTGGCAGCTGCGGATGGTGGCCAGGCGGTCGGCATGGCTGCTCGATCCCGAGGCAAAGCCGAACTCCGTCGCCACACGCTCGCGGTCGGCCGCCGGGATCTCGAAGGCCGGCGCCGTGAAGGCGGCACGCACGCGCGCGCCCTCGCGGCCAAACAGGTCGGCAACGAAGCGCTCGAAATTGCTGGCCTTGCTGATGTCCATCGAGGGGCTGCTGGTGGCGTGCGTGTGCGCGGCACCACGCGGGGCGTAGCGGCCGGTGCGGAAGAACTCGTCCAGCACATCGTTCTCGTTCGTGGCCACCACCAGCTGGGCGATCGGCAGCCCCATCTGCCGCGCCACATGGCCGGCGCAGACGTTGCCGAAGTTGCCGCTGGGCACGCAGAAGCTCACCCGCTCGTCGTTCGACTTCGTCGCCTGGAAGTAGCCGGCGAAGTAATAGACCACCTGGGCCAGCAAGCGCGCCCAGTTGATGCTGTTGACGGTGCCGATCTTGCGGCTCTTCTTGTAGGTCAGGTCGTTGCTAACGGCCTTGACGATGTCTTGGCAGTCGTCGAACACGCCGCGCACCGCCAGGTTGTGGATGTTCTTGTCCTGCAGGCTGAACATCTGCGCCTGCTGGAAGGGACTCATGCGGCCGTGCGGGCTGAGCATGAAGACATTGACCCCTGCACGGCCGCGCATCGCGTACTCGGCGGCGCTGCCGGTGTCGCCACTGGTGGCGCCCAGGATGTTGAGCTGCTCGCCGCGGCGCCCGAGCTCGTACTCGAACAGCGCGCCAAGCAACTGCATGGCCATGTCCTTGAAGGCCAGCGTGGGCCCGTTGGACAGCTCTTCGAGGTAAAGCCCCGGCTCCAGCTCGTTCAGCGGCGTGATTTCGGTGCGGCCACCGAAGACCTCGGCACGGTAGGTCTGCGCGCAGATGCGCTGCAGGTCCGCGGCCGGGATGTCGTCGATATAGAGCGAGAGGATCTCGAAGGCCAGCTCGTGGTACGCCAGCCCGCGCCAGCAGGCGAGCGTGGCGCCGTCCACCTGCGGGTAGCGCTCGGGCAGGTAGAGGCCGCCATCCTCGGCCAGGCCTTCGAGCAGGATGTCGCAGAAGCGCTTGGGGTCCCCGCCGCCGCGGGTCGAGAGGTAACGCATGGTCAGGCCAGGTCTTCCTTGCGGATGCGGACGATCGGGGCCAAGACGGAGGGCAGGCTCTGCATGAACTCCTGCGCGCGGTCCATGCGCTCTTCCACGGTCACATGGGTCAGGATGATCAGGTCGGTCTGGCGCTCGCCCTCCAGGCTCTCGCGCTGCAGCACGGCATCGATGCTGATGTCGTTCTCGGCCAGGATGGTGGTGATGCGGCTCAGCACGCCGGTCTCGTCGGCCACGCGCAGGCGCAGGTAGTAGGACGAACGCACACCGGACATCGGCAGGATGGGCGTGCTGCCCATCTGGTCCGGCTGGAAGGCCAGGTGCGGCACGCGGTGGTCGGGGTCGGCGGTGGCCAGGCGGGTCACGTCCACCAAGTCGGCGACGACCGACGACGCGGTGGGCTCGGCTCCCGCACCCTTGCCGTAGTACAGCGTGGTGCCCACGGCATCGCCTTGCACCATCACGGCGTTCATCGCGCCTTCCACATTGGCGATCAGGCGCTGGGTCGGAATCAGCGTGGGGTGCACGCGCAGCTCGATGCCACCGAGCTCGTCGCGCCGGCGCGTGATGCCCAAGAGCTTGATGCGGTAGCCGAGCTGCTCGGCGTACTTGATGTCGATGGCCTGCAGGCCGGTGATGCCCTCGACATGGGCCTTGTCGAACTGCACCGGCGTGCCAAACGCAATCGCGCTGAGGATGGTCAGCTTGTGCGCAGCGTCCACGCCCTCAATGTCGAAGGTCGGGTCGGCCTCGGCGTAACCCAGGCGCTGGGCTTCCTTCAGCACGACGTCGAAGTCCAGGCCCTTGGCGCGCATCTCGCTGAGGATGAAATTCGTGGTGCCGTTGATGATGCCGGCCACCCACTCGATGCGGTTGCCCGCGAGGGATTCGCGCAGTGCCTTGATGATGGGAATGCCACCCGCCACCGCGGCCTCGAAGGCCACCATCACGCCCTTGGCCTGGGCCTTGGTGAAGACCTCGTTGCCATGCACAGCCAGCAGGGCCTTGTTGGCGGTGACGACATGCTTGCCGTTCTCGATCGCGGCCAGCACCACGTCCTTGGCCACGCCCTCGCCGCCGATCAACTCGACCACGATGTCGATCTCGGGGTCGCGCACGATCTCCATCGGGTCAGCCACCACGCGCACGCCCTCGCCCACCTGGGCGCGGGCGGCGGCGAGGTCACGACGGCACACCGCCGCGATCTCGATGCGCCGACCGGCGCGGCGGCTGATTTCTTCCTGGTTGCGCGTCAGCACCTGGAAGGTGCCGCCGCCCACGGTGCCAAAGCCCAGCAGGCCCACTCGGATCGGTTTCATAGATTGGTTCAAGCGTGACGTTTGCGGTAACCGGCAAGGAAGCGGGCGATGCGGCCGATCGCTTCCTCGAGGTCGTCGACATGGGGCAGGAAGACCACCCGGAAGTGCTGGGTGTCGCGGTGGTTGAAGCCGGTGCCCTGCACGATGAGCACCTTCTCCTCGGCCAGCAGTTCGTAGGCGAACTGCTGGTCGTCCGCGATCGGATAGAGCGCCGGGTCCAGGCGCGGGAACATGTAGAGCGCGCCCTGCGGCTTGACGACCGAGACGCCCGGGATGGCGGTCAACAGCTCGTAGGCCATGTCGCGCTGGCGCGCCAGCCGGCCGCCGGGGGCCACCAGATCCTTGATGCTCTGGTAGCCACCCAGCGCGGTCTGGATGGCCAGCTGGCCCGGCGTGTTGGCGCACAGGCGCAGGCTGGCCAGCATGTTCAGGCCCTCGATGAAGTCCTTGGCGTCCTTCTTGGCGCCGCTCACCACCATCCAGCCCGAGCGGTAGCCGCAGCTGCGGTAGTTTTTCGAGAGGCCGTTGAAGGTCAGGAACAAGACATCGTCGGCCAGGCTGGCCATGCTGATGTGCCGGGCGCCGTCGTACAGGGTCTTGTCGTAGATCTCGTCGGCCAGGATCACCAGGCTGTGCTCGCGCGCCAACTCGATGATGCCCAGCAGGGTTTCGCGCGGGTACACCGCCCCAGTCGGGTTGTTCGGGTTGATGACGGCGATGCCCTTGGTGCGCGGCGTGATCTTGGCGCGCATGTCATCCAAGTCGGGCAGCCAGCCGGCTTCCTCGACGCAGCGGTAATGCACCGGGCGCCCGCCGGCCAGGCCGGTGACCGCCGTGTAAAGCGGGTAATCGGGCGAGGGCACGAGCAACTCGTCGCCCTCGTTCAGCAGCACATTCACCGCCAGGGTGATCAGCTCGGAGACCCCGTTGCCCAGGTAGACGTCATCGACCGTCACCCCGGCCACGCCCTGCTGCTGGGTGTAGTGCACCACCGCCTTGCGGGCCGAGAACAGACCCTTGCTGTCGGTATAGCCGGCGGCCTCAGCCGAAGGCAGGTTGCGGATCATGTCGTGCACGATCTCGTCCGGTGGCAGCAGGCCGAAGGCGGCCACATTGCCGATGTTCAGCTTGATGATGCTGGTGCCCTCTTCCTCCATCTGGCGGGCCTTTTCCAGCACCGGGCCACGGATGTCGTAATTGACATTGGCCAGCTTGGTGGACTTCTGCAGGGGCTTCAAACCGGAACTCCAGGGGTGCTGCCGATAATGCTGCGGCGCACACAGAACAAACGGGTGCCGATTTCAACACAGGGCCCTGGCCTGCCTTCGCCTGCCACGCAGGCTTACCCACGATGAAGTTCCAGCTCGATCAAGCCGAGGGCGTCAACGCCATCACACGGGTCGCACCCGGCCAGGTCTGGGTGCAGGACCACCTGCACGAGCAATCGGTGCTGGTGCCCTGGCGCGGCACGGTACAGGCCTGGGCGCCGCGGCGGTTCGAAGAGCTCGAACCGGCCCATTTCGAGGCCATCCTGGCGCTGCAGCCCGAGTTGGTGATTCTTTCCAGCGGCGCCAAGCTGCGTTTCACGCACCCCAGCCTGTATCGGAGCCTGATCGAGGCGCGCGTGGGCATTGAGACCATGGATCTGAACGCCGCCAGCCGCACCTATACGGTGTTGGCCGGCGAAGGCCGCAAAGTGGTGGCCGCTTTGCTGCTCGCGTGAACCCCGCCACGGGTGGCACTTGCCATTGCCCGTATAATCGCAGGCTGTGCCCGTTTTCGTGATTGACCAAGGCTGCTCTTGGTGGATCACCCTCAAACGGGGCGAACCCAGGGCACGATGGGTTTGCCCCTAGCCGCGAGACCCCGACCTCATGACGCCTGCGCTCAACAAAGCCCTTCCCGACATCGAGGCCCAAGCCACCGGCGGGCTCAAGTTCACGCAGCATAGCTTCGCAGGCCGGTTTGTCGTCCTGTATTTCTACCCCAAGGACAACACCCCCGGCTGCACCACCGAGGCCATGCAATTCCGCGATCACTACAAGGAATTCACGGCTTTGAACACCGTGGTGATCGGCGTGTCGCGCGACAACCTGATTTCGCACGCCAAGTTCAAGGAAACCTTGGGCCTGCCGTTCGAACTGGTGGCCGACACCGAAGAGAAGCTCTGCCACATGTTCGGCGTGGTGAAGAACAAGATCATGTACGGCAAGAAGGTCAAGGGCATCGAGCGCTCGACCTTCCTGATCGACCCCCAAGGCGTGTTGCGCGCCGAGTGGCGCGGCCTGAAGGTGGCCGGCCACGTGGAAGAGGTCATTGACGCCATCAAGACCCTGCAGGGCGCCACCAAGGCCGCTGCCTGAGCCCTACCCGCTCCCCAGAAAGCCCGGCACTGCCGGGCTTTTTTACGTCTGCGATCCGGGGACAAGTATCCAAACTACATCATCGCCACAACCTTTTGTTTCCAAATAGTCCAGGTCATCAGTAGGAACACGAGGCCATCTTGGCGCATCGAGTAGTCAAACTACAGATGCGCCAACACCTTGGTGGGCAGTCCAGGTGAAAGCAGTCGGCGCAGCTTCATCCACCCGACCGGCCCACCGACGCATCGCATGCGCGCAAGGCCGGCACACCCCGGAACCGCCATGCAGACCCCACAGCTTTCGCGCCTCGGCGCCCTTCTCCTCGCCTCGCTCGCCGCCACCGCCCTGGCCGCACCGGACACCCATGTGTCCAACAAGGCGAGCTTTGCCACCGACGTGATCTACCAGGTCGTCACCGACCGCTTCGTCGACGGCAATACCGCCAACAACCCCAGCGGCGCGGCCTTCAGCGCCGGCTGCACCCAGCTCAAGCTTTACTGCGGCGGGGATTGGCAGGGCCTGATCAACAAAATCAACGACGGCTACTTCACGACCCTGGGCATCACCGCCCTGTGGATCTCGCAGCCGGTCGAGAACATCTACGCCGTCATCAACTACAGCGGCACCAACAGCACCGCGTACCACGGCTACTGGGCGCGCGACTTCAAGAAGCCCGACCCGCGCTACGGCACGCTGACGGACTTCCAGAACCTCATCAGCGCGGCCCATGCCAAGGGCATCAAGGTCGTCATCGATTTCGCGCCCAACCACAGCTCGCCAGCCTCGCAGACCGATGCCAGCTTTGCCGAGAACGGCCGCCTGTACGACAACGGCGCCCTGCTGGCCGGCTACTCGAACGACCCGAGCGGCTACTTCCACCACAACGGCGGCACCAGCTTCGCCAACCTGGAAGACGGCATCTACCGCAACCTGTTCGATCTGGCCGACATCGACCACAACAAGGCGGCGATGGACCTGTACTTCAAGCAGGCCATCAAGGCCTGGCTGGACCTGGGCATCGACGGCATCCGCATGGACGCCGTCAAGCACATGCCCAAGGGCTGGCAGAAGAACTTCATGGCCGAGATCTACGCCTACAAGCCGGTGTTCACCTTCGGCGAGTGGTTCCTGAGCCCGGACGAGTCCGACCCCGCGTACCACGACTTCGCCAACACCAGCGGCATGAGCCTGCTGGACTTCCAGTTCGGGCAGCGCGTGCGCCAGGTGCTGCGCAACGGCAGCAAGACCATGCTGGACCTGGACGCCATGCTGGACGCCAGTGCCACCCAGTACCAGCAGCCGATCGACCAGGTCACCTTCATCGACAACCACGACATGGACCGCTTCCAGGTGGTTGGCGCCAGCGGCCGCAAGCTGGAACAGGCCCTGGCCCTGACGCTGACCTCGCGCGGCGTGCCGGCCATCTACTACGGCACCGAGCAGTACATGACGGGCAACGGCGACCCGAACAACCGCGCCAAGATCGGCGCCTTCAACACCAGCAACACCGCCTTCAAGGTCATCCAGGCCTTGGCGCCGCTGCGCAAGAGCAACCCCGCCCTGGCCTATGGCAGCACGCAGGAGCGCTGGAAGAACAGCGACATCTACATCTACGAGCGCAAGTTCGGCAGCGCGGTGGTGCTGGTCGCCATCAACCGCAACCTCAGCAGCAGCGCCAGCATCAGCGGCCTGCTGACGGCGCTTCCCAACGGCAGCTTCACCGACAAGCTCGGCGGCCTGCTGAACGGCAACAGCATCAGCGTCAGCGCCGGGGCGGTGCCCACCTTCACGCTGGCCGCCGGCGCCGTGGCCGTGTGGGAATACAAGCCGGCCAGCTACGCCAGTCCCCTGTTGGGCCGCGTGGGTCCGATGCTGGGCAAGCCCGGCAACACGGTCACCCTTGATGGCCGTGGCTTCGGCAGCACCAAGGGCACGGTGTACTTCGGCGCCAGCGCCGTCACCGGCGCCGACATCCTCAGCTGGGAGGACAGCCAGATCAAGGTCAAAGTGCCTGCCGTGGCGGCCGGCAGCTATGCGGTCAAGGTGGCCCAAGCGGGGGGCGCCCAGTCGGGCAGCTACGCGGGCTTCCAGTTGCTGAGCGGCAGTCAGGTGTCGATGCGCTTCGTCGTCAACAACGCCAGCACCGCGCTCGGCGAGAACGTCTACCTGACCGGCTCGGCCTTCGAGCTGAGCAACTGGAGCAGCAGCAACCCCGTGGGGGCCTGCTTCAACCAGATCATGCACAGCTACCCGAGCTGGTACTGCGATGTCAGCGTGCCGGCAAACACCACCCTGCAGTTCAAATTCATCAAGAAGAATGGCGGTGCGGTGACCTGGGAGGGCGGCAGCAACCACAGCGTGACCACCCCGGCCTCGGGCGCCGGCAAGGTGATCGTGAATTGGCAGCCTTGACACCGAAGCCTTGCGGCCCGCGCCGCTGTGCATAATCAATTCGTGCCCAGCGAAATCGCCGCATCCCACGAAGCCGCCCGGCCCCGGGCGGCTTTTTTGTTTCCGTAGCCGTAGCCCACCGATGCCACTGCCCAAACCGCCTGCCAAGAAAGCCGATCGCGTTCCCCCCAGTGCCCTGGCCACGGACTTGAAACCAGGCGCCAGCCCCAAGCCCAAAGCGGCGGCCAAACGCCCCAAGACCCCAGCGGTGCTCAGCGTGGCCGCGCCGCCTCCCGCCCTCGCCCCGATGGCCGCGGCGGTGCAGGAGCCCCCGAAGCGCAAGCGCAGCGCCCCCAAGCCCGGCGAGAAGCCCAAGCTCTTCGTGCTCGACACGAACGTGCTGATGCACGACCCGATGTCGCTCTACCGCTTCGAGGAGCACGACATCTTCCTGCCCCTGATGACGCTGGAGGAACTGGACGGTCACAAGAAGGGCATGAGCGAAGTGGCGCGCAATGTGCGCCAGGTCAGCCGCGAACTGGACGTGCTGGCCGCCTCCCTGCAGACCCAGACCCTGGAGGAAATGGCCAAGGGCCTGCCACTGGACCACAGTGGCCACCGCGAGGCCGGCGGCCGTCTGTTCTTCCAGACCGAGGTGCTGAACACCGCCCAGCCCCTGGGCCTGCCGCAGGGCAAGGCGGACAACCAGATCCTCGCCGTGGTGCAGGCGCTGAAGGAGCGCCACCCCGGGCGTGACGTGGTGCTGGTGTCCAAGGACATCAACATGCGCATCAAGGCCCGTGCCCTGGGCCTGCCGGCGGAGGACTACCGCAATGACAAGGCGCTGGAAGACAGCGACCTGCTCTACACCGGCGTGCAGCAACTGACCGCCGACTTCTGGGAGCGCCATGGCAAGACCATGGAGAGCTGGACCCAGGGCAGCCACACGAACTACCGCATCTCGGGCCCGCTGGTGCCCTCGCTGCTGATCAACGAGATGCTCTACCTGGAAGCGCCCGGCGAGGCACCGCTGCACGCGCGCGTCACCGAGATCACCGGCAAGCACGCGGTGCTGCGCACGCTGAAGGACTACACCAACCCGAAGAACGCCGTCTGGGGCATTGCGGCGCGCAACCGCGAGCAGAACTTCGCCCTGAACCTGCTGATGGACCCCGAGGTCGATCTGGTGACGCTGACCGGCACGGCCGGTACCGGCAAGACCCTGCTGACCCTGGCGGCCGGCCTGGCCCAGGTGCTGGACGAGCGCCGCTACTCGGAAATCATCGTCACCCGCGTGACGGTGCCGGTGGGCGAGGACATCGGCTTCCTGCCCGGCACCGAAGAGGAAAAGATGAACCCCTGGATGGGCGCGCTGGACGACAACCTGGAGGTGCTGACGCGCGGCGATGGCGCCGCCGGCGACTGGGGCCGTGCTGCCACGCAGGACCTGATGCGCTCCAAGGTGCGCATCAAGAGCCTGAACTTCATGCGCGGGCGCACCTTCCTGAACAAGTTCGTCATCATCGACGAGGCCCAGAACCTCACGCCCAAGCAGATGAAAACCCTGCTGACCCGCGCCGGCCCGGGTACCAAGATGATCTGCCTGGGCAATCTGGCGCAGATCGACACGCCCTACCTGACCGAAGGCAGCTCCGGCCTGACCTTCTGCGTGGACCGCTTCAAGGGCTGGGCGCACAGCGGCCACATCACGCTGGCGCGGGGTGAGCGCTCCCGGCTGGCGGACTTCGCCTCCGAAGTGCTCTGAACTGCTGCAGCACCAACGCAAAGGGCGCCCGCGGGCGCCCTTTGTCTTGGGGAAGAAGCCTCAGGCGCGGCGGCGGCGTGTGAAGCCCAGGCCCAGCAGGCCGGCACCGAAGAGGGCCAGCGAAGCCGGCTCAGGCACGGCCTGCACCAGACTGACGTTGTCCAGCGAGCCGCCCAGCGAATCGTTGCGGCCCACGCTGGCAAAGCCCAGGGTGTTCAGCCCTTGCTGGGCCGTCACTTCGAAGTGGTACTCGACCCACTGGTGGGCATTCAGGCCCAAGCCGTTGGCGGTCAGGACCGAGAGCACCTGGCCGTTCCACAGCACCTGCAGGCCATTGCTGTCAGCCGCCACGCCGGCGCGCGGCGAGTACCAGAAGCTCAGCTCGTACTCGGCGCCGGGCGTGAGGTTGGTCAGGCTCTGGCTCATGGCGCTGTTGCCGTAGCTGTCCAGCTCGATGTAGTTCTGCCCTTCCTTGGCGGCACCGGCGACGTTTCGGCGCACCTCGATGCCCGAGCCGCTGACCAGATTCCAGCCTTCGAGCGAGCCGTACACCTGCCACTGGCCATTGGTCAGCTTGGTGGACTCAAAACCGCCGTTCGTCAGGACGTTGACGGGACCGGCAGTCGCCGCCAGGGGCAGCACGAGGGCGAGAGAGGCAAGGAGTTGGCGCATGGGATGGGGAGGAAGGCAGCCCGGACGGGCGAAAACGCGCGACTCTGCCTGCTCAGCCCCACCTCCCGGCGTGCACCTTTCACGGCCCGAACCAGCGTGCCGAGTCAGGTCGCACGCGGCGTGAATCCCGTCACGCCGGCTTCAGGCGCTCCGCCAGGGCCTGTAGCGTGGCCGCATCTTCCAGGGTGGAGAGATCGCCCAGCTCGCGCCCCTCGCACAGCGCCTGCATGGCGCGGCGCAGCAGCTTGCCCGAGCGCGTCTTCGGCAAGGCCTGCACCACCAGCACGCGCGCCGGGCGTGCCACGGCGCCGAGTTGCTCGTTGACGCGCTGCATCACCGCGGCGGCCAGTGCGTCCTCGGGCATGGCCTGCTTGGGCACGACGAAGGCCACCGCCACCTGGCCCTTGAGCTCATCGGCCACGCCCACCACCGCCACCTCGGCCACCTCGGCCACCGAGGCGATGCTTTCCTCGATCTCGCGCGTGCCCAGGCGGTGGCCGGCCACATTGATGACGTCGTCACTGCGGCCAAGGATGAAGGTGTAGCCGTCGGCATCGCGCGTGGCGACATCGAAGGTGGAGTAGAGCTGGCGGCCCGGGATGCTGGACCAATAGGTCTTGACGAAGCGCTCGTCATCGCCCCACACGGTTTGCAAGCAGCCTGGCGGCAGCGGGTAGTCCAGCGCCAGCACGCCCTTCTGGTTCGGGCCTTCCAGCGTGGCGCCGGTTTCCGGGTCCACCAGCAGGGCGTGGTAGCCGTACATGGGCAGGCCGGGTGAGCCCAGGCGCTCATGCATGGGCGCCACACCGCGCGCCAGGGTCAGGATGGGCCAGCCGGTTTCGGTCTGCCAGTAGTTGTCCACCACCGGCTTGTTGAGTGCATCGCGGATCCAGCGCGCAGTGGGTTCGTCGAGCGGCTCGCCGGCCAGAAAGAGCGCGCGCAGCGAGGACAGATCGCTCTGCGTCAGGTAGCTCGGGTCGGCCTTGCGCAGCACGCGCACCGCGGTGGGGGCGCTGAACATCACCCTCACCTGGTACTTCTGCACCAGGCGCCACCAGATGCCCGGGTCGGGCCGCACCGGTGTGCCCTCCACCATCAGCGTGGCCATGCCAGCGATCAGCGGGCCGTAGACGATGTAGCTGTGGCCGACTACCCAGCCGATGTCGCTGGTAGAGAAGAAGGTCTCGCCCGGCTGGCCGTCGAAGATGTGGCGGATGCTGGCCGCCAGCGCCACCGCGTAGCCGCCCACATCGCGCTGCACGCCCTTGGGCCGGCCGGTGGTGCCGCTGGTGTAGAGCGTGTAGCTGACCTCGTTCGACTCCAGCCATTCGCAGGGCACGCGCTGGCCCCGCACGGCCTCGCGCTCGCTGGCGTAGATGAAGTCCCGGCCCGCCTGCGGCTGCAGCGGCACCAGGCCGCGATCGATCCACAGCACCTGCTCGACCTTGTGTTGACTCAGGCGCAGCGCCTCTTCCAGCAGCGGCTGGTAGGGCTGCAGCTTGCCGGCGCGGCTGCCGGCGTCGCAGCTGACGATGAGCTTGGGGCTGCAGTCCTCGATGCGCCCCGCCAGGCTGTGGCTGGCAAAGCCGCCGAACACCACCGAGTGGATGGCACCGATGCGCGCGCAGGCCAGCATGGCAAAGGCGGCCTCCGGCACCATCGGGCAGTAAATCAGCACGCGGTCGCCGCGGCCCACGCCGCGCCGCTTCAGCATCGCCGCCGCGGCTTCAACCTCCTGCTGCAGCTCGGCGAAATTCCACTCGCGCTCCTGATCGACCTCGGTCGAGACCCAGATCAGCGCGCGCCGCTCGGGGTGGGCGGCGGCGTGCCGGTCCACCGCGTTGTGGCAGAGGTTGGTGCGGCCACCCACAAACCAGCGCGCAAAGGGCGGCTTGCTCGCATCGAGCACCTGGCTCCAGGGCTCTTGCCAATCGATCAGGGCCGCCTGCTCGGCCCAGAAGGCCTCGGGCTCGCGCAGCGAACGGGCGTGAAACTCGGCGTAACGGCCGGTCGGGTCGGCGGCGGTGGGCATGGGCACTCTCCTGGCTGCAAACACTGTCATTAGAGGCCGTTGGCGCTGACAAGAGCCTGACCGCCCCCGGACTTACCGCATGCCGACAAACCCGCTGAATCTGTCGAAAATCTTGACACCCGGCCACCCCGGCCGGCAAACTCCGCCGCTTTTCGGGGGATCCCGTCCCCCACGAAGCCGGGTTCGCACGAGCCCGGACCCGCCCCCGGCGACGGCCGGGCCTCGGATCCAACCCACCCTGTTGCGGATGCGTCTACGCCCTGCCCTGGCGATCACCTTGCTTTGCGCCGCTCTGGCTGCGCAAGCCTCGCCCACGGCCGGCCCTCCGCATCCCGACGCCGCCCCCACGCCGGCCACCGCTGCCAGCGCCCCGCGCGGCGCGGCGATCGAGCGCTTCCTGGCTCAGCAGGGCTGGATGGGCCCGCCGGGCGAAGGCGGCGAAACCAGCCACTGGCTGGGCCAGGCCCGAGAAGGCGCCACCGGCATGGTGCGGGCCGCCATGGGCTTCCTGGGCGTGCCTTACCGCCGCGGCGGCAACACGGCCGCCCAGGGTTTCGATTGCAGCGGCTTCACCCGCTACGTATTCGAGCGCAGCCTGGGCCTGGTGCTGCCGCGCCGGGCCGACGAGCAGGCGCGCCTGACCGACCTGCTCAGCATCCGCAAGGACGAACTGCGCCCCGGCGACCTCGTGTTCTTCAACACCATGCGCGCCACCTTCTCGCATGTGGGCATCTATGTGGGCGAGGGCAAGTTCATCCATGCCCCGCGCGCGGGTGCCGTGGTGCGCGTGGAAGACATGCGCGACAGCTACTGGGAGCGCCGCTTCACCGGCGCCCGCCGCGCGCCCACGGCCACGAACTGACCCTGCGCAAGCTGCGGGCCTGAGGGCTCCGCCACAATCGCCGGCGTCATGCATGAGACGCGCATTCCGCTGCACCTGCTGCGCCGGCTTCCCCCCGAGCCCACGCCGCGCCCCCACGACCGCCTGGGCCGGCCGCTGCGTGATCTGCGCATCTCGGTCACCGACCGCTGCAACTTCCGCTGCAGCTACTGCATGCCCAAGGAAATCTTCGGCCCCGGCTACCGCTTCCTGCCGCAGCCCGAGCTGCTGAGCTTCGAGGAAATCACCCGCGCGGCGCGCGCCTTCGTGGCCCTGGGCGTGGAGAAGATCCGCCTGACCGGGGGCGAGCCTCTGATGCGGCGCGAGCTGCACCAACTGGTGGCCCAGCTGGCCGCGCTGCGCACGCCCGAGGGCCGGCCGCTGGATCTGACCCTGACCACCAACGGCGCCCTGCTGGCCCGCCAAGCCCAGGCACTGCGCGATGCCGGGCTGCAGCGCCTCACGGTGAGCCTGGACGCGCTGGACGACGCGCTGTTCCGCCGCATGAACGATGTCGACTTCCCGGTCGACCTGGTACTGGAGGGCATTGCCAGCGCGCAGGCCCTGGGCTTTGCGCCGATCAAGATCAATATGGTGGTGCAGCGCGGCGTGAACGACCACGAGGTGCTGCGCCTGGCTGAGCATTTCCGCGGCAGCGGCATGGTGCTGCGCTTCATCGAGTTCATGGACGTGGGCTGCAGCAATGGCTGGCGCATGGACCAGGTGGTGCCCAGCCGCGAGCTGCAGCAGCTGGTGCACGCGCGCTGGCCGCTGCGCGCGCTCGACCCCTGCCAGCCCGGCGAAACCGCCGAGCGTTGGGCCTACGAGGACGGCGCCGGCGAGATCGGCTTCATCTCCAGCGTGACGCAGGCCTTCTGCGGCGATTGCAACCGCGCGCGCCTGTCCACCGACGGCCGCGTCTTCCACTGCCTGTTTGCCCACCAGGGCCACGACCTGCGCCATCTGCTGCGCGATGGCGCCAGCGACGACGCGGTGCTGCAGGGCGTCATCGCCGCGTATTGGCAGCGCCGGGCCGACCGCTACTCGCAGCTGCGCGGCGAAGGCGTGAGCGGCCTGCCGCGCGTGGAGATGCACTTCATTGGTGGCTGATCCGCCCCGCATCGCCGCGGTGGTGCTGGCCGGCGGCGAGGGCCGGCGCATGGGCGGCGCCGACAAGGGTCTGCTGACCTGGCGCGGCCGGCCGCTGGTGGACCAGGTGCTGGAGCGTCTGCGCAGCCAGACCGGCGTGCACATCGCTGCGACGGCGCTGAGCGTGAACCGCCACCTGGACGACTACCGCAGCCGCGGCCTGCCGCTGCTGACCGACCCGGACACGCTGCGCGGCCAGGGCCCGCTGGCCGGCATGCTGCAGGCGCTGGCGTTTGCGCGCGGCCAGGGCTTGGACTGGGTGTGGATGCTGAGCTGTGATGCGCCGGCCCTGCCGCCGGACCTGGCCGGCCGCCTGTGCGAGCGGCAACGCGCGACGCAAGCCCCGGCCGTGCTGCCGGCCGTGCAGGAGCCCGAGGGCCTGCGCTGGCACCCGGCGCACGCGCTGCTGCATGTGGACCTGGAAGGGCCGATCCGCCGCGCGCTGGAAAACGGCCAGCGCCGCGTGCTGCAGGTGCTGCAGCAGGCCGGCGCCGTGGCCCTGGAACTGCCGGCCGATGCCGCACCAGCCTTCGCGAACTTCAACCGGCCCGAGGATCTGGCGGGCTGAGACTCAGCGCGGCGCCACGGCCTTCTTCAGTTGCGTCAGGGCGGCCTGGGCGGCGGCCCGACCGGCTGCCACGGCACGCATGCGGGCGCTGAAGTCACTCGAAGCCACGCCGTTCAATTCGGGGCGCAGCACCACCTCGGCCTCGCGCAACTCCAGGCTGTTGATCGAGCGGCCCATGATGGCCACGGTCTGCATCAGCAGGCTGAAGGGGTCGGTCTTGGTCTGCGGGTTGGGCGGCGAGCTGATGTCGATGGCGATCACCACCTCGGCGCCCATCTGGCGCGCGTAGCGCACCGGCACCGGCGCCACCAGGCCGCCGTCCACATAAAGCTTGCCGCCGATCTCCACCGGCTGGAACACGGCCGGCACGGCGCTGCTGGCGCGCACCGCGGTGCCCAGGTCGCCGGTGCGGAACATCACGCCCTGGCCATCCGCCAGGTGCGTGGCCACGATGCCCAGCGGCAGGCTCATCTGCTCGATCGGGCGCGCGCCGGTCTGGCTGCGCACATAGCGGGCCAGGGCCTCGCCCTTGATCAGGCCCTTGAGCGGGAAGCTCCAGTCGGTGATGGCGCCCTCGTCCATGGTCTCGGCCAGGCGCGCCATCTCGGTGCCGTTCTTGCCGCTGGCGTACAGCGCCGCTACCAGGGAGCCGGCCGAGGTGCCGACCACCAGATCGGGTTTGATGCCAGCCTCCTCCAGCACCTGGATGACGCCGATATGCGCAAAGCCGCGCGCCGCGCCGCCCCCAAGCGCCAGCGCCACCTTGGGCGCGCGCAGCACCTTGGGCGGTGGCGGCTGCACGGGCTCGACCGGCGGCGGGGTGGGAACGGGATGGGGGCTGCTGCAGGCCAGCAGGGCAAGCAGCAAAGAAAGGCTGAACAGGCGACGAATCATGGCGGGCGCGATTGTCTCTATGCTGAGCCGGCCATGAACGAAGCCCTGAACCTGCCCGCCCTCATCAAGGAAATCGGTCGCGGTGCGCGTGGCGCCCGCGACCTCGATCGCGCCCAAGCCGCCGCGCTGTTCGGCGCGATGCTGGACGGCCAGGTCGAGGACCTGCAGCTCGGCGCCATCGTGCTGGCGCTGCGCGTCAAGGGCGAATCCGTCGAGGAGTTGCTGGGCTTTGCCGAGGCGCTGCAGGCGCGCACGCAGCGCCTCACACCCCCGCCGGGGCCGCGCCTGGTGCTGCTGCCGGCGCTGAACGGCGTGCGCAAGCTGCTCAATCTGATGCCGCTGCTGGCCCAGCACCTCGCGAACCGCGGCGTGCCGGTGCTGATCCACGGCCGCAGCGACTTCGGCGCCGCCCGCGGCGCCACCTTCGAGCTGCTGCAGGCCCTGGGCCACCCGCTGTGCGCACACCCGGCCGCGGCCGAGGCCGCGCTGGCGCAGCAGCGCCTGGCCGTGCTGCCCACGGCCGCGCTGGCGCCGGGCCTGGACGCGCTGATGGCCCTGCGCCCGCGGCTGGGCCTGCGCAACAGCGCGCACACCCTGGTCAAGCTGTTGGACCCGGCACCCGGGCGCTCGGTGCGCGTGGTGGCCGTGACGCATGGCGATTTCCTCGACCGCCTGGGCCAGGCCCTGCCCCGGCTGACGGCGGCAGATGGCGGCGCCGCCCTGCTGCTCAAGGGCTGCGAGGGCGAGGCCTACCCGCACCCGCGCCGTCCGGCCAGCCTGCAGGCCTGGCAGGCCGGCCAGGCGCTGGAACTGGCGCCCGGCGAGGCGGTGGAGGACCCGCTCTGGGAAACCGCAGGCGACCCGGCCGCCGACGCCGCGCGCCTGCGCGAGCTGCTGGCCGCCGGCCCGGCCGCTTGGCCGCTGCGACTGCGCGACATGGCACTCACCCTGGAACGTTTGGCCTCATATTCTTAATGAGCATATAAAGCCAACGAAAAAGTAGTTTCGGAAATAAGCTCGGATTCTTAGAGTCGCGACCTCCATGAAAGTCCGCGACCTCGACCTCAGCAACAACCCGGTGAATGCCGAGCACGCCGAACTCGGCCTGCCGCCGCTGGAAAACGCCGTCACGCACGCGGGCCAGGCCAGCGCGCACCCGGTGCTGCGCTACGCCATGTGGTCGGTGGTGTTTTTGCTGATGGCGCTGACCATCGCGCTGGCCACGCGCCTCTTCAACCAGCCGGTGGGCCACAGCGGCGGCTTCGAACTGATCGCCCAGGCGCTCAGCAGCCGCGAGTTCTGGACCGCCGCCGCGGTGGGCCTGCTGGCCCAGACGGTGGACGGCGCCCTGGGCATGGCCTACGGCATCACCAGCACCAGCTTCCTGCTGGCCAGCGGCAGCAGCCCGGCGGTGGCCAGCGCAGCGGTGCACATCGCCGAGGTCTTCACCACCGGCGTTTCGGGCATCAGCCACATCAAGCTGGGCAACGTGAACAAGAGCCTGTTCCTGCGCCTGCTGGTACCGGGCATGCTGGGGGCGGCGGGCGGCGCCTGGTTGCTGTCCAGCGTGGACAGCAAGGCCATCAAGCCCTTTGTGGCGGGCTACCTGCTGCTGATGGGCCTCTATGTGATCAGCAAGATCTTCCGCAAGATCAAGCCGCGCCGCGAAGAGCCCAAGCATGTCGGCAAGCTCGGCCTGGCCGGCGGCTTCCTGGACGCGGTGGGCGGCGGCGGCTGGGGCCCAGTGGTGACCACCACGTTGGTGGGCACCGGCAACGACCCGCGCCTCACCATCGGCTCGGTCAACCTGGCCGAGTTCTTCCTGACCTTCATCAGCGCCGGCGTGTTCGCCGTGCTGATTGGCGACCAGAGCCCCTGGACCACCGTGGCCGGCCTGGTCATCGGCGGCCTGTTCGCCGCCCCCTTTGCCGCCCTGCTGACCGCCCGCCTGCACACCAAGGCCTTGCTGGCCCTGGTCGGATCGGTCATCGTGCTGATCAGCGCCTTCAACCTCTGGAAGGCCCTGGCTTAAGACTATGTACAAGTACACCGCCTTCGACCGCCACTTCGTCCATCAGCGCGCCGCGCAGTACCGCGACCAGCTGGAGCGCCACCTCAAGGGCCAGCTCGGCACGGATGAATTCCGGCCCCTGCGCCTGCAGAACGGCTGGTACGTGCAGCGCCACGCGCCCATGCTGCGCGTCGCCATTCCCTACGGCGAGCTCAGCAGCCCGCAGCTGCGCCAGCTGGCCAAGATCGCCCGCGAGTACGACATCGTCAGCGAAGGCCCCTTCAAGGGCCAGGGCGGCTACGGCCACTTCACGACGCGCCAGAACCTGCAATACAACTGGATCCCGCTGGACCGCAGCGCCGAGGTGATGGAGCTGCTGGCCGCGGTGGACATGCACGGCATCCAGACCAGCGGCAACTGCATCCGCAACATCACCAGCGACGCCTTCGCCGGCATCGCCCCCGATGAGATCGTCGACCCGCGGCCCTACTGCGAAATCCTGCGCCAGTGGTCCACCCTGCACCCCGAATTCGCCCACCTCCCGCGCAAGTTCAAGATCGCCGTCAGCGGCGCCGAGGAAGACCGCGCCGCCATCCTCTGGCATGACATCGGCCTGCAGCTGAAGAAGGACGTTACCGGCGCCGTCGGCTTCCAGGTCTTCGTCGGCGGCGGCATGGGCCGCACGCCGATCATTGCCACCGAAGTGGCCGCCTTCGTGCCTTGGCAGCAGATCCTCGTCTTCATCGAGGCCATCGTGCGCGTCTACAACCTGGCCGGCCGGCGCGACAACCTCTACAAGGCGCGCATCAAGATCCTCGTCAAGGCCGAGGGCCAGAAGTTCGTCGATGCCGTGAATGCCGAGTTCAAGGCCATCCTGGCCGGCGATCTGGGCGGGCACGAGCAGCTGATCCCCGAGGCCGAGCTGGCGCGCGTCAAGGCCTGCTTCGTCGACCCGAGCGATGTGCGCGCCATCCCGGCCATCGACCCCAGCCGCCTGAGCATCGAGCCCGCCTACCAGCGCTGGCTGGCGCGCAATGTGCACGCGCACCGGGTCAGCGGCTTCCGTGCCGTCACGCTCAGCCTCAAGCGCGTGGGCATCGCCCCGGGCGACACCTCGGCCGATGTGATGGACGCCGCCGCCGCCCTGGCCGACCGCTTCAGCCAGGGCGAGCTGCGCGTCAGCCACCGCCAGAACCTCGTGCTGCCCTGGGTGCGCGAGGCCGATCTGGCCAAGCTCTTCGAGGCCGCGCGCGCAGCAGGATTCGCCACGCCCAACGCCGGCCGCCTGACCGACCAGATCGCCTGCCCCGGCGGCGACTACTGCGCGCTGGCCAATGCCCGCTCGCTGCCCCTGGCCGCGGCGATTGCCGAGCGCTACCAGGACCTGGACGAGCTGGAAGACTTGGGCGACATCGACCTGCACATCAGCGGCTGCATCAACAGCTGCGGCCACCACCACAGCGGCCACATTGGCGTGCTGGGCGTGGACAAGGACGGCACCGAGTGGTACCAGCTGACCCTGGGCGGCAGCGATGGCAGCACCCTGAGTGGACCGGCCACGGCGGGCAAGGTGATTGGCCCGAGCTTTGCGGCCGACGAGATTGCCGACGCAGTGGAAGCCGTGCTGGAGACCTACAAGGCCCAGCGCCAGGCTGGCGAGCGCTTCATCGAGACCGTGAAGCGCATCGGCCTGGACCCCTTCAAAACGGCCGCGAATGCGGTCCGTGTCGCCACCGCACGCGCCTGAGACCGAGCATGAAGTTCATCGACCCGCATCACGACCTCTGGCAACACGCCGTCGGCGAAGACGGCCCCAAGCCCGACCCGGACCCCGCCCCTCACCGCCTGCTGAGCCTGGAGCAATGGCATGCCGTGCGCGGCCATTGGCCCGCCGACGTGCCGGTGGCCATCGAGTTCCCGAACGATGCCGACATCACCCAGCTGGTGCCGGACCTGAACCGCATCGCCCTGGTGGTGCTGGACTTCCCGAAGTGGACCGATGGCCGCGCCTACAGCCAGGCCCGCCTGCTGCGCGCGCGCCACCGCTTCGCCGGCGCCATCCGCGCCCGTGGCGAGGTGCTGGTGGACATGCTGCAGCTGCTGCACCGCACCGGCTTTGACGAGGCCCAGCTACGCGGTGATCAAAGCCAGGACGCCGCACGCCGCGCGCTGGCCTTCTTTGCCGAAGGCTTCTACCAGGGTGATGTGCATGAGGCGCGCCCGGCTTACTTGCGGAGCGCAGCGCGATGAGCGCCGTCAGCAGCCTGGCCTGGGCCAACTCACCGGCCACCGGCAATGCCATTGCGCTCTACGCGCGCTGGAGCCCGCAGCTCGACGCCAAGATCGCCGCCGCCGTGCAACGCCTGCGCGATGCCGCCATCAGCCATGGCGATGGCCTGGTGCAAAGCAGCAGCCTGGGCGTGGAAGACATGGTCATCACCGACCTGATCGCCCGCCACCAGCTGCCGATCGACATCGCCACGCTGGACACCGGCAAGCTGCACGCCGAGACCCTGGGCCTGATCCCGCGCATCGCCGAGCGCTACGGCCGCGAAGTGGCAGTGTTCCAGCCGGTCAACGAGCAGGTCATCCAGTTCGTGCGCCGCGAGGGCGAGGACGCGATGTTCAAGAGCATCGAGCTGCGCAAGGCCTGCTGTGGTGTGCGCAAGCTCGAGCCGCTGGCGCGCATGCTCAAGGGCCGCAGCGCCTGGATCACCGGCCTGCGCCGCGAGCAATCGGGCGCCCGTGCCGAGGTGGCGTTCGACGAGGACGACGGCCAGGGACGCCGCAAGCTCAGCCCCATCGCCGACTGGACCTGGACCGAGGTCTGGGCCTACGTCGAGCGCTTCGAGGTGCCCACCAACCCGCTGCACGACCAGTTCATGCCCAGCATCGGCTGCGCGCCGTGCACGCGCGCCATCGCCGTGGGCGAGGACTTCCGCGCCGGCCGCTGGTGGTGGGAGGAGTCAACCAAAGAATGCGGACTGCACGTCAAACCATGAATGCCGCTGTGAAACCCGAACACCTGATCGCCGAAGTCGACAACGCCCATCTGGACGCGCTGGAAGAGGAAGCCATCTTCATCCTGCGCGAGGTGGCCGCCAGTTTCGAGCGCCCCGCTCTGCTGTTCAGCGGCGGCAAGGACAGCTGCGTGGTGCTGCGCCTGGCCGAGAAGGCCTTCAAGCTCAAGGACAAGGCGCACCCCAGCGGCTTCAAGGGGCAGCTGCCCTTCCCGCTGGTGCACATCGACACCGGGCACAACTTCCCCGAGGTCATCAGCTTCCGTGACCAGCGCGTGGCCGAGATGGGCGAGCGCCTGGTGGTGGGCCATCTGGAAGACAGCATCGCCAAGGGCACGATCCGTCTGGCGCACCCGCTGGAAAGCCGCAACGGCCACCAGACCGTGACCCTGCTGGAGACCATCGAGGAGCACCGATTCGACGCCCTGATCGGCGGCGCGCGGCGCGACGAAGAAAAGGCGCGCGCCAAGGAGCGCATCTTCAGCCACCGCGATTCCTTCGGCCAATGGCAGCCCAAGGAACAGCGCCCCGAGCTGTGGACGCTGTTCAACACGCGCATCCGCCCCGGTGAGCATTTCCGCTGCTTCCCGATCAGCAACTGGACCGAGCTGGATGTGTGGCTCTACATCCAGCGCGAGGCCATCCCGCTGCCGCCGATGTACTACGCCCACCCGCGCCAGGTGATGCGCCGCAAGGGCCTGCTGGTGCCGCTGACGGACGTGACCCCGCCGCAGGATGGCGAGGCCGTGGAGACCGTGGAAGTGCGCTTCCGCACCGTGGGCGACATGACCTGCACCTGCCCGGTGGAAAGCCCGGCGCGCAATGCCGCCGAAGTGGTGACCGAGACGCTGACGGTGACCATCAGCGAGCGCGGTGCCACACGCATGGACGACCGCACCTCGGACGCGTCCATGGAACGTCGGAAAAAAGAGGGGTACTTCTGATGCAAGCGCTGCGATTCCTGACCGCCGGATCGGTGGATGACGGCAAGAGCACCCTGATCGGCCGCCTGCTGTTCGACAGCAAGGCCATCCTGGCCGACCAGCTCGACACCCTGGAGCGCCGTGCCGCTGGCAGCCCCATCGACCTGAGCCTGCTGACCGATGGCCTGGAGGCCGAGCGCGAGCAGGGCATCACCATCGATGTGGCCTACCGCTACTTCGCCACCAAGCACCGCAAGTTCATCATTGCCGACGCCCCCGGCCATGAGCAGTACACCCGCAACATGGTGACGGCCGCGGCCGGCAGCGATGCCGCCGTGGTGCTGGTGGACATCACCAAGCTGGACCTGAGCCAGCCCGAGGTGACCCTGCTGGCGCAGACGCGCCGCCACTCGCTGCTGGCCCAGCTGCTGCGCGTGCCCAGCATCGTGTTCGCGATCAACAAGATCGACGCCATCGAGCAGCCCGGCCCCGGCTTTGCCAAGGTCAAGCGCGCGCTCGAGGCCTTTGCCCAGGCCGCCGGGCTGGAGGTGGCCGCCACCGTGCCGGTAAGCGCGCTGCGCGGCGACAACGTCACCCAGCCGCTGGATGCGCCCTGGTGGAACGGCCCCTCGCTGCTGCAGGTGCTGGAAGGCCTGCCCTGCGTGCAGGAGCGCGTGGACGCGCCGCTGAGCCTGCCGGTGCAGTACGTACAGAAGGATGCCTACCAGAGCGAAGGCGCGGGCTTCCAGCCACGCGTGCTCTGGGGCCGCATCGCCCACGGTGCGGTGAAGGTGGGCGACGAGATCGAGGTGCTGCCCAGCCGCCAAAAGGCCGTGGTGGCCGGCCTGCGCCGCGCCGCCGAGGACGTGGCGCGGGGCCAGGCCGGTGAATCCGTCGGCGTGATCCTGGACCGCCAGCTCGACGTGAGCCGCGGCGACTGGATTGCCCACCCGGGCAAGGCCCAGCTGCAGAACCGCTTCCCGGCCACGCTGGCCTGGCTGGACACCGAACCCGCCAAGCCCGGCCGCAAGTACTGGGTGCGCCACGGCAACCGCTGGGTGCAGGCGCGCATCGCCGCCATCGACTCGGTGCTGGACATCCACAGCCTGGAGGCGCGCGACGCGCACGAACTCGGCGTCAACGCCATCGGCCGCGTGCAGATGGAGGTGCAGCACGAGTTGCCGGTCGAGCCCTTCGAGTTCAACCGGGTGGGTGGCGCGCTCATCGTCGTCGACCCCGCCAGCCACCGCACCAGCGGCGCCCTGCTGGTGGACCTGCCGGCCGCCGCGCCGGCCGAGGAGGACTGGTGATGGGACGTGTGGCCTTCGTGAGCGCCGGCCCCGGCGCCGCCGACCTGATCACCCTGCGCGGCGTGCAGCGCCTGGGCGCCGCCGAGGTGGTGTTGTTCGACGCCCTGACCGACCCCGCGCTGCGCG
This sequence comes from Inhella proteolytica, assembly GCF_016093275.1. Classification (GTDB taxonomy): domain Bacteria; phylum Pseudomonadota; class Gammaproteobacteria; order Burkholderiales; family Burkholderiaceae_C; genus Inhella; species Inhella proteolytica. The sequence continues at coordinate 50,872 of NZ_JAEDAK010000015.1, forward strand.
CCTTTGCGCCAAACGCCCGCTGGATCGACGTGGGCAAGCGCGGCTTTGCGCATGCCGTGAAGCAGACCGAGATCAACGCCCTGCTGGTGCAGCACGCGATGGAGAACACCCTGGTGGTGCGCCTCAAGGGCGGCGACGCCTCGGTGTTCGGCCGCCTGGAAGAGGAGCTCGAAGCCCTGGCCGCGGCCGGTATTGAATCCGAGGTGGTGCCAGGCGTGACCGCCGCGCTGGCCGCGGCCGCGCACACCCAGCGCCCTCTGACGCGGCGTGGCGCCGGCCGCAGCGTGGCGCTGAGCACCGCCATGACGCAAGCTGGCGAGCTGATCGCCAGCAAGAGTGCCGACACCGAGGTCTTCTACATGGCCGGCAAGCAGCTCGCCGCCCTGCAGCGCCGCCTGCTGGCCGCGGGCTGGGCAGCGGAAACGCCCACACTGGTCGTCAGCCGCGCCGGCTGTGCCGATGCCTTGTCCAGCAGCCACGCGCTGCAGGACCTGCCGGCGGCCACCCTGCTGCACCGCGGCCGACCCACGGTCGTCACGGTGGGCGTGGGCGCCAGGCCGCTGGCCCTGGCAAACCCGCATGGCCTCTGCGCCAAGTCAAAGCAGCCCTCCAGGCAAACCCTCCCCACCACCTAAAATCGCCGGCTTTGCCCTACCCAGCGCGAGCCACGCCACCATGACCCACGTCGTTACCGAAGCCTGCATCCGCTGCAAGTACACCGATTGCGTCGATGTCTGCCCCGTGGACTGTTTCCGGGAAGGGCCGAACTTCCTGACCATCGACCCGGACGAGTGCATTGACTGCGCCGTCTGCATTCCCGAGTGCCCGGTGAACGCCATCGTCCCCGAAGAGGACGTGCCCGGCGACCAGCAGCACATGATCAAGCTGAATGCCGATCTGGCCAAGAAATGGCCCTCGATCACCAAGCGCAAGGCCCCGCTGCCCGATGCGGATGACTGGAAGGACAAGACCGGGAAGCTCCCCGAGTTGATCAAGTAATGGACCAAGCTACTCCTCACGCCGGCGTCATCGAGACCGACGCCGTCATCGTCGGTGCCGGCCCCGTGGGCCTGTTCCAGGTCTTCGAACTCGGCCTGCTCGAAATCAAGGCGCACATCATTGACTCGCTCGCCTACCCGGGCGGCCAGTGCATCGAGCTCTACCCCGACAAGCCGATCTACGACATCCCGGCCCTGCCCGTCGTCACCGGCAAGGAACTGACGGACAACCTGCTCAAGCAGATCGAGCCCTTCGGCGCGACCTTCCACCTCGGTCAGGAAGTGACCACGGTGGAGAAGCAGGAAGACGGCCGCTTCTTCGTCGCCGCCAGCAAGGGCACGCAGTTCCTCACCAAGACCATCTTCATCGCCGGCGGCGTGGGCTCGTTCCAGCCGCGCACGCTGAAGGTCGATGGCATCGACAAGCACGAGAGCAGCCAGGTGCACTACCGGGTCAAGAATCCGAGCCAGTTCGCCGGCAAGAATCTGGTCATCGTGGGTGGTGGCGACTCGGCGCTCGACTGGGCGCTGAACTTCTGCGCCGGCAATGCCGATGGCAACCCGCACAAGGCCGAGAGCGTGATCCTGGTGCACCGCCGCGATGGCTTCCGCGCCGCGCCGGCCTCGGTGGCCAAGATGCGCGAGCTGTGCGAGCAGTACGAGATGCAATTCATCGTCGGCCAGGTCACTGATTTGGACGAGGGCGAGGACGGCCTGCTCAAGGGCGTGAAGGTCACCGGCGGTGACGGCGTCACCCGCGTGGTGCCTTGCGACGAGGTGCTGGTGTTCTTCGGCCTCAGCCCCAAGCTGGGCCCGATCGCCGAGTGGGGCCTGGCGCTGGAGCGCAAGCAGATCCTGGTTGACACCGAAAAATTCAGCACCTCGGTGCCGGGCATCTTCGCGGTGGGTGACATCAACACCTACCCGGGCAAGAAGAAGCTGATCCTCAGCGGCTTCCACGAAGCGGCCCTCGCCGCCTTCGGGGCGATGCCCATCATCAACCCCGAGAAGCGTGTGCACCTGCAGTACACGACCACCAGCCCGAAGCTGCACAAGGTGCTGGGCGTCGAGACGCCGGTGTTCGACTGAGCCGGACAGAAGAATAAAAAGAGCACGCCGCCCTGAGGGGCGGCGTTGCCGTTTCTGGATTCCACAAGAGCCTGAGGGAGGCTGCAGCCCACATGAACCCGGTTTCCACGCGCGGCCCGGCCGCGCAGACCCCATTCAGACCCGAGCGACCCGGCTACTTCGCCAGCCACTGGCGCGGCGAGCAGAGCCTGGTGCGCAGCTACTGGGTCAACAACATCCTGGTGGCCTCGCCGCTGGCCTTTTTGCTCACCGGCCTGATGGCCTGGATCAGCGCCAAGGGTGACTCGCTGCAGGTCAGCGCCATCGTGCTGCTGATCGGCGTGCCCCTGCTGATCTTGCTGGACACCTGGTGCGTGGTGGGCGGCTGGCGCGCGGCAGGCCATTACCGCGAGGACGGTGGCTCGGGCCTGTGGAGCTTCCTTGCGCGCCTGACCCTGGGCCTGGGTGCCCTGCAATTGATCGTGTCCGTGCTGTTCGGCTTCCTGCCCCAGGTCGGCTCGTTCTGGCAGATGGCGCGCGGCATCGACCCCATCGGCCAGGCCACGCTGAGCCTGTCGGACGACGGCCGCAGCCTGAAGCTGGAGGGCACCATCGGACTGGGTGACGGCGAGCGCCTGCGCACCCTGCTGGCCAGCGAGCGCGCCAAGGGCCTGCGCCGCATCGAGCTCAGCTCGCCCGGCGGGCGTGTGCGCGAGGCCGAGAAGATGGCCGAGGCGCTCAAGAAGCATGGCCACTCCAGCCGGGTGGTGGGCACCTGTGCCAGCGCCTGCACCCTGCTGTTCCTGGCTGGCGAGCCGCGCCAGGTGATGAACGGGGCGCAACTGGGCTTCCACCGCGCCAGCACGGGCACCTACAACCCCGTCATCGACGAACTGGCCAACCAGGATTTAGCCCGCATCTACCGCAAGCTCGGCCTGCCGGAGCCGCTGATCGAGCAGACCCTGAGCACGCCCTCGCACAGCATCTGGTTTGCGCCGCGCAAGGACCTGCTGCTGCACCGCCTGATCCCTCCGCTGCCCGAGACCCTGGCCATCGACCTGCCCCCCATCGGTTCGTCCGAGGCCGAGTACAAGGATGCACTGCATCAGCACCCGGTCTGGGAGGCCCTGGAGCAACACGCGCCCGGCACCCTGGCCGCAGTGGCCACGCGCGTCCGAGCCGCCCATGTCGAAGGCGCTTCGGACCAAGAGGTGCAAGCCGCCGCCATGCCCCAGTTGGCCACCTTGATGCCCGCGCTGATTGGCGGCAGCGATGCCGTGCTGCGCCGCCGTTATGTGCAACTGGTGGCCGAACAACTGAAGTCCCTGAAAGCCCCGGCCAAGCGCGGCGAGCGCCTGCCTTGCAGGGACTTGCTGGACGGCCGACTGGGCGTGCGCCAGCAACTGCCCCTGCCCCTGCAGGTGCGTGAGAGCGAGTGGCTGCTGGACGCGGCCGGCAGCGCCGCCAAGAGCTGGCGCGCCAAGCCGCCCAGCCCGCTCGAGATGGAAGTGCTGGAGCGCTCGGTGGGCTCGGCCGCCATCGGCATGCTGAGCCGGCTATGGGCCGACGCGCCGGATGCCCCGGTGCGCGATGGCGCCGCGTCCTGCGACCGCACCATTGCCCTCCTCGACCACCTGCCCAGCCAGCCGGCCCTGCGCCGCGATCTCGTCGATCGCCTGCTGTTCCAGCCGCGCTGAACCGGGCGCGGAAACGCCGCGCCCTACAATCTGCGGCTTCGCGCATCGGGATCTTCCCGAGCGCGACCCACGCTAGGGGTGCTGGTGGCCTTGCCGCCGGCTGAGACAAACCCTTGGAACCTGATTGAGGTAATCCTCGCGCAGGGAAGCGTGGCCAAGGCGCCCGCGGCGCCCTGCCCGCCCCCTGCCATCACCACCGATGGCAATGACACCGAAGTACGCCCTTCCTTTCGCTCTGCTCACCCTGGCCCTGCAAGCGCAGGCCCAGCAGCAGCTCCCCACCGTTTCCGTCAGCGGCCGCAACGCCAACGCCCCCGTGAGCCTGGGCGGCTTTGGCGACACCCCCGCCGCCCGCCTGCCGCTGCAGGCCCTGCGCATCGACGCCGAGCGCCTGCAAGACCTCGGGCTGGACGGCCTGGGCGCACTGCCCAAGCTCGATGCCTCGGTGAGCGACAGCTACAACAGCATCGGCTACTACACCCAGCTGCGCGTGCGCGGCTACGAGCTGGACACCCGCTTCAACCTGCGCCGCGAGGGCCTGCCCATCAATGGCGAGACCGGGCTGGACCTGTTCAACAAGGCCGCACTCGAACTCCTCAAAGGCAGCAGCGGCCTGCAAGCCGGCACCAGTGCGCCTGGGGGTTTGCTGAACCTCGTCGTCAAGCGCCCGGACGCCGACCGCCTGGACCTGCGCCTGAGCTGGGAGCAGCACAACTCGCGCGCGCTGGCGCTGGACTGGACCAAGCGCTGGGGCAAGGAATTCGGCCTGCGCGTGAACCTGGCCGCCGCCGAGCTGGACCCCTGGCTGCACAACAGCCGCGGCCGCCAACAGGGCCTGGCCCTGGCGGGTGACTGGCGCCTGGGCGCCGACACCCTGCTGGAAGCGGAAGTTGAGAGCAGCCAGCACAGCCAACCCAGCCAACCCGGCTTCAGCCTGCTGGGCAACCGCCTGCCCAGCATCGAAAGCGTCGACATCCGCCGCAACCTGAATGAGGCCAGCTGGCGCCTGCCGGTGGTGCTGGACAACGACTTCGCCACCCTGCGCCTGCGCCAGCGCCTGAACGCCGACTGGAACCTGCTCCTGCAGGCCGGCGTGCAGCGCGCCCGCAATGACGACCGCGTCGCCTTCCCCTTCGGCTGCCCGAGCGAGGACGACTACAGCCGCTACTGCAGCGACGGCAGCTTCGACCTCTACGACTTCCGCAGCGAGAACGAGCGCCGCGATACCGACGCCCTGCGCGCCGCCGTGGACGGCCGCGTGCAGCTGGGCGGCCTGACGCACCAGCTTCGCGCCGAAGCCCTGCTGAGCCGCTACGAGGCGCGCTTCCAGCGCCAGGCCTACAACTGGGTCGGCTATGGCTCGGTGTTCCAGCCCACGCCCAGCCAGCCCGACCCCAGCCTGACCGACGAGAACACCCACCGCGACGAGCGCAACCGTGAACTCGCCTTCAGCGACCAGGTACAGATCGGTGCGCTCGAGCTCTTCGCTGGCCTGCGCCACAGCCGCATCGAACGCGAGGCCGTGCGCACCGATGGCTCGCGTGCCACGAACTACACGCAGTCCTTCACCACCCCCTGGCTGGGTGCGAGCTGGGCGCTGGCGCCGGACCTGCGCGTCTACGCCAGCTGGGGCCAGGGCATCGAGAGCGAAGTCATCCCCAACCGCAGCCGCTACCAGAACGCCGGCCGCGCACTGCCGGCGCTGAAGAGCCGCCAGCTCGAAGCCGGTCTGAAGGCCGGCAGCCAGACCGTGGAATGGAGCCTGGCCACCTTCCAGATCCAGCGGCCGGTCTGGGCCGACCTGGGCAGCTGCAGCGCCGCCAACAGCTGCGAGCGCCGTGTGGACGGCGAGGCGCGCCACCGCGGTGTTGAAGCTCAAGCGGACTTCAAGTGGCAGGGTGGCGGCCTGGTGGGCTCGGCGCAATGGCTGCAGGCCCGCCGCGAGGGCTCGACGCAGGTCGGCGTCAACGGCCTGCGCCCCGTGAACGTGCCGGCGCGCTCCTACCGCGTGGGCGTGCACCAGCAGGTGCTGCAGGCTCTGCGCCTGCAGGCGAACCTGGTGCACGAGGGCCGCCGCGCCGTGCTGCCGGACAACTCGATCGAACTACCCTCCTGGACCCGCCTGGACCTGAGCGCGCGCTATCAGCATGCGGTCGGCACCCAGCAGTGGACCTGGCAGCTCGGCGTGGACAACGCCACCAACCAGCGCGCCTGGAAGGAAGCCCCGTACAGCTTTGGGCACAGCTATCTGTTCCCGCTGGCGCCGCGCGTGTGGAAGGCTGGTTTGAGCCTCGCGCTCTGATCGCCCTCTTGTAGACCTTCAAAAAAACAGTCTATACTCGCGGTCTTCGCTGTTCCCCGATAGCTCAGTCGGTAGAGCGCCGGACTGTTAATCCGTAGGTCCCTGGTTCGAGCCCAGGTCGGGGAGCCAACCCAGCGAACACAATCAGACAACGCACCTTGTGCATCCCGCTCAGGTGCGTTTGTATTTGAAGGCCGTCGCAACCGATTGGCGGCCGGACAGATCGATTCCTCGATAGCTCAGTCGGTAGAGCGCCGGACTGTTAATCCGTAGGTCCCTGGTTCGAGCCCAGGTCGAGGAGCCAAATCAAAACCCTCAGCGGCGCAAGCGGCTGGGGGTTTTTCTTTGCGCGCTTCCGAAGTTTGATGCCCAGCGTCTTCAGGCCCTCAGCTTTCGCCGGCTCCATAGGACGCCGCTGTCGCTTTCAACTGCTCGGCAAAGTTGTGGATGTCATCAACCGACTCCAGCGCCACAACCTCTGCCTCCTTTAACCTGCCCCCCTGCCGTACCAAGCTAAACGAGGGGAGCCCGTCCCCTTTGGAGAATGACGGACAGCCCATCACCCTGTCGAAACTCCTTACGGCATCGCCCTAAATTCCCTCGCCTCAACGATGCAAACAGCTGTCAGCTATGAGATTGACAGAGCTGGCATGACTCCTGCTTTTGCGAGAGGCCCTACCAAACAAGGAGTCCGGGATGATCAAGCTCAATAGGATTGCCAGCGTTTTGGCGCTCACCTGCGCAACACTGGCCGCGCATGCTGATGTCGTGATCCAGAACCTGTCGGCGACCTCAACGCATATCTCGTTCGACATCATCGGCACGATCACCGTTCAGGGTTCCGGCTACCACCACCAGTTCGGTTTCGGCCACGTCTCCGACCCCAGCTTGGACTGGATCAATTCGTTCAACGGCGCCGCGTCGTCCGTGTCCGTCAGCGGCCCAACAAAGCAGGGCATCTCCGGCGTTTATGACTTGACCGGTGTGTACGGCGAAACGGTTTGGACCGTTTCCTCCACCGCGTGGTTGATCGGCGACCAGATCGATCTGCACTACGACTTGGTGGGTGACTTCAACCTTGCCAATTTCCACGCCGACGGCTTGGGTTTCCAGAATGGCTTCACCCAAGGTCCCGCTATCGAAGGCGCAAACAATCTGCTGGTTATCTCCCATGTCCCTGAGCCGATGACACTCGCGCTGGTCGGCCTCGGACTCGTCGGCGCCGCTGCATCGCGTCGTCACCGCAGCTGAAACCAAAAGGGGTGGACCCCGCCCCTGCCATAGTGAACCCGAGGCCTCCGGCTCGGGGGCATGGAACACAGAGCCTCATTCGCGAGAACGGATGAAATCCTTTTGCGTCCGCTGGCCGCAGACACCTGCGCATTCACGACCAGCGACACAACTTCGCCAGCTTGCTCGTGGAAAACGGTCGAACGCTTTACGAGCGTGCAGACGATCCTTGGGCACTCTGACCCGAAGGTGACGATGCGGTACGCCCATTTGTCAAATGCCGGATTGGTACAGGCGGTGCAAGCTGCTTCTGTGCTGCAGGAGCGCCCGCCCCTGCAACGAGTCGCCTAGGCGGGAAGTTCTGCACCATCGACTTGGATGCCCTGCTGCAAGCGGCGCCGCTGGCTGCCAGGGCCCTTTTCCATCTTCGGGCGATTCCGTCGAACAGTGGGCCCGACCGTCGAACGCTGCTCGGCTCGAATTTCAGAATTCCTGTTAACCAACAACAAGTTGGCCGCCAAATCAGCCTCCTTCACGTCTTTATGGTGGCTCGATACCGGCTCTCATCCAGGAGTCTCACGACCACCAAAAGAGTGCAGCAGTTACGGCTCTTACACTTACCTCGCAGCTGCCTCCCCGCTTCGTTCGACTGTTAATCTGTAGGTCCCTGGTTCGAGGCCAGGTCGAGGAGCCAAATCAAAACCCTCAGCGGCGCAAGTGGCTGGGGGCTTTTTCTTCCTCGCGCCGCCCATGAACACCCTGCCCGCCTGCCCCCAGTGCCATTCCGAACTGACCTACCAGGACGGTGATCAGTTCATCTGTCCTGAATGCGCGTACGAGTGGTCGGCGCAGGCTGCCACAGCCTCCGAGCCCGAAGCCCGCGTGGTGCGCGATGCCGTGGGCAATGTGCTGGCCGATGGCGACACCGTCACCTTGGTGAAGGACCTCAAGGTCAAGGGCTCGTCCTTGGTGGTCAAGGTGGGCACCAAGGTCAAGAACATCCGCCTGGTGGATGCCGACCACGACATCGACTGCCGCATCGAGGGCATCGGGGCGATGAGCCTGAAGTCGGAGTTCGTGAAAAAGGTCTGACAGCCTTCTTTCCCCAAGCGCGCAGGCACCTCTACACTGCGCGCTCGCTGTTCGCCTTGCGCGCCCAGCACCGCCGATTTACCAACTACTTGCGGGCGGTTAACAAGTACGGCTAAAGCGTTGCGGCTCCGTGAAGCCCGGGCCGGCAAACGCCGGTCCTTGGGCTCACGGAGTTTTTCATTCATGCAAGGTCTTGCCTCTTTCGACCGCTGCCTGGCCCAGCGCCATGCCTTCGCCGCACCGGCGGCTCGCAGCGACAACCGCCCCAGCCTGAACCGCTACCTGATCGGTCCCTTGGCCGACCAGGTCCTGCCGCTGGCCGCAGCCGCTGACGCCCTCACCTTGCTCAAGCTGGCGCATCGCATCGGCCCGGGCGACTGGCTGGGTGTGCTGGCCGAAGAAGGCAGCCGCCACACCCCGGCCTGGCGTCTGGCGGTCTGCCGCGCAGAAGGTGGGCTGGAGTGGCTCAGCCCGGCCTGGCATGCACGCGCCGGCACCGCGCCGCAGCAGTTGCAGGCCGAACTGCAAACGCGCGCCGTCCAGGCGTTATGGGCACAGGGTTGGCGCGTGCTGGACGGCGTTCCGGCTCTCAGCACCCCGGACTGAGCGCCGGCACCTTCGCCTCGATCCGCTCCAACAACAGCGGCCACAGGCGCTCACCCGCCGCGCGGCGGAAGGGGCCGAAGTGGCCCAGGCGTTTCAGACCGATCTCCTGCGGATGCAGATGGATGCGCTCGACGCGCTCACCCGCATGCTCGAAGCAGCGCGCCAGTGCGTCCACGGCGGGCGCGGGGCCATAGGTCAGGTCGTCGGCCACGCTCCAGAGCTGCAGATGGCCCTGGAAATCCTGCGGGCGGTACCAGTCGCGGCAGGCCGGGTCGTCGGTGAAGTAACCGGCCGAGCGGCCCCAGCGGCTCCAGTCCATGGCGGCGGGGCCCGGCAGGGTCTCACCGCCCCCCAGGGCCCAGCCGGGCAGGCGGCCGGTCACGCGCACGCACAGCGGCACCCAGTGGGAGAAGAACACCCGGGTGACGGTGCGGTGCCAGCCCGCCGGCCACAGGCCCCAGTAACCGAACTGCGAGCCCACGGTGATGGCGGCGTCCAGGTGCGCCAGGCCCTCCACCATCGGCAAGCCGTTGCCGCCGAGCGAGTGCCCGACCCAGAGGATGGGCAGGCGCTGGGGCCCGCGCCCGGCGCGTTCACGCGCGGCAGCCAGGGCGGCGGAAAGGTCCAGGCGAATCCAATCGCGCATCGAGGCCCGGCCCGTTCCGGCAGCACGGGAAGCGCCCATGCCGCGGTAGTCGAAGCTCAGCACCGCATAGCCGCGCGCGGCCAGCCATTGCGCAAAGGCCTGGTAGTAGCGCTGGGGCACGCCAGTGGCCGGCGCCAGCACGGCCACGGCACGCGCCGCCCCTTGAGGCTCGAACACGCGGCCGTGCAGCAGCGCGCCATCGGCCGCCGCAAAGGCCAGGTTCAAGCCCTCGATCGCACTCGGCTCCTCCCCGGGCAGCGCGGCCTGCAGCAGGGCCAGATTGGGCGAACCCAGCAGCTGGGGCCAGGAGGGGCGGGTGAGTTGGGCGTGCATGGCGATCTCGGTCTGGAAACGGTGGGCGAATGCTAGAAACGAGACTCTTTGTTGACTAGATGGCCGTCGATCCACACACTGGTTACATGAGATCAACAAAACAGGCTGCAGAGGCCCTTTCCGCCGTCACCCTGCGGCGCCAGCGCAACGAGCTGGACGCGAACGCCTTGGAGCTGTTCGCCCGCGTGGCCGCGGCCGGCAGCTTTGCGCAGGCCGCGCGCCAGCTGGGCCTGACGCGCGCAGCCATCAGCCGCCGCGTGGCGGCGATGGAGGAGCAGGTGGGCCAGGCCCTGCTGGCACGCACCACCCGCTCGCTGGGCCTGACGGACGCCGGCCGCCAGCTGGCCCGACGCGCCCAGGCCGTGCGCGAGGCAGCCGAGGCCGCCCGCCACAGCCTGCGCCGTGACGCCCAGGGCCTGCAGGGCCAGCTGCGCATCACGGCGGTGGCCACCTTCGGCCAGCATGTGCTGCTGCCGCTATTGGCCGAGTTCCGCCGCCTGCACCCCGGCATCCAGCTCGACCTGCTGTTCACCGACCGCCGTGTCGACCTGCTGCGCGAGGGCGTGGATGTGGCCTTTCGCATCACCCGCAAGCCGCCGCAGGACTGGGTGGCGCAGCCGGTGCTGCGCTTTCGCATCAAGGCCTATGCGGCGCCGGGCCCGGCGCTCCAATCACCCACCGAGTTGCAGCAGCAGCCCCTGCTGCTGTTCGGCAACGCGCCGGATGCCGTGCCCCTGCTGTGGCGCCATGTGGACGGGCGCACCGAGCAGGTCGAGCTGCAGCCCAGCTTCAGCGGCGATTCGATGGACGCCTTGATCGAGCTGGCCCGTCAGGGCGCGGGCGTGGTGCTGGCGCCGGATTACTGCGTGCGCGCCGACCTGGCCGCCGGCCGGCTGGTGGACCTGCTGCCTGGCTGGCAGCTGCCCATCGCCGAGGGCGAGCAGATCCAGGCTCTGACCCTGCCCGCCGCCACCGCCGGCACCAAGGCGCGCGCCCTGGTGCGCCATGTGGCCGAGCGCCTCGCAGCTTCTTAGGACTTGCGCCGCTGCGCCAGCTGGTCCTTCAGGCTGCTGAGCGACACGCTCGCCTCGCCTGGCACGCGCGGCTCAGCCTTCAATGCGTGGCCGCAGACGAACTCCAGCGTCAGCGCCAGCCGGCCATCGCTCTGGCGCAGATGCTCGGCCGCGGCCGCCAGCCAGCGTTGCTTCCAGCGCGGCGTGCGCAGGCCGGCGCAGCGGTCCGGCGCCAGGTTGCCGCCCAGTGCCGCCAGCTCGCGCCACAGGGTCTCGGCATCGGCCCAGGTCAGGGTGATGCGCTCCTGGTCCATCACCGGGTCGGCAAAACCCGCCTTGAGCAGGGCGTCGCCCAGGTCGTGCAGGTCGATCCAGGCCGGCGTGGCCGCGCCCCAGCCCTGGCTGGCATAGAGGGCACGCAGTTCCTTGAAGCTGTCCGGCCCCAGGGTGGAGAAGAGCAGATAGCCCTGCGGCGCCAGCGCCTGGGCCCAGCGGCGGAACAAGGCATCGGGCTCGGCCTGGCCCAGCAGCCCAAGGCTGGCCCAGAGCATCTGCGCGCCACCCGGCGGCAGCGCCTCGGGCGCCAGCACGCGGTCCGCGCTGCGCTTCCACGGCTGCCACCAGGGCGCACGAAGCAGGTGCTGCGCCGCCTCGGCCGCATCGGGCTCGGCCCACAGGATCTCGGCCTGCGGGTAGCGCGCCCGCAGCGCCGCCTGGCCGCCGCCCAGCAGGCCCTGCCAGAACACGACGGTCTGCGCGTCCAGCTTGATCCAGTCCAAGCGCTCGGCCATGCGGGCGGCCAGGATCTGCGACAGCCAGGGCGTTTCGCCCAACTTGGCCAAGCGGCGCGCCTGGCGCGCCAGGGCACGGGGATCAGGGGGGTTCAGGCTCACCGCGGCAGTATCGCTAAGCTCCCCGCATGAGCCTGCTGCAGCGCCTGCATCCCCGCGCCTGGCCCCTGCCCGGCGGCTGCTGGGTCTGCCTGGGCTGGAACGGCGCGCGCATCTGCGCCGATTGCCGCAGCGCCTTCGCCCGCCCCCTGCCGCGCTGCAGCGGCTGCGCCCTGCCCCTGCCGCCCGGCACGCACAGCCAGCTGTGCGGCCACTGCCTGCAGGAACCCCTGGGCCTGACGCATTGCCTGGCCGCGGTGGACTACCAAGCCCCCTGGGACGGCCTGCTGCAAGCGCTGAAGTACCGCGGCGAGCTGGGCGCCGCCGTGGCCCTGGCCGAGTTGCTACCCGAGCCTCCCAAGCACCTGCCCCGCCCCCAAGCCCTGCTGCCCGTGCCCCAGCACGAGGCGCGACTGCGCGCACGCGGCCACAACCCCGCCGAGCAACTGGCCAGGGCCCTGGGCCGCCGCCTGAACCTGCCGGTGCAGCGCGACTGGCTGCTGCGCCTGCGCGACACGCCCACGCAAACTCAGCTGAACCGGCCGCAGCGCCAGGCCAACCTGCGCGGTGCCTTCGCGCTGGCCACCGGTGCGCCAGTACGCGGCGGGCATTGGGCCATCGTCGATGATGTGCTCACCACCGGCGCCACCGTGGCCGCGCTGGCGCAGGAGCTGCAGCGCCATGGCGCCGCCAGCGTGCAAGCCTGGGTGGTGGCCCGAACCCCTGACCCGCATGCCTGACTGAATGTTCAACATCGTCCTCGTCCACCCCGAGATCCCACCCAACACCGGCAATGTGATCCGCCTGGCCGCCAACACCGGCTGCCGTTTGCACCTCATCGAGCCCCTGGGCTTTTCGCTCGAAGACAAGCTGCTGCAGCGCGCCGGGCTGGACTATCACGAGTACGCCGAGCTGCGCGTGCACCCCAGCTGGGCCGCCTTCACACAAGCCGAGCAGCCCGACCCCGCGCGCCTGTTCGCCTTCACCACCCGCGGTCAGCGTGGCTTTCAGGAGCCGGCCTGGCAGCCGGGCGACTGGCTGGTGTTCGGCAGCGAATCCGCCGGCCTGGACCCGGCCGTGCGGGCGCAGATTGACGCCACGCAATGGCTGCGCCTGCCGATGCGGCCGGCGCAGCGCAGCCTGAACCTCAGCAACGCGGTGGCGGTGGCGGTGTTCGAGGCCTGGCGGCAGAACGGCTACGCCGGCGCGGCCTGATCACTCGATCTGCAGCCAGCGAAAGCGCAGCGCCAGCGCGCGCCCGTCGGGCGAAACGCCCAGCACCCGCGGCGATTGCGCACGCGGCAGCTCGAAGCGCAGGCGCAGCAACGGCCCGCTGCCGGGCGGCAGCGCCAGGTTCAGGGTCTGCGGCCCCTGCACCGCCCATTCACCCAGGCGCTGGCCGTTGAGGAACACGATCAGGGGCTGGGCATCCAGGCCGCGCTGCGGGGCCAGAAAGGGTTCCAGGTCCAGCAGCAGGCGGCCTGGGTTTTCGCCCGGAGCCAGGTGCAGGGTCAGGCCGGCGCGGCGCCCCTGGGTCCAGGTGCCAGCGGGCTCGGCCACGCTCCAGCCGTCGAGCGAACGCTGCGGCAGCTCCTGGCGAAAGTCCAGGCGCTCGCCCAGGCGAAGCAGCGGGTCCTGGCCGTTGTTCCAGGCGCGCACGGCGCGTTCGATGAAGAACAGGCGGTAGCGCTCACCCACTTCGGCCGGGCGGCTCAGCACGGCCAGGTAGGCGGCCAGCAAGGCAGCAGCCAGCAGCAGGGGCCAGAACTCGCGGCGCGCGGTCACAGCGCCACCACCTTGGTCGCCATCCAGGCGGCCACCAGGAAGCCGCCGAAGCTGGCCGCCGGCAGCAGCAACCCCAACTGCAGCACCGGCCGCCCGCGCACCGCCAGGCCGATGGCCAGATAGACGGGAAAGAGCGTCAGCGCATAGCGAGGCGCCGAGGCGAGCCGCACGGTGGCCGGAATCAGGCAGCCGATGAACAGCACCAGAGCCTCGGCCCAAAAACCACGGCGCGCCAGGTACAGGCCGGCCGCCAGGCCGGCGCTGAGGCTGAGCGCGCAATAGAACTCGTAGCCGCTGGCCCCCAAGCCTTGCAGGATGCGCTTGAAGGGGTTCATGAACTCGCCACCCCAGGCCGCCTGCACATGCGAGAAGGCCAGCGCATCACCCACCCAGGCCTGCAGGAAGGCCATGTACGCAAACAGGCCGGCACCGCAAAGCACGCAGGCCAACCAGGCCCGCTCGGTACCCGGCGCGAAGCGCAGCAGCGCCCGCCAGCCGAACTGCTGCAGGGCCAGTGCGGCGAGCGAAAAGGCCAGGAACACGCCCAGGTTGCGCGTGGCCGAAAGCAAGGCCCCGCACAGCCCGGCCAGCAGCCAGCGCCCCTGGTGCGCGGCCAGCAGGCTGGCCAGCATCAGCAGTAGGTAGAGCGATTCGGTGTAGGGCGCGCTGAAGTACAGCGAGTAGGGCGAGAAGGCCAGCAGCAAGAGTACGAACCAGACATCCTGGCGCGGCAGCCAGCGCTGCAAATGGCTGAACAGCAGGCCCAGCGAGGCGCAGAAGGCCAGGTTGTTGAGCAGCTGCGCAGCCAGCTGGAAGCTGCCCAAGCCCAGCTCCATCAGTGCGCGCGCGGCCAGCGGGAAGAGCGGGAAGAAGGCCCAATTGGCCTTGCCATCGGCGTCCGGGTTGCCTTCCGGGCCCAGAGGCTGCTGGTGGTAACCGTGCTGCGCCAGGTCTTGGTACCAGCCGCAGTCCCAGGAACACAGCAGGTCCAGCGGGGTGCGGCCCAGGCTGAAGACCTCGTTGATCAGCAGCGCCTGGCCATACAGCCAGAAGCGGCTCAGCAAGCCCAGGCCGAGGATCAGCAGCGCATCGCGCCACACCGTGCTGAGGCGCGGCGGCGCCAGCGTCAGGCGCGCTTCCATACCCAGGCCCGGTTCAGCACGAAGAAGCTCAGGGTGTAGCTGGCCATGGCCGCCAATTGCGCGAGCGCGGCCGGCCGGCCCAGGCCCAGCAGCGCATGCAGCACCGCCTGGTTGAGCCCGAAGCACAGGCCAAAGCCCAGGGCGAAGCGCAGCACCGCCGGCGCGCTGAGCCGCGCCTGCTGGAACACGAACCAGCGGTTCAGGAGCAGGGCCTGCAGCAGGCCGGCGCCATAGCTCCAGGCATTGGCCCAGCCTGCCTGCAGGCCCAGGCCCTGGTGCAGGACCAGAAAGACGGCATAGCCCAGGGCGGTGTTGGCCAGTCCGGCCAGCAGAAAGCGCAGGAACTCGCCGCGGGCTGCTGCCCGCTCAGTCGTCCGCATGGCCCAGCCCCACGGTCTCGCCCACCACATAGAGCGGGCGGCGCTTGACCTCGTGGTAGATGCGGCCGATGTATTCGCCCAGGATGCCGACGGTGATGAGCTGCACACCGCCCAGGAAGAGCGTGGCGATGAAGAGAGCGGCCCAGCCTTCGACCCAGCGGTCGGTGGCCAGGCGAATGATGAGCGCGTAGACGATGCCCGCAAAGGCCAGCGCCGAGGCCAGCGCGCCCACGCTGATGGCCATCTGCAGCGGCTTGGTGGAGAAGGACAACAGGCCGTCGGTGGCGAAGCGCAGCATTTTGCGCAGCGGGTACTTCGATTCCCCGGCAAAGCGCTCGGCGCGGCGGTAGGGCAAGGCCACCTGGCGGAAGCCCACCCAGCTGACCATGCCGCGCACAAAGCGGTCGCGCTCGGGCATGGCCTTCAAGGCATCCACCACACGCCGGCTCATCAGGCGGAAGTCGCCGGTGTCGAGCGGGATGGGCACATCGGACATGCGGTTCAGCAGACGGTAGAAGGCCTTGGCGGTGACGCGCTTGAAGGCCGTCTCGCCCTCGCGCTCGGTGCGCATGCCGTACACCACGTCAAAGCCCTCGCGCCACTTCGCCACCATCTGCGGCACCACTTCCGGTGGGTCCTGCAAATCGGCGTCGATCAGCACCACGGCGTCGCCGCGCGCGGCGTCGATGCCGGCCGTCACGGCCACCTGGTGGCCGAAGTTGCGCGCGAAACTGAGCACCTTGATGCGTGCATCACGCGTGGCCCAGGCCTTGAGCTGGCTGAGCGTGGCGTCGCGGCTGCCGTCGTCCACGAACACCAGTTCGGTGTGCAAATCGGTCATCGAATCGGCCATCGCCAGCAGGCGCGGCACGGTCACGTCGATGACTTCCGATTCGTTATAGCAAGGCACCACCACCGACAAGGTGGCGCCCGCTTCCACTCCCTGATTCATCTTTTCTTATCCCTGGAAAACGGGCGCGATGTTCGCACCGCCCCCGGCTGGCCGATGTGATCACCAGCACAGCCCCGCTGGCTAAAGTTCTGCGCGCGGGTCCCGGGTCATCAGCAGGTTCAGCGCCTGGCTCGGGCTCAGGCGCCCTTCCAGCAAGGCCACCACGGTGGCGGTGATGGGCAGCTCCAGGCCCAGCTTCTGGCCACGCTCCAGCACTGTGCGGGCGCTGTACACGCCCTCGGCCACATGGCCGAGCTGGGCCAGGGCCTGCGCCAGGCTCAGGCCCTGCGCCAGCAGCACACCGACGCGGCGGTTGCGGCTGAGCTCGCCGGTGGCGGTGAGCACCAAGTCCCCCAGCCCGGAAAGACCCAGGAAGGTCTCGGCGCGCGCGCCCAGGGCCAGGCCGAGGCGGGTCATCTCGGCCAGGCCACGCGTCAGCAAGGCGGCGCGGGCGTTCAGACCCGGCGCCTCGCTCCAGGCCTGCTCGATCTCCGCGCGCTCGCGCAGGCCATCGGCCACGCCACCCGCAATCGCCATGACGTTCTTCACCGCGCCACCCACCTCCACGCCCACCGGGTCGGCCGAGGTGTAGATGCGCAGGCGCTCGCCATGGAAGGCCTGCACCGCTGCCTCGGCCACGCTGGGGTCTTCGGCTGCCGCTACCAAGGCCGTGGGCTGGCCGCGCGCCACTTCCTGCGCGAAGCTGGGGCCGGACAGCACGCCGGCGTGGGCGCGCCCGAGCTCGCGGGCGATCTCATGGCCCAGCAGACCGCTACCGGCCTCGAAACCCTTGCACAGCCAGAGCAGCGGCGTGCGGCCCGCGCAGGCCTGCAGACACTCGCGCAGGCCCGCCATGGGCGTGCCGACGATGATGAGCTCGGTGCCCGCCAGCGCCGCGGCCCGGTCAGGCGTGACGAACAGGGCCGGCGGCAGGGCCGAGCCCGGCAGGTAGCGGCGGTTGAGCCGCTCTGTGCTCATGGCGGCGGCCTGCTCGGCGTCGCGCGCCCACAAGCGCACCTCGTGCCGGGCGGCGGCCTGGATGGCCAGGGCGGTGCCCCAGGCCCCCGCTCCCAAGACAGTGATCTTCATAAACGCAAAGAAAAAAGCGCGCCGGCTGGCGCGCTTTCATTGTGCAGGGGTCAATCAGTTGGTCGTGGCACCGGCGGCCTGCTCGGCACGCGCCTGCTGCTGGGCTTCGAACATGGCCTGGAAGTTCACTTCCGTCAGCAGCACCGGCGGGAAGCCGGCGCGGGTGCACATGTCGGAGACGACGGCGCGCAGGTAGGGGTAGATCATCTGCGGGCAGACGATGCCCAGGATGCCTTCGAGCTGCTCGTCGGGCAGGTTGCGGATCTCGAAGATGCCAGCCTGCTTGGCCTCGATCAGGAACAGCACCTTGTCGTTGACCTTGGTGGTCACGGTGGCGGTGACGGCCACTTCGAACACGCCTTCAGCGACGGGCTGGGCGGCCAGGGTCAGGTTGATGTCGACCTGAGGTTGGCCCTGCTCCAGCAGGCTGGCGGGGGCGTTGGGTTGCTCCAGCGACAGGTCCTTCAGGTACATGCGCTGGATGTTGAACACGGGCTGGAGGTTGTCGTCGGACATGGAATGCTTTCGGTGGAGGGCCGGGGGATGCCCCGGCGGCAAAGCGCCGGATTATCAGGCGGCGTTCAGGAGTGGCAGCAGGCCGCCGCGCTGGTCCAGCGCCATCAGGTCGTCGCAGCCACCCACATGGGTGTCGCCGATGTAGATCTGCGGCACGGTGCGACGGCCGGTGCGCTCCATCATCTGGGCCCGTTGCACCGGGTCCAGGTCGATGCGGATCTCCTCGATCTGCTCGACCCCGCGCTGCTTGAGCAACTGCTTGGCGCGCACGCAGTAGGGGCAGACCTGCGTGGTGTACATCAGCACCTTGTTCATGCCGCGGCCACCTTCTCGGTCGGCAGATTGGCCTCGCGCCAGGCGTTCATGCCGCCTGCCACCACCACCACGTTTTCATGCCCGAGCTTGCGCAGCAGCTGGGCAGCACGATTGGCGCGCGCGCCGCTGACGCACAGCAGCACCAGGGGCAGGGTCTTGTTCGAGGGCAGGCCCTTGGCGCCGGCCTCGATCTGACCGAGCGGCAGGTTGCGTGCGCCGCTGGCATGGCCGGCGGCAAATTCGGCCGGCTCGGAGACGTCGATCAGCACCGCCTTCTCGCGGTTCATCAGGCGCACCGCCTCGGCGGTGGACACGCCATTTGTCTTGCCCGACAGGCTGGGCCACAGCAGAGCCAGGCCGGAGCCCAGGGCCATCAGCACCAAGAACCAGTTTTTGATCAGAAAGTCGAGCACGACGGCGCCCCAGGCAAAAAAGGGCGCGATTTTAGGAGGGCCGGTGGAACCCTCAGAGCTTGAAGGTCGAAACCGCCTGCTGCAGCCCCTGCGCCTGCTGCTCCAGGCTGCTGGCCGCGGCGGCGGCCTGCTCCACCAGCGCGGCGTTCTGCTGCGTCATCTGGTCGATCTGCATGATGGCCTCGTTGACCTGGCCGATGCCCTCGCTTTGCTCGCTGGAGGCCGCGGTGATCTCGCCAATGATGTCGGTGACGCGCTGCACGCTGGCCACGATCTCGCCCATGGTCTTGCCGGCGTCCTGCACCAGGCGGCTGCCGGATTCCACGCGCTCGACGCTGGCGCCGATCAGGCTCTTGATCTCCTTGGCGGCCTCGGCGCTGCGGCCCGCCAGCGAGCGCACCTCGCCCGCCACCACCGCAAAGCCGCGGCCCTGCTCGCCCGCCCGCGCCGCTTCCACGGCGGCATTCAGCGCCAGGATGTTGGTCTGGAAGGCGATGCCGTCGATGACACCAATGATGTCGGCGATCTTCTTGGAGCTGGTATTGATGTCCTCCATGGTGCTGACGACCTGGGACACCACGGCCCCGCCGCGCTGCGCCACCTCGGCGGCCGAGCCGGCCATCTGGTTGGCCTGACGCGCGGCATCGGCGCTGTGGCGCACGGCCTCGGTGAGCGTGCGCATGGTGGACGAGGTGGATTCGAGCGAGCCGGCCTGCTTTTCGGTGCGCACCGAGAGATCTTGGTTGCCGATGGCGATTTCCTGCGAGGCGGTGGTGATGGAGTCGGTGCCGCTGCGCACATTGCGCACGATGGCGGACAAGCCCTGTGACATGTCCTGCACCGCCGACAGCAGACTGCCGCTGGCGCCGGGCGCCACGCGGATGTCCTGCGACAGATCGCCCTCGGCCATGCGGTGGATCACGTCGCTGGCGTACTCGGGCTCGCCGCCCAACTGGCGCCAGACCATGCCGATCACCCACCAGCTGCCCACGCCCAAGGCCAGCACGATGACCACGCCCAGCGCGATCGTCAGGTAGACGCCGCGGCTCACGCCGTCACGCGCGCCAGCCAGGCCGGCATCGAAACCCTCGCGCGCCAACTTGCGGGCCTCGGCCAGGCTGGTGTTGAGCGACTTCAGCGTCTCCTGCATCGCCTTGACGGCCGCGTTGCTGTCGCCCTGGCGGATGTCCATCAGCGTCTCGGCTGCCGCGATGGCGCTGGTGTAGTAGGACTCGAAGTCCTTCGTCAGCTTGGCCGTGGTGTCGGCGTGGCGCGGCAGGGCCTTCAGGCTGGTGAGCAGCTTGCGCAGCTCGCCCGCCCGCTGCGCGGCCTCCTCCAGGCGCTTCTTCTCGCCTTCGGCCACGGCGCTTTGCACCAGCCCCACCAGCGCTTCCAAGTGGCCGCTGAATTGCGTGGTCTGGTCCATGTAGGGGTAGTCGGCATCGCCAACTTCCTGGATCACGGCCGAGGTGCGGGCGGACATCGCCACCAGCACGATGATGCCGAGCGCAAACAGCACCGCAGCACCCAGGGGCAATGTCCAGATACGGGTCTTGACCTTCATGAGATTCGCTCCAGTCAAAGGGCCTTGTGTGCCAGGCCTCTACCACCCTTTGCGCCGACTTTATGCCGGCCCTGCTTCGCGCTTGACCACCCGAAGCTTGGGATTTCCCCCGGGGCGCGCTTCCTAGAATCTGCCCCCTTGTTCCCTCACCCGTCTTTGACCATGCACAAGCTCGTCCTGCTGCGCCACGGCGAATCGACCTGGAATCTCGACAACCGCTTCACCGGCTGGACCGATGTGCCCCTGACCGCCACCGGCGTGGCCCAGGCCCAGGCCGCCGGCCAACTGCTCAAGGCCGAGGGCTACGACTTCGACATCGCCTACACCTCGGTGCTGAGCCGCGCCATCTGGACGCTCTGGCATTGCCTGGACGGTCTGGAGCGCACCTGGTTGCCGATCCGCAACGACTGGCGCCTGAACGAGCGCCACTACGGCGGCCTGCAGGGCCTGAACAAGACCGAAACCGCGCAGAAGTACGGTGACGAGCAGGTGCTGGTGTGGCGCCGTTCCTACGATGTGCCGCCGCCCCCGCTGGCCGCCGACGACCCGCGCAGCGAGCGGGGCGACCGCCGCTATGCCGGCGTGGATGTGCCGCTGACCGAGTGCCTGAAGGACACCGTGGCGCGCGTCATTCCCTACTGGAACGACGAAATCGCGCCCATGATCAAGAGCGGCCAGCGCGTGCTGATCGCTGCGCATGGCAACTCGCTGCGCGCGCTGATCAAGCACCTGGACGGCATCTCGGACAGCGACATCGTGGGCCTGAACATCCCCAACGGCATTCCGCTGGTGTACGAGCTGGATGCGGATCTGAAGCCGATCAAGAGCTACTACCTGGGTGACGCCGAAGCGATTGCCGCCGCGGCCGCCAAGGTCGCGAGTCAGGGCAAGTCGGCCTGATCCTGCAGCACGAAGCGCGCCGCCTTCTCCGCAATCATCAAGGTGGGGCTGGCGGTGTTGCCGCGCGTGATGCTGGGCATCACGCTCGCGTCGGCCACGCGCAGGCCGCTGAGGCCACGCAGGCGCAGGCGGGCGTCCACCACCGCGTCCGCATCGCCACCCATGCGCGCCGTGCCCACGGGGTGAAAGATGGTGGTGCCAATGTGGCCGGCCTGCTCGGCCAGTTCGGCATCGCTCTGGCAGGCCGGACCGGGCTTGAGCTCCTGCGGTGCGTACTTCGCCAAGGCGGGCTGGGCCAGGATGCGCCGCACCACGCGCAGCGCGTCGGCCGCCACTTGGCGGTCGTGTGCGGTGCTCAGGTAGTTGGGCGCAATGGCCGGAGCCTGCAGCGGGTCGGGTGAGCGGATCTGCACCGTGCCGCGGCTGCTGGGGTTGAGCTGGCAGACGCTGGCCGTGATGGCCGGAAAGGCATCCAGCGGCTGACCGAAGGCCGGCAGGCTGAGCGGCTGCACATGGAATTCCAGGTCCGGCCGCGCCTCTTCGGGCCGGCTGCGCGTGAACAGGCCCAGCTGCGAAGGCGCCATGCTCAAGGGGCCGCCACGGTGCAGCGCGTAATCCCACAGCATGCCCAAGCGCCCCGCCCAGCTGCGCGAAAGTGTGTTGAGCGTGCGCGCGCCCTGCACCTGATAGACCGCGCGCAGCTGCAGATGGTCCTGCAGGTTCGCGCCCACCGCCGGGCGCTCCAGCGTGATCGGAATACCCAGACGCTGCAGCAGATCCCCGGGGCCGATGCCCGAGAGCTGCAAAAGTTGCGGCGTGCCGATGGCCCCCAGCGCCAGCAGCACCTCGCGATGCACGCGCACCCGCACGCGCTGGCCCTGGTGCAGCACGTCGGCACCCTGGCAGCGGCCGTTCTCGATCCACAGCGAGAGCGCGGGTGTGTCCGTCCACAGGCGCAGGTTGCACCGGTTGCGCACGGGATGCAGAAAGGCCTGGGCGGCGTTCCAGCGCCAGCCAGCACGCTGGTTGACCTCGAAGTAGCCGACCCCTTCGTTGTCGCCGCCGTTGAAGTCGGCGGCGGGTGGTATGCCGGCTTGCTGCGCGGCCTGGATGAAATCCTCCAGGATGTCCCAGCGCAGGCGCTGGCGCTCGACACGCCATTCGCCACCCTGCGCGTGGCCGGCGCGCGGCTCGTGCAGGTCCTCATGGGCCAGGAAGTCGGGCAGCACCTGGGGCCAGTCCCATTCGGCGCTGGCCGTGGCGCGCGCCCAGTCGGCGTAATCACCGGCCTGGCCGCGCATGTAAATCATGCCGTTGATGCTGGAGCAGCCGCCCAGCACCTTGCCGCGCGGGTAGCGCAGCGCGCGCCCATGCAGGCCGGGCTCGGGTTCGGTGAAGTAGCCCCAGTCCAGGCGCGGATGGCCAATGGCCTTCAGGTAGCCGACCGGCACCTTGACCCAGGGCGAGCGGTCGGGCCCGCCGGCCTCGACGAGCAGCACCGTGTGGCGCGGGTCGCGGCTCAGGCGGTTGGCCAGCAGGCAGCCGGCGGTGCCGGCACCGAGCACGAGGAAGTCGACTTCCAGCGTGCCCATCGCCGCTACAGCTCGGCCTGGATGCGCTCGCGCGCCACTTCGGCCAACACGCGTCGCTCCAGGCCCTGCGTATCAATGGCCGGCAGGATCTTGAGTTCGGCCTGCAGCCCGCGCGACGTGGCGATGCGCCACACCGATTGCAGCAGCGTGGTCTGGCCGACGAACTGCGTGGCGCTGGCAAAGCGCTCGCCTGGCGCATGGAAGCGCAGCGCCAAGGGCTGCAGCGGGGCGTCCACCGTCACCGCCGCCTGCAGCAAGTTGGCGTGAAAGGGCAGCAGCTCCGGCCCGGTGCCGGTGGTGCCCTCCGGGAACACGGCCACGGTGTCGCCGGCCTTCAGGGCTTCCGCGCAGTGGTGCACCACGCGTAAGGCATCGCGCTTGCGCTCGCGTTCAATGAACAGCGTGCCGGCGGCGGCCACCATCCAGCCGATCAGCGGCCAATGCCGCACATCGGCCTTGGACACGAAGCGCGCCTGCGGCAGGGCCGCGTGCACGCAGGCGATGTCCAGCCAGCTGATGTGATTCAGCACGATGAAGCTGGCCGGCGCCACCGCCGCCTGCTGCTGCACGGTGAGCCGCAGGCCCAGGCAGCGCAACAGCCCGGCGCTCCAGTGCTGGATATGCCACTGGCGCCCCACCGCATCCCGGCGCGGGAACAGCAGCGCCAGCACGGCGATGCCCACGAACACATGGGCCACGACGCGCAGCAGGCGCCAGGCGCCGAGCAGCGCCCTCATTCGCCGCCGTGCACCTGCCGCCCGGCCACCCAGGTGCC
Organism: Inhella proteolytica; assembly: GCF_016093275.1. Classification (GTDB taxonomy): domain Bacteria; phylum Pseudomonadota; class Gammaproteobacteria; order Burkholderiales; family Burkholderiaceae_C; genus Inhella; species Inhella proteolytica. Next base: position 74,170 of record NZ_JAEDAK010000015.1, read on the forward strand.
CAGCACGCGGCCGGGCAGTTCCATGCCGCAGCGCTCGAAGGCAAAGGGCGTGTGCTTGGCGCGGCTGCGCAGGGCCTCGGCCGTCACGGGCCAGCGGGCGGCAGGGTCGAACAGGCACAGGTCCGCCGGCGCCCCTTCGCACAAGCGGCCGGCCGGGCTGCCCAGGACATCCGCCGCGCGGACGGTCAGCGGGGCCAGCGCCTGCTGCAAGCTCAGGCCGGCCTGATTGCCCCAGTGCAGGGCCAGGCCGAGCAGCAACTCCACCGCGCTGGCGCCCGGCGTGGCTTCGGCAAAGGGCAGGGCCTTGCCGTCGGCATCCACCGGCACATGGTCGGAGACCAGCGCATCCACGGTGCCATCGGCCAGTGCGGCGCGCAGGGCCTCGCGGTCGCGTTGCTGGCGCAGCGGCGGCTCCAGGCGCGCGGTGGTGTCGAAGAAACCGATGTCCTGGTCGATCAGGTGCAGCGAGTGCACCGACACATCGGCCGTGACGGCCAGGCCCTCGGCCTTGGCGGCGCGCAGCAGGGCCACGCCCTGCAAGGTGGAGAGGCGCTGCACATGCACCGCCGCGCCGGTGGCGCGCATCAGCTCAAAGAGGGTGTGCAGGGCGATGCTTTCCGCCATGGCCGGCACGCCGGAGAGACCCAGGCGCGTGGCCAGCGGGCCGCTGGCCGCCACGCCGCCGCTCAGGAAGGCATCCTGCGGGCGCAGCCACACCTTGTGACCGAAGCTGGCCGCGTACTGCAGCGCGCGCCACAGCACCGAGGTGTTGCGCACCGGCTTTTCAGCCTGCGCCAGGCCCACGCAGCCGGCCTGTGTGAGGCCGCCCATCTCGGCCAGCACCTCGCCAGTCAGGCCGCGCGTCAAGGCGCCCAGCGGCAGCACCCGGCTCAGGCCGGCGCGCTGGGTGCGCTGCATCAGCATCTCCACCAGGCCGGGTTCGTCCAGCACGGGGTCGGTATCGGGCGGGCACACCAGCGTGGTGACGCCACCGGCCACCGCCGCACGCAGCTCGGACTCGATGCCACCTTCCAGCGCCGAGCCGCTGCCACGCAGGCGCGCATGCAAATCGATCAGGCCGGACGCCAGCACCGCGCCCTGGGCGGGCACGCGTTGGTCCGGCGTGAAGCCCGCAGGCGCGGCGCCCACGCCGACGATGCGACCGTCATCCACGGCCAGGTCGCCCACGCGGTCCAGGCCGCTGGCGGGGTCGATCAGGCGTGCGCCCTCAAACAGAACCTTGCTCATGCTTCATTCCCTGCCAGGATGGCCATCACCGCCATGCGGACTGCAATGCCGAAGCTGACCTGCGGCAGGATCACGCTGTGCGGCCCATCGGCCACCGCCGAGTCGATCTCGACGCCGCGGTTGATCGGCCCCGGGTGCATGACGATGGCATCCGGCTTGGCCAGCTGCAGGCGCTCCTCGGTCAGGCCGTAGCGCTGGAAGTACTCGCCACTGCTGGGCAGCAGGGCGCCGCTCATGCGTTCGTTCTGCAAGCGCAGCATGATGACGACGTCGCAGCCGCGGATGCCCTCTTCCAAGTCGTGGCAGACGCGCACGCCCATCTCGCGCAGGTCGCCCGGCACCAGGGTCTTGGGGCCGACGGCGCGGATGTCGGGCACGCCCAGGGTGCTGAGCGCATGGATGTCCGAGCGCGCCACGCGCGAGTGCAGGATGTCGCCGACGATGGCCACCGACAGCTGCGTGAAATCGCGCTTGTAGTGGCGGATCGTGTACATGTCGAGCAGGCCCTGGGTGGGGTGCGAGTGGCGGCCGTCACCGGCGTTCACGACATGCACATGCGGGGCGCAGTGCTGGGCGATCAGGTAGGGCGCGCCCGATTCCGAGTGGCGCACGACGAACATGTCGGCGTGCATGGCGGACAGGTTGGCCACCGTGTCCAGCAGGGTCTCGCCCTTGGCCGTGGAACTGCGCGCGATGTCGAGGTTCAGCACATCGGCGCTAAGGCGCTTGGCGGCGATCTCGAAGGTCGTGCGGGTGCGCGTGCTGTTCTCAAAGAACAAGTTGAAGACCGATTTGCCGCGCAGCAGCGGCACCTTCTTGACGTCGCGGTCGCTGACCGAGACGAAGGTCGAGGCGGTGTCCAGGATGTGCTCGATGACGGCCTTGGGCAGGCCCTCGATCGAGAGCAGGTGGATCAGCTCGCCGTTCTTGTTCAGTTGCGGGTGGCGTTTGCTGAGCATCAGACGGTCTCCACTTCGAGGACGAAGGATTCACCGTCCTTCTTCAGGTGCAGGCGCTGGTGGGCCGGCAGGCTGATGCGCGCGGCGGCCAGCTCGGCCTGCATGGGCAGCTCACGGCCGTTGCGGTCCACCAGCACGGCCAGGGCCACGCGGGCTGGGCGACCGAAGTCGAACAGCTCGTTCAGCACCGCGCGCGTGGTGCGGCCGGTCCAGAGCACGTCGTCGATCAGCAGGATGGGCGCGCCGTCAATGGACTGCGTGAGCTTGGTCGCATCGGCGGTGGCGGCCAGGCCGCGGGCGCCGAAGTCGTCGCGGTGCAGGCGGCTGCTGATCACGCCCGGGCTGCCGGGTCGGCCCAGATCGCGCTGCAGGCGCTCGGCCAGCCAGGCGCCGCCGCTCCAGATGCCGACCAGCTGGGCACCCACCCAGTCCGGGCGCGTCAGAAAGGCGCGAACCTGCGTCAGCAGCTCCGCGTACAGGGTTTCGGCGTCCAGCGCCAAGGCACTCATGCTGCGTGCTCCCGCATGTATTGCTCCAGGATCAGGGCCGCCGCGGCGGCGTCCACATCGCGCGCCCCGTAGGACTCGGCCTCGACGCTGGTGTAGCGCTCGTCGACCTCGAACACGGGCTTGTGAAAACGGCCTCTGAGGGAGGCCGCGAATTTTTGGGCTGCCGCCGTCATCGCGTGCGGCGCCCCGTCGGGGTGGCGGGGGATGCCCACCACCAGGGCGTCGGGCTGCCATTCCTTCAGCAGGGCCTCGATGGGTGCGAACACCGCCTTGCCCTGGGCATGCAGCGTGGTCAGCGGCGTGGCGGTGCCGGTCAGGCGGTTGCCACTGGCCACACCCACGCGCTTGAGCCCAAAGTCAAAGGCCAGCAAGCTTTGCGGACTCATGCGTGCCCAGCCTCTTGGCTGAGCATGCGCGGGTCGATCCCCAGCAGGGCCAGGGCCTTTTCGTAGCGCTGCTCCACCGGGGTGTCGAAGATCAGCTCGGGCTTGGCATCCACTGTCAGCCAGCCGTTGCGACCGATCTCCTCTTCCAGCTGGCCGGCACTCCAGCCGCTGTAGCCCAGCGTGACCAGCAGCTTGCGCGGGCCGGCGCCATGGCTCAGGGCCTCCAGCACATCGCGGCTGGTGGTCATCTCCAGCCCGCCGGGGATGGCCAAGGTGGCGTTGTAGTGGCCGCCCTCCTCATCCAGGCGCTCGTGCAGCACGAAGCCGCGCTCGGTCTGCACCGGCCCCCCGAAGTACACCGGCGTGCCCTTCAGGTCCTCGCGTGCCAGACTCAGATCGACCTTTTCGAACAATCCGTCCAGCGTCAAGTCGATCGGCTTGTTGATAACCAAGCCCAGCGCGCCCTGGTCGTTGTGCTCGCACAGATAAACCACCGCCCCCGCAAACGTGTCATCGGCCATGCCGGGCATGGCGATCAAAAACTGGTTGGTGAGGTCCATCTCGGCCTTGGGCATGGGGGCATTCTATTGAGGGCGACACTCGCGCCCCATGGCAAACCCTGAGCCCACCCTCGTCTGGCTGCGCCGCGACCTGCGCCTGCACGACCACGCCGCCTTGGAGCTGGCCTGCCGTAGCGGCGCCCCGGTGCTGCTGGCCTTCGTGTTCGACACCGAGATCCTCGACGCCCTGCCGCGGCACGACCGGCGCGTCGAGCTGATTCACTGCGCCCTGCAGGAACTCGAAGCCCAGCTGCGCGAGCGCGGCTGCGGGCTGATCGTGCGCCATGGCCGCGCGCGTGAGTGGATTCCGCAGCTGATGGCTCAGATCGGTGCCACGCGCCTGGTCTACGCCCACGACGACGACCCTTTCGCGCTGACGCGCGACCAGGCGGTGCGCGCTGCGCTGCCGCTGGGCGTGCAGGTGGAGTCAGTACAGGACGTGACCGTGTTCGAGCGCCGCGAGCTGCTCACCGGCCAGGGCCGGCCCTACACCGTGTTCACGCCCTACAAAAACGCCTGGCTCAAGGCCCTGCAGGCCGAGCGGGCGGAACGCCTGGCCGAGCGCACACCGCAGCTGCAACAGCTGGCGCCCTCCCCGCTGGCCACGGGCCTGCCCAGCCTGCGCGAGCTCGGCTTCGAGCCCACCGACCTGGACGCGCGCTTTCGCGGCGGCGCGCGCCAGGCCCGCGAGCAAGCGGCCGAGTTCCTGCACGAGCGCCTACATGCCTACGCCGAGCGCCGTGACTTCCCGGCCCAGAAGGGCCCGAGCTACCTGAGCCCGGCGCTGCGCTTCGGCCTCGTCAGCGTGCGCGAGCTGGCCCGCGCCGCCTGGGCCCGGCACGACGAGCCCGGCGCCGCCATCTTCTTGAGCGAACTGATCTGGCGCGACTTCTATCACCAGGTGCTGCACCACCACCCCGGCGTGGTGGACGGCCCGCTGAAGCCCGAGTACGCCGCCGTGCAATGGGAACAGGGGCCGCAGGCCGACTCCCATTTCCAGGCCTGGTGCGAGGGCCGCACCGGCTACCCGCTGGTGGACGCCGCCATGCGCCAGCTCGCCCGCACCGGCTACATGCACAACCGCCTGCGCATGGTCACCGCGAGCTTCCTGTGCAAGAGCTTGGGAATCGACTGGCGCCGCGGCGAAGCCTGGTTCGCCGAGCAACTGCTGGACTTCGAACTGGCCAGCAACAACGGCGGCTGGCAATGGGCCGCCAGCACCGGCTGCGACGCCCAACCCTGGTTCCGCATCTTCAACCCGGTGACGCAGAGCGAGAAGTTCGACGCACAAGGTACGTTCATTCGCCGCTATGTGCCCGAGTTGGCGGAACTGCCGGAAGCCGCCATTCACGCGCCCTGGGCGGCGCGGCCGATCGAATTGGGAGGGTTGCGGCTGGGGGTGGATTACCCGCTGCCGCTGGTGGACCACGCCGAGGCGCGGGGGCGCACGCTGGCGCGCTACGGTGTGCTCAAAGCCTGATCCCCGTGGCTTCAGCCGAAACCACGCCGCGGCGGAAAGGGCTTGTGGCAGTGCGGGCAAACCCGGGCGAACAGGCCGAGATTGCGTTCGGGATCTGAGTCCCAGAGCCGCACATCGCAGGCCGGACAGTGAAGGATGCGCATCCACCGGCCCACACACCAGTAGCCCAGCAGGAACACGAAGCTGCAGAGCAGAAAGCCGCAGAGCAGCTCGGCGCCTGTCGGCACGCTGTCGAGCTCCATGGCGGTCCAGATCACGGCGGCGAAAGCCAGCAAGGCGGCCAGCATCACCGCCAGATAGGCGCGGCGTCGCTGGCGAAGCTCCCGGTACTGCGCTTCAGTCAACGTGGGAAATGACGCTGGCAGAGCGAGCGGCACGGGATCGTGAACATGGACATTCATCCTTGGGCTCGGCTCAAGGCCGCTCGACGCAGAGCCCTCGACTTGATTGCCCTTGGAGACGGGCTGGCTGGTCCGAGCGCGCTTGGCGCGCGTCCTTGGCCGACCGCCGGGCGCGAGCGGAATCTGTTTTTGCTTCATGGGCAAATCAGGCTTCGTCAGGCGCTTGCGCCAATGGGGCATCCCATCTCGGCACTAGGTTCCTACAGATCACGCTCAGTTCAGACCTCCTACTGCGTCGACCCGAGATGTCGAGCTCGGGTGCGCCTCAGATCGGCTGGGCACCTCGGTGCGTCCCTCATTCGCAATGCGCTGCCGTTCAAGGTAAATGCCATAACAGGCCCGGACCTCCGAGATGCCGTACCGCACTCGGCAGAACTCCGCGAACTCGCTCTTGACGGGCGGAGTCAGGCTTGCAAAGGGTTCGACGTCACATTCGCCACACACTGCAGGGTTTCGGTAGATGACCTGCAGCGTCGGCATCTGCTTGACGAACAGCTCGTACTCGGTCCCGTGCTCGCGGGGCGTCTCTTCAATGCCAAGGATGAGCCCGAGGAGCGCCACGAACAAACTTCCGCAACCCCAAGCAGCCTTGTGTTGCGGCTTCATTGCGGCCCCGCCGCACGCGTCCGTTTGCGCAGCAGGCTCACGAGTGCCACCCCGTGCAGGAGGCGTTGTGCCGCGCTCGTCAGCATGCCTGGCGCTTGTCGGACTCAGGCAGTCTCGACAGCACCTGGATCCATTCCATTCAGTCTTCCAATTTGCGCACGACGTAGCCAAGCAGCATGAGGGCCCCGGCCCCCAGGCCCCAGCCCAGGCCGGGCTGCATGTGGAAGGCGCGGTAGGCAGCCACCATGCAGCACAGGGCAGCACCAAGCTGGCAGCCGATGAAGTGCCAGGGCACTTTTTGGGTCGGAGACGAATACTCGGGCAGCAGGCCCAGTGAGGGCTGGGTCGGGAGCGGGGCTTTGTGTTCTTCGGTCATGCTGCAGTTCGATCGTTTGGGGTGTCAGGGTGTCCGCGGCAGCACCTATTGGCCGCTGCCCGGATCCACCCCCAGCATCTCGTCCAGGCTGCCCAGCACGCCCTGGTCCTTGACCACTTGGCGCAGCCAGGCGTGCAGGGGCATCTCGCCCCAGCGGGCCGCCTTCTCGGCCAGATAGGCCACCGGGCTGTGCGGCTCGGTGCGGCGGAAGTAGGCGGCGACTTCCTGCAACTGGGCCAGGGCCTGGGTGCGGGATTGGATGGGGCCGGCGCGGACAGTTGCCACAGGCGCGGCCACGCCGGGTTCGTCCGACGCTGCCACGGCTTCACCCGCCGTGGGCGACGCGGTGCCCAGCCCCGCATCGCGGCCCAAGCGGCGCAGTTGGTCGGCGGCGTTCTCCAGCGCCTTGCGCGCACCCGCAAAGCCCGGGCCTTCGTCGCCAAGCCGTTGGTCCAGTTCGGCTTGCAGGGCCTGCAGCGCGCTGCGGGCGCTGTCCAGCGCCGCCAGTTGCTGGTCAAAGGCAGCCAAGCCGGCCTGCGCCACGGCGCGTTGGATCGCGGCCCAAGTGGGTGGGACGTCGGAGCTGCCCTCCGGTTGCGGCAGGCTGCCATGCTGGCGTGCGTGATCAATGTCGCGCAGGCCGAGCTTGAGGCGCCCGATGGGGATGACGGGAGCGATCGGCGCGAGTTCTTCGACGCGCTTGAGCGTCCAGGCCAGGGCACCGACGCGCTCTTCGAAGTCACCGCCATCGGCTTGGGGGTGCACGCCGTCCCAGAAGCGGCGGATGAGTTCGAGCGTGAGGCTCAGACCATCGGCCAGGCCGGGCAGGCCTTGCACACGCGCGGCGGCATCCAGCCACCAGCCGGCCACGCGCAGGTCCTTGGTCTGGTGGGCCAGCAGGTCTTCGCAGGCGCGGATGACGGCGGGCCAGTCGGCCTGCTTGAGTTCGGTGACCCATTCGCCCTGGGCGAGCGTAGGGTCGTCTTCGCGGCGCAGTTCGGCAATGGCATCGAAGGCGGGGGAGAAGCCGAGGTCGGGGCCGGTGGTCAGAGCTTCGGAAACGGGGCCAATCAATCGTTCCATCGTCCTGTCACCGTGTGAACTTGCCGCTGGGCAACAAGGTGTACGGTGGCTCGTACCGGCTGTTGCAGCACACCAATTGGACGTCCAGTTCACAGCCCTCGTTAAGCTGATCTGTGACGACACCGTCCTTCACCACCAAATAGACGCCTGACATGGGGTCGCGAGCCTCGCCACGCCCTTCAAGATCCTCCACCCTGAGCACCCACATGCCCGGATGGGCACGAAACACCAGGAAGACGGGATGAAGGCCATTCTGTACCGGGTTGGCGTAGTCGCCAGATTCGTTTCTGCCGCCCCACTTTGGGTAGTCGTGGGATCCGACGAGCTTCGCCAGCGGCTCCCGTGAGCCGCGTGTGGCGGTGTACGCCCAAAACCGGGGAGCGCAGGACGCCGGCGCCTTCGGCACACCTTTGACGAGGCGAATTTTTTGCTCGCAGTTCTCGGCGAACTGGGCTGGGCTGAAGGGAAGCTGAGTGACCTGCAATCCAAGCAGCAGATCAGGGGCAGGAGCCGAGCCTCCCGCTGCAACCTCGACCCACTTTAGACCATGAAAAACACTGCTCGCCCCAACCATCACGGCCTTGCCGTTAGCCAGCAGCAGACTACTAGCCACGTAGGGGCACATAGGGCTGGCCTCGACATCGAAATACCTTGGCGACTCGCCGAGCTTGAAGTTGAAGCGCTTCGCCAAGAAACGTTCAATTTCGGCGATCTTCAGGCCGGACTTCAATAGAAGCTGGAATGGAGCGCCCGGGTAATAGGGCTGCTCCTTGAACTCCAGTTCACAGTTGGCGCTGACCTTGGCTCGGTTGTTCTGCACCAGCCAGGATCGGATGGGCAGCGGCTTCGCAGGATTCTTTTCATCCTCAATGTCTGCTGTCTGTTCGAGGCTGAACTGACCGTTCAGTGCAAATCGGGCGCTGGGCTCTTGGGCAGGCGCCGCACTAGGCAGACCGGTCAGAATTGCCAGCAGAAGCCAGACGGTTTCAATGCGTCGAGTCATAAACCTTGTTCCTAAACATCTTCATTTCGCCCTTGCGCCGCGCCACCAAGCCCGCGACACCGCCGTTCGTGATATCTGCGAACTCATCGCAGCAGCCCGAGTAGTCACGGGTGTTGAGCTTGGACAAAGGATTGGGGCACTTGCGAAAGCCGCCCAGGTTGAATATCAGGCTGACCCAAGCGTCGTATTCGTGTTGGAAGAGCGGCTCTCGAACCGCCCTCTTCACTGAGCTGCCAGCGTCTTCTGCTTCATGCCGACATCGGCGCCGCCTCACCGTCAGTGCTCAAGACTCGCTTTTATGGAGATGGGCGACTTTTGCAGCGTTGCCCTAACGAAGCTCCACAGCCTCAATAAAGGGGAGCCATGCGGCACGGAGTGAAGTGTGGTGCGCCGGGTCTGCGTAGTAGTTCGTCAAGCACTTCGAACGAGCCTGACAAAAGTTGCCGAGGTGATCGACGTTGGGATCGGCCAATTCAGCTTGCGGCGGGTCGGTGTATGTCAGCGGGCATTGGCTGGCTTCCAGGCCCAGTTCCGCAGGGTTGACATGCACGGTGGCAAAGACCCGACCCCGCCGCAGGCTGTAGACCGCGCTGATCTCGCTTCCACAGTAGTCCTGAGCGAAGCCCCCGATATGAAGACGAACTTGCTCCCACGGTCCGCCACCTGGAAGGCTGACGCTGACCGCTGCGCTGAACGCCGCATTGAGGTCGGCCAGACGAGAGATGAGTCTGGGCTCGTCCAATGAGTTGCTTTGCCAGTTGGGGTCGTCCAGGTTGGCAGTGCGTAGCCACAAGGTCTCTCCTCCAGGCCCGGGAATCAGAAAGGTGCGCGCGTTCAAGTCTCCCCCAATCCCGCCACAAGCTTCGTCCTCGTAGTGCAACCGTTCGTCCGCCGAGGTCACGAATTCGGGTTGGGCACATTCCCGTTTGTCTGGCAGGTCATCACTCAACCTTCTCGAGGATTCTTCGCTTTGCGGAGGACTTGCGTCGGAGTCATTGCTGGCCAACTCGGCATGGGACGCAAGACGCTCGGTCACCAAGAACCCGACCGCTAGAGCAGCACTCGCGAGAGTGACCGCAACCGCCGCAACCAGCGGCTTGCGCCGCTTGCGTGGACTGCGCAACTTGGCGGCCAGAGCAAGGCCTGCGCAAGCCAAGAACGCGAACACCGACAACCCCATGAGGGCAGCGGCGACTTGGTCCAACGGCGGCTCCGTCCCTCTTTGCCCACCACCAGTTACCTGGGCTGCGGCGCCCGCCAACCAGACAAAGAAGGTTCCGATTGAGGTCACAAGAAGCAATGCGCCGAAGAGGAACAACCTCGCGATCCACTCCGAATGCTTGCGTTCAACCAGGACTTCCATATCACAGGGTCGATTGATTCGATCGTTCCAAAGAGCCGTGCACGCCTGGTCAGGCGCTCATTGGCCGGCCAACGGATCCACACCGAGCATCTCGTCCAGGCTGCCCAGCACGCCCTGATCCTTGACCACCTGGCGCAGCCAGGCATGCAAGGGCATTTCGCCCCAGCGCGCCGCCTTCTCGGCCAGGTAGGCCACGGGGCTGTGCGGTTCGGTGCGGCGGAAGTAGGCAGCGACTTCCTGCAACTGGGCTAGAGCCTGGGCGCGCGATTGGATGGGGCCTGTGCGGGAGCTGCCGCTGCTGGCGGGCGCGCTGAGTTCTTCGGATGGGGCTTCGGTGTCAGCTGCTGCGCTGGACGCAGTGCCAAGGCCCGCATCACGCCCCAGACGACGCAGTTGGTCGGCAGCGTTCTCCAGCGCCTTGCGCGCCCCCGCGAAGCCCGGGCCTTCGTCGCCCAGGCGTTGGTCCAGCTCGGCCTGCAGGGCCTGCAGTGCGCTGCGGGCACTGTCCAGCGCCGCCAGTTGCTGGTCAAACGCAGCCAAGCCGGCCTGCGCCACGGCGCGTTGGATCGCGGCCCAAGTGGGTGGGACGTCGGAGCTGCCCTCCGGTTGCGACAGGCTGCCGTGCTGGCGCGCATGGTCGATGTCGCGCAGGCCGAGCTTCAGGCGGCCGATGGGGACGACGGGAGCGATCGGCGCCAGTTCCTCGACGCGCTTGAGCGTCCAGGCCAGCGCGCCGACGCGCTCTTCGAAGTCACCGCCGTCGGCTTGGGGGTGCACGCCGTCCCAGAAGCGGCGAATGAGTTCGAGCGTGAGGCTCAGGCCATCGGCCAGGCCTGGCAGGCCTTGCACACGCGCGGCGGCGTCCAGCCACCAGCCGGCCACACGCAGGTCCTTGGTTTGCTGGGCCAGCAGGTCTTCGCAGGCGCGCAGCACGGCTGGCCAGTCGGCGACCTTCAGTTCGGTGACCCAGTCGCCTTGAGCGAGCGTGGGGTCGTCCTCGCGGCGCAATTCGGCGATGGCGTCGAAGGCGGGGGAGAAGCCGAGGTCGGGGCCGGTGGAGGTTGCACCGCCGAGGGCTTCAATCAAGTCCTCAGGCTTCATCCGAAAGCCTTGCCCGCCAAGCCGGCTCGGTCCAGGATTTCGCGGTCAGCCAACTGAGCCAGCAAGTCGAGGTGAACAAAGATGTTGCGCTTCTTGAGGTGATTGAGCGAGTTGTCTCCACCGAGGAACAGAGCCGGCTCAAACGCAAAAACCTCATCTGGCTCTAACGGGCCGTCCCGGGCGATAGCCGCTTCAAACAGGGATTCGCCTGCCACCTTCCGATCGCATGAGTCAAGACTGCGCCCTGCAAAGAACCAGCGAATGGAGCGATCTGCATGGCCTTCGGCGATGTGATTTTGAGCCCCGCGCTTTTGAATCACCCAGCCATCAGGCGCGTCGATCAAGTACCGATAGCCAGTCTTCTCGCCCCATAGCAACAGCTCACCGAATCCACTGCGTGCGATGACGTAGAAGGCGTCCTCCTCCATCGCGGGTGTATCGCCAATCCATGCCTCCAGCGCCGACTCGTAGTCGTCTGGGTTGGTGATCCAAAACAGGCCGTTCATGAAGCCACTAAAGCCAAGGTCGCGCCAATACATCAGCAGTTGGTCGGGCAATTTGCCTCGGAACTTCTCAATAACCGCCGGCTCGGCGCGAACTCGCTGGGTGGGTTGCCCAAACTTTTCTAGAAAGTAGGCAATGTCCTCGTCCATATTCATCTCAAGTTCCTCTTTATCTGCACCGTTCAAGCTTGACATGCATAGGTGTGTTGGGTCCGTGGTCAGCCAACGCCTTTCGTGCCGCCTCATCCATCACTTCCAGCCGGCCGCCCTTGGGCCACTGGGAGCCAATGGAAGAGTTCACGCCACGGTCGCCCATGCGCATGTGGGTAGCGCCAGACGCACCAGAGCGACCTGGGTCGTGACCGCCCGCAATCATGTCGGGGTCGTGGAGAGCGGCCAGCGAGGCCATGACTTCGGTGGCCTTTTCGATCGCCGCTGCTTCCGCAGCCCTACCACTCAGGCCCCTGGCGCGGTTCGACTCTTCGACGGACTCCTTAATCTCGTCGAACATCTTCTGCCGCGCCGCCTCCTGCGCCTTCCCCGTCCCAGCGCGCTGCACCTGCTCATATCGCTGCCGGTTCTCCAGGTACTCCTGCACGGTGAGCTTGTTCAGGCCCTCCTCCTGAGCCTTGAGCTGCTCGAAGTACTCCTTCTCCAGCTTCTTGGGGTCGCCCTTCCAATTCTTTTTGAGGTCATCGCCCGGCTTGAAGCATTTGGGCTTGGCCGGCTCCATCTTGCTGCCTTTACCCGGCGGCTGCTTGGGCGGCTCTGAGCCACCACCGCCCGTCTTGGGCTGTCGGGGATGTTCGGGGTGCAGGTTGGCCTCCGGCTTCACGCGCGGCGGCGGCCCCTTGGGCGGGCTGGTGCCGCTGGGCGTGCCCAGCGGGTTCTGGCTCATGCTCGGCACGCGCTGCGGCTCGGCCACGATAGGCCTGGCCATAGGCGCCGGGATGCCCGCTGTTGCGGGCCTTGGGCTGTGCGGCAAAGTTTCGGCCAGCACCTGCTGCAAGCGGATGTCCAACTCGGCCAGGGCTTTGGGAATGTTGGCCATCGCTGCCTGCTGTACGCCGTAAAAGCGCCGCTCCAGGTCCGCCAGCTTGGCCAGCACGTCATCCAGCATCTTGAAGGCGTTGACCTTGAGCAGTTCGGCGCGCACGCGTTGAATCACACCGATGAGCTTGCCGATGAACTCGCTAACGTACTTCGTCAGTGCCTGACCGTACTGGCGGAACTTGATGTCCCGCAGGACTTTGAGGATGTCGCCCTTGATGAAGCGGCGCAGGAAGCCCACGACCTCAACCAGTGCTTGACCCTTCTTGATAAGCAGCAGGCAGACCGCACGCAGCGCGGCGGCGGCCTCGCTGCCGGCAATGCCGCCGATGATGGCGCCCACGCCGGCTGCGGCTGCGCCAGCGGCGGCGGCCAGCACGGGCAGCACCAGGGGCACCGCGCAGGCTACCAGCAGCATCCACTCTTCGGTCTTCTCGCGCCGCTCTTCGTGCTGGGCCAGGCGCAGGATGACGGCTGTCAGGTCGCGGGCGCTGGTGACGATGACCACGCCGGGAATGAAGCTGACCAGCATGTCGGCCACCACGGCGGAGAGGTCGCGGTTGTCCTGGAACTCACCCAGGATGACCTGCTTGAGCCAGTCCAAGCCACCAACCACGCGGCCCCACACCTCGTCCAGGATGTCGCTCATGCAGCGCTCCCGAGCGTTCCCGCTTCAAACAGCTTCAAGATGTCCTCGTCCACTTCCATCTGGACGACGGCTTCGGGCTTGTTGGGGTCCAGCCCATAGACCACTTGCACCACGCCACAGGTGACACCGCTCAACCGCGCCAGACCGGACTTGTCGGTGGCACCACGTCGCTGGCTGCCATCGGGCAGCGTGGCGGTGTAGGGCAGGTTGGGGATGGGGGTGCCGTCGGGGTAGAGGCGGCGGAACTCCAGGTCGGTTGGCTTGAGCTTGCCCACGCGCGGCAGGGTGACCGAGGCCGCCCCTCCCGCCACGCCAGTGAGGTCATCCAAACTCGCCTGGAAGTGCACGGTGCCACTGCTGTACAGCGTGATGTTCCCCGGCTGCAGCTCAATCGCACTGCCCCCGGCCGCGAACAGCACCTTCTTGGGCGCCACGATCTTGACCATGGCGTTGGTGCTGTTGACCTGCAGCTCCTTGTCCGCATGCACCATCACCTTGGCCTTGAGCGCTCCCACGTGGACGCTGCCCTGCGCCGCGTGCATCGCAATACCCGTCTGCTGCGTCGGCTTCTTGGGGTTCTCGGCGCGGCCGTAGGTGTAGAGAGTCAGGTCGCCTTTGACCGTGAGGGCGGCGTGGCCTTGGGCCAGGCGTTGCAGGTCTTGCCCCGCCACCAGGCTGTGGGTGTGCCCGGCGCTGGAGATCAGGTTGGCGGGCGTGAAGCGGGTGACGCCGACCGGGCTGCTGGTGAGCAGATCGGGGCGCGTCCAAGCGGTGATGGTGCCGCTGCCGCCGCCATAGCTCTCGTCCTGCCCTTCGCTGCGGCTTTGCTCGCCCTGCAGACTTTGCGTGAAGCCCCGGAAGGCTTCTTCGTTGGGCAGGCGCGGGGCCTCCTTGGTTTCGTCCGGGAAGGGCTTCGGTAACGACTTCTCGGCCTTGCCCTTGGCCTGGTGCGCCTGCGCGCTATGGGCCAGGGTGTGCAGCAGCTCGTGCGCGCTCTGCAGTTGCTGCAGGGGCTCGCGGCTGTCCATCTGGCGGGCCTGGCTGAAGCTGCTGGGCTTGGCGTGGGTGCTGATCAAGAGTCCTGAACCCGCGCGCACGGCGCCAAGGCTGTCGGTCTTGAGGTCGAAGCCGTGGCCGCGCAGGTTCAGGCGCTGGTTGTCGTCCTGGTGGATCAGGCTGCCGAGCTGCAGCCTTGTCTTGACCTGGCTGGTGCTCAGCTCCAGGCGAGCCGCGCCGGGGCTGTCGTCGAAGACGAGTTGGTTGTAGCCGCCCAGGCCGGTCTTGCTGGTGGCCAGTTCCTGGGTCTTGATGCCTGAGAGGACGTGCGGGTGCTGGTGGGCCTGCAGCTTGCCCTTGGCCTGGTCGCCGGGGAACCATTGCGGAGCGTCGCCGGTGGCAGTGGCCGCGCCCTCTGGCGTCTTGGCGCCTTGGGCGTTGGGCTGGCCTTCGCTGTTGTAGACGCTGCCGACGACGATGGGGCGATCGATGTCACCCCCCTGGAAGGCGACGAGCACTTCCTGTCCGAGGCGCGGCACGTGCACAGCGCCCCAGTTCGCGCCGGCCACGCGGGCGGCCACGCGCACCCAGGTGAAGCTGGCGGAGTTGGCGGGGGCGTTGTCGGCTCGGCTGGGGTGGTCCAGGCGGTGGCTGCTCTGGCTGCCGCGCTGCCAGTGGAACTGGACCTTGATGCGGTGGTCGCGCTCGGTGTGGGTGGGCTCGCCCTCGCCCACCACCACGGCGGTTTGCAGGCCGGTGACGGTGGGGCGCTTGAAGTGCTGCGGCCCGGGGCCAGGGCGGTAGCTCTGCTCGAAGGGCTGCCAGAGCAGCTCGACGTGATGCAGGGGCTCTTCGCTTTCGTTTCGGAGCGGGCCGGCGCCCTCGCCAAAGCGCTCGCCATGTTCGAGCAGGGCATCCAGCGCCAGCAGGCCGGCGCGCAGGTCGGCGCTGACGTTGTTGCGGGCCTGGTGGTAGCTGGCGGTGATGAGGAGCTCGCTGCCCGCCTCGCGGGGGTGTTCGAGCAGGGTGAAGCGGGTGCCGGGTTCGGCCTGGCGCCAGGGGCCGGCGGCGCGCACTTGGGCGGCGTGGCTCTGCAGGGCTTCGAGCTGGCGGTCGAGCAGGCGCTGACCGTCGGCCTGGGTGGGATAGGCGTAGGCCCCGGGGATGTCGGCCAGCTCCAGCGGGAGCGGGGCGGCGGCTTGGCTGCTCACGGGGCGCAGTTGGGTGCTACGGTGGTCACGGCTGGCCCAGTGCAGCTGATTCACATGACTGCGCCGGCGGCTGTGCACCTGGGTCAGGCTGTCTTCCTTGAACACCGAGCCGCTCTGCGTGTAGCGCACCTGGGCCTTGGCGTTGGTGGGGAAGGCGTCGTTGTGGTCGCTCAGCACCAGGGTGTGGGTGTCGCCCTCGTGCTCCCAGCGGTAGGCGATGCCTTCTTCGCGCAGCAGGCGCTGCACGAAGTCGAGGTCACTCTCGTGGTACTGGATGCACAGGCTGCGCTTGGGGTAGACCGACGGGTCTTCGAGCTCCCAGCGCCAGGCGGGCGTGAAGCCGGCGTGGGCCGGGTCGCCGAACACGGTGTCGACGATCTCGGGCACCGTCAGGTCCTGGAAGACATAGGCGTCCACGCGGTGGCGCAGGAAGGCGAGCCAGGGTTCGAGGGTGAGCCGGTAGCGCGCCAGGCCGCCGTCAGAGCCCATGAAGCGGCAGCCATGCACGCGCGCGCTCCAGCTGCGCGGACCTTGCTCGGTCAGCAGTTCCAAGCGCACGCTCTGCGCCATCAGCTGCTTGGTTTCCAGGTGGCCGTCGGGGCTGAGCGCGTCCACCTCCAGGCGCAGGCCGGCGGCATCAGCCCAGTCCTGCGGGCAGTCCTTGGGCAGCTGCGGGTGTGGACCGATCGCGTCCAGGATGCGCGCCTTTTCCGCCACCAGCAGGTTCTCTCCCAGCGGCGTGTGCAGCTTGAGCAGGCGCTGGTTCTGCGTCAGCGGCCCGAGCAAGCTGTTGATGAGTGCCTGGATGTTCATGCGCCCTCCCCGGCGTCCATCAGGCGACGGTGACCTTGAAGCGGCCCTGCTTGTCCGCGCCGACCTTGATCTTGTTGAGCTTCTCGCCCGCGGCCATGCGGGCAAGGGTCTGCTCGGCCAGTTCGGGCAGCAGGCTGCCGTTCAGGATGTGGTCGACATTGCGGGCACCCGAGTCGACCTCGGTGCAGCGGGCCAGCACGGCGTCGATCAGGCTGTCGTCGAAGGCAAAGCTGGCGCGGTGGTTGGCCTGGGCGCGCGCGGCGATGCGTTCGAGCTTGAGGCGGATGATTTGCTCGAGCACCGGGTCGCTGATGGGGTAGTAGGGCACCACCTTCAGGCGCCCCAGGAAGGCGGGCTTGAAGTGCTTCATCAGCACCGGACGCAGGGCCTCGGCCAGGGCATCGGCCTCGGGCAGCTCGACGGCCGGCTTGTTCAGGCAGGCCTGCATGATCTGGCTGCTGCCCACGTTGCTGGTCAGGATGATCAGGGTGTTGCGGAAGTCGATCTCGCGACCCTCGGCGTCGTCCATCACGCCCTTGTCGAAGACCTGGAAGAACATCTCCAGCACATCGGGGTGGGCCTTTTCCACTTCGTCCAGCAGCACCACGCTGTAGGGGTTGCGGCGCACGGCCTCGGTCAGCACGCCGCCCTCGCCGTAACCCACATAGCCGGGCGGGCTGCCCTTCAGGCCGCTCACCGAGTGGGCCTCCTGGTACTCGCTCATGTTGATGGTGATGAGCTTCTTCTCACCGCCGTAGAGAGCGTCGGCCAGGGCCAGGGCCGTCTCCGTCTTGCCCACGCCGCTGGGGCCGACGAACAGGAACACGCCCTTGGGCTTGTTCGGGTCTTCGAACTGGGCACGCGCGGTGCGCACGCGCTGGGCGATGGCGCTCAGGGCCTGGTCCTGGCCGATGACGCGGTCCTTCAGCGTGTCAGCCAGCTTGAGCACGGTGTGGATCTCGTCGGCCACCATCTTGCCCAGGGGCACGCCCGTCCAGGCGGCGACGATCTCGGCCACGACATGGGCATCGACCTGGGTGGGGCGCAGCGGCTGCTCGCCTTGCAGCGCGGCCAGTTCAGCTTGCTTGGCGGCCAGTTCGGCTTGGATCGGACTGAGGGCGGGCGCCTTCTTGCTGCCCTTCTTGGGGGCCGGTGCCACTTCGGCTTGCGGCTCGGCTTCCGCCTTGGCGCGCAGGGTCTGGATGGCTTCGACCAGGGCCTGCTCCTTGGCCAGCTGTTCGCGCAGGGCCGCCAGCTCGGTGTTCAGGCGCTCGGCTTCCAGCTTGAGTTCGGCGAGGCGCTCGGCATGCGCCGCCCCGGCGGCGGCCTCGCGCTTCAGCGCGGCCTCTTCGGCGCCCAGGCGCTCCAGGCGCTTGGCGCGTTCCTCAATGGCCGCGGGCACGGCCTTCTGGCCCAGGGCCACTTTGGCGCAGGCGGTGTCGAGCACGCTGATGGCCTTGTCCGGCAGCTGCCGGCCGCTGATGTAGCGGCTGGAGAGGCGCACCGCCTCGGTGATGGCCTCGTCGAGCACGCGCACGCCGAAGTGCTTTTCCATCAACGGCGCCATGCCGCGCAGCATGGCCGCGGCAATCGGCTCGCTTGGTTCCTCGACCTTGATGACTTGGAAGCGGCGCGCCAGTGCGGCGTCCTTCTCGAAGTACTTCTTGTACTCGGCCCAGGTGGTGGCGGCGACCGTCCTCAGCTCGCCGCGCGCCAGCGCCGGCTTGAGCAGGTTGGCGGCGTCGTTCTGGCCGGCCTGGCCGCCCGCACCGATCATGGTGTGGGCCTCGTCGATGAACAGGATGATGGGGTGCGGGCTCTTCTTGACCTCGTCGATGACGGACTTGAGCCGGTTCTCGAACTCGCCCTTGACGCTGGCGCCGGCCTGCAGCAGGCCCATGTCCAGCACATGCAGGGCCACGCCCTGCAGGCTCTCGGGCACCTCGCCGGCGGCGATCTTCAGCGCCAGGCCTTCCACCACGGCCGTCTTGCCCACGCCGGCCTCGCCGGTCAGGATGGGGTTGTTCTGGCGGCGGCGCATCAGGATGTCGATGGCCTGGCGGATCTCGGCGTCGCGGCCGATCACCGGGTCGAGCTTGCCTTCCAGCGCACGGGCGGTGAGGTTGGTGGTGTACTGGTTCAGGGCCGGCGTGGCACCGGCCTGGCCGGGGGCGGCGGCTGGGCTGGGCGTGGCTTCCGGCGCTGCAGAGGCCGCCACGGCCAACGGCACTTCGTCGGAGCCCTGCGTGATGTCGGCCAGGCGGTGCTTCAGGTCCTCGAGCGAGACGCGCGCGAACAGCGGGCTGACGCGTTGGGCCAGCTGCGCCAGGCTGGGTTCGCTCAGCAGCGCCAGCAGCAGATGGCCGGAGCGGATGCGCGCCTGCGCGGAGTCCAGCGAGGCGATCAGCCAGGCGTGTTCCAGCAGCAGCGGCAGGCGCGCGCCGAACACAGGGGTGCGGGTGTTGCCGCTCTTGATGTGGGCCAGCTCGCGTTCCAGGTCGTGCTGCAGCGCGCTGCTGGAGACCTCGTAGCGACGCGCCAGCAGGGACAGGTCGCTCTTGGGCTGCTCCAGCAGGGCCAGCAGCAGGTGCTCGATGTCCACCTCGAAGTGCCCGCGCGACAGAGTCAGGCTGGCGGCGCGCTCGGCCGCGCGGCGGCAGCTGTCGTTGAGCTTGGAGATCAGGGTTTTGAGATGGCTCATGGCGGTTGCTTGTTCAGGCGGCCAGCAGGCAATAGCCCGGCTCGCTGCGGTCTTGGATTTGCGGTCGGGTGACCAGGAAGTTGTCGTAGCCCAGGCGGCCTTGCTGTTGCTCGTGAGCGGTGCGGCTGTGCAGCTGGGTGGGCATCACGTCTTCGGCGCGCAGGGTCAGGCGGATCTCCAGTTCCAGCGTCAAGCCCACCAGCAGCTGCAGCCATTCGCGCAGCGCCAGCGCGCCGGGCTGGCCGGGCAGGAAGCGTTGCAGGCGCGCGCGGCTCAGGGGGCCCAGGGTGATGCGCAGGCGCTGGTCGCGCTGCCACACGCGCGCGCCCACCAGGGCGCCCTGGTTCAGGCCGGCGCCGGCAAGGCCCACACAGGTCTGCTGCTCGGGCGCCAGCGTGAACCAGCGGCCGACGAATTCATCCACCCGCACGCACACGCCGAAGTAATGCGCCAGCAGCTGCTCCAGCGTGGCCCGCGAGACCGGACGCTGCTGCAGTCGGCCGGCGTAGAAGGCCAGGGTTTCGTCGGCCACGCCGCCCTCGGGCGCGCGCAGGCGCTCGCGCAGCGCCTCCTGCCCCACGCCGGCGATGCTGAGCAGCATGGGCGTGAAGTGGCGGCGCCGGTCCTGTTCGTAGCGCAGGGCCAGGCGGCTCTTGCGCCAGGCCTGGTAGAGCTGCACGGCCGAGCGCTGCAGGAACAGATCGAGGAAGGCGCGTGCCGCGCCGTCCTTCTGCTGCTCGCGCAGCGCAATCAGCTCCGTGTAGAAAGACGGCAGCGTGCCGGTGGCGCCGGTGAAACCGATGAAGGCCGGGGTGATCTCGACCCCGGCCAGCGTGGTGGCCTCGGTCGACGCCGTGCTCTCGCCGGGTGCAGGCAGCGCGCGCAGCGCAGCCATCTCGCTGGCCGGGAAGCCCATGTGCAGCGAATTGCGAAAGCGCAGGCGCTGCATGGCCGCGTCGCTGGAGAGGCCCTGGTGCAGGGCCAGGCTGCGCTCCAGCAGGCGCAGGGCTTGGTAGAAGCCATGCTCGTGCGGCTGCGCGAACAGGCGCTGCAGGGCGCTGTCCAGGCGCAGCTTGGGCGGCGGCAGGGTACTCATCTCAGAGCAAGGGCCCGGAGCCGCTGCGGCGTGGGCAGTCCACCAGGGTCTCGCCGCTGCGCGCGCAGATCAGGCGCAGCTGCACGAAGCTGTTCACGTGCACGTACTGGCCGAAGAAGTGGTCCAGCACCTGGGCGAACAGATGCAGGCCGGTGCCCACGAAGGCCTCGCGCTCCACGGTGAGGCGCAGCTCGGTGCCGCGCACAAAGCTCGGGAAGGGCATGGCGGCGTCCCCCGGCAGCCAGGCCACGGCCGGGCGGTGCTCGATGGCCTGCAGCCCGTCCAACAGGCGCGCCGTGCTGGCAGCGCGCGGCAGGTCGTACAGGCGCAGCAACTCCTTCAGGCCCTCCAGGCCGCTGCCGCTCAAGGAGAGGTGATTCAGCGAGAGGTGCGAGACCAAACGCCACAGCGTGCCGTTGCCGCGCTCGAAGCGCTGGCTGCGTGTGGGCTTCTTCAAGAGCGCAATGGCGCGCGCCGGCGAGCCGCCTTCCATGAACAGATCGCCGCCGGCCTGGCCGATCGAGATCTGGTGCGCCAGGTCGCGATTCGTGGCGGTGACGTCGATCGACAGCGTGTCACTCTGCGGCGCGGCGGGGTCGAAGTCGATGTCGACGATGCTGATCTCGGTCTCGTAGCCGGGCGCGCGCTCGGCCAGCACCGGGTCGCGGCTCAGGCTCCAGTAGCGCGCACGGTCCACCCCCTCTTCCAGCAGCTGCTCGTGGCGCAGGCCGTAGAAGGGCTGGAAGGCCTGCACGCTCTCACCCGCCGGGCTGTGCTGCACGCGGAACACGCGGTCCACCGAATAGACCTCGAAGGCATGGGCACGGCGCGCATCGGGCAGCACCGGGTAGCTGGCCTGGGCGTGGGTGATGCGGATGGGCTCGGCGCGCTGGCTGAAGCGGTTGATGACCGGCGTGCAGCCCAGGCGCAGATTGCGCGCGCTCACCGCCTCCAGCAGGCGCGCGGCCTCGCTGTCGGCCCGCAGGCCCTGCAAGGCGATGTGCAGGCTCACTCGCGGCTGCGCATCCAATCCGGTGGGCAGGCGCAGATCGACGAAATTGAACTTCTCGGGGAAGGCGAAGAACTCGGTCAGCAAGCGGTAGGCCTGGGGCGAGCGGGCGTCGAATTCGAGCAGCGCGTCCTCGTCGGCAAAGCCAACGGCGCGCGGCAAGCCCTGGCGCAGCGGCGCCCAAGGTCCCGGGCCGGCTTCCACCCAGCAGCCCAGGCTGTGGCCCAACAGGGCCTCGCGCAGCGCGCTCACCAGCGAGGGCTCGCCATCCAGATAGACGCGCAGCCACTCCGTGCCCAGGGTCGACCAGTGCGCCTGGTTCGAAGCCAGCTCCAGCTCGATGCTGAACAGGCTGGTGGCCTTGCTGGGCAGCAGCGTGCCTTCGGGCGCCGGCGTGGCGGCCTGCCATTGCACCCGCTTGATCTGCAGCGGCAGCAGCTGCACCGCATGGGTGGTGCTGAAGCGGCAGGGCACGGTATTCACCGGCCGCGTCTGCAGCGCGGTGCCGCGCGGCAGCTGGCTGCCGGTGCTGAGCTGGGCCGCCGCCGCGCCCAGCTCGAACTGGGCGATCGAGCAGCTCGGAAAGGGCCGCAGGTAATGCGGGTAGAGGACCTCCAGCAGCGCTTCGGTCACGCGCGGGAAGTCGTCGTCCAGGCGCTTGTGCACGCGCGCGCTCAGCAGCGCGAAGGACTGGATCAGGCGCTCGACATGCGGGTCCTCCTGCAGGTTCCCGCTGGTAGAGAGGCGCCCGGCAATGCGCGGATAGGCCTTGGCGAAGTCCTTGGCGTTGTCGGCCAGGAAGCTGAGCTCGCGCTCGTAATGTGGCAGCAGTTCGCGCATCAGGCGGCTCCCACTTCGTAGCGCTGGCTGCCCGGGTGCAGCACGGCGTCAAAGGCCACCGGCTCGGCGTGGGGGTGCAGCATCAGCTTGGCGCGGATGGAGAAGGACAGCTTGGCGGTGGCCGTGCGGTCCTCGCGCACCGCCACCTCGACCTCGCGCAGGCGGGCGTCCTGGCGCATCAGGGCGTGGCGGATGCTGTCGGAAATGGTCTTGCGGTCGCGGTCGCTGGCCATGCTCAGCGAGCTGATGTCCACCAAGCCCAGCGTGGCCAGCGAACGCGCGGCATGCGGGTAGGCGGCCAGCTCTTCGGGCGTGAAGCTGGCGTGGGTGTTGAGCAGGTGCTCGATGTCGCGTGCCACCGAGGCCTTGATGCGCTCGACGCTGTAGCGCGCCAGCACGCCGCGCTGCGCCTCATCGGCGTCGCCCAGCAGTTTGTCGAGCAGGGAGGGAGCGTAGGTGTCGGCCATGGGCAGCAGCGCAAAGAGGAAGCGGCGCGGAGCCGCCTCCCAGGGTTCACATCAACCGACCGATCAGGCGGCGATGTTCTTGCGCAGATCCCAGCCGGCCTTGCCGGTGCTGGTGGCCGAGCCGTCGTGCTTGTGCTGCTTGTATTCCCAGACGATCTTGCCGTACTTCAGGCCGAAGGATTCGGCCGGCAGTTCGCCACCGTCGATGACGGTATCGACCGAGGACACCACCACGTCTTCCAGCACGATCTTGTAGTAATCGATGCGGGTCTGCGAGGTGCTGGTCGAGTTCTTGCCGCCGTAGGCGCGGTAGAAGGTGATCTCGACCTTCGGGTAGATCGTGCCGGCCGAGCAGGCGCGCAGCAGCTTGCTGGTGGCCTTGTCGATGTCCTTCGTGAACAGCATCTCGCCGTGCTCGGTGCGCTCGGCGGTGTGCGAGCCCGCGGTCGACGCCGAAGAGGACTTCGGCTGGAACACGCGGTGCTTGAAGGTCGAGACCTCGATCTCGTTCTTGTGCTTGTCGTCGGTGCTGTCGCCTTCCAGCTCGCTGGCGCCAACAAACTTGACGTAAATGTCCTTCATGGGGAAAGAACCTCCTTGGAAACCCTTCGGGAATGGGAGCAGCGGCTGAGCGGGTCGAAGGGCCGAGAGCACCCGTCACGCTGTTCGGGCTGCCGTCACAGCCCAAGGCCCCCGGCGTCCCGGGAGATGACAGGCACGCCGCGACGCCACGGGCACCCTCAGGCCCCCGTGCATCGCGTCATGCGTGGTTGGAATTAGCCCCGTTGACCCTGCGGCAGCTCCGCCACCAGGCGCAGCGAGACCGAGAGCTCATCGAGTTGGAAGTGCGGGCGCACGAAGCTGACCGCGCGGTACACGCCGGGGCGGCCCGGCACTTCGCTGACCTGGATCGAGGCCTCGCGCAGCGGGTAGGCGGCCTTGGTTTCCTGGCTGGCGTTGTCGTCTTCCACCACGTACTGGCGGATCCAGCGGTTCAGGAACTCCTCGACATTGCCGGCCGAGGCGAAGCTGCCGATCTTGTCGCGCATCATGGCCTTCAGGTAATGCGCAATGCGGCAGACGCTGAACATGTACTGCAGCTGCGAGGACAGCACCGCATTGGCATTGGCCGAGTCGAGGTCGTACTTCTTGGGCTTTTGCGTGCTCTGCGCGCCGAAGAAGGCGGCGTAGTCGGTGTTCTTGCAGTGCACCAGGGGGATGAAGCCAAGGTCGCTCAGCTCCTTCTCGCGCCGGTCGGTGATCGAGATCTCGGTCGGACACTTCAGCGCCACTTCGCCTTCATCGGTCTTGAAGGTGTGGGTCGGCAGGTCTTCCACCAGGCCACCGCCTTCGACGCCGCGGATCGCCGCGCACCAGCCGAAGTTCTCGAACGCGGCGGTGAGGCGCGCGGCCATCGCGTAGGCGGCGTTCACCCACAGGTAGCGCGAGTGATCCGAGCCGTCGACGTTCTCGACGAAATTGAAGCCCTCGACGGTCATGCCGTCCTTCGGGTGGAAGGGCAGGCGGCCGAGGAAATGCGGCAGGGTCAGGCCGACGTAGCGCGAGTCTTCCGATTCACGGAAGCTCTTCCACTTGGCGTAGTCCACCGTGTCGAAGATCTTGCTCAGATCGCGCGGCTTGCCCAGGTCGGTGAAAGTCTCCAAGCCGAACAGCTCGGCCGAGGCGGCGCTGATGAAGGGCGCGTGCGCGGCCGCGGCCACATGCGACATCTGCTCGACGAAGTACATGTCCTCGGCGCCGCGGCCGATTTCGAAGTCGCCGATCAGGGCGCCGAAGGGCGCGCCGCCGAAGGTGCCGAACTCTTCCTCGTAGACCTTCTTGAACAGGGCCGACTGGTCGAAGTCGATCGCGGTCTTGAAGTCCTTGATCAGCTCCTTCTTGGTGGCGTTGAGCATCTGGATCTTCATGCCCGAGCCGGTGCTGGTGTGCTTGGCCAGGTAGTGCAGGCCGGTCCAGCTCGATTCCAGCTTCTGGAACTCGGGGTGGTGCAGCACCTCGCTGAGCTGGCGCGAAAGCAGCTCGTCGATCTCGGCCACGCGCGCGTCCAGCGTGGCGCTGAGGTTGTCGGACACGACCACGGTGCCCTGCAGCACCTCGCGCACCAGCTCGCCAATGATGTCCTTGGCGCGGTGGTGCTCGGCGTCTGAGCGCGCGACCTTGCTCTTGCTGACGATCTCGTCGAGCAGGCTGGCCTCTTCGAGGACGGCCTCGCCGGCCGCGTTCAGGGTGGCTTCTTGCAGCATGGCGTTCACTCCTCGTTGGCAGGCTGGGTTTCGCGCTTGAGCGTGGCGAGCTTCTCGGTGCTTTGCAGCACCTCGGCCAGCAGGTCTTCGAGCTTCTCGTTGCCGGCCAGCTTGTTGCGCAAATCGCTCAGCTTGGTGCGCGCCTCGAGCAGCTTGCGCAGCGGCTCGACCTGCTGCACCACGGCCTCGGGTCGGAAGTCCTCCATGGCCTTGAACTCGAGGTTGACGGCGAACTCGCCACCCTGCTCGCTCAGACGGTTCTTGACGCGGAAGGCGGTGCGCGGCGCCATGCCGGCCATCACGTCGTCGAAGTTGTCCATGTCGATGCTGACGAACTTGCGATCCTTGACCTTGGGCAGGGGCTTGTCCGCATCGGGCTGGCCGCTGAACTCGCCCAGCACGCCAACGACGAAGGGCAGTTCCTTCTTCTCGATCGCGTCGCCGATCTCGACGTCATAGGTCAGTTGCACGCGGGGCGGGCGCACCTTCTCAAGGCGCTTCTGGACGGACTGTTTCTTCGCCATGGAAGTTCTCCGGTGGGGTGGTGGGTGCGCTCAGCGCAGTCGGTCGAAAGGATTGGCCGCGGCACTGGGCGTGGCGGCCGGTTTGGGCGGCGGTGCGGCCGGCTTGGCGGCTTCGGGCTTGGCTGGCTCCGCCTTGGCGGGTTTGGCCAGTTCGGCCAGCTTTGCGTCGGGGGCCGCCTTGGCATCCGCGGGCTTGGCATCCGCGGGTTTGGTACCTGCAGGCTTGGTGTCGGCCGACTTGGCTGGCTCCGCTGCGGCACGGCGCACCGTGGCGCGGCGGGCCGCCGGCGCGGCCACTTCGGTCGGCGGCACCAGCACCTGCTCACCCAGGGTCTCGCGCAGCAGCTTGGTCAGGCCTTCGGCTTCGCTGCGGGTATCGGCCGGCATGCCCGACTGCTGACCGCGCAAGGCGCCCAGCGCCATCGCCGCCACCCGCAGGCCGGCCACGGCCAAGATGCTGTGGGCGGTGCGGTCGGCCGGGTCGCGCTGGCTCACCTCCTGGGCAGCCAGCACGGCGTAGCCGTAGTCGGCCGCGGCAAAGTGGTCCTCGGCCAGTTTTTGCCAGGGCTCCTTGCTGGTCGGGTAGGCCTTGGCGGCATCCCGCCAGGCTTCACGGGCGCGCTCCTTGCTGCCCTGGCTCTGCGCGTCCTGCGCTTGCTTCATCAGCTCGCTCAGGCTGGGTTGCACAGGGGCGGGCGCCGGGGGCGGCGGCGGGGGCGGGGGGCTGGCGCAGGCCGTCAGCAAGGCCAGCAGCGCGAACGATGCCAGCGGCCGGCGAATGGCCTGCAGGCGCTTGAGGGACCCGAGGGCCGCACAAATATTCACAAAATTTGCTCCCTAAATACAAATGACCCACGAGGGGTCATTTGCGAACGTCAAGGCCTTTGCGGCGACTGCTTGTGCAGTTCATCACGCAATGGCAAAACGAATGTAAGTGCGGCACTCTGAAATCCGCACCCCCCGAACGGGGGCGCGGCAATACCGGCTTGTTACACCCTGATCGCCACAATTTGCTGGCCATGAACCGAGCAAATTCATCCAGTTTTTTTGCATCAAAACCGGGCCGGCGTGCCGCTTGGGTGGCCGGTCTCTGGGCCCTGCTGGCGGGTTGCGCCTCGGCCCCGGCCACCCCCAGCACCGAACAGGGAACCGGCTTGCTGGACAAGGCCTTGCAGGCGGTGGGCCTGCAGAAGCCGGCCGCCGTGGAGCAGCTGGAAAAACTGCCGCCCCTGCCCACCGGCCCGCGCTACCAGCCGGTGACCTTGCGCCTGCACGCCGGCGAGGTGCTGAACATCGACGCGGCGGGGCGGGCTCTTACAGTTGTCACGCGGGTTTACAAACTGCGCGCAACGGATACGTTTCTGCAGGCCCCCTACGAGGCCTTCCAGGCCGATGACCCGACCCGCACACCGTTCGCCAAGGACGTGATCGAGATGCGCGAGCTGGTGCTGGCGCCCGGCCAGCGTGCCGAAAGCGTCGAGAAGCTCGGCCCCGAGGTGCAGGCGCTGGCCGTCGTCACCCTGTACCGCCAACCTGCCGCCGGGCGCTGGCGCTTTGCCTTCGAGACCAAGGCTGCCAGCGCCAGCGGCATCACGCTGGGCCTGCATGGCTGCGCCATGAGCGTCTCGCAGGGCCAGCCCTTGCAGGCCGCTCCTGAACATCTGCGCGTGGCCGGCGTGCGTTGCCAATGAATCAATGGCCCGCAGGCTGGTGCCAAAACGTTCCGTGAATTGGAGCCAAGTTGGGTTCTGTTTTCCTGCGCTCACCGGCGTTAACCAACTGTTGCCTTGAACTGCGCGGATGCGGGGGTGGCAGGTCAGGACCTCTCACCTAAGCTGAAAGTTGGCGGGGCCAGCCCCCGCCGTTCCGACAAGCCGGACGCAACGAGCTCCCCCGGGCCGAGGCGCGTTCTTCAGGGATGAACACCGTGATCCAGTCTTCCAAGCTCCTGTGGGGCGAGGGCCTGTTCCTGCGCCCGCAGCACTTCCAGCGCCAGGACGCCTACCACGAGGGCCGCCTGGCCGACACCGCCCGCGCCCTGCACCCCTACGCCTGGGGCCTGCGCCGCCTGCAGATCGACAGCGATGCGCTGGCCAGCCAGATGCTGCGCCTGACCGAGCTGAGCGCCGTGCTGCCCGACGGCGAGCGCGTGCATGCGCCGGCCGATGACGAGCTGCCCCCGGCGCGTTCGCTCGCCGATGTGCGGCCGGGCGTGAGCGAGCTGCTCGTGCACCTGGCCCTGCCACCGCTGCGCGGCCACGCCAGCAATTACGGCCAAGCCGGCATGGAAGGCGGCACGCCGCTGCGTTTCGTGCAGCACGCCCAAGAGGCGGCCGACTGGTTCACCAGTGCCGACCCTGCCGAACTGATGGTGCTGCGCCGCAGCCCACGCCTGCTGCTCGATGGCGAGCCGCGCGACCAGCTCGTCACCATGCCCCTGCTGCGCCTGCGCCGCCAGGGCACGGGTGGCTGGGAGCTGGACAGCGGCTTCGTGCCCCCGGCCATGAGCCTGGCCGCCGCCCCTGCCCTGCTGGCCCAGCTGCGCCGCCTGCTGGATGCGCTGCAAGCCAAGGTCGACGCGCTCTACGGCTTCCACCGCGAGCCCTCCAAGCATGTGATCGAGTTCCGCAGCGGTGATGTCGCGTCGTTCTGGCTGCTGCACACGGCCTCCACCGCCTTCGCCGGGCTGAGCCATCTGCTGCACAACCCCGGCCTGCACCCCGAGCGCCTGTACCAGCGCCTGTTGGAACTGGCCGGCTCGCTGATGACCTTCGCGCGCACGCACTCGCTGGCCGACCTGCGTCCCTATGAGCATGCCCAGCCCGACGCCGCCTTCGCCGCGCTGGACCATGTGGTGCGCGAGCTGCTGGAAACCGTGATCTCGACACGCTGCTTCGCGCTGGCGCTGGACGAGCTCAAGCCCAGCTTCTATCAGGCGCGCCTGGATTCCGAGCGCATCAATGCCGACACGCGCCTCTTCCTGGGCGTGCAGGCGGCGCTGCCGATGAGCGAGCTGATCGACATCGTGCCGATCCGCTTCAAGACCGGCGCCCCGGACGACGTGGAGAAGCTGGTGCTCTCGGCCATGTCGGGCGTGCGCTTGGCGCATGCGCCGCAGGTGCCCGGCGCCATCCCCGTGCGCCCGGGTTGCACCTACTTCAGCATCGAGCCGCGCGGCCCCTTGTACGAGCGCATGTTGCAGGGTCAATCCTTGAGCCTTTACGTGCCCGCCGGCATCCCCGAGCTGCAGCTCGAACTCTTCGCACTCAACGGCTGATGAGCACCGCACCTTCCCTCTTCGGCAGCGCGGCCCCCCAGCAGGGCGCCCCCAGCACCGCACGCGGCCAACGCCAGGCACGCGACCTGATGGACCTGCTGTTCGAAGGCTTCTACATGGTCTTCCTGCTGCGCAACCGGCACTTGCCGGGCAGCGCGGTCGAGTTCCGCGAACGGGTCAAGAGCTTTCTGGCCAGCTTCGAGCGCGGCAGCCAGCGCTTGAACGCTTCAGCCGAGGACGTCTTCCTGGCCAAGTTCGCCTTCACCGCCCTGGTGGACGAGTTGGCGCTGAGCCCCACGCTGAACCTGCGCGAGAGCTGGGAGCGACGCCCGCTGCAGCTCGAACTTTTCGGCGAGCAACTGGCCGGCGAGAAGTTCTTCGAGCACCTGGAGACCCTGCGCACGCAGGGCGCAGCCAAGCTGCAGGTGCTGGAGGTCTTCCACATGTGCCTGCTGCTCGGCTTCCAGGGCCGCTACGTGCTGGAAGGCAGCGAGAAGCTGGGTTACCTGACCGCCCGCCTGGGCGACGAGATTGCCCACCTGCGCGGCAAGCGCGCGCCCTTCGCCCCGCACGCGCTGGCACCCGACCGCATCCTGCACACGCTCAGGCACGAGGTGCCAGTGTGGGCCTTCGCCGCCGTGTTTGCGCTGTTCGGCTTGCTGGCTTATCTGGGCCTGCAGCACTGGCTGTCCCGCGAGACCGAGGCACGCCTGATGCAGCACAGCCAGCTCGTGCAGCTGGCGCCGCAGGCCGCGCACGTGACGATTACGCTGCCTTGACCCCCCCGAAGCGCCTGCGGCGCCTCCCCCCAAGGGGCGCCACCAGCGGCCCGGCCAAGCCGGTTCCACGGTGGCACTGGATCCAGGCGCACCTCGCACCCCGCGTGACCGAACTCCTGTAGGGATCCTCCAAATGGATCTGAGCACTCTGGCTTCCAGCCTGGTCTCCCGCATCGACTTCCTCGCCCTGCTCAAGGACCACCACCGCCTGCTGCAGGTGCGCACCGCCCTGCCCGAGCTCGCGCTCATTCCCGAGAGCCTGCACGGCGTGGACCGCGTCAACGCGCCGCTGCTCGATGGCTTCGGCTACGAGCTGGACTGCCTCTCGACCCACGCGCACTTCGAGTTGAAGCGCCTGATCGGCGAGCAGATCACCGTGCGCCTGCTGCAGCCCAGCGGCGAGTACCGTGCCATCCACGGCTATGTGGCTCAGGCCGCGCAGCTGGGTGGCAATGGTGGTCTGGCGCGCTACCGCCTTTCCCTGCGCAGCTTTGGGGCCTTTCTGGCACGACGGCAAGACAGCTTCATCTTCCAGGACCTGGACACGCGCCAGATCATCGAGGCGGTGCTGGCCGACCATGCAATGGCCAACTGGCGCTGGGAAGCTTCACAGCCCCTGCAGACCCACAGCCGCTGCACCCAGTACCAGGAGAGCGATGCGGCCTTCATCACCCGGCTGCTCGGCCTGGAAGGCCTGTCCTGGCACTTGGAGCAGTTGCAGGGAGACGCGGCCGCCGCGGCCGATGCCAAAGGCCATGCACGCCACTGCCTGGTGATCCACGACGCTGGCTCCAAGCGCACGGATCTGGGGCGCGTGCGCTTCGCGGCCCAGCACGTGGTGGCCAATGGCGCGCAGGACACCCTGCATCAGTTCCAGGCGGAACGCTCCTTTCAAGCCCTGGCCGTCACCGAAGCCAGCTGGGACTACAAGCCGCTGGCCGGCACATCCGCCCATGCGGCCTCCAGCCTGAACACCGGTGAGGTGCCGCAGCTGGAGCAGTACGTCGGCTCCGGCGCCTATCGCTTCCAGGACGGCGGACAGGCCCAGACCCGCGCCGACCAGCAGCTGCTGGCGCTCGAGCTGGGCTTGAAGCGCTACCAGGGCCAGGGCGGCCTGCGCCATCTGCTGGCGGGTGCGCAGTTCGAGCTCTTCGATCACCCGCATT
Source organism: Inhella proteolytica (assembly GCF_016093275.1). GTDB lineage: Bacteria > Pseudomonadota > Gammaproteobacteria > Burkholderiales > Burkholderiaceae_C > Inhella > Inhella proteolytica. The sequence goes on from NZ_JAEDAK010000015.1 coordinate 104,590, forward strand.
TCGGGGCGAACACGACGGCGCTGGATTACGCCGGCGCACTGCTGGCCAGCCAAAAGAGGTCGGATGCCCGCTTCACGCTGACGCAGGTGGGGCTCACGGTGCGCAACAACCTGGGCGCCGAGATGGCCCGGCTGCTGCAGGCGCCCGCGCTCGAATCCGGCAGCACGCTGTGCACGCTCGAAGCCGTGCCGGCCGCCGCCGCGCTCACGCCGCCCCTGCCGCGCAAGCCCACCGCGCCGGGCAGCCAGGTGGCGCTGGTGGTGGGCGTGGATGGCGAGGCCCTCTCGCCCGATCGCGATCTGCGCGTCAAGATCCAGTTCCCTTGGCAGCGCGGCCAGCGGCCCAATCTGGGCGGGCTGGCGCACCGCAGCGCCGTAGATGCGCGTGGCAACGCCCCGGGAGAGCTGAGCAGCGGCACCTGGGTGCGTGTGGCCCAGCCGCAAGCCGGTGCCAACTGGGGTCAGGTGTTCACGCCACGCATCGGCACCGAGGTAGCGGTGGGCTTCATCGAAGGCGACATCGATCGCCCCGTCATCACCGGTCAGCACTACAACGCCGCGCACCTGCCACCCTGGAGCGCGGGCGAGGGTTCAGGGGCCAACCACCCTGGGGTGATCAGCGGCGTGCGCAGCCAGACGCTGGACGGTGCCGGTCACAACCACTGGCTGGTGGATGACACGCCGGGGCAACTGCGCACGCGCTTGGCGTCCAGCCACGGTCAGAGTGAGTTGATCCTGGGCGAGGGCATTGCGCACAACCCCTTGAGCAGCACGCGCGGCGCCTGGCGCGGCATGGGAGCGGAGCTGGGCACGCAGGGCTGGGGCAGCTTGCGCGCGCCCAAGGGCCTGGCCCTGACGACGCAGGCGCGCGCGGGCTCTTACGGCAGCGCCCAGGGCACGCAGATGGATGCGCCTGAAGCACTTGCCCAGGTCAAGGCCGCCACCGACCTGGCCCAGCGACTCACGGCAGCCAGCACGCCCGGTGGCGCACAGGCCTTGAAGACGCACGAGCCCAAGAAGGCCGTGGACACTTGGATCGAAGACACGGATCCGAAGCAGCGCGGCAAGCATCCGAGCCATGTGAATGGGCAGGAGGCGCTGCAGCCCAGGAGCGGCAGGAAGCTGGAAGACCCGGTGCCGGGGCCCGACCGCCCTTACCTGCTACTGGACTCACCCTCCAGCCTGGCCCACACCAGCGCCGGGGATGTGGTATCGGTCAGCGGCCAGCACACCACGCGGGTGAGCCAAGGGGATCAGCACGAGACGGCAGCCCACACCGGCGTGCAGGTCTCGGGTCGGCACACGAGCCTTTACACGCACGAGGGGGAGTTGCAGGTCAAGGCGGCAGCCGGGCCGGTCTCCTTGCATGCCCACTCGGACACCCTGGAGATCCTGGCCGACCAGTCGGTGCAGATCCTCTCGGTCAACGACAGCATCCGCATCCAGGCCAAGGACAAGATTGAGATCGTGGCCGGCGACTCGACGCTGGTACTGCGCGGTGGGGACATTGACTTCTTCACCCCGGGCACCTTCCTGATCAAGAGCGCGATTCATGATTTCAAGGGCGGGGGAAGTGGGCCGGCGCGGTTGCCGCACCTGCCGCGCGGCAGCGCGCAATCGGTCCTTGAAGGCAGAAGGACTGGCCGGAACGCATCCGGCGGCGGCAAATCCATCCAGCGCAAGCGCGCAATGCCGGATCTCGGCAGCCAGGCACCTGTGCACCCGCTACGACACTACGAGCGGTACCGGGCATTGGACGAGGTCAGCGGAGAGCCTGTCGTCGGTCTGCCCTACCGGATTGAGCTTGCAACTGGCAGGGTGATCACCGGCATAACCGACCAGGACGGGCTGACTCGCCGGGTCAAGACGAAGGACGCCGTCGGTCTCAAGCTTTACTGGGGCCCTCTGTCAATTGCAGCAGACACACCCGATTCACGCTCGATCGCCGACTGCTGAGAACCACCATGACCCAGCCCCATGTGACCGCGCCGGCGAGCGCCAGCAAACCAGCGCTCGCCGACACAACGAAGCCAGAGAAGCTGCACGGCGTCACTGACTGCAAGATCAAGGTCCCGAGAAAGGTGACCTATGTGCTCCACACCCCCAGCAAAGCCAGCCTGGAAATGCCCTATGCCGTCGCAGTCAACGGCGTCGTTGATCCACGGTACTCAAACAAGCCGGCACAGTTATCTGGCGGCGGCGGCAAAGTTGAGGTGGTCGTCCAATGCGGTGACAAGGTCAGTCTGTACCTCAACAGCGACGCCCACCCGGACTACCGCCAGCATCCGGTCTACGCCGTGACGCCGACAGCCCGGGATGTGCGGGTCACCATCAGGGAGAAGAAGGGTAAGCACGCCGATGCGGACACACCCGTGCTCAAGGCCAAAGAAGGTGGCACAGACAAGGCCACAAGCAAGAGGCCCGAGATCGACGAGTACGACGCTCCGCTGACCGGCGACATCTGGATGAAGGTCTCGCACAAGTACACAGAAGCCGAGGTGGCGGCGCTGGTACCCAGCGATACCGGACCGGAAGTGCTTGCGGCGGTCAAGAAGATCTATGCAGGACTGAAGGACAAGAGCTTGAACTTGATCGTCCCGGCCAAGGGCGACAAGCCAGACATGAAGATTTCTGTGGTCTTTGAGGACGCCAACAACCCCCTAAACAACATCACCGACTTCGACCTGCTCCGAGACGGCCTACCGCGCGTTCACCCGGCCGGCTTTGCCTCCATGTTCAACAGCGCCTTGACGGCTCAGGTCAGCCGCCTCAACGTCACATCGAACTGGCGCCCCATGGAAGGCTCGATCGCCCACCGTGCCGGTTTGGGCCTGGATGTCAACTTTGTCGATGACGTTCGGATGAATCGACAGGAGTTGGCCAACCCGAAGATGCATAACAAGAACGACGACGACAACGTATCGGCAGAAGAGCGGAAGTTGTACGAAGCGTTCCTGGAGACCAGAGACGAACACGAAACGGCGAAGGACGCCAGCGCTGCCGCCGCCAAGGCAGAGAAGGAGGCCTGTGCCGCCCTCAAGGCGGCACAGGCCAAACAGGCGGCAGCCAAGACGGACGCGCAGAAAGCAGCCGCAGCGGCGGCGGTTGAGGCCAAGCAGGAGGCTGCGAACCAGGCCACAACAGCGAAGGAAAAGGCCGAAAAAGCTGCGAATAGCGCAAGCAAGAAGCGTAGAGCAGCTGAAGACGCCTGGGCAGACGAGAAGTCAGCGCGCGAACCCGCCAGGGTCACTGCTTTCCGAGGAGCTCTGTTGAAGTGCATGTGCGTCGAGCAGCTCTTCGATCCCTGGTACATGGACGTCAACACCCAAGACAAGGCCCCGCCGACTCACAACAAGCAACTCGATGACAACGAAAAACTGCACTCTCATCACCTGCACATCACGGTTCACGAACCGAAGATCCGATGAGTCGCCTACGCATGCTCTTGGCACTGCTCGCGCTGCTGGCACTCTGCAGTACCATGCCCGCGCGTGCAGATGACGCGGAAGCACCTAAGCGCCGCCCCAATCCCCCCTGGATCGACCGGCCTCTAGGGTATCGCTACATCGTGTTCTTCCATGATGGGATGGGCGCCGAAGTGGCCCGCGAGGTAGCAAACGAGTGGCACGAAGATGGCCGCGACCACCGTTCCGGAGGTTTTTCGTGGCCCCGGTACTTTGAACCCCGGCATCGCATCCGCACCGACGGCAACCCGCGCTACGACCTAGTCATTCACCTGATCGAGTTCGACGAAGAGGGCTGGGTTCGCACGCCCCACAGTTACAGCAAGCCGCTGCGCCTTCGCTTCAACCACCTGCTGACCGTGGCCCTGTCGTCTGGCGACGACCCCTACGACCCATTCGACAGACTCGGCAAGTGGTTTCACGGATTCGAGGACAGCGACAACTGGGCGCCCACCCTGTGCGGCTTCTCCGAGCGGCCCGATGGTCTGAACTCAAACGACCGCGACTATCTCTACGGGCCCATGTACCGGCACGACGACCAGCGCCCTTCTTTTGGCTGCCGCGAGTGGGCCCACCAGCTCAAGAGCGCTTCGCGGCCTTATATCGATGTCACCAGCTATCGCCCCAAGGCGCCGCCTTCCGACACCTACATCAAGGAGTTCGTCGGCTGGGCCCGTTTCGGTGACAACAAGCCAGTGATCGGCCTGCATATGGGCCATTGGTACTGCTTGCTGGACTGCCCCGGAGGCGATGCGCCAGGCCGCATCGCCAACATCAAGCTGTGGGCGGCCCGCAATGGCTGGCCTGCTCCAAAGCCGCCCAAACGCATGCCCATGTTCCCGGACCCCCTTCAGCGCAGGGGCGCGGAAGACTAGGTCGGCGAGCCGAACTCGCGCCTCGCGCTTCGGTTTTGGCAGCTGGACTACCCATGCATTTCATTTGGCGCTGTTCGCGTTAGCCGATGATGGCGCACCTGGTGAGCCAGTCGGCGTGGATGCTTGGGGCAAAGCCCCTCGGTGGGGGCGCTGGAGCCGTCGATGCGCGAAGACGAATGGACTTCCTGGCTGGCTTGCCTGGGCCGCCTGAGCGCTGAACAGCTCTTGCAGCTTCGCCAGTGCTTGGATGCTGTGGCCGCTGTAGATGCCTTGGAGGCCGCCTTGCTGCGCTGGCGCAGCCAACACCCCGAGTGCCCGCACTGCCAGGGGCTTTACGTGGTGAGCAATGGCCATGCGGATGGGCGGCAACGCTACAAGTGCAGAAGGACAAGCACCCGAGCCATGTGATTGGTCAGGAGGCCCTGCAGCCCAGGAGCGGCAGGAAGCTGGAAGACCCGGTGCCGCGGCCCGACCGCCCTTACCTACTGCTGGACTCGCCCTCCAGTCTGGCCCACACCAGCGCCGGGGATGTGGTGTCGGTGAGCGGCCAGCACACCACACGGGTGAGCCAAGGGGATCAGCACGAGACGGCAGCCCACACCGGCGTGCAGGTCTCGGGCCAGCACACGAGCCTTTACACGCACGAGGGGGAGTTGCAGGTCAAGGCGACAGCCGGGCCGGTCTCCTTGCATGCCCACTCGGACACCCTGGAGATCCTGGCCGACCAGTCGGTGCAGATCCTCTCGGTCAACGACAGCATCCGCATCCAGGCCAAGGACAAGATTGAGATCGTGGCGGGCGACTCGACGCTGGTGCTGCGCGGTGGGGATATTGACTTCTTCACCCCGGGCACTTTTCTGATCAAGAGTGCGATTCATGACTTCAAGGGCGGTGGGTCGGGGCCGGCCGTGTTGCCGGCGCTGCCGCAAGGCAAGACCGATGAACCGCCCACAGAGATTGAGCTGAACTACGACTACGACGATCTGACCCCGGTTCAAGGCGCCGCCTACAAAGTGACCTTCGAGGACGGCACGGTGCGCCAGGGCAAGCTCGATGCCAGTGGCTACGCACTGCTCTCGGGTGTGCCCAAGGGCCGCTACAAGGTGGAGCTGGGTGAGGACCAACGGCCCTGGGACCCCGACCCCTCGGACCGGCTTGACGAGGCCTTCTTCAAGGGTGACAAGCAGTCCGCCGGCGCTGCGGCCATCGAGCGCGCGCTGGAACACGAGCCCACCCGCGAGCGCACCGGCAAGATCCCCAAGATCACGGGTGTGAGCAATGACCAGCGCATGCTGCATTACTTGCTGTCGGACAGTTCGGACAAGCGGGGAACGCAGATGCCCTTGATGCAGATGGGGCGCTCTTGGGTTAGGGATCGAGCCAAACGCGAAGGCTTGCCCAGTGCTGCACGAAACAAGCTCATCGCTGACCAATGTGAGCGCCGAACAGTATTGGTCACATTCGAATCTGCTGGCGCCCTGGATCACGCCCAAGCAATGCCGGAGGCAATGCTGCGCAAACCCCAGGCTGAAATGCATCCACATGAAGTCCATGGAACCACAAAGGTCTGGGGGGCATCTGAGATCGACGAAGTAGACGACGCAAGGCGAGTCGCACATCAATCCAAGTCCTCCTCCACTGCCGCTGCTCAGGCAGGCAACAAGCCATCGAAGTCCAGAAAGCTGTAAATGCCACCTTCAGATTCACTGCCCGAATCCGAGTTCAGGGCAAGGTGTCGGCAGAAGTACTTGACAAGCAAATACTTCACTCTCAACCGCGCCGATATCAATGTCTGCATTGACACGCTGCTTTTATCCAAGACGTCTGATCGCGAAGCACTTCGAATCGATCCGAGCACTGAAGGTGGCGTTTTCAAAGAGCGCCTGAAGCTCCTTCGCCTGCACTACACGGCAGGTGAGCCAATCGATTCGCTGCGACTACTCTTTTTGGAATCGATGCAGTGGTTCCGCGACTGGCATTCCGCCGACCTGGAATGCACGAAGCACCTTGCCGCCAAGCGCGGCGAAGACTTGCGGCTGGATATGACCCCTGTCCCTTTTGAGGACTTGTTTCACTTCCAGATCGTCATGGACTTCATCAGCGTGGGGATCCTGCTCGGCGAGTTCGAGGCGGTTCGCGAAGCCGCCAAGCTGATGCAGTCGGCCCGCCACTCGGACATGCTCTATGAGGCCCTGATCGAGAAGATCGTCCCCGACCCCGACACCGAAGTCACGGAGTTTTTCCACGAGCAGCCCTATGACCCGCTGCTTGACGCGATCTTCAGTGCCGAGAGCCCTCAGGAGGCTTCTGCCTTTGTCAAGAAATACTTGGAAGGCTGGTACAAGGCCTTTGAGGGCGTGCCTTGGCACAACGGCCACTTGGTTGTTACCGACGAGTATTCCAACTACGAGGGCTACTGGGCCTTCGAGGCTGCCGCGATTTGCGTGCTGTATGGCATCGACGACAGCGGGTTCCGCGACCACATCGTCTACCCCAAGGACCTAGCGGACTGGGCTCGCGAGCACAAGGTGCTTGACCGGCTCGTCCCCTCGGGCTCTAGCCCCGCCCTAAGCGGAGCAGGCCTACGCTGTGAATCTGGCCAAGCTTGCCCTCAATCCGGCTACTGGCTCTCCCCTGCCCAGGTGGGCAGCCGCCGCCATTTCCAGGCCGGCGACTTAATGCCTATCCTGGGCGGCGACTACGGCGTCACCATCTGGCAGTGGGACGAGAACCAGCAGCCCTGAGGATCGTCTTGAGGCCGGCTACGCCGGCCTGCAGCCAGTGCTTCAGTCAGCGCCGCTGCGCGCCTGCCTATTGATAAGTGGCGGCGAATGGCGATGCGCGCCAGGCTTGACGCGCTCAGGGGTGCGCGTTGCCCAGCCGCAAGCCGGCGCGAACTGGGGCCAGTTGTTCAGGCCGCGCATCGGCACCGAGGTGGCGGTGGGCTTCATCGAGGGGGACATCGACCGCCCCGTCATCACCGGGCAGCACTACAACGCCGCGCACCTGCCGCCCTGGAGCGCGGGCGAGGGCTCGGGGGCCAACCACCCTGGGGTGATCAGCGGCGTGCGCAGCCAGACGCTGGACGGTGCCGGTCACAACCACTGGCTGGTGGACGACACGCCGGGGCAACTGCGCACGCGCTTGGCGTCCAGCCACGGTCAGAGTGAGTTGATCCTGGGCGAATGAACCGCCCCGGATTTTGAGGAGGCTCCTTCGTTTGAGAACATGGAGCCATCATGAGGAAGTCACCGAAGTCCCCCCCCGAGTTGCGCGAGCGCGCCGTACGTATGGCGCGTGAGCACCGTGGCGAGTACCCGTCGAAGTGGGCCTGCATTGAGTCCATCGCCGGCAAGGTCGGCTGCACCGCGCAGACCCTGGACAACTGGGTCAAGCAGGACGAGCGCGATAGCGGCCAGCGCGAGGGCATGACCACTGCCGAGGCCCAGCGCATCAAGGACTTGGAGCGCGAGAACCGCGAACTGCGCAAGGCCAATGAGATCTTGAAGTTGGCCAGCGCGTTTTTCGCCCAGGCGGAGCTCGACCGCCGCATCAAGTCCTGAAGTCCTTCGTCGACCACCATCGCCAGCAATTCGGGGTCGAGTCGATTTGTCGCACCCTGCAGATCGCCCCGTCTGCTTACCGGCGCCACGCAGCGCGCCAGCGCAACCCCGCCCTGCGCTCGTTGCGCAGCCAGCGAGACGCCGTGCTTGCGCCGCAGGTGCATCGCGTCTGGCAGCAGAACTTTCGGGTCTACGGAGCCGACAAGGTCTGGCATCAACTGCGACGTGAGGACGTGGCAGTGGCGCGCTGTACTGTCGAACGCTTGATGCGCGAGCTGGGCTTGCGGGGCGTGCGGCGCGGCAAGCAGCAGCGCACCACCGTGCCCGACTCCAAGGCACCATGCCCGCTGGATCGCGTCAACCGGCAGTTCCGCGCCGAGCGGCCCAACCAGCTCTGGGTCTCGGACTTCACCTATGTCTCGACCTGGCAGGGCTGGGTGTATGTCGCCTTCGTCATCGACGTGTTCAGCCGCCGCATCGTCGGCTGGCGCCAGAGCAGTTCGATGCACACCGAGTTCGTGCTCGACGCGCTGGAGCAGGCGCTGTACGCACGCCGGCCAACTGAGGAGGACGGTCTGGTGCATCACTCCGACAGGGGCTCGCAGTACCTGTCGATCCGCTACAGCGGGCGCTTGGCCGAGGCGGGCATCGAGCCCTCGGTGGGCAGCAAAGGCGACAGCTACGACAACGCGCTGGCCGAGACGATCAACGGGCTCTACAAGGCCGAGGTGATCCGCCGGCGCGGACCCTGGAAGACGAAGCAGGCGGTGGAGTTGGCGACGCTGGAATGGGTCGCTTGGTTCAATCATCAGCGCCTGATGGAGCCCCTCGGTTACCTGCCGCCGGCAGAGTTCGAGGCCAACTACCATCGACAGCGCGCTGGTCAGGCCGCGATCATCGTCTGACTCAAAGCAACTGGCCTCCGCGAAAACCGGGGCGGTTCAGAAGGCATTGCGCACAACCTCTTGAGCAGCACGCGCGGCGCCTGGCGGGGCATGGGGGCGGAGCTGGGCACTCAGGATTGGGGCAGCTTGCGCGCGCCCAAGGGCCTGACCCTGACGACGCAGGCGCGCGCGGGCTCTTACGGCAGCGCCCAGGGCACGCAGATGGATGCGCCTGAAGCACTTGCCCAGGTCAAGGCCGCCACCGATCTGGCCCAACGGCTGACCCAGGCCAGCACGCCCAGTGGCGCACAGGCCTTGAAGACGCACGAGCCCAAGAAGGCCGTGGACAGCTGGATTGAGGACACGGACCCCAAGAAGAAAGGCAAGCACCCCAGCCATGTGAATGGTCAGGAGGCCCTGCAACCCAAGAGCGGCAGGAAGCTCGAAGACCCGGTGCCGCGGCCTGATCGCCCTTACCTGCTGCTGGACTCGCCCTCCAGCCTGGCCCACACCAGCGCCGGGGATGTGGTGTCGGTCAGCGGCCAGCACACCACGCGGGTGAGCCAAGGGGATCAGCACGAGACGGCAGCCCACACCAGCGTGCTGGTCTCGGGCCAGCACACCAGCCTGTACACGCATGAGGGTGAGTTGCAGGTCAAGGCGGCCACTGAGCCGGTCAATGCATCCCACTTTTGTGGGGCTAGCACATTGGCGCACTCACGCCGAAGCTGCGGCGCATGAAGCACCTAGCCCCACCCCCTACCCCGCACCGCCAAGTAGTGCCGGCCCAAAGTACTACTGTATGTCTCGGTCGCGCCAGTCTCGATGGCCTGGAATGTCGAGAGTGCAGTTGGCAAGACTGGGATGAAAGCGTCTGCGCCTTGGATCTCGTCGCTCCACCAGTTCCGTGGCGGCATTCAGTCCGCATCAATTCATCGCCAGCCATCTGACTACGGCAAATTCGCGGCTACGCTTTAATGAGCGCACTGTTAGAGCGGACCCAAAAATAGCAAAACCCCCCGCATGTTACTGCGAGGGGTTTTGGGGATTAATAGCCTGACGATGTCCTACTTTCACACGGGCAATCCGCACTATCATCGGCGCTGAGGTGTTTCACGGTCCTGTTCGGGATGGG
>NZ_JAEDAK010000016.1 GCF_016093275.1 Inhella proteolytica
TGGGCGCCCAGCCGGCCGCCGCCCTGGCCCGCCGGCGCCTGCACGAGGCCGGCAGCCTGGGCGGCCTGCGCGGCCGTGGCCAGGCCACGCGCGCCGACCCGCTGGGCCTCACCGCGCGCGAACGCCGCCTGCTGCAGGAACTGGCGGGCGGCGACAGCTACCGCGCCATTGCCGCGCGCTGGCACCGCTCCCCGCGCACGGTGGAGAACCACGCCCGCCACCTGCTGGCCAAGCTGGGTCTGCGCTCGCGCACCGAGCTGCCGGCCCTGCTGGCGGCCGACGCAGCGAAGCCAGCCTGACGGGAAGCTGCAAATCTGCCTATTGCGGCCATTGCCGCAAATGCGTTGCCCGTCCCGGGGGGCCTTCCTAGACTGCGCCTCACCCAACGACTCAGGAGGACCCTGCGATGTCCAACGAAGCGAAGTGCCCCTTCCACCACGGCGTGCCCCAGACCACCCAGGCCGGCAGCGCAGGCAATCACCGCTGGTGGCCGAACCAGCTCAACCTGGCCATCCTTCACCAGCACGCCCCCAAGGGCAACCCGATGGGCGAGGACTTCGATTACGCGGCCGAGTTCAAAACCCTGGACCTGGACGCCGTGGTGAAGGACCTGACGGCGCTGATGACCGACTCGCAGGACTGGTGGCCGGCCGATTGGGGCCATTACGGCGGCCTGATGATCCGCATGGCCTGGCACGCCGCCGGCACCTACCGCGTGCACGATGGCCGCGGCGGCGCGGGTACCGGCAACCAGCGCTTCGCGCCGCTGAATTCCTGGCCCGACAACGGCAACCTCGACAAGGCGCGCCGCCTGCTCTGGCCCATCAAGCAGAAGTACGGTCGCAAGCTCTCTTGGGCCGATCTGATGATCCTGGCCGGCAACGTCGCGCTGGAATCGATGGGCTTCAAGACCTTCGGCTTTGCCGGCGGCCGGCGCGACATCTGGGAGCCCGAGCAGGACATCGACTGGGGCCCCGAGAGCACCTGGCTGGGCGAGCAACGCTACAGCGGCGACCGGCAGCTCGCCAACCCGCTCGCGGCGGTGCAGATGGGTCTGATCTACGTGAACCCCGAGGGGCCGAACGGCAACCCCGACCCCGTGGCCTCCGGCCGCGACGTGCGCGAGACCTTTGCCCGCATGGCCATGAACGACGAGGAAACCGTGGCCCTGGTGGCCGGCGGCCACACCTTCGGCAAGGCCCATGGCGCCGGTGACCCCAAGCGGGTGGGCCCCGAGCCCGAGGGCGCCGCCATCGAGCACCAGGGCCTGGGCTGGATCAATGCCTTCGGCACGGGCAAGGGCGTGCACACCACCACCAGCGGGATTGAGGGCGCCTGGAAGCCCAACCCCACGCGCTGGGACAACGGCTACTTCGACATGCTGTTCGGCTATGAGTGGGAGCTCACCAAGAGCCCGGCCGGCGCGCACCAATGGGTGGCCAAGAACTGCAAGCCCGAGCACCTGATCCCCGACGCGCATGACCCGAGCCGGAAGCACCCGCCGATGATGACCACGGCCGACCTCTCGCTGCGCTTCGACCCCGGCTTCGAGAAGGTGGCGCGGCGCTTCCACCAAAGCCCGGCCGAGTTCGCCGACGCGTTTGCGCGCGCCTGGTTCAAGCTCACCCACCGCGACATGGGCCCGCGCGCCCGCTACCTGGGCAAGCTGGTGCCGAAGGAAGAGCAGATCTGGCAGGACCCGATCCCGCCCGTGGACCATGCGCTGGTGGACGCGCAGGACGTGGCCGCGCTGAAGGCCGAGGTGCTCGCTTCGGGCCTGGGCATCGCCCAGTTGGTGCGCACCGCCTGGGCTTCGGCCTCCACCTTCCGCGGCAGCGACAAGCGCGGCGGCGCCAACGGCGCGCGCATCCGCCTGAGCCCGCAGAAGGACTGGGCCGTCAACCAGCCGGCCGAACTGGACAAGGTGCTGGCGGTGCTGGAAGGCGTTCGCAGCCGCTTCAACGCCCAAGCAGGCGGCGGCAAGAAGATTTCGCTGGCCGACCTGATCGTGCTGGCCGGCGGCGCCGCCATCGAGGCCGCAGCCCAGCAGGCGGGCCTGAGCCTCAGCGTGCCCTTCCGCCCCGGCCGCATGGATGCGCGTGCCGGCCAGACCGACGCAGCCTCGTTTGCCGTGCTGGAGCCGCAGGCCGATGGCTTCCGCAACTTCGTCAAGCCCGGGCTGGAGGGGCTGGCGCCCGAGCTGCTGCTGGACAAGGCCCAACTGCTCACCTTGGGCGCGCCGGAGATGACCGTGCTGCTGGGCGGCCTGCGCGCCCTGGGCGTGGGCGCCGAGGCCGGCCACCCGCTGGTGCCGCGCCCCGGCGTGCTGAGCAACGAGTTCTTCGTCCACCTGCTCGACATGGGCACCGCCTGGCAGCCGGTCGGCCCGGGCCTGCTGGAAGGGCGAGATCGCAAGAGCGGCGCCGTCAAGGGCCGGGCCAGCACCGTGGACCTGGTGTTTGGCTCCAACTCGCAGCTGCGCGCGCTTGCCGAGGTCTATGCCAGCGCCGACGCCCAGCAGAAGTTCGCGGACGACTTCGCCAAGGCCTGGACCAAGGTGATGGAACTCGACCGCTTCGACTTGCGGTAAGCCGAGGGCAAGCCGGGCGCCGCACAATCGGCGCCCGTCTGCCCATGAATGCCCGCAACCGCCTGACCCGCTGCAATCTCCGCGACGGCAGCATGCGCCGTGACCTCGCTCTGCCGGATGAGCTGGCCTGGAGCGAGGCGCAGATCGAGCAGTCCTTTCTGGCCACCTGGGCCCAGCGCCCGCCCGGGCCCGTGTGGGTGTTCGGTTACGGCTCGCTGATCTGGAACCCGCTGCTGCACTGCGACGTCCAGCACAACGCCCGGCTGGAAGGCTGGCACCGCAGCTTCTGTCTGCGCTCCGTGGCCGGGCGCGGCCGGCCCGAGAACCCCGGCCGCCTGCTGGCGCTGCGCCCCGGTGGCGCCGTGGATGGCGTGGCGCTGCGTTTGGTGGAAGAGGACATCGAAGCCGAGCTGCGCCTGCTGTGGGCGCGCGAGATGAGCACCGGCTGCTACCGGCCGGCCTGGGTGGACGTGCAACTGCAGGAGGGGCCGACGCTGCCGGCCCTGACCTTCCTGGGCCTGCCCGAGCACCCGCTGTACGAGGTTGACGCCGAGCCCGCCACCGTGGCCGGCCCGATCGCCGTGGCGGCCGGCGCCTTTGGCTCCAACCTTGACTACCTGCACCAGCTGGCGCAGGCCCTGCAGGCGCGCGGCCTGCACGATCCCTATGTGGAGGCCGTGCTGGAGGCCACTACTTCGCCATCACCACATTCCACGGGCTGTCGGCCTGGATGAAGAAGACGGCCTCTTCCTTGCCCTCGACCTTGGCGATGTGCGGGGCCTTCTTGGTCAGCGCAAAGTAGGCACCCGGGCCGAGCTTGTGGTCCTTGCCACCGGTGCTCAGCGTGATGCTGCCCGAGAGGACGGTGACGTAGTGGTCGGCATCGTGGTGGTGCAGCGGCGTCACCAGGCCGACCGGGTACTTCAGGAAGAAGCGGCTGGCGCCCTTGTCCATGTCGCCCGACACCACCGCCGCCTTGATGCCGTTGCCCATGTCCTTCCACTTCAGCTCGGCCGGGGTCTGGACGACCGAATCGGCTGGGGCCAGCAGAGGCAGTGCCATCAGGCCCGCCGCCGCCATCGAACGAAGCCATGCTTGGGTGGAAGCCATCGCGTTCTCCTTGGGTCGGGGTTGAGGGGCCTTCCTCGGCTTGCCGGGCCGCGCCTGGTCAACAGGCGCCAGACCGGCCGGGGCAGGTCAACGCCGATTGTGGGCGTCCGTGCCGGGCAGGGCCAGTGCCGGCGTCAGGGCGCGATCTTGCTGATTTGGACGCTGACGATCTGCCAGATGCCATTCCGCCGCACATACACATCGATGTAGCGGTAATGGCTCTCGAAGGCCTTGCCGGCGTAGCGGCCGCGCATGCGCGTGCGGCCGCTCAGTAGCGCCACCTCGCCGTACAGGCGGATCTCGAAGTCCTCGACCGTGTAGGGCTCGATCTGCAACTGCGGGTCGAGCAGGCCGGCCACAAAGCTGGCCTTGTCCTCCAGGTTGCCGGCGCCGTCGATCTGGCGGAAATCGGCCCCCATGTTCGCCTCGATGGCCGCGCGGTCCTTGGCCACGATGGCCTGGTCCCAGCGATCGGCCTGGGTCCTGAGCAGGGCCAGGGTGGCATCTTCGGCGGCGCTGGCCTGGGCCAGCAGGGGCAGGCCCAGCAGGGCGGTGAGCGCCTGGGCGCGGTTCATGGACATGGTTCGGGTCGACGAAGGGAGGAGGGCGCGCAGTGTGCCGGCAAGTGGACCGACAAGTGGACCGACAAGTGGACCGACAAGTGGGCCAACCGCATGTACAGAAGCGCGCCGATGCGTTAGAACGGAGCCATCCCCTGCCTGACGAGGCCGCTATGGAACATGTCGAACTGTCGATAGGGCACCCGAAGACCGGCTCGCCCTGCGAGTGCACGGTGTGGATCGTCTCCCGCCATGCCACGCAGGCCGGGGCCGAGGTGACCTGGCATGCCAAGGTGCGTGAAGCGGGCCAGGCCGAGCGCGAGCTCAGCTTGCGCCATACCGAGCTGATGAGCGGCGCCATGCTGCTGCCGCCCGAGGTGCTGGCCAAGAGCCTGCTGACTCAGTCCCTCAGCTGACGCAGCCGCGGGCGTCCACGGGCCAGACGGCCTCGACGACGCCGCGTTCCAGCCCGCCGCGCACCGCGACCAGCTGCGCGTGCAGGTTCACGGTCGGGTCGCAATGGCCGGGCACCAGCCAGACCGTCTCGCCCAGCGGCGGCAGGCCGGCACCGCGCAGGATGCAGTGCTCGTCGCCGCCGTTCTGCACGCTCCATTCATGCCGCCAGACGCGCGGCAGGCCGGAGTCGATGGCGTGGCTCTTGTGGCCGGCATCCAGCACCGCATGCTCGGCCCCGCGGCTGATGACCTGGCTCTTGATGAACAGCGCCTGCTCGAAGCGCGGCGCGTCGGCGTCGCGCTCGTTGTCGGCGTAGTCGCGGTCCATGAAGGCATAGCTGCCGCATTGCAGCTCGCCCCACAGGCCGCTGGCGGCTTCGTGCACGAAGCTGCCGGTGCCCGCGCCGGTCACCAGCGGGCAGCTCAGACCCAGGCGCTCCAGGCTGGCCAGCGCGGTGCGCACGGCCGCCGCGGCCTGCTCAATGGCCGCCGTGCGCTCGGCCGGGCTGCGCAGATGCTGGGCCTTGCCCTGGTAGGCCTGCAGGCCGGCAAAGCGCAGCCCGGCGGCACGCAGCGCGGCGGCCAGCGCGCCGGCCTGCTCGGGCGCCACGCCGCAGCGGCCTTGGCCGACGTCGATCTCCACGAACACGTCCACCGTGCTGCCCGCCGCGCGCAGGGCCGCGGCCAGGCGTTGCACGCCCAGCAGCGAATCCACCGCAATCGCCAGCTTCACGCGCCGCGCCAGTGCGGCCACGCGGGCCAGCTTGGCGGGGTCGATGACCTCGTTGCTGATGTACAGGTCATCGATGCCGGCGGCGGCCAGCGCCTCGGCCTCGCTGGTCTTCTGCACACACAGGCCCACGGCACCGGCCTGCAGCTGCAGGCGCGCCACGGCGGCGCTCTTGTGCATCTTGGCGTGGGGGCGCAGGCGCAGCTTGCGTTCGCGTGCGAACGCCGCCAGCGTGGCGATGTTGCGTTCCAGCGCGTCCAGGTCGACGACCAGGGCAGGCGTGTCGAGGGTGGCGACAGGGTCGCCGGCGTGGCAGTGCGGGTGGGTCATGGGGCGTTCAGGGGGCAGGGTCCTTGGCAAAGGCCTGGCAGCCCGCAGGCAGCTGCACCCAGCCATGGCGCCGGCTGTCGTAGATCGAGAAGCGGGGCGGTGGAAAGTCGGGGTCGGCGAAGGTGCCCACCGCCACGCTGACCGAGCCGCTGTCCACCCCCTCCTCGGTGTGGAACAGGTTCGTGCCGCAGGCTGGACAGAAGCGGAAACGAAAGCGCGCACCCTGGTCGCCCTGGCGCACGAACTCGCTGGCCTGGCCCTGCACCTCGTAGGGGCCGGCAAAGGCCGCCAGCGCGGCGAAGACCGAGCCGGTGCGCCGCTGGCAGGCCAGGCAATGGCAGAGCCCGACGACGCGCGGTTCGCCCTGCACGGTGATGCGCAGCTGGCCGCAGCTGCAGTGGGCGGTGCGCTCGCTCATTCGTTCAGCGCGTCCAGCTTCAGCTCATGCATGCGCCCCAGCCAGAGCGCGCTGTCGCGGTGGTCGCGTAGGCCGTCGTCGGTGTTGGGGTGGATGAAGAGGTCCAGGCCGCCATGGTTCAGCACCAGCCAGCTGAGCACGAAGCCGAACTGCGCGGGGTCAATCTCCAGCTCGTAGCTGCCCTGCGGGTGCGGGCCCACCGGGCCTTCGTTGAAGCGGCCGATGCGCACGCGCTCGCCCAGTTCGGTGGCGATGCGCTGGCGCAGCGCCCAGGCGCGTTCGCGGCGCGCGGCGTTGAAGTAGACATGGGCGTGCCAGTCGCGAATCTGCTCGGGGTCGAGGGGGCTCATGGGTCAGGTTCCCGCAGGAGGCGGCAGCAGCGCCTCGATCGCCGCCACATCCACCGCATCCCGCTGCCCGGGCTGCATGAACTGTGCCGCGAACTCGTCCCAGAGCCGGCTGTGCAGGAAGTAGCGGAACAGCTCGGTGTCCAGGTGCTGGTCCTTGCACATGAAGGCCATGATCTTCAGGGTCTCGGTCAGGGTCTTGGGGGCCTTGTAGGGGCGGTCCGCGGCGGTCAGGGCCTCGAAGACGTCGGCCAGGGCCATCACGCGGTCTTCGACCGTCAGCTGCCCGGCGCCGAGCTTGCGCGGGTAGCCCTTGCCGTCGAGCTTCTCGTGGTGGGTGGCGGCCAGCTCGGGCACGCGCTCCAGCTCGGCCGGCCAGGGCAGGCCTTTGAGCATGATGTAGGTCTGCACGATGTGGTCGTTGATCTTGAAGCGGTCTTCGTCCGTGAGCGTGCCGCGGCGCACGCTGAGGTTGTGCAGCTCGCCCTGGTGCTGCTGCTGGGCGGGCAGCTGCATGTCGAAGCCGTAGCGGTTGCGTGGGTCGGCCGCGGCCACGGGCGGGCGCTGCGCGCCCCAGGGCACGATGTGCTCGGGCCGGTCGGCCAGCAGGGGCTCGGTGGCGGGCAGGGTGGGGGGCTCGGGGCGGGCCTCGGCCAGGCGGCGCGCCTCTTCGGCGGAAAGGCCGAGGCGGTCGTCGAAGTGGCGCTGCCAGGTTTGCGCGGCGATGCGGTGCAGGCGCTCGATGGCGGCGTCGGCCATGAACTCGCCGCCGACATTGCAGCTGGCCACGAAGGCGTAGTCCTGCTGCAGCTGGGCGTGGCGTTCGGCCAGCTGCTCGGGGCTGAGCTCGCCGCGCAGCTGGGCGATGGTGGCGTCGCGGTGCAGCAGCTCGAAGCGGGTGCGGATCTCGTGGATGCGGTTGTGGATGAGCTCCAGCTTGGTGGCCTTGTCGACGATGTGCTCGGGGCTGGTGACCTTGCCGCAGTCGTGCAGCCAGGCGCCCAGGCGGAAGGCGTAGCGCTCGGCCTCGCTGAGCTGGTAGCCGGCGTAGGGGCCCTGCGCTTCGGCGCAAAGCCGGTCCACCAGGGCGATGGCGAGCTGGGGCACGCGCTCGCAATGGCCGCCGGTGTAGGGGCTCTTGGCGTCGATGGCGTCGGCCATCAGGCGGATCACGGCGTCGAACAGCTGGCGCTGCGCTTTGATGAGCTGGCGCGTCTCGATGGCCAGGGCCAGCATGCCGCTGAGCTGGCGTGCGAAGTGCAGGAAGGCCGGGTCCTCGTGCTCGTCGTGCGCGGGGAACTCGAGCAGCAGCAGGCCCTGCAGCCGGCCGTCGCGGCCGTGCAGCTCCAGCGGAAGCTGTTCGCGCCCGGCGGGCAGCTCGCGCGGCGGGTGCGGGTGGGCGAACTGCGCAGGCAGGGGGGCGAGCAGGCCGCCGGCCTGGGCGGCGTGCTGCATCTGCTGGGCCTGGTAGTCCCAAAGACAGACCTGGGCGCCATCGCAATGCGTGGCCTGCACCAGCTGTTCCAGCACCTGCTGCAGCATGCGCTCGGTCTCGGGTTCGCTGGCCATCTGCTGGCTCAGGCGCAGAAAGGCCTCGATGGTGCGGCCCATGTGCTCGATGGCCTGGTGCAACTGGTTGACCTCGCGCACCCGCGACTGGCGCATCGGGGTGGTGGCGAAATCGAAGCGCACCAGGCGCTCGGTGCGCTGGCTCAGGCGGTCCAGCCGGCGCGCCAGCGTGGAGCCGGCCCACCAGCCGATCGGCAGCAGCAGCAGGGCCAGGCCGACGGCGATCCAGCGCGCACGGTGGGCACGGGCGCGCGCCGGGGCGACCAACTCCTCCAGCGGTGTCACCGCCATCAGCTGCAGATGGGGCCCGAGGCCGACGTCGAAGGGCACGCGGATGCCGACCCAGGGCTCGGCCGCGGTCTCGTCGGTGTGCGCACGGCCGGGTGCCAGGCGCGCCAGCGCGGGCAGGGCCTGCTGGCCCAGCTCGCCCAAGCCGGCCAGGCTCAGGCGTTCGCCCTCCTGCAGCACCTGGCGGTGCGGCTCGCTGTAGGCCAGCACGCGCTGCTGGGCGTCCACCAGGGCCAGCTGGGTGCCGGGCGTGAGCCGCTGCGTGCCCAGGGTGCGGGCCAGGTCGCTGAGCAGCAGATCGGCCCCCACCACGGCGCCGCCGGCGCGGCTGCGCTGGCTCAGCGTGAGGCCGGGCGAGCGCGTGGTGAAGAACAGATAGGGCGGGCTGATGGCCATGCCCGGCGCCTGCAGCGCCGCCGCCCACCAGGGGCGCGTGCGCGGGTCGAAGCGGTAGTCGGGCAGCTCGCGCGTGCGCAGCATCTGCATCTGCTCATCCAGCTCGTGGTAGCGGCCGAGCGCCCGGCCATCGGCCCCCACCGTCATGCTCTGCAGCAGGTAGCGGGCCTCGGGCAGGGTCTGGAACTGCTGGCGCTCGGCCTCGTTGCGCAGCGGGCGGGCGAGGATGAAGTCGCCGTTGTCATAGCCCACGTAGAGCGCGGCCAGCAGCGCGTTGGCCTCCAGCTCGGCCGTCAGCACATAGCTGCGGCTCAGGCGTTCGGCCAGGCTGTCCGCGCTGCTGATGGGGTCGAAGCCGAGCTGGCGCACCACGCTGCTGCTGGGTTGCAGCAGGCGGCGCGTGCGCTCCTCGATGAGCACGCTGGCGGCCTGCGCGCTGCGCTGGGCTTCCTGCGCAAAGCGGTCGCGCGCCATCCACACATTGATGCCCAGTTGCAGGCTGGCCATCAGGGCCATGCAGGCCACCACCAGCGAGGCCAGCCAGAGGCGCAGGCCCAGGCCGCGGTGCAGGCGCGCCCGCAGGCGCTGCATCAGGGGCGATGGGGAAATGGACATGACGCGTTGAGTCTAGGAGCCGCAGGCGGCTGCACGCCTACTCCGGACGCAGGACCTGCCAGGGCCGGCGCCAGTCCGGCGGGCGGTGGCCGGGCGCCGAGGCCCAGCCGGTGCGGTGCACGGCCCAGCCCTGGCCCTGCGGGCGCAGCAGCCAGAAGTCGGTCTGCCCGGTCACCTCGAGCACGCTGCCGCCTTCGGGCAGTTCCATCGGGTCCAGCAGCAGGCGCACCGCATGGGCTTGGCCGTTGATTTCGATGCGCTCGCCCCGCAGGCACCAGCGTGCCCCTTGGCCGCTGCGGTAGCAGCCGTGCAGCAGGCGCTCGGCGTACGGGGCGGGCAGGGCGCTCTTCGGCCCGGCGACGCGCGTGAAGCGGCTGTGTGCCGGCATGCCCAGGTGCTGCATGTGCAGGCTCACGCGCTCGCCGTCGAAGCGCAGGCAGCCGGGGCCGAACTCATCCTCCAGGCGGCCGGCCTCGTGCCAGCGCAGGCTCAGCAGCACCTCGCCCTGCGGCGTGATCTGCAGCTCGGTGGCGCCGGTCGGGGCCTGCACGGCCAAATCCCAGCGGCGCGTGCGGGCCAGCGTGGCCAGCAGGTCGTCGGCGGCGTAGCGGCCGGCGTGGGCGCGCAGGGCCTCGCGCTCGTGGCTGCACAGGGTGTCGGCCTGGGCTTGAGCCGTGCCGGCCAGCAGAAGAATCAAGAGAACGCGCTGCATGCCGGGCATCTTTCCATGCCGGCAAGGGCCCTGCGGCGATGAAGAAGCGTGGACCGCGCAAGCGCGCGGTCCAATGCCCCCATGAATTCCGCGCGCGCCGCCCGCATCGGCCTGGCCTGCGCCCTGCTGGGCGCGATTGGCTTCTCGGGCAAGGCCATCATCATCAAGCTGGCCTACCGCCATGGCGTGGACGCCGTGACCCTGCTGATGTGGCGCATGCTGCTGGCGCTGCCGCTCTTTCTGGCTCTGGCCTGGTGGGCCGGGCGTGACCGGCCGGCGCTCAACGCGCGCGATTGGCGCGACATCGGCCTGCTCGGCTTCACCGGCTACTACCTGGCCAGTTTTCTGGACTTCGCCGGCCTGCAGTACATCAGCGCCTCGCTGGAGCGGCTCATCCTCTACCTCAACCCCACCCTGGTGCTGCTGATGGGCGTGCTGTTCCTGGGCCAGCGTGCCACGCGCGCGCAGCTGCTGGCACTGGGCCTGAGCTACGCCGGCATCCTGATCGTGTTCGGGCAGGAGCTGCATTTCGAGGGGCGGAGCACCCTCATCGGTGCGGCCCTGGTGCTGGGCAGCGCGCTCAGCTACGCCGTCTACCTGGTGCACAGCGGCCAGGTGCTCCAGCGCCTGGGCGCGCTGCGCCTCACCGGTCTGGCCACCAGCGTGGCCTGCGGGCTGTGCATCCTGCAGTTCCTGCTGCTGCGGCCGCTGGAAGCCGCCTTCGTGCCGGCACCGGTGTTCTGGCTCTCGCTGCTCAACGCCACCGCCTGCACCTTCGCGCCGGTGCTGCTGGTGATGCTGGGCATCGAGCGCATTGGCGCGGCTCGCGCCGCGCAGACCGGCATGGTGGGGCCCATGAGCACCCTGCTGATGGGTGTGGTGTTGCTGGGCGAGCCCCTGACGCCGACCGTGCTGATTGGCACGGCCCTGGTGTTGGCCGGGGTGGCCGTGCTGGCGCGGCGTCGTTAGTCTTCGGGCATGCCCCGTGCTCTTGCCCTGAATACCGCCAAGGTCGCTCTGCTGCCCCTGCTGCTCTGGCAGGCCGTGCAGGTGCGGCGCCGTGCGCTTGACCTGCCCGAGGCCGCCGGCCCGTGCCGCGCCAAGGTGCGCCCGCCGCGGGCGCGCGAGGCCACGCCGCTGCGCGTGCTGCTGGTGGGCGATTCCTCCGCCGCCGGCGTGGGCGTGCGCGAGCAGTCGGAGGCGCTGGCCGGCCAGTTCGCCACCGCCCTGGCCGAGGAGCTGGGCCGGCCGGTGCACTGGCAGCTGCTGGCCCGCACCGGCCACACCAGCGGCGAGGCCCTGCAGCATGTGCGCGACACCCTGCTGGCACCGGCCGATGTGCTGGTGACGGCGCTGGGCGTGAACGATGTGGTGCGCCAGGTGCCGCCCGAGCGCACGCTGCAGCAGCTGCAGGACCTGCACGCCGAGGCCGTGGCACGGGCCGGCGTGCGCTACTGGGTGCACAACGCCGCACCGCCGATGCAGGAATTCCCCCTGCTGCCCAGCCCCTTGCGCTGGGTGTTGGGCACGCAGGCCGAGCTGCTGAACCAGCATCTGGCCCAGACCCTGGGCGACCAGCTGGACCGCGGCCTGATGCGCACCCCCGCCCGACTGGCCGGCGCCGCCGCCGCCGAGCTGATGGCCGAGGACGGCTTCCACCCCGGTGCCGCCGGCTATGCGCTCTGGGGCCGCCAGCTGGCCGAGCATGTGGCGCGGCGCTGGCGGCGCATCGAACGGGTCGCGGTCGGAACGGAATAGTCCTACTTTGCTTGCAGCCGATTCGTACTGCCGCTCAGCGCGGCCGCAAGGGCTGGAACACGAGCTTGGGTTCCTCACTAAGTCCGATCAAGATGCGACCGTCCGGGGTCGCTACAAGCTGGCGGTCCAGCATGCTTCTGCCATAGGAGCCAATCCGGAAACTCTCCTCCAGCACGCCATCTGCGCTGTGGACCCACACATCCGTTGACTCGTACGTGGAAGAGGCGCCGCACACCCAGCGGCCATCGGACAACAGCTCGGCATTGTTCGGATAGTGGCTTCCGCCGGGGAGCATGCCAAGCAGGTCCAACTTGGCATCGCCACGAGGGCACGCATAGGGCGCGCCGCTGGCTGTCACCGTGGTCTCGCCATCCAGCGATACCGCGACATCCTTGCCATTGCCGGCGCCGCCCAAGCTCCAGTTCTCCGCCAGCTTTTTGGCGGCCAGAACGCCGCCGTTGACGACGGAGTAGTCCAACTTGAATCTGTAGGTGCTGGAGGGGCTTATTCCTTGGACATGTTTGACCAGAATGCGGCCGTCACCGCTGGAGGCTAGCGAACCCGAGTAGGAATCGAGCGCCAGAGCCGGCAGCAACTGGCCCTCGCGCAGTGCCTGTCCATCGGCCAGCAATAGCAGGCTGACTCCGTCGACCTTCACAGCCAAAGGCACGGTCCCGCCGTGAACAGCGGCGCCCAGATTCCAAGGCGTGAGCGCGGCGTTGGCCTCCAGATCAACCACTGCCACACGTCGGCTGCCGGTGTCCAGCACAAACAGGCGGCCGCCATCGGGTTCGACCGTCATGCCCGCCAAGGAGCTACCCAGGTTGGTGAAGCTGCGCAGCTTCAAGCCCGTGAAGGCATGAAACACATCCACCGTGGAACCGCCCGAATGCAGATAGACATGCGGTCGGATCGGATCGGACTGAACATGGGTGTAGCGGTCCGGGAGGCGTCGCGGCTCAGAGAGCCCGACGGCATCCTTCCACAGCCCCACGCGTAGGCGCACCGGTTCGACACCGGGCACGGTAGTCGTGAGCGTTACCGTCGCATAGCTTAGGGACGACTGGGGCAGAGAGTCGGGAATGGCGCGCAGCGTCAGTACGCTGTTGCTTCCGGTGCTACCGCTGCCGCTGGCCTGCAGCCAGGGCGCGCTGCTGGATGCTTTCCAGCTCAGGTCGCCACCCTGGCTGTCGCGCACGGTTAGCGTACGCGTCAGAACTTGACCATTTGGAGTGCTGGAGAACCCAATGCCCCAGGCGGATGGCAAGAGGCGACGGCGGTCGACCTGGGCCGTCAGATCGACCGACGTACTGATGAGGTCGCCGGCCACACGCGCTTCGAGCTTCAGCACTCCCTTGGTGCTGCCGGCCTGCAGCAGATCTCGCTTCAGGCTCAGTGTGATGGCTGTGGACTCGGCGCTGATCAGTCCGCCCAAGCTGCTGACCTGCAGCCAGCCCGGCGCCTCTTTGACCTGCCAGGGCCAGGCCTTCGAGCCGGTGTTGAGGGAGAGGCTCAGAGTCTGGCTGTCCTGGAGCTTGCGCCCGTCGACGCCACCCAACACGATGTTCGTGCTGGATGGCTTCAGTGTG
Organism: Inhella proteolytica; assembly: GCF_016093275.1. GTDB lineage: Bacteria > Pseudomonadota > Gammaproteobacteria > Burkholderiales > Burkholderiaceae_C > Inhella > Inhella proteolytica. The sequence continues at coordinate 13,468 of NZ_JAEDAK010000016.1, forward strand.
GCAGCCGCCACATTGAGCTTGACCGGAACCGTCAGGGGCTGAAGCAACCCCTGGGCGGTAATGCTGATGCTGCCGGTGTACACGCCGGCAATGACATTGCTCAGATCCGCTACGAGGGTCAGGGGACCTGGAGTCTGTCCGGTGCTGCTCAGCAGCTTGATCCAGCCCGCACTCGCACTGGCCATCCAGGCGATCTGGGAGGAGCCCAGCGCGGTCAGGCTCAGCGTCGTTGACGCCAGCGAGGATCCATTCACTCCGGACCACTCCACCTGAGGCGAGCTGCTGAACAAGCGGTTCGATACCACTTCGACGGCATAGAGGTGTGTCGACAACTGGCCATCGCTGCCTTTGACCGTGATGCGAGCGGAGTGAGTACCAGCAGGCAGGCTGCGGGCATCCAGGGTCACGCGCGCCTTGCCATTGCCCGTACCGGTAGCGCCTTCAAGCTTCAGCCAGGGCGCATCGCTGCTCACCGTCCAGGATGTGGTTGCATCGACCCAAAGGTCATAGCTGGGCGTGCTGAGTTCGCCGGAATAGAACTGCTGGCGTTCAGGCATAGGAGACCCGGAATGCAAGCGCCCTTGTGCCACCTTGATGTCGAAGCCCAACTGCAGCGGCGAACCCGGATACTCGGCCGCGCAGGCCGCGTCCTTGCACAGCCGCACCTGCCACTGGCCCTGGTATTGACCAGGGGCCAGGTCGCGCTTGATTCGCAGTGCGGCCTCATAGTTGCTGGCGTCCACGGGGCGAGGACCGTCCACTCCTTCCAGGATGCCCTGGGGATCGACAACGAGCACAAACAGGGGTCCTGAGCCGAACGCGCTGGGGTCGTTCACATGGGCGCCGACACGCAGGCTTCCGCCGACTCGGTACTCCAGCGAAGCTGAGACCTGTGAGGTGCTCAAGCTGAGCGCGGCTTGCGGCGGCTTGTTGCTTCCCCCACCGGCTGCTCCACCCCCACACGCTGTAAGGAACACGGCAAGCAAAACGAGCAGCGCGGCGCTGCGCCGATGAATGCGACTGAGCACTGAATCTCCCTGTCAAGTCTTATTGCCCCAGGCATCGTCCGGGGGGGCGCATTCTAGAAATGACGGCCCGCTCAGTTTGGCGCAGAGAGGCATCCGGCGCGGAGTACTCCGACCGCTCAAGCAAAGATGGCTAGCGCTTGGCTCCCTTGGCCCCCAGGGAGCTTAGATCACGTTGCGTTCGAGATAGCGCTCACCCCGGCGCAAGCGCTCGGGGCTTAGCGGGCTCAGGTCCAGGGTCTGATAGGCCCCGGTGGCCAGCCATTCCGCCAGCCCACGCCCCACCCCGGGTGCGTGCTGCAGGCCATGGCCGGAAAAGCCGCAGGCCAGCAGCAGGTTGGGGCAGTCGCGGAACGCCCCCACCAGGCCGTTGTGGTCGAAGTCGTTCATCTCGTAGTAGCCGGCCCAGGCACCGCCGGGGCGCAGGCTCTCGAAGCCGGGTACGCGCGCGGCCAGGGCGGGCCACAGGCGTTCCTCGAACAGATCGGGCTCGGGGTCGAGCGGCCGGCCCGGCGTGTCGTCCAGGGGCGTGCCACCGCAAATGAACTGGCCCGGCTCGCCCTCGGGGCGGAACCACAGGCCGCTGGGGTCGATGAGCAGCGGCGCCAGCGGCGCGGTCTCGGGGCTGTGGAAGGCGTAGACGCTGCGGCGCCGCGCCGTCACCGGCAGAGCCAGCCCGGCCGTGGCGGCCAGCGGGGCCGACCAGGCGCCGCAGGCCAGCACAAAGCGCTCGGCCTCCAGCCGCCCCAAACTGCTGTGCACGGCGGCCAGGCTGTCGTCGGCATGGCGTTCCAGCTGCTGGGCCTCGCCGCGCAGGAACTCGACCCCGGCGGCGCGGGCGCGCTCGCGCAGGCTCATCAGGAGGCCCCAGCCGTCGAACCAGCCTTCGCCCTGCTCACCCCAGGCGCCCAGCTCGATGTCGTCGAGGTTCAGCCAGGGCCAGCGGGCCCGCAGCGCGGCGCGGTCCATCAGCCGCGTTGCCGCACCCAGGCGCTGCTGCTCGGCCTGCAGTGCCGCCAGCGCGGGCGCCTGCGCCGGCCCGGCCAGGTAAAGGTAGCCGCGCTCCACCAGCGCGGCCGCCGGCCCGGCGGCGCGCAGCACCTGCAGGCCGAACTGCGAGAGCGCGATGTTCAGCGGCGTGCTGAACTGCTGGCGGATGGACGCGGCCGATAGCGCCGAGGAGGCCTGCGCGTAGCTGGGGTCGCGCTCCAGCACCTGGATGCGGCCGCGCCAGTCCGGCCGCTCGGCCAGGTAGGCGGCCACGGCGCAGCCGAGTGCACCGCCGCCCAGGATCAGCAGGCTCATGCGCTCAAGCGCTCAGGCGTGGTTGAACACGCGCGGCTTGCCACGCTCGTCGATGGCGACGAAGGTCAGCTCGGCGTCGGTGACCTTCACCACTTCCGGGTTCTCGGGGTTGCGCTCGGCGAACACCTCGACCTGCAGGGTGATGGACGTGCGGCCGACGCGCAGCACGCGCGAATAGAAGCTCAGCAGATCGCCCACGCTGACGGGCTGCTTGAAGATGAATTCCTTCACCGCCACGGTGGTGACGCGACCGCGCGTGAGCCGCGTGGGCAGCACCGAGGCGGCCAAGTCGACCTGCGCCATGATCCAGCCGCCAAAGATGTCGCCATTGGCGTTGGCATCGGCGGGCATGGGGATGACGCGCAACACCAGCTCGCGTTCGCTGGGCAGGTGAGCGGGGTCGATGACGGGGCGGACCGGTTCGTTCATGGCGGGCAAGACCCTGGTGGAAACCCGGGGATTGTGCGGGCAGTCCGAGAATGCCGCCTCTCTCATGCGCAGAACCGTCCTTACCGAGCCCCCGCCGCAGCGGCGCGACCGCCAGACCCTGGCCAAGCTGCTGCCCTACTTCTGGCAGTACCGCTGGCGCGTGGCGCTGGCGCTGGCCTTCATGGTGGGCGCCAAGCTGGCCAATGTGGGCGTGCCCCTGCTGCTCAAGCGCCTGGTGGACGGGCTCAACGGCGCCGCAGCCAACCCGGCCTTCGTCATCCCGCTCGGCCTGCTGCTGGCCTACGGCGGATTGAGGTTGTGCACCTCGCTGTTCACCGAGCTGCGTGAGCTGATCTTCGCCAAGGCCACCGAGGGCGCGGCGCGCCAGGTCTCGCTGCAGGTGTTCCGGCACCTGCACGATCTGAGCTTGCGCTTCCACCTGGAGCGCCAGACCGGCGGCATGACGCGCGACATCGAGCGCGGCACGCGCGCCGTGCATGCGCTCATCAGCTACTCGCTCTACAGCATCCTGCCCACGCTCATCGAAGTGGCGCTGGTGCTGACCCTGCTGGCCACGCAGTTCGACGCCGCGTTTGCGCTCATCACCGGCGTGGCCTTGGTGCTGTACATCGGCTTCACCATCACGGTCACCGAATGGCGCACCCAGTTCCGCCGCCAGCTCAACGAGCTCGATTCGGCCGCACACACCCAGGCCATCGACTCGCTCTTGAACTACGAGACGGTGAAGTATTTCGGTCAGGAAGACTTTGAGGCGCGCCGCTACGACCGCGCCCTCGAAACCCTGCGCCGTGCCCAGCTGAAGAGCCAGACCACGCTCTCGCTGCTCAACACCGGCCAGCAATTCATCATCGGCGTGGCTCTGGTGCTGATGCTCTGGCGCGCCACCGAGGGCGTGGTGGCCGGGCGCCTGAGCCTGGGTGATCTGGTGATGATCAACGCCTTCATGATCCAGCTCTACATCCCGCTTAACTTCCTGGGCGTGCTGTACCGCGAGATCAAGCAGAGCCTGACCGATCTGGACAAGATGTTCGGCCTGCTGGAAAAGCCGCGCGAAGTGGCCGACGCGCCCGAGGCGCGCGACCTGCGGGTGCAGGGCGGCGCCGTGCGCTTCGAGGATGTGCACTTCGCGTACGACCCGGCGCGGCCCGTGCTCAAGGGCGTGAGCTTCGAGATCCCGGCCGGCAAGAAGCTCGCCGTGGTGGGGCCCAGTGGGTCGGGCAAGAGCACGCTGGCGCGCTTGCTGTTCCGCTTCTACGACGTGCAGGGCGGGCGCGTGCTGATCGACGGCCAAGACATCCGTGCGGTGAGCCAGCATTCGCTGCGCGCCGCGCTGGGCATCGTGCCGCAGGATTCCGTGCTCTTCAACGACACCCTGGCCTACAACATCGGCTACGCAAAAGAGGGCGCCGGCGAGGCCGAGATCGAGGCTGCCGCTCGCGCCGCACGCCTGCACGAGTTCGTGGCCAGCACGCCGCTGGGCTACCAGACCCGCGTGGGCGAGCGCGGCCTCAAGCTGAGTGGTGGCGAGAAGCAGCGCGTGGCGATTGCGCGCACGCTCTTGAAGGACCCACCCATCCTCATCTTCGACGAGGCCACCTCGGCGCTCGATTCGCACAACGAGCGCGCCATCCAGGCGCAGCTCGACGCCGTGGGCCGCAACAAGACCGTGCTGGTGATCGCGCACCGGCTTTCCACCATCGTCGACGCCGACGAGATCCTGGTGCTGGAGGCCGGCCGGGTGGTGGAGCGCGGCCGCCACGCCGACTTGCTGGCGCGTGGCGGGGCGTACGCTCGCATGTGGCAGATCCAGGCAAATTCCCATAAAGACCATGGAAACCAAATGGCTTGAAGACTTCGTCAGCCTGGCCGAGACGCGCAGCTTCTCGCGCTCGGCTCAAGGGCGGCATGTCACCCAGCCGGCGTTCTCGCGCCGCATCCAGGCGCTCGAAGCCTGGGCCGGCATGGACCTGGTGGACCGCAGCTCCTACCCCACGCGCCTGACCCCCGCGGGCGAGACCCTGCTGGGCCAGGCGCAGGAAATCCTGGCGCAGCTGCAGGCCACCCGCAACATGCTGCGCAGCCACCAGAGCGGCGGGCAGGACATGGTCGAGTTCGCGGTGCCGCACTCGCTCGCCTTCAGCTTCTTCCCGCACTGGCTGATGGAGCTGCGCAAGCAGCTCGCGCCCTTCAAGAGCCGGCTCAATGCGCTGAACGTGCACGACGCCGTGCTGCAACTCAGCGAAGGCCATTGCGACCTGCTGCTGGCCTACTACCACCCCAGCCAGCCCCTGCAGCTCGACCCCGAGCGCTTCGAGATGCTGAGCGTCGGGAATGACACCCTGGCCGCCTTCGCCCGGCCCGACCCCGAGGGCCAGGCGATGTTCCGCCTGCCCGGGCACAAGGGCCAGAAGATCCCTTTCCTGGCCTATGCGGAAGGGGCGTATCTGGGCCGCCTGGTGGAGATCATCGTCAAGGATGCCGGCATGCCCCTGCACCTGGACCCCTGCTACGAAACCGACATGGCCGAAGGCCTGAAGGCCATGGCCATCGAGGGCCATGGCCTGGCCTTCCTGCCCGCCAGCTCGGTCAAGCGCGAGCTGCGCGCGCGCCGCCTGGTGCCGGCCGCGCCGCCGGGCGAGTTCGAACTGCAGATCGCGCTGCGTCTCTATCGCGAGAAGCCAGAGTTGCGCAAGCGCGTCAAACCGGCCGCCAGCGCGCTGTGGGAGAGCCTCACCACACGGTCCTCAGCCTGAAAAATGCGGTTTCCCGCCCGCTGAAAAACCCTCGGTGCGTTTCGGCGCGGGGAGGCTGGCGCTATCGTTGCGGGATTCCACCGAACCCCTCAATGCAGGAGACGACATGAAGACTTGGTTCCGACTTGGCGCCGTGGCGCTGGCCCTGACCGCGGTTTCCCTGGCCCAGGCCGACACGCTCAAGAAGATCAAGGACAGCGGTTCCGTGACCATGGGGGTGCGCGAATCCTCCGGCGCCCTGTCCTTCACCCTGGGGGATGGCAAGTACACCGGCTTTCATGTCGAGATCTGCGACCTGGTGCTGAAGGACATCCGCAAGCAGCTGGCCATGGACAGCATCGCCGTCAAGTACCAGCCCGTCACCTCGCAGAACCGCATCCCGCTGGTGCAGAACGGCAACGTCGACATCGAGTGCGGCTCCACCACCAACAACCAGACGCGCCAGAAGGACGTCGCCTTCGCCGTCACCACGTATGTGGAAGAGGTGCGCATCGCCGTCAAGGCCAACTCCGGCATCACCGGCATCGGCCAGCTGAACGGCAAGACGGTGGCCACCACCACCGGCACCACCAGCGTGCAGACCCTGCGCAAGCACGAGCGCGCCACCGGCGTGGACTTCAAGGAAATCTTCGGCAAGGACCACGCCGACAGCTTCCTGCTGCTGGAGAGCGGCCGTGCCGACGCCTTCGTGATGGACGGCTCCATCCTGGCCGGCAACATCGCCAAGGCCAAGAACCCGAACGACTTCAAGATCGTCGGCGAGGTGCTGTCGGTTGAACCGATCGCCATCATGATGCGCAAGGACGACCCCGCCTTCAAGAAGGCCGTGGACGACTCCATCAAGGCCATGATGAAGAGCGGCCAGATCGCCAAGCTCTACGACAAGTGGTTCATGCAGCCCATCCCGCCGGCCAACACCCGCATCGGCCTGCCGGCCAGTGAGGCCACCAAGGCGGCTTGGGCCAACCCGAACGACAACCCCATGGAAGCCTACGCAAAGAAGTGATCGGTTTGCGGCGATGAATCAGGCGGGCGCTCCCGGGCGCCCGTCGCTTTTTGGAGAGAGCCATGGCGTTTGAGTGGCGCGAGTTGTGGTGCAAGGACACGGTGGATGGCACCGTGGGCGCCTGTTTTGGCCAGGCCGGGGCGCAGACCTATCTGGACTGGCTGTTCTCGGCCTGGGGCTGGACGCTGGCGGTCAGCGCGATCGGTCTGGTGATCGCCCTGGTGCTGGGCAGCGTGATGGGCGTGCTGCGCACCACGCCGAACAAGGGCCTGGTGTTCGCCGGCAATGCCTGGACCGAGCTGTTCCGCAACATCCCGCTGATCGTCCAGCTCTTCCTCTGGTACTTCGTGCTGCCGGAGTTCCTGCCCTTCCTGAAGCGCATGCCGAGCTGGATGGTGGCGGCCATCGGTCTGGGCTTCTTCACCTCGGCGCGCATTTCGGAGCAGGTGCGCGCCGGCATCCAGAGCATTCCGAAGGGCCAGACCTACGCCGGCTTGGCGATGGGCTTCACGCGCCTGCAGACCTACCGTTTCGTGCTGCTGCCGGTGGCCTTCCGCGTCGTCATCCCGCCGCTGACCAGCGAGGCCATGAGCATCGTCAAGAACAGCTCGGTGGCCTTCGCGCTCTCGGTGCTGGAGCTGACGCAGTTCGCGCGCCAGGTGGGTGAGGAAACCTCCCGACCCACCGAGGTCTACGCCATGGTCACGCTGCTGTACTTCGTCAGCGCGTTCAGCGTCTACCTGGTGGCCAGCCTGATCGAGCGTTGGGTCAAGGTGCCGGGCGTGGCGGGAGCGGCGCGATGAATCTCGACTTCAGTTTTCTGACGGGCGAGTTCCTGCAGGGCTTCGTCCTCAAGGGCCTGATCTTCTCGGTCACGCTCACGCTGGTGGCGATGGTGGGCGGCATTCTGCTGGGCACCGTGCTGGCGCTGATGCGGCTGTCGGGCAAGGCCTGGCTGGCCACGCCGGCCGCGGCGTACGTGAACCTGATGCGCTCCATCCCGCTGGTGATGGTGATCCTGTGGTTCTTCCTGCTCGTGCCCTTCCTCACCGGTCCGATCAGCGCCGAGGCCTCGGCCTACATCACCTTCACCCTGTTCGAGGCGGCCTACTACGCCGAGATCATGCGCGCCGGCATCCAGAGCGTGCCCAAGGGCCAGCAGCACGCCGGTTTTGCGCTGGGCATGAGCTATGGCCAGACCATGAGCCTGGTGGTGCTTCCGCAGGCCTTCCGCAACATGCTGCCGGTGCTGCTGACGCAGACCATCATCCTGTTCCAGGACACCTCGCTGGTCTACGCCATCGGCGCCTATGACCTGCTGAAGGGCTTCGAGGTGGCGGGCCGCAACTTCAACCGCCCGGTCGAGGCCTATTTGCTGGCCGCCGGCATCTATTTCGTCATCTGTTTCAGCCTCTCCATGCTGGTCAAGAAGCTGCAGGCCCGCATTCAAATCATTCGGTGAGCACCATGATTGACATCAAAAACGTCTCCAAGTGGTACGGCAGCTTCCAGGTGCTGACCGATTGCACGACCCGCATCCAGAAGGGTGAGGTGGTGGTGGTCTGCGGGCCCTCGGGCTCGGGCAAGAGCACGCTGATCAAGACTGTCAATGCGCTCGAACCGATCCAGAAGGGCGACATCGTCATCGATGGCCAGTCCGTCACCGCCGCCGGCACCAATCTGCCCAAGCTGCGCGCGCGCGTCGGCATGGTGTTCCAGCACTTCGAGCTGTTCCCGCACCTCAGCGTGACCGAGAACCTGACCCTGGCGCAGATCAAGGTGCTGGGGCGCAGCAAGGACGACGCCCTGACGCGCGGCCTGAAGATGCTCGACCGCGTGGGCCTCTCGGCCCACAAGGACAAGTTCCCCGGCCAGCTCAGCGGCGGCCAGCAGCAGCGCGTGGCGATTGCGCGCGCGCTGTCGATGGACCCGATCGTGATGCTGTTCGATGAGCCCACCAGCGCGCTCGATCCCGAGATGGTGGGCGAGGTGCTCGACGTGATGGTGCAGCTGGCCAACGAGGGCATGACCATGATGTGCGTGACGCACGAGATGGGCTTTGCCAAGAAGGTCAGCCACCGCGTGATCTTCATGGACGCCGGCAAGATCGTCGAGGACTGCAGCAAGGACGACTTCTTCGGCAAGCCCGACGAGCGCAGCCCGCGCGCCAAGGACTTCCTCTCCAAGATCCTGCAGCACTGAGATCGGAGCGAGCAGGGCCCCGAGGGCCCTGCGACCCCGATCGAAGGACAGTCCCCGTCCCGCGGGGACTGGCGAAGGGGCCTCTGAGCAGGCCCAATGGCCTGCTCAGAGGCCAGCGCACGCCCCTACCCCCGGCATTCCATGCCGTATTCCTCACCCACACCCCGCGTCGCCCCGCGATGATGGTCCCCTCGCAGCTTGGAAGGGCGGCAGGGAATGCGGCGACTCGTCTGGCTTGGGTTCGCGCTGGTGCTGGCCATGTTCGGCTTGCCCGCCGCCCGTGCCGCCACCGATTGGTCCGCCCTGGCGCGGCCGGCGTTCCGCCATCTGGGTTTTGACGAGGGCCTGCCGCACCCCATCGTCACCGCGCTGGCGCAGGACCGCGTCGGTTTTTTGTGGATCGGTACCCAGGGCGGCCTGGCCCGTTACGACGGCCACCGCCTGCGCCGCTACCCTGGCGGCGACGGACCCGGCGCCTTGCCCGACCCCAACATCCAGGCCCTGCATGTCGATGCCCAGGGCCGCTTGTGGGTGGCCACGCGCGGCGCCGGCCTGCTGCACCACGAACCCGAGAGCGACCGCTTCCTGCCCGTGCCCGCGCTAGGGCTGCAAGGCATCTGGGCGCTGCAGGACGAAGGGCCCGATGCCCTCTGGCTGGCCAGCGAAGCCGGGCTGCTGCGCCTGCAGCAGGGCCAGGCGCAGACCTGGCCGGCCGATGACCCGCTGGCACCCCTGCTGCAGGCGCCGCAGCGCGCGCTGGCGCGCGCGGCCGATGGCAGCCTCTGGGTGGGTGGCGCGCTGGGGCTGGTGCACATCCGGCAGGGCAGGGCGGAGCGGGTCGGGCCGGCCACGGGCATCACGGCGCTGCTGGCCGAGTCCGACGGCACGCTCTGGGTGGGCAGCAGCAGCGCCGGCCTGGGCCGGGTGACACCGGCTGGGATCTGGGAAACGGTCTGGCCGGCCGAGCATCCGCAGCTCAATGGCCGCGGCGTGCAGGCCCTGCTGCGCGTGGCGCCGGGCGAGCTCTGGGTGGCCGGCTATGGCAATGGCGTGGTGCGCTTTCCCGGGCCGGCCGCGGCGGCGCTGCGCCACGACCCCTATGTGACCAGCAGCCTGGCCTCGGACGGCGTGCGTGCGCTGCTGCGCGACCGCTCGGGTCTGGTCTGGCTGGGCACCGACCAGGGCCTGGACCGTCACGACCCCCAGGCCCAGGGCTTCGTGAACCTGCTGCATTCGCCGCGCCAGCCCGAGGGCCTGGCGGACCGCCATGTCGTGCACATCGGCGCCGGGCCGACGCCCGAGCAATGGTTGCTCGGCTACGGCGGGCAGGGCCTGGGCCTCTTGAGCACGCCGGCGGATGGCCCGGCGCGCCTGCTGCCGCTGCAGCTGGACAGCCCGGGCGCGGCATTGCCGCTGCAGCAGCAGCGTGTGCTGGCCAGCGTCTGGCAAGGGGAACGCCTGTGGGTGGGCACGCTGCAGGGCCTGTACCGGGTGGACTGGGCGGCACGGCGCGCCGAACGCGTGGCGCTGCCCAGCGCCCAGCCGCACCCGCGCGTGGATGCGCTGATGGTGGACCGCGACGGCGGGCTCTGGGTCGGCAGCACCGAAGGGCTGCTGCGCCAGCGCCCCGCTGGCTTCGAGCTGCTGCGCCACGAGCCGGGCCGCCGCGACAGCCTGCCGCACAACCGTGTCAACGCCCTGCTGCAGGATCACCAGGGCCGCATCTGGGTGGGCAGCAACGGCGGGCTCTCGCGCTGGCTGGGCGAGGCGCGCTTTGCCAACCATGTGCGCGACCTGCGCCGCCCCGACAGCTTCTGCCACAGCGACGCCGTCTCGCTGCGCGAGGACGCCAAGGGGCGGTTGTGGATCGCCACCCTGGGGGGCGGCCTGTGCCTGCTGCAAGACGAGGCGGCCAGCCGCTTCCGGCACTTCGGCCGCGCCGAGGGCCTGCCGCACGACAACGTCGGCGGCCTGCAGGTCGACGGCCAGGGCCTTTTGTGGGCCAGCAGTGCCGATGGCCTGTTCAGCCTGGAGCCGAACGGCGCGCACCTGCGCAGCTTCGGCCTGAGCGAGGGCGTGGCGGTGCGCAGCTTCTGGGTCGATTCGGCGGCGCGCACCGCGCAGGGCGAGCTGCTGTTCGGCGGCGGGGGCGGCCTGGTGGTGGTGCGCCCCACGCGGGTGCCCGGTGCGGCCGCGGCGCCGCCGCTGGTGGTGAGCAGTCTGCGCGTGGACGGCCAGCGCCGCCACCTGCCCGCCAGCGGGCTGCGCCTGGCGCCCGGCCTGCAGTCGCTGCAGATCGAGTTCAGCGCGCTCGATTTCCGCGCCGCCGAACGCCTGCGCTACCGGCATCGCCTGCTGGGGCTCGAAGAGGCCTGGACCGAGGGCGATGCCAGCCAGCGCGTCGCCACCTTCAGCCGTCTGCCGCCGGGCCGCTACGAACTGGAGCTGCAGGCCGCCTTGCCGGGCGAGGGCTGGTCGGCCGCGCTGCGCGTGCCGGTGGAGCAGCTGCCGGCCTGGTGGCAGACCTGGTGGGCGCGTGCCCTGGCCCTGCTGGCCGTGGCGCTGGCGCTGGCCGGCCTGGTGCAGCTGCGCACGCGCAGCCTGCAGCGCCAGCGCCAGGCGCTGGAGGCCGAGGTGGCGCAGCGCACGCAGGAGCTCTCCACCGCCAATGCCACGCTGGCGCGCAGCGCCGACACCCTGAGCCTGCTGGGCGACACCGGCAAGGCCCTGACCGCGCAGCTGGACCTGCAGGCCATCTGCGCCACCCTGCACCGGCAGCTGGCCCGCCTGCTGCCGGTGGATGCGTTTGGCGTGGCCCTGCTGGAGCCCGATGGCCGGCAGCTGCGCTTTCCCTACTACTTCGAAGACCGCCTGGTGCAGGGCGACACGGTGCAGCTGGACGACCCGCTCTCCTTGAGCGCGCGTGCCTTCCGCGAGGCCCGCGAGCTCGATGTGCTGGACGAGCAAAGCAGCGAGTCCGCGCCCGAGGTGGCGGGCATCGAGGTGGGCGAACCGATGCGCTCGCTGGTGTTCCGGCCGCTCACGCTGAACGAGGAGCGCATCGGCATCGTCACCATGCAGAGCCGACGCGCCCAGGCCTACGGGCCGCAGGAGCTGGACATCTTCCGCAGCCTGGTGGCCTATGCGGCCATCGCGATCGGCAATGCGCGTGCCTTCACGGCGCTGCAGCAGGCGCAGGCGCAGCTGGTGGAGCATGCCAAGCTGGCCTCGCTGGGCCAGCTGGTGGCCGGGGTGGCGCATGAGGTCAACACGCCGCTGGGCATTGCGGTGACGGCCAGCTCGCATCTGCTGGAGCGCACCCAGCAGGTGCAGGCCGAGCTGCAGGCGCAGCGGCTTTCGCGCGGCGGGCTGGCCGGCTTTCTGCAGGAGGCCGAGCACACCGGCCAGGTGCTGGAGCAGAACCTGCGCCGCGCCGCCGGGCTGATCGAGCATTTCAAGGAGGTCTCGGTGGACCGCACCTCGGACGGCCAGCGCCGCTTCGAGCTCGGGCCCTATCTGGACGAGCTGCTGGAGAGCCTGCGCCCGAGCTGGAAGCACCGGCCGGTGGTGGTGGAGTGCGCCGTCGAGCGCGGCCTGTGGATGGACAGCTTTCCGGGCGCGCTCGGCCAGGTGCTCAGCAACCTGGTGCAGAACGCGCTGCTGCACGCCTTCGCGCCCGAGCAGCGCGGCCAGATCCGCATCCGCGCCGAGCGCCTGGGCGAAAGCCAGCTGCGCCTGGAGGTGGCGGATGACGGCCGCGGCATCCCGGCCGAGCACCTGGCGCGCGTCTTCGATCCCTTCTTCACCACCAAGCGCGGCCAGGGTGGCACCGGGCTGGGCTTGCACATCAGCTACAACCTGGTGGTGCAGAAGCTGCAGGGCCTGATCCGCGTGCACAGCGCGCCGGGCCAGGGCTGCCGCTTCGAGCTGTTGCTGCCCTGCGTGCTGGCGCCGGCCGCACCCCCCGAACCTGGAACATGAACCTCGCCATGACCCGCCTGATCTTGCTTGCCGCCCTGTTGCTGAGCGCCTGCGCCAGCGGCCCTTCCGAACCCCCGGGGCCGGCGGCCAAGGAAACCATCCTGGCCGTCACCGCCGACCACCGCTTGATCCGCTTCAACGCTGGCCAGCCGCAGCGCCTGCTGGCCAGCCTGGCGCTGCGCGGGCTCAAGCCCGGCGAGCGGGTGCTGGGCATCGATTTCCGCGTCGCCCGCAACCAGCTCTACCTGCTGGCCAGCAGCGGCCAGCTGTACCGCGTCAAGGTGGACAGCGCGCAGCTCGAGCCCGTGGGCGAGCCGCAGCCCCTGCCCAACGGCGGGGCCGGTGAGTGGGGCTTCGACTTCAACCCCACGGTGGACCGCATCCGTGTCGTCAACAGCCATGGCGCCAATCTGCGCCGGCACCCGGACAGCGGCGCCCAGGTCGATGGCGACCCCAACCAGCCCGGCCTGCAGGGCGATGCCCTGCTGCAGTTCGACCCCAGCGACCGCCATGCCGGCCAGCGCGCCGAGGTGGTGGCGGCGGCCTACAGCTACAACAAGGACGACGAGAAGCTCACCACCAACTACGCCATCGACGCCGCGCGCGGCCTGCTGCTCACCCAGGGCAGCCGCGAAGGCGTGCAGCCCGTGGTCTCACCGAACAGCGGCCGCCTGTTCACGGTGGGTTCGTTGGGGCTCAAGCCCTTCGTGCGGGCGCAGTTCGACATCTCCGATGTGCGCAATCAGGCCTATCTGGCGGTGGACGGGCAGGGCGCCGGCGACACCTTGTTCCAGGTGGACCTGGGCAGCGGCCAGGCGCGCCGCATCGGACCCCTGGTCGGCGGCGCCAGCCTGCGCGGCTTGGCCATCGAGCCCTGAAGCGGGCTGCTGCGCCAGCCAGCGGCGCAGGCCCTGCTCGCCGGCGCGCATCACCGCCTGGTGGTTCCAGCGGAACAGCGGCGCCAGCCAGCGCAGGCTGCGGCGCATCCAGGGCTTTTGCACATCCACCGCCCAGCGGTAGTGCACGCAGGTCTGTGCGCCCTCGGTCCAGAGCGTCCATTCCCCTTCCCCCTGCAGATGGCCGACGGCGCGCCCGGCCAGGCGGCGTTCGCGCTCGGCGGCGGTGCAAGTCATCACCAGGCTGAGCGTGTAGGGCAGGCGGGTGCGCCAGCGCAGGCGTCGCACCGCACCCACCCCCTGGCCGGCGCGCAGGGTCTGCACCTCGGCCACATAGGGCCACCACTGCGGCCAGTCCTCCACCCTTGTGAGGGCCTGCCAGACGGCGGGAGGCGCGGCGTCCAGGCGCCACAGGGTTTCAAGCTGGAAGGCGGGGGGCGGGCTGTGCATGCCCCCCTGTACGCGCCGGCGGACGGCCCGGATGCAGTTCAGGGCTTGACGGTTGGCCAGCCGCGCTTGACCCATTCGGACATGCCGCCCTCGACGTACTGCACCTGCGTGTAGCCGGCCTCGCGCAGCTTCTGCGCGGTGGCCTTGGAACGGTTCTGCGTGCGGCAGATCAGCAGCAGGGGCTCGTCCTTGCCCGGCAGCTCGGCCAGGCGCTGGGGCAGCTGGCTCATGGGCAGCAGCTGGGCCCCTTCGGCCACGCCGGCGGCGTGCTCGGCTGGCTCGCGGATGTCGATCACGCGCAGCTTCCCCTGGCCCAGGGCCTCGCGGGCGACTTCCAGCGGCACGCTGGGGGCCGGTTCGGCCCGCAGGGCCAGGGCAGGGCAAAGCAGCAGCAGGGTGCGGCGGGGGAGTTTCATGGCGGGCAAGAAGGGAGCGGGCAGCGGGCTGGCATTCTGCGTCGTGCGCCGTCATCCTGGGGCAAACCCGTTCCTGCGAAAGGAGGGGATGGCCGGCGCGTCGGGCTGCGGCATAGTCGCCGCGCCTCACTACGCTGGCCGGGTTGGCTGGCTGTTCCGTCTGTGGAGTCCGCATGTCCGCGCGTCTGTCCCGTCTTGTTCCTGTGTTCGCCGGACTGGTGTTGGCGCTGAGCGGTGCACGCGCCGAGCCCCTGTCCTTCCAGCTGAGCTATCAGGATCTGGCGCGGGTGGCGGCGCAGGGCGTGGCGCCGCTGGTGTGGCAGGTGCAGCCGGACATGGTGCGGCGCGTGCTGCAGGCCTACACCACGCTGAACGGGGTGGAGCGCCTGGAAGTGCATGAATGGCAGGGCGGGCTGATGGCGCGCGTGGACCGTGCCGTGCCCATGCCCCTGGGGCCGCGCTGCGAGCTCAGCGAGCCCATCGTGCACGAAGGCCGTTCCATCGGCCGCCTGGTGCTGACGCTGCGCTGCGGCTGAGGCTCGGCCTCGAATCCCGGGCCCGACAATCCGGGCCATGAACACCACCCTGACGATCACCCGGCCGGACGACTGGCATCTGCATGTGCGCGACGGCGCCGCCTTGCAGTCCGTGCTGCCCTACACGGCGCGCCAGTTCGCCCGCGCCATCGTGATGCCCAATCTGCGCCCGCCCGTCACGACGAGCGCCCAGGCCGTGGCCTACCGCGAGCGCATCCTGGCCGCGCGGCCCCAGGAAGGCCCGGGCAGCGACTTCCAGCCGCTGATGACGCTGTACCTGACCGACAACACGCCGGTCGCCGAGATCGAGGCCGCCAAGGCCGCCGGCGTGGTGGCGCTCAAGCTCTACCCGGCCGGGGCGACGACCAATAGCGATGCCGGCGTCACCGACATCCGCAAGACCTACAAGACCCTGGAAGCGATGCAGCGCGCTGGCCTGCTGCTGCTGGTGCACGGTGAGGTGACGGATGGCGAGATCGACGTGTTCGACCGCGAGGCCGTCTTCATCGACCAGGTGATGCGCCCGCTGCGTGCCGACTTCCCCGAGCTCAAGGTGGTGTTCGAGCACATCACCACCAAGGAATCTGCCGAGTACGTGGCCGCGGCTGACCGCTACACCGCCGCCACCGTCACGCCGCAGCACCTGCTCTACAACCGCAACAGCATCTTCATGGGCGGTCTGCGCCCGCATTACTACTGTCTGCCGGTGCTCAAGCGCGAGGTGCACCGCCAGGCCCTGCTGCAGGCCGTAGCCAGCGGCAGCCCGAAGTTCTTCCTGGGCACCGACAGCGCGCCGCATGCGGCGCAGCTGAAGGAGGCCAGCGTGTGCGGCGCCGGCTGCTTCACCGCCCCGGCCGCACTGGAGCTCTACGCCGA
This sequence comes from Inhella proteolytica, assembly GCF_016093275.1. Lineage (GTDB taxonomy): Bacteria > Pseudomonadota > Gammaproteobacteria > Burkholderiales > Burkholderiaceae_C > Inhella > Inhella proteolytica. Next base: position 29,364 of record NZ_JAEDAK010000016.1, read on the forward strand.
GGCCTTCGAGGCCCTGGGCGCGCTGGACAAGCTCGAAGCCTTTGCGAGCCACCATGGCCCGGACTTCTACGGCCTGCCGCGCAACACCGGCACCGTCACCCTGGTGCGCGCGCCGCAGACCTTGCCCGAGACCCTGCCCTTCGGCGACAGCCTCATCAAGCCCCTGCGTGGGGGTGAAACCCTGAACTGGAAATTGCTCGCATGAATGGTGAACGCCCCACGCGCATCGCGCTGCTGATCGATGCCGACAACTCGCCCGCCGGCAAGATCGACCTGATCCTCACCGAGCTCGCCACCCTGGGCGTGGCCAATGTGCGCCGCGCCTACGGCAACTGGAAGAAGGACGCGCTCAAGGGCTGGGAAAAGCTGCTGCACGAGCACGCCATTCGCCCCATGCAGCAGTTCGACTACAGCAAGGGCAAGAACGCCAGCGACATGGCGATGGTCATCGACGCGCTGGAGCTGCTCTACACCGACAAGCCCGACGCCTTCGGCATCGTCAGCAGCGACGCCGACTTCACGCCCCTGGTGATGCACCTGCGCGCCAAGGGCGCCGCGGTGTACGGCTTCGGCAACCGCCAGACCCCGCAGCCCTTCGTCAACGCCTGCTCGCAGTTCCTCTACCTGGACAAAGTGGAGAGCGCCGGCAGCGGCGGCGCCAATGCGCCCCAGCGCATGAGTGGCAGCCAGCTGCGCCAGGACGGCAAGCTCGTCACCCTGCTGCGCCACGCCGTGCAGGCGGCGGCCGGCGAGGAGGGCTGGGCCATGGCCGGAAACGTCAGCCAGCAGATCCGCAACCAGGCGCCGTTCGACCCGCGCAACTACGGCTACCCCAGCTTCAGCCGCCTGCTTGAAGCCACCAACTTGTTCGAGCTGCGTCGCGAAGGCTCGGTGGCTTGGGTGCGCGACCGCCGCGAGGGCAAGCCCGATTCACGCGCCGACGTGGAGAGTGGCCGTACGGAGACGCCGGAGGTTCGTGAACCCCGTGAGAGCCGCGAGACGCGGGAGCCCCGTGAGCCCCGTGAAGGACGCGGCGAACGCCGCCGTGGCGAGCGTGGCCGGCGCCAAGCCACCGAGGCCACGGCGCACCATGAGCCGATGGTGGAGCTGGTGGCCGAGCCGCTGCCGGCCCCCGCTGTGGTGGCCAACCCGGTGGCCGACCCGGTGGCCGAGGTGCTGGCCGACCTGATGGCCGAGCCCAGCGCCGAGACCACCAGCGCGCCCGCCCCGGCGCCGAAGAAGCGCGCACCCCGCAAGAAGGCGGCGGCCGCGCCGGCCGCCGAGCCCGCCGCAGTGGAAGCCCCCGCCCCTGCCCCGGCCCCGCGCCGCCGCCGCACCAAGGCGGCCTGAGCTTGCCGCTGCCGCCCGGCTTCATCGACGCTCCCTGGTGCGCGCCGCTGCGTGCCGCCTGGGCGCGCGTGGGCCGCGGTGGCACGGTGGCCGAACGGCTGAACCAGGCCGGCCTGGCGCCGCGCCGCTTCGTGCCCCAGGCCGAACTGCCGCCGGGAGAGGCCTACGAGGCCTTCATCGCGCGCAGCGGTCAGGTACCCACGCGCGACAACGCGCACGACCTGCTCAACGGCCTGCTCTGGTGCGCAGAGCCGGCCATCAAGGCGCGGCTCAACGAGCTGCAGGCGCAGGCCCTGGCGGCCCAAGGCAGCAGCGGCCCGCGCGGCCCGCTGCGCGATGCGCTGACCCTGTTCGACGAGAACGGCGCCTGGTGGCCCGACTGCCCGCCCGCGCTGGCCGAAGCCTGGCGCCAGCGTGACTGGCCACACCTGTTCCTGGGCCTGCGCGGCCAGTGGCAGAGCCGCCCGCGCCTGTTCGGCCATGCGCTGCTGGAGCAGCTGGCGCTGGCCCCGCGCAAGCCCTTGTGCGCCCATGTGCTGCTGGCCGACCCGATGACCCTGAACGCTGCCGACTGGGCGGCCAAGCCCTTCCTGCCGCTGCCGGTGCTGGGCGTGCCGGGCTGGTGGCCGGCCAACGCGAGCCCCGACTTCTACGATGATCCGGCCGTCTTCCGTCCCTTGAGAGTGAAGCTCCCCGCATGAAGCGATTCCTGATGCTCCTGGGCGCGCTGCTGTGTGGCGCCGCGCTGGCCCAGGAGGCCCCGCCGCCGGCTCCGCCGGCCCCAGCGGCTTCCGAGCCGGCGGCCCCCCTGTCCGCCACCGCGCGCCGCCTGTTCGATGGCGCACGCGCCAATCTGCTGCAGGTGCGCACCCTGCTGGCCCAGCAGGACAGCCAGGCCAGCGTGGGCTCCGGCTTCGTGGTCAGCGAGGACGGCCTGATCGTCAGCAACTACCACGTCGTCAGCCAGGCGGCGCTGGAGCCCGACAGCTACCGCCTGCGCTTCCAGACCGCCGACGGCCGCCGCGGCAAGCTGCAGATCCTCGCCATCGACGTGCGCCGCGACCTCGCCCTGCTGCGCGCCAGCAGCGAAAAGGATGAGCCGCTGCGCTGGACCAGCCCGCTGCGCTTTCGCCCCGCCGCCGAGAAGCTCGACAAGGGCGACCGCATCTACTCGCTGGGCCATCCGCACGATGTCGCCTTCGCCATCGTCGAGGGTAATTACAACGGCCTGGTCGAACGCAGTTTCGACGACCTGATCTATTACGCCGGCTCGCTGAACCCCGGCATGAGCGGCGGCCCGGTGCTCGACGATCGCGGCCGCGTCGTGGCGGTGAACGTCTCGACCCTGCTGTTCTCGCAGCAGATGAGCTTCCTGATCCCGGGTGGCTTTGCCGAGGCGCTGCTGGAGCGCGAGCGCGGCCATGCCCCGCTGCGCGGCCCGGCCTGGGCGCAGGCGCGCGATCAACTGCTGGCCTACAGCGACGAGTTGGTCAAGGCCTTCATGGCGCAGCCCTGGCAGGACTGGGGCCACGCCCGCTACCGCCTGCCGATCCCGCAGGAGCGCTTCCTGCGCTGCTGGGGCCGCAGCGCCGACCCCGAAAGCAAGGGCCTGCAGTTCGCGCGCAGCCAGTGCCGTCAGGATCACGCGCTCTTCATCAACAACAGCCTGCAGACGGGTTATCTGGAGGTGCAGGCCGAGGTCTATGACGGCGCCAAGCTCGGCGCGCTGCGCTTTGCCAAGCAGTACACGCAGAGCTTCCGCAACGAGAACCTGGGCCGCCCGAACGACCGCGACCGCACCGCGCCGCATTGCACCGAGAGCTTCGTCGATGCCCAGGGCCTGCCGGCGCGCGCCGTCATCTGCCTGCGGGCCTACCGCAAGATGGAAGGCGTGCACGACCTCACCGTGCTGCTGACGGCGGTGGACCACCCGACCCAAGGCCTGCTGGGCCGCTTCGATGCCCGCGGCGTCAGCTTCGACGCCGCCATGCAGTTGGCCCGCCACTTCATTCAGGGCTATGGCCGCAAGGGAGCGGCACGATGAACCGCAAACCCCTGGCCTACATCGATGTGCTGGACGGCGACCAGGCGCGCAGCAGCCTGGCCGTCTACCCCGACGAGGACGGCAGCGCGCGTCTGCGCATCGGCCGCAGCTTCGATTGCGCCCTCAATCTGGACGACGCCCATCTTGCGGCCGAGCACGCCGAGCTGCACATCCACGCCGAACCGCAGGCCACGCTGACCCTGCTGCCCAGCCTGAACGGCGCCTGGCAGGGCCTGCACCATCTGCGCGCCGGCGCCACGCTGAACTGGGCCGCCGATGGCGTGATCCAGATCGGCCACACGCGATTGAGGCTGCGCCATGCGGCCGCGCCGCTGGCCGAAGAGCTGGCGCCGCTGCAGACCAGCCGCCAGGGCCTGTCCAGCGGCCTGCAGATGCTGCTGCTGCTGCTGGCGGTGGGCGGCCTCTCGGCCTTCGAGTTCTGGCTCGGCGCCGAGCCCGACACGCCCTGGTCCGCGCATCTGCGCCCGCTGCTGATGCTGGGGGCGGCGGTGAGCATCTGGGCCGCACTGTGGGCCTTGCTGACCCAGCTGTTCCAGCGCCGCTTCCCCTTCCAGCTGCACCTGCGCCGCACCCTGCTGGTGCTGCTGGGGGTGACGGTGCTGGACGGTCTGCTGAGCGCTGGCGCCTACATCGCCTCGTCGCCCTGGCTGATGGTGCCGGCCACGCTGCTGCCCGGCCTGGCATTGGCCGGCCTGGTGGTGTGGCAGGGCCGCATTGCCCTGCCCAAGCGCCGCAAGATGCTCAACGCCCTGGTGTTGAGCGCGCTGGCCACCTGGCTCGTCTTTGCCTGGAACGCGCAGGAGCAGCGCCAGTACCGCTGGCGCCCGCCCTATCTGGCCACGCTGCTGCCGCCGCAGCTGCGCGCTGCGCCGCTGCGCCCGGTGGACGCCCTGCTGAAGGACGCTGCCGCGCTGCGCGAGCCCCTGGCCGCCAAGGCCAAGCGCGACCCACAGGGCAACGAGATCAGCGAAGAGGACTGATGACGGACAATGGGCCCGTCGTGAAGCACTCCAGACCGCCGCTGGTGCAATCGCCGAAAGGCCGCACTGGAGGAAGGTCCGGACTGCACAGAGCAGCGTAGGGGGTAACACCCCTCCGGCGTGAGCCGAGGATCAGAGCAACAGAGACGAGTCCATGGTCTCAAGGAAGGCGCGGTGCAAGCTGCCACTTCCTGAATCCGACCCACAGGGCCTGGCTTGCCGGGCATGCTGGGCGGGGCGCCGCAAGGCGAGGGCCATGGGGTGAAACGGGCAATCTCTACGCGCAGCAACACCAAGTAGGCCGGTTTTGAGGTGGCTCGCTGAGCCGGCGGGTAGGTGGCATCGAGCCGGGGTGTGAGCCCCGGCCCAGAGGAATGGCGGTCACCGGCCCCGCAAGGGGTCGGACACAGAATCCGGCCTATCGGGGTGCTTCACGACACCTCTTGCAGCAATGCCCTGACGGATGGCTTCCGGGGCAGCGCGCCCTGATACTGGCTCGCTTCGCCGTACCGAGCTCAGCGCCCATGCATCCCCAAGCCGCCACGCTCTGGCGCTACCCTCACTGGACCCTGGCCGTGCTGCTGGCGGGTCTGGGCATGATCGGCCCCTTCTCGATCGACACCTACCTGCCCGCCTTCGAGGGCATCGCGCGCAGCACCGGCGCCACGCCCGTGCAGCTGCAGCAGACCCTGTCCAGCTACCTGCTGGGCTTTGCGGTGATGAATCTGTTCCACGGCGCGCTGTCCGACTGCTTCGGGCGCCGGCCGGTGGTGCTGGGCGGCATGGCGCTGTTCACGCTGGCCTCGGTCGGCTGCGCACTCTCCCAGCAAATCGAGACCCTGATCCTCTTCCGGGCGTTGCAGGGCGTCAGCGCGGGTGCCGGCATGGTGGTCTCGCGCGCCGTTATCCGCGACCTGTTCCCGCCCTCCGAGGCGCAGCGCGTGATGTCGCAGGTGACGATCTTCTTCGGCGTGGCGCCGGCCATCGCGCCGCTGGTGGGGGGCTATCTGTACGTGCATGCCGACTGGCACGCCATCTTCTGGTTCCTGGCCGGCGTGGGCCTGCTGCTGCTGACGATCAACTGGCGCCTGCTGCCCGAAAGCCTGCCGCCGGAGTCGGTGCAGCCCTTTGCCGTGAAGCCGCTGATGCGCGGCTACAGCGGCCTGCTGCGCAACCCGCGCTTCCTGCTGCTGGTGCTGGCCAGCGGCATCCCCTTCAACGGCATGTTCCTGTACGTGCTGGCGGCGCCGACCTTCCTGGGCCAGCACCTGGGCTTTGCGCCCACACAGTACTTCTGGTTCTTCCTCTGCACCATCGGCGGCATCATGGGCGGCGCCGCGTTGAGCGGGCGCCTGGCCGGGCGCATCAAGCCCCATGTGCAGATCCGGCGCGGCTTCAGCATCATGGTTGCCGCCACCTTGCTGAACCTGCTGCTGAACCTGCTGCTGCCCGGCCACGAGGTGTGGAGCCTGCCGCTGATCGGGCTCTTCAGCCTGGGCTGGGCGCTGATGGTGCCGGTGGTCACGTTGATGGTGCTGGACCAGGCGCCGGACCGGCGCGGCATGGCGAGCTCGCTGCAGTCGGCCATCGCCGCCGGTGCCAACGCCCTGGTGGCGGGCGCGCTGGTGCCGCTGGTGATGCACTCGCTGATCGGGCTGGCACTGACCTCGGCCGGCTTCATGCTGGTGGGTTTGGTGGCATGGCGCACGGTGCGGCGCGCTCTGCCGGTCAGCCCCGATGCTTGAGCTGCGGCATCCGCGCTAGGCTCGGGCCACTTCAGATGCAGGAGCGGCGATGCGCTGGCTGGGAATGCTGTGCCTGGTGGTGGGGATGCAGACGGCCGGCGCGCAGCCGGTGCTGCGCTTTTGCGCCGAAGACGAGGACAGCCACCCCTGGCTGCTGAAGGGCGGACGCGGGTTGAACATGGTCATGCTCGGCGCCGTGGAAGAGCGCCTGGCCCTGCGCATTCTGGTGGAGCGCCAGCCCTGGCGGCGCTGCCTGCAATCCCTGCGCGACAACCTGGTGGACGGCGCCTTCAAGGCCAGCTTCAGCGCCGAGCGCCAGGCCTTCGCCCATTACCCGCTGCGCAACGGCCGGGTGGACGAGGAGCGGCGCATGCTCACCGAGAGCTACCACCTGTTTCGCCGCAAGGGCACCGCCGTGCACTGGGATGGCCAGCAGCTGCAGGTCGGGGAACGCCCGGTGGGCGCGCAGGCAGGCTTTTCCATCGTGCCCTGGCTGCAGGCCAAGGGCCTGAAGGTGGACGAGGGCACGCGCCAGGCCGAGGCGGTGCTGACCAAGCTGGTGCGCGAGCGCATCGACGCCGCCGCGCTGCAGACCCAGCAGGCCGAGCACCTGATCCGCAAGCACCCCGAGTGGGCCGGGCTGATCGAGCGCCTGGAGCCCCCGCTGGTGGCCAAGCCCTATTACCTGCTGCTGTCGCGCGCCCTGGTGCTGCGCGATGGCGCGCTGGCCGAACGCATCTGGGATGCGGTGGGAGCGGTGCGTGAATCGCCGGCCTACCAGCAGGCCGTCGCCGAGTTTGATTGAGAACTGGTAGGTGAACGCCGTTCAATTCAAGCTGCCCCCGGCTGCTGCCGATAGCTGCACCATGCGCCTGACCCGCCTCTGCCTTGCCCTGGCCCTGCTGGCCGCCCCCGCCGTCCATGCCGTTCATGCCGAAGAGCCCGCCAAGGACCTGCGCCAGCGCCTGGCCGAGAAGCTGGAGAAGGAGCCCGGCAAAGCGCTGCAGCTGCGCAACCAGGCCGCCAAGCCCGGGCCGGACCGGGCAGCGGGCAAGCCGGCGGCCAAGTCGGCCGTCAAGCCGCACTGGGGCTACACCGGCGAGGGCGCGCCCGACCGCTGGGGTGAGCTGGCCCCCGAGAACCGCCTGTGTGCCATCGGCACGCGGCAGACCCCGATCGACATTCGCGACACCCTGAAGGTCGATCTCGAACCCATCCAGTTCGAGTACCGCGCCAGCAGCTTCTCCGTCATCGACACCGGCCACAGCATCCAGGTCAAAGTCGAGCCGGGCAACTTCCTGAGCGTGATGCAGCGCCGCTACGAGCTGCAGCAGTTCCACTTCCACAAACCCAGCGAAGAACGCATCAACGGGCGCGGCTACGACCTCTCCGCCCATCTGGTGCACAAGGACGAAGCCGGCCGCCTGGCCGTGCTGGCCGTGCTGCTGGAGCGCGGCAGCGACCAAGCCCAGGTGCAGCAGGTGCTCAACCACCTGCCGCTGGAAAAGCACCAGCTCAACCCGGCCTCGGGCACCATCGACCTGAACCTGCTGCTGCCGGCCGAGCGCGGCTACTACACCTTCATGGGCAGCCTGACCACGCCGCCCTGCAGCGAGGACGTGCTGTGGATGGTGATGCGCCAGCCCGTGCCCGTGGGCGCGCAGCAGCTCGCCATCCTGGCCAAGCTCTACCCGATGAACGCCCGGCCCATCCAGCCGGCCGGCGGGCGCATCGTCAAAGAATCCTTCTAAGGACGCGGGGCGCCGTCACGGCGCCTCCCGGCTTCGCCCGCCCCAACCGGGGCCGGCCCAGACGCGGCCGAAGGCCCGCGCCACTTCTGCGCGGTGGCCTCAGAGCGTGTTCCGCAGCGTCCACAGCAGACCCAGCAGCACGCCGCACAGCGCGGCGATGCCCAGTGCTGCGCGAAGCAGCCAAGCCAATGCCGGACCCAGGCCGCGACGCGGCTCGAAGAAGTCCCGCGCCGGGGGCTTGTAGCTGGCAAAGCCCTGGGCCAGCACACCCGCCAGCAGCAGTGCCGCAGCGGCCGGAAGCGGCAAGCCGGCCAGGCGATGCGCCGCCAGGCTGAGCGCGGTCAGGGTCAGGAGCAGCAGCAGCAGCTGGGGCATCTGGCGGGGCATGGCGGCGGCATCCGGATTGATACGGAGGCGCATTCTGTGACGAGCTGTGCCGCTCTTGAGGCGGTACTTTCGCTAACTCATGCAAGTGCTTTATTTGCAATGACTTTTGCTTCCTTGGTTGCCTTCAAATGTCGTCCTAAGTACTTGATGCGACAGGAAGTTTTTTTGTTTCACGGAGCTGTGGGAGGGGATAAGGCGGGAGTAAAGTTGCGAAAAGTGGGTTTTAGTGGTTTAGCTGGGGGCGCGGCGTGGCCGACTCGATGGGCGAGGTGTTTCAGGGGACTTCGGTCTTGGCGATGGACGCCAAGGGCCGTACCGCTGTGCCTACGCGCTTTCGCGAAACCCTGGCGCAGCAGTGCGGCGGCCAGCTCACGCTGGTGAAGAGCCCTGAAGGCTGCCTGAAGCTCTACCCGCAGCCGATCTGGCTGGAACTGCGCGCCCGCCTGCTCGCCCTGCCGCAGGACGCCGCCGCCTGGCGCCGCTTCCTGCTGGGCAGCGCCCAGGACGTGGAGCTGGACAGCGCCGGCCGCTTCCTGATCGCGCCGGAGCTGCGCAGCTTCGCCAAGCTGCAGCGCGACCTGAAATTCATGGGCGTGGGCTCGCACTTCGAGCTCTGGGACGCCCAGGTGCATGCCGACCACGAGGCCGCCACCATGGCCTCGGCGATGCCGGCTTCCATTGCCGAACTGAACTTCTAAGGGGCCGCCCGCCGTGACTGCCCCTGACCGCGCCGATTCGAGCGCCGACCTGAGCGCAACCCGCCCGCACATCACCGTGCTGCTGCATGAGGCGGTGGACGCCCTGCTGCACGCCGAGGCCGACCTGAACGGCGTCTACATCGACGGCACCTTCGGCCGCGGCGGCCACAGCCGGCTGCTGCTCTCGCGCCTGGGTCCGCAGGGCCGCCTGCTGGCGCTGGACCGCGACCCGGCGGCGCTGCAGGCCGGCCAGGCCATCGACGACCCGCGCTTTTCCATCCACCACGCGCGCTTTTCCGAATGGGCCGAGGTGGCGGCCGATCAGGGCTTCCTGGCCGTGGACGGCTTGCTGCTCGACATCGGGGTCTCCAGCCCGCAGATCGACGCCCCCGAACGGGGTTTTTCATTCCGTGCCGACGGTCCTCTGGACATGCGCATGGACACGACCCGGGGCGAATCCGCTGCCGAGTTTCTGGCCCGCGCCGATGTGCGCACGCTGACGGAGGTGATTCGTGACTATGGGGAAGAACGGTTTGCTGGCCCGATTGCAAAGGCGCTTGTGGCTCGCCGCGAATCTGGCCCCGCGCTGGAACGCACCCGAGAGCTCGCCGAGCTTGTCGCGCGCGTCGTCAAGACCCGAGAGCCGGGGCAGGACCCTGCGACCCGCACGTTTCAAGCTCTACGGATTCACGTCAATGCCGAGCTTGAAGAGCTGCGCGGCGCGCTCGAGCCCAGCCTCCGGCATCTGAAGCCGGGCGGGCGCCTGGCGGTGATCAGCTTCCACTCGCTGGAAGACCGCATCGTCAAGCGCTTCATCCAGCTGCACAGCAAGGACGAGCCGGACCGCCGCGCGCCCTTCGCGCCGCCGCGCGCCATGCCGCTGAAGGGCATCGCACGCATCCACCCGGGCGCGGACGAAGTGACCGCCAACCCGCGCTCGCGCTCCGCCGTGCTGCGCGTGGCCGAGCGCATCAACTGATATGTGGCTGCGCGTGAACGTCCTGCTGCTGATCGCCTTGGTTCTGTCCAGCCTGTTCCTGGTGCGCCAGAGCTATGAGCATCGCCGCCTGTTCGCCCAGCTGGAGCGCGCCAAGTTCACCGCGCGCAAGCTGGACGCGGACCTGCAGCACCTGCAGGCCGAGCGCGAGGCCGAGGCCACCAATCTGCGTGTGGAGCAGCTGGCGCGCGAGCGCCTGCAGATGCGCCCCATCACCCCGGCCGTGACCCTGGGCACGGCCCCCGCCCCTTCCGCCACGCCTGCCGCCTCCGCGGCCTCGCAACCATGAAGCTGTTCCGTCGCAGCACCGAGGCTGCACAAACACTGAGCTATGGCAGCAGCCCGCTGCTGAAGGTCAAGACGCCGGTCTGGCGTTCGCGCCTGCTGGTGGCGTTGATCGGCGCCTCCTTCCTGGGCCTGGTAGGGCGCGCCGTGTACGTGCAGGTCTGGGCCAAGGAGTTTTTCCAGGACCAGGGCGAGCAGCGCTACTCCGCTACCCTCGAGCTGCCCGCGAACCGGGGCCGCATCCAGGACCGCAATGGCCAGCTGCTGGCTGCCAGCGTGGCCGTGCCCTCGGCCTGGGCCGTGCCGCAGGAGGTGGACCGCAGCCGCCTGGACGAGCTGGCCAAGCTGCTCGACCTGCCGCGCGCCGAGCTGGAGAAGAAGCTCGCCACCGAGGGCAAGTTCACCTGGCTCAAGCGCGAGCTCGACGACGCCAGCTCCCAGGCCCTGAAGGACGCCAAGATCAAGGGCGTCTACCAGGACCGCGAGTTCCGCCGCCGCTACCCGGAAGGCGAGGCCTCCGCCCATGTGGTGGGCTTCACCAATCTGGAAGACCGCGGCCAGGAAGGCATCGAGCTCGCCTTCCAGCGCCAGCTGCAGGGCCAGGACGGCCGCCGCGCCGTGCTGCGCGACCGCCTGGGCCGCATCGTCGAAGACATCGGCGACGAGCTGCCGGCTCAAAACGGCCGCGATGTGCAGCTCTCGCTCGACGCCAAGGTGCAGTTCTTCGCTTACCAGCGCGTGCGCGACGCCGTGGCCGAGCACAAGGCCAAGGCCGGCTCGGTGGTGGTGCTGGATGCGCAGACCGGCGAGATCCTGGCGCTGGCCAACTACCCCAGCTTCGACCCGGCCGCACGCAAGAACCTCACCGGCGCCCAGCTGCGCAACCGCGCCCTCACCGATGTGTTCGAGCCCGGCTCGACGATGAAGCCCTTCATCGCGGCGATCGCGCTGGAGAGCGGCCGCTTCCGTCGCGACAGCATCATCAACGTCGCGCCGCGCTCGATCGGCTTCAACGGCTTCTACCCCAGCGATGTGCATGCCTATGGCGACCTGACGCTGGACGGCGTGATCCAGAAGTCCAGCAACATCGGCGTGGCCAAGATCGCCATGCAGTTCCAGCCCAAGGACCTGCATGAGATGTACACCAGCATCGGCCTGGGCCAGCGCCCGCAGCTGCAGTTCCCGGGCGCCGTGAGTGGCAAGCTGCGGCCCTGGAAGAGCTGGCGCCCGGTGGAGCAGGCGACGATGAGTTACGGCTACGGCCTCTCGGCCAGCCTCTTGCAGCTGGCGCGCGCCTACACCGCCTTTGCACATGACGGCGAGCTGCTGCCGGTGACGCTGAACAAGCGCGCCCCCGACGAGCACCCCGCCGGTGTGCGCGTGTTCTCGCCCGAGACCGCACGTGCCGTGCGCGAGATGCTGCAGCTGGCCGCCAGCCCCGGCGGCACCGGCCCCAAGGCCCAGGTGCTGGGCTACAGCGTGGGCGGCAAGAGCGGCACTGCGCACAAGCAGGAGGGCGCGGGCTATGCCGGCCGCAAGTACCGCAGCTGGTTCGTGGGCCTGGCCCCGGTGGCCAAGCCGCGCATCGTCGTGGCGGTGATGGTGGATGAACCCAGCAACGGCGTGTACTACGGCGGCGCCGTGGCCGCTCCGGTGTTCAGCCAGGTGGTGGCCCAGACCCTGCGCCTGATGCATGTGCCGCCCGACCTGGACGTGCAGAGCCAGATCGTCGCCATGAACGACAAGTCCGTGAAGCCGGTGCAGGAGAGTTTCTGATGGGTGTGACCCGCCTCAAATCCCCCGAAGCCGCCGCCCGCTGGCTGCGCGAGTGGTGCACCGGCACGCTGGTGAGCGACAGCCGCGCCGTGCGCCCGGGCGATGCCTTCGTGGCCTGGCCGGGCCATGTGCGCGACGGCCGCAGCTTCGTCAAGCAAGCCCTCGCGGCCGGTGCGGCCACCTGCCTGGTCGAGGCCGAGGGTCTGGAGGCCTTTGGTTTTGATGACGCCCGCGTGGCCGCGCTGCCCGAACTGAAGCGCCACACCGGCGCCATCGCCGCCGAGTTCTTCGGCCAGCCCACGCAGGCGCTGGATGTCATCGCCGTCACCGGCACCAATGGCAAGACCAGCACCGCCTGGTGGACGGCGCAGGCGCTCAGCCTGGCCGGCCGCCGCTGCGGTGTGGTGGGCACCCTGGGCGTGGGCGAGCCGCCCGCGCCGGACGGCCGCGCCGCGGCCGTGCCGATCGAATACACCGGCCTCACCACCCCCGACCCGGTGCGTCTGCAGCAGGGTTTCAAGGCCATGCGCGATGCCGGCTTTGCCGCCTGCGCTATCGAGGCCAGCAGCATTGGCATCGAGGAACACCGCCTGGGCGGCGTGCAGATCAAGGTGGCGCAGTTCACCAACTTCACGCAGGACCACCTGGACTACCACGGCAGCATGGACGCCTACGCCGCGGCCAAGCGCAAGCTGTTCGACTGGCCCGGCCTGCAGGCTGCTGTGCTGAACGTGGACGACCCTCAGGGCGAGGCTTGGGCCAACGAGCTGCAGGGCCGCTACGCGCTCTGGACCGTGGGCACGGCCGCCGCCGCCCGCGTGCGCGGCGCCAACCCGCACTACACCGCGCAGGGCCTGGCCTTCGATGTCATCGAGGGCAGCGAGCAGCGCCGCGTGCAGACCGGCCTGATCGGCGACTACAACCTGCACAACTGGCTGGGCGTGCTGGCCGCGCTGCGCGCGCTGGGCATCCCCCTGGATGAGGCGATTGCCGCCTGCAGCCCGGTGACGCCGGTGCCCGGCCGCATGCAGCGCATCGGCACCGGGCGCGAGCTGCCCATGGTGGTGGTGGACTACGCCCACACCCCCGACGCGCTGGACAAGGCCCTCTCCGCCCTGAAGCCCCTGGCCGCGGCGCGCGCGGGCCAGCTGCACGTGGTGTTCGGCTGCGGGGGCGACCGCGACCGCGGCAAGCGCCCGCAGATGGGCGCCATTGCCGCGCGCCTGGCCGATGCCGTCGTCATCACCAGCGACAACCCGCGCACTGAAGCCCCGGCGCAGATCCTGGCCGACATCGCCGCCGGCGTGAGCGGCGCCCACCAGGCGATCGAGAACCGTGCCGAGGCCATCCGCGCCGCCGTGCTCGGCGCCGCACGCGAGGACCTGATCGTCATCGCCGGCAAGGGGCACGAGGACTACCAGGAGATCCAGGGCGTCAAGCACCCCTTCGACGATGCCTTGCAGGCGCGTGCCGCCCTGATCGAAAGGGCCGGCCTGTGATGTGGACCCTGGGCGAAGCCTGCAGCGCCCTGCAGGCACGCGGCATCGCAGCCAAGCTGTTTGGCGATGCCGCCATTGCCTTCCAGCGCGTGCACACCGACACGCGCAGCCTGCAGGCCGGCGATCTGTTCGTTGCCTTGAAGGGCGAGCGCTTCGACGCGCACGACTTCCTGCCCCAGGCCGCGGCGGCCGGGGCCGTGGCGGTGCTGGCCGAGCGCGGCGTGGAAAACTTGAACGGCCTCCAGGTGCCCGACAGCCGCGCCGCGCTGGCCGCACTGGCCGGTGCCTGGCGCGCCAAGAAGCTGCTGCCGGTGATTGCCGTGACCGGCTCGAACGGCAAGACCACGGTGACCCAGATGATCGCCAGCATCCTGCGCGCCTGGGTCGGCCCCGACGCCACGCTGGCCACGGCCGGCAACTTCAACAACGACATCGGCGTGCCGCTCACGCTCTTGCGCCTGCGCCAGAGCGAAGAGGGCGTGTGGCACCGCGCGGCGGTGGTCGAGATCGGCATGAACCACCCGGGCGAGATTGCGCCCCTGGCCCAACTGGCCGCCCCCACCGTGGCCCTGGTCAACAACGCCCAGCGCGAGCACCAGGAGTTCATGGCCACGGTGGAAGCCACGGCGCGCGAGAACGGTGCCGTCTTCCTGGCCCTGCCGCCCAGCGGTACCGCCGTGTTCCCGGCTGACGACGCCTGCGCACCGATCTGGTGGGACCTGGCCGGCGACCGCGCCCACCTGACTTTCGCGCTGCAGGGCGGCGCCGACCTCACCGCCGACGCCACCTGGCAGGACAGCCATTGGGCGATTGAGCTGCACACGCCGGCCGGCGAGCTGCCGGTGGCCTTGCCGATGCCCGGCGTGCACAACCTGCGCAATGCGCTGGCGGCCGCCGCCTGCGCGCTGGCCGCAGGCGCGCCGCTGGCCGCGGTGCGCGAAGGCCTGCAAGGCTTCCAGGCCGCCAAGGGCCGCTCGCAGCTGCAGCGGCTGCAACTCGACGGCCGCAGCGTCGCCCTGGTGGACGACAGCTACAACGCCAACCCCGATTCGATGCGCGCCGCCATCGAGCTGCTGGCCGGATTGAGCGGCCCGCGCTGGCTGCTGATGGGCGACATGGGCGAGGTGGGCGACCAGGGCCCGGCCTTCCACGCCGAAGTGGGCCAGCTGGCGCGTGAGCGCGGCATCGAGCACCTGTGGTGTGCCGGCACGGCCGTGCAGCACGCGGCCGCGGCCTATGGGCCGGGCGCGCGGGTGTTCGCCGACGCCGCGGCGCTGGCGGCTGCCATCGCGGCCGAGCGCCCCGCGGCGGCCGCGGTGCTGGCCAAGGGCTCGCGCTTCATGCGCATGGAGCAGGCCGTGCAGGCCTTGCAGGCACTGAATGACAAGGGAGGTGCCGCATGCTGATCGTGCTGGCCGAATGGCTGCAGGCCCTGATGCCCGATTGGGGCTGGCTGCGCGTGTTCCAGTACATCACCTTCCGCGCGGTGATGGCGGCCCTGACGGCGCTGCTCATCGGCCTGGCCTTCGGGCCCTGGGTGATCCGCTACCTGACCTCGCTGAAGATCGGCCAACCGGTGCGCGAGTACGGCGTGCAGACCCACCTGAAGAAGAGCGGCACGCCCACCATGGGCGGGGTGCTGGTGCTGATCGGCATCGCGGTCTCGACCCTGCTGTGGTTCGACTGGAGCAATCGCTTCGTCTGGGTGGTGATGGCTGTGACGCTCGGATTCGGCGCCGTGGGCTGGGTGGACGACTGGCGCAAGGTCGTCGACAAGAACCCCGAGGGCATGCGCAGCCGCGAGAAGTTCTTCTGGCAGAGCCTGATCGGCCTGCTGGCGGCGATCTACCTGGCCTTCTCGGTTTCCGAGGTCAATGCCCTGCGCGTGGCCGAGCTGTTCTTCCGCTGGGTGACGAGCGGCTTCTCCACCGAACTGCCGCCCAAGGCCGACCTGATCGTGCCCTTCTTCAAGACCATCAGCATGCCGCTGGGGGTCTGGGGCTTCATGGCCTTTGCCTACTTCGTCATCGTCGGCGCCAGCAACGCCGTGAACTTCACCGACGGGCTGGACGGCCTGGCCATCATGCCCGTGGTGATGGTGGGCTCGGCCCTGGGCGTGTTCGCCTACGCCACCGGCTCGGCGGTGTTCAGCCGCTACCTGTTCCTGCCCCACATCCCGGGTGCCGGCGAGCTGCTGATCTTCTGCTCGGCCATGGCCGGCGCGGGCCTGGCCTTCCTGTGGTTCAACGCCCACCCGGCCCAGGTCTTCATGGGCGATGTCGGGGCGCTTTCGCTGGGCGGCGCGCTGGGCACGATTGCCGTCATCACGCGCCAGGAGATCGTGCTGGCCATCATGGGCGGCATCTTCGTGGCCGAGACCTTGAGCGTGATGCTGCAGGTCAGCTGGTTCAAGTACACGAAGAAGAAGTACGGCGAGGGCCGGCGCCTGTTCCGCATGGCCCCGCTGCACCACCACTTCGAGAAGAAGGGCTGGACGGAGACGCAGGTGGTGATCCGCTTCTGGATCATCACCATGCTGCTCTGCCTGGTCGGTCTCGCCTCCCTGAAGCTCCGTTAACAAGATGCTGGACCTGCTGCGCGACCAATCCATCCTGGTGCTGGGCCTGGGCGACAGCGGCCTGGCCATGGCCGCCTGGGCCGCCTGGCAGGGCGCGGCGCGCGTGCGGGTGTGGGATTCGCGCGAGGCCGCGCCGCAGGACGCCGCGCTGGCCGCGCTGGTGCCGCAGGCCGAGCGCCTGCGCGGCGAGCTGCGCGCCGAGGAACTGGACGGTGCGCAGCGTGTGTTCAAGAGCCCCGGCCTGTCGCCGCTCGATGCCCGCCTGCAGCCCCTGCTGGGCCGCGCGCGCGAGGCCGGCGTGCGTGTGCAGGGCGAACTGGACCTGTTCGCCGAGGCCCTGGCCGCGCTGAAGGCGCAATGGCGCTACGCCCCGGCCGTGCTGGCCATCACCGGCACCAACGGCAAGACGACGACGACCTCGCTGACCGGCCAGCTCTGCGAAGCCGCCGGCCGCCGCGTGGCCGTGGCCGGCAACATCGGCCCGACCCTGCTCGACACGCTCAGCAGCAAGCTGCGCGAAGAAGGCCATGCCCCGGCCTTCGACACGCCCGAGCAGCTCGACCTGCCGATGCCCGAACCCGAGCCGGAGGCGGATGCGCCGCTGCTGGTGGACGTGGTGGAACCCGCGCCGGCCGAGGACATCAGCCTGGAACAGCTCGACGAACTGCTCGAGCACAAGGCGCTGCCGATCGAGCCGCCGCCGCCGCGCCCGCCCGAGTTCAAGGCCCTGCCCGAGGTCTGGGTGCTGGAGCTGTCCAGCTTCCAGCTCGACGGCGTGCAAGGCTTCGAGCCCAGCGCCGCCGCGGTGCTCAACATCACCCAGGACCATCTGGACTGGCACGGCGACCTGCAGGCCTATGCGGCCGCCAAGGCGCGCATCTTCGGCAGTCAGGCGCTGATGGTCATCAACCGCGACGACCCGCTGGTGGAAGCCATGGTGCCCACGCCGCCCCCGCCGCCGATGGGCGCGCGCGGCAAGCCGCTCAAGGTGACGGTGAAGTGGACGCCACGCCGCGTGTGCCGCTTCGGCCTGGAGGAACCGCAGGCCCCGGGCGATTTCGGCCTCGTGGAGGCCGGCGGCATTGCCTGGCTGGCGCGCGCGCTGCCGGCTGACGACACGCCGCTGCGCGTCAAGCGTGGCGCCAAGGCCGAAGAGGTGGAGCTGCAAATCCAGCGCCTGATGCCGGCCGACGCGCTGCGCATCCGCGGCCGCCACAACAGCGCCAATGCATTGGCGGCCCTGGCCCTGGCCACGGAGATCGGCTGCCCGCTGGCGCCGATGCTGCATGCGCTGCGCGAGTACCGCGGCGAGCCGCATCGCGTCGAGTGGGTGGGCACGCTGGGCGGTATCGATTTCGTGGACGACAGCAAGGGCACGAATGTGGGCGCCACCGTGGCCGCGATTGCCGGCCTGGGCGCCGACCGCGAAGGCAGCCTGCTCAGCCTGGTGCTGGGCGGCGACGGCAAGGGCCAGGACTTCGGTCCCCTGCGCGCGCCCATCGCCCGCCATGCCCGCGCGGTGGCCTTGATCGGCAAGGACGCCGAGCAGATTGCGCTCAGCCTGCAGGGGCTGGAGCTGCCGATCGAGCGCCACGCCAGCCTGGAAACCGCCACGCGCTGGGCCTTCGAGCAGGCGCGCGAAGGCGACACCGTGCTGCTCAGCCCGGCCTGCGCCTCGCTGGACATGTTCCGCAACTACGCCCACCGCGCCGAGGTCTTCGTGGCCACGGCGCGCGAGCTGGCGGCCGAGCGGGGGGAGACGCTGTGAACTGGAGCGGTCTCTGGGGCAAGCTGAAGCCGGCCGGTGCCGAAGCCAGCGGCTTCGCGCTGCCGGTGCGCGACGGCATCCAGATCCGCGACAGCCAACCGAGCCGCGCGCATGGCTTCGACCTGCTGCTGGTCTGGGTGGTGGTCTGCCTGCTGGCCCTGGGCCTGGTGATGGTGTATTCGGCCAGCATCGCGCTGCCGGACAACCCCAAGTTCGCGCGCTACGCCCCCACCCATTTCCTGAGCCGGCATCTGCTGGCCATTGGCATTGCCATGGCCTGCGGGCTGGCGGTCACGCAGATCCCGCTGCGCGTGTGGGAGCGCCTGGCGCCCTGGCTGGTGCTGGGCTCCATCCTGCTGCTGGTGGTGGTGCTGATCCCCGGCCTGGGCAAGGGCGTGAACGGCGCGCGGCGCTGGCTGCCGCTGGGGGTGATGAACTTCCAGCCCAGCGAGCTGGCCAAGTTCGCCATCGCCATGTACGGCGCCAGCTACATGGTGCGCAAGATGGACCTGCGCGAGAACTTCTGGCAGGCCGTCTGGCCCATGCTGGCCACGCTGGGCCTGCTGGGCATCCTGCTGCTGGCCGAACCCGACATGGGCGCCTTCATGGTGATCGCGGCCATCGCCATCGGCGTGCTGTTCCTGGGCGGCGTCAACGGCCGCATGTTCAGCCTGGTGCTGCTGGTGCTGATCGGCGCCTTCGTGCTGATGATCAGCTTCAGCGAGTTCCGCCGCGAGCGCATCTTTGCCTACCTGAACCCCTGGGACGAGAAGTACGCCGCCGGCAAGGCCTACCAGCTGACGCACTCGCTGATCGCCTTCGGGCGCGGGGAGTGGTGGGGCCAGGGCCTGGGCGGCTCGGTGGAAAAGCTCCACTACCTGCCCGAGGCCCACACCGACTTCCTGCTCGCCGTCATCGGCGAGGAGCTCGGCCTGATCGGCGTGGTGCTGGTGATCTGCGCCTTCTTCTGGCTGACGCGCCGCGTGGTGCAGATCGGCCGCCAGGCGATTGCGCTGGACCGGGTGTTTGCCGGCCTGTACGCGCAGGGCGTGGGCATCTGGATGGGCGGCCAGGCTTTCATCAACATCGGGGTGAACCTGGGAGCGCTGCCGACCAAGGGGCTGACCTTGCCGCTGCTGTCGTTTGGCGGCTCGGCGATCTTGATGAACTTGATCGCGCTGGCGGTGGTGTTGCGGGTGGACTTGGAAAACCGCCAACTGATGCGCGGAGGCCGCGCATGAGCGCCAAGCACCTCGTCATCATGGCCGCCGGCACAGGCGGCCACGTCATTCCCGGCCTGGCCCTGGCCACCGAGATGAAGCAGCGCGGCTGGACCATCAGCTGGCTGGGCACGGCGCATGGCATGGAGAACCAGCTCGTGCCCAGGGCCGGCATCGAGCTGGACACCATCGCCTTCTCCGGACTGCGCGGCAAGAACTTCATCGAGACCGTGTTCGGCGGCCTGCGCCTGCTCAAGGCCTTCTGGAACTGCCTCGGCATCCTGCGCCGCCGCCGTGCCAGCGCCGTGCTGGGCATGGGCGGTTACGTCTGCTTCCCCGGCGGGCTGATGGCCGCGCTGCTCGGCAAGCCGCTGGTGCTGGTGAATGCCGACGCCGGCCTGCTGCTCTCGAACAAGGCCCTGCTGCCGGTGGCCGATCGCGTGGCCTTCGGCTTCGGCTTCCAGGGCGTGGAAAAGGTGCAGCAGGGCGTGGTGACGGGCAACCCGGTGCGCGCCGCCATCGAGAACCTGCCCGCCCCGGCCGAGCGCTTTGCCGGCCGCACGGGCCCGCTGCGCGTGCTGGTGGTGGGTGGCTCGCTGGGTGCCAAGGCCCTGAATGAGGCCATCCCCGCCGCGCTGGCCCTGCTACCGCCCGAGCAGCGCCCGCAGCTGGTGCACCAGACCGGCAACGCCAACCTGGCCGCCGTGCTGGCCGATTACGACGAGCGCGGCTTGATGGGGCCGGGTGGAGCCGAGGTGCGCCCCTTCATCGACGACATGGCCGCCGAGCTGGCCGCCGCCGATCTGGTGATCTGCCGCGCCGGCGCCATCACGGTGAGCGAGCTCTGCGCCGCCGGCGTGGCCGCAGTGCTGGTGCCCCTGGTGGTGAAGACCACCGCGCACCAACGCGACAACGCGGAACACCTGGCCGCGCAGGGCGCGGCCATCCACCTGCCGCAGCCCGAGGCCACGCCCGCGCGCCTGGCCGCACTGCTCTCCACCGAACTCACGCGCGCGCGCTGCCTGGCATTGGCCACGGCCGCGCGCGCCCAGCACCGCCCCGGCGCCGCCCAGCGCGTGGCGGATGCCATCGAAGCCCTCACGCAAGGAGGCCGCGCCCCATGAAGCACGCGGTCAAACGCATCCATTTCGTCGGTGTCGGCGGCGCCGGCATGTCCGGCATTGCCGAGATCCTGCACAACCTGGGTTTCCAGGTCAGCGGGTCGGATCAATCCGCCAGCGCCGTCACCGAACGCCTGGCGCAACTGGGCCTGACGATCCACATCGGCCACGCCGCCGAACACATCGGCAACGCCCAGGCGGTCGTCACGTCCACGGCGGTGAAGGCCGACAACCCCGAGGTGCTGGCCGCCCGCGCCGCGCGCGTGCCGGTGGTGCCGCGCGCGGTGATGCTGGCCGAGCTGATGCGCCTGAAGTCCGGCATCGCCATCGCCGGCACGCATGGCAAGACGACGACGACCTCGCTGGTGACCTCCATCCTGGTGGAGGCCGGCCTGGATCCGACCTTCGTCATCGGCGGCCTGCTGAACGCGGCCGGCGCCAACGCCCAGCTCGGCAAGGGCGAGTTCATCGTCGTCGAGGCCGACGAGAGCGATGCCAGCTTCCTGAATCTGAGCCCCGTGCTGTCCGTGGTCACCAACATCGACCAGGACCACATGGACACCTACGGGCATTCGGTGGAGCGCCTGCACCAGGCCTTCATCGAATTCCTGCACCGCATGCCCTTCTACGGCGCGGCGGTGGTGTGCAGCGACGACGCAGGGATTCAGGCGGTGCTCGAGCGCATCGAGCGCCCGCTGGTGCGCTACGGCCTGGGCGAGGATGCCAATGTGCGTGCCGTCAACATCCAGGCACTCAGTGGCGGGCAGATGCAATTCATCTGCCAGCGCCGCAACGGCACCCAACTGCCCGACCTGCCCATCACCCTGAACCTGGCTGGCGAGCACAACGTGCGCAATGCGCTGGCGGCGATTGCGGTGGCCACCGAGATCGGCATTGCCGAAGCCCCCATCCAGCGCGCACTCGCGTCGTTCCAAGGTGTGGGCCGGCGCTTCCAGCGCCACGGCCTGTGGCCGGCGGGTGAGGGCGGGCAGTTCCTGCTGATCGACGACTATGGCCACCACCCGGTGGAGATGGCCGCAGTGCTGTCCGCCGCGCGCGGCGCCTTCCCCAGCCAGCGCATCGTGCTGGCCTTTCAACCCCATCGGTACACCCGCACGCGCGATTGCTTCGAGGACTTCGTGCGCGTGCTCGGGGCCGCCGACGCCGTGCTGCTGACCGAGGTCTACAGCGCCGGCGAGGCGCCCATCCCCGCCGCCGATGGCCGCGCCCTGGCGCGCGCGCTGCGCCTGGCCGGCAAGGAGCCCCTGTTCGTGCCCGAAGTGGCCGACATGCCTGCCGCGCTGGCCCAGCTGACGCGCGACGGCGACGTCGTCATCGGCATGGGCGCCGGTTCCATGAGCAGCCTGCCCAAGCGCATGGCCGAGCACTTCAACGCCAAGAACTGAGCATGTTCGACACCTCCTCCATCGACCCCAAGGCCCTCGGCAAGGTGGCCGTGCTGTTCGGCGGCAGCAGCGCCGAGCGCCCAGTCTCGCTGATGAGTGGCGCCGGCGTGCTGGCCGCGCTGCAGTCCCTGGGCGTGGACGCCCACCCCTTCGACCCGGCCGAGCGCCCGCTGCAGGCGCTGAAGGACGAGGGCTTCAACCGCGCCTTCATCGCCCTGCACGGCCGTGGCGGCGAGGACGGCAGCCTGCAGGGCGCACTCGAATGCCTGGGCATCCCCTACACCGGCTCCGGCGTGATGGCTTCGGCCATCGCGATGGACAAGGTCAGCACCAAGCGCATCTGGATCGCCGAGGGCCTCCCCACACCGCGCGCCCTGGTGCTGGCGCGCCACGAGCTGACGCGCGAGCGCGTGCGCACCATCCCTGATGAACTGGGCCTGCCGGTGATCGTCAAGCCGCCGCATGAGGGCAGCAGCTTCGGCGTCAGCAAGGCGCAGGGCTATTCGGACATGCAGGGCGCGGTGGAGCTGGCGCTGGGCTTTGACGACGAGCTGCTGTTCGAGGAATGCATCGAAGGCCCTGAGCTGACCTGCGCCGTGCTGGGCGATGGCCAGGATGCCCAGGCGCTGCCGGTGGTCGAGATCCGTGCCGTGGGCGGCAACTACGACTACGAAAACAAGTACGTCAGCGACAGCACGCAGTACCTGTTCGGCAGCCTGCCTGCCGCGCTGGAGGCCGAGGTTCAAGCCCTGGTGCTGAAGGCCTACCGCCTGTTGGGCTGCCGCGGCTGGGGCCGTGCCGATCTGATGCTGCGCCAGAAGGACCAGAAGCCCTTCCTGCTGGAGATGAACACCAGCCCCGGCATGACCTCGCACTCCCTGGTGCCCAAGGCCGCCAAGCAGATCGGCCTGGACTACCCGCAGCTCTGCCTCTGGCTGCTGGCGCAGGCCCGCCTGGATCGCCGCTGAGCCCTTGATGACCGACACCTTGCCCACCGACAGCCTGCCCAGCGACATCCGCTGGATGCAGCTGGCCGCGCCCGTGCTGGCGCTGCTGGCCGTGCTGCTGCTCGTGACGGCAGGGGGGCGCTGGCTGGCGCAGCGGCCCTGGTGGGATTGGCGCCAGATCCGCATCGAAGGTGATGTCGAGCGCAACAGCCTGGCCACGCTGCGGGCCAATGCGCTGCCGCATCTGCAGGGCAACTTCCTGACCCTGAACCTGGCGCAGGCGCGCAAGGCCTTCGAGGCCGTGCCCTGGGTGCGGCATGCCCAGGTGCAGCGTGTGTGGCCCGGGCTGATGAGGGTCAAGCTGGAGGAGCACCGTGCCGTGGCGCTCTGGGATGGCCGCGGCGACTGGGGCGAGCCCGCCCCCGAGCGCGCCCTGCTCAACTCGCACGGCGAGGTCTTCCACGCCAATCTCGGCGATGTCGAGGACGAGAACCTGCCCGTGTTCGCCGGCCCCAACGGCAGCGCCCCGCAGGTACAGCGCCTGTGGATGCGCCTGCAGGGCAGCAGCCAGCGCCTGGGCGAGCGTGTCACCCGCCTCGAACTCTCGGGCCGCGGTTCATGGCGCCTGGCCTGGGCCAGCGGTGCCGTCGTGGAACTGGGCCGTGGCAGCGAGGACGACCTGGTGCAGCGCTACGAGCGCTTCCTGCCCCATGCCCTGGCCGTGGCCCAGCGCTTTCACACCAGCGTGGCCGGCGCCGACCTGCGCCATGTCGAGGGCTATGCCCTGCGCCTGACCGGTATTGGCGTGAATCCCAACCCCAACCCCAAAGCAATTACGAGGAAACCCTAGCATGGCCAAGGAATACAAGGATCTGGTCGTCGGCCTGGATATCGGCACGTCCAAGATCATGGCCGTCGTCGGCGAAGTCATGCCGGGCGGGGAATTGCGGCTCGCGGGTTTGGGCATGGCGCCCTCGCATGGTTTGAAACGCGGCGTGGTGGTCAACATCGACGCCACCGTGCAAGCCATCCAACAGGCCCTGAAAGAGGCCGAAATGATGGCCGACTGCAAAATCACCCGGGTTTTCACGGGGATCACCGGCAGCCATATTCGCGGGCAGAACTCCACCGGCATGGTGATCGTGCGTGACAAAGAGGTCACGCCGGTGGATGTGGCCCGGGTGGTGGAAACCGCCAAGGCCATCAATATTCCCAATGATCAGCGCCTGTTGCTGGTCGAGCCGCAGGAATTTGTCATCGACGGCCATGAGGTCAAGGAACCCATCGGCATGAGCGGCGGGCGCCTGGAAGTCAAGGTGCATATCGTGACGGGCGCTCAATCGGCGGCGGAAAACATCGTCAAATGCGTGCGCCGCTGTGGTCTGGAAGTCGAGCAATTGGTGCTCAATCCCAGCGCCAGCAGTTTGGCCGCCCTCACCGCCGACGAGCGTGAACTCGGCGTGGCGCTGGTGGACATCGGCGCCGGCACGACCGATGTAGCGATCTTTACCGGCGGATCGATCCGACATACCGCCGTGATCCCGATCGCGGGTGACCTCATCACCTCTGACATCGCGATGGCCCTGCGCACCCCGACCAAGGATGCCGAGGAAATCAAGGTCGAGTTTGGGGTGGCCAAACAAATGCTGGCGGACCCGGCCGCCCAGGTCGAGGTGCCGGGTTTGGGTGACCGTGCGCCGCGCATGTTGTCCAAGCAGGCGCTGGCGGGCGTGATTGAACCGCGGGTCGAGGAAATCTTCGCCCTGGTGCACCAGGTCATCCGCGAATCGGGTTACGAAGAGTTGCTCAGTTCCGGAATCGTGCTGGCGGGCGGCTCGGCGGTGATGCCCGGAATGATCGAACTGGCCGAGGACATGTTCCTCAAACCCGTGCGGCGCGGCAATCCGACGTATAGCGCCGCCCTTTTCGACATGGTTGCCAATCCCCGCTCCAGCACCGTCATGGGCCTTTTGGAAGAAGGTCGGCTGGCGCGAACCCGGGGTTTCAAGGCGGCTCAGCAGGCCGGCTCCATGAAAACCCTGATGCACCGCTTCAAGGATTGGTTCGCCGGGACGTTCTGACACCACAAAACAAGGGGTTCAAACCAAATAAAGCGGGTTTGAATCTGGATTTTTCACAGTATTGCCGCGAGAATGTCGCGGTCCACGGAGGTAAGTATGGCCATCGAGATGATCGAAGAGTTCAACCAAGGCACCCGCATCAAGGTGATCGGTGTTGGCGGCGGCGGCGGGAATGCCGTCGAGCACATGATCGAACAGGGTGTGCAAGGGGTCGAATTCATTGCGGCCAATACCGATGCCCAGGCCCTGAACCAGTCGCGCGCCGACCAGCTGATCCAGCTCGGCCGTAGCGGCTTGGGCGCCGGCGCCATTCCCGAGCGCGGCAAGGAAGCCGCGGCTGAAGCCGAAGACCGCATCCGTGACGTGCTCGAAGGCACCGACCTGCTGTTCATCACCGCCGGCATGGGCGGCGGCACCGGCACCGGCGCGGCCCCGGTCATCGCCAAGGTGGCCAAGGACATGGGCATCCTCACTGTCGGCGTCGTCACCAAGCCCTTCGACTTCGAAGGCTCGCGCCGCAACAAGCAGGCCGACGCCGGCCTGACCGAACTCGAAGCCGCGGTGGATTCGCTGATCGTGGTGCTGAACGACCGCCTGCTCGACGTGCTGGGCGACGACGCCACGCAGGAACAGGCCTTCGCCTTCGGCAACGACGTGCTGAAGAACGCCGTTGGCGGCATCTCCGACGTGATCCACCTGCCCGGCCTCGTGAACCTGGACTTCCAGGACGTCCGCACCGTGATGCAGGAACCCGGCAAGGCGCTGATGGGCACCGCCCAGGCCGGCGGCCCGGACCGCGCCACCAAGGCGGCCGAGCAGGCCATGGCCTGCCCGCTGCTGGACGGCATCAACCTCACCGGCGCGCGCGGCGTGCTGGTGCTGATCGCCGCCTCGCGCTCCACCTTCAAGCTGGCCGAGTCGCGTGCCGCCATGAGCGCCATCAAGCGCCTGGCCCATGAAGACGCGCACGTCATCTACGGCACCGCCTACGACGACAGCCTGGGCGACCAGCTGCGCGTCACCGTCATTGCCACCGGCCTGAACAGCGCCAAGCAAGCCGCAACGACCGACAGCCGCCCGCAGATGCAGGTGGTGCATGGCCAGCGCACCGGCACTGACAACCTGCCCATCCTGACCCAGGCCGTGGCCAGCCCCGGCCTGCCGGGCCAGGGCCATGCCCCGGTGATGGGCCATGGCGGCGGCGGCGACTTCGGCAACCGCGACATGCCCTCGGTGTGGCGCTATGGGCGGGCGGCGCAGAAGGTTGATGCGCTGTCGGCGTCGGGTCTGGACGATATTGAAATCCCTGCATTCCTGCGTCGTCAGGCGGATTGATTTCAAAGCCGGCGCTGACCGGCGATTAGGGGCTCGTGCTGCGGTACGAGCCCTTTTTTCATTCCGCTCGGACAATCCCGCCCATGCTGGCTCAACGCACTTTGAAATCCATGACCCGCGCCGTTGGCGTGGGCATCCACAGCGGACGCAAGGTCGAGCTGGTGCTGCGGCCCGCGCCGGTCAACACCGGCATCGTGTTCCGCCGTACCGATCTGGCGCAGCCGGTCGATATTCCGGTCAACCCGCAGGCCGTGTGCGACACCCGCATGGCCACCACCATCAGCCCGGGTGGCGACCCCGGCGCGCCCAAGGTGCAGACCATCGAGCACCTGCTCTCGGCCTGCGCCGGGCTGGGCCTGGACAACCTGCGCATCGACATCAGTGCCGACGAAGTCCCCATCCTCGACGGCTCCGCGGCGAGCTTCGTGTTCCTGCTGCAGTCAGCCGGCATCGAGCTGCAGGACGCTCCCAAGCGCTTCCTGCGCGTGAAGAAGCCCGTCGAGGTGCGCCGCGGTGAGGGCAAGCGGCTGATGTGGGCGCGGCTGGAGCCCCTGCACGGCTACACGCTCAGCTTCGAGATCGAGTTCGACAACCCCGCCGTGGCCGCCACCGGCAGCCGCTACACCTTCGACATGGGCTCGCACGCCTACAAGCGCGAGATCGCCCGTGCCCGCACCTTCGGCATGACCAGCGACATCGAGCTGATGCGCTCGCGCGGCCTGACGTTGGGCGGCAACATGGACAACGCCATCGTGGTCGACGACGACAAGGTGCTGAATGCGGAAGGGCTCCGATACGACGACGAGTTCGTCAAGCACAAGATCCTCGACGCCATCGGCGACATGCAGGTGGCAGGCCACCCGCTGCTGGCGGCCTACACCAGCTTCAAGGGCGGTCACGCGCTGAACAACGAGCTGCTGCGTGCGCTGCTGGCCGACCCCACGGCTTACGACTACGTCGAGTTCCAGGACCCGGCCCAGGCCCCGGCCGGCTTTGCCGAGCTGGCGCCGGCCTGGTGAAGCCGGTGCACTCCGCATGATCGGTTTTCGCATCGTCTTCGGCCTGCTGCTCTTGGCGGCCCTGGTCTGCTTCGGCCTCGCGCTGGTGAAGCGCGAGCCGCGCTGGCAGCGCCTGGGGGTGCTGATCCTGAAATGGACGCTGATCGCCGCGCTGGGCTTCTTCGCCGTGCTGATCGCCGACCGAACCCTGGGGGGCTGAGGCATGGATTGGCTGCAGCACAACCGTCAGGCCTGGAACGCTGATGCCGCCGCGGGTGGCCCCTGGTCCACGCCGGTGGACGAGGCCGCGCTGGCGCGCGCCCGCGCCGGCGATTGGCAGGTGCACCTGACCCCCAAACTGCCGGTGCCGCGCGAGTGGTTCGGCGACATCGCCGGCCGCGACCTGCTCGGGCTGGCCTCGGGCGGCGGCCAGCAGATGCCGCTCTTTGCCGCCGCCGGCGCGCGCGTCACCAGCTTCGATTTCTCCGAAGGCCAGCTCGGCCTGGACGCCGAGGTGTGCAGGCGCGCCGGCCTGCCGCTGCGCTGCGTGCAGGGCGATATGCGCGACCTCAGCGCCCTGTCCGACGCCAGCTTCGACCTCGTATTCCACCCGGCCTCGAACTGTTTCGTGCCGGATGTACTGCCGGTCTGGCGCGAGTGCTGGCGCGTGCTGCGCCCGGGGGGCGTGCTGCTGGCCGGCTTCATGAACCCGGCCGTCTACCTGTTCGACCATGAGGTGGCCGATGCCAGCGGCGAGCTGCGCGTGGCCTACCGCCTGCCCTACTCGGAGCTGGAGCTGCCCGCCGAGCAGGCACGCCGGCGCGCACAGGGCCAGCCGCTGGAGTTCAGCCACTCGCTCGACACCCTGATCGGCGGCCAGTTGCAGGCCGGCTTCCTGCTGGCCGGCTTGTTCGAGGACCACTGGTTCGACGACAGCTGGCTCTACAGCCGCCACGCGCCGATCTGCATCGCCACGCGCGCCGTCAAGCCGGGCTAGGGCGAGCCCGAGGCCGGGCGGCCAAGGGCCCGTGTCACCATTGCCGCACAAATGGAGACACGCCCTGCCGGCCGCCGCAGCAGATCCAGCCGGATGGTGCTGGCCCTGCTGTCGCTGGCCTGCGCGCTGCCGGCCTGGGCCGCCGAGCGCTTGGTGTGGGCCGGCTCGCCCTATGCGCCGATGGCCATTGCGTCGGGTCCGCTGAAGGGTCAGGGCTATGTGGACCGCATGATTGCCGAAGTGTTGCAGCCCGGTCTGCCGCAGTTCCGCCACGAGCAGATGCAGGTCTCGCCCAACCGCCTGGAATTGGAGCTGCTGCGCACCGACATCGCCGTCTGCAGCCCGGCCATGAGCAAGGCGCCGCAGCGCCTGGAACGCTACCGCTACACCCAGCCTCTGTTCCGCTTCCTGCCGGCCGGGGTGGTGCTGCGGCGCGAGCAGGCGCTGCGCAGCGGGCCTGGGCCGCTGGCGCTGCAGCAACTGCTCGCCCAGGGCCTGCGCTTCGGCGTGGTGGGCTATCGCGCCTACGGGCCACGCGTGGATGCCCTGCTGGAGCGCCATGAAGCCCAGCGCCAACGTTTCATCCTCAGCCAGTCCAACCAGGCCGTGCTGGCCATGCTGGCGCGCGGTCATGGCGTCGATGCCGTGCTCGTCTACGGCTTCGAGCTGCGCCACTTCGCCTTGCAGCAGCCCGAGCTGGGCGCCGAGCTGGTGTGGCGCCCGCTGCAGGAGCTCGACGACACCCAGCTCTCCTACACCGCCTGCTCGCGCAACCCGGCGGGCGAGCGCGCGGCCCGGGCCATCGACGCGCTGCTGCAGCAGCCGGGCGTGCGCGAGCGACTCCAGGGCCTGTACGAGGCCTGGCTGGATGAGGAAGGCCAGCGCCAGCTGCAGGCGCTGCGCCAGCGCATGGAAGCGCAGTTCTGGCAGGAGTGAGCCGCCCGCAAGGGGGTGTCTGTAGGGTTCTCCGCGCCTCCACTGCCGATCTCTGCATATTGGATCCAATGGGAAGGATCCCTCGTCCGATCGCGTAGCGGGGCGGCCCCAAGCCGCCCGCCCGGGACTCTGGCGCTGCCCAGAATCGCGCCCCGCTCGGCTTTCCTCGGGGCCCGCTCATGCGCCTTCCCAATCTGCTCGCCAGCCGCCACGGCCGGCTGCTGGCCTTCTTCCTGCTCTACGTCACCGAAGGCATTCCGCTGGGCTTCGCTGCCACGGCCGTGGCCACCCAGCTGCGCCGCTACGGCGTGGGCCCGGCCGAGATCGGCGCCTTCGTCGCCTCCTTCTACCTGCCCTGGGCCTTCAAATGGGCCTTCGGGCCGATGGTGGACGTGTTCCGCTCGACGCGCTTCGGCCACCGCCGCGCCTGGATCCTCGGCACCCAGCTGATGATGGCGTTGACCCTGCTGGCGCTGATGGCCGTGCCCTTGCCGACGGGCCTGGGCCTGTTCACCGCCATCCTGCTGGTGCACAACGCCTTCGGCGCGCTGCAGGACGTGGCGATCGACTCCCTGGCCTGCACCACGCTGCAGCCCGAGGAACGCGGCCTGGGCAACGGCCTGATGTTCGCCGGCGCCGCCCTGGGAACGGCGCTGGGCGGCAGCGGCGTGCTGTTCCTGAGCGGCTGGACCGGCTTCAGCTTCACCTTCGTCTTCGTCGCCGCCGCGATCCTGGCCGTGACGGCCAGCGTGGTGTGGCCCCTGCGCGAGGCGCCCGGCCTGCTGGATGCACCGCCGCCCGCCGGCTGGCGCAGTGCCGGGCGCGAAATGCAGCGCTTCGCCGGCGATGTCTTCCGAGCCTTCCTGGGCACGCGCGGCGCCTTTGCCGCGCTCGGCTTCGCGCTGCTGCCGGTGGGCGCCATGGCCCTGGGCCTGGCCCTGCAGTCCAACCTGGCGGTGGAGCTGGGCATGGACGACGCCCAGATCGGCTGGCTCAGCCTGGCCACCCAGGTGGTGATGGCGGCCTTCATGGTGTTGGGCGGCCACTTGGGCGACCGCCTGGGCCGGCGCGGCACCCTGGCCGTCTACATCCTCGGCATGGCCCCGCCCACGCTTTACCTGGCCTGGGCGCTGCAGCAGGCCGGCTACATCTGGCCCAGCAGCACGCCCACGCCCCAGCCCGCGCTGCAGCTGGCGTTGTGGGTGGCCTCGATGGGCTACTCGGTCTTCCAGGGCCTGATGTACGGCACCCGTGCTGCGCTCTTCATGGACGTGACCAACCCGCGCCTGGCCGCCACCCAGTTCACCGCCTACATGGCGTTGATGAACTTGGCGATCGCCTTTTCATCCAACTGGCTGGGCCTGGCCACCGAACTGCTCGGCTATCCGCTGACCCTGTTGCTGGACGCGCTGACCGGCCTGCTCTGCCTGGCCCTGCTGCCGGCCCTGCGCGCCCAGCCCGGCCTGGTGCACGACGGCCGCGCCGAAGCCCGAGCACGCCGTTGCGCGCTCGCGCTGGGCCTGCTCTGCCTGGCCTGGCTGCCCTGCAGCCTGCAGCTGCCGCAGTTCGGCAAGGCCCAGCCCCTGATCCACACGGTCTTCACCCTGGTCTTCGTGGCCTCGGCCCTGGTCCTGCTGGCCGGCCGCGCCGAGCTGGGCCGCGCGCGCCGCCTGGTGGCCTGGCTGGCGCCGCTGCTGCTGGCGCTGCCGGCGCGGCGCTGGCTGCCGGCCCTCGATTGGCCGCCGCTGGTCAGTGCCCTGCAAGGCCTGAGTCTGCTGCTGCCGTTGGCGGCCGGTCTGTTGCTGCTCGGCTTAGGGATGCGCAGTTGGCAGGGCCTGGCTCCGCAGCCGGCCTAGGGCCAGGTGCTGCGCCAGTCGTCCAACCAGGGGTAGAACCAGCCCGCCACTCGGCGCTGGCGCTGCCCAGCGGCCCCGCGCGGCAGCGGGCAGTCGGCGCCAAAGCCGCGGTGCAGGGCGCGCAGGCTGTGGCCATCCCACTCAGGGTGGAACTGCAGCGCGCGCTGGTGGCGGCCACGCGCAAAGCCCTGGCAGGGCCAGGCCGCGCTGCGGCCCAGGCTGTGGCAGCCGGGCGGGGGTGCGGCAAAACCCTCCTCATGCCATTGCAGGGCTGCAAGGCTTTGGCCGTCCGCCAGTTCCACCTGTGTCCAGCCCTGCTCGGGCTCAGGCAGCGCGCGGATGGGCGCGCCGAGCGCGCTGGCCATCAGCTGGGCACCCAGGCAGATGCCCAGACAGGGCAGGTCTGCTTGCAGCCAGGCGCGCAGGGATTGCTGCTCGGCGCGTAGCCAGGCCGGCGCGCGGTCCAGCATCCAAGGCCCACCGAGCAGGATCAGGGCCTGCCAGCCCTGGGCTTGCAGAGCGAGCGGGCCGGCGGCGAACAAGGCCTCGGCGCGATGGATTTCCAGCTGGAAACCGCGCCGTCTCGCCCAGCTCGCCAAGCGCCCCGGCCCCTCGGCCGCATGCTGCTGCAGCAGGCCGATGCGTGGCGTCCCGCTCAGGTCAGATCCCCTGTTTCCTGGTACAGCCATTGCAGTGCGGTCTTGGGGGTGAGGCCGGCAGATTGCAGCGCGGCCTGCAGCCGTTGCGGCTGCGGTGCCTGCAGGCCGCCGCCGGGCAGGCTGAGCAGGCGGCGCGGGGCGCCCACAGTGCGGGACTGGAAGCGGCCGACCAGGTCGATGTCCGGCCGCTGCTCCAACCATTTGACGAGAAAGCGCTCCTGCCCCTGGCCGAAGCAGAAGAAGCGTTGCTGCGCCGCCTGGTGCGGGCGCGGGTCCAGGCGGTTGAAGAGCAGGACCTCGTCGACCGCCCAGGCCGCGCCGGGCCGCAGCAGCGGGCCGCCGCGCTCGAAATGGCTCTCGTGCAGATTGGCCTGGAAGCCGCCCAGGGCCTGCGCGTGGCCGGGCTGCAGGCGGTTCAGGTCAAAGCGCTCGGGCTCCAACGTCAGATAGCCCGGGCCGCGCGCCAGGCGCTGGCGCACTTGGCTCTCCAACCCGGCTTCGGTGGCGCGCAGGCGCAGGAGCACCTGCACATCGTGGGGGCTGTGGAACATCGGCAGGTGCGAGGCATACAGGCCCTCCAGGCCACCGAACAACAGCATGCCGTGCAGGCCGGGACGGTCGGCCTCGGCATGGGCGGTACGTGAGCCCAGCCAGGGCAGGGCGGTGCCCAGGGCGAGCAGCTGGCGGCGTGCGGGGGAATGAAGCATGGCCGGCATCCTCGTGTGTGCACACATGCCCGGCAAGCAACGAATAGTCAACGATCATTGCCGCCATGGAACTGAACGATCTGCGCCTGTTCGCTTGTGCGGCCCGGCATACCAGCCTGCAGCAGGCGGCTGCGGAGCTGCACCTGACGCCCTCGGCCCTCTCCAAGGCCATCAAGCGCCTGGAGCAGAGCCTGCGCACGCCGCTGTTCGAGCGCCAGGGCAAGGGCCTGCTGCTGAACGAGGCCGGCGCGCGCCTGCAGCAGCGCGCCCTGGCCTTGCTGCATTTGGCTGAGCAGACGCGCGCCGAGTTCGCCGGCGCCGCCCATGCGGTGGATTGCCGCCTGGCCGGCCCGGCCCTGCTGCTGGCGCGCTATGCCCCCGCGGCCGCCGCCGCACTGCAGGGCCTGGGCAGCGCCGCGCGCCTGCGCCTGCTCGATCTGTTCGAGCTCGAAGCCCTGCAGGCCCTGCAGCGCGGCGAGGCGGATTTCGCGCTCGTCAGCGCCGCTGTGCTGGCTGGCGATGCAGCGCCCGCCGGCCTGGCCCGCCTTGCGCTGGAAACCCTGCCCATGCGCCTGGGCCTGGCGCCGCAGCATCCGCTGGCCGCCGCACGCAATGTGGGCGCCACTGAACTGGAGCAAGCCGATTTCGTCTGCCCCACGCGCTCGCTGTTCTGCGGCCTGCGCCGCGGCCCGGGCTCGGACGGCTGGCGCGACGAGGCCCTGCCGCGCCGCATCCGCTACCGCGTCGACGACCTGCACAGCCTCCTGACCTTGGTGCGCAGCGGCCACGCCTTGGCCTATCTGCCCGAGTTTTTGATCCAGCAGGAAGGCCTGCAGGCCAAGCCCCTGCGCGGCGCGCCCTTCCACTGCGAGGAACAGGCCTTGCTGCTCTGGCGCCCGGCGGCGGCGATGGGGTGGCAGGCGCGTTGGGTGGAGGGACTGCGGGGTTTGATCTAGTGTTGTGTCGAGTCCTGAAAGCCCGCAGGGGCTTCACCCCTGCACCCGACCTTCTTTCTTTGCCTCGCCAAAGAAAGAAGGCAAAGAAAAGCGACCCCGATGCCAGCGCCCCTGGCCGTGCCAGGGGTTCCCTGCGGTGCGCGAAGAGCGGGCCCCGGCCCAAAACTCACTGCGTTCGCTGCGCTCACTCCGTTCAGACAGTTGGGCCGAGTCAGTGCTTGATGCGCGCTGCGCGCGCGGGCCCGCTCTTCTGTGCTCCTCGGCTTGGCATAGGGGCAACTCCAAACAGCCAGCAGCCGAACAGCCCGGACTTCAATCAGCGCGCCGTCTCCCGGCTGCTCAAGGTGCTACCTCAATGCGCTGCAGAGCAGCGCAACTTGACTGGGCGGCGTGCGCCAGCACGTGTTGCCAAACTGACCAAGCTCACGCGAGTCGAATGGCGCGTGCTGCTAGGCGTATGCACGCGCGAGCACCGCCAGCCCGAGTGCGATGAGGAACGATGCCGACGCCAAGAACGCTGTCAAAACCCAACCGTAGCGAACCCTGGCAAAAGGCTGCTCCGGCAGATTGGCCACCGAAAGCAGGATCGCTACGAGGCGATTTGAGTTGGGTTTCGTCTTCGTATCCACCATCACAACGACGGCCAAGATGGCAGCCAGGACTGCAGCCGTCGCTGCTATTGGTGCGAGCCAGGGCGGCGGAAGTGTGTAGACGGCCGCCACGCCAGCGCCCATTGAGCCCATGATGGAGGCGACGACCCGGGCCATCTTCAGATGCCTAGCTGTCCAGCCCCAGCATCACCCGCCCCAGCGCCTCGGCCACCTCGATGCCATCGACCCCCGCCGACATGATGCCGCCGGCGTACCCGGCGCCCTCGCCGGCCGGATAGAGGCCGCGCACATTCAGGCTCTGGTAGTCCTTGCCGCGCGTGATGCGCAGCGGCGAGGAGGTGCGGGTCTCGACCCCGGTCAGCACGGCGTCCGGGCGGTCGAAGCCGCGGATCTGGCGGCCGAAGGCGGGCAGGGCCTCGCGGATGGCTTCGAGCACGTAGTCGGGCAGGCTGCCGCGGCCCTTCTGGGCCAGGTTCGTCAGCGTGATGCCGGGCTTGTACGAGGGCTCGACCTCGCCGAGCACGGTGCTGGCCTGGCGCTTGAGGAAGTCGCCCACCAGGCCGCCGGGCGCGCGGTAGCCGCCGCCGCCCAGTTCGTAGGCGCGCGATTCCCAGATGCGCTGGAAGGCCATGCCGTCGAGCGGATTCACCGGGCCTTCGGTCTTGCCGTCCTGGCGGTAATCCTGCGGGTTGATGCCGACGACGATGCCGGCATTGGCATTGCGCTCGGCGCGCGAGTACTGGCTCATGCCATTGGTGACCACGCGCTCCAGTTCCGAGGTGGCGGCCACCACGGTGCCGCCCGGGCACATGCAGAAGCTGTAGACCGACCGGCCGTTCTTGGCGTGGTGCACGAGCTTGTAGTCGGCCGCGCCCAGGATGGGGTTGCCAGCGTTCGGCCCGAAACGGGCGGCGTCGATCAGGCTCTGCGGGTGCTCGATGCGATAGCCGATCGAGAAGGGCTTGGCCTCCATGTAGACGCCGCGCCCGTGCAGCATCGTGAAGGTGTCGCGCGCGCTGTGGCCCAGGGCCAGCACGACGTGATCGGTGCGGATCTGCTCGCCCGATTCAAGGGTGAGGCCGCGCACGGCGCCGTCCTCGATCAGCAGATCGGTCACCTTCTGGCCGAAGCGGATCTCGCCGCCCAGGGCCTCGATGTCGGCGCGCATCTTCTCGATCATGCTCACCAGGCGGAAGGTGCCGATGTGGGGCTTGCTGACGAACAGGATTTCCTCGGGCGCGCCGGCCTTGACGAATTCGGTCAATACCTTGCGAGTCAGGAAGCGCGGGTCGGAGATCTGGCTGTAGAGCTTGCCGTCCGAGAAGGTGCCGGCGCCGCCTTCGCCGAACTGCACATTGCTTTCGGGCTTGAGCACGCCCTGGCGCCACAGGCCCCAGGTGTCCTTGGTGCGCTCGCGCACCGCGCGGCCGCGTTCCAGCACGAGCGGGCGCAGGCCCATCTGGGCCAGGATCAGCGCCGCAAACAGGCCGCAGGGGCCGAAACCCACCACCACCGGGCGGTGCCGGCTGGGCTGGGCGTAGAAATCCGCCGGCGCGCTGCCCGCCACGCGGTAGCGCGTGTCCGGGCTGGGGCGCAGATGCGGGTCGCCACTGGCCAGCAGTTGGGCCTCGCGCGTGGCCGAGGCCAGCTCGCAATCCAGCGTGTAGATCAGCTGCATGGCCGTCTTCTTGCGCGCGTCGTGGGCGCGCTTGTAGACGGTGAAGCCCAGCAGCTCGGCCGCCTGGCCCGGCTTCAGACCCAGGCGCTGCAGCACGGCGGCCTGCAGTTGCTCCTCGGTGTGGTTCAGCGGCAGGCGCAGGTCGGTGATTCGAAGCATGGTGGCAAAGCGGAAAAAACTACGGCGCCAGGAGGCGCCGTTCGGACTCAGGAGCCAGGGGGCTCTTAGCCTTGGTGCGGGCGCTTGCCCGGGTTCTTCTTGCTGCGGGTGTGCGAGCCACGTTCCTGGCTGCGCTTCTGGCCGCGCGCGGTGGTGAAGGTCACGCCGGCGGGGGTGGCGGGGCGCGGGGTGGCCTTGCGGTCGGCTTCGGTACGGATCTTGTTGCCCATGGTGTGGCTTTCAGAAAAATGGAGTTTTGACAGCCAGAAGTCCACAACGGCATTCGGCCCAGCGCCCGCGCGTTGCGCGCAGGCCGGGGCGGAGTTTAGGCGATGAGCTTGCAGACGCTCATTCGGCCAGCTGCTGCAGCTGCACCAGGCGCTGGTACACGCCGCCCGGGATCGCCATCAGCGCTTCATGGGTGCCGCGCTCCACCAGATGGCCGTGGTGCAGCACCAGGATGGGGTCGGCGGCGCGGATGGTGGAGAGCCGGTGCGCCACTGCGATCACGGTGATGCGGCCGCGCAGGGCGCTCAAGGCCTCGCCCAGCAGGGCCTCGGTGCCGCTGTCGATGTTCGCCGTGGCTTCGTCCAGCAGCAGGATCTTGGGCGAGCCGGCCAGCGCCCGCGCCATGGCCAGCAGTTGCTTCTGGCCAGTGGAGAGCTGCACGCCGCCTTCGCCCAGCAGGGTGTCGTAGCCCTGGGGCAGGGCCAGCAGCATCTCGTGCAGGCGCGCCTGGCGCGCGGCCTCTTGCAGCGTGGCGTCGCTCAGGTGCGTGCGGCCCATGCGCAGGTTGTCCCAGGCGCTGGCCGAGAGCAGCTGCGGCTCCTGCGGCACCAGGGCCAGGTCGTGGCGCAGCCGCGCTTCGTCCAGGGTCTCCAGCGGCTGGCCGTCCACCAGAATGCGCCCGCCGCGCGGTGCATAGAAGCGCAGCAGCAGGGCCAGCAGGGTGCTCTTGCCGCTGCCGGTGTGGCCCACCAGGCCCACGAAGCTGCCGGCGGGCAGCGTCAGGTCGAAGGGGTGCAGCACGTCGGCGCCCTCGCCATAGCCGGCGCGTAGCTGCTCGATGCGGATCTCGCCCCGCTCGATGCCGGGCCCGCCGGGCGCAGGCAGGGGGGCGTGGGCCTCCTGCAGCAGCACGCCCACGCGCGCCGCCGCCACCAGGGCCTGCTGCAGCTGGCCGAACTGCAGGGTGATCTGGATCAGCGGCTCGACCACGCGGGTCAGATAGCTGAGGAAGGCGTAGAGCAGGCCGACCTCCAGCCCGCTGACTTCGCGCTGCTGCGCATAGCCCAGGATCAGCGCCACCATCAGCAGCACGTTCAGCAGGTCCAGCGCCGGGCGCAGCAGCCAGGCGTTGGCACGCATTTCCTTCATGCGGGCGCGGTAGTGCTGGTCGTTGTGGTTGGCAAAGCGGGCCTGGAAGCGCCCCAGCGCGCCGCTGGCCTGCAGTACCGCCAGGCCGCCGAGGTTCTCGGCGATCTGCGCATTGATGTCGCTCTTCAGCGCGCGCGCCTGCGCCACCGCCGGGGCCGAGAGCCGCTGGTAGGCCCAGATCACCAGGACCATGGCAGGCACCAGGGCGGCGATGATGAGCATCAGCCGCCAGTCCAGGAAGGCCATGGCCACCAGGGTGCCGGCCACGACGATGCTGGAGTCCAGCATCACGTACAGCACCTGGCGGTAGAGCTGGTTGACGGACTCGGTGTCGTTGGTGACGCGGCTGACCAGGGCGCCGGTGATCTGCTTGTCGAAGTAGGCCATCGGCAGCGCCAGAACATGCTGGAACACCTGCGCGCGCAGGCGCAGCACGGCCTTCTGTGCCACGCCGGCCATGCGCGTGAGCTGCAGATAGCGCAGGCCGCTGGCAGCCAAGCCGCTGACCCAGATGGCGGCCAGCAGTGCGGCCATCAGGCCGATGGCCTCGAACTGGCGCGGCAGCAGATGCTCGTCGATCAGGCGCTTGGCCAGGATGGGGCCGAGTGCTTCGAGGCCGGCGGCGACGATCAGCCAGGCCGTGCCGATGAAGACCTGGCGCCGCTCCGGTCGGGCCATGGTCCAGAGCAGGCGCGCGGCGTCGCGCAGGCTGGAGCGTGCGACGTCCTGCGCGCGGACTTCCTCACGCATCTGCTCACTCATGGGGGTTCTCCTCGTCGTCCTCCAACGAGGCTTCGAGCTGCTGGGTCTGCCATTGCGTGGCGTACCAGCCGTCCTGTGCCAGCAACTCGGCATGGGTGCCGCGCTCACTCACGCGGCCCTCGCGCAGCACCAGGATCTCGTCGGCCTCCAGCGCGGCCGAGAGCCGGTGCGTCACCACCACCAGCGCGCATTCGGGCCGCGCACGGCGGCGCTCGCGCAGGGCTTGCAGGATGCGGGCCTCGGTGCCGGTGTCCACCGCCGAGAGCGCGTCGTCCAGCAGGGTCAGCGGGGCTTCGCTGAGCAGCGCGCGGGCGATGGCGACGCGCTGGCGCTGCCCGCCCGAAAGCGACACGCCCTTTTCGCCCACCAGGGTGGCGTAGCCCTGCGGCAGGCGCAGCAGGTCCTCGTGCAGGGCGGCGGCGCGGGCGGCGGCCTCCACCTCGGCCGGCGTGGCGTCGGCGCGCGCCAGCGCGATGTTCTCGGCCACGCTGGAAGAAAACAGAAAGGGCTCCTGCGGCACCCAGGCGATGGCCTGGCTGAGGGCGGCGCGGGTCCACTCGGGTAACGGCGCGCCGTCCAGTTCAATGCGCCCGGCATCGGGCTCCCATTGGCGCAGCAGCAGGCGCAGCAAGGTGGTCTTGCCCGAACCCGTGGGACCGACGACGGCCAGCATGCGGCCCGGCTGCAGGCGGAAGTCCAGCCCCTGCAGCACCGGCTGCGAGGGTTCGTAGCCGAAGCGCAGGCCCTGCACCTGCAATTCGGCGCGCTGCACGGGGCTGCGCGCACCGGCATCGCTGCGGGTGGCCTCGGCCTGCAGCACAGGGCTCAGGCGCGCCCAACCGGCGCGGCCACGCTCCAGCAGCGAAAGCACCCAGCCGGCCGCGAACATCGGCCAGATCAGCCGGTCCAGCAGCAGGATGAAGGCAGTGAGCTGGCCTACGGTCAGCTCGTTGCGC
Source organism: Inhella proteolytica (assembly GCF_016093275.1). Lineage (GTDB taxonomy): Bacteria > Pseudomonadota > Gammaproteobacteria > Burkholderiales > Burkholderiaceae_C > Inhella > Inhella proteolytica. The sequence continues at coordinate 68,005 of NZ_JAEDAK010000016.1, forward strand.
GCAATCAGCCAGCTGCCCACCCCCAGCGCGGCCACGGTGGCGGTGGAAAGCGCGATGCCGACGGCGGGCTCGTAGGCGGCTTCCCAGCGCTGCGCGCGAAAGGCGGCCTGGCCCGAGGCCTGCGCCCAGCCCTGGAAGGCGGCTTGCTCCTGCTGGGCGAGGCCCATGGAGCGCACGGTGCGCAGCGCCGTGAGCGACTGTTGGGCCTGCCGGCTCATGCGCCCGAAGTCATCGAGCGAAGCGCTCCAGGCGTGGTGCACCTGGTTGGAGATGCGCCAGAAGGCCCAGGCCATGAAGGGGAAGGGCAGCAGGGCGGCCAGGCCCAGGCGCCAATCGATCGCCAGCAGCATGGTGGCGATCACCAGCACAAAGGTCTGCGTGCCGTCGAAGGCGGCCAGCATGGCGTCGCCGCTGGCGGTTTCCACCGCGTCCACATCATTGGTGGCCAGCGCCATCAAGTCACCGGCGCGCTGGGTCTGGAAGAACAGCGGCGCCTGCAGGCCCAGGCGCTCGAACAGCTGCACGCGCAGGCGCTGGCCGAGCCGGTACGACGCACCAAAGAGAGCCAGGCGCCAGCCCACGCGCAGGGCATACACCAGCAGGCCCACGCCGGCCAGCAGGGCCAGCTGCTCATGGAAGGCGGCGCCCACCAGCCTGCCGCTGACGAGGCCATCGACGATGCGGCCGACCTGGGTCGGGATCCAGACCAGCAGCACCGTGATGCCGCTGAGCATCAGCGCCGCCGCGGCATAGGCGCGGCGGTGCTGCCAGATGAAGGCACGCAGCAGACCGCCCAGAGTCTTGGGAGGGATGGGGGACATGAGGGAGAGGGGCGCGAGTCGGCGCACGGGGCCCGCGATGCTAGGGGCTGCTCAAAGCCAGCGCATGGCGCTGGGGATCAATACGTTCTGCCGCCCTTGAATTGCGCGTGCTGGCGGCGCTGCAACTGGCCCTTGGCGCTCATGGCCGTGAAGCTGACGCTGGCATGCGCATGCATCACCGCCAGGCCCAGCGCATCGGCCGCATCCTTGCCCGGTAGGCCCGGCAGCTTCAGCAGGTGCTGAACCATCGCCTGGATCTGCTCCTTCTTGGCATGCCCATGGCCGACCACGGCCTTCTTCATCTGCAGCGCGGTGTACTCGTTGACGCCCAGGCCGGCGCTGGTGAGCGCCGCCAGCGCGGCACCGCGCGCCTGGCCCAGCAGCAGGGTGGACTGCGGGTTCACGTTGACGAACACGATCTCCAGCGCGGCGCAGTCGGGCTTGTAGGTTTCGACGACCTCGCGCACACCCTCGAACAGGATCTTGATGCGCGCTGGCAAGTCCCCCGTGGGCACGCCCGTGGTCTTGATGGTGCCGCTGGCCACATAGGCCAGCCGCGGGCCATCGGCCTCGATGACGCCAAAGCCCGTGCATTGCAGGCCGGGGTCTATGCCAAGGATGCGCACGGCGTAAAGCCCCCCACGTTGTTGGCGCAGCGAGGGCTTGACGGGTTCCAGCAGCGGCGCAGCCGCTCGTGCGCACGGAGCGCGCCGTCAAAGCCCGTGCATTGCAGGCCGGGGTCGATCCCCAGAATCCTCATACGGACAGCTTGAAGTACCAGCGCACCGAGTGGAAGAAGATCGGCGCCGCAAAGCACAGGGCCGCCACGCGATCCAGCAGGCCCACGGCGCCCGTGATGCCGCTGCGATTGCCCCAGTAATGGATGCCGGCCTCGCGCTTCATCGCCTTCATCACCAGCGCGCCCAGGGTGCCCGAGGCGGCGGCGATGAAAGCCATCACGAAGGCCTGCCCGGCCTTGAAGGGCGTGACCCAGTAGAGCAGGGCGCCCACGAAGGCACCAGCCAGCGCGCCGCTCCACCAGGCGCGCTTGCTGAAGCTGCGGCTGATGGCGCGCACCGTCGGGATGCTGCGTACCGAGCGGCTCACGACCTCCTGCACGATCTGCGCCACCGACACCACGGTGACCAGGAAGAACAGCAGGAAGGCGCCCTTGCCGGCATAGCGCGGGAACTCCAGCAGCAGCAGGGCCGGTGCATGGCTGAGGCCATAGATGCAGACCATGATGCCCCACTGGATCTTGGCGTTGCGCTCCAGGAAGCGCTTGGGGTCGCCCGAGAGCGCGCTGATGACCGGGATGGCCAGGAAGGCGTAGACCGGGATCAGCACCGTGAACAGATCGAAGCGGCGGTTCGCCACCACGATGTACTGCAGCGGCAGGATGACGAAGAAGGCCGCGATCAGCGTGCGGTGGTCGCTGCGCGTGGTGTGCTGCAGGGTGATGAACTCGCGCAGGCAGAAAAAGCTGAACAGGCCGAACAGGATGGTCGAGCCGGCCGGCCCGCTGATCCAGGCCAGCCAGAACAGCAGCGCACCCACCCAGGAGGCGTTCAGGTCGCGCTGGAACTGTGCGCGGGCGCTGCGCGGGTTGATGGCCAGTTCTTCCGCCGGGTTCTTCAGCCGGTACAGCACGCCGCCGGCGGTGATCAGCAGCAGCAGGCCGAACAGCAGGGCGAAGAGCAGGGCGATCTGATCGGCGGGGGACCAGTGTTTGAGTTCGCTCATTGCTTCCAGCCCCCCGGCTTCAGAGCGGTGACCTCGGCGCGCGTGCGCTCCAGGAAGGCGCGCTTGTCCTCGCCCGGCTGGATCTGGGTCGGCGTGCCGAAGGTGACCGTGCAGAGGATGGGCACCGGCACCACTTCGCCCTTGGGCATCACGCGCTGCACGTTGTCGATCCAGGTCGGGATGATTTGCACGTTCGGGAACTGCTCGGCCAGGTGGTAGATGCCGGCCTTGAAGGGCATGGGCTCGCCCTTGTTGGAGCGCGTGCCCTCGGGAAAGATGATCAAGGAGTCGCCCTGCTTCAGCGCTTCCACCAGAGGCTCGAGCGGGTCTTCGTCGGGGTTGGCGCGGGTGCGGCTGACGTACACCGTGTTGAACACATCGGTGGTCAGCCAGGTCTTGAATTTGCCCTTGGTCCAGTAATCGCGTGCCGCGATGGCGCGCGTCTTGGCACGCAGCTCGCTGGGCAGGGCGGCCCAGATCAGCACCAGATCAAAGTGACTCTGGTGGTTGGCGATGTAGATGCGTTGTTCGTTGGAGGGCGGGCAACCAAGCCAGTGGCCCTGGGCCCCGGTGATCGCCCGCGCGAGAAAGCCCAGAAACGGGCCCATAAGGTCGGCTAGCCGCATGGGGCGGCATCCTACGGGCCCGATCGGTGCGATCAGGCGAGGACTTCCTCCAGCACCGGCACCTCGCCCCGCAGCGAATGCGGGTAGGCGTCGGTGATGCGCAACTCGATCAGCTCGTTCATCAGGCGCGGCGCGCCCTTGAAGTTGACGATGCGGTTGCACTCGGTGCGCCCCATCAGCTCGGTCGGGTCCTTCTTGGCATTGCCGACCACCAGCACCTTCTGCGTCGTGCCCACCAGGGTCTGGGAGATCGACAGCGCATGCGCCTCGATGGCCGCCTGCAGCTGCTGCAGGCGCGCGACCTTCACTTCATAGGGCGTGTCGTCCGGCAGGTTCGCCGCTGGCGTTCCGGGACGCGGGCTGAAGATGAAGCTGAACGAGGCATCGAAGCCGACGTCCTCGATCAGCTTCATGGTCTTGGCATGGTCCTCGTCGGTCTCGCCGGGGAAGCCGACGATGAAGTCGGAGGCGATGCGGATGTCCGGGCGGATGGCGCGCAGCTTGCGCACGATGCTCTTGAACTGGATGGCGCTGTAGCCGCGCTTCATCGCTGCCAGGATGCGGTCCGAGCCATGCTGCACCGGCAGGTGCAGGTGATTCACCAGCTGCGGGATCTTGGCGTAGGCCTCGATCAGGCGCGGGCTGAACTCGTTGGGGTGGCTGGTGGTGTAGCGGATGCGCTGGATGCCGGGGATCTCGGCCACGTACTCCAGCAGCATGGCGAAGTCGGCGATCTCGCCACTCTCCCCCATCTTGCCGCGGTAGGCATTGACGTTTTGACCCAGCAGAGTGACCTCGATCACGCCCTGCTCGGCCAGGCCGGCCACTTCTACCAGCACGTCCTCGAAGGGGCGGCTGACTTCCTCGCCGCGCGTGTAGGGCACCACGCAGTAGGAGCAGTACTTGCTGCAGCCTTCCATGATGGAGACGAAGGCCGAGCGGCCCTCGACCTTGGCCGGCGGCAGGTGGTCGAACTTCTCGATCTCGGGGAAGCTGATGTCCACCTGCGGGCGCGCCGCCGCCACGCGCTGGGCCAGCAGGTCGGGCAGGCGGTGCAGGGTCTGCGGGCCGAACACCACGTCCACATAAGGTGCGCGCTCGATGATGGCCGCACCCTCCTGCGAGGCGACGCAGCCGCCCACGGCGATCTTCACGCCCTTGGCCTTCAGGTGGCGCACGCGGCCCAGATCACTGAACACCTTCTCCTGCGCCTTCTCGCGTACCGAGCAGGTGTTGAAGAGGATCAGGTCGGCGGCTTCCGGGTCGTCGGTCTTCTCGTAGCCCTCGGCTTCGCGCATCACATCGGCCATCTTGTCCGAGTCGTACTCGTTCATCTGGCAGCCGAAGGTCTTGATAAATACTTTTTTGCTCATGGTCGCTCCAGCGAAGGGCCGCTCCCGAGCGGAGCGCGGCCCCCTCGGGGGGTGGCGGAGGTGCGCAGCACCGGAGACTGGGGGATTAGGGCTTCTGCCAGGTCTGGGTGCCGGGCTCGAAGCGCCACTGCGCGGCCTGCGCGGGCGTGGTCGGCCAGACTTTGTTGGCACGCTCGGCGGCGTTCAGGATCCAGACCTCTTTGATCATGCCGTCCGGCCACAGCGTGTAGTGCACCGGGAAGGTCTGGCCCACGATGGCACCGTGCAGCAACTGATGCCCATCGGCACCCCAGATGCGATGGCCGGGCGAGAGCAGGGCGGGCTTGCCGTTCAGGCGGGCTTCGGGGGCGAGCACGACCTTGAAGTCGCCGCGCAGGGCCTCGGCCGTGAAGGTGCGATGGGTTTGCGCCAGCGCGGGCGCGGCCGCCACCAGAACGGTGGCGGCAAACAGAGCACAGCGGTTCATGGGGTTCATCCAGGGGCTGCGTGATGGAACAAAGCCCCGGCGGTCTGAGACCGTCGGGGCTTTGGGATTTTGGTGGCGCTTCAGGGATTCGAACCCCGGACCTGCGGATTATGATTCCGTCGCTCTAACCGGCTGAGCTAAAGCGCCAAGAGCCCGCTAGTATAGGCAAAATTTTTCAGTTCGCAAGCCCCGTCAAATTTTTTCGGTGGCTCAGCGGTCCAGCGGATACCCGATGTTCAGCTTCTTCAAGAAAAAGCCCCCCAGCGCCGAAACCGGCACCGTCTTCACCGAGGTGGGCTTTACCGACGTGTTCCCGGCCAAGACGCCTGCGCCCGAGGTGCCGGCACCGGTGGCGCAAGTGCCGGTGGCTCCGGCCCTGCTGCCGGTACCCGCGGCGGAGCCGCTGCCGCCCCAACCCGCTGCGCCCGTCATGGCGCCTGCGCCCGCCGTCGTGCCGGTGCCTGCGGTGCTCAAGCCGGAGCTACCGGCGCCCGCAGCCAGTGCACCCGTGTCGCCGCCCGTGCCGGCTCCTCAAGTGGCTCCTGCGCCCGCCCTGGCGCCAGTCGCGCTGCCGGTCGTGGAGTCGCCGCAGCCCAAGCCCGAACCCAGCCGCGCCGGCTGGTTGAGCCGCCTGAAGGAGGGACTGCGCAAGACCGGCAGCAGCCTGGCCGGCGTGTTCAGCCGCACCAAGATCGACGACGCCCTGTACGAGGAGCTGGAGGAGGCGCTGCTACTGGCCGATACCGGCGTCAAGGCCACCGAATTCCTGCTTGAAGACCTGAAGCGCCGTGTGCGTGAAACGCGCACCACCGAGCCGCAGGCGGTCAAGGGACTGCTGGTCGATTCCCTGAGCGAACTGCTGAAGCCCCTGGAGCGTCCGCTCGAAATCGGCCGGCATGACCCGACGGTGATGATGGTGGTCGGCGTCAATGGCGCCGGCAAGACCACCAGCATCGGCAAGCTGACGCGCCACCTGCTGGAGGCCGAGCAAAAGGTGCTGATGGCGGCCGCCGACACCTTCCGCGCGGCCGCGCGCGAGCAGCTGGCCGTGTGGGCGCAGCGCGCAGACGGTAGCGGTGTGCAGGTGCAGGGCGCGGGATGGGTGGACATCGTCAGCCAGCAGGGCGGCGACCCGGCCGCGGTGACCTTCGATGCCGTCAACGCCGGCAAGGCGCGCGGCTGCGATGTGGTGATTGCCGACACCGCCGGCCGCCTGCCCACCCAGCTGCACCTGATGGAGGAGCTGAAGAAGATCAAGCGCGTCATCACCAAGGCGCAGCCCGATGCCCCGCATGAGGTGCTGCTGGTGGTGGACGGCAATACCGGCCAGAACGCGCTCACCCAGGTCAGGGCCTTTGACGACGCCCTGCAGCTGACGGGCCTGATCGTCACCAAGCTCGACGGCACGGCCAAGGGTGGGGTGTTGGCCGCCATCGCGCGCGAGCGGCCGGTGCCGGTCTACTTCATCGGCGTGGGCGAGAGGCTCGAAGACCTGCAGACCTTCAGTGCGCGCGAGTTCGCGCAGGCGCTGCTGAGCTGATCAGAGCGGGCTGAGCCCCAGGGCCTGGCGCAGCTCGGTCTGGTGCGGCACCCAGCCGGGCTGCCACTCCAGCACGTTCAGGCCGGCGGCGCGCAACACGCGCGCGAGGCGTTCGCGGCGCAGCTTGCCGCGCGGGCTTTCCTCGCGCGGGCACAGCAGCACGCAGGCGATGACCTGGCTGGTGCGGTCGCAAACGGCGAAATCGGCGCTCAGGCCGGAGATCCGTGACAGCCACTCGTTGTAGGAGCGTCGGTTCGGCACGCGCACCAGGCGGGCCAGCGGCAGGTGCACGAACACCTGGCAATCCGGCAGGGCCTGCAGCAGCTGGCCCTGGGCCAGGCGTTCGGGTGCGTTCAGCAGCCGGGCCGGCACGGGCGGCCAGGCAGCCACGGTGTCATCGCTCTGGGTCTTAAGGCTGCGTTGCAGCGGCAGCCAGTTGCTCAGTCTTTGCAGCAGAGGTACTTCGGTCATGGGCCGCGAGGCTATTGCGCCGCCCGGCCCGCAGGGGCTACCAATGGTGAACGGCGCCCCCCGCGGGCATGGGAAGGGTTGCCCCGAGCGGGTTCACCCCATGCCCGGCATGCCCTTCATGCCACCGAACTTCTTCATCATCTTGAAGAGGCCGCCGCCCTTCATCTTCTTCATCATGTCGCGCATCTGCTCGTACTGATTGAGCAAGCGGTTCACTTCCTGCACCTGCACGCCCGCGCCCTTGGCGATGCGCTTCTTGCGGGTGGCCTTGATGAGCTCGGGCTTGCGGCGCTCCAGCGGCGTCATCGAATGGATGATGCCGGTCATGCGCCGCATGTCCTTTTCGGCGCGCTCCATGTCGCCCGCACCGGCCTTGGCGGCGATCTGCGTGGGCAGCTTGTCCATCAGGCTGGACAGGCCGCCCATCTTCTTCATCTGCTGCAGCTGCAGCAGGAAGTCGTCGAGCGTGAAGGCGTCGCCGGCCTTGAGCTTGTCGGCCAATTGCTTGGCCGACTCCATGTCCACGCCCTTGGTCACCTCCTCGACGAGGGCCACGATGTCGCCCATGCCGAGCACGCGACCGGCGTGGCGTTCGGCGTCGAAGGCCTCCAGGCCGTCGATCTTCTCGCTCACGCCGGCAAACTTGATCGGCACGCCGGTGATGGCGCGCACCGACAGCGCCGCACCACCGCGCGAGTCGCCGTCCAGCTTGGTCAGCACGACGCCGGTCAGCGGCAGGGCCTCCTTGAAGGCCTTGGCGGTGTTGATGGCGTCCTGGCCCTGCATGGCATCGACGACGAACAGGGTCTCGACCGGCTTGAGCGTGGCGTGCAGCTCGCGGATCTCGGCCATCAGCACTTCGTCGATGGCCAGGCGGCCGGCGGTGTCGACCAGTAGCACGTCGAAGTAATGGCGGCGCGCGTGGTCCAGCGCGGCCAGCGCGATGTCGCGCGGCTTCTGGTCCGGCGTGGAGGGGAACCATTCGGCGCCAGCCTGCTTGGTCACCGTCTTCAGCTGCTCGATGGCGGCGGGGCGGTAGACGTCGCCGCTGACCGTCAGCACCTTCTTCTTGCGCTTCTCGATCAGGTGCTTGGCGAGCTTGGCCGTGGTGGTGGTCTTGCCCGCGCCCTGCAGGCCGGCCATCAGGATGACGGCGGGCGGCTGGGTGTGCAGATTGATGTCCGAGGCGCCCGGCTTGAGCTGGCCCTTGTCGTCCAGCTCGCCCATGGTGGCGGCGAGCTCCTTGTGCACGATGCCCACCAGGGCCTGGCCGGGCGTGAGCGAACCCACCACCTCCTGGCCCAGCGCCTTGTCCTTGACGCGGCTGATGAAGTCGCGCACCACGGGCAGGGCCACGTCGGCTTCCAGCAGGGCCATGCGCACCTCGCGCAACATCTCCTGCACATTCGTTTCGGTGATGCGGGCCTGGCCGCGCATCGTCTTGACCAGCCGACTCAGACGATCGGCAAGGGTGGAAGCCATCGGGGTGAGGGCGCGGGCCTGCGAAGGGGCGCCCGTAAACTAAAGACGACGATTTTATGGAGGGCGCGAGCCTGAACTCCTCAATGTGGCTGACTGGATGGAGCGCGCTGGCCTTGCTGGGCTATGCGCTGGCGGCCTGGGGGGCCAGCCCCGAGCGTGAACGCTGGATGCCGGCCCTGTGGCTGGCTTGGCCCGCCCACGCGGTGGCCTTGGTGTTCGATCTGGGCGGTATCGGCCAGTTGCCGGCGGGGGCGCGTTTCGGGTTTGCGCCGGCGCTGTCGCTGATGTTCTGGCTGGTCTGGGCGGTGGTGCTGATCGAAAGCCGCTTCCTGCCCCTGCAGTTCATGCGCCGCGTGCTGGCGATGCTGGCGGCCGCGGCGGTGGCGCTGGCCTGGGCTTTTCCCGGGCAACTGCATGCGGCCGCCACGCCCTGGGCGCCGCTGCACTGGGTGCTCGGGCTGGTGTCCTACGGACTGTTGGGCACGGCGGTTCTGCATGCCTGGCTGCTGGGCCGGGCCGAGCGCCAGATGCGCCACCCGAGCAGCGGGGGCGCGCCCGTGGGCCTGCCGCTGCTGCGCCTGGAGCGCCTGACCTTTCAATTCGTGGCGGCCAGCGTGCTGGTGCTGGGCCTGGCCCTGCTGCTCGGCGCGGCCCTGGGCGCGCCCTGGCACTGGGACCACAAGACCTTGTTTTCGCTGCTGGCCTGGTGCGTGTTGGCCGGCCTGCTGGCGGGCCGCCACTGGCTGGGTTGGCGCGGCGCCCAGGCCACCCGTTGGCTCTATGTGGGCGCGGCCCTGCTGCTGATGGCCTATGTGGGCTCGCGCTTTGTGTTGCAGGTCCTGCTGGGCCGGGTGGTCTGAACCATGCTGATGCGTCTGGTCTTTTTTCTGCTTATCGGTGGGCTGCTCTGGCTGGCGTGGCGCAAGCTGATGCCGCGCGATGCGGACGCGCCGCCCCCGGCGCCCCCGGCGCCCCCGGCGCCCGGCCCTGAGGTGATGCGCCGCTGTGCGGAGTGCGGCGTGCACATGCCCGAGAGCCAGGCCCTGCCCGGCCGTGGTGGGCATTTCTGCAGCGCAGCCCATCGCGACCAGTTCGAGACGCGCGAGCCGCGCTGAGCCGGTTTGAGCCGCCCGAGCCCGCCTCCCGAGGGCATGGAGCCGACGGCCGCGCCCTTGCGCACCGCCCGCCTGCTGGAAGGCAGCTTCGCGCGTCTGTATGCCGCCTTCCTGGCCGCCCGTGCCGCGCTGGGCGTGGCCCTGCTGCTGGTGCAGGCCAGCGGCTGGATGCTGGGCGGGCAGGCGCCTTCCGAGAGCCTGGCGCTGTGCGCGCTCTATGCGGGGCTGACGCTGGTGCACGCCCTGCTGCCGCGCCTGCGCCGGACTTCCAACCGCCGCAGCCTGGCGGCGATGAGCAGCCCGCGCTGGTGGGCCAGCATCGGTGTCGACCTGGCGACCTTCACGGCGCTGCAGGCCCTGCAGGGAGGCACGGGCCTGCCCGTCACGGCGCTGTTCTTCCTGCCGGTGATGACGGCGGGGGTGCTGTCCTCGCGGCGTGCCGCGCTGGCCTCGGCGGCCATGGCCACCCTGGGCCTGCTGGGTGGCCTGCTGTGGGCGGACATCAGCGGCAGCGAGCTGAGCCCGCGCTTCATGCAGGCCGGGGTGGCGGGCAGCGGTTACTTCGTTGTGGCCCTGCTGACGGCCGAGCTGGCCGCGCGCCTGGCGCGCGAGCAGCTCAGTGCGCGTGGCAGCGAGGCCCTGGCGCGCCAGCAGGCGGCGCTGAACCAGCTGGTCATCGACGAGATGCAGGAAGGCGTGCTCGTGGTGGATCGTCGCCTGCAGGTGCGCACCGCCAACCCCGCCGCCCGCATGCTGCTGGGGCAGGCCGAGCCCGTGGAGCCACCGCCCTTTGCCCTGCCCGATCAAACCGCCTGGGCCGGCCTGGTGGACACGGTGGAGCTGGCCTTTGCGGGCTCGCCCGGCGCCGAGCTGCGCGAGGTCACACTCGGCTTCCCGGCCGCGCCCGCCCGCACCCTGCGCGTGCGCAGCCGCCTCACGCCCAGTGGGGAGCCCGAAGGCGGTGAGGACCTGTGCGTGCTGCTGCTGGAAGACCGCGCCACCCTGATGGCCCGCATGCGCCAGGAGCGCATGGCTGCCATGGGTCGCATGTCGGCCGGCATCGCGCACGAGATCCGCAACCCGCTGGCGGCCATCTCGCAGGCCAACGCCCTGCTGGCCGAGGATGTGCCCGACCCGGGTGCGCAGCGCCTCACCGACCTGGTGGCGGCGAATGTGGCGCGGCTCAAGCGCATCGTTGACGACGTGATGGTGCTGGCGGCCGCGCCCGACATGGCGCTGGTGCGCCTGGATGCGGTGGCCAGCAGCCGCGAGATCGCGCAGGACTGGTCGCGCACGCAGGGCCTGTTCGCCGGGCGCGCGCTGCGCCTGGAACTGCCCGACGAGACCCTGCCGGTGCGCTTTGATGCCGAGCATTGGCGGCGCGTGCTGGTCAACTTGCTGGACAACGCCTGGCGGCATGCGCAGGAAGCCGCCCAGGCCCCCGATGCGCCGGCCGATTCGCCCTGGATCGTCATGCAGGTGCAGGCCGAGGCCGGCGGGGCACTGGTGCGCGTCTTCAACCCAGGGCCGGCCATCCGCCCGGAAATTGAACGCCATTTGTTCGAACCCTTCTATTCCAGCCGCAGCCGCGGCTCGGGCCTGGGCCTTTACATCTGCCGCGAACTCTGCGAGCGCTACCGCGCGCGCATCGACTACCGCGCCATGGCCCTGCATGAAGTGCCCGGCAACGCCTTCGAAGTCCATCTGCAGTCCGAGAATCCCGCGTGACGGCCCCTGGCCTGCCCTTCGCCACCCGCCCCAAGGGGGCCTCCGCCCGCGAGCATGAAGCCAATGACCGCCAATGACCGCCTGCTCGTCGTCGATGACGAGCCCGACCTGCGCACGCTCTACGAGCTGACCCTGCTGCGCGAGGGTTACAGCCTCGTCAGCGCCGAGACGGTGGCCGAGGCCCTGGCGCTGCTGCAGTCCGAGCGCTTCGCCGTCGTCATCACCGACATGCGCCTGCCCGATGGCTCGGGCCTGGACCTGCTGGCCTGGCTGGAGCAGCAGGGGCGCAACGAGCGCGCCATCGTCATCACCGCCCACGGCTCGGCCGAGAACGCCGTCGAGGCCCTGAAGGCCGGCGCCTTCGACTACCTGACCAAGCCGGTGGACCTGCGCCAGTTCCGCAGCGTGGTGGCCACCGCGCTGGGGCGCGAGCCCGGCCGCCCGGCGCCGCGGCGCGAGGAGGCCGCGCCCCGCACGAGCAGCAGCAGCGGTGCGCTGGCCCGCCTGGCCGGGCGTTCGCCGGCGATGGAGCAGGTGCGCGAGCTGATCCGCAAGGTCGGGCGCTCGATGGCGCCGGTGCTCTTGCAGGGCGAATCGGGCACCGGCAAGGAACTGGTGGCGCGCGCCATCCATGGCGAGGGCAGCCGGGCCAGCCAGCCCTTCATCGCCGTGAACTGCGGCGCCATACCGGAGCAATTGCTGGAGGCCGAGTTCTTCGGCTACCGCAAGGGCGCCTTCACGGGCGCCAGTGAAGACCGCGAGGGCTTTTTCCAGGCCGCGCAGGGCGGCACCCTGTTCCTGGACGAGATCGGCGACCTGCCGCTGGCCATGCAGAGCAAGCTGCTGCGCGCCATTCAGGAGCGCTCGGTGCGGCCGGTCGGTGCGGTCAGCGAGACGCCCGTCAACCTGCGCCTGCTCAGCGCCACGCACAAGGACCTGGCCGCCGAGGTGCAGGCCGGCCGCTTCCGCCAGGATCTGTACTACCGGCTCAACGTCATCCAGATCCGCGTGCCGCCGCTGCGCGAGCGCCTGGCCGACCTGCCCGATATCGGCACCAGCCTGCTGGAGCGCATTGCCCGCGATGCCGGCGTGCACCCGGTGCCGCGCCTGAGCCCGGGGGCGTTGGCGCGGCTCTCGGCCTACGCCTTCCCTGGCAATGTGCGCGAGCTGGAAAACGTGTTGCACCGCGCGCTGGCGCTCTCGGGCGCCAGTGAGCTGCAGGCCGAGGACCTGGACCTGCCGGACTGCGTGTCCGGCGAGGACTCCGCCTTCGGGGGCCTGGCGCCGCTGGGCCAGCCGGCCGCGGCGGCAGCGGAAGAAGAGGCCGGGCTGCCGCTGGATCTGACCCAGTACCTGGACGAGGTGGAACGCCGCGTGCTGCTGCGCGCCCTGGCCGAGTACCGCTTCAACCGCACCGCGGCGGGCGCGCGCCTGGGCCTGTCGCTGCGCCAGATGCGCTACCGCATGGCACGCCTGGGCATCCAGGTGGACGATGGCGAAGCCCGCGATGCCGGCTGAGGCACGAAGGCAGGGCCGTTGGCACGACGGCTGGTGGTCGGCGGCACGCGCCTGCCCCTCGCCCAACCAGGGGCCGCGCCCGCCCGGCGTGCCGGTCGATCTGGTGGTGCTGCACTCGATCAGCCTGCCGGCCGGTCAGTACGGCGGCCCGCAGGTCGAGGACCTGTTCCTGAACCGCCTGGATTGCGCCGCCCATCCCAGCTTCGAGTCCTTGCGCGGCGTCCAGGTGTCGGCGCACTTCCTGGTGCGGCGTGACGGCGAGCTGCTGCAGTTCGTGGCCGTGGACCGGCGCGCCTGGCATGCCGGGGTGTCGCAGTTCCAGGGCCGCGAGAACTGCAACGATTTCTCCGTCGGCATCGAACTGGAAGGCCTGGAGGGCCAGCCGTTCGAACCGGCCCAGTACCGCGCCCTGGTGCAGCTGCTGCGGGCCCTGCGCAGCCATCTGCCGCTGCGCCATGTGGTGGGTCACGAACATGTGGCACCGGGCCGCAAGCGCGACCCCGGCCCGGGCTTTGACTGGCCGCAGCTGCAGCGGCGCCTGCGCTGGAGCGCAGCGCGCTTCCCGTTCAGCCCGGGTTGAGCCGTTCGAGCTGGTGCACGCGCAGACTCCAGCCCAGCCAGAAGGGCAGCGGGATCACCAGCCAGATCAGTGAGCGCAGCGAGCCCAGGCTATCCGCGGCCGTCCCTTCCGGGGCCAGCAGCCAGGGCATGGGTGCCAGGAGGCAGCTCAGCAGGCCGGCCATGACGAGCAGGCGCAGGCCGCGCGCGCGGTCCTCGGGCACGCCCTCCCAGGACTGCCGAATGATGCCCAGCAGGCCCAGCCAGCCCAAGGCGGCCGTCAGGAGCCACAGTCCGTGCCAGGGCAGCAGCCAGGTCTTGGAGGCCTGCCCCAGCAGGGCCAGCCCACCCAGTGCCCCGTGGGTGATGAGCGCATAGCCATGCAGCAGCGCGAACAGCAGGCCTAGCAGCACGCCCAGCAGGCGCATCGAAGGCGCCTCGGGCCGGCTGGCGGGCGGTGGATCCAGGTCAAAGGGCTGGGTGTCCGGGCCGCCAGGGTGGGTGTCGCGAAAGGCCCTCATGGATGGATTTGGCTGAGCAGGCGGCGGGCAGTGTGAGGCCCGGTGTTGGCGACTGCCAAGCCCCGGCGCCGCCGTTCAAGCGGGGCACGGGGCCTTTGGTCGGAAGTCACGGCCGGCACGCGACCGTGACGGGGCGGTGGCAGGGCCTCAATGGCGGAAGTGGCGCACACCGGTGAAGACCATGGCGATGCCGCGTTCGTTGGCGGCGGCGATGACTTCCTCGTCGCGCATCGAGCCACCGGGCTGGATGACGCAGCTCGCACCGGCATCGGCCAGCACGTCCAGGCCGTCGCGGAAGGGGAAGAAGGCGTCGCTGGCCACCACCGAGCCCTGCAGGCTCAAGCCAGCGTTGCTGGCCTTGATGGCGGCGATCTTGGTCGAATCCACGCGGCTCATCTGGCCGGCGCCCACGCCCAAGGTCATGCCGCCGCCGCAGAAGACGATGGCATTGCTCTTCACGTACTGCGCCACGGTCCAGGCAAACATCAGGTCGTCCAGCTGCTGGGCGCTGGGCTGCAGGCTGGTGACGACCTTCAGGTCTTCCGGCTTCAGGAAGTGGTTGTCGGCGCTCTGCAGCAGCAGGCCCGAACCCACGCGCTTGCTGTCACCGGCATTGCGCCCCTGCAGCCAGGGCGTAGCGCCGCCGGGCGGCAGCTCGATCTGCAGCAGGCGCACGTTCACCTTGGACTTGAAGACCGCCAGCGCCTCGGGCGTGAAGGCCGGCGCCATCAGCACCTCGACGAACTGCTTGCTCACCGCTTCGGCCGCCGCGCCGTCCACTGGGCGGTTGAAGGCGATGATGCCGCCGAAGGCCGAGGTCGGATCGGTCTTGAAGGCCTTGGCATAGGCCTCGGCCGGGCTGGCGGCCACGGCCACGCCGCAGGGGTTGGCGTGCTTCACGATCACGCAGGCCGGGGCGCTGAAGCTCTTCACGCATTCCCAGGCGGCGTCGGCGTCGGCGATGTTGTTGTAGCTCAGCTCCTTGCCCTGCAACTGCTTGCCCGTCACCAGCGAGCCCGGCGCGGGGAACAGGTCGCGGTAGAGCGCGGCGCTCTGGTGGCTGTTCTCGCCATAGCGCAGGTCCTGCACCTTGACGAAGCAGCTGTTCATCTGGCCCGGGTACTCGCTGCGGCTGCCGTCGGCCTGCACGCTGCTGAGGTAGTTGCTGATGGCGGCGTCGTACTGGGCGATGCGGTTGAAGGCGGCCACGCTGAGCTTGAAGCGGGTGGCGTCGCTGGTCTTGCCGCCGGCCTTGAGCTCGGCCAGCACCTCGGCGTATTGGGCGGCGTCGGTCAGCACCGACACGTCCTTCCAGTTCTTGGCCGCGCTGCGCACCATCGCCGGGCCGCCGATGTCGATGTTCTCGATCGCGTCTTCCAGCGTGCAGCCCGGCTTGGCCACGGTGGCTTCAAACGGATAGAGGTTGACGGCCAGGATGTCGATGCGGGTGATGCCGTGCTCTGCAAGAGCGGCCACATGCTCGGGCAGGTCGCCGCGCGCCAGCAGGCCGCCGTGGATCTTCGGGTGCAGGGTCTTGACGCGGCCGTCCATCATTTCGGGAAAGCCGGTGTGCTCGGCCACCTCGGTCACGGGCAGGCCGTTGTCGGCCAGCAGCTTGGCGGTGCCGCCGGTGCTGAGCAGCTTGCAGCCGAGGGCGTGCAGGCCCTGGGCGAATTCGAGGATGCCGGTCTTGTCGGAGACCGAGAGCAGGGCGGTGAGGGCCATGGGCTGTCCTTAGAGGAGGTTGTGATCGTTCAGCTTGCGACGCAGGGTGTTGCGGTTGATGCCCAGCCACTCGGCGGCGCGGCTCTGGTTGCCTTCGCAACGTGCCATCACCACTTCGAGCAGGGGCTTCTCACACAGCTTGATCACCATGTCGTGCAGGGAATGCGGGGTCTCGCCGTCGAGGTCGCGGAAGTAGGCTTCCAGGTTCTCGCGCACGCAGACGTCGATGGGCTTGAGGTCCATTGCTTGTCGTTCTTCGGGTTCAGGCGCACAGGGCCTGGCTGTCGTTGGCGGCGGGCAGGCGCTCGAACTGCTGGCCCAGGCGCGTGAAGGTGTCGCGCAGCCAGGCCTGCTGGGCCGCGCTGCTGTCCAGCTGGTTCATCTGCTGGCGCAGGGCCTCGCCATCGGGAAGGGTCTTGAGCGTCCAGCCGATGTGCTTGCGCGCGCTGCGAGTGCCAGTGAATTCACCGTACAGGCCGTAGTGCTCGTCCAGGTGCTCCAGCAGCCAGTCCAGCACCTCGGCCACGCGCGGCGCGGGGCGGTGCGTGCCATGAGCGAAGAAGTGCAGGATGTCGCCAAAGATCCAGGGCCGGCCCTGGGCGGCGCGGCCGATCATCAGCGCGTCCGCACCCGTGGCGGCCAGCACGGCGGCGGCCTTCTCGGGCGAATCGATGTCGCCGTTGGCCACCACCGGGATCTTCAGTGCGCGCTTGACGGCGGCGATGGTTTCATACTCCGCCTCGCCGCCGTAGCCCTGCTCGCGCGTGCGGCCGTGGATGGTGAGCAGCTGGATGCCGCGCGCCTCGGCGCCCTGGGCGATGGCGAGCGCGTTCTTGTGCGACTGGCACCAGCCGGTGCGCATCTTCAGCGTCACCGGCACCGCACCCGCGGCCTGCACCACGGCCTCGACGATCGCCAGCGCCAGCGGCTCGTCCTGCATCAGCGCCGAGCCGGCCCATTTGGTGCAGACCTTCTTGGCCGGGCAGCCCATGTTGATGTCGATGATCTGGGCGCCGCGCTCGATGTTGTAGCGCGCCGCCTCGGCCATCTCGGCCGGGTCCACGCCGGCGATCTGCACGGCGATGGGCGCGGTCTCACCCTGGTGGTCGGCACGCCGGCTGGTCTTCAGGCTGTGCCAAAGCGCCTTCTGGCTGGTCACCATCTCGCTTACCGCATGGCCCGCGCCCAGGCGCTTGCACAGCTTGCGGAACGGCCGGTCCGTCACCCCCGCCATGGGCGCAACGAACAGCCGGTTCGGCAGCTCGTGATTGCCGATGCGCAGGGGGGTGGAGACCAAGGGGAACTGCCTAAAAAAGGGGCAGAAGTGTAACTGGGTGCGGTTTTTCGACCCCGGTCAGAATCCGCGCCCCATGGAAGCTTGGTTGTCCACCCACATTGCCGCCCTGCTGGCCTGGCTGGCGCTGCCCGCCGTGGGGCTGCCGGCGGTGTTCCTGGTGGCGCTGGTCTCGGCCACGTTGCTGCCCATGGGTTCGGAGCCGGTGGTGTTCGCGCTCATCCAGGCCGACCCGGCGCTGTTCTGGCCGGCCATCGGGGTCGCCACGCTGGGCAACACGCTGGGCGGCGGCATCAGCTGGGGCATGGGCTATGGCGCCGAGCGCGGCTACGAGCGCTGGCGCCAGCACCAGCCACGCCACCCACGCCTGCTGCAGCTGCTGCAGCGCTTCGGCCCCAAGGCCTGCCTGCTTTCCTGGCTGCCGGTGGTGGGCGACCCGCTGTGCGCCGTGGCCGGCTGGCTGCGCCTGCCCTTCTGGCCCTGCCTGCTGTACATGGGCATCGGCAAGTTTTTGCGCTACCTCCTGATGACTTCCGCGCTGCTGTGGGTCTGGCCCGCAGAATGGACGCTTCCGTAGATTGGATCCAAACATGAACGCCTACGCCGACCTCGTCCGCCGCCACCATCGCATGCACCGCCTGGGGCATCTGCAGTCCATCGCCTCCTGGGATCAGCAGTCCTTCATGCCGCCCAAGGGCAACGAGGCGCGCGCCGCGGCGCTGGCCGAGATGGGTGGCCTGCTGCACGAGCTGGCCACCGCGCCCGAGCTGAAGACCCTGCTGGAACAGGCCGAGGGCGAGGGCCTGGGGGACTTCGAGCGCGCCTCGCTGCGCGAGATGAAGCGCAGCTGGCGCGCCAGCAACGCGCTGCCGCAGGCCCTGGTGGAGGCCATGAGCCTGGCCGCCTCGCGCAGCGGCCACGCTTGGCGCGAACAGCGCAAGGCCAACGACTGGAAGGGCCATCTGCCCAACCTCAAGGAAGTGGTGAAGCTGACGCGCGAGGCTGCCGGCCACCTCAGCCAGGCCACCGGTCTGAGCAAGTACGACGCCCTGCTCGACCAGTACGAGCCCGGCATGCGAAGCAGAGACATCGACCGCGTGTTCGGCGACCTGCGCCAGTGGCTGCCCGGCCTGATCCGTGACGTGCAGGCGCGCCAGGCCAGTGAGACCGTGATCCAGCCGACCGGCCCCTTCGACAAGGCCGCGCAGCGCGAACTGGGCCTGGCGGCGATGAAGCTGATGGGCTTCGACTTCGAGGCCGGGCGCCTGGACGAATCGGCCCACCCGTTCTGCGGCGGCGTGCCCGAGGACGTGCGCATGACCACGCGCTACAAGGAAGACGACGCGCTGCCCGCGCTGATGGGCGTGATCCACGAGACCGGCCATGGTCGCTACGAGCAGAACCTGCCGCGCGAGTGGCTGGGCCTGCCGATCGCCAACGCGCGCTCCATGGGGCTGCACGAGAGCCAGTCGCTCAGTTTCGAGATGCAGCTGGGCTCGCACCCGGGCTTCGCGCAGCAGCTCTCGCCGCTCTTGATGAAGCACCTGGGCGCGCAGCCCGCGTGGGAGCCGGAGAACCTGCACAAGCTGCTGACGCGCGTGAAGCCGGGCTTCATCCGCGTGGATGCCGACGAGGTGACCTACCCCTGCCATGTGATCCTGCGTTACGAGATCGAGCGCCCCTTGGTGGAGGGCGAGATCGAGTGCGAGGACATCCCCGCGCTGTGGAACGCCAAGATGCAGGAGCTGCTGGGCCTCTCCACCGAAGGCAACTACACCAACGGCTGCATGCAGGACGTGCACTGGCCCGAGGGCCTGATCGGCTACTTCCCCTGCTACACCCTGGGCGCCATGTACGCCGCGCAGTGGTTCGCCACCATGCGCAAGGAGATCCCGGGCCTGGATGCCGGCATTGCGCGCGGCGAGCTCACGCCCGTGTTCGACTGGCTGCAGGCCAAGATCTGGAGCCAGGGTTCGCGCTGGGAAACGCCGGAACTGGTGCAGCGCGCCAGCGGTGAGGTGCTGAACCCGGCGCACTTCCAGGCGCATCTGCGCTCACGGTATCTGGGCTGAATGAGCAAGGGGCGCCGCGGCGCCCCTTGTTTCTTCCGGGATCAGTTCCAGTCGGGAATCACCGACTTCGGGCGTCGCATCTGCGCGCGCAGCAGTGCGCCGGGCTCCAGCTTCAGGTTCACGTTGCGCGGCGGAATCGGCTGCATGAACCAGCGCTCGTACATCTTCTGGTACTCGCCCGACTGGAAGATGCGCTCCAGCTCCTTGTTCACGGCGCGCTGGAAGTCGGCGTCGCCCTTCTTGAACATCAGCGCATAAGGCTCGACGCTGAGCTGCTCGCCCACGATCTCCCAGGCGCGCGGGTTGCGGTCGGAGGCGCGCATGCCCACCAGCAGCACGTTTTCCAGCGCCCAGGCATCGGCCTTGCCGTTGTTCAGATGGCGGAAGGATTCGGCGAAGTCCGCGCCCTCGATGACGTTGAACTTCAGGTCCTTGGTGAGCTTGTGGCGGGCCAGCACGTCGCGCGCGCTGGTGCCGGCGGTGACGGTGACGCTGCGCTTGGCGATGTCCTTCCAGTCCTTCACACCGGCATTCACGCGCGTCATCAGTTGCACGCCGGCATAGAAGTGGTGGTGGCTGAAGCTCACCTCTTCGCGGCGCTGCCGCGTGTCGGTGGTGCTGCTGCACTCGATGTCGGCCTTGCCCTGCTGGATCGCGTGGATGGCCTCGGCGGCTGGCACGGCCACGTAGCGGATGCGCAGGTCGTGCAGGTTCAGGTCGCGCTTCAGGCCCTGGGCGATTTCCTTGCACAGGTCGATGGCCAGGCCGACCGGTTCCTTCTGGCCCGGCAGCACGTAGGAGAAGGGCATCGCACCGTCACGGTAGGCCACCGTCAAGGTGCTGCTGCGCTCGATGCGGCCGAGAGTCTGTGCCTGGGCTCCCAGGCTCGCGGCGGCCAGCATGGCAAGGACGACCAGATGGGGAAGGCGTTGCATGCGATCGATCTCCAGGGCCCACCAAGGGGCCATTGCGCGGCGAATGTAGCGGTTGCTCACAGCTTGTTTCAGTGCGGGCGGGCGCAGGGAAACCCGTAGCGCGTGGCATGCCGAGTGGCCCGGCGTGAGGTATTGCCTTCCCTCGCACGCGTGCCTGTCAGGCCGTGCCGCTCAGCGAGCCCGAGTGATCGACCCGGCTCTCCAGCAGGCTGAGGATCTCGTCCAGGTGCAGCAGCGCCCGCTCGGTCGGGGTGTGGCTGGGGGTGTCCCAGACGTCCACCAGCACCCGCGTCGGGTCGAGCAGGCGGTCCTCGCGCAGGCTCAGGTGGTGGCGTGCCAGCACGGGCTTGAGCTTGGGCGCGCGGCGCAGCAGATCGGCGCGGGTGGCCTGGTACGCGTGCTCGGCCAACTCGCGGCGGTGGCGGTAGCTGAAGGTGTTGGCCAGGAAGAGCTCGGCGTCGCGGTGGTCGGGCTCGAAGAACACGATGTCGGTGTTCGGGTGGCTCTTGGAGTAGGCCTTCATGCCCAGCTCAAGGCGCGAGTGGATGAGCGAGCGCAGCATCTGGCTCAGCACCACCGGCATGCCGCCGTCCACCAGCTTGGGGATGCGCGGCTTGGCGCGCAGGTGGCGGTCGTCGGCACTCACCTCGTAAGGCACCAGCGGGTTGAGCATGAACATCAGGTCGATGCCCTGATCCAGCAGCAGGCTGCCGTGCATGGTCTTCTTGAGCGCACCGTCCACCAGGTGGCGGCCGTCGATCTCCACCGGCGGGTACAGGCCGGGCAGCGCGGCGCTGGCCTGCACCGCGCGGCTGATGGGCACGTGGTCCCAGCCCGGGCGGCCGAAGGCGATG
The DNA here is from genome assembly GCF_016093275.1 of Inhella proteolytica. Taxonomy (GTDB): domain Bacteria; phylum Pseudomonadota; class Gammaproteobacteria; order Burkholderiales; family Burkholderiaceae_C; genus Inhella; species Inhella proteolytica. The sequence continues at coordinate 88,847 of NZ_JAEDAK010000016.1, forward strand.
GTCTCGCCCGAGTCCAGGTCGGTGGCCACCAGCAGCAGGCGCTTCTTCAGCCCGCGGAAGTCGTCGCTGCGGCCGGGCAGGCTGAACATGGCTTTGAGCTGGGCGGCCAGCGCGTCGCTGTTCAGCAAGCCGGTGGGCAGGGCGCGGCCCAGCAGCTCCAGCGCGCCCAGCAGCGAGCGGCGCTCCACCAGCACGCGCCAGAAGGCTTCGCCCACCAGCTGCGGCAAGCGCTTGATGCGCTCGGCGTACTCGTTCCAGTGCGGGTGCAGCAGCACCGCGGGGTCGAAATGGTCGGGTGGGGCCGAGCTGTTCTCGATGAAGCCGGCGCACAACTCGCGCGGCGTCAGGCCATTGGCCAGGCAGGCGGCAATGATGCCGCCGGCGCTGACGCCGATGAAGCCGGTGCAGTCGCTGAAGTCCAGGCCTTCGATCGACTCCTCGAGCGCACACAGGGCGCCGACCTCGTAGATCGCGCCCAGCGGCCCGCCGCCGGCCAGGGCCAGGCCGATGCGGGGCTTGTGGGCGGTCGTAGGACGCTTGGCGTTCATGCGGGGGCGGACTGTAGGCAGCGGCAGCGGGGCTGCGGGCTCGGGCTTACCCCGGCAGATGGGGGGCGAGGCCGGAAAGACAACGCCGTGAACCCGGGCGTGCAGCGACGGAGTTCACGGCGTCTGAGGCGTCCAGGCGCGGCATCACGCCGCGCTGGGATCAGGCCTGAGCGGCTTCAGCGGCCGGAGCGGCCACGGGCGCGGCGGGCTTGGCGGCAGCCTTGCGGGGCGCGGCGGCGCGCTTGGCCGGGGCCTTGGGCTCAGCAGCCTTCTTGGCCACAGGCTTGGCGGCCGGCTTGGCAGCGGCCTTCTTGGCCACCGGCTTGGCGGCCGGCTTGGCAGCGGCTTTCTTGGCCACCGGCTTGGCGGCTGCCTTCGGCTCGGCCTTCTTGGCCGGCTTGCTGGCCTTCTTGCTCGGGGCAAAGCCGACGGCGGCCGACAGCGCGTCGATGCGGGCGATCAGCGAGCCGATGTCCTTGCCGCTGGGCACGCCCAGGCTCTTCAGGGCGCGGGCGACGCGCTCTTCGAAGATCGACTCCAGCTTGTCCCACTGCTGGCCGGCCTTGGAGCCGACTTCATTGGCCATGCCGGTCATCTTGCTGGCCACGGCACCGAACTTCTGCTCGGCCAGGTTCTGGGTTTTCTTTTGCAGGTTCATGCCTTCCTTCACCAGGGCATCGAACACCTTGCCGCCTTCGCCTTGCGTCTTGCTGAAGGCAGCCAGGCCGGCGGCCCAAATCTGCTGGGCGGAGTCGCGCACGTTCTGGGCGATCTGACCGTCGAGCAGGTGGGCGGGGTTGAAGCCATTGGCCGCGGGCGCGGCCTTCTTGCCGGCCATCTTCTGCAGTTTCTTGACCATGTGTATCTCCTGGCAGGGTGTGGGTAGAACGCCGCAGGCACCCTGCGACGGTGGAGTCACTATAGGTGGCACCCCTCTGCGCGGCGAGCAGCTTTCCTAGTGTGTGCCCTCTATGAGAAGGCGGGGTTTGGAGCCCTTGCGCGCGGCGCTCTTGCCGCGCTTGGGCTCGGGTTAGTGCGGCTCTGCGGGCCGGTGGGGCTGCAGAAGAATCGACCAAGCCCATCCCGAGAACCCCAGCGCAGCACCGCCCCCGTCAGGAGAACCGCATGCAGTATTTCGTCACCGGCGCCACCGGCTTCATCGGCAAACGGCTCGTCAAGAAGCTGCTGGCGCGCAAGGGCAGCACGGTCTACGTCCTGATGCGTGAAGCCAGCCGCGACAAGTTGCCCAAGCTGCAGGAGTTCTGGGGCGCGAGCAAGGCGCGCGTGGTGCCGGTGTGGGGCGACTTGACGAGCAAGAAGCTGGGCGTGGCTGCCGATCAGATCAAGGCGCTCAAGGGCCAGATCGATCACGCCTACCACCTGGCCGCCATCTACGACATGGAGGCCGACGAGGAGTCGCAGGTCAAGGTCAACATCGACGGCACGCGCCACTTCGTCGAGCTCTGCCAGGCCATCGATGCCGGCCATGTGCACCACGTCTCCTCGATCGCCGCCGCCGGCCTCTACGAGGGCGTGTTCCGCGAGGACATGTTCGACGAGGCCGAAGGCCTGGACCATCCTTACTTCTTGACCAAGCATGAGTCCGAGAAGATCGTGCGCAAGTCCTGCAAGAAGCCGTGGACCGTGTACCGGCCCGCGATGGTGGTGGGGGACTCGCAGACCGGCGAGATGGACAAGATCGACGGCCCCTACTACTTCTTCAAGCCGATCCAGCGCCTGCGCCAGATCCTGCCGCCCTGGTTCCCCGCCGTCGGCTTGGAGGGCGGCCGCGTCAACATCGTGCCGGTGGACTTTGTCGTCAACGCACTCGACCACATCAGCCACCAGGTCGAGGAGGGTGGCGGCTGCTACCACCTGGTGGACCCCAAGGGGTACCGCGTCGGCGATGTGCTCGACATCTTCAGCCGCGCCGCCCATGCGCCCAAGATGAACCTGTTCATCAATGCCGCGCTGTTCGGCTTCATTCCCAAGAGCGTGAAGAAGGGAATGATGGCGTTGGCGCCGGTGCGGCGTGTCAAGAACGCGGTGATGAAGGACCTTGGCGTGCCCGAGGACATGCTGCAGTTCATCAATTACCCCACGCGCTTCGACTGTCGCGAGACCCTGGCCGCGCTGAAGGGCAGCGGCATCGAATGCCCGAACCTGCACGACTACGCCTGGCGCATCTGGGATTACTGGGAGCGCCACCTCGACCCCGATCTGCACATCGACCGCAGCCTGCGCGGCGCCTGTGGCGGCAAGGTCGTGCTGGTGACGGGTGGCAGCTCAGGGATTGGCCTGGCGGCGGCCAAGAAGTTCGCCGAGGCTGGCGCCATCACGGTGATTTGCGCGCGCGACCCGGTCAAGCTCGACGAAGCCGTGGCCGAGATCAAGGAGCATGCCGGCGCAGACGCCCAGGTGTTCGCGCGCAGCGCCGACATCGCCGACATGGAGAGCTGTGCCGAGTTGGTGGCCTGGCTGGAGAGCGAGTTCGGCGGCGTGGACTTCCTCATCAACAACGCCGGCCGCTCGATCCGCCGCGCCATCGAGAACAGCTACGACCGCTTCCACGACTTCGAGCGCACCATGCAGCTGAACTACTTCGGCTGCCTGCGCGTCACCCTGGGCTTGCTGCCGGGCATGGTGAAGAAGCGCAAGGGCCATGTGGTCAACATCAGCTCCATCGGCGTGCTCACCAACGCGCCGCGCTTCTCGGCCTATGTGGCCAGCAAGGCCGCGCTGGATGCCTGGACGCGCTGCGCCGCGAGCGAGTACGCCGACCAGGGCGTGACCTTCACCACCATCAACATGCCGCTGGTGCGCACGCCCATGATTGCGCCCACCAAGATCTACAACAACGTGCCCACGCTCAGCCCCGAGGAAGCGGCCGACATGGTGGCGCAGGCCTGCATCGCCAAGCCGGTGCGCATCGCCACGCGCCTGGGCAAGACGGGCGAGCTGCTGCACGCCTTTGCGCCGCGCGTGGCGCAGATCGTCATGAACACCAGCTTCCGCATGTTCCCGGACAGCGAGGCGGCCAAGGGCGATGCAGTGGGCAAGCTGGGCAAGCCGCAGCTCTCGCCCGAGGCCATCGCCATGCAGCAGATGATGCGCGGCATCCACTTCTGAGCAGCCGGTGATGCGGCGCCGTGACTGCCTGAGCCTGTGCGCGGCGTCCCTGCAGTCGGCCACGGCCGCCGGGGCCGGAGCGGGTGCGGCGCGGCCGCGCGTGCGCTTTCCGCGCCCGCAGCGCCAATTCGAGCTGCGCCGCTGGTACCCGCTGGCCTTGCTGGAGCAGGCGCTGCAGCGCAGCGGCTGGGAGGTCGAGCTGCAGCCCAGCGAACAGGTGATGGTGCAAAGCCGCGCCCTGCGCGAACTGCAGGAGCCCGACGGTGCGGTGGATGTGGCTTGGTCCGTCACCAGCGCGGCACGCGAGCAGGCGCTGCGGCCCATCCGCATTCCCATCTACCGCGGCCTGTTCGGCTGGCGCGTGCTGCTGGTGCCGCAGAGCCGGCGCGATGCCCTGCGCGCCGTGCAGGACCTGGAGGGCCTGCGTGCGCTGACCCTGCTGCAGGGGCATGACTGGCCGGACACTGAGATCCTGCGCGCGAACGGCCTGCGGGTGCTGACCACGGCCCGCTACGACCAGCTCTTCGCCATGCTGGCGCGCGGCCGCGCCGACGCCTTTCCGCGCGGGGTGACCGAGGTCGAGTACGAGCTCGCGCGCGAGAGTCAGACCGTGGCGCTGGAGCCGCACCTGCTGCTGCACTACCCCGCGGCGGAGTACTTCTTCGTCAGCACGCAGCGGCCCGATCTGGCCGAAGCCCTGGAACAGGGCCTGCTGCGCATGGTGGAGCAGGGCGACTTGGATCGCCTGCTGCAGCGCCACCATGGCGCGGCGCTGAAGGCCCTGCATCTGGGGGAGCGGCGGCGCATTGCCTTGCACAACCCATTGCTGCCCAGCGCCACGCCGCTGGCGGACGAGCGCCTGTGGTGGCGGCCCTGACGACGCGGCGCAGCGGCCTGCTGTGGGCCTGCGCCGGTGCCGGCGCGGCGCTCTGGCCGGGGCGGGCGCGGGCGCAGGTGCTGCGCGCCCGCATTCCACGCCCGCCACGCGATGTGGATCTGGAGCGCTTCTACCCCCTGCGCCTGCTGCGGGCGGTGCTGGCCGCCTCGGGCCGGCCACACCAGATCGAGCTGACGGCGCAGCCCATCATCCAGGCACGCGCGCTGCGTGAACTGGAGAGCGACAGCGGCGTCATCGACCTGGTCTGGAGCATGGCCAGCCAGGCGCGCGAGCAGCGCCTGCGCGCCGTGCCCGTGCCGATCTACGGCGGGCTCTACGGCTGGCGCCTGCTGCTCATCCGCAAGGGCGAGGCAGCCCGCTTCGCCGGCCTGCGCACGCTGGACGATCTGCGCCGCCTGCGCTTCGTGCAGGGCAGCGATTGGCCGGACCGCCAGGTGCTGGAGGCCAATGGCCTGCAGGTGGATGCCGTGCCCAGCTTCGAGGGCCTGTTCGCCCGCCTGGCCCAGGGCTCGGTGGATGCGTTCCCGCGCTCCGCACTGGAGATCTGGAGCGAGGCCCGGCAGCAGGCCGCGCGCTTCGAGGTCGAGCCCCTGCTGGCGCTGCGCTACCCCGCGCCGATGCTGTTCTTCGTGGCGCCCGGCAACGCCGCCCTGGCGCAGGCGCTGGAGGCGGGCCTGTTGCGCCTGCACGCGCGCGGCGAGCTGACGGCGCTGCTGACCGCGCTGCACGGCGACGAACTGCGGCGCGCGCGCCTGGCGCAGCGCCGCGTCATCGAGCTGCACAACCCCTTGCTGGGGGCGGACTACCGCGAGGACAAGCGCTTCCTCTATCGGCCCTGATCCCTTCAGTAATGCGGCGGGCGCTCATCGCGCACGCTGCCGGGCGCGCTGGGCATTTCGCGCACCTGCTGGCGCAGTGCCAGCAGTTCGCGCTGCAGCGCGTCGATCTGCTGCTGCTGGCGCGCGATCACGTCGTTCAGCTGCTCCAGCAAGTCGTCGGTGAAGCTGGCCTTGATTTCCAGCTCGGTCAATCGGGCGTCGGTGTCGGGCATGGGCGGGATTGTCCGGGGTCACTTGTGGCAGCGGCGCCGACCCTGCAGCATCGTGCCCCTCATGGCCCGCATCCAGTTCACGCCGCAGCTGCGCCGCTTCACCGACACCCCGGTGCTGGACTGCGCCGCAGCCACGCTGGCCGAAGCCTTGGACGCCGCCTTTGCACTGAACCCGCGCCTGCGCGGCTATGTGCTCGACGATCAGGGCGCGCTGCGCCCCAATGTGGCGGTGTTCGTTGACGGACGGCGCAGCCAGGACATCTACCAAACCCTGCGGCCCGACAGCCAGGTCCATGTGCTGCAGGCACTTTCCGGAGGTTGAGCATGAGCGATTCGCGCGCCTGGGTGGCCACCCGCAAGGGCCTCTTCGAACTGCAGCGCGAGGCCGGCGGCGCCTGGCGCATCGCGCGCCTGAGCTTCGTGGCCGAGCCCGTCAGCATGGTGCTGCCGCCCGATGCCAGCGGCTTCATGCTGGCGGCGCTGAACCTCGGGCATTTCGGCGTCAAGCTGCATGCCAGTGACGACGCCGGCGCCAGCTGGCGCGAGGTGGCCTGCCCGACCTACCCCGAGCAGCCGGCGGAGCCCGAGCAGCCCTTCCCCTGGAAGCTCAACCTGATCTGGTGCCTGGAGCGCGCCGTCGACGGCAGCCTGTGGTGCGGCACCCTGCCCGGCGGCCTGTTCGTCTCGCGCGACCGGGGCCAGAGCTGGCAGTTGGTGGAGTCGCTTTGGAACCTGCCGCAGCGGCTGGAGTGGTTCGGCGGCGGCTACCCCGAGCCCGGCATCCACTCCATCTGCCCGCACCCGCAGGATGCGAACGACCTGCTCATCGGCATCAGCTGCGGCGGCGTGTGGCGCACGCGCGATGGCGGTGCCAGCTGGCGCGTGCACACCCAGGGCATGCGCGCCGACTTCATGCCACCCGAACGCGCGGAGGATCCCAACATCCAAGACCCACACCGCGTGCAGCGCTGCGCCGCCGCACCCGATGTGCTGTGGACCCAGCACCACTGCGGCATCTGGCGCAGCGCGGACCACGGCGCGCTCTGGCAGGAGCTCAAACCCGCGCCCTCCAGCTTCGGCTTCGCGGTGGCGGCGCACCCGAGCGACCCGCAGACCGCCTGGTTCGCCCCGGCCGTGAAGGACGAGCGCCGCATCCCGGTGGATGCCGCCCTGTGCGTCACCCGCACGCGCGATGGCGGCCAGAGCTTCGAGACCCTGCGCAGCGGGTTGCCCCAGCAGCATTGCTACGACCTGATCTACCGCCATGGCCTGGACGTGGGCGCGGACGGCCAGAGCCTGCTGATGGGCTCCACCACCGGCAGCCTGTGGGCCAGCGGTGATGGCGGCGACTCCTGGCAGACCGTGTCCACGCATTTGCCCCCCATCTACGCCGTGCGGCACGGCTAGCAGGAACAGGTCCGAAAGCGGCGCGGGCGAGGCCTAGAGTGCGCCGCTTCTCGAACCCCTGTCGCGCCATGCACCCCGTCGACCGCTTCCGCTTTCTCCACCAAGGCTCTGAGGCCTTTGTGCTCGTCAACGTCTGGGACGGCGCCAGCGCCCTGCTGGCCCAGCAGGCCGGTGCACAGGCTTTGGGTACGTCCAGCGCCAGCCTGGCCTGGTCGCTCGGCTGGCCCGATGGCCAGCAGCTGCCCTGGGCCGAACTGAAGGCGGCGGTAGTGCGCCTGCTGCGCGTGGCGCGGGTGCCCCTGAGCGTGGACATCGAAGCCGGCTACGGCAGCGAGCCCGAGGCCGTGGCGGCACGCGTGCGGGAACTGGCCGAGCTGGGCGTGGCCGGCATCAACATCGAGGACGGTCTGGCCCCGGCCGAGCAGCTGGCGGCCAAGCTGCGCGCCATCCGCCAGCGCCTGGGCAAGCGGCCGCTGTTCCTCAATGCCCGCTGCGACAGCTTTCTGCTCGCCGTGGGCGAGCCCAGCGCGCGCGAGGGCCTGGCGCTGGCGCGTGCGCAGGCCTACGCCGCCGCCGGAGCCGACGGTGTGTTCCTGCCGGGGCTCGCCGACCTGGCCACGGCCGGCCGGCTGGCGCAAGCGGTTCCGGCCGCACTGAACCTGATGTGGCTGCCCGGCCTGCCCCCGCGCCAGGCCCTGCCCGCCGCCGGCGTGCACCGCCTGAGCCTGGGCCCGGCGAGCTTCCTGGGCGCCTACTCGGCCCTGGCCGAGCAGTTGCGCGGCTGGTGCGCGCTGGGCCAGCCGCCCGAAGGTTGGCAGCCCCGTCCGGATTACGCCGGCTGGCAGGCGCTCTGCGCCTGAGTTCAGCCCAGCACGGGCTTGTTCACCATCAACCAGAACACCGCCAGCATGGCCGTGAAGGCCGGGTAGCCGAGCCATTCCCAGGCACGCTGGTCGCGGGCGTATTGGGCGGGCAGGGCGCTGCCTTGCTGTACGCAGCGCTCCAGCGTGCGCGCCATGCGCAGCTGCAGCCCCAGCACCGGCAACCAGCAGGCGCCGGCAAAGAAGTACAGGCCCAGCGAGAGCAGCAGCCAGGGCGTGTCCAGCGGCCAGCCGGCCAGGTGCGCCAGGGCCGCGCCGCTGAGCGGCTGCACGATGACCGCGGGCGTGGTGAACCAGGTGTCCGCCCGCACCACCAGACGCGCCACCACGGCGCGGGCCTGCAGGCTGGGCTGGCGGTTGGCGAAGAACAAATAGAACGCCGAGCCGAAGCCCGTGCCCACCAGCAGCACGCTGGAGACGATGTGCAGCCACTTGAGCGTCAGGTAGGTGTTCATGGCTTGTGCAGGCCCTGCAGCAGCAGGGCGGCAATGGCAAGGTTCTTCAGCAGCGGGCCCAGCGGGTCCAGCCACAGCGCGGGCTGCAGGGCCGTGGCCAGCAGGGTCATCAGCAGCATGCCGGCCAGGGCCAGGGCGTAGACCCGTTTGCGCGGGTGCAGTGCCAGGGCCAGGCCGATGGCGGCGTCCCACAGTGCGCCGGCCCACACCAGGCCCAGCGCCGGCAGCGCGGCCACGCCGCTGGCGAGCAGCAGCTGCTGGCCGGCGCGGCCGCCATCCCACAGGCTGGCGGCGGCCGTGCCCAGCCACACCAGCACGAGCGCCAGGCGCGGGCCGTCGCGGCGCAGCGGTCTCATGCCCAGGCTCCTTGCAGCGGTTCGCGCGGTTCGTGGCCCAGCAGCGCGGCAAAGCGCGCGGCTTCTGCCGGCGAGCTGGCCACGCTGTCCTGCTCCAGCAGGGCCAGCGCCTCGCGGCTCCAGCTGCTGAAGGGCAGGGCATCGCCCAGCCGGGCGCTGGCGCGCACCAGGCCTTGCGGCAGCCGCAGGATGCGGGCTGGCGCCTGGCCGCGTGCGGCGCGGCGTTGCGCAATCCACGCCGCCAGGGTGGCCGCGCGCGGGCCCACGGCCTGCCAGGGGCGGGCCGCGGCGGGCGCGTGCAGCGCGTGTACCAGGGCCTCGGCCAGGTCTTCCACGCGCAGGGGCTGCACCTGACAGCGCAGCAGCTGCGGCGGCAGCGGCAGCCAGGGCAGCCGGCTCAGCCATTCAAACTGCCGGCTGCTGATGCCGCCCGCGCCGAGCACCAGGCTGGGCTGCAGGATTTGCAGCTCCAGCGCGGCCCCAAGTGCTTGCAGGGCCTGCTCGCCCGCGCGCTTGCTGCGGGCGTAGGCCGCATCGCCCGCACACAGGGCCGAGACCAGCACGAAGCGGCGCACACCGCACGCCACGCAGGCCTGGCCCAAGGCGGCCGGGGCCCGGTGGTGCAGGCGCTCCAGCCAGCCCTCTTGGCCATCTTGTCGGTCGCGCACGGTGCCGGGCAGGTAGATCACCGCGTCCACGCCCGCCAGCAGCGGCTGCCAGGCTTCGGGCTGGTGGGCGGCCCGCCAGTCCAGCCGGCCCTGCAGGGTTTGCACCGCATGGCCGGCCTGTTGCAGCGCCGCCTGGGTGGGGCGGCCGATGAAGCCACCGGCGCCCACCAGCAGGACTCTCACGCTGCTTCCTTCGCAGCGGCGGGCGGGAGGCTGCGGCGGGCCAAGGTCTCGCGCACCGGGCGCCAGACCTGGCGCGCAATGAAGGCCACGGTGCCGAAGGTGCCGGCCGCCACCAGCCAGAGCGCGCGTTCCAGCGCGTCCAGGGTCTCGGCCTGGCGGTACTGGCCGAAGCTCAGCGCGAGCAGCAAGGTGCCGCAGATTGCCAGCACGTAGGCGCTGCGGATCCAGAAGTCGGCGCCATCGCCCGCGCCGCCGCATTGGCTGCGCAGCACGCGCAGCAGGATGGGTTTGAGGTAGCCCAGGGCGAGGACGGGCCCCAGCACGGCCAGCAACAGGGTCATTGCGAAATGGAGGACTTGCATGGCTTTTCCTTTCGGGGGGATTCAGAGGGTGCAGCCGTTCGAGCTGCAGCGGCGGGTGGCGGCACGCTCCGCCGCGCGGCGGGCCGCACGCTCGAACAGCCAGCGCACCGGGGCCTGCGGCAGGCGGTGGCGGTTGCGCACCACCCAGGGGTAGACGCGCGCGGCCAAGCGGGCCAGCAGGGGCTGGCGCAGGGCGGCGGCCACCCCGCCCAGGCCCACCGTGCGGTACAGGGCCTCGAAGGCCGGCACGGCGATCAGCCACTGCCCATCGGCGTGGCGGCGCACATGCAGGGCGTTCATCAGGGCGTCCTGCGTCACGCCCAGCGCGGCGGCATCAAAGCCGGGCGCGGCGGCATCGATGAACGCAATCCGGCCCTCGGTGTTGCGCAGCATCAGGTTGTGCATCTCGGCGCGGCAGAGCTGGCAGCTGCCGTCGTAATAGACGGTGAGTTCGGGGTGCGTGGCGTTCATGGCTGAAATTTCAGTAAAAACAGAAATAAAGAGGCCAAAGAAAGGGCGCAGAGCGCCCGGCTTGGGTTCAGAACGGCGGCAGCTGGGGCGGCATGGGGGTGACGGGTTGGCTGCTTGCATCGGCCTCGCCCTGGCGCACGAAGCGTTGCACCTGGGCGCCGAGCTTGAGGATCTTTTCCAGCGTGGCGGGCGAGAGCCGCAGCATCTCCTCGCTCCAGGCACCCAGGGTCTGCATGAACTCCTGGGTGCTGCGCAGCCGGTCCTGCGTGGCGGGGCTCTCGGCGGCCAGTGCGGGGTCGCGCGCCAGTTCGCCCAGCAGGCGCACCGTGGGGTCGAATTCGCGCTCCTTGCGCTCGCGCACGATGGTGCGGAACAGCTCCCAGACGTCGCTGCTGGTCTCGTAGTAATCGCGCCGGTCGCCCAGCACCTGGGTGACGCGGATCAGGTTCCAGTTCAGCAATTCCTTCAGGCTGGTGCTGACGTTGCTGCGCGCGATGCCCAGGGTGTCGGCCAGTTCTTCGGCATGCAAGGGCTGGCCATGGAAGAAGAGCAGGGCATGGATCTGCGCGACGCTGCGGTTCACGCCCCAGCTGCTGCCCATCTCGCCCCAGTGGACGATGAAGCGGCGGGCGATGTCGGTGAGTTGCATGGGGTGGATGCTAGGTAATCTGAAATTTCTGTCAAGACAGAAACCTTATTTTTCGTCTGAGCTTCGAAGGGTGTTGCCCGCTTTGGGTGAGAGCCCGCCGGGGTGTCGTCCCGGCAGCCGACCTACTTTCTTGCTCGTGCAAGAAAGTAGGCAAAGAACACGGCCCCGATTCCGGCGCCCGGCCTGCGGCCGGGTCCCCTGCGCTGCGCGAAATGCTGGGCCGGCCCAAAACTCGCTGCGTTCGCTTCGCGCACTCCGCTCAGACAGTTGGGCCGAGTCAGTTGGGTGGGCGTGCGTGCCGCACGCCGCCCAGCATTTCTGTGCTGCTCGGCACCTGCATAGGGGCAGCAGCCAACAGCCAACAGTCGAATGCCGAACAGCCCGGACTTCAAACACGGTGCCGTTTCCCGGCTGTTGGCTGTCCGGCTGTTGGCTGCTCGCCCTTCGTAGCTGCCGAGCAGCGCAGGGAACCCCCGGCCACAGGCCGGGGGCAGCGGAGCGGGCGCGTGTTCTTTGCCTACTTTCTTGCACGAGCAAGAAAGTAGGTCGGCTGCCGGGACGAAAGCCCCGGCGGGGTCTACCGCATGGCTCCGACCAGTCATAGATCGCAAAAGACTTGCAGCAGAACGGTCGCGCTCAAAGGCCGATTCGCGCCGATCGGCTTGTTCGTGCGACTGGCCGTCGTCGCAATGCGCCCTTGGCCGGCGTACCGACCAGTTCGCCATCGCCGCCCTCATTGCGTGCAAGACTTTCCGAAGCGTTTGCGGCGCGGGCCCACCGTCAGTAGCACTTCACCTCAAGTACGAGGCTTCCCATCCGATGAGGGACTGCCATCTCCGAGAGCATGGTGGAGAGCGCCCCAATGTTCTGAAGCTTGGTTCCGCATCGGTAGTTCGCCCCGGGCTCGGTTTCCCAGAAAAACTGCTTTGGGACGATTACGTGCGCAAGGTCAGAGTACGCGAACGGTTGCCCCCAAACGCCGGCGTCAGCGATGTGAGTCTCCAAGACGTCCTCGGCCGCAGGCAGGCCACCGGTCCAGTACCCGGCGTCGGTACCGAGTCGTGCAAAGGTCGTCCACGAGCACCAGGACCGGCTACGAACTGGCAGGAATTCGCCTTCACCGAGGACTCGCTCCGCGCAGAGGAAAAAGGTTCGCCATTCAAGGTCAGTCATTTCGCGGCTCAACACGATGCTTACCGATCGCTGGCGATCCTCGCTCTCATTTCAGCACGTGACTTGAACACGCAGTCAGTGGCCCAGGGCACAAAAGCGGGCCTTCAAGCATGCCTTCTGCCGAGCAGCGATCGTTGCAGCGCGGTCGCTCGCCAGAGCATCGGCCTGCCGGTCGTAGTTGGCCTCCAGCCAGTGCGAGCTGGTCACGACTTCGGAGCCGCGATCAAAGCACTGCGCTCACCCACCCCCAAACCGAAACCCCGACACCGCCAACCCCCCAAAGAACTCATCCTCGTGATAGTGCAGCACCGCCCCATCCGCCCCAGCCGCGCCGGCCGCCACCATCAGCGGCAGCAGATGGTCCTCGCGCGGGTGGGCCTGCCGGGCGGCAGGGGCTTCGGCCCAGCGCATCAGCCGCGCGGCGCGCTCTGAAGGGTCGGGCTGCAGCACGGCCTCGCGCAACCAGTTGTCGAAGGCCTGTGAGGCGGCGGCGCCGCGGGCGTCGAAGCTGCGCAGGTTGTGGAAGCTCAGGCCGCTGGCCAGGATGAGCACGCCCTCGTCACGCAGCGGCGCCAACAGCCGGCCGGCGTGCAGATGCAGGGCGGGGTCCAGCTCTTGCTGCAGGGACATCTGCACCACCGGCACGTTCGCTTGCGGGTAGATCGGCTGAAGGGTGGTGAAGCTGCCGTGGTCGAAGCCGCGTTCGGCATCCAGAGCGGCGTGCAGTCCGCCGGCGCGCAGCAGGCCGGCCACCTGGGCGGCCAGGGCGGGGTCGCCGGGGGCGGGGTAGCGCACCTCGTAGGTGTGGGGTGGGAAGCCGCCGTAGTCGTACAGCATGGGCGGCTGCGGGTGGGCGCTGAGCAGGAATTGCGGCGCCTCCCAATGGGCGGTGACGACGAGCACGGCGCGCGGCGGCGCGGGCAGCTCGGCGGGGATGCCGGCCAGGGTGCGCTCCAGCACGTCGAAGCGGCGGCGGAAGGGGCCGTCCATGTAGGGCCAGGGGCCGCCACCGTGGGAAATGAAATACGTCGGGAGTCGGGTGGTCATGGGCCCAGTCTGAGCCCGAAGCGCGCCGCCGCGGTTCGACGGAATTGACGACGCCGTTCAGCCTCCGCCCATTGCCCTGGCAATCAAGCGATGGAACTGGTGCACGCCCTGCTCGCGCGTGGGCGAGTAGCGGCCATGCTTGTAGAAGCGCGAGCGCAGGCCGCGCTGCACGGTCATGACGACGGCTTCGTCCTCCAGCTCCACTTCATCCAGCGCGCCGCCCGCACCTTGGCCGCGCAGTTCGGGCTTCCACACATAGGAGCGGAAGCTGACCCTCGTCCTTGCCGGGCCGACAGGTTGCACCAGGTTCAGCGACAGGCCCCAGGGGTAGAAGTTCAGCATCAGGTTGGGGAACACCCAGTAGTAGTAGGCGGCGATGCGCTGGCCGTGCTCGGGGCTGCTGGCGGGCAGCTCGAAGGCGGTTTCGCCCGCGCGGGCGGTGGCCAGTTGCAGATTGCCCCAGTCCTGCAGCTCGTAGCGGTAGTTGGCCAGGTCCAGGGTCTGCGTCAGGCCCGGGTGCACGAAGGGGATGTGCAGGCCTTCCAGGTAGTTCTCGACGTAGAGCGCCCAGTGGGCGTCGAACTCGTAGTCGCGGCTGGCGGCGGGGTCGCTCTGGAAGTCCTGCAGCGGCAGCCAGTGCAGGCGCTCCTGCAGCGGGCCGAAGAAGGCGTCGAAGCCTGCCAGCGGTGCTTCCAGCGCCACATAGCCGTGGCCGCCCCAGGTTTGCAGGTCCAGGCGCGGCAGGTCGTCGCAGGGGCGGGGGAAGTCCAGCGCCTCTTCAAAGGCGGGCATGAAGACCATGCGGCCGTCCAGTTCGAAGCGGCGCGAGTGGTAGCCGCAGCGGATCTGCTTCGCGGCCCGGCAGGGTTCCTGCACCAGCAGGTTGCCGCGGTGGGTGCAGACGTTGCTCAAGGCACGCAGGGTGCCTGCGGCGTCGCGTGCCAGCAGCAGGGGTTCGTCCAGGCTACCGGGCAGCAGCTGGCGCGGCGCCAGACTGCCCGGTTCGGCCACATCAGCCAGGTCACCCAGCCATTGCCAGCTGCGCGCGAACAGGCGTTCGTGCTGCAGGGGCTGCAGGGCGGGGTCGAGGTAGAAAGCTTTGTCCAGGGTTTCGGCGCGCGCCACCTCGGGGTGGATCTGCCAGCGGTTCATCGGGCTTCCTTTCAGGGGGACTGGGCGAGGGTGCGCAGCAGGGCGTCCAGCACCGGTCGGCCAGCGCCGGCGCGCTCGTGCTGAATCATGGCCACGACGACCAGGCGCTCGCCGCGCGTGGTGAGCAGGTAGCCGGCTACGGCCTGCACATCGCGCAGGCTGCCGGTCTTCAAGTGGGCGCGGCCGCGAGCCGGGCCGAAGCGTTCGGGCTCGCGGCGCAGGGTGCCGTCCTCGCCCACGAGGGGCAGCGAAGCCATGAACTCCGGCATCACCGGGCTGGCCCAGGCGGCTTGCAGCAATTGGCCCAGCTGCGCGGCGCTGAGGCGCGAGCCGCGTGCAAGGCCGGAACCGTTCTCCAGTTGCCAGCCCTGCTCGGGCCAGCCCAGGCGCTGCTGCAGCCACTGGCGCAGGCCCTGGCGGGCGGCCTCGGCCGTGGCGGGCTCGTGACCGGCCTGCAGGGCCAGCGTCAGCCAGAGCTGTTCGGCCATCAGGTTGTTGCTGTGCTTGTTGAGGTCCTGCACCACGTCGGCGAGCGGTGGCGAAGTCAGCTCGAAGCTGGGCGCGCGCTCGGCTGGGGCTGCCCCGGCGCGTACCCAGCCGGTGAGCTTGCCGCCCAGGGCGCGCCACATCGCCTCGATCAGCCGGGCGTTGTAGCTGGCCGGTTCGGGGTCGGCCAGCGGCCAGGCGGCTTCGCCACAGCTGGCGGGCCAGCTGCCGGCCAGGCGCAGCGGGCCGCTGGTGCGGCCGGCTTCCTCCACCCAGCTGGCGCGCAGCTGGCCGCGGCCGTCCAGGCAGGGGCCGGGCTTGAGCGGCACGCGCTCCTGCGCCAGGGGCAGGCCGGTGTCCAGCTGCAGCCAGGCCTGGCTGCGCGCCGGGTCGGGGCGCACGAGCAGGGTGTGGGCCTTGTAGTTGAACAACAGGGCGTCGGGCCGGACATTGCCGGCGCGCCAGGGTTCGCCATCGAAGTCGGCCGCCGCTTGCGTGTCGGGGGCGAAGGCGCGGTTGTCGAGCAGGATGTCGCCCTGGATTTCGCGCACGCCCAGCTGCTGCACGCGGCGCAGCAGCAGCCACACGCGCTCCAGCACCAGGCTGGGGTCGCCCCGGCCCTGGATCACCAGATCGCCCTTCAAGAGGCCGCGCTCGGGCTCCAGCGTGCCGTCCAGCCAGACCGGCGTCTTCCAGCGCCAGGCCGGGCCCAGCTGCTCCAGCGCGGCGAAGCTGGTGGCCAGCTTGGTGAGCGAGGCCGGGTTCTGTGGCGCCGCCTCGCGCCAGCGCCAGCGCGGACGGGTGGAATCCACCGGTGCCACCCACAGGGCCAGGGCCTCGGGCGGCAGCTGGGCGGCCTTCAAGGCCTGCTGCACCGCGGGCGGCAGGTGGGGTGGGCTGGCCGCCTGGGTGGGGGGGAGGGCCAGCGCGAATGTCAGTGCGAACAGGGGGGCAAGGCAACGCATGCCGCCCATAGTAGGGAACCTACACTGGCGCCCCTATGCCGCAGTCCCCCGAAACCGCCCCCGCCCAGGCCCTGCTGGCCCTGGATGGCGCCACCGACCAGCTCGCCCTGGCCTTGGTGCGTGCGGACGGGCAGACGTGGACGCGCGACGCGCCCGGCGGCGCCCAGGCCTCGGCCACCTTGATCCCGCTGCTGCAGGCCCTGCTGCTGGAGGCCGGTGTGCAAGGCCGCGAGCTGGCCGGCATCGCCTACGGCCGTGGCCCGGGGGCGTTCACCGGCCTGCGTGCCGTCTGCGCCGTGGTGCAGGGCCTGGCCCTGGGCTGGGAGCGCCCGGTGCTGGAGCTGGACAGCCTGGCCCTGGTGGCCGAGGCCGCGCGTCAGCAGAACTCCGGCTTCACGGCCGGATGGGTGGCGATGGACGCCCGCATGGGCGAGTGCTACGCCGCTCCCTACCGCTGGAATGGCAGCGCCTGGCAGGCCGAGCAGGCGCCAGGCCTGTGGAACCCGCAGGACCTGCAGCAGGCCTGGGGGCCGCCCACCCCGCCCTGGACCGGCAGCGCCCAGCCCCTGCTGGCGCCGGAAGCGGCCGCCAGCTGGCAGGCCGGCGGCAGCCGCGCGGCGGCGCTGGCCGCCCTGGCGCGCCAGTCCTGGGCCGCACCGGCCTGGAAGGACGCCGCCGAGGCCCTGCCGCTCTATGTGCGCGACAAGGTGGCCCAGACCACCGCCGAGCGCGAGGCGGCTGCGGCCGCCGTGGCGCGCTGAGCCCCGGAGCGGCCATGGGTGCGGTTTTGCGTCATCACCTGGAGCGCATCGACATCGGTGTCGAGGATCTGGACGAGCTCATGGGCATCGAGCAGGCCGCCTACTCGCACCCCTGGAGCCGCGGCAACTTCATCGACTCCATCAGCGCCGGCCATCTGCTCTGGGGTCTGCGCGAACCGCTGAGCGGCGAGCTGCTGGCCTATTGCGTGCTGCAGCGCGTGCTGGACGAGGCGCATCTGCTCAACATCACCGTGGCACGCGCCCATTGGGGCCGTGGCCTGGCCAGCGAGCTGCTGCGCGCTCTGCACGAGCACCAGCGCCGCAGCGGCGCGCGCCAGATGTGGCTGGAGGTGCGCGTGAGCAACGCGCGTGCGCAGCTGCTGTACGAACACCTGGGCTACCGCGAGGTGGGCCGGCGCAAGGGCTACTACCCGGCCCTGCAAGGCGAACGCGAGGATGCGCGCGTGATGCGCCTGGACCTGGAGCCCCTGCCATGACGCCGCGCTGGGACGAACGCCAGCGCGCCATGCTGGGTGCGCTGGGCCTGAACTGGTGGCCGGGCGCGGCGGGCAAGCCGGGCCGGGCCGCGCCGGCTCCCACACCGGTGCCTGCCGTGGCGGCGCCGGCCATCGCACCGGTCAGCGCGCCACCCGCGCCCGTGGTGGCGCCCGTACCCGCCCGCGCCGTGCCCGTGGCCGAGCTGCTGCACACGCTGCGTGAACCGGCGCCGCTGCAGGCGCCCGCCGTTTCCGACGTGGCGGGTCTCGACTGGCCGGCGCTGGAAGAGCGCATCCGCAGCTGCCAGGCCTGTGGGCTGTGCCAGAAGCGCCGCCAGGCCGTGCCGGGCGTGGGCCTGCAGACGGCGGATTGGTTGATCGTGGGCGAAGGCCCGGGCGAGCAGGAGGATTTGCAGGGCGAGCCCTTCGTCGGCCCATCGGGCCAGCTGCTGGATGCCATGCTGGCTGCGTTACGGCTCAGCCGCCAGCCCGGCGCGCCGGCCGGACAGGTCTACATCGCCAACGCCGTGAAGTGCCGCCCGCCCGGCAACCGCAACCCAGAGCCCGACGAGATCGCCGCCTGCCGGCCCTACTTGCTGCGGCAGATCGAGCTGATCCGCCCGCGCGTCATCCTGGCACTGGGGCGCATCGCCGTGCAGTCGCTGCTGGGCAGCGAGGCGCCGCTGGGCAAGCTGCGTGGCCAGGTGCACCGCGGGCCGCTGGATCTGCCGGTGGTGGTGAGCTACCACCCGGCCTACCTGCTGCGCAACCCGCTGGAGAAGGCGCGCGCCTGGGAAGACCTGTGCCTGGCGGCCGACACGCTGGAGGCCGCGCCTTGAACGGCCGCGAGCTCGAAGCCCAGGCCCAGGCGGCCATCGAGGAAGCGGCGCGCCTGCGCCTGGTGGCGGACAACGTGCCGGTGCTGATTGCCCTGTACGAGGCCGGCTCCAACCGCTGCCTGTACGCCAACCGGCCCTATGCCGAGACCTTCGGTTTCACCACCGAAAGCATCATCGGCCTGCATGTGGCCGACATCATCGGCACGGCGGCCCACGAGGCCATCCAGCCCGCCGTCGTGCAGGTGCTGCAGCGGCGCAAGGCGGCCAACTACGAGCGCACGCTGCGCGGCGCCGACGGCGAGACGCAGTGGATC
This sequence comes from Inhella proteolytica, assembly GCF_016093275.1. GTDB lineage: Bacteria > Pseudomonadota > Gammaproteobacteria > Burkholderiales > Burkholderiaceae_C > Inhella > Inhella proteolytica. The sequence goes on from NZ_JAEDAK010000016.1 coordinate 107,139, forward strand.
GACGTCACCCTGCTGCCGCACATGGACACCGCCGGCCAGGTCGTCGGCGCCTTCGTGCTGATCCACGACATCACCAAGCACCGCCGCGCCGAGGCCCTGCTGCGCGAGAGCGAGACCCGGCTCGACAAGTTCCTGCACGCCACGGTCGAGGGCATCGTGTTCCACCGCGGCGGCACCATCTCCGACGCCAACCCGCCGCTGTGCGAGCTGATCGGCTACCGCCGCGAGGAGCTGGTGGGCCGCTATGTGATGGACTTCGTGGCGCCCGACGAGCAGGAGCGCGTGACGCGCGTGATGCTGGAGCGGCAGGAACTGGCCTACGAGAGCGCCATCGTGCACCGCAATGGCGAGCGCATCCCGGTGGAGCTGATCGCACGCACCATGGAGTACGGCGGCGAGACCCTGCGCATGAACATCGTGCGCGACATCCGCGACCGCCTCGCCGCCCAGGCGCGCATCCATCACCTGGCGCACCATGACGCACTGACCGGCATGCTCAACCGTGCCGCCTTCATGGAACGCCTGCAGCAGGCCCTGCAGCGCGCCCGCCAGAAGGCCGGCCACCTGGCCCTGCTGTTCATCGACCTGAACAACTTCAAGCGCGTCAATGACTCGCTCGGGCATCTGGAGGGCGACCGCGTGCTCGTCACCGTGGCCGAGCGCGTGCGCACCTGCCTGCGCAGCACCGATCAGGTGGCCCGCTTCGGCGGCGACGAGTTCGTCGTGCTGCTCGAAGACATCCGCGGCCCCGAGGACGTGCACCAGGTGCTGCAGGCCCTGCTCAATGTGGTCGAGGTGCCGGTGGAGACCATGGGCCGCGCGCTCTCCGTCACGCCCTCGATCGGCATCGCCCTGCACCCCGAGCATGGCGACACGCCCGAGCTGCTGATCCAGCACGCCGACACCGCGATGTACGGCGCCAAGGCGCGCGGCGACAAGCAGTACCAGTTCTTCGAACCCTCGATGGAGCTGACCGCCTACAACGATCTGGTGGTGGAGACCCAGCTGCGCGAGGCACTCGCGCGCGACGAGTTCGAGCTGTACTACCAGCCGCAGATCGAACCGCGCCACGGGCGCCTGGTCAGCGCCGAGGCCCTGCTGCGCTGGCGCCACCCGGTGCGCGGCCTGCTGACGCCCGAGAGCTTCATCGCCGTGGCCGAGCGCCACCCGCTGATGGTGCCGCTCTCGCAATGGGTGCTGCGCCGTGCCGCGCTGCAGGCGCAAGACTGGCACCGCCGCGGCGTGGCGCAGGCGCGCATCGCCGTCAACCTCAGCCAGGTGCAGTTCCGCCTGGAGGGCTTTGCCGACACCGTGCGTGCGGTGCTGAGCGAGGTGGGCGTGCCGGGCGAATGGCTGCAGCTGGAACTGACCGAGCGCATGCTGATGGACGACGTGGCCGGCGCGGTGGAGACCCTGCAGCAGCTGCGCGCGCTGGGCCTGACGATCGCCGTGGACGACTTCGGCACCGGCCACACGGCACTCGCACACCTCACCCAGCTGCCGCTGGACAAGCTCAAGATCGACCAGAGCTTCATCGCTGGCCTGCCGCAAGAGAACGGCGCGCGCGCCGTGACCCGTGCCATCGTGCAGATGGCCCAGGGCCTGGGCCTGCGCGTGGGCGCCGAGGGCGTGCGCCGGCGCGAGCAGTGGAGCCTGCTGCAGGATTGGGGCTGCGACGAGTTGCAGGGCGAGCTGGTGGCGCCGCCGCTCTCGGTCACCCAGTTCGAAGCCTGGTGCCGGCAACGCGAGGGCGGCTGATGGGCGAACTGGAAGCCCGCATCCGCGCCCGCATTGAGCAGGCGGGTGGCTGGCTGCCCTTCGACGCCTTCATGGCCGAGGCCCTCTACGCCCCCGGCCTGGGCTACTACAGCAGCGGCCGGCCCACCTTCGGCCTGGGGCCGCAGGGCGGCAGCGATTTCGTCACCGCGCCGGAACTCAGCCCGCTGTTCGGCCAGGCGCTGGCCTGCCAGCTGCTGCAGGCGCTGGAATTGACCCGCACCGACGTGTTGTGGGAGTTCGGTGCCGGCAGCGGGGCTCTGGCCGAAGCGGTGCTGGACACGCTGATGGCGCAGGACCGTCTGCCGCGCAGTTACCGCATCGTCGATCTCTCCGGCACGCTGCGCGAACGCCAGCAACAGCGCCTGGCCCGCTTCGGCGACCGGGTGCAGTGGCTGGACGCTCTGCCCGCGCACTTCGAGGGCGTGGTGCTGGGCAACGAGGTGCTGGACGCGATGCCCGTCAAGCTGCTGCACTTCGATGGCCAGCGCTGGCACGAGCGCGGCGTGGCCGTCGGCCCCGCCGGCCTGCAGTGGGCCGATCGCCCGAGCGAGCGCCGCCCGCCCTACGACCATGGCCACTGGGTGCCCGGCACCGTCACCGAGATCCACATCCAGGCCAAGGCCTGGCTGCGCACCCTGGCCGCTGGCCTGGCGCGCGGCGCGATCTTCCTGATCGACTACGGTTTCGGTGACGCCGAGTACTACCACCCGCAGCGCATCGGCGGCACGCTGATGTGCCACCACCGCCACCAGGCCGACGCCAACCCGCTGGTGATGCTGGGCGAGAAAGACATCACCGCCCACGTCAACTTCACCAGCCTGGCGCTGGCCGGCCAGGACGCCGGTCTCTCGGTGCTGGGCTACACTACCCAGGCGCGCTTTCTGCTCAATTGCGGCATCGGCGAGTTGCTGCAGCAGGCCGATCTGCGCACGCGCGCGAACGCGCAGAAGCTGCTGACCGAGCATGAGATGGGCGAGCTGTTCAAGGTCATCGGCTTCGTGGTCGAGGGCCAGGAATTCGATGCCATCGGCTTTGCCGAGGGCGACCGCTCCCACCGGCTCTAGCCATGAAGCGCCACCTGCTGCTGCTGGTTCTGCTGCTGCCGCTCTGGGCCCAGGCCCAGCGCATCGCCTTCATCAACCCCGGCAAGTCGGACGAGGCCTTCTGGACCACCGCTGGGCTGGCCATGCAGGCCGCGGCGCGCAGCCTGGGCGTGCAGTTCGAGCAGCGCTTTGCCGAGCGTGACCCCGAGCGCGCGGTGGCCCTGGCCGCCGAGATTGCGGCGCGCCCCGTCGCCCAGCGGCCGGACTACGTCATCCTCGTCAATGAGAAGACGACGCTGGTGCGCAATGCCCAGCAGTTGCAGGCCGCCGGCATCAAGAGTTTTGCCGCCTTCAGCGGCCTGCTGCCGCAGGAGCACGAGCCCTATGCGCCGCGCCGCGGCCTGCCCATGCTGCTGGGCAGCCTGGAGCCCAATGCCGAGGATGCCGGCTACCTGACCGCCAGGGCCCTGATCGACGCCGGCCGCCGCCAGCGGCTGCAGGGCCGCGACGGCCGCCTGCATCTGCTGGCCATCGCCGGCGACCGCTCCACCCCGGTCTCGATTGCCCGCAACGAGGGCATGCGCCGCGCCGTGGCCGAGGCGCGCGGCGTGGTGCTCGACCAGACCCTGTTCGGCGACTGGAAGCGTGAGCTGGCCGCGCAGCAGATGGGCCAGCTGCTGCAGCGCGGGGCGGCCCCCCAACTCGTTTGGGCCGGCAGTGACCAGATGGCCTTCGGTGCCATGAGCGCCGCCGAGGGGCACGGCCTGGAGCCCGGGCGCCAGCTGCTGTTCTCGGGCATCAACACCTCGGAAGAGGCGATGGAGTCCGTGCTCAGCGGCCGGCTGAGTGCGCTGGCCGGCGGCCATTTTCTTTGCGGCGCCTGGGCGCTGGTGATGCTGCACGATTACCACCGCGGCCATGACTTCGCGCGCAGCGAGGGGCTGGAACTGCAGCGCCCGATGTTCATGCTGTTTGGCCGTGCGCAGGCACGCGCCTATCTGCAGCGCTTCGATGCCCAAGGCATCCAGGCGCTGGACTTCCGGCCCTACAGCAAGGCCCACAACCCCCAACTGCAGCGCTACCCCTTCCGGCTGGACGGGCTGCTGCGCTGAACCCCCCCATGAAGACCCTGCTGCTCGCCCTGGCCGCTCTGGCCCCGATCACCGCCCCCGCCCAGACCGAGGAGGCCCTGCGCTGCCGTGGCCTGGCAGATGATCGCGAACGCCTGGCCTGCTTCGACCGCTGGGCGGCCGGCCTGGCCGCACCAGCTGCCAAGCCCGTCGCCGCGCCGGCCACCCCCGCCGCTGCGGCCCCCGCCCCGGCGGACTTTGGTTTGCCCAGCAAGCCCGCGGCGCCAAGCGCCGATCGCGTCGAGAGTCACATCGACGGCTTGTTCGAAGGCTGGAAGAAGGGGCAGGTCATTCGCCTGGCCAACGGGCAAAGCTGGCGGGTCCATGAGGACAGCTCGGCCTACTTGAACCTTCAGAGCCCTCGCGTCACGGTGCGCCGCAATGTCTTTGGCGGCTACCTGATGGAGTTCGAGGGCAGCAACAAGGTGGTGCGGGTGCGCCGGGTGGAGTGAAGGCAGGCCCTCACAAGGGGTAGTCGTAGCGGATGAAGCCGCGGTACTCGGCCAGGCGGTCGTACAGGGCCCGCGCCGTGGCGTTGTGCGCCTGGGTCAGCCAGTACAGGCGCTGGGCGCCCTGGCTGCGCGCCTGCTCGGCCACTGCCTCGATCAGGCGCCGGCCCAGGCCCTGGCCGCGCTGCTCCGGGTCCACGAACAGATCCTGCAGGTAGCAGACCCACTCGCCCCAGGTGGAGGACTGGAACAGGTAATGCGTCAGGCCCAACAGGCGCTGGCCGTCGCTCAGCACCAGGGCCTGGGCCGGGCCGCCCTGCACCAGGCGGAGCCAGGCGGCCTCGTAGGCCGCGTCGTTAGGCTGCACGCCGTAGAAGGCCTTGTAGCCGCGCGCCAGGCGCTCCCAGTCGGCGCGGTCCGCGGCCTGCAGGCCGCGCAGGAGCAAGGTGGCGCTCATGCCGGAATCAGGCTGGCATGGCCGGCCAGCAGCACCCAGCGCTCTCCCTGGCGCACCCAGGTGTCGGTCACCAGGAAGCGATAGTCGAAGGGCTTGCCCTGCCAGCTGCCAATCTGGTGCAGCACACCGGTCAGCACCGCGGTGTCGCCCAGCACGCGCACCTGCACCTGATCGGTCTGGTTGAGGCTGAAGCGCAGGGCCGGGGAGCTGACCTCCATCAGCATGCGGGTGCGGTCCTTGCGGCTGCCATTGCTGGCGGTCAGCACGAAGTCCGCGGCGTAGTAGGGCGCGATGGCCTGGGCGTCGCCGGCCATGATCAGGCGGTTCAGCTGTGCATCGGCTTCGGCCACCGCCGGGTCGGCCTGGGCGGCCCCCGTGGCCAGCGTCAGGCTCAACAGGCTCAGGAATTTCCACATCTCTCAGGGCTCCTTCAGAAAGCAAGGGTCACACTCTAGGAATTGCGATGGTTCTGATGAAGAACCAAGACGGAGCAATTCCATGGAGCCAACACACGCACCCGCGGCCTGGTTGATCGATGGCGCCGGCCTGCGGCTGGCGCGCAGCGACGGCCGTTCGTTGACGCAGCAGCTGGTGGAGCAGCTGAAGACCGCGCTGCAGACGGCCGAGCGCGGCGCGCGCCTGCCGCCCAGCCGGGCACTGGCCCAGGCCCTGGGCGTGGGCCGCAACACCGTGCTGGCCGCGTATGAGCGCCTGGCCGACGAGGGCTACATCGAAGGCCGCGCCGGCGCCGGCACGCGCCTGCTGCAACCCCAGCAGGCGCCGCCCGTGCCGCCGCGGCTGGCGGCGGCCGAGCCCGAGCGCTGGCGCCAGCTGCCGCCGCCGCG
>NZ_JAEDAK010000017.1 GCF_016093275.1 Inhella proteolytica
CGGGCCCAGGCGCAGGCCCTGCAGCTGGGGCCGCGCGGGCTGGGCCGCGGGGGCGTCCGGCGCCACGCCGCTGGCCGCCGTGCGCCAGGCGGGCGGCGGCAAGGTCGGGTCCGGCAGCGCCGCGCAGGGCAGAGCCAGCGGCAGCAGACCGGCGGCGATGCAGGCGGCAATGCAGCGCTTCATAGCGTCAGCCAGGCCGCTTGCGGGCTCAGTGTCTCGACCTGCAGGGTCATTTCGATGTCCGGGTGCTCGCGCACCGTGAAGGAGAGCTGGCGCACGCGCAGCCGGGCCTCGCTTTGCACCAGATCGCGCAGGTACTGGTGCAGAGCGCCATAGGAGCCGCTGACGACGAGTTCGATGGCGTGGCGGTAAAGGCGCGGGCCGGCCGCAGGGGCCGCGGCCGACGCCGGCGCGGCGGCGGCATCCGGCAGCGCCGTCAGGGCCCGCAGCTTCAGGCCACCTTGCTGGCGCTGCACCAGTTCCTCCAGCAGCGCCAGCATGCGCGCCCCTTCCAGCGCGCCGGGGCGGCCCTCCAGGCCCTGCAACTCGGTGCGCAGGCGCGCCAGTTCGTCCTCGCGTTGCTTGTGCTGCAGCTCGGCCTGATCGCGCGCCAGCTGCTGCGCCGTGCGCAGCTCGGCCAGCGCCCTCTCGGTCTGCTCGGCCTGCTGGCGGGCCTGCGCCAGCTGCCGCTGCGCCGGCGCCAGCCAGAGCCGGTCGCCCAGCCAGAGCACGAAGGCCAGGCCGGCGACCGCCAGCAACCAGCGCTCGCGCGGCACCCGGGCATCAAAGGCCTTGTTGGCCTGTTGCCAGCGCTGCAGCAAGGGGCTGTTCTTCATCGGGCCCTCCCGCTGGCGCTCGTGCTGCTGCTGCGCAGCTGGAACTTCTGCACCCCGCCGGCTTCCGGCTCACCCAGGCTGAGCTGGGCAAAGCGCTGGCCCTTGAAGGCCGGCTGCTGCTCCAGGCGGCGCAGGTAGGCGGGCAGCTGGCGGCCGTCCAGCAGGCGCCCCTCCAGCTCCAGGCGCGGTTCGGCCGCGGCCCAGTGCGCGGCGGTCAGCCACACCTCGGGGCCGGCGGCGCGTGCCAGGGCTTCCAGCAGCTCGGGGGCGGCCTCGCTCGGCGGCAGGCTTTGCAGCTGCACCTCGAACAAGCGCGCCTGCGCCAGACGCTGGCGCAGCGCGTCCAGTTCCTGCTGCTGCGCGGCGGCGGCCTGGGCCGGTGCCTGCTGGCCGAGCTGGCGGATCTGCAGCTCGGCGGCGGCATTGCGCTCCAGCTGCGCGCGGGTGCGCTGCGCCATCCATTGGCTCGCGCCCCAGAGCAGCGCCAGCAGCAGGCTCATGGCCAGCGCCAGGCGCGGCAGGTTCAGCCAACGCCGCTCGGGGCGCAGACTGGCATCAAAGAGGTTCAGGTGCTGCATGCGGCCCCCTTACTCGCGCAAGGCCGCGCCAAGGGCCAGCAGCCAGCGGGCGGCCTCGGCGCCCTGCAGGTCGGGCGCAGCGCTCAGGTCCAACACGGCCTGCACATCCAGGGCCTCGACCTGCACCGTCACCAGCCGCCCCAGATGCCCCACCAGGCCGGCCATGCCCGGCCCCGGCGCCACCAGCACGCGCGCCAGGCTGAGGTGGCTGAACATGCGGTCGAAGTTGTCGAGCGTGCGCTGCACCTCGAGCGCGGCGCGGTCCAGCGCGGCGTCGCGGCGCGCATCGTCTTCATGGGCCAGGGCCTCGGCCGCGAGCTCGATCTGGCGAAACATCAGCAGCTCACCCCCCTGGGTGATGACCAGGCTGCCCTGGCCGCTGCCGAAGCTCAGCAGCGCCTGGGCGCGGTTCTCGGGCTCGAGGCGGGCGCTGAGGTTGCGCAGCGCCGTCTCGGGAATGTCGATCGCCTCCAGGCCCAGGCGCTGGGCGTCGGCCTGCGCGGCCAACTCGCGCAAGCGGTGCTTGGGCGCCAGCACGGCCAGCAGCTGGGTCTGGCGGCGCTGGTGCTGGTCGCTGGGCAGGATCAACAGGTCCAGGGCGGCGTCCTCCGCGGAGAAATCGAGCTGGCCCTTGAGCTGCCAGCGCAGCGCGTCCTTCCATTCCTCGCGTGGCACGTCGGGCGGGGCCTCGGTGGGCACGATCTGGTAGTGGCCGCGCTCCAGCACCCAGACGCGGCGGGCGCGCCCGCCATGGGCCTTGTGCAGGGCGGCCAGGCTGGCGCTGCGCACCGCCTCCTGCTCGCCCCAGGGCCCCTGCCAATGCCAGGCCAGGCGGGCTGGTCGGCCCGCGGCAGCAGGCAGCAGATGGGCGGCACGCAGGGTGTCACCCTGGGGCACCAGGGCCGTCCAACCAGGTTCGGTGCGGGCACGCAGCAAGGGCAAGGGCAGGAACTCCGTCAGGGCGCCGGGCCGCAGCTGCGGCGGCCGGCGCGCCCTCGCTGAGCCGGGCGAGGGGTTTGTGAGCAACAGTATTTCAGGGCATTCTCTCTGTGCCCCCCCGGGATAATCCCCCGCATGCTGAGATTGCTGGTGGGCCTGGGCAACCCGGGCGCTGAATACGAGGACACCCGGCACAACGCCGGCTTTGCCTGGATCGATGCGGTGGCCCGCGAGCTCAAGGTCTCGCTGGTGGCCGAACGGAGCTACTTCGGGCTGGCCGCGCGGGCCCGCACGTCCACGGGGGATGTGTGGCTGCTGGAGCCGATGACCTACATGAACCTGAGCGGCAAGTCGGTGGCGGCGCTGGCGCGCTTCTTCAAGATCGAGCCGCAGCAGATCCTGGTCGCGCACGACGAGCTCGACCTTCCTCCGGGCGAGCTCAAGCTCAAGCGCGGCGGCAGCGCGGCCGGGCACAACGGGCTCAAGGACATGGCGGCCCAGCTGGGCTCGAACGACTTCTGGCGCCTGCGCCTAGGCATTGGCCACCCGGGCCAGCGCGATGCCGTGGCCGGCTATGTGCTGCGCCGGGCGCCGGGGCCGGAGCGCGAGCTGCTGCAGGCCTGCATCGACAAAAGCCTGCCCGCCCTGCCCCTGCTGCTGGCCGGCCAGTTCGACAGCGCCACCCAGCGCCTGCACGCCAAGCCCCAGCGGCCCAAGCCGCCGCGCCCGCCCCGGAGCCCCAGCCATGACCCTGCGTCGCCGTCCCCTGCTCCTGCTGCCCCTGCTGCCCCTGCTGCTGACTAGCCTGTCCGGGCTGGCCCAGACGCGGCGGCAGAGCGGCCCGCCGATCTTCCGCTGCGGGCCCGGCGGGCGTGAGCTGCGTGACCGCCCCTGCCCCGCGGAATCGGGGGCATCCGCGCCGCTCTCCTACGATCAACCCAGCCAGAGCGACCGCGCCGCCGCCCTGCAGCGCCAGGCGGCCGAGGCCCGCGAAGCCGCCCGGCTACAACGCGAGCGCGAGCGCTTCGAAGCCAGCGCGCCCCCGGCCAGTCAGCCGGCGGGCTCGCAGGGGGTGAACAAGGCCCCGGCCGACACCCGAGGCACCCCGCCCGAACGGCCCGATCGGCCCGCGCGCAACAAACCGCGCAAAGACGAGAAAACGCGCACGGCGCGCTCGCCTGCCATCAAGCGCTGAAGCGCACCCGGCGCAGCCCGGCCGATGCTTCTGGCATGATCGCTGGCACCTTGGACCGGTTCCCGCGCCATGTCCTCACACGACGAAGACGATCACGACCTGCTGTTCGCGCCCGAGTCGGTGCTGGTACCTACCGAGCATCCGCTTGACCCTTGGGTGGTGCTGATCGTCGATGACGAGCCCCAGGTCCACGAAGTGACCGAGCTGGTGATGGCGGACTTCGAGTTCGCCGGCCGTCACCTGCTCTTCCTGCATGCCTACAGCGCCGCCGAGGCGCGCCAGGTGCTGGCCAGCCGCAGCGATGTCGCGCTGATCCTGCTCGATGTGGTGATGGAAACCGAGCACGCCGGCCTGGACCTGGCACGCGACATCCGCGAGCAGATGCGCAACCACCGCTCGCGCATCGTGCTGCGCACCGGCCAGCCCGGTCAGGCGCCGGAAGAGCATGTCATCAAGAACTACGACATCAATGACTACAAGGAGAAGACCGAGCTGACCAAGCGCAAGCTCAATACGGTCTTCTTCGCGGCGCTGCGTTCCTACCGCGACATCCTCATCATCGAGCAGAGCAAGATGGCGCTGCGTCGCTCGATCGAGGCCATCCAGCGCATCTACGACTCGCACAACCTCAAGGTCTTCGCCTCGGCCGTGCTCGATCAGGTCGCCCATCTGCTGGGCTACGAGGCCCAGGGCCTGTGCGCCAACCGCATCGCCGCCTACGCCGCCTCGCACATGGAAGGCCGGCTGCATGTGCTGGCCGCCACGCCCGAGTACGCCGGCCTGCTCGACGAACAGGGCCTGATGCAGCTGCCGGAGAAGGTCAAGCAGGCGCTGGACCGCGCCGAGCGCGAGCAGCGCAGCCACTTCGACCCGCACCACTGCGTGGGCTACTACCGCACCAGCGGCGGCAGCGTCAGCCTGCTCTACATGGAGTTCTCCGACCCGGTGGACCACGAGGCCCAGGAGCTGCTGGAGATCTTCTGCTCCAACGTGGCCATCACCTACGAGGCCCTGCTGCTGCGCGAAGAGGTGCAGGAGACGCAGCGCGCCACCGTCTACATCCTGGGCGAAGCGGTGGAGCGGCGCTCCAACGAGGGCGGCGCCCATGTGCGCCGCATTGCCGAGTTGGCCGCGCTGCTCGGCCAGGCCTGGGGGCTGGAGCCGATGGAGGTGGAGCACCTGCGCCAGGCCGCGCCGCTGCACGATGTCGGCAAGATCGGCATCCCCGACCACATCCTCAACAAGCCCGCCAAGCTGGACGCCGATGAGTGGTCGCAGATGCAGCAGCACGCGCGCATCGGCCACGAGTTGCTGGCACAGAGCGACCGGCGCATCCTGCGCATGGGCGCGCAGATCGCGCTGGAACACCACGAGCGCTGGGATGGCCAGGGCTATCCGCAGGGCCTGTTCGGCGAAACGATCTCGCTGCCGGCGCGCATCGTGGCGCTGGCCGATGTGCTGGACTCGCTGATGTCCGACCGCGTCTACAAGAAGCGCTGGGACTTCGAGACCGCCATCGACTACATCGAGAGCCAGGCCGGCCTGCACTTCGACCCGCGCCTGGTGACCCTGCTGATGAACCGCCTGGACGCCGTGCGCGCGATCTACGAGCGCTTCCCCGACACCAGCATCAGCGCCGAGCTCTGATCAGGCCGTCTTTTCCGCGCTGAGGCGCAGGTACTTCTGCATCAGGGTCTCGTGATCCTCGGCACGGGCCGGGTCCTTGGGGATGCAGGCGACCGGGCACAGCAGCGCGCATTGCGGGGTGTCGAAATGGCCCACGCATTCGGTGCAGCGGTTCGGGTCGATGACGTAGAACTCCGGCCCCATCGAGATCGCCTGGTTCGGGCAGACGGGCTCGCAGACGTCGCAGTTGATGCACTCATCAGTAATCTTGAGCGCCATGCTCAGCTCCGCTTCGCCATCAGGCGCGCGAGCACGCCCGGGCTGACGAACTTCGACACGTCGCCACCCAGCATCGCGATCTCGCGCACGAAGGTGCCGCTGACGAACTGGTAGTCGTCGCCCGGCGTCAGGAACACGGTCTCGACCTCGGGCATCAGCTGGCGGTTCATGCCGGCCATCTGGAACTCGTAGTCGTAATCGCTCACCGCGCGGATGCCGCGCACCACCACCTGGCCGCCCTGCTCCAGCACGAAGCGGCTCAGCAGGCCCTCGAAGGCCACCACCTGCACCTGGGGCACATCGGCAAGCGCCTCGCGCGCCATCGCCAGGCGCTCTTCCAGCGTGAACAGGGTCTTCTTGTGGTGGGCCGTGGCCACCGCCAGGATGACGGTGGGGAAGAGCTTGGCGGCGCGGCGCAGGATGTCTTCGTGCCCGCGGGTCAGTGGGTCGAAGGTGCCGGGGTAGATGGCTTTCATGCGCTCAATTGTCCCGGGCGAACAAATGGGCGTGCACGGCACCTGCTTTCAAGTGGCGGTGTAGCCGGTAGCCCGCTGGAGGCGCGAACTCGCGCGGCGCTTCCAGATAGATCCAGGCCGAGCCACAGGCAGCGTGTAGGGCACGCTCGAACAGGTCCGCCCCGAAGGGCGGGTCGAGCAGCACCAGGTCCCAGCCCGGGCCGATCTGCGCGAAAGCGTCACCGGCCTGCAGGCGCACGGTGTCCGCCGCGCCTTCTAGCCGGGCGACCACCTCGCGCAGGCTGCGCAGCGCGCGAGGGTCCTGCTCCACCAGCGTGACCTGGGCGCCGCGCGAGGCCGCTTCCAGCCCGAGTGCGCCGCTGCCGGCAAAGGCGTCCAGCACCTTCCAGCCGCCCAGCTCCTGGCCCAGCCAGTTGAAGAGCGTCTCGCGCAGGCGGTCGCCGGTGGGGCGCAGGCCGGGCAGATCGGGCACCGGCAGCTTGCTGCGCCGCCAGCGCCCGCCAACGATGCGGACTTCGCCGACAGCGCCGGGCTTCTTGTTCACAGCCGCACCTCGATGCCCGCGGCGCGCATGAAAGCCTTGGCCTCGCCCACGGTGTGCTGGCCATCATGAAAGATGCTGGCGGCCAGCACGGCATCGGCGCCACCCAGGCGGATGCCATCCACCAAGTGCTGCAGGCTGCCCACGCCGCCGCTGGCGATCACCGGCAGGTCGATGGCGTCGCTGACCGCCCTGGTCAGCGCCAGGTTGAAGCCGGCGCGCGTGCCGTCGCGGTCCATGCTGGTGAGCAGGATCTCGCCCGCCCCCAGCGCCTGCATGCGCACCGCCCAGGCCACAGCGTCCAGGCCGGTGTCCTTGCGGCCGCCATGGGTGTAGACGTTCCAGCCACCCGAGTCATTGGCCTTGGCGTCGATGGCCACCACGATGCACTGCGAGCCGTACTTGTCGCTGGCGGCGCGGATCAGCTCCGGGTTCGCCACCGCGGCGGAGTTGAAGCTGACCTTGTCGGCACCGGCGTTGAGCAGGCGGCGCACATCGGACACCTCGCGCACGCCGCCACCCACGGTCAGCGGGATGAAGACCTGGTCGGCCACGGCTTCGATGATGGGCAGGATCAGGTCGCGACCGTCACTGGTGGCGGTGATGTCCAAAAAGGTCAGTTCGTCCGCGCCCTGCTCGTTGTAGCGGGCGGCGGCTTCGACGGGGTCACCGGCGTCGCGCAGGCCGACGAAGTTGACGCCCTTGACGACTCGGCCGTCCTTGACGTCCAGGCAGGGAATGATGCGTTTGGCAAGCATGGGATTCGGTAGAGCTATCCGGAACGGTGACGGCGCGCGCGCGCGGAACGCCACCAGCGCAGCCAGGCTGCGGGGCGCCGCCGCGCCAGGGCCTGGCGCAGGCGCTGTTTGAACTCGCGGGCGCTGGCGCGGGCCTGCTGGTAGGCGGCTTGCGCGTGCAACCAGGCGCGGGCGCGCGCCAGCCAGCCCATCACCCAGCCATAGAAGCGGTCGAACCAGCGCAGGCGGCGCGCGCTGTCGCGTACCAGGTCGAACAGGTAGGCCGCGAGCGCCGTGCCGCAGAGCTTGGCGGCCACGAAGACCAGCAAGCCCAGGACCTTGTAGCCATGGGCCAGGGCCCAGAGCGCGGCGAGCTTGAAGGGCAGCAGCAGGGCCGCCGGGGCGGCCAGCAGCAGCAGGCTCGGCCAGGGCGGCAGCTTGCGCAAGCAGGCTTCAAGGCGCTGCAGGTGCAGGGCCAGGCCGAGGCGGCGCATGCCGCGTTGCAGGGCATCCCACAGCCATTCCTCGGCCAGCAGCAGCAGGGCCAGCAGCCCGATGAACGGGCGCAGCAGCCAGCGCCAGGGGCCACGCCCCTGCGAAGCCATCAGCGCAGTCGGCTGGCCCGGTGCAGGGTCTTGTGCTTCTTGGTCGACTTCTTCTTGACGGACTTCTTGGCCTTCTTGGCCCCCTTCTTCTTCGCAAGGGTCTGGGCGCCGTGCACGCCCGCCTTGGCCTGTGCCGAATGGGCAGCGGCCTGGGCCGGCGCGGGCGCCACGCCCAGGCTCGCCACGGCGAGAGCAAGGGCGGCAAGCAGGGGTTTCAGCATCATGGTGAGTTCCTGGAATGTGGGGCCTGGGGGCCTGCGGGGGTGAAGACTTGCAGCGTGTCGGGTCGGGTTCAGCGCGGCAGGGAAAGCGCGTCCAGCTCGGCCTCGCGCTGGCGGCTGCGCGCGCGGCTGGCTTCGGCTTCCAGTTCGCTGGCGCGGCGGCTGGCCTGCTGGCGCTCCTCGGGCTTGAGCTTGTCGTCGCCGGCACGGCGGCGCTGTGCCGCGGCATCGTTCAGCAGACGCTGGCGGCGTTGCTCCAGCTCGTGCACCTCGCGGCCCAGGCGCCAGCCGGCTTCGAAGCCCAGGCGGCTGATCTCGGGGCAGGTGCGCGGGTCGCTGCCGCCGCCGCGCGCATGCTCGTAGGCATTGCGTGGACGGCAGAAGGTTTGCAGCCCGCGCGTGAAGCCCTGATCGTAGGCGGGCTGCAGCGGCGCCAGACACAGCGCGGCCGGGCTGCGGCCGGCGGCCGCATCGGTCTCGCCGCGCGGGGCGCTGCAGTAGGCGCGCTGGCCCACCGCATGGCCGCTCTCGTAGGCGGCCTGGTCGGCACCGATCTGGTGCTTGCGGCAGGCCTTGGCACGCTTGCCGAAGCGATCCGCGGTATGGCCGTCGAGGGCGTCGCGCTCGCCCAGCTGGCGCCAGTTGGCCTGCGCGCAGTCGTCGGCATCCATGACCGCGCAGCCGGCCAGGCAGAGCAGACTCAGCAGCGCGGTCGTGGCCTTCATGGCGTCAGCGCGTCGGCCTTGGCCTGCGCGTCCTTCAGGTCCAGGGCGCCGGTGTAGATGGCCTTGCCGCAGATGACGCCGCTGATGCCTTCGTCCTGCACCTTGCACAGGGCCTCGATATCGGCCCAGCCGGCCAGGCCGCCCGAGGCAACCACCGGGATGCTGAGCTGGCGCGCCAGGCGCACCGTGGCATCGATATTGATGCCGCTGAGCATGCCGTCGCGGCCGATGTCGGTGTAGATCACCCCTTCGATGCCGTAGTCCTCGAACTTCTTGGCCAGATCGCCGACCTCATGGCCGCTGAGCTTGCTCCAACCATCGGTGGCCACCTTGCCGTCCTTGGCGTCCAGGCCCACCCAGATATGGCCGCCAAACGCCGTGCAGGCATCGCGGATGAAGCCGGGGTTCTTGACCGCCGCGGTGCCGATGATGACGGCGCTGATGCCGTCGTCGAGGTAGCGCTCGATGGTGTCGAGGTCGCGGATGCCACCGCCCAGCTGCACCGGGATCTCGTCGCCCACCTCGGCCAGGATGGACTTCACCGCGGCCTCGTTGACGGGCTTGCCAGCGAACGCGCCATTCAGATCGACCAGGTGCAGGCGGCGCGCGCCGGCGTTCAGCCAGCGCCGCGCCATCGCGGCCGGGTCCTCACCGAAGGTCGTGGAGGCATTCATGTCGCCCTGTTGGAGGCGGACGCAGTGACCGTCCTTGAGGTCAATCGCGGGGATCAGGAGCATGGCTTCAGGGTTGCCAAATGAGGAAGTTGCGGTAGAGACGCAGGCCCAGGTCGGCACTCTTTTCGGGGTGGAACTGGGTGGCAAAAATGGTATCCCGTGCGATCGCGCAGGCGAAGCGATCGCCGTATTCGGTGGTAGCCGCCACCTGTTCCGGGTGCTTGGGTTGGGCGTGGTAGCTGTGCACGAAGTAGAAGTGGCTGCCGCTGGGGATGCCTTCCCACACCGGATGGGGGCGCTCGATGTCGACGCGGTTCCAGCCCATCTGCGGCACCTTGTAGCGGCTGCCATCGGGCTGCAGCCGGCCGCTCAAACGAAAGCGCCGCACCTGACCCTCGAAGAGGCCCAGACCCGGCGTGTCCTGCTCCTCGCTGTGCTGCAGCAGCATCTGCATGCCCACGCAGACACCCAGCAGAGGCTTGCCGTTCTTCACCTCGTCCAGCACGGCCTGGCGCGCGCCCGTGGCCTCGAAGTGGGCCATGCAGTCGCGCATCGCGCCCTGCCCCGGCAGCACGATGCGATCGGCCGCGCGCACCTGGGCGGGATCGTGGCCGACCACCACGTCAACGCCGCTGCCCTGCGCGGCCGCGCGCACGGCCTGCGCCACCGAGCGCAGATTGCCCATGCCGTAGTCGAGCACCAGAACGGTCTTGCTCACAGCGTGCCTTTGGTGCTGGGGATGGTGCCGGCAGCGCGCGGATCGGGCGTGATGGCCATGCGCAGCGCGCGCGCAAAAGCCTTGAAGATCGTCTCGCACTGGTGGTGCGCGTTCTGGCCCTTCAGGTTGTCGATGTGCAAGCTCACACCCGCGTGGTTGACGAAGCCCTGGAAGAACTCGAACACCAGTTGCGTATCGAGCTGGCCGATCATGCCGGCCGTGAAGCGCACGTCCATGTGCAGGCCGGGCCGGCCGGAGCAGTCGAGCACCACGCGGCTCAGGGCTTCGTCCAGCGGCACGTAGGCATGGCCGTAGCGGGTGATGCCGCGCTTGTCGCCCAGGGCCTGGGCAAAGGCCTGGCCGAGGGTGATGCCGACGTCCTCCACGGTGTGGTGGCCGTCGATGTGCAGATCGCCCTTGGCGTCGATCGTCAGATCGATCAGGCCATGGCGGGCGATCTGGTCGAGCATGTGGTCGAAGAAGCCGATGCCGGTGTTCAGCTGGGCCTTGCCCGTGCCGTCGAGATCGAGGGCGACGCGGATCTGGGTTTCGGCGGTGTCGCGTTGGACGCTGGCTTGGCGGCTCATGGTTGAAGGGCCTTGATCAAAGCGGAGTTCTCTTCGGGGGTGCCGACGGTCAGGCGCAGGCAGTTGTGCAGCAGCGGGTGCATGGCGCTGACGTTCTTGACCAGGATGCCGCGCGCCTTGAGCTGGGCGAAGGTGGCCGCGGCATCCGGGAAGCGCGCCAGCACCATATTGGCCTGGCTGGGAAACGGTGTCACGCCGGGCAGCGCCTGCAGCGCGGCGAACAGGCGCTCGCGCTCGGCGCGGATGGCGGCCGCCTGCGCGGCGTACACGGCCTCGTGCTCCAGCGCAAACAGCGCGGCCTCGGCGTTCAGCACGCTCACATTGAAGGGCGGGCGCAGCTTCTCCACCTGCGCCACCAGCTCGGTGCGGCCCATCAGGTAGCCGATGCGCACGCCGGCCAGGCCGAACTTGCTCATCGTGCGCATCACCATCACATGG
This sequence comes from Inhella proteolytica, assembly GCF_016093275.1. Lineage (GTDB taxonomy): Bacteria > Pseudomonadota > Gammaproteobacteria > Burkholderiales > Burkholderiaceae_C > Inhella > Inhella proteolytica. Next base: position 11,176 of record NZ_JAEDAK010000017.1, read on the forward strand.
GGGTGGCGGCGCAGGCGCTCGAGCGAGTCGCGCGCGGCAAAGGGCTGGTAGGCCTCGTCCATCACCACCAGGCCGTGGTGCTGCATGGCGGCAATCAGCGCCTCGATCACCTCGTCGTCCCACAAGGTGCCGGTGGGGTTGTTCGGGTAGGCCAGCCACAGCAAGGCGGGCCGGTGCAGGGCGATGGCGTCGAGCAGGGCGTTGCGGTCGAGCGCGAAGTCCTCGGCGCGGCAGGGCACGCCCACGAAACGTGGGCCTAGCAGCTGGCAGCTCAGCTGGTACATCACGAAGCTGGGCTGCGGCGCCAGCACCACCGCGCCGGGCCGGGCGATGGCCTGGGTCAGCAGGCTGATGAGTTCGTCCGAGCCATTGCCCAGCATCAGCGCGCAGCCCTCGGGCAGGCCGGCGTGGCGGGCCAGCGCGGCGCGCAAGTCGTCCAGGCGCTCGGCCGGGTAGCGGTTCAGGGCCACGGCACTTAGGCGCGCGCCCAGCTCGGCCTGCAGATCCGGCGGCAGGCGGTGGGGGTTCTCCATCACGTCCAGCTTGATGAAGCCGGTGCTGGGCTGCACGGCGTAGGCGTGCAGGTTCTGGATGTCGGGGCGGATCACGTCAAGCATGGAGCGTCTCCGGCCCGGTCTTGAAAGGATTGACGATGCGCAGGCTGTCGATCTGCTGGTCGTGCTGCAAGTCTTCCGTCAGCAGCAGCTCGCAGCCCTGCTGCTGCGCGGCGGCCACCATCAGCGCATCCCAGTAGTTCAGCCCCCAGCGGCTTTCCACCGCCCAGGCGGATTCGACCGTGGCATGGTCCACCAGCCAGGGCTGCCACAGCTGGTAGCGGCGCACTTCGGCGCGCGCGTCACCAGCGGACAGGGCGGTGGGGAACTTCTTGCGGGCGTTCCAGTAGAACTCGTGCAGCACCTGGGTGCTGACCCGCCCGCAGCGCAAGCTCCAGCAATGCACCAGCCATTGCCGCGCAGCATCGCGCTTGACCGGATCCTTGTCGTCAAAGGCGTAGAGCAGGACATTGGTGTCCACGAAGACCAGCTGCGTCATGTGCGCTGAGCCTTGCGGTCGTAAATCTCGTCGCGTGAGAAGTAGCGTCCGGTGGATTCGCCAAAGCTCTTGAACTCCAGCGCTTCGCGCATGCCGCGCTCATAGGCGTCGTCATGCCGCATCTTCTCGGCCAGCAGCTCCCCCACCAGGCGCGAGACGCTGGTGTTGCGGCGGGCCGCCTCCATCCGCGCCCAGTCGGCGACGGCGTCTTCCATGGTGATGGTGACGTTGCGCATGGCTTGCTCCACGAAAACAGTGCACCACGAGTTTCGTGTCACACGAACTTCGTGTCAAGCCATGCTCAGCCGCCGGGCAGAGGGCCGGGCCGGCCGGTCAGGTAGCCCTGGATCAGGTCAAAGCCCATCTGGCGGCATACCGCCGCCTCCTGCTCCAGCTCCACGCCCTCGGCCAAGGCCTGGGAGCCGAGTTCATGGACCAGCTTCACCAGATCGGCCACCACCAGCTGCTTGCGCTCGCTGGCGAGGTGGATGTCGTGCACCAGGCCCATGTCGAACTTGACGAAATGTGGAGGCACGTCGCCCAGCTCGTTCAGGCGCGCCTGGCCGGCGCCGAAGTCGTCGTAGGCGAAGCGCAGGCCCATGCCGTTCAGGCGCGCCGCCAGCTCGCGCATGCGGTCCACTTCCATCACGGCGTTCTCGTGGATTTCCACCACCAGCTGCAGCTGCGGGCAGTCCTGCTGCAGGCGCGCCAGGGATTCGAGAAAGGTCTCCTCGAAGGTTTCCTTGGGGTGGGTGTTGACGAACAGCGGCATGTCGCGCGCATGGGGCGCGAGCGAGCGCACGCCGAACTCACGCAGCGCCGCGCTCAGCTCCACCTCGCGGCCCAGCTGCGTGGCCATGTTGAAGAGCCGGATCGGCGAGCTGGGCAGCTCCGGGTGGGTACTGCGGCCCAGCAGTTCCCAGGCGAACAGCTGCCCGCCGCGCGCCTGCACGATGGGTTGGATGGCACCCGAGAGGCCTTTGCCCTGCAGGAACTCGAAGAACTGGCGCTCCTTGGGCACGAAGTGCGCGGGCAGGCTCAGGCCGCTGGGCACGATGACGGTGCGGCCGATGTCCTCGTAGGGCGCGGTTTCCTGGAAGTTGCCGCGCCGCAGCAGTCGGAACTCCACGGTGGCGAAGTGCAGCACATCGCCCTCGTTCAGCAGCACCGAGCCATTGATGCGCTCCCGGTTGACGAAACTGCCGTTGCTGCTGTTCAGGTCGATCAGGCGCAGCTGGCCCGAGACATCGAGCTGGAACTCGGCATGCCGGCGCGACAGGCCCGAGGACGGCACCACCAGCTCATTGCCCGGATCGCGCCCGATATGGCAGGGGAACTGGCTGAGTTCGTGCCGCACATGGCCGCCGTCAGCGCCCAACCCTTCAAGGACCCAGAGGTTTTCGCCCATGCCTGTAACAAGTGGTTGCCGGGACCCGCGCAGCGTACCCCGCCCGGCGGCTGCTGTGCAGCCCGTTCTGGAAGGGGCTCAGCCGCTCACCTGGCGCCACCACTTGGAAAAGGAGGCGCAGTAGTGCTCCAGCGCGGGAAAGTGGCGCGGCTCCGGCAGCGCTTGCACGCCCTCCGGCAACCAGGGGCTGATGTGCGGATGGGCCAGGGTGCGCACGCGCGCCGCACCGGTGAGCACGGCGGCCAGACCCGCGCGGTCCAGCACCCAGAGCCGCGGGCTCAATGCCGCCATGCGCGCCTGCACCCAGGCCCAGCGCCGCGAGCCCCAGGGCTGGTGCGCATGGGCCTCCTTCAGGATGAGCCCCACCACCGTCGTTCCCGCCGGGGGCTCGCCCAGGGCCCAGGGGTGGGCCAGCCACAAATCCGCCCCCGGCATGGGCGTGGCGGGCGATTCCTCATGCGGCAAGTTCGCCAGGACGGGCGCGTCCACCCCCCCCCGCCGCGACCCGCCGCCACGCTGCGCGGCTCGCGGGCCAGGGCTTCCAGCGCGTCGCGGTCCAGGTCGATGGCGCTGCCCTCGCTGTGCCAGGACGGCGGCGCAAAGCGCGCCACATTCGCGGCGTCGAAGAGGTAAGGCTTGTGGCTGGCGGTGCCGGCCACCCACTGCCAGCTCAGGTGGTTGCTGCCCAGGTCGCCGTCCAGCAGATGGGCCAGCATCCAATCGGCCCCGGCGCGCCAATGCACCTTGCGCGCATGCACCACATAGCTGGCCAGCCACAGGCGGGCATGGTTGTGCAGCCAACCGCGCGCGTAGAGCAGGCGCACCGCCTGGTCCACCACGGGCACGCCGGTGGCGCCGCGGCGGATGTCCTGCGGCAACTCGGCGGCATAGGCCTCGTCGGGCAGGGGCCCAGGGTGCAGGCTGCGCAGAATGCCCGCGCCCCGGTGCGCCCAGACATGGCGGAAGTACTCGCGCCAGCCGAATTCATAGACCAGCTTGTGCTGTGGCGGCAGGCGCAGGGCCTCCAGGCACTCGGGCACGCTCAACAGGCCATGCGTGAGGTAGGGCGACAGGCCGGTCACCGCCCCGTCGAGATGGTTGCGGCTGCGTGCATAGGCCGCGGCATCCACGGCGGCCAGGCGCTGCAGAGCGGCCGCGCGGGTGGGGGGCCAGGCGGTGTCGATCATGCGGCGCGCAAAGCCTCGGCTTGGGCACGGATGCGCGCACGCTCGTCCTCCGGCACGCGCGCCACGCCGCGCACCTGCAGGGCCAGGCGCGGGTGATGGGCAAAGCGGGCCTCGTGGCGCAGCAGGAAGTCCCAGTACAAGGTGGTGAAGGGACAGGCCTGCGGCCCGGTGCGCTCGTCGGGCCGGTAGCGGCAGCCGCTGCACAGCGGGCTCTGGCGGGCGATGTACTTGCCGCTGGCGATGTAGGGCTTGCTGGCCATCAGGCCGCCATCGGCGTACTGGCTCATGCCCAGGGTGTTGGGCAGCTCCACCCACTCCACCGCGTCCACGTAGACGCTCAGGTACCAGGTGTGCAACTGCTGCGGCTGCACGCCGTAGAGCAGCGCGTACAGGCCCGTCACCATCAGGCGCTGGATGTGGTGGGCGTAGCCGTGTTCGAGCGTCTGGGTGATGGCGTCGCGCAGGCAGGCCATGTCGGTCTCACCCGTCCAGTACCAGGGCGGCAGGTTCGCCGTAGCGTCCAGCGCGTTGGCTTCGGCGTAGGCCGGCATGCGCGTCCAGTAGATGCCGCGCACGTACTCGCGCCAGCCCAGGATCTGCCGGATGAAGCCCTCGCCGCTGTTCAGCGGCACGCGGCCGGCGCGCACCGCGGCTTCGGCCGCCGCCACCACCTCGTGCGGCGTGAGCAGCTTGAGGTTCAGCGCGGCAGAAAGCTGCGCGTGGTACAGCCAGGGCTCGCCGGGCCAGATGGCGTCCTGGTAAGGCCCGAACAGCGGCAGGCGCTCGGTGATGAAGGCATCCAAGGCCTGCAGCGCCTGCGCGCGGGTCAGCGGCCAGGCAAAGGAATCGAGCCGGCCCGGGTGATCGCCAAAGCGGGTGCGCACCAGGTCCAGCACCTCGCGGGTGATGGCGTCGGGTGCGAAGCGGGGTGGCTGCGGCAGGTCGAAGCCCGGGCCCGCGGGGCCGAAGGCGGCGCGGTTGTCGGCATCGAAGTTCCACTGGCCGCCCAGGGGCTCGGTGCCGTCCATCAGCACGCGCTGGCGCTGGCGCTGCTCGCGGTAGAAGTACTCCATGCGCAGGCCCTTGCGGCCGCGGGCATGGGCGGCGAAGTCGGCCGGCGTGGTGAAGAAATGGCGATCCTCCAGCAGCTGCAGCGGCAGGCCCTGCTGCTGCGCCACCTGCTGCAAGGCCTGCAGCACGCGCCAGTCGCCCGGGCGGGTCAGGCGCAGGGCTCTCGGGCGCAGCTGGGCCAGGTCGGCGGCCAGCTGTTCGGACAGGCTGGCGCGGGTGGCCGGGTCGTCCAGGCGGCGGTAGTGCAGCGGGCGGCCGGCTGCGCGCAGGGCTTCGGCGAAGTGGCGCATGGCGGCCAGGAAGAGCGCGATGCGCGGCTGGCTGCTCCACACATGCGTGGACTCCTCCGCCACCTCGGCCATCCACACCGCGTCCTGGGCCGGATCGAAGCCGTCGAAGGCCGCGGCGTCCCGGTCCAGCTGGTCGCCCAGCACGATGACGAGATGTCTCATGGGCGGCCTGCCTGGGCCGCACGGCGGCAGCGCTCGCTGCAATGCTTCACCTCCGCCCAGTTCTTGGCCCAGGCCTTGCGCCAGCTCATGGGCTTGCCGCAGGTGCTGCAGGGCTTGGTCGGCAGGGCCTGCTTGTTGCCTTTCCAGTTCAGAACAGCTCTCCTTGGGTGGCAGCACGCGCTGCTTTGCGTGGCGCGCGTGGTTTGGGGCTGGGCGGCAAACCGCTCTTGCGCGAGCCATGCCGCTGCTGCACCGCGTCGGCCTGGGCGCGGGCCTGCGGGCTGCGGCGGGCGGCCCAGAGGCGGTCCTTGGCGTCGCGGATCGCCGCGCGCTCATCCACCAGCGGGGCCGGGTAGTCAGCGCCGATGCGGCAGCCGGCGCGCTGCTGCACGCTGGCGGGCATGCGCCAGGGCTCGGCCAGCCACTCGGTGGGCACGCCCGCCAGCTCCGGCACCCAGCGGCGGATGAAGTGCCCCTCGGGGTCCTGGTCGCGCGCCTGCTTGGTGGGGGAGTAGACGCGCAGCGCGTTGATGCCGGTGCAGCCGCTCTGCATCTGCAGCTGGCTCCAGTGGATGCCGGCCTCGAAGTCCAGGAACTGGCGCGCCAGGTGCAGGCCCACCGGGCGCCAGTGCAGCCACAAGGGGTAGGCCGCCACGCTCACCAGCAGCGCGCGCATGCGGAAGTTGAGCCAGCCGGTGGCGCACAGGCTGCGCATGCAGGCGTCCACCATCGGCCAGCCGGTGCGGCCCGCGCACCAGGCGTCGAAGCGCGCCTGGGCCGCAGCGACCCAGGGCGGTGCCTCGGGGTGCGCGTCACCCGGTCTGAGCCCGTCATAGGCAGGCGCGAAGGCGCGGAACTCGATGGCCGGCTCGTCCTCCAGCTTTTGCATGAAGTGGCAATGCCAGCGCAGGCGGCCGGCAAAGCCGCGCAGGGCGTAGGCCCAGTCGCGCTCGCCCAAGCCCCGCGCGCCATCGATGCGGCGCTCGGTGGCCTGGTGGGCGCGGCGCAGGCTCAGCGTGCCGAAGGCCAGATGGGGCGAGAGCCGGCTGCAGCCTCCCTCGGCGCTCAGCGGGCTGCTGAGCGCGCGCCGGTAGTCCTGCCCGCGCGCCTGCAGAAAGCTCTCCAGCGTGGCGCGCGCCGCACGCTCACCGCCACGCTGGCCGGCGCGCCGGTCCGGCTCCAGGCCCAAGTTGGCCGGGCTCGGCAGCGGCTCGTCGCACAGCGCGCCGGCGGCGCGCCAGCCCGGCGGCGGCGCGCACTCGGGCGCATCCATGCGCGCCTGCCAGCGCGCAGCCCAGCCGGCGCGGCTGCGCAGGCGCCGCACCACCCCGTGCTGCGGCGTTTCCAGCCAGGCCACGCCCTGGGCTCGGCACCAGGCGGCCACGGCGAGGTCGCGCGAGTACGTCCAGCCGGGGCCGGTCTCTTCGTGGCTGAACAAATGGGTGAAGGCCAGTTCTTGCTGCAACTCCGCCAGACCCTGCACCGCCGGGCGCACGCGCACATGCAGGGGCAGGCCGCGCCGCTGCAGGCGCACGCGCAACTCGGCCAGGCTTTCCAGCACAAAGCGCAGGTGCTGGGGATCGAACTCCGGGCTGGCCAGCCATTCGGGCTCGATGAGGTACACCGCCGCCGCCCGCTCGCAGGCGGCGGCCTGCATCAGCGGGGCGTGATCGTGCAGGCGCAGGTCGCGCTTGAGCCAGACCAGGGCGGTTGTCATCAGTCGATTCTGCGGGCACTCGCCTTGTTTGTCCTAGACAAACAAGAAGACCACCTGCCCTGCCGGGTCTCACTTGCGACTCCACACTTGGAAGAACGCCCCAGACCAAGCCGCCCAACGGGTCCTAGGGATTCGCGCCGGCAGGTTCCGTTTGTGCGGAGGCCTGGGCCGAGACCGGCGTCGGCGCAACCGGCCCGCACTCAGCGCTCAAGGCCCCTGAACCAACCGGCACCGACAGCAGCTCTCCCTTGAGCGTGCGCAGCAGCGCTCGGCGGCAATCACGCTTCAGCAGTTGGGCGCGCTCGATGCGCTCCCGACCGCCCTCGGGGAAGCGCAGGGTGCGTTGCGGCACTGTGGGGTCCGCCCAATGGCCGCTCAGTTCCTGCGCCAGGGTCTGCACCGCCTCGGCCAGTAGATTGGCCGCCTGCGCGTGCAGGGCCTGCCCCTCGTCGTCCAGCCAGGCTTTGCCGACATCGGCTTCCGACAAGGGGCTCGACACAACCCGCATTCCAAGCTGGCGCCTGCGCGTTTCGGTGCCCCTGCCACGCACCTGCACCGCCGCATCCAGGATCAGCGCGCGCTTGTCCTGCGTCATCGAAAACAGCGGCAGCAGCTCGAGGGTCCAGGCCGTGTCCTCGGTCGCTTCGCGCAGCGACGCGAACAAGGGATCCGGCATGTCCTTGATGCGGGATCGGGTGCGCTCCATCAGACGCTCGGGCGTGAGCGCGTCCAGCACGCCGCGGTAGTCATCCAGCACCTTGTCGGCTTGCAGCTGCGCCTTGGCGCGCTGACTGGACTGCACCGACTCATTGATGGCCGCATGGGTCAGGATGGCCACCAGGAAGCCTGCCGCGCTCGGCGCCGGATACATCATGGCGCCAGGGCCGGAGCCTTCCGCGTCCCGATTGACCAGGCCCCGAAACGGGATCCGAGGCTCGAGCTTGTCCGACCACTTCAGCCGCCAGCCCGCTTCCAGGGGCCAGCTCTGCACCGGCTCCGGGGCCGCGTGGGCCAGCCCCAGCAGCAACCAGAGCGAGAGCAGAAGGGCCCGCTTCATCAGCAGGCCGCGGCTCATTGCGCTTGCAGGGGCTTGAGGACGGCGTCCTTGCCCAGCTCGAGCGCCTGGAAATAGGCATTCGTCAGCTCGGGAAACTTGGGCGCCTGATCCCAGGTCTCGGCCGCCTTGCGGATCGCGATCGGCTGGTACCACTCGAGCGAGTTGTCCTGCAGATTCACCATATAGGCCAGCGCGTTGAAGACGGCCTTCGGCGGCTCGGTCGGCACGTAGGAGGCGTAGTTTCGCCAGATGCCCAAGGCCTGGACCTCGACCACCAGCAGCTTGTCGACGCCATGCTTGGCGCGCAGGGGACGGAAGTCGCGGCGCGCGAAGTTGGGCTTGTCGGTCTTGAACTCCTCCAGGCCGTCGAACTTGAAGGCCTCGGCCAGCACCACCGGCTGGCCGCCGCGCTGCGCAATCAGCTGACCCGCCTGGTTCTTCAGCTCCGGCAGGTCTTCGTACGACAGGGTGCTCACATGCGCGTTCAAGGCACTGTGCGCGAGATTGGCCACGCCCAGACAGAGCAAGCAGCCCGCACCGGGGAAGGCGGTGTCCACCTTGGGCAGTTCGGTCATCGCAATGCCGACCTTGCCGGCGCTAGGACCAATCGCCGCGGGCGCAAGCGCCACCGGGTTCTGCACCTGCACGGCACAACCGGTCGTCAATCCAGAAATGGCCAGAACGGCCACCATCAGCCAACTACGCATCGAAGTCTCCCTGTTTTGGATGCAAACCGGCCCCACGACGGGGCCGGCAAAGGGCGCGGAGTGTCCAACAGGCGCACACCCTCATCCTGTCGGGGTTTCTCCTGGGAGTCAGCGCGGCAGCACCCTTCGAGAGCGCGCGCGACGCGCCTCTGGAATCCAAAGACTGAACATGTCGTGGCAGCTGAGTGCCACGCCAGCTCCACACATGTCCGGCGCAAACTGACACCAGGGGATCCGCTGCTGGCGCGCGGACTCCTTGCACGCGCTCATTGGCGCGCAGAACTACATGGTGAGCCGCAACGTGGCCGAGCGGGCGTGCGCCTGCAGGCCCTCGCCCTGGGCCAGGGTGTCGGCCACCGGGCCCAGCACCTGGGCGCCCTGCTCGCTGATGTCGATCAGGCTGCTGCGCTTGACGAAGTCGTACACGCCCAGGGGCGACGAGAAACGCGCCGTGCCGCTGGTGGGCAGCACGTGGTTGGGGCCGGCGCAGTAGTCGCCCAAGCTCTCGCTGGCGAAGGCGCCCAAGAAGATGGCGCCGGCGTGCTTCAGATGCGGCAGCCACTGGCGCGGCTGGTCGGCGCTGACCTCCAGGTGCTCGGGCGCGATGCGGTTGCTGATGGCGCAGGCTTCGGCCATCGAACGCGTGTGGATCAGGCCGCCGCGGCCTTCCAGGCTGGCGCGGATCACTGCGGCACGCGGCATCTCGGGTAGCAGGCGTTCCATCGCCGCAGCCACGGCGTCGATGTAGGCCGCGTCCGGGCAGAGCAGGACGGATTGCGCCAGCTCGTCGTGCTCGGCCTGGCTGAACAGGTCCATGGCCACCCAGTCCGGGTTCACCGTGCCGTCGGCCAGCACCAGGATTTCGCTCGGGCCGGCAATCATGTCGATGCCGACCTGGCCGAACACACGGCGCTTGGCAGCGGCCACATAGGCATTGCCGGGGCCGGTGATCTTGTCCACCCGCGGCACGGTGGCCGTGCCGTAGGCCAGCGCGCCCACGGCCTGGGCGCCGCCGATGGTGAACACCCGGTGCACGCCAGCCAGGTGGGCGGCGGCCAGCACCAGGGCGTTGCGCTCCCCGCGCGGGGTGGGCACCACCATGATGATCTCGCCCACCCCGGCCACCTGGGCAGGGATGGCGTTCATCAGCACCGAGCTCGGGTAGGCGGCCTTGCCGCCGGGCACGTAGATGCCCACGCGGTCCAGCGGGGTGACCTGCTGGCCCAGGCGGTTGCCCTCGTCGTCGGTGAACTCGAAGCCCTGGCAGCAGGCCTGGGCCTGGGCCTGGTGGTAGCGGCGCACGCGCTCGGCCGCCGTTTGCAGGGCCTGGCGCTGGGCGGTGGGCAGGCCATCGAAGGCCGCCTTCAGCTCGGCAGCGGAAATCTCCAGTTCAGCCACCGAGGCGGCCTGCACGCCGTCGAACTGCGCGGTGCGCGCCAGCACGGCAGCGTCGCCCTGCATGCGCACCTCGGCCAGGATGCCGGCCACCGCCTGCTCGATGCCGGCGTCGGTGTCCTCGCTCCAATGCAGCAGCTGCTGCAGGCGCGCGTCGAAGTCGGGGGCGGTGGTGGCAAGGCGGGTGATCTTCATGGGGTGCGATTCTCCGGGCCGAGACCACGGGCGTAGATCCGTGTCTCGTGCACATCCTCTTCGTAGCGGTACACATCGGCACCCAGTTCGGCATAGCCCTGGGCAGCGTAGAAAGCGCGCGCCTGCTGGTTGTGCACCCAGGCGTCCAGCCACAGCAGCTCGGCGCCGCGGGCGGCCACGCCGGCTTCGGCCGCGCGCAGCAGCCGCGCCCCCAGGCCCTGGCCATGGCAGCGGCGCTGCAGGTAGAGGCGCTGCAACTCGGCCGGCCGGCCCGGCGGCAGCAGCCGGTGGGTGAGACCCAGCTGGCTTTGCGCAAAGCCCAGCAAGCCCTCCCCGCGCGCCAGCACCAGCAGCTCCACCGTGGGCTCCTGCAGCAGGGCCAGAAAACGCTCGGGGGTGAAGAACTCGGCCACCTCGCGGGCGATCGCCAGGTTCACGCCGTCGGTGGCATAGGTGTCGAAGAACACCTGCGCGCCCAGCGCGGCCAGCAGGGGCGCATCCACCGCCCGGGCGGGGCGGATGAGGTCCATCAGCGCGCCTGGACGGCCGCCTGCAGGCTGTTCAGCAGCGGCCGGATGCGCTCGCGCTTTAGCTTGGCCGCCACCGGGTTCAGCACCAGGTGCGAGGAGATCGGCAGGATCTTCTCTACCTCGACCAGGTCATTCGCCTTGAGCGTGCTGCCGGTGCTCACCAGGTCGACGATGGCATCGGCCAGGCCGGTCAGCGGGGCCAGTTCCATCGAGCCATAGAGCTTGATCAGATCGACGTGCACGCCCTTGTCGGCGAAGTGCTGGCGGGCCAGCTGCGTGTACTTGGTGGCCACGCGGATGCGCGCGCCCTGGCGCACGGCGGCCTGGTAATCGAAGTCGGCGCGCGTGGCCACCGAGAGGCGGCAGCGGGCGATCTGCAGGTCGAGCGGGCGCAGCAGCGCGCCGCCACCATAGGGGCCGGCCTCGTGTTCGAGCAGCACGTCCAGCCCGGCCACGCCCACATCGGCGCCGCCATGCTGCACGTACGTCGGCACATCGCTGGCGCGCACCAGCACCACACGCACGTCCGGCAGATTGGTGCGCAGGATCAGCGCGCGGCTCTTCTCGGGGTCGTCCAGCACTTCGATGCCGGCGGCCTTGAGCAGCGGCAGGGTGTCGTCAAAGATGCGGCCCTTGGACAGGGCGAGTGTCAATCCGCTCACTTCGTTCTTTCGATGTCGGCACCGAGGCCGCGCAGCTTGGCTTCCATCTGCTCGTAGCCGCGGTCCAGGTGGTAGATGCGGTCCACCAGGGTCTCGCCCTCGGCGCACAGGCCGGCGATGACCAGGCTGGCCGAGGCGCGCAGGTCGGTGGCCATCACCGTGGCGCCGCTGAGTTGCGGCACGCCGGTGACGACGGCCGTGTGGCCGTCCACCTCGATACGGGCGCCCAAGCGAACCAACTCGTTCACGTGCATGAAGCGGTTCTCGAAGATGGTCTCGCTGATCTTCGCGGCGCCCTCGGCCACGCAGTTCACCGCCATCAGCTGGGCCTGCATATCGGTTGGGAAGGCCGGGTACTCGCTGGTGCGGAAGCCCACGGCCTTCGGTCGCGCATCCATGCGGATCCAGATGCCGTCGACGCGCGGCTCGATCTGCGCACCGGCCTCGCGCAGCTTGTCGATCACGGCGTCCAGGTGGTCGGCGCGCGCGCCCTGCAGCAGGGCCTCGCCACCGGCGGCGGCCACGGCGCAGAGGAAGCTACCGGCCTCGATGCGGTCCGGCACGATGTGGTGCGGGGTCTTGGGGGCGTGCAGTTTCTCGACGCCGCGGATCGTCACCCGGCTGGTGCCATGGCCCTCGATCTGCGCGCCCATGCTGATCAAGAGCTCGGCCAGGTCCACCACCTCGGGTTCCTGGGCGGCGTTCTCCAGCACGGTTTCGCCTTCGGCCAGGGCGGCGGCCATCAGGAAGTTCTCGGTGCCGGTGACGGTGATCATGTCCGTGGTGATGCGCGCGCCCTTAAGCCGCCCACCGGGAACTTCCGCCAGGATGTAGCCGTGCTCGACGCGGATCTCCGCACCCATCGCCTGCAGGCCCTTGATGTGCTGGTCCACCGGGCGCGAGCCGATGGCGCAGCCGCCCGGCAGCGAGACCTTGGCCTTGCCGAAACGCGCCAGCAGCGGGCCCAGCGCCAGGATGCTGGCGCGCATGGTCTTCACCAGCTCGTAGGGCGCCTCGGGGTTGTTGACCGGCCCGCCGTCCAGGCGCAGTGCGTTGCTCTCGCCCTCCACCCAATCCACCGCCGCACCCATGTTGCGCAGCAGCTTGATCATGGTGCTGACGTCCTGCAGGCGCGGCACGTTGTGCAGCACCATCGGCTCGGCCGTCAGCAGGGTGGCGCAGAGGTCGGGCAGGGCGGCGTTCTTGGCGCCGGAGATGACCACCGTGCCGTTCAGGCGGCGGCCGCCGCGGATCTTGAGCTTGTCCATCAGGCGCCTTGCTGGAATTCGGTCGGGGTCAGGGTCTTCATCGACAGCGCGTGGATCTGCTCCTTCATGCGCTCGCCCAGCGCCGCGTAGACGCGCTGGTGGCGGCGCACGCGCGGCAGGCCCTCGAACTCGCTTGAGACGATGGTGGCGAAGAAGTGGCGGCCGTCGCCTTCCACCTCCAGATGGATGCAGGGCAGGCCGGCGGCGATGAAGTCGCGCACTTCTTGGGGGGTCGGATCGGGCATGTCAGTGGCGGATCTTGTAGCCGCGCTTGAGGAGTTGGAGCGCCACGGTGGCGACGACGACGAAGCTCGTTCCGACTACGCCCAAGCTCAACCAGGGCGAGCCATCGCTGACGCCGAAGAAGCCGTGACGGAAGCCGTCCACCATGAAGAAGAAGGGGTTCAGGTGCGAGACCGCCTTCCACACCGGCGGCAGCGAATCGACCGAATAGAACACACCGGCCAGGAAGGTCATCGGCATGACGATGAAGTTCTGGAAGGCCGCGAGCTGGTCGAACTTGTCGGCCCACAGCCCGGCAATCAGGCCCAGGCTACCCATCATGGCCGCGCCCAGCACCCCGAACACCAGGGCCCAGCCCAGGTGCGCGAGCTGGAAGCCCTGCCAGGGCACGAACCAGGCGGTGGCCAGGGCCACGCCCAGGCCCACGCTCAGGCCGCGCAGCACCGCCGCGCCCACATAAGCCGCGAACCAGGCGCGGGGCGAGAGCGGGGTGAGCAGCAGGAACACCAGGTTGCCGGTGATCTTGCTCTGGATCAGGCTGGAGCTGCTGTTGGCAAAGCTGTTCTGCAGCACGCTCATCATCACCAGGCCGGGCAGCAGGAAGCTGGCGTAGGGCACGCCGTGCACCTTCACATGGTCTTCCAGCACATGGCCAAAGATCATCAGGTAGAGCACGGCGGTGAGCACGGGCGCGGCAATGGTCTGGAAGGCGACCTTCCAGAAGCGCAGCAGCTCCTTCTTGAAGAGAGTCCAGCCGCCGTTCATGCGTGCTCCGCGTGGATGATTTCGAGGAACACATCCTCCAGATCGGCCCGGCCGATCTCAAGGTCTTCCACCGTCACGCCGCCGGCGCGCAGGCGGGCCAGGATCTGCTCGACCTCCGCGGCGTCATGCGCCTTGATCTGCGCGATGCGGCCGGTGACTCGGGCATCCAGGCCTTCGGGCAGGGCCTGATCGGTCTTGAAGCGCAGCACCTGGTGGCTGCGGCCCGAGAGCAGGGCGCTGGTGCGGTCCAGCGCCACCAGCTTGCCCCCCTTGAGCATGCCGATGCGCCCGCACAGGGCCTCGGCCTCTTCCAGGTAATGCGTGGTCAGCAACACCGTGGTGCCTTGCTCGCGGTTCAGGCGGGCGATGAACTGCCACAGGGTCTGGCGCAGCTCCACGTCCACGCCGGCGGTGGGTTCGTCCAGCACGATGACGGGCGGGCGGTGCACCAAGGCCTGGGCCACCAGCACGCGGCGCTTCATGCCGCCGCTGAGCTGGCGCATATTGGCGTCGGCCTTGCTGAGCAAACCCAGCTCGTTCAGCAGTTCCTCGATCCAGCGCTCATCGGCGGGGATGCCGAAGTAGCCGCACTGGAAGCGCAGGGTTTCGCGCACCGAGAAGAAGGGGTCGAACACCAGCTCCTGCGGCACCACGCCCAGGCGGGCGCGGGCGGCGGCGTAGTCATCGACCACGTCGTGGCCCAGCACGCTGACGCGGCCGGAATCGGCGCGCGAAAGTCCCGCCAGGATGCTGATCAGGCTGGTTTTGCCGGCGCCATTCGGGCCGAGCAGGCCGAAGAACTCCCCGGGGGCGATGTCGAAGCTGACATCGCTGAGGGCGGGTTGGGAGGCGCCGCGATAGGTTTTGTGCACCCGCTCGAAGCGGATGGCAGGGGTCGCGGTCATGGGAGGTGATTCTAGAAACCCCCTGTGGAAAGCCCGAATTACGGGGTTATCGTGCAGCGCTCACGCCCAAGAAGAAGCTATGGCCCCACCCAAGAAGCCCCGTCGCACGGCCGAGCGCATCCTGGAGGTGACGCTGGACCTGTTCAACCGTTTTGGCGAGCCCAATGTGTCCACCACATTGATCTCGGCCGAGCTGAACATCAGCCCCGGCAACCTCTACTACCACTACCCGGCCAAGGATGAGCTGATCAACGCGCTGTTCCAGCGCTTCGACACCGAACTGGCCGACCTGCTGCTGGCCGCCGACAACGTGCGCAATGTGGAAGACGCCTGGTTCTTCTTCCACACCCTGTACGAGCTGATCTGGAAGCACCGCTTCCTCTACCGCGACCTCAACGACCTGCTCTCCAAGAACCGCAAGCTGGAAACGCATTTCCAGACCGTGCTGGCGCGCAAGCAGGAAGCCATGCGCGGGGTGCTGGCGGGGCTGAAGATCGGCGGCGCGCTCAAGATGGACCCGCGCGAGGCCGCCCCGGTGGGCGCCAGCATGGTGGTGCTCTTGAGCTACTGGCTGAGCTACGAGTACGTGAAGGACCCGCGCCACGCGCTGGAGCCCGAGCGCGCCGGCTCGGCCCTGCTGCGCGGCGCCTTCCATGTGCTCAGCCTGCTGATGCCTTATCTCGAACCCAACTCTCGCGAGCACCTGTTCAAGCTGGCGGGGAACTACAACGCCTGAGGAGCCGCCATGGCCAAGTGGACCGCCTTCCCCTACGACAACAGCGCCTTCGTCCAGACCCCGGCCAGCTTGAAGAAAGCCTGGCCCAAGCTGCACAAGGGCGACGCCGAGCCCTGGCCCAAGGACGAAGCCGTGCAGCAGGCCTGGATCCACTTCCATGCGGGCGACTTCAAGAAGGCCTTTGACGCCGGCCTGAAGGCGGGCGGTTCGGCCGGCATCAACTGCGCCAACAAGGCCCAGGCCATCTACGCCAACTACCTCGAAAAGAACGAGAAGACCAAGCTGGAGATGTTCCTGGCCGTGGCCCAGCGCGCCGAGGCGCTGCAGGCCGAGGACCCCGCGAACGCCAACGCCTTCTACTGGCAGGCCTATGCGCTGGGCCGCTATGGCCAGGGCATTAGCGTGGCCGAGGCGCTGGCCGAGGGCCTGGGCGTGACGATCAAGAGCGCGCTGGAAACCACCATCGAACTGGCCCCCAAGCATGCCGACGCCCACATCGCGCTGGGCACCTTCCACGCCGAGGTGATCGACAAGGTGGGCCGCCTGCTGGCCCGCACCCAGGGGGCGGACGCCGCCACCGGCCTGAAGATGTTCGAGCAGGCGCTCAAGCTCAACCCCAAGAGCGCCATCGCCATGGTGGAGCGCGCCAACGGCCTGGTGATGATCGAAGGCGAGAAGCGCATGGCCGAGGCCGAGAAACTCTACGCCGACGCTGCCGCCTGCGAGCCCATCGACGCGATGGACTGCCTGGACATCGAGATGGCACGGGCCGAGCTTGAGGAATAAGGCGGCCCGCGCCCCGGCGCCGGCGCTCTCGCTGTTCCACCACCCGCTGGCCTTCTGGCTGGGCTGCGCGCTCATCACCCTGGGCGTGCTCTCGCATGGGCCGATGTTCCTGATGGGCCAGCACACGCACTGGCGCATGGTGGGCATGCCGATGACCTGGGAGATGTGGGTCGGCATGGCCTTGATCCCGCTGGGCGTGGCGCTCTCCTGCTACGGCCTGATGCCGCGCCGGCCCGGCAGCCTGCCACTGGCCGGCGGTCTGCAGTTCCATGTGGCCGATGGCGTGGCGCTGAACCGCGAGCACTGGAAGCTGGTGCTGGTGCTGATCGTGACGCTGGCCATCGACGTCATGAAGCCCGCCACCCTGGGCTTCGTGATGCCGGGCATGAGCGCCGAGTACGAGATCAGCCGCGCGCGTGCCGGCCTGCTGGCGCTGTTCGCCCTGACCGGCACCACCGTGGGCTCGGTGGTCTGGGGGCGCGTGGCCGATCGCTTCGGGCGCCGCGCCGCCATCCTGCTGTCGGCGCTGATGTTCATCGGCACCGCCATCTGCGGCGCCATGCCCAGCTTCGAGTGGAACCTGGCGATGTGCTTCCTGATGGGCGCCTCGGCCGGCGGCCTGCTGCCCATCGCCTTCACGCTGATGGCCGAGACCGTGCCCGCGCACCACCGCGGCTGGCTGTTGGTGCTGCTGGGCGGCGTGGGCACTTCGGCGGGCTATCTGCTGGCGGCCGGTTCGGCGGCCTGGCTGGAGCCGCTGTTCAGCTGGCGCGTGCTGTGGCTGCTGGGCCTGCCCACCGGGGCGGTGATCATCTTTCTGAACCGCTTCATCCCGGAATCCCCCCGCTTCCTGGCGCAGGCCGGGCTGACCGAGCAGGCCCGCGCGGTGCTGGCCCGCTTTGCCGGCAGCCGCACCGGCTTGGAGCCCGACGACGCCCGCCACCCGGGCGCGCCGCCGATCGACGATGAGGCACACCCCGTGGCCGGCGCCCGCGAACTGCTGCGCGGGGCCCATGCCCGCATCAGCTCGGCGCTGCTCGTCTGCGGTACGGGCTGGGGGCTGGTGAACTTCGGCTTCCTGCTCTGGCTGCCCAGCAATCTGCAGCAACTCGGCGTGGACGCCTCGGCCGCCAATGCCTTGCTGGCCAAGTCCTCGCTGCTGGCCCTGCCGGGCATCGCACTGGTGATCTGGCTCTACCACCGCTGGAGCAGCTTCAAGACCCTGGTGCTGTTCATCGCGCTGAGCACGCTGTGCCTGCTGCTCTTTGCCCTGCTGGCGTGGCTGGACTTGCGCTCCAGCGCCGCAACCACGGCGGCCACGGCAGCGCTGTTGGTCAGCGTCAGCGGCGTCATCGCGATGCTGATCCCCTATGCGGCCGAGATCTACCCCGTGCAACTGCGCGGCAGCGGCTCGGGCGTGGTGGCGGCCAGCTCCAAGCTGGGCGGCATCCTGGCCGCGCTGATGGCGCTGACGGGCTTCTTCGACCACTTCCTGATCAGCGCGCTGGTGCTGGCCCTGCCCATGGCCGCCTCGGCCTGGCTGCTAGCGCGCAGCGGCGTGGAAACGCGTGGCGCCACGCTGGAGCAGATCCAGCAGAAGCTGCAGGGCTGAGGCCCAGGCGCCTCAGGCCTCCTCGTCCTGCTGTTCAGCGCCCGGGTCCTCGCGCAGCCCGGAGCCCTTGCGCCGCTTGGCCGCGCGCGCCTCGCGCTTGGCCTCGCGCTCCGCATCCAACAGCACGGCGGCCGCGGCCCAGGCGGCGAACTGCTCGGGGGTTTCGAGCGTGATGCGCCCCAGCACGCCCTGGCGGAATTCGTAGATCAGCACCTCGGCGGCCTTCTGCAGATTGACGCGGCCACCGCTTTGCATGGCACCGCGCTGGCGGCCGATCTGGCTCAGCACCTGCTCTTCGTCCCCGGTGTGCAGCAATTCGCCCAGCTTGTAGCGCGCCTCCAGCAGATCCGGGTAATCGCTGCGCAGGGTCTGCAGCAGGTCCAGGGCCACCACCTCCTCGGTGAAGGCATTGCGGCCCACGGCGCCGCTGGCGGCCAGGTTCTGGCCGGCCTGGGGGATGGCAATGCGCGGCCACAGCATGCCGGGCGTGTCGAACAAATAGACGTCGTTCTCTAGCACCAGCTTCTGCTCGACCTTGGTGACGCCCGGCTCGTCCGCTGCCTTGACAGCCTTGCGGCCGAGCATGCGGTTGATCAGCGTGCTCTTGCCCACATTGGGGATGCCGCAGATCAGGATGCGTAGCGGCTTGGCCATGCCGCCGCGGTTCGGCGCCAAGGCGCGGCATTCCTTGCTCAGGGCCGCCACCGGCGCGCGCATGGCGGTGTCCAGGGGAATGGCGCGCGTGGCGGGCTTGGCGTTGTAGTGCGCCAGCCAGGCCTCGGTGCGCACCGGATCGGCCAGGTCCTGCTTGTTCAAGAGCTTGAGCGTGGGCTTGTGCCCGGTCATCTCGGCCAGCAGCGGGTTGGCGCTGGAGCCCGGGCAGCGCGCGTCCAGCAATTCGATGACGACATCGATGCCTTCCTTGACGCGATCCTGAATCGCCTTGCGGGTGGCATGCATATGCCCCGGGAACCATTGAATCGACAAACGCGCCACCTTGAAAAACTGCCGCACCACGCGGCCAACGGGGGCATTGTCCTGTTGCGCGCCTGCACAGGGCCCGGGCAGCGTGCGGCCGGTGCTACAGAATGGGCCGCACCCACGCTTGCCCCTGGAGACCCTGGTGATCCTCGATTTCATCCCCGAAGCCACCCGCGCCGCCGGCCTGGGCGCCCTGATGAAGGGCGCCGGCAAGGTGACGCGCTACATCCCCATCCCCCAACCCACGCTGCTGGTGGGCCCTGGCTCCAGCACCCGGCTGGGCGAGGCCGTGGCCGGCTTCGGCCACCACAAGCTGCTGGTGGTGACGGACGCCATCCTGGCCAAGATGGGCCTGCTCAAGGGCCTGACCGACGCCCTGACCGCCGGCGGCGCCGAGTTCGTGGTGTTCGACGAGATCACGCCCGACGCCCCGATCCCCCTGATCGAGCGCGGTATCAAGGCCTTCAAGGACAACGATTGCGACGCCATCGTGGCCTTCGGCGGCGGCTCCTCGATCGACGCCGCCAAGGCCATGTGCATGGCCATCGCCAACCCCAAGCCGCTGCGCAAGCTGGCGGGTTACTTCAAGGGCCGGCACAACCCGGTCACGCTGTACGCCGTGCCCACCACCGCCGGCACCGGCTCGGAGGTGACGGTCGCCGCCGTCATTTCCGACCCCGAGCGCAAGGACAAGATCGTGGTGGTGGATCCGCGCCTGGTGCCCCGCATGGCGGCGCTGGACCCGCAGCTGATGACCGGCCTGCCGCCGCACATCACCGCCGCGACCGGCATCGACGCCCTCACGCACGCCGTTGAGGCCTTTGTGGGGAACTGGGCCACCGAGTACACCGATGGCCTGGCCCTGGCCGCCGTCGGGCTGATCTTCGGCAACCTGCGCACCGCCTACCGCGACGGCAAAAACCTGGTGGCGCGCGAGAACATGGCCCTGGCCTCCACCTACGCCGGCATGGCCTTCACGCGCGCCAACGTGGGGTACGTGCACGCCATCGCGCACCAGTTCGGCGGCCGCTATCACACGCCCCATGGCCTGGCCAACGCCATCATGCTGCCGCTGGTGCTGCGCTTCTCGGCCCCGGCCATCGTGCCGCGCCTGGCCAAGCTGGCGGTGCGCGCCAAGCTGGGCGAGGCCTACGAACGCGACGACGACCTGGCCGAGCGCTTCCTGGAGGCCATCGAGCAGTTGAACCGCGACCTGGGCATCCCCACCCAGCTGGCCGCACTGCAGGAAGCCGACATCCCCGACATCGCCCGCGCCGCGCGCCTGGAGGCCGATACCGGCTACCCCGTGCCGCGCTACATGACGCAGGAGCAATGCGAGCTGCTGATCCGCCAGGTGCTGCCGCCGGCCGCGGAGGGCGCCGCCAAGCCCGCACGCAAGAAGGCGGCCGCGCCTGCCAAGAGCGCCCCTGCCAAGAAGGCCGCCCCCCGCAAGAAGACCGCCTGACCCTCCCCCGCCAAGGACCCGACTCATGAAGAAAGTCATCACCGTCACCCTGGGCTCTTCCCAGCAGGATTTCTCCTTCAAGACCCGCTTCCTGGGGCAGGACTTCGAGGTCCAGCGCCTGGGCGCCGACGACGACCTGACGCAGGCCTGGGAGCTGCTGCGCCGCCACCAGGCCGAGGCCGACGCCGTGGGCCTGGGCGAGATCGGCGACCACTACCAGGTCGGCCTGAACTCGGTCGTCAACAAGGAGACCCGGCGCCTCTTGAACGTGGTGACGCGCGTGCCCGCCACCACCGGCGCCACCCTGCGCCGCCTGCTGCAGGTGCGCGCGGTACGTCATGTGCAGCACGAGCTGGGCAATTACTTCAACAACAACATCGTGTTGTTCCTCTCGGGCATGCGCAATTACGACATGGCCGTGGCCCTGTCCGAGTACACCAAGAACCTGAACTTTGCCGACGCGCTGTTCCAGACCGGCGCGCCCACCATGCTGCACTCGCTGGAGCAGCTGGAGCTGTTCGCCAAGGGCACGCGCTGGGTGCTGCCGGGCAAGCCGCGCGAGATCCTCGAGGCTTCGCTCTCGGGTCTGAAGAAGCGCAAGGTGATGTCCGAGGTCGAGCGCGCCCACCTCATCGTCGGCACCTTCGCCGAGATCAAGGCGGTGGGCAATGCTGACAACCTGAACGGCAAGACCGTCATCACCTCCGCGGTGGACGACGACCGCCTCAAGTTCTTCAAGCAGTGCAAGGTCAACCTCGTCATCGACGTCAGCCCCAAGCTGTTCGATCAGGTGGTGGGCATCAACGTCATCGAGGCCATGATCCTGGCCGCGCTGGGCAAGCCGCCCGAGGCCGTGTCGGACGACGACTTCACCGAAATCCTGGACGAGCTGCAGATCGCCCCGCGCCTGCTGCACCCCACCGGCAAGTTCCGCAACATCCGCCGCTTCGCCTTCGTGATCCACCCGCTCTCGCAGGAGTTCATCCGCAAAGGCTTCCCCATCCCGAAGGGCACACCGAAGTTCATCATGAACCAGGTCGAGACCCTGGCCGCGCACATGCCGCCGATGGTCTATTGCAAGATGGAGAACATCGTCTCGCCCACCGGGGCCGAGGCCGAGGGTTGGCTGATCAGCGTGGGCGGCACGCCCAAGGAAATGCTGGCGCGCAGCCCCGAGTTCACCTACCGCCGCCTGCTGCAGGCGGCCAAGATGGCCGAGAAGCTGGGCGCGCAGATCATGGGCCTGGGCGCCTTCACCAAGGTGGTGGGCGACGCCGGCATCACCGTGGCGCGGCGCTCCAGCATCCCCATCACCACCGGCAACAGCTACTCCGCCTCCGGCGCGCTCTGGGCCGCGGCCGATGCCATGCGCCGCATGGGCCTGGTCAAGGTCAAGAAGGGCGACAAGCGCGTACCCGCCAAGACCATGGTGATCGGCGCCTCCGGCTCGATCGGCTCCGTCTCGGCGCGCCTGCTGGCCATGGCCTTCGACGAGGTCGTCATCGCCGGTCGCGACATGAAGAAGCTGGAGGAGCTGAAGAAGAGCATCCTCAAGGACACGCCCGACGCCAAGGTGGTCTGCTCCACCGATTACGACAGCCTGCTGGGCGAGATGGACATGATCGTCACCAGCACCTCGGGTGCCGGCAAGAAGATCCTCGATATCACCAAGGTCAAGCCCGGCTGCGTCATCACCGATGTGGCCCGCCCGCTGGACCTGCCGCCCGAGGAAGTGGCCAAGCGCCCGGACGTGCTGGTGATCGAGAGTGGCGAGATCGAGCTGCCCACCAAGGTGCGCGGCATGAAGAGCATCGGCCTGCCCAACAACGTGATCTACGCCTGCCTGGCCGAGACCATCGTGCTGGCGCTGGAAGGCCGCTTCGAGGTCTTCACCATCGGCCGCGACACCGAATGGCCCAAGGTCAAGGAGATCTACAAGCTGGGCCTGAAGCACGGCATGAAGCTGGCCGCCATCTCGGGCGTGAACGGCGTGTTCACCGACAAGGACATCGCCAAGGTCGTCAAGCTCGCGCTCGAGGCCCGCAAGACCTGGAAGGCTGGCGGCAGCGTGGAAGACGCCAAGCCGGCCAAGAAGGCGACGCGTGCGAAGGTGGTGGGCAATGGCAGCGCTGAACCTGCGGCCAAGCCCGCGAAAAAGGCGGCGAAGAAGGCCGCCGCTGCGCCAGCAGCAGCGCCGCGCAAGGCACCGGCCCGCAAGAAGGCTGTGGCGGCTGCTACCGAGTAAGCCTCGCCACCTCAGCACCGCCCCCCGGCTCGCCCGGGGGTTTTCATTTCTGGAACGCCCCCCGCCAGTCCGAGGATCTCGGTGGCTCGAAGCGAGGGGGTGGGGTGGGTGGCGCAGTGAAGTCAAGGAGGAGCCCGTAGGGCGGGGGACATGAACGGAGCCACCCACCCCGCGCCCTCGCCGCGCCAAGCCGCGGCAGGAACGGAGCCTCACGCACGCCAGCTCTGAGCCCAAAGGGTGCCGAGCACGAACAATTGGCGCAAATGTGCCGATTCGCAGGCACCAACCATGCCTTTCGGCCCTGCTGCGCGCAGGCCCCGATTCCTAGAATTTCGCCCCACGGCCGCCCAGCTCGGGCATCACGGCCCTCCCCTCCCCATGCGCATCCATCACCAAGCAGCCGTCGGGCTGCTGGCAGTCCTTTTGACCGCCGTTTCCCTGCCCTCGCACAGCCAGGCCCCCGTCCAGGCCCCGGCCTTGAGCCTGGAACAGCTGTTCCGCGCCCAGCCGCTGCGTGGCGAGGCGGCCAAGCAGCCGGCCTTCAGCCGCAGCGGGCGCTACCTGGCCTACCTGTGGAACCCGCATGGCGAGCCGGGCAACGACCTGTACGTGCACGACACCCGCAGCGGCAACACCCTGCGCCTGAGCTCCCCCACCCTGATGGCCGCGGTGGAAACGCCCGAAAACCTGGAGCGCTTCCACAAGAAGCGCAGCCAGCGCGAACGCGAATGGGCCGAGCGCCAGGCCCGCGAGGAGGCGCAAGCGGCCTACCTGCGCGGCGAGGCCGTGGACCTGAACCGCTGGGAGCGCGAGGCGATTGACGCGCTGAAGAAGGAACTGCAGGCCAAGAAGGACCGCGAGGACGCCCAGAAGGCCGCCGACAAGCTCGAAGCCGAGGCCGAAAAGCGCGCCATGGCCGAGCTGGAGGCCAAGCGCAGCGGCAAGCCGCTGCCACCGGCCGCAGCCGCGTCCGCCGCCGCCCCCACCCCGCCCAAGCCGCTGGAGAAGGAAGACTGGGAGTGGCGCGACGAGCTGAAGAAAAAGCTCGCCAAGGACAAGCTCAAGCCCACCGACCTCTACCCCGGCGTGGCCCAGTTCGTGTGGGCGCATGAGAAGGACGAGCTGGTGTTCCAGTACCGCGGCCAGCTGCTGCGTTGGCAGGCCGGCCAAAGCCAGGCCCAGCCCCTGCTGGCCCTGGGCCGCAACCTGCGCGCCGTGGCCTACAGCCGCGACGACCTGGGCCTGGTGTTCCAGGACGAAACCCGCGTGCTGCGCACCCGCTTCGCGCAGGGCGGCGTGCAGGTGCTGAACCACGAGCTGGTGCACCCGGACGACGCCGAGCGCAAGTACAAGATCGAGGCCACCACGCTGAGCAAGGACGGCCGTTGGATGGCCCTGCTGGCCCGCGCCCCGCTGGGCGAGGAAGGCAAGCCGCCGCCCAAGCCCGGCCGCCAGGTGGAGATCATGGGTTACGACCAGCGCTTCGCCACCGCCAAGAAAGTGGACCGCGAGGTCTCGGACGACAAGCGCATGGTGCCGCCCACGGCGCTCTACATCCGCGCCGTGCCGCAAGGTGCGGGCGCGCTGCCCAAGCAGCCCGAGCCGGTGTTCACCCACAAGGGCGGCGACGTCTGGTTCGAGATGAGCCCGGTGGCCTGGAGCGAGGACGGCCGCCACTACAGCTTTGCCACCTGGGAGCGCGAGAAGGAGCTGCTGCGCGTCTACCTGGGCCGCGCCGACGAGCAGGCCAAGCCGGAGGTGGTGATCGAGCGCCGCGGCGACGTGGGCCATGAAGTGGTGAGCGTGCTGAACCCGCAGTTCACGCCCGACGGCAAGACCCTGGTGACCGTGCTGGACGAAGCCGGCTGGCGCCAGCCCTACGCGCTGGACCTGGCCAGCAAGCAGTTGCGCCCGCTGCTCAAGGGCGAGTTCGAGGCCCACCAGGTGCTCGGCTTCACGCCCGACAGCAAGGCCCTGTTCGTGCTGGCCAACAAGGACGACCTGGCGGCCATGAATGTCTACCGCGTGGACATGGCCAGCGGCCAGATGTTGGCCCTGGGCCAGGCGCCCGACTACCACCGCAACGCCGCGGTGAGCTTCGATGGCCAGCAGGCCGCCGCCGTGGCCGGCCACTGGGCCGTGCCGCCCGAACTCAAGCTGCTGGGCGCCAAGCCCCGCACGCTCACCAGCAGCCACGACCCGGCGCTGACCCCGCTGATGACCACGCTCACCCCCGAGCGCTTCAGCTTCAAGAACCGCCATGGCGACACCCTGCACGCCTACTGGTTCAAGCCCAAGGGCTGGCAAGCCAGCGACCGCCGCCCGGCCGTCGTCTACGTGTACGGCGGCCCGCTGAACGACCGCCACAGCGTGGAGACCGACAGCTACCAGCCCACCGCTTACCAGTTCGGCATGTACATGGCCGCCAAGCATGGCTACGTGACGGTGACCCTGGACACGCGCGGCCACTCCAATTACGGCCGCCGCTTCAGCGGCGCCAACTGGGAGAACCCTGGCGTGCCGCAAACCGAGGACCTGGAAGACCTGCACCGCCACATCGTGCAGAACCTGGGCGTGGACGGCACGCGTGTGGGCCTGAACGGCTGGAGCTTCGGCGGCTTCCAGACCCAGCACACCCTGTACACGAAGCCCGATCTGTACGCCGCCGGCATTGCCGGTGCCGGCCCCACCGAATGGGAGAACTACAACAGCTGGTACAGCGGCCGCACCATCGGCAAGGTGGACCGCAGCAAGCCCAATCTGCGCAAGTACTCGCTGCTGCCGCTGGCCAAGAACCTGAAGAAGCCCCTGCTGCTGGTGCACGGCATGATGGATCCGAACGTGCTGTACCAGGACACCGTCAACGTCTACCGCGCGCTGCTCGAATCGGGCAAGGAACCGCTGGTCGATCTGTTCCTCGACCCCGAGGGCGAGCACGGCATGGGTGGCGCGGTGAAGACCGCCGGCTGGCACCGCAAGTACGAGGCCTTCTGGCTGCAGCACCTCGGCAAAGCTCAATAAATCACAAGGCCCCGCGAGGGGCCTTGTGGCTTTTCAAACCCAGCGGTTGTTCGTCAGCTGCACCAGCAGCTCGTGGCGCAGCTCCACCCAGCGCTGCAGCGCGCGCTGCACCGTGCTTTCCGCAAAGGCGGTGGCCTGGGCACTGCGCTTGGCGGCATCGGGTTCGCGCGCCAGCGCGTCGTCCAGCAGCAGCCACTCGCTTTGCACCGCGGCCTCGAAGGCATCCCGCCGCTGCTGCACCAGGGGCAGCGCGCGCTGCCAGCCCAGGCGCATCAGGTTGTCCACGAAGTCCACCGCCCAGCGCAGCGAGCCGGTGCTGAAGCGATCGGGGTCGTAGTCGCGCACCGGCTCGGGCATCTGGCGCGTGGCCAGCGAGAAGGGCAGCCAGGGCGCGGCAATCGGGTTGTCCAGCGCCAGCCAGTACACGCCGGCGGCGTCATCCGCGCGGTCGCTGCGCAGCTGGCTGATGGCGGCGTAATGGCCGAAATGCCGCGCCACCGGGCGGCGGCGCGTCAGGCGCAGCAGGCGCGTCAGCTCCGGGCCGGGGAAGGGCGTGGCCAGCTCGCTCTTGCGGCTCTGGCCCTGCGCGTCCTGCACCGTCCATTGCGGCTGGGCCGTCAGGTCGTAGACCGTGCCGGCGAAGGTGTCGCGGTGGAAGGCCATCAGATCGGCCAGCGCCAGCGGCCGCTCGGGGCGAATGGAGAAGGGGTAGAGGTCGATCGACTCCAGCGCCTGCACGTAGGCATCCAGGGTCTGGTGCGGGTCGGGCCCGAGCTGGCGCTGCGGCCACTCGCGCAGGCTGGGGGCAAAGCGCTGGTGGAACAGCCAGAGGCGCGAAAGCGCCCATTCGCGAGGCAACGGCGTGAAGGCGAGCCGCCAGTTCAGGCGCTGGCCGGGCGCCAGCCAGCCGCGCGCCTGCGCGAACGCGATGACGCCGCGGCCGATGCGCACGTCCGGGTCGGCCGGGTCCAGTTCGGTGAGCACGCTCCAGTTGGCCACCACCAGGGCCTGGTCGCGCCCCACACGGCGCGCCGCCCACAGCGCGCCGGGCTGGCCGCTGTCGCGGCGCCAGCCCTTGCCCACGCCGAACACCTCCATCACCCAGGCGTCCTGCGGGTCGGCCAGCAGCAGCAGCTCGCCGCCGTCGCCGCAGGAAGGCAGAAAGCCCTGCTCCTCCATCAGCCGGCCGATCAGCTCCACGGCCTCGAGCGCCTTCGTGCAGCGCTGCAGCGCCAGGGCCATGGCCTGCTCGATGGTCAGGCAGCCCTCCCCCTCGTCGCGCAGCGCCACCAGCTCGGGGCGCTGGCTGGTGGTGCTTTCAGCCAGGGCCAGCTGGTGCTCGTTCAAATGCGGATAGGCGCTGTGCAGGTAGGCATGGGTGAGCGCCACCTGGGGGATCTGCCCGAGCACCTCGCCGAAGTCCTCCGGGTCGGGGCGCACCTCCTGAATGCCGGCGTACAAGCGCGCTTGGCTGCCGGGCTCATGGGTGGCGGCCGGTATGCGGCGCACGCGCGAATCCTGGCCGGTGTCCGAATGGCTGAGCAGGGTGCTGCCGTCGGCGCTGGCGCCGGGGCCGACGAAGATCACGGTGCACATAGAGACCTCGATTGCATAATGGATCCAATTATCCGGAGATGCTGAGATGACGATCGGAGTGGGGGGCCTGAGCCCCGAAGCCGCGCTGCAAACACTGCAGCCCATGATGGCCGGTGTGCAAGACATCCAGCCGGCCGAGTACCAGGCGCGCATCGAGAAAGTGCAAGGCCTGCTGCGCGCACAGGGCCTGGCTGGCCTGCTCTTGGTTGCGGGCACGAACCTGCGCTACTTCACCGGCCTGCGCTGGCGCGCCAGCGAGCGCTTCGTGGGCGCGCTGCTGCCGGCCGAGGGCCCGTTGCAGTACATCGCCCCGGCCTTCGAGCGCGGCACGGTGGAAGAGCTGCTGATGCTGCCCGGCCCCTTGCACACCTGGGAGGAGCACGAGAGCCCCTACGCGCTGATCCGCCGCCTGGTGCCTGGCCCGGTGCTGCTGGCGCTGGACGAGGCGGCGCCCTTCTTTGTCGTCGATGGTCTGCAGCATGCCGGCCTGGTGCTGCGCAATGCGCACGACCTGACGGCCGAGTGCCGCATGCACAAATCGCCCGCCGAGCTGGCGCTGATGCAGCGCGCCTTTGACATGACGCTGGCCGTGCACCGTGCCACCGCCTCGATGCTGCACGCCGGCATCCGCAGCGACGAAGTCGAGGCCTTCATCGACCAGGCGCACCGGCGCGCGGGCGCGGCCGGCAACAGCTTCGTCATCGTGCTCTTCGGCGTGGCCAGCTCCTTCCCGCACGGCGTCAAGGAGCCCCAGGTCTTGAAGGACGGCGACATGGTGCTGATCGACACCGGCTGCTATGTGCATGGCTACAGCTCGGACATCACGCGCAGCTATGTGTTCGGCACGCCCGACGCCGAGGCACGGCGCCTGTGGAACCTGGAGAAAGCCGCGCAGGCCGCCGCCTTTGCCGCCGCCCGGCTGGGCCAGCCGTGCGAAGTGGCCGACGCCGCCGCCCGCCAAGTGCTGGAAGCCGGCGGCCTGGGGCCGGACTACGCCCTGCCCGGCCTGCCGCATCGCACCGGCCACGGCATCGGCCTGGACATCCACGAGCGCCCTTACCTGGTGCGCGGCGAACGCACGCCGCTGGCGCCCGGCATGTGCTTCAGCAACGAACCCATGATCGTGGTGCCAGGCCGCTACGGCATCCGGCTGGAAGACCACTTCTACATGACCGAAGCGGGCCCGCGCTGGTTCACGCCGCCGGCGCACGCGGTGGACGACCCGTTCGGGCTGCAGGCTTGATCAGGCGGCCTCGTCACCCCAGGGCAGCATCAGCGTCAGCAGGGTCAGCTTCTCGAACTCGGGTTCGAACTGGGCAATGATGGCCTCGGGGTCGGGGCACAGGCCGGCGTCGGTGATCAGGCCGAACTGCACCTTGCCCGCGTAGGTCAGGATGCTGACGCCCATGCCGATGTCGCCGCTCTGCGGCACCCAGAACATCACCTTCTCCACCGTGCTGCCGCAGAAGCTCAGGGCCTTCTGCGGGCCCGGCACATTGGTCATCACCGCCGTGGCCTTCTTGGCGAAGATGTTCAGCATGGCGTGCTGCACCGGCTTGATCAGCAGGCCCGCCACCGCCAGCAAGCCAAAGGCCATGATGGGCTGGAAGCTGCCCTTGAGTTCCTGCATGCGCTCGCGCACGGCGAACAGGCGCTCCACCGGGTTGGCGATGCCGATCGGCAGCACCAGCGGCACCAGGCCGAAGCGGTTGCCGAGCTGGTAGGCCTTTTCCAGCGGCCGCAAGTTCACCGGCACCATGGCGCGGATCTCCTGGCCCTCGGGATCGTCACCCTTGGCGCGCAGGTAGGCGCCAATGGCACCAGCCACGCAGCTCAAGAGCACATCGTTCACCGAGGCGCCGAGCGCCTTGCCCACCGCCTTGACCTGGTCCAGCCCCAGGCCATCGGCCCAGGCCACGGTCTTGCTCGGGCCGGGCTTGCCCTTCAGCCGGGTGTGCGAGTCATCCGGCATCAGCGCAAAGGCTGTCACGTCGCTCACCGCCTGGTAGCCCAGCTTGGCCATGTGCAGGGTGGCGTCCACCGGCGTGTCGGGGGCGATCAGCAGGTCCATGCCCTTGGCCGCGCCCTTGCCCGCCAGGTGCACGGCGTTCACCGTCATGTCGGTGATGGGGCGCAGCAGGGTGTCGACGATCCAGTCCGCCTCGCTCTCGGGCTCGGGCTCACGGCGGCGCCGCGGCGGCGGGGCGCCGCCATCGGTGATGGAGAGCATCACGGCGATCAGCGCGATGCCGTCGCCAATGCAGTGGTGGATGCGCGCCACCAGCGCCGACTGGCCCTCCACGTCCTCGATCAGCTCGAACTTCCACAGCGGGTGCCTCGGGTCCAGCGGCTCGGAGGCCAGCGCGCCCACATGGGCCTGCAGGGCCTGCGTGGCGGTCTGCCCCGGCTCGCGCTGCAGCACGGCGCGCTGCACATGGCGGCTGATGTCGAAATCCGGGTCCTCGACCCACTCGGCGCCCAGCACGTCCTCGCGCACAAACTGGCGGAAGCGCCGGTAGGGCAGCAGGCGCTCGATGCAGCGCTGGCGCAGCGCATCGAGCGAGATGCTGGGCTTCAGGAACCAGACCCCGACGATCATCATCAGGTTCTCGGGCGTGTCCATCCGCAGCCAGGCGGTGTCGACACGGCTCATGCGCTCGGTGCTGAGGCTCATGGAGTGCGGGCTCTAAGGGGGGATTCGCCGGGATTCTGTCGCTAACATGGCCCGCACCCTTCCCTCTTTAGCCGGGCTGTTGACCCAAGGAGACACGATGAGCCTGAAAGCGAAATTCGAAAAAGCCGTGGCCGATTCCAAGAAGCTCTCGGAGCGCCCGGACAACGCCACCCTGCTGCAGCTGTACGCGCTCTACAAGCAGGCCACCGAAGGCGACAACGAGACCAAGAAGCCCGGCATGATGGACATGGTGGGCCGCGCCAAGTGGGGCGCCTGGGACGAGCTCAAGGGCAAGGGCGAAGAAGAGGCGATGCAGGAGTACATCGACCTCATTGAATCCTTGAAGTAGTCCGTCCAGCTTCCAAGACAACGGCCCTTCGGGGCCGTTTTCATTGACGCGCCCGCTGTCAGGCTCCTTCTCCGTCACGCCCGGTCGTGTGGAGCGCGGGCGTAGGGTGGGCAGCGCAGTGAAGTCAAGGGGGAGCCCGCAGGGCGGCGGACATGAACGGAGCTGCCCACCCTGCGGCCTCGCTTCGCTCGGCACTCGCAGGACATGCCATCCGGCATGGCCACGCTCACTTCTTTTTCTTGGGCGCCTTGGCTTTGGCCGCCAGCAGCTTGTCGAGTTCCTTCTCGATCTCGCCCTCGATCGTGCCGCGCAGCGCACCCAGCAGCAGGCCCAGCTTGGCCTTGAGCTCGAAGGTGTCGGCCGTCACCACCAGCTCGCCCTTGACGCCGCTGCGGGTGAACTCGATGGTGTCGCTGTCGTCGCCTTCGTAGACCGTGCACTCCATGCCGAGGCGCGCTTCGGCGTCTTCGGCCCATTGCCAGGCCACTTCGCGGGCGCGCTCCATGCCGAGGTGGTGATCGCGGTGGATGTGGATGGTGGACATGGTGTTCAGGGTAGCAAGGCATCGCGCTCGGCGCGGGGAAGGCGGGCCAACCGGGCCACTTCGGCGTGGAAATCCGGCCAGCGCCGCCCCAATCGATCAAACAGGGCTTCGAAGGCCGGCACGCGCTGGTGGTAGGTGGCCAGCAGGGCCAGATGCGCATTGTTGGCAGCCTGCGCCCAGGCGCGGTAACCCGAGTAACCCGGATCCTGCGCGGCCAGGGCGTCGATCTGCTCGCGCAGTTGGGTGAAGCGCTCCGCCTTGGCGCGCGCTCGATCCTGGCGGTCGTCGGCATAGATCGCGCGCAATTCGTCGCGCGCCTGCACGGCCAGCGCCTGCCAGCGGGCGCGGCGCTGTTCGCGCGCCTCGTCCAGCGCCTGCAGCTGCGCGTCGGGGTGGGCGGCCCACCAGGCCTGCAGACCCAGGCGCTCCACGGCGGTGGCGTAGGCCTCGTTGAAGCCACTGTCGTCGGCGGCGTAGGCGGCCTGATGCGCCAGCTCGTGGAAGATCAGGCGCGCCGTCTCGGCCAGGCCGCCGCGCAGGAAGGTGGACAGCAGCGGGTCGCCACCCAGCCAGTTGCTGTAGCCCAGGGTGGAGTAGGCCGGCACGCCGTAGCTGTAGACATCCCAGCCCTCGGCCTTCAGTTGCGCGGCCAGCGTCTCGGCCTCGGCCTTGTTCGGGTACCCGCGGTAGCCCACGCAGCCCATCACCGGGAAGCACCAGCGCTTGAGCTCGATGGCGAACACCGGCGCGGCCACCACGTTCCACACCACGGCCGGTTGCGGCAGCTCCACATAGCGGCGGTAGCTGGCGTTGTCCGGCAGGGCCAGGGCCTGGCTGGCAAAGGCGCGCAGGCGCTGGGCCTGGGCCAGGCGCTCGCGCAGCGCGGCCGGGGTGCTGGTGTCGGCCAGCCAGTCGTCAATCGGCCGGGCCTGCTTCAGCAGGTCCAGGTGGCTGCCCAAGGCATTCGCGCGGTAACGCCACTCGGCACAGCCTCCCAGCAGGGGCAGGGCCAGCAGCGCGCGCCGCTTCATGCGGGTACGGCTTCGACCTCGACCAGGCAGTCGTAGAAGCTGGCCCCGCCGCCCAGGTCGGTCAGGCCCTGGTGGGTCAGTTCGTTGACGTTCTTGCCGTCCACGCCGAACTTGCGCCACCACACGCCCAGGCCGTTGACGACGCCAGGGCGGGCGCGGCCGTTCAGGGCCACGCGCAGGCGCTGCTCGCCACGGGCGTTGAACACGCGGGCCCAGGCGCCGTCGCTCAGGCCGCGTGCGGCGGCGTCACTGGCATGCATCTCCAACACCGGCTCGCGCTCGATGTCGCGCAAGCTCTGCACGTTCACGAAGCTGCTGTTGAGGAAGTTGCGCGCCGGCGGCGAGATCATGGCCAGCGGGTAGCGCGTGGCCAGGGCCGGGGCGGTTTCGGCGCTCTCCAAATTGGGCACGAAGTCGGGCAGGCCGATCTCGGGGTGGTCGGCCCAGACCTTGCCATGCGGCGTGGGCCAGCCGCCCGCGGCGAAGGGCGCCTCGGGCAGCGGCAAGGGCACGAAGCCGTTGGCGCGCAGTTGCTCGAAGTCGATGCCCCTGAGCGCCGAGCGGGCGAGCGATTCGTCGTCCTCCTGCGCCCAGGCCTCCGCGCCAAAGCCCATGGCGGCAGCCAGTTCGCGAAAGATCTGCGTGTTCGGCTTGGCCTGGCCCAGCGGCGCGATGGCCGGCTCGTTGATCAGCACATCGGTGTGGCCGTAGCTGGTGTGCACGTCCAGGTGCTCCATCTGCGTGGTGGCCGGCAGCACGTAGTCGGCCAGGTCGGCCGTGTCGGTCATGAACTGCTCGATCACCACCGTGAACAGGTCCGGCCGCTGCAGGCCGCGCACCACCTGGCCGTTCTCGGGCGCCACCGCCGCCGGATTGCTGTTGTAGACGACGAGAGCCTCGATGGGTGGATCGGCGCGCAGCAGCGCGTCGCCGATGGCGCTCATGTTCACCAAGCGCGGCGCGCGGTCGCCCAGCAGGTCCGGGCGCTCCAGGGCGTCGTTGTTCTTGTAGGGCGCGGCGTAGCCGGAGGTGGAAAGCAGCAGGCCGCCGGCCCGGTGCTTCCAGGCGCCGATCAGGCAGGGCAGCAGCGCAATCAGGCGCACCGCATTGCCGCCACCGCGCACACGCTGCATGCCGTAGTTCAGGCGGATGGCCGCCGGGGCCGTCGTGCCGTAGTCGCGCGCCAGGTTCTGGATCTGCTCGACCGTCAGGCCGGTGAGCGGCGCCGCCCGCTCGGGCGACCACTGCAACGCACGCTCGCGCAGCTCGGGCCAGCCGTCCACGCAGCGCTCCAGGTAGTCATGGTCCAGCCAGTCGTGGCGGATCAGCTCATGTATCAGCGCCAGCGCCAGCGCGCCGTCGCTGCCCGGGCGCAGGGCCAGGTGCTCGTGGCATTTGTCGGCGGTTTCGGTGCGGCGCGGGTCGATGCAGATCAGCTTGGCGCCGTTGCGCTTGGCTTGGTTGGCGTAGGTCCAGAAATGCAGATTGCTGGCGATGCTGTTGCTGCCCCAGATCAGGATCAGCTTGCTTTCGGCAAAGAAGCGCAGGTGCATGCCCACGCGCGAGCCATAGGTCAGGTTCAGCGCGGTGGCGCCGGCGCTGGCGCAGATGGTGCGATCCAGGCGCGCCGCGCCCAGGCGGTTCCAGAGCCGGTCGGCCATCGAGCCGCCCTGCAGCAGGCCCATGGTGCCGGCGTAGGAGTAAGGCTGGATACGCTGCGGGTCGCGCGCGGCGATGGCGCCCAGGCGCGCGGCGATGTCAGCCAATGCGGCCTCCCAGCTGACCGGCTCGAAACGCGGCGGCTCCGTCTTGGCACTGACGCGCTTGAGCGGCGAGAGCAAACGCTCGGCATGGTGGGTGCGCTCGGGGTAGCGGCTGACCTTGGTGCACAGCGCGCCATGGGTGCTGGGGTGGTCCGCCCGGCCCTGCACCTTGATGACCTTGCCGGCCTGCACATGCACCTGCAGCGCGCAGGTGTCGGGACAATCGTGGGGGCAGGCGCCATTGACCACGCGCACATCGGGACTCGCATTCATGCGGGCATGATGGCAGAGAAGGTTTTCTCCATGCCCAAGTCACGTTTTGATCTGATTGTTCTCGGCGCCACCGGCTTTACCGGGCGCCAGCTGGTGCGGGCCTTGCGCCGCCAGGCCGCCGGCCGCGGGCTGAAGCTCGCCTTGGCCGGGCGCCGCCCCGAGGCCCTGGCCGAACTGGCCGGTGCCGACTTCGCCGCCCTGCCGGCCGACCTGGACCAGCCCGAATCCATCGAAGCCCTGGCGCGCCGCGGCCGCGTGCTGCTGAACCTGGCCGGGCCGTATGCCGAACGCGGCGAGGCCGTGCTGCTGGCCTGCCTGCAGGCCAACTGCCATCACCTGGACCTGAGCGGCGAGACCTTCTGGATGCGCCGCATGGTGCAGCGCCACCACGCGCTGGCGCTGCGCCGCAAGACCCTGGCCGTGCACAGCTGCGGCTACGAGGCCCTGCCCTTCGACCTCTGCGCCCAGGGCGCGGCCCAGGCCCTGCAAGACCGCGGCGGCGAGCGCCTGGCCGGCCTGAACATCGCCGTGCACTTCACCGGTCCGCAGCTGGCTCGCCTGGGCGACGCCATCAGCGGCGGCACCCTGGCTTCGATGCGCATGGTGCTGGCGCACGACCACGGCAACAGCCTGCAGCGCATGGACTGCCTGCTGCCCGAAGACCTGCCCGAGGGCTGGAACGCGAACGCCGTGGCCCTGGCCAATGCCGCGCCGCTCTCGCCCTGGTGGGACGACGCCGCCGGCTCCGTGCTGGCGCCCACCCTGCCCGCGCCCTTCGTCAACCCGCCGCTGCTGCTGCGCTCGGCCGCGCTGGCGCCCGCGCGCTTTGCGCCCAGCTTCCGCTACCGCGAGGGCCTGGCGATGCGCGACCTGGCCGAGCGCCTGCTCGCCCCCTTCAGCCGCCACGCCCCGGACAGCGACAGCCTGCTGGCGCGCTGGACCCTGGCCGGCCTGGGCGGCGCCAGCCTGGCGGCGCAGTGGTCGGCCGCAGCGGCCATCGCTGCGCCGCTGGCGGCCTTTGCCTCGGCCACGCAGTCCGACGCCGCGCGCCAGGCCCTGCAGACCCTGCTGGAGCGCTTCGGCCCCAAGCCCGGCGAAGGCCCTTCGGACGCCGCGCTGGACGCCATGGGCTACGAGCTGCATTGGCAGGCTCGCGGCGAGGCCGGCACCGCGCTGAGCGGCAAGCTCAGCGCCCGCGGCCACCCGGGCTACCGCTCCACCCCTGAGATGATGGCGGCCGTGGGCCTGGCCTTGGCCGAGGGGCGCCTGGGCCGCGGCCGCGCCGGCGTGCTCAGCCCCGGCGCCGCTTTCGGGCCCGAGGCCCTGCCCCTGCTGCACGACGCAGGACTGACCTGGACGATTGACGATGAAGCTGCTTGACACCCTGCTCGCCGCCGGCGAAGACCTGACCCGCATCCGCCGCGACATCCACCAGCACCCCGAACTCTGCTTCCAGGAGCAGCGCACCTCGGACCTGATTGCCCAGCAGCTGGAGGCCTGGGGCATTCCGGTGATCCGCGGCCTCGGCACCACCGGCGTCGTCGGCGTCGTCAAGGGCGGCGACAGCCCGCGCGCCATCGGCCTGCGGGCCGACATCGACGCCCTGCCGATGACCGAGCACAACCACTTCCCGCATGCCAGCGTGCACCCCGGCAAGATGCACGCCTGCGGGCACGACGGCCACACCACCATGCTGCTGGCCGCGGCCAAGCACCTGGCCCAGCACCGCAATTTCGACGGCACGGTCTACCTGATCTTCCAGCCCGCCGAGGAAGGCGGCGGCGGTGCGCGCGAAATGATCAAGGACGGGCTGTGGCAGCGCTGCCCGATGGACGCCGTGTTCGGCATCCACAACTGGCCCGGCATGCCGGCCGGCACCTTCTCGCTGGCCAGCGGCCCGGTGTTCGCCAGCAGCAACGAGTTCAAGATCGTGCTCAAGGGCAAGGGCGCGCATGGCGCCATGCCCCACCTCGGCCTGGACCCGGTGCCGGCCGCCTGCCAGCTGGTGCAGGCTTTCCAGACCATCATCAACCGCAACAAGCGGCCGATCGACACCGGTGTCATCTCCGTCACCATGATCCACGCCGGCGAGGCCACCAACGTCATCCCCGAGACGGTGACGCTGGAAGGCACGGTGCGCACCTTCACCGTGGCGGTGCTGGACCTGATCGAGCGCCGCATGAAGGAGCTGAGCGAGAACCTGGCTGCCGGCTTCGAGCTGCAGTGCGAGTTCCAGTTCCGCCGCAACTACCCGCCCACGGTGAACCACGCCCGCGAAACCGAGTTCGTGCGCCGCACGCTGGAGGGCATGGGCGCCAAGGTGGAGCGCTTCGAGCCCACCATGGGCGCCGAGGACTTCAGCTACTACCTGCTGGACAAGCCCGGCTGCTACTTCCTGATCGGCAATGGCGAGGGCCAGCACCGCGAGGGCGGCCATGGCCTGGGGCCCTGCACCCTGCACAACCCCAGCTACGACTTCAACGACCAGCTGATTCCGGTCGGCGGCTCGATGTGGGTGAATCTGGTCGAGGCCTGGTTCAAGGAGCAGCAGGCATGAACGAGGACCAAGTCATCGCTGAGACGCGTGCCTGGGTGGACAAGGCCGTCATCGGCCTGAACCTCTGCCCCTTTGCCAAGCAGGTGCAGGTCAAGGGCCAGGTGCGCTATGTGGTGAGCCAGGCCACGAAGGTCGAGGACCTGCTCTACGAACTGGCCAATGAGCTGAACCGTCTGGTGGATACGCCGCCCGAAGAGACCGACACCACCTTGCTGATCCACCCCCAGGTGCTGACGGACTTCCTGGACTACAACGACTTCCTCGAAGCCGCCGACGCCCTGGTGGCCGACATCGGCCTGGAAGGCGTGCTGCAGGTCGCCAGCTTCCACCCCCAGTACCAGTTCGAGGGCACCGCGCCCGACGACATCACCAACTACAGCAACCGCTCGCCCTACCCCACGCTGCATCTGCTGCGCGAGGACTCGATCGACCGCGCCGTGGCCGCCTTCCCCGAGGCCGAGTCCATCTTCGAGGCGAACATGGAGACGCTGGAAAAGCTGGGGATCGAAGGCTGGAAGGCGCTTGGATTGAAGCCCTGAGATGCCGGCTTCACTCGACGGTTGCCTGGTCGTCGCGATCTCCTCGCGCGCGCTGTTCGATTTCGAGGAGGAGAACCAGCTCTTCGAGGCCCGCGACGACCACGCCTACATGGCCCTGCAGCAGCAGCGCCTGGACGTACCCGCCAAGCCGGGCGTGGCCTTCTCGCTGGTGAAGAAGCTGCTGGGCTTCAACGAGGCCGGCGAGGCGCCGCGCGTGGAGGTGGTGGTGCTGAGCCGCAACGACCCGGTGTCGGGCCTGCGCGTCTACCGCTCGGCCCAGGCCTATGGTCTGCCCATCCAGCGCGGCGTGTTCACGCGCGGGCGCGAGCCCTGGCGCTTTCTGAAACCCCTGCACGCCCAACTCTTCCTGAGCGCCAACGAGGCCGATGTGCGCGCCGCGCTCGACGCCGGCGTGCCGGCGGCGCGCGTCTACCCGACCAGCGCGCGCGCCAGCGACGCCCACCCGGACGAGCTGCGCATCGCCTTCGACGGCGACGCCGTGCTGTTCAGCGACGAAGCCGAGCGCGTGTTCCAGTCCGAAGGCCTGGACGCATTCCAGCGCCACGAAACCCACCACGCGCTCGAGCCCCTGCCGCCCGGCCCCTTCAAACCCCTGCTGCTGGCCCTGCACGGCCTGCAGCAGCAGCGCAACCAGGCCGTGCGCGTGCGCACCGCGCTGGTCACCGCACGCAGCGCCCCGGCGCATGAGCGCGCCATCCGCACCTTGATGAGCTGGAAGATCGAGATCGACGAGGCGATGTTCCTGGGCGGCCTGCCCAAAGGAGAATTCCTGCGCGAGTTCGAGCCCGACTTCTTCTTCGACGACCAGCTGGGCCACATCACCCACGCCAGCCAGCATGTGCCCAGCGGCCATGTGGCCGCCGGCATCTCGAATCAAGGCTGAGGGGCGGAAGCCACCGCCGCGCGCAGGCTGACGGCCAAGGCCTTGTGGCCTGCGCGCTCCGCCAGCGCGGCGGCGTCCAAGCCCTCACGGTCGCGCAGCCTGGGGTTCGCGCCCTGGCGCAGCAGCGCCTCCACCGCGTCGACATGGCCCAGCAGCGCGGCCCGCATCAGGGCCGTGCGGCCCTGGGCGTCGGGCCGGTCCAGCGGCTGGCTCGCCAAGCCGGCAGCCAGGCCCAGGTCGCCGCGCGCGGCTGGCGGCGGGGCCGGCATCGTGCTGGCGATGCTCGGCGCCTGGCGGTCTCGGGCCTCGGCCTTCTTGGCCATGGGTTCGGCCAGCGCCACCCGCTCCGCCACCTGGTCGGCCGCGGGTCCGGCCTGCGCCGCGGGTGCGGCCGGTGCGGGGGGCGCCATCACGGCAGGCGGTGCCGCGGCCACGACCACCGGGCGTTCCTCGACCACCGGGGCCGGTACAGCGGCCACGACGGGCGGCTTGGCCGGGAACGCCTCGGGCTGCGCCTCGGCCGAGCGGGCGGGCGGGGTGGGGCCGGCCGCCGGCTCCGCCCCGCTGCGCACCGCGTCAGCGCGTTCCGCCGGCGCGGCTGACGGCAGGGGTTCGACATTCGCCTGGGCGATCTCCACGGCCGAGGCCGGCTCGGGTCGGTTGGCCGGCGCCTTCTGCTCGGCGAGGCGCCAGTCGGCCGCCGGCGCGCCCGCGCGCCAGGGCGCCAGGACCCAGAGCACGCCGATCAGTAGCCCCGCCCCCAGCGCCAGAGGCAGCAGCGAGCGGCCGTGCCCCCGCGGCGCCGGGTGCGGCCCGGCGGCCTGCAACACCGGCTCGGCCTGGGCCTGCGGCGCCGGCAGGGCCGCCAGCAGCCGCGCTCGGCGCGCCGCACGCGCGGCCTCGGGTTCGGCCTGCACCTGTTCGCGGTAGGCCTGGCCCCATTCGTCCAGGCCTTCCAACTCGGGGGGCAGCTCGCGGCGCGGATCAGACATCGGCCGTCCTCCAGGCCTGCAGGCGCTGGCGCAGCGCATCGCGGGCGTAGCGCAGCCGGGTCTTGGCGGTTTCCAGCGGCACCTTCGTCAGCGCCGCAATCTCCTGCAGGCTGAGCTCGTCAAAGCTGAACAGCACGAAGGCCTCGCGCTGGGCGATCGGCAGGGCCTCAACGGCCTCGACCACCGCCTCGGCCATGCGCCCAGCCTCCACCCGCTCGGGCGGCTGCAGGCGCGGCGCATCGGGCAGGGCTTCGGCGCTCTCCAGCAGTTCCCAGCCGGCGCGGCCCTGCTGGCGTTGCCAGTCGAGCACGCGGTTGCGGGCGATGGTGAACAGCCAGGTCACGAAGCGGGCCTTGGACTCGTCGTACTGCGCGGCCGCCCGCGCCACCGCCAGCCAGACCTCCTGGTGCAGGTCTTCGGCGGTGGCGGCGTCGGCAGGGTGCAGCAGGCGGCGCAGGTAGTCGAAGCTCTTGCGGTCATGGCGGTCGTAGAGCCGCGCGAAGGCCTGGGCGTCGCCGGCACTGTGACGGCGTAGCAGTTCGGCATCGCTGGGCTCCTCCATCGCGGCAGTGTGTCACCAGCCGCGTGCGGGCGGGTCGGGCACATAGCCGGGGCTGGCCGGGAAGGCGTTCGGCGTCCACTGCGCCACCGGCGGGCGCGGCAGCACGCCTTGGGCGACGAGGTTGGCGCGGCTGTCGTACCAGAGCTGCTGCACCCAGGCGGGCTGGGCGCTGCGGCGCTCGAAGTCGGTGCGGCTGACGGGCGACCACTCGCGCTGGCCATGCGCCGTGCCCAGGCGCTCGCGGCGCTCGGCGCGGGCATCGCCTGACTTGCCGGCGGCCTGGCTGGCGAGTTGGTCGCGCGCTGCCGCTTCCGCCGCGGGCGCCGCGTTGACCTGCGGTGCAGGCAGCGGCGGCGGTTCGGGCAAGGCTTCCTGGAACACCGCCACGCCGATCACGCCCACATGGTCGGGCCGGCCGGTGCGCGCGGCATAGCTGTCGCGCAGGGCGGCGAACTCGAAGGCCGCCACCTGGCTGTCGCTCTTGCGCCAGCCGGCGATGTCGGCCACCTGACCGGGGTCCAGCACATAGCCGGTCTGGTGCCAGGCCGCGGTTTCGCCGCTGACCACATTGACGCCATCGACCGAGAGCACCACCAGCAAGCGTTCGCCCCCGCGGTTGTGCAGGCGGATGGCGTAGCGCGAACCGGGCTCGCCGGCGCTGTAGCCGCGCCCGCGGTGCCAATGGCGCGGCAGGGCCTGGCCGCTGGCGCGGTCGATCAGCTGCCAGTCCAGCGGCGCCGGCGGCGGGCTGATGGCCTGGGCACAGCCCGAACTCAGGCTGCCGAGCAGGGCGGCGGCCAGCAAAAAGGTGCGGCGGGTGCGGGTCATGAGGCTCTCCTGGTCAGGGGTTCTGGCCCGCCGGGCTGGCAGACCTTGAACCCTTGTACGCAGCAGCGCCCCGAACGGGGTGAATCAGCGTGAGGCGGGCGCGCTGGCCGGCCGCGCCGGGATGATGCGCACATCGATCGGCTGCGGGCCGGAGGCCTTCGCCGCCGGCGCCGAGGCCGCCGGCATGGGCTTGAGGCGAAACACCAGGGGCGTGGCGGCGTCCCAGGGGCGCAGGATCAGCAGGATCAAGCCCACCAGCAGCGGCAGCGCCCACCAGCCATGGCGCAGCGCGCTGCGCGGATGCTTGGCGGTGAAGCGGGCTTCAGGCCGCATGCAGGCTCACCCGCGCGAACTGGCGCTTGCCGACCTGCAGCACATAGGTGCCCGGCTCCAGCTTGAGGCCCTTGTCGCTGATGACCACGCCGTCCACGCGCACACCACCCTGCTCGACCTTGCGCAGGCCCTCGCCATTCGAAGGCACCAGGCCGGCGGACTTCAGCAGCGCGCCGATACCCATGGGGGCGCCGTGCACGGTCACTTCGGGGATTTCATCGGGAATGCCGCCACGAGCGCGGCGCTCGAAGTCTTCCTGCGCGGCCTCGGCCGCCGCCGCGCCGTGGAAGCGCGTGGTGATCTCGCGCGCCAGCGCCACCTTGGCGTCCTTGGGGTTGCGGCCGGCTTCCACCTCGGCCTTGAGCTTGGCAATGGCGGCCAGGGACTCAAAGCTCAAAAGCTCGTACCAGCGCCACATCAGCTCGTCCGAGATCGACAGCACCTTGGCATACATGGTGTTGGCCGGCTCGGTGATGCCGATGTAGTTGTTCTTGCTCTTCGACATCTTCTCGACGCCGTCCAGGCCCTCGAGCAGGGGCATGGTCAGGATGCACTGCGGCTCCTGGCCGTATTCCTGCTGCAGCTGGCGCCCCATCAGCAGGTTGAACTTCTGATCGGTGCCACCCAGCTCCAGATCGCTCTTCAGCGCCACCGAGTCATAGCCCTGCATCAGCGGGTAGAGGAACTCGTGCAGCGAGATCGGCGTCTGCGCCGCATAGCGCTTGGTGAAATCGTCGCGCTCCAGCATGCGCGCCACCGTGGTCTTGGCCGAGAGCTGGATCAGGCCCATGCTGCCCAGGGCGATCGACCATTCGGAGTTGTAACGAATCTCGGTCTTGCTCGGGTCCAGCACCAGGCTGGCCTGCTTGTAATAGGTCTCGGCATTGGCCTTGATCTGCTCGGGCGTCAACGGCGGGCGGGTGCTGTTGCGGCCGCTGGGGTCACCGATCAGGCTGGTGAAGTCGCCGATCAGGAAGATCACCTGATGGCCCAGGTCCTGCAGCTGGCGCATCTTGTTCAGCACCACGGTGTGGCCGATGTGGATGTCCGGTGCCGTCGGGTCCAGGCCCAGCTTGATGCGCAGCGGCTGGCCGGTGGCGGCCGAACGGGCCAGCTTCTTGAGCCAGGCATCCTCGGGCAAGAGTTCCTGCGCGCCACGCAGGCTGATGGCCATGGCCTCGCGCACGGCGTCGGTGATCGGGTGTTCGGTGGGGCTCATGGGTGGCCTAAGTCAAGGGTTTACCCTTGAAACTGGATCTGTAACGGGAGATTGCCCGGAGTTTCCCGGCTGCCACGGCAGCACCCCGCCGATAGAATCGCGCCTTCGTTCCGGCCCCGCCGGCCCGTCTGCCCAGCAGCGGCGCCAACGGCGAAAGGCCGGAATTCTAGGTGACCGCCCCCGGCGCGCTCCCGGCTTGCACGGCCGGTCGAGCACGCGACCCGAGGCCAAGCCCCCGACCGCCGTTGGCCCGGGAGGCCGACCCCTGCAACCCCTGGTGGCTGCGCTGCCCACAAGGCGACCGCGCCCCACACCTCGTGGTTCTGGCATGAATTGGATGACCCGGCTGGCGCCCCTGCTCCAGCCCTTGGAAAACTTTGCCGCCCGCTACCCGCGGGCGCTCACCGGCAGCGTGCTGGCCCTGCTGGGCGGCTTTGCGGTGACGGCCTTCGGTATCGCCCCCTTGGTGCCGAATCCGAACGAGCTGCCGAAGAACGCCGTCGTCGAGGCGCTGCCCGCACTGGCGCTGGAAGACCAGCTCAATGCCCTGGCCGCCCACAGCCAGGCGCTGCGCCGCTTCGAAACCACCCGCAGCGGCGACACCGTCGACAGCCTGCTCGGCCGCCTGGGCGCCTTCGACCCCGAGTTCGCCGCCTTCCTGCGCCAGGACGGCACCGCGCGCCAGCTGCTGAGCGGCCGCGCCGGCAAGCGCGTGGAGCTGAGCGCCGACGCCGAGGGCAAGGTCCAGCAGCTGATTGCGCGCTATCCCAATGGCACCAGCGAAGTGGCCGGCACGCACTTCAACCGCCTGATCGTCGACCGCAGCGAATCCGGCGTGCTCAGCGCCCGCGTCGAACTGGGCCGGCTGGAGCCGCAGGTGCGCCTGGCCAGCGGCAGCATCCAGAGCTCGCTGTTCGCCGCCACCGATGAAGTTGGCCTGCCCGACAGCGCGGCCTCGCAGATGGCCGACATGTTTGCCGGCGA
This sequence comes from Inhella proteolytica, assembly GCF_016093275.1. Taxonomy (GTDB): domain Bacteria; phylum Pseudomonadota; class Gammaproteobacteria; order Burkholderiales; family Burkholderiaceae_C; genus Inhella; species Inhella proteolytica. Next base: position 53,785 of record NZ_JAEDAK010000017.1, read on the forward strand.
GATCGACTTCCACCGCGACCTGCGCAAGGGCGACCGCTTCACCCTGGTGTTCGAAAGCCTGACCGCCGATGGTGAGCCCGTGCCCTGGGGTCAGGGCCGCGTGCTGGCGGCCGAGTTCGTCAATGCCGGCCGCACCCATCAGGCGGTGTGGTTCCAGGACACCCAGACCGGCAAGGCCAGCTTCTACGACTTCGCCGGCCAGAACAAGCGCCGCGCCTTCCTGGCCAGCCCGCTCGAGTTCTCGCGCGTCACCAGCGGCTTCGCGATGCGCTTCCACCCGGTGCTGCAAACCTGGCGCCGCCACCTCGGCGTGGACTACGGCGCCCCCACCGGCACCCCGGTGCGCAGCGTCGGGGATGGCGTGGTCGAGTTCGCCGGCTGGCAGAACGGCTTCGGCAACGTGGTGCACCTGCGCCATGGCGGCGAGCGCAGCACGGTCTACGCCCATCTGAGCAAGATCGACGTGCGCAAGGGCCAGAAGGTCGAGCAGGGCCAGCGCCTCGGCGCGGTGGGCGCCACCGGCTGGGCCACCGGCCCGCATTTGCACTTCGAGTTCCGCGTCAAAGGCGCGCACCAGGACCCGCGCGCCATCGCCAAGGCCAGCGAGACCGTGCTGCTGCCCGCGCATGCCCGCGCCGCGTTCCAGGAGCAGGTGGCCAGCGCCAAGACCCAGCTGACCGTGGCCGCCACCCTGGGCCCCGGCGTCACCGGCGCGGATTGAGCGATCGGCTCTACGCCGGACTGATGTCCGGCACCTCGCTGGACGGCATCGATGCCGTGCTGATGGACGCCGAGTTGCGCGTTCTGGCCCACTCGTTTGGCCCCCTGCCGTCCGCGCTGCGCGCCGAGTTGCTGGCACTGAACCAGCCCGGCGACAACGAACTGGAGCGCGCCGCGCTTGCCGCGAACGCGCTGGCCGACGCCTACGCCGAGCGCCTGGCCGAGGCGCTTGCCCTGGCCCAGGTGCCGGCCGGGCGCGTACGCGCCGTCGGCGCCCACGGCCAGACCGTGCGCCACCGCCCCGAACGCGGCTACACCCTGCAACTGCTCAATGGCGCCCGCCTGGCCGAACGCAGCGGCATCGACGTGGTATGCGATCTGCGCAGCCGTGACGTCGCCGCCGGCGGCCAAGGCGCTCCGCTGGTGCCTGCCTTCCATCGTGAGGTGTTCAGCCGCCCCGGCGTGGACGTGGCGGTGCTGAACCTGGGCGGCATGGGCAATCTCAGTCTGCTGGGCGCCGATGGCCAGACCCGCGGCTTCGATACCGGCCCGGCCAATGTGCTGCTGGACGCCTGGCATCACCGTCACCGCGGCGGCGCCTATGACGCCGATGGCGCTTGGGCCGCCTCGGGCCAAGTGCATGCAGAACTGCTGGCACGCCTGTGCGCGGAACCCTATTTCGCGCTGCCTCCCCCGCGTTCCACCGGTCGCGACCTGTTCGACCTCGACTGGCTGGAGCGCCAAGGGCTGCAGGGCATCGCCCCCGTCGATGTGCAAGCCAGCCTGGCCGAGCTCACGGCCTGGAGCGTGGCCGAGGCCCTGCAACAGCAGGCGCCGCAGACGCAGGAGCTGATCGTGTGTGGCGGTGGCGCCTTCAACAGCGACCTGCTGCGCCGCCTGCAGGCTCGCCTGCCCGCCTTTCAGATCATCAGCAGCGCAACACGCGGACTGCCGCCAATGCAGGTCGAGGCCGCCGCCTTCGCCTGGCTGGCCAAGGCTTTCGTCGAGCGCCAGCCCGGCAATCTGCCCGCCGTCACCGGGGCGACGGGGTCACGGGTGTTGGGCGCGCTCTATCCCGCCTGAGAGGAGCGTCGTCGCAGGCGGCAAAACAAACAAGCCGCCCAAAGGCGGCTTGTCAACGAAGGCCAGGAACTTCAGGCCGAAAAGCTCGACCCGCAGCCGCAGGTCGTCGTGGCATTCGGGTTCTTGATGACGAACTGCGCGCCGCTCAGATCGTCCTTGTAGTCGATCTCAGCACCCATCAGGTACTGCAGGCTCATGGCGTCGATCAGCAAGGTGACGCCGTTCTTGCTCATCTGCGTGTCGTCGTCATTGGCCACCTCGTCGAAGGTGAAGCCGTACTGGAAGCCCGAGCAGCCGCCGCCCTGCACGAAGACGCGCAGCTTCAGCTCCGGGTTGCCCTCTTCGGCCACCAGCTCGGCCACCTTGGCGGCGGCGCTGTCGGTGAAGACCAGCGGGGCGGGAATGTCGAGGGTTTCGGCAACGGCGTTCATGGCAGGGAGTCCTAGCAGTAAGGCGGCAATTATCCAGGGCAAACAAAAAGGCCGCAGCAAGCTGCGGCCTTTCTTGATGGGCAGCCAATGGCTGCCCGTCGGTGCATCAGCGCTTGCTGAACTGCTTCCGGCGACGGGCGCCGTGCAGACCGACCTTCTTACGCTCGACCTCGCGGGCGTCGCGGGTCACGAAGCCGGCCTTGCTCAGCTCGGGCTTCAGGGCCGCGTCGTAGTCGATCAGCGCGCGGGTCACGCCCAGACGGACGGCGCCGGCCTGGCCGGATTCGCCACCACCGTGGACATTGACCTTGACGTCGAAGGCCTCGCCATTGTTCGTCAGCACCAGAGCCTGGCGCGCGATCATGATGGAGGTCTGACGGCCAAAGTACTGCTCGATGGGACGACCGTTGACGACGATCTTGCCAGTGCCCTTCTTGATGAAGACACGAGCCACCGAGGACTTGCGACGGCCGGTGCCGTAGTTCCAATTGCCGATCATGCTCAGATCTCCAGGACTTTGGGCTGCTGAGCGGCGTGCGGGTGCTCACCACCGGCGTAGACCTTCAGCTTCTTGACCATCGCGTAGCCCAGCGGGCCCTTGGGCAGCATGCCCTTGACGGCCTTCTCAAGGGCGCGACCGGGGTGCTTGGCCTGCATGTCCTTGAACTTGGTGGCATAGATGCCACCGGGGAAGCCGCTGTGACGGTAATAGATCTTGTCTTCCGACTTGGTGCCGGTGACGCGGATCTTGTCGGCGTTCAGAACGATGATGAAGTCACCGGTATCCACGTGAGGCGTGTAAATGGCCTTGTGCTTGCCGCGCAGTCGGAGTGCCACTTCGCTGGCAACACGTCCGAGCACCTTGTCGGTGGCGTCAATCACAAACCACTCGTGCGTCACTTCGGCCGGCTTGGCGCTGAAGGTCTTCATGAATGTCTTTCGATCAGGCTTGATGAAAATCCGCCGCTCGGCGCCGCTTATAGAGGTGAACCCCGGCGGCCTCTCGTGACGAACCCCGCGCCCAAAGCCCACTGGACGCGGAAAAGCCGGCGAGTCTACCAGGGTTGGCACGGATCGGGCAAGGACGGCGCTGCCGGCACGCTGCGGGAGGCCTCGCTCCCCATAATCAGAGCGCCATGACCGCGCCCGCCACCCCCTTGCGCAGCGCCCTGGCCGCCCTGGGTGGCGGCTGGGTGCCGATCCGCTCGCTGGCGCGCCGGCATCGCCGCCGCATCCTGGCCCATCTGCTGGCGCTGGCGCCGGCCGACCGCTACCTGCGCTTCGGCTATGCCGCCGGGGACAGCCAGATCGAACGCTACGCGCTGAGCCTGGAGTTCACGCGCGATGAGGTACTGGGCATCTTCAACCGCCGGCTGGAGATCGTGGCCATGGCGCATCTGGCCTTCAGCCAGGACGGGCCGGAGGCCGACACGGCCGAGTTCGGTGTCTCGGTGCTGCAGCGTTACCGCGGCCGCGGGCTGGGCAGCCGGCTGTTCCAGCTCGCCTGCCTGCACGCGCGCAACCGCAACATGCGCTTCTTGCTGATCCATGCCCTGAGCGAGAACCAGGCCATGCTGCGCATCGCCGAGAAGGCCGGCGCCTGGGCCGAGGAGGTGGCGGACGGCAGTGTCAGCGCGCGCCTGCACCTGCCGGCCGACAACTGGGCCAGCCACGCCGAGCAGGCGCTGGAGCAGGGCCTGGGCGAGCTGGATTTCCGCCTCAAAGTGCAGGCCAAGCAGGTGCAGGAGTTCGTGGATTCCGTCCAGACCGAGGTGCGCGAGCTGCTGGGGGATGATCGCGCCCCCGCGCCGCCACCCGACCCCAGCCCTTGAACCTCGATTACGCCGAACTCGACCCCAGCCGCGTGCTGGACGCGCTGGATGCCGTGGGCCTGCGCGGCGATGGCCGCCTGCTGCAGCTGAACTCCTATGAGAACCGCGTCTTCCTGGTGCATTTGGAGGAAGGCGGCGCCGTGGTGGCCAAGTTCTACCGGCCGGGACGCTGGAGCAACGAGCAGCTGCTGGAGGAGCACCGCTTTGCGCTGGACCTGCAGGCCGCCGAGGTGCCACTGGCCGCCCCCCTGCCCCTGCAGGCCGCCGGCGCCGAACTGCTGGGCGAACCGCCCACGCTGGCCTGCTGGCACAACCTGCGCTTTGCGGCCGCACCGCGCCTGGGGGGTCGCGCACCGGAGTTGGAAGACCCCGAGGTGCTGGAGGTGCTGGGGCGCTTCATTGCGCGCATCCACCGCGTCGGGCGCGCCGGCACCTTCGATCACCGCCCGCGCTGGGCCGGCCGCGCCCCCGGGGATTTGGCCCGCGACGCCGTGCTGGCCAGCGGCCTGCTGCCGTTGGAGCTGGAAGCGCGCTGGAGCGACATGGTGGAACGCTGCCTGCAGGCCGTTCAGCAGGCCTTCGACAGCCTGGCCGACCTGCGCCTGCAGCGCATCCATGGCGATTGCCACCCGGGCAATCTGCTCTGGTCGCCCGGTAGCGGGGCCCATTTCGTCGACCTGGACGACGCCGTCAGCGGCCCGGCGGTGCAGGACCTGTGGATGCTGCTCAGCGGCGAACCCGAGCAAGCGAGCCGCCAGCTCGGCAGCCTGCTGGCGGGCTACCAGCAGGTGCTGGAATTCGACCGTCGCGAGCTGCGCCTGATCGAGCCGCTGCGCACCCTGCGCATGGTCCACCACAGCGGCTGGATCGCGAAACGCTGGGACGACCCTGCCTTCCCGATCGCCTTCCCCTGGTTCGGCACACCAAATTACTGGCTGGACCAGGTGGCCAAGCTGGCCGAGCAGCTGGAGGCCATGGACGACGCGCCGCCCAGCCCGCCGCCGAAGGACGACGATGACTTCGTCGACTTCGACGGCGATGGCTTTGCCTGATCAGGCAGACATCAGGCGGACAAGAGCAGCGCGTTGACGCGCTTCACGTAGGCGGCCGGGTCCTCCAGCTGCCCGCCCTCGGCCAGCAAGGCCTGGTCAAACAGCACTTGGGCCAACTCGTCGAACTTCGGGTGGCCGTCGAGCGCCTTCACCAGCGCATGTTCGGCATTCACCTCCAGCGTGGGCTTGGCCTCCGGCGCAGCCTGGCCGGCCTGCTTGAGCAGGCGCGCCAGGTGCGCCGACATGTCGCCCTCTTCCACCACGATGCAGGCCGGCGAATCGACCAGGCGGGTGGTGACGCGCACGTCCTTGGCGCGGTCCTTCAGCGCGTCCTTGAGCTTTTCCAGCACCGGCTTGAAGGCCTCGGCCGCCTCTTCGGCCGCCTTCTTCTCGGCCTCGTCCTGCAGCTTGCCCAAGTCCACCGCACCCTTGGCCACGGACTGCAGGGGCTTGCCCTCGAACTCATGCAGGTGGCTGAGCATCCACTCGTCCACGCGGTCGGTCATCAGCAGCACCTCGATGCCCTTCTTGCGGAAGATTTCGAGCTGCGGGCTGCTCTGGGCGGCGGCCAGGCTGTCGGCGGTGATGTAGTAGATGTGTTCCTGGCCTTCCTTCATGCGGCCGACGTAGTCCGTCAGGCTGACGTTCTCGCTGGCGTGGGTGGAGGCAAAGCGCAGCAGCTTGGCCAGGCGCTCCTGGTTCTGGAAGTCCTCGCCCATACCCTCCTTCAGCACGGCGCCAAACTCCTTCCAGAAGGCGGCGTACTTGTCCTTGTCGGCCTGATCGTCGCTGTCGGCCAGGGCCTCCAGCATGGAGAGCACCTTTTTGGTCGAGCCCTCACGAATGGCGCGCACATCGCGGCTTTCCTGCAGCAGCTCGCGGCTCACGTTGAGCGGCAGGTCGGCCGAGTCGATCACGCCACGCACGAAGCGCAGGTAGGCGGGCATCAGCTCCTGGGCGTCGTCCATGATGAAGACGCGCTTGACGTAGAGCTTCACGCCCGGCTTCTTGTCGCGGTTCCACAGGTCGAACGGCGCCTTGACCGGGATGTAGAGCAGCTGGGTGTATTCGCTGCGGCCCTCGACGCGGTTGTGCGTGTAGGCCAGCGGTGCCTGGCTGTCGTGGCTCAGGGTCTTGTAGAACTCCTCGTACTGCTCCTGCGTGACTTCGCTCTTCGGGCGCGCCCACAGGGCCGAGGCCTTGTTGATGGTCTCCCACTCGTCGGTCGTCACGTAGGCGCTCTTCTCAGCGTCCCAGACTTCCTTGCGCAGCAGGATCGGCAGGCTGATGTGGTCGCTGTACTTGCCGACGATGGCGCGCAGCTTCCAGGGCTGCAGGAACTCGTCCTCGCCCTCGCGCAGATGCAGGATGACGTCGGTGCCGCGCTCGGCCTTGTCGATCGGCTCAACCTCGAACTCGCCCGTGCCTTCGCTGATCCAGCGCACGCCCTGCCCGGCGGACAAGCCGGCGCGGCGGCTCTCGACCGTGATGCGATCGGCCACGATGTAGCCCGAGTAGAAGCCGACGCCGAACTGGCCGATCAGGTTGGCGTCGCCCTTTTTGCTCTCGTCCAGATTGGCCAGGAAGTCGCGCGTGCCGCTCTTGGCGATGGTGCCCAGGTGCGCCACCGCTTCGTCGGCGCTCATGCCAATGCCGTTGTCGCGGATGGTCAGGGTGCGCTTTTCCTTGTCCACCAGCAGGCGGATCTCCAGATTGGGCGCGTCTTCGAACAGCTCGTTCTTGTCCAGGGCCTCGAAGCGCAGCTTGTCGCAGGCGTCGCTGGCGTTGGACACCAGCTCGCGCAGAAAGATTTCCTTGTTCGAGTACAGGCTGTGCGTGACCAGATGCAGGATCTGCTTGACTTCGGCCTGGAAGGCGTGGGTGTGCTTGGTGCTCATGGTGTTTGTGGCGTGAAAAACAAACCGGCGGCAGCCCAACTGAGGGCATGCCGCCGGGTTTCAAGAGCAGGGATTCTGATCGATCAGGCGCCGCGCACCGCCGCGTCCAGGCCGGCCAGCAGCTCCAGGGTCTGGGCCCAGTCGATGCAGGCGTCGGTGATGCTCTGGCCGTAGAGCAGCTTGGCCGGGTCGTCCTTGCCGGGACTGAACTTCTGCGCCCCGCCGTTCAGGTGGCTCTCCACCATCACGCCGAAGATCTGGCGGCGGCCGGCGCGCCACTGGCGGGCCAGTTCCTCAGCCACCAGCAGTTGGCGCTCGTGCTGCTTGCTGCTGTTGGCGTGGCTGCAGTCCACCATCAGGCGGTTGGGCAGCTTGGCGGCGGTGAGCTCGGCGCAGGCGGCGTCGATGCTGGCCTCGTCGTAGTTCGGCGCCTTGCCGCCGCGCAGGATGACGTGGCAATCCTTGTTGCCCTTGGTCTGCACGATGGCGACTTGGCCGTTCTTGTGCACCGACAGGAAGTGGTGCGGGCGTGCCGCGGCCTGGATGGCATCGGTGGCGATCTTGATGTTGCCGTCGGTGCCGTTCTTGAAGCCGATCGGGGCGGAAAGGCCGGAGCTCAGTTCTCGGTGCACCTGGCTCTCGGTGGTGCGCGCGCCAATCGCGCCCCAGGCGATCAGGTCGCCGATGTACTGGGGCGAGATCACGTCGAGGAACTCGCTGCCGGCCGGCACACCCAGGCGATTGATTTCCAGCAGCAGCTGGCGGGCGATGCGCAGGCCTTCGTCGATGCGGTAGCTCTCGTCCAGGTAGGGGTCGTTGATCAGGCCTTTCCAGCCCACCGTGGTGCGCGGCTTCTCGAAATAGACCCGCATGACGATTTCCAGCGTGTCCTTGTACTGCTCGCGCACGCCCTTGAGGCGGCGGGCGTAGTCCAGGGCCGCGGCCGGGTCGTGGATCGAGCAGGGCCCCACCACCACCAGCAGGCGCCCGTCCTTGCCGGCCAGGATGTTGCGGATGGCCTGGCGGGTGTTCAGCACCAGCTTTTCCATCGGCGTGCCGGCGATCGGGAAGAAGCGGATCAGGTGCTCGGGCGGCGGCAGCGGCGTGATGTCGGCAATGCGCTCGTCATCGGTGCGGCTGGTGCGGTCTTCCTGGCTGTACACGCGCTCGGGCAGGGCTTTGGCGTTCATGGTCCGGTTCCGTTAGGGCATAAAAAAACCGCCGGGCTTTGGGGCCCGGCGGTTCTTGGGGAGTCTGGGTTGCGCGTGCGCTCAGATCTCTCCACCGCCGGGGCGGGGATAGAACCAAAAGCTAAAAAAGGCGGCGACGCGGAACATGGCGACGAATGTATCAGGCGGTCCCGCCCACCGTCAGCCCTTCGATGCGAAGGGTGGGTTGCCCGACACCGACGGGCACCGACTGCCCCTCCTTGCCGCACACGCCCACGCCCGAGTCGAGCGCCATGTCGTTGCCGATCATGGACACGCGCGTCAGCGCCTCGGGGCCGTTGCCGATCAGGGTGGCGCCCTTGACGGGGTATTGGATCTTGCCCTTCTCGACCCAGTAGGCCTCGGAGGCCGAGAACACGAACTTGCCGCTGGTGATGTCGACCTGGCCGCCGCCGAAATTGGTGGCGTAGAGGCCGCGGTCGATGCTGGCGATGATCTCGGCGGGGTCGCGGTCGCCGCCCAGCATGTAGGTGTTGGTCATGCGCGGCATCGGCACATGGGCGTAGCTCTCGCGGCGGCCGTTGCCGGTCTGCGGCACCTTCATCAGGCGGGCGTTGAGCGCGTCCTGGATGTAGCCGACCAGGATGCCGTCTTCGATCAGCACGTTGCGCTGCGGGGCATGGCCCTCGTCGTCGATGTTCAGGCTGCCGCGGCGGTCCGGCAGGGTGCCGTCGTCCAGCACGGTCACGCCCTTGGCGGCCACGCGTTGGCCGATGCGGCCGGCGAAGGTGCTGGAGCCCTTGCGATTGAAGTCGCCTTCCAAGCCGTGGCCCACGGCCTCGTGCAGCAGCACGCCGGGCCAGCCCGGGCCCAGCACCACGGTCATCTCGCCGGCCGGGGCAGGGCGGGATTCCAGATTGGTCAGCGCGCCGTGCACGGCCTGCTCCACATAGCCGGCCAGCATCTCGTCAGTGAAGTAGGCCAGGCCAAAGCGCCCGCCGCCGCCACCGCTGCCCACCTCGCGCCGGCCATTGCGCTCGGCGATCACGGTGATCGAGAGCCGCACCAGCGGGCGCACATCGGCCGCCAGCAGGCCATCGGCGCGGGCAATCAGCACCATTTCATGCTCGGCCGCCAGGCCGGCCATGACCTGCACCACCGCCGGGTCCTTGGCGCGCGCCATGCGCTCGATGCGTTCCAGCAGCGCCACCTTGGCGGCGCTGTCCAGGCTGGCGATGGGGTCGGCCGCGCCGTAGAGCTGCATGCCCTGGGCGCGGCGCGGGTTGACCTTGACGCGGCGGCTCTGGCCGGCTGCGGCGATGCTGCGCACGGTCAGGGCGCAATCGGCCAGCGCGGCTTCGCTGAGGGAGTCGGAGTAGGCAAAGGCGGTCTTTTCGCCCACCACGGCCCGCACGCCGACGCCCTGGTCGATCGAGAAGCTGCCGCTCTTGACGATGCCCTCCTCCAGGCTCCAGCCCTCGGCGCGGGTGGTCTGGAAGTAAAGATCGGCGTCGTCCACGCGGTGTGCGGTGATGAGCTTGAGCGCGCGGCTCAGCGCGGCCTCGTCCAGGCCGAAGGGGGTGAGCAGGCTGGCCTGGGCGCTGGCCAATGCGCTCAGCATCGAGTCGGGGGCATTCATGCCCCAATTGTGGGGGGCTTCACAAAACTTCATGCCGGTTTACGGTTGCTCTGTCGCCGCCACGAAGCGGCGCACCGTTGCTGCCCCAACCCGGCCATTCTCGCGCCGGCAACCCCAGGAGAACCTGCATGAAGACGATTTGCACCGCCCTACTGTTCAGCCTTGCCGTGCTGGGCGCCCAGGCCCAGACCCACACCCCCAAGGTGGACGAGCGCCAGGCGAACCAGGAAAAGCGCATCGACCAAGGCGTGGCCAGCGGCGAGCTGACGAAGCGCGAGGCGCGCAAGCTGGAGCGTGAGCAGGCGGCCGTGGACCGCATGGAAGACAAGGCCAAAGCCGACGGCAAGGTGACGCGCCGCGAACGCGCCAAGCTCGATGCCGCGCAAGACGCCACCAGCCGCGACATCAAGCGCAAGAAGCACAACGCGCGCGACCGCGATCACTGAGCCTGCTTGAGCTCCAGGGCACGCGCGTACAAGCTGTTGCGCGCCACGCCGCTCAGGCGCGCGGCCAGGGCCACGGCCTGCTTGAGCGGCAGTTCCTCCAGCAGCAGCACCAGGGTCTGCTCGGCCGCGGCCGGCAGTCCCTCGCTGACCGGCTCGCCTTCGGCGTGCAGGGCTAGTGCGAACTCGCCGCGCTGCGCGTGGGCGTCCGAATCCAGGTAGGCCGGCAGCTCGGCGCAGTTCAGCGTGCGCAGGGTCTCGAATTGCTTCGTCAGCTCGCGGCCCAGCGTGACGCGGCGCTGCGGCCAGCGCTGCGCGAGCTCGGCCGCCAGGTCGGCAATGCGGTGCGGCGCCTCGAACAGCACCACGGTGTCGCGCGCATCCGCCAGGCCGGCCAGGGCCTGCGCGCGCGCCTCGCCCTTGGGCGGCAGGAAGCCGGCAAAGCGAAAGCCCTGGGCCTGGGCATCGCCCGCCACGCTGAGCAGCGCCAGGGTGCTGCTGGCGCCGGGAATCGGCACGCAGCGCAGGCCCGCCGTCTGCAACTCGGCCACCAGGCGCGCGCCGGGGTCGGAAACGGCCGGCGTGCCGGCGTCGGAGATCAGAGCGATGCGTTCGCCGCGCTGCAGGCGCTCCATCAGGCCCTGCGCAGCCTCGCGCTCGTTGTGCTGGTGCAGGGCCAGCAGGGGCTTGTGCAGACCCAGATGGCGCAGGAGCTGGGCGCTGACGCGCGTGTCCTCGCAGGCCACGGCGTCCACCAGGGCCAGCACATGGATGGCACGCAGGCTCAGGTCGGCCAGGTTGCCGATCGGCGTGGCCACGACGTAGAGCGCGCCGGTCGGATACTGCTGCGCGCCGGCCGCTTGGGCGGCGACAGCAACCAGGTCGGGGAGAGCAGACATGCTGGGCTTTGGTAGCACCCGCAGCAAAGGGGCGGATGGCGAGGAACGCGCGCTCAAGCACTTGCAGAAGCAAGGGCTGAAGCTGGAAGCGCGCAATTATCGAATCGGGGGCGGGCCGCGCCGGCCTGCCGGTGAGATCGATCTGGTGATGCGCGACCGCTCCGGCGTGCTGGTGTTCGTGGAGGTGCGCCAGCGCGCGGCGTCCAGCCACGGAGGCGCGGCCGCCAGCATCGACGCCGCCAAGCGCCGGCGCCTGGTGCGAGCCGCCCAGCACTACCTGCTGCAGTTGCCCCAACTTCCACCCTGCCGATTCGACGTAGTAGCGATCGAGGGCGAGCACATCGAATGGCTGCAAGCCGCCTTTGATGCCGGATGAGAAGCGGGTAATCACGGGGGCGCGCCGTATCATCCGCGCCCCATGACGGAAGCCCGCATCCAGCAGCAGTTCTTCGAGAGCGCCGACCTGTTCTACCAGGCCGCCGAGCAGCTCACGCGCCCGCTCGCCGCGGCCGCGCAGATGGCGGTGCTGACCATGACCGGCGGCGGCCGGCTTTTCCTCGCCGGCGCCGGCCTGGCCCAGTTCGACGCCCAGTGGGCAAGCCAGTTGCTGCTCAACCGGCTGGAGCAGGACCGCCCTGCCCTGTGCGCGCAGTTGCTGAGCGCCCAGTTGGGCGATCTGCAGGGCGTGCCCGCCTTTGCGCGCCAGTTGCAGGCGCTGGCCCACCCGGGCGATCTGCTGATCTGGGTGGATCCGCTGGGCGAACCCGGCGTGGCGGAGCTGGTGCTGGCTGCGCGTGCGCAGGACATCGGTATCGTCGCCCTCTGTGGCCAGCAAGATGGGCCGCTGCGCGACTGCCTGGCCGACACCGATCTGCTGATCCGCGTCAACCACGCGCGCTGGCCGCGCGTCAGCGAAACCCATCGCCTGGCGCTGCATGCGCTCTGCGATGCCATCGATGCCCAACTGCTCGGCCTCGACGCCGGAGTCTGATCCCATGAGCCTGACCCAAAAATTCCTGCCCCTTACCCTGGCCCTGGCAGCGCTGACGGTGTCCCTGTCGGCTTGCGCGCCCCTGGTGGTGGGCGGCGCCATGATGGGCGGCGCCCTGGTGGCCACGGACCGCCGCACCGCCGGCACGCAGCTGGAAGACCAAGGCATCGAGCTCAAGGCCGCAATGCGCCTCAAGGAACAGCTCGGCGACCGCGTGCACATCAACGTCAACGCCTACAACCGCGTGCTGCTGCTGAGCGGAGAAGTGAAGGACGAGGCCGACAAGCAGCGCGCCCAGACCATCGCCGCCCAGGTGGACAACGTCGCGCGCGTGGTCAACGAGCTCCAGGTCGGCTTCATCAGCAGCCTGAGCTCGCGCTCGAACGACCTGGTGCTGGCCGCGAAGATCAAGGCTACGCTGATCGACGCCCGCGACCTGATGTCCAACGCCTTCCAGGTGGTGGTGGAGCGCGGCGAGGTCTACCTGATGGGCCGCGTGACCGAACGTGAGGCACACCGCGCCAGCGAGCTGGTTCGCGGCATCCCCGGCGTGCAGAAAGTCGTGCGGGTGTTCGACCTTCTCAGCGAGGAAGAGCTCGCCCGCCTCGTTCCACCGAAGCCATCCAACTGAAGCAGCGCCGGCGCGGCGCTTACTTCAGGCGCCTGATCAAGCTGGAGGTGTCCCAGCGGCCGCCGCCGAGCTTCTGCACTTCTGCATAGAACTGGTCGACCAGGGCCGTGACGGGCAGGCTGCTGCCGTTGCGGCGCGCTTCGTCTAGCACCAGGCCGAGGTCCTTGCGCATCCAGTCCACCGCGAAGCCGAAATCGAAGCGGTCTTCCAGCATGGTGGGGCCTCGCTGGTCCAGCTGCCAGCTCTGAGCGGCACCGCCGCCGATCACCTTGAGTACCGTGGGCATGTCCAGGCCCGCGCGCTGGCCAAAGGCGAGGGCTTCGGCCAGGCCCTGCACCAGGCCGGCGATGCAGATCTGATTGACCATCTTGGCGAGCTGGCCGGCGCCGCTCTCGCCGAGCAGGGTGACGGCCTTGGCGTAAGCGCGCAGCACGGATTCCACACGCGCGAACGCCGCCGCGTCGCCGCCGCACATCACCGTCAGCTGCCCCTTCTGCGCGCCCACCTCTCCGCCGGAAACCGGGGCATCGATGAAGGCCACGCCCTGCTCGGCGCAGCGCTGCGCCATCTCGCGCGCCAGGGTGGCCGAGGTGGTGGTGTGGTCCACCACCACGCTGCCAGCGGCCAGGCTGGCCAGCACGCCTTGCGGGCCGGCCACGACCTCGCGCACATCGTCATCGCGCCCCACGCACAGGCACACCAGCTGCGCGCCCTGGGCCGCCGCCTGCGGGCTGGCCGCCGCCTGGCCGCGATGGGCCTGCGCCCAGCCCTGGGCCTTGGCGGCGCTGCGGTTGAACACCGTCACGCGATGGCCGGCAGCCTGCAAATGACCGGCCATCGGGCCGCCCATGGCGCCCAGGCCAATGAAGGCAATGTTCAGGTTCGAAGGGCTCATCACCGCGCCCCCCCGAGCTTCTGCTTCAGTTCCTGGGCTTCCTTGAACTGCGGCGCCAACTTGAGCGCCTGGTCCACCGCCTCGCGGGCCTTGGCCAGGTCATCCATTGCCTGGTGGGCCTGTGCCACGCGCAGCAACAGCAGAGGCTGGTTGGGCTGGGCCTTCAAGGTCTTGCCCAGAAGTTCCAAGGCCAGCTTGGGCTCCTTGCGGGCCAGATGCACGAAGGCCAGGGTGTCGACATAGCTGAGCTGGTTGGGCTGCAGTTCGATGGCCCGGCGCGCCGAGCGCAGGGCTTCGTCGAGATCGACCTTGCGCTCGGCGTTCATCCAGGCCAGGTTGTTCAAGGCCGGGTGGTACTTCGGATCGGCGCGCAGCGCCAGGCGGTACGCCGCCTGGGCGCCGTCGAGATCCTTGCGCGCGGCCTTGATCATGGCGATCTTGGTGTGGACAAGGGCGGCCGGCACATCGGCCACGCTGAGCAGGCTCTGCAACCCTTCGACGGCCTTGGCCGTCTGGTCGTTAGCCACCAGGGCATCGGCCAGCGCCATCTGTGCCGGCACGGACTTGCCATCGGTCTTGACGGCCTGCTGGGCATGGCGCAGCGCAGCGGCGCGATCTCCCAGGCTTTGCGCCAGTTCTGCCGCCCCGATCCAGGGCTGGGCATTGCCCGGCAGTTCGGCCGCCGCCTTTTCGAGTGTCTTCAGGGCCTCCGGCCCGCGGTTCTGCCGCGCCTGGGCACGAGCCAGGCCCTGCCAGACCGTCCAGCCTGCTCCGGGCACCGTCAAGGCCTGCTTGAACACGGGCTCGGCCAGGGCCGGCTTGTTGGTATTGAGGTAGAGCTCGCCCAGGTCGACCTGGGCCGGCAGGAAGCGCGGCTCCTCTTGCACCAGGGCTTTGAGCAGCGGTTCGGCTTTGGCCGTATCCCCCGCCATCAGGGCCAGGCGGGCCACGCCCAGTCGGGCGGGCAGGTGCTTGGGGTCTCGCTTAAGGCCTTCCAGAACCGCGGCTTGTGCGGCCTTGAGGTCGCCACGGCGCAGGGCCACGTCACCCAGGCCCACCCACGGCGCCCCGGACTTCGGATCCAGCTGGGTCGCCTGCTTGAAGGCCGCCTCAGCGGCCTTCAGATCGCCCTGGCCGAGCGCCACGCGCCCGGCCTGCCACTGCTTGCGGGCCTCCGGCTGGGCGGGCTCGAACGGATCCTGAGCGCCCGCGGCACCCTGCTGAGGCGGCAGCCGCGTTTCGATGATGGGACCGGCCGGGGCCGAGAGCGAAAGCGCCAGCAGGGTGCAGGCAAAAGCGGCGGGAAGCGGACGCATGGGCAAGGCAGGTCAGCAGCAAAGCTGCGGATGATGCCTCAGACGATGGTCAGGTGTTCGGTACCCGAACTCAGATCGCCGCTACGCGCGCGCTCGCTGTTGAGCTTGATGTTGAGGCGCAGATCGTTGACCGAGTCGGCATTGCGCAGTGCGTCCTCGTAGGTCACACGGCCAGCCTCGTAGAGGTCGAACAGGGCCTGGTCGAAGGTCTGCATGCCGAGCTCGCGCGAGCGCTTCATCACGTCCTTGATCTCGCCCACCTCGCCCTTGAAGATCAGCTCGGAGATCAGCGGCGTGTTGATGAGGATCTCCACCGCCGCCACGCGGCCCTTGCCCTCGCGGCGCGGCAACAGGCGCTGCGACACCAGGGCCTTGAGGTTGAGCGACAGATCCATCAGCAGCTGGGTACGCCGCTCTTCCGGGAAAAAGTTGATGATGCGATCCAGCGCCTGGTTGGCGCTGTTGGCGTGCAGGGTGGCCATGCAGAGGTGGCCGGTTTCGGCAAAGGCCACGGCATGGTCCATGGTCTCGCGGTCACGGATTTCACCCATCAGAATGACGTCAGGCGCCTGGCGCAGCGTGTTCTTCAGCGCCGCCTCCCAGCCGTCGGTGTCGATGCCAACCTCGCGTTGCGTGATCACGCAGTTCTTGTGCGGGTGCACGAACTCGACCGGGTCCTCGATGGTGATGATGTGGCCGTAGCTGGTCTCGTTGCGGTGGTCGATCATGGCTGCGAGCGTCGTGCTCTTGCCCGAGCCAGTGCCGCCCACCAGGATGATCAGGCCGCGCTTGGTCTGCACCAGCTCGTTGAGGATGGGCGGCAGGTCCATGCTCGCCACCGTGGGCAAGGTGGCCGGGATGGTGCGCAGCACCAGGCCCACATTGCCCTGCTGCACGAACGCGTTGGCGCGGAAGCGCCCGATACCCTGCGGCGAGATCGCGAAGTTGCACTCCTTGGTGCGCTCGAACTCCGCGGTCTGCTTGTCGTTCATGATCGCCCGCGCCAGCTGGATGGTGTGCTGGCCGGTCAGCGGCTGCGGGCTGACCTTGGTGATCTTGCCGTCCACCTTGATGGCGGGGGGGAACTCGGCGGTCAGGAACAGGTCGGAGCCCTTGCGGCTGACCATCAGGCGCAGCAGGTCGTTGATGAATTTGGATGCCTGGTCGCGTTCCATGGTTTTTTCAGTCCTTTCACCCGCTCTCCACGGGCCGGCTTGCATGCCGGCCCGCTTCGACCGGCGGCGCCGAGTCTTCCGGACTCGGCTTGGTCCGGTCTCAGCCCGGGAAGTTTTCCGGGAACTTGGCCTTCGCGCGCGCCTCGGCCGGGCTGATGACGTTGCGCTTGACCAGCTCGGTGAGGTTCTGGTCGAGCGTCTGCATGCCCTGGCCCTGGCCGGTCTGGATGGACGAATACATCTGCGCCACCTTGTTCTCGCGAATGAGGTTGCGGATGGCCGAGGTGCCGATCATGATCTCGTGCGCCGCCACACGGCCGCTGCCGTCCTTGAGCTTGCACAGAGTCTGGGAGATCACCGCCACCAGGGATTCGGACAGCATCGCGCGCACCATGTCTTTCTCAGCCGCGGGGAACACGTCGACGATGCGGTCCACCGTCTTGGCCGCCGATGAGGTGTGCAAGGTGCCGAACACCAGGTGGCCGGTTTCGGCCGCGGTCAGCGCCAGGCGGATGGTTTCCAGGTCGCGCATCTCACCCACCAGCACCGCGTCCGGGTCCTCACGCAGCGCGCTGCGCAGGGCGTTGGCGAAGCTCAGCGTGTGCGGGCCCACCTCGCGCTGGTTGATCAGGCACTTCTTGCTCTCATGCACGAACTCGATTGGATCCTCGATGGTGAGGATGTGGCCGTACTCGTTCTCGTTCAGGTGGTTGACCATGCCGGCCAGCGTGGTGGACTTGCCCGAGCCGGTCGGCCCCGTCACCAGCACCATGCCGCGTGGGCGCAGTGCCAGGTCGGCGAAGACCTTGGGGCAACCCAGCTGCTCGAGCGTCAGGATCTTGCTCGGGATGGTGCGGAATACCGCGCCGGCGCCGCGGTTCTGGTTGAAGGCATTGACGCGGAACCGCGCCAGGCCCTGGATCTCGAACGAGAAGTCGACTTCCAGCGTGTCCTCGTACACCTTGCGCTGGCTGTCGTTCATGATGTCGTACACCATGTCGTGCACACCGCGGTGGTCGAGCGCCTCGACATTGATGCGGCGCACATCGCCATGCACCCGGATCATCGGCGGCAGACCGGCCGAGAGGTGCAAATCCGAGGCCTTGTTCTTGACCGAGAACGCGAGCAGCTGGGTGATGTCCATGATGTGGGGCACAGAGTAGGCTGCGGACCATTATGGCGATCCCCCCCGTGCTTTCCGACCCCCGTTTCTCCGACCTGCCCGCGCGCCTGCAATCCGTGCATGCGCGCATGGATGAGGCCTGTGCGCTGTACGGGCGCCCTGCCGGCACCGTGCAGCTGCTCTGCGTGAGCAAGACGCAGCCCGCCGCCGCCATCCGCGCGGCCCATGCGCTGGGTGAACGGCACTTTGGTGAGAACTATGTCCAGGAGGCGCTGGACAAGATGACCGAGCTGGCCGACCTGCAACCACCTCCGATCTGGCACCTCATCGGCCCCCTGCAGGCCAACAAGACCCGCGTGGTGGCCGAGGCCTTCGACTGGGTGCATAGCGTGGACCGGCTGCGCATCGCCGAGCGGCTGAGCAACCAGCGCCCGGCTGAGCGGGCGCCGCTGCAGGTCTGCCTGCAGGTCAACATCAGCGGCGAAGACAGCAAGCATGGTGTCAGTCCACAGGATTGCCTGGATCTGGCCAACTCCGTGGCCGCCCTGCCTCGGCTGCGCCTGCGGGGCCTGATGGCCATTCCGGCTCCTGCCGAAGGCTTTGAAGCGCAACGCCAGGCGCACCGCCAGCTGGCCGCACTGATGCATGCGCTCAACACCCAGGGCCTGCAGCTGGACACCCTGAGCATGGGCATGAGTGCGGACCTGGAAGCTGCCGTGGCCGAAGGGGCGCACTGGGTGCGCATCGGCACCGCCCTGTTCGGGGCGCGCCCAGGCTGACGGCAGGCTGTCGCTGTTGCCCGGCCGGCACAGCGCGCGCACCAGCGCTCGCCACCCTCGCACAGGCCGAGTACAAAGAGGACTTGGCCCCCATCCGGGGCGACTTGCCAGGAGCTTGCGATGCGTGTTCGTCGTGCCCGAGTGCTGCAGGGATGGATGGGGTTGGGCCTGGCCCTCACGCTGGCCGCGCCGGCCTGGGCGCAGGAGTTCAAGCTCACCGGTTTCGCTTCCCTGGTGCTTGGCCGCAGCAGCGGCGGCTGCGTGGCCACCGAAGCCATGGCGCCGCGCTACCAGGAAGCCTGCACGCGCAGCATTGCCGACTGGGGCCATGGCGCGGTGTACCGCGATGACTGGGAACTCGACCAGGAAAGCCGTGCCGGGTTGCAGGGCGAGTGGCGCCTGAGCAAGCAGCTCAGTGCAGTGGCCCAGGTCAGTGCCCGCACGCTGAAGAACCAGCATGCCAATCTGGAGTGGGCCTACGTCAGCTACAGCCCCACGCCCGAATGGAAATTGCAGCTGGGGCGCAAGCGCATCCCGCTTTACTACTACTCCGACTTCCAGGACATCGGCTTCGCCTACAACACCATCCGCCCCACCCCCGATGTCTACGGCTGGGATGTCGTCAACTACAACGGCGCCAGTCTCAGCAACACGCGCAGCCTGGGCGACTGGACCCTGCGCACCGAGCTCTACACCGGCAGCGAAACGAGCCGCAAGAACCCCTACTACACGATCTTCATCGATGAGGAACAGGACGTGCGCTGGGGCGGCATCCGCGGCCTGTCAGCCGAGATCAGCCGCGACTGGTTCACCGGCCGCATCAGCTACACGCGCACGAATTTTGGCGTGCGCGATCGCGCCAGCGGCGAACAGGCCGAGCTCTACAACGGACGCACGCGCGCCAACCAGAGCTTCCTCGGCCTGGTGCTGAACGGCGACTGGGACGAGTGGCAGTGGCGCAGCGAGTTCGGCAAGGCCTCGCGCATGGAGGCCGCGGGCTATGACGCTCGCTTCTGGCTCGCCACCCTGGGCCGCCAGTTCGGTCACTTCACCCTCACGGCCGGCATGAGCCGCTACGCCGAGCGCAGCGACTTCGACCTCGACAGCTATGTGCCCGTGACCCTGAACACCCGCACCCTGGCCCTGCGCTACGACCTGCACAAGGGCGGCGCACTGAAGCTGCAGTGGGACCGGGTGCGCGACCGCAGCCCCAGCGCGCTGACCGGCGACAACCGCCTGATCAGCCTGTCCTACGACCTGGTGTTCTGAGGGAGTCCCGCCATGCTGCCGCTCCGCACCCTCGCACTCGCTCTGCTCACCTGCACGGCCGCCCAGGCGCAGGTGGTCGTGGTCGTCAATCCCAAGGCCGGGCTGGACAGCCTCAGCACCGAGCAGGTGGCCGCCTTTTTCCTGGGCAAGTCCAGCAGCCTGCCCGGCGGCCTGAGCCAGGCCCTGGACCTACCCGAAGCCAACGCCGCACGCGACCAGTTCTATGCCAAGGGCGCCGGCAAGTCGGCCAGCCAGGTCAAGGCCACCTGGGCCCGCCTGGCCTTCTCGGGCAAGGCGACGCCGCCCAAGGAACTCGCCAACGCGGCCGAGGTGAAGAAGTTCGTCGGCGCCCATGCCGACGCAGTGGGCTACATCGAGAAGGCGGCCGTCGACGGCAGCGTCAAGGTGGTGCTGACGATCGAGTGAGCGTTCGGCGCGACCAAGAAAAAAGGGCCCGCGCTGCGGGCCCTTTGCTTGCATGAAAGAACGGCCGGAGCCGGATCAAAACTCGTAGCGTGCCGTCACTTGCATGGCCCACTGCGACTCGCCCTTGTTCTGGCGCGTGATGAAGTCGTCCGGCGTCGTGACGTTGTAGACCATCTTGCCGTCGGCCGTCACGCCGTTGAAGTTCACGAACCGGCGCGTCGAGGGGAAGTTGATCTCGTCGATACGACCCCAGCGACGGTTCAGCAGGTTGCCGAAGTTCAGGATGTCGAGGGACAGCGTGCCCTTGTGGCCCTTGAAGAAGCTCGGCACTTCCTGGCTCAGGCGCAGGTCGAAGCTGTTGGTGAAGCCAGCGAACGAACCATTGCGCTCAACTACGCGGCCCTTCGAATTGCGCAGTTCCTTGTTGGCATCGACCACATCCCAGAAGCGCTGCTCAGGAGTACGACCATTGACGGTCGAGCCCGTGAACACCACTTCGCCGGAATTGGCCGGGATGTACAGCAGGTCGTTCGCCGATACGCCGTCGCCGTTCATGTCGTTGTTGAAGACCCAGCTGTAGGGCTTGCCGCTGCGGCCTTCGTAGGTCACGCCGAAGGTGGTCTTGAGGCTGCCGATCAGGGCCTTGGACCAGGACACGTTCGCGTTGAAGCGGTTCTGGATCAGGTAGTTCGAGTTCGACGCCGTGTTCTCGTTCTGGTTGTAGACCGCGCGGTTCAGCCAGCCCGAGTTCGAGGTCGTCGACGTCAGCGGGCTGACCTCGGTGGCGCTGGTGCGGGTGTAGGCCGCGCTCCAGCTCAGACCCGGCATGGGGCGCTGCGACAGCGACAGGGTGAGCGCATTGCCGCCGCCCTTGTCGGTGCCGTCCAGCAGCAGCACGTTGGTGAAGCGCGCCAGGGCGTTGGCCTTGGTCACGCCGCGGCCGGCACAACCCGGGCGGGCTGCCGTGACGGGGGTGGTGCCACCGGTCCAGCAGTCGGCATCCAGGCCGTTGGCGCTCCAGTACATGTCACGACCATCCGGCGACTTGGCCACCACCGAACCCAGGTTCAGATGGCGGTAGTACAGGCTGTCCTTGACCTTGGTGTAGAGCCACTCCGCGCCGAAGGTCAGGCCAGCCACCGGGAGCTCGGTGTCCCAGGCCAGGTTCATCTTCCAGACCGAGGGCTGCTTCGCGTCGGGCGACACGAAGTCGACCGCCGAGGCCGGCACCACGCCGGTGATGTCCGGCTGCTTGCTGGTGTCCTTGGTGAAACGCAGATCGCTCGGGCAGATGTTGTTGCCGGTGGTCGAGCAGGCCGGGTTGTAGATCGCCACGCCGGTGTTCTGGAACGGGTTGGTGATCCACACCGTGGGGGCCGCGCCGCCAAACAGACCGAAGCCGCCTCGCACCTGCGACTTGCGCTTCTCGACGGCATCGAACGCGTAGTTGAAGCCGAAACGCGG
Source organism: Inhella proteolytica (assembly GCF_016093275.1). GTDB lineage: Bacteria > Pseudomonadota > Gammaproteobacteria > Burkholderiales > Burkholderiaceae_C > Inhella > Inhella proteolytica. The sequence continues at coordinate 75,020 of NZ_JAEDAK010000017.1, forward strand.
CTGCACCAGCTTGGCACCGTCCATGGTGCGGCTGTTGTCATAGCCAAAGGTGGTACTGGCGTCTGCGTTGCGGATCGGAGCCCCGTCGACCGTCAGACGGTCAACGCGCACACCGGCGTTCAGCGTCAGCTTGTTGCTGACCGTCCAGGTGTCCTGCATGAACAGGCCGAGATTGTTGACGCCGAAGTTGGCGGCGCCGTCTTCCAGCGTCTTGCCGGCCAGCGGCAGTTGCACGCTGTACAGCGTCGGCGTGCCCGCCAGGAAGAGCGCGATCGGGTCCGTACCGCGGAACTCATACACGCCCTTCGAGCCGCGCTGGAACGCATTGAAGACGTCGTTCTGCTCGGCATCGAAACCGGCCTTCAGCTCATGGTCGCCCATGAAGAGGTTGCCGGCGAAGTAGCTGTTCGTGGTCTTGGTGGCCAGACGGTTGAAGTGACGCGACTCCTCCTGACCGAAGCGCAGGGTGCGGTCGGGCTGGCCCGATGCCGTGTAGACCAGGCTGACCTGGGGCAAGTCGGCGTTGTTGTTGTGGACAGCCGAGTAGTCGCGCTGGCTGATCTTGAGTTCGGTTGTGAAGTCTTCGGTCCAGTCTGCGAACCACTGGGCGACCTTGGTCTCCAGGGTCTTGACCGTGGTGTAGAAGTGCGAGTCCAGCGCCAGGCCGTTGGCGGCCGTGGTGAAGGGGAAGATCGGGTCGGACTGTTCGGTCTTCGAGTAGCGGACGCTGGCGCGGTGCTTCTCGCTGATGTTCCAGTCGAGCTTCACCATCTTGTCCTCGACCGAGGTCAGGACGGCGCTCGGCTCCCAGGGCTTGCCGATTTCCATGCCGTACTTGCTGCTGGCGGCTGCCTGAGCGGCGGCGATTTGCTCGTTGGTGATGCCGGAGCTGATCAGGCTGCTGCCCACGGGGCCGAAGGTCGGCGCATTGCGCGGCGTTTCCAGCTTCTCGTAGTTGGCGAAGAAGAAGAGCTTGTCCTGGATGATCGGGCCGCCCAGCGTGAAGCCGTAGGTCTTGTCTCGCGAGGGAGGCGGGGCGCTGTACACGCCGGTCGAGCGGTTGAAGCGCTTGCCCGACATGTTGGAGTCGCGATAGACGCCATACACGCTGCCGTGGAACTCGTTGGTGCCGGACTTGGTCACCGCATTGATGCTGGCGCCCGTGTAGCCCTGCTGAGTGACGTCGTAGTTGGACAGGCTGACCTGCACCGCCTGGATCGCGTCGATCGAAATCGGCTGCTTGATGGTCGGCAGGTTGTTGGCTTCCAGGCCGAAGGTGTCGTTGGTGCGGACGCCGTCGATCGTGACCGAGTTGTAGCGCGTGTTCTGGCCGACAGCCGAGATCTCGCCGCGCTCCTTGTCGGTCTGCGAGATGCGCGGGTCATTGCGCACATAGTCCTGCAGATTGCGCTGGATCGACGCGTAGGTCTCCAGATCCTGACGGCCGATCTGCGTGCCGGCACCCATCGAGCCCGAACCGAATTTGCTGTTCGCCGCGGCGGAGCCGGTGACCACCACCTGCTCCAGCTGCGTCTGCGCCGCGCCCAGGCGCAGGTCGACCATGGTGGTCTCGGCCAGCGCCAGGTACACCTCTTCCGTGACGGTCTTTTCGCCGCCCTTGCTCACGGTCACCGTGTACGGCCCGCCCACGCGCAGGCCGCGCGAGGAATAGCGGCCTTCGGCGTCCGTGGTCAGGGTCACGACCGAACCCGACTCGCGGTGCAGCACGACCACGGTCGCACCCGCCACCGGCTTGCCATCGGGGGACACGACGCGGCCGCCGATTGCAGCCGTGGTGTTCTGGGCCATTGCAGGCGCCACGGCCACGATGGCCACCGCAGCCGCTAGCGCGGTGCGAGCAAAGAGGGACGTGCTCATCGGTGAAAACTCCTAAGTAAAAACGCGCAGGGCTAGACGCAAACCGGCCACCGGGGAAGCTGAAGTCCGCTGCATGGGCGAACCCAGCGCCGGCGGCCGGGAAGATGGATCAATGACTGCCGATTGTTCAAGCAGTTTTTGACCATTTGGTAACAGCCGATGGGCGACAAACCCTAGGCCGCCCACATTCGCAGTTTTTTCACAACAGAGTGTGGCGTGAGCGCCGCAGGCGCGGTGCCAGCGATGCGTTGGCCGCGTCGGACCTCTCACCCCCCTTGAACCTGCTCCTGCAACCGCTTCAGGGCCGCATCCAGCAGGGGTAGCTGTTCAGCCAACGCAGCCCAGTCACCCTGATGTGCGAGCACCTCGGCGGCGCGAGCTCCCTGCAGCAGCTCCGGCGCGGCCAGGTTGCCGGCGGACCCAGCCAAGCTGTGCAGCTCCCGCGCAGCCAGGCTGCCATCCTGGGCCTGTACGGCCGCCACCAATGCACGCAAACGAGCCGGCGCGTCGCTCAGAAACATATGCATCAGTTCAGCCAACAGCACCTCGTCCCCGCCCACCCTTTCGAGCAGTTGCTGGCGCTGCCAGACCATCGCCCCCACATCGGCCGGCGGCGTATCCGGTATGGCCTGGGAGGGGGGCGCCATCCGCTCGCCCAGCACCCGCTGCATTTCGATGCGCAGCATGGCCACCTCAATGGGCTTGCCCACGAAGCCATCCATGCCGACAGCTTGGCATCGCTCCCGGAAGCCCGGCAGCACATTGGCCGTGAGCGCCAGGATGGGGGTGCGCGGGCGACCGAATTCCTGCTCCTGCGCGCGGATCTGCGCGGCAGCCTCCAGCCCGCCCAGGTGTGGCATCTGCAGGTCCATGAGGATGAGGTCGTAGTCGGTGCGGCGGTGCAGGGCCACGACCTCCAGGCCGTCGGTGGCCAGCTCCACGCGGTGGCCCAACTTGGCCAGCAATCGCAGCGCCAAGGTCTGGTTCACCAGGTTGTCCTCGGCCAGCAGGATGTGCAGCGAACGCGGGTCAGGGCCATGCGCGGGGTTGGGCCGGGGGCTGGCGGCGGGACGGCCTTGCAGCACCCGCACCAGGGTGTCACGCCAGGGGCCGGGGTCGAGCGGGCGGGAGATCACGCCCCCTACCCCCCAGGCCGCGCCGTCGGCCGCCACCTGGCGCTGCACCCGCAAGGGCACGATGGCCACGGTGCGGCGCAGCAGGCTGGGGCGGGACTGCAGGGCCGTCACCAGCTCGTGGAAGGCCATCTGGGGCAGGTCGGCATCGGCCAGGATCAGATCGAACGCGCCCTCGGTGGCCAGGGCGATCTCCAGCTGCACGCCGTCGGGCACGCGCTGCAGGCGCGCACCCCAGGCGCTCAAGAGCTCGGCGGTCCAGTCGTTCGCGGGGCCGGCGGGCGCGGCCAGCAGCACGCGCGCGTCCTGCAGCACGGGCTCTGGCACCGCCAGGGGCGCCAGCGCGTTGCGCAGCGGCAGCTGGAAGCTGAAGGTTGAGCCGCCCCCCGGCACGCTGGTCACCGCAATGCGCCCCCCCATCAATCCGACGAGGCGCTGGCTGATGGCCAGGCCCAGGCCGGTGCCGCCATAGCGGCGGGTGGTGGAGCTGTCGGCCTGACTGAAGGCCTCGAACACCTGCGCCAGTTTGTCGGCAGCGATGCCAATGCCGGTGTCACGCACCCAGAACTGGACGAGCTGGGGATCGTCGGGCACCGGCAGCACCTCCACCTGCACCTCGCCCTGGGCGGTGAACTTGACAGCATTGCCCACCAGGTTCGTCAGCACCTGGCGCAGGCGGATGGGGTCGCCCACGCATTGCTCAGGCAACTGCGGGTCGATGTGCAGCAGCAACTCCACGCCTTTGTCCTGGGCCTGCAGCGCCAGCGGGCGCACCACATCGGCCAGCAGGCGGGAGAGCTCGAAGTCCACCGCCTCCACCTGCAGCTTGCCGGCCTCCAGCTTTGAGTAGTCCAGGATGTCGTTGACGATCACCAGCAGCGCATCGGCCGAGCTCTTCACCAGCTGCAAGTACTCGCGCTGCTCCTCGCTGAGCTCGGTCTGCAGCGCCAGATCTGTCATGCCCAGGATGCCGTTCATGGGAGTGCGGATCTCGTGGCTCATGTTGGCCAGGAAATCGCTCTTCACGCGCAGCGCCGCTTCCGCCGCTTCCTTGGCCTCGGTCAGCTCCAGCATCAGGCGCTTCATGGCCGTCACGTCGGTGCGCAGGCTGACCGTCATGCCCTGGGGCGTGTGGCTGTCGTCCAGGCGCAGCCAGACCTCGCCCTCCCAGGCCTCCGACACGCCGCGGCCATGGCGCAGACGCTGCACGCGCTCGTTCACGAAGGCGTCCAGCGCCTCGGGCGCAAGGCCACTGCGGCGGCCGAGCTCCCGCGTGAGGGTGGCGTAGGCGGCACCCGGCTGCAGCAGGTCGGCGATGGCGGGATAGAACTGCTTGAAGCGGCTGTTGCAGATAACGAGGCGCTCCTGCTCGTCGTACATGGCAAAGCCGACATCCAGGGCCTCGATGGCGTCCACCAACTGCTGGCGCGTGCGCAGGGCCTCCTGCTGCGCCAGCTGGGCCGCGTGGTCGTCCAGGATGAAGCCATCCAGGAACTGCGGTTTGCCGGTGGCGCTGCGCACCGCCTGGCCGCGCCCCTGCACCCAACGCAGGCTGCCGTCAGCCCGCACGATGCGGTACTCCTGCGCGTAGGGCCTGCGCTCGACCAGGGAGCGCTTGAGCTCGGCCGTGGCGGCGGGCAGGTCCTCAGGGTGGATCAGGCTCAGCAGGTCGCGCCGGCCCTCCAGAAAGTCGGCGGCGGGGTAACCCGTCAGGGTGGCGATGCCCTCCGACAGCAGCACCAGGCGCGGGGGCTCGGTGGCGGTGGCGCGGTACACGCAGCCGGGCAAGTTGGCCAGCAGGCTGCGGAAGCGCTCCTCGTTGGCGGCCAGCTGGTACTGGGCGCGCTCGCGCTCGTCCACCAGCTCACCCAGCAGGGCGCTGATGGCCTGCAGGTCGGTGTCTTTGGGCGCCAGCAGCGGCCGGCCAAAGCGTGCCAGCAGGTCGTTGCTGGTGCCCCGCAGGGCCTCCAGCACGGCGCGCTGGGCATCGGCCTCCTGGCGCAGACGCTCGTTGACGGCACCGAGCTCCGCACTGGACAGCTCCAGGCTGCGGGTGCGCAGCACGAGGTCCCGCTCGGCCTGCTCGTAGGCATCGCCCACCCGCTCGAAGAACTTGGGCAGCCCTTCGGCCAGGGCTTGCAGCTGGGGCGACGCACTGGCCGCCAGCTCGGCCTGCAGCCGCACCAGATCCTGCGGTCCCTCCAGGCGCAGGATGCGGCGCAGCTGGCGGGCCAGCAGCTTCTGCCCGAACAGCGCCGCAAGGTCCATTCAGGCGCGCTCAGCCAGCAGGGTGATGGTCATGGTCTGGTTGTGCAGATGGCATTGCTCCCCCTGCAGGTCGGGACTGATTTCCCCATAGGAGTAGAAGCCCGTGACGCAGGCGCGGCCGCCGAGCACATCGGCCACGGCCTCCACCTCCTCATCCACACGCGCGCCCATGACCAGCTTGCGGCCTACGCAGGACACCAGCAGCGCGAGCTGATCGCCCGCCACGGGGCCGCTGTCAAACAAGGCGTTGGCGGCCGCCTCGGCACCATCCACCAGCGAATCGGTGGAGGCATGCATCAAGCGCAGGTAGCCGTCTTGCTCGATATCCCCCGCCAGCACCAGGCTGCCCGTGGCCTCGTCCACGCCGAGGATGGTGCGGATCAGGCCCAGCGCCTGCTGGTTGGCGCCCAACATCTCGAACGGGAACAGCAGGCCAGTGGCCGGCAAGCCTTGCGCGTAATCGCCCAGGTAGCGCTTGTAGATGGCCAGGGCGGACTCGCCGTCCAGCTCGTACAGCACATTGCCCTGGCTGCGCGTGACCTTGCGCGCCGGGCCGAAGGGCTGCCAGCCGTGGAAGCTGCCATGCCGCACCAGCGCCTCTGCGCCATAGAAGCCCAGCGCCACCAGCTGGCGGTCCGACACCGCCTGGTTGCTCAGGGTGAGCGTGCGCTTGAAGGCCCCACCGTCTCCGGCCAGGCCGCCCGAGACCTGCACCTGCGCGCCCACCTCGGCTTGCAAGCCCTCGATCAGGGAGCTGCCGTTGATGTGCACGCCCTGCCCGAACAGCAGCACATGGCGCAGCGGCTGCCCGTCCAGCTCCGGCCGCAACTGCGCGCCCAGGCGCTGGCCGGCAGGGCCGGAATCCCCCATGTCCTGCAGGTCCGTAACGGCCTGGCGCAGATGCGGGTGGGCGAAGCGCAGTCCGGTCAGCACCAGACCGTCTTCGCTGACGCCCTGCTGCGCGATCTCTCCCGCGGTGCTGCAGCCCAGCCACTGCACCCCCGGCAGGGCCGCCCGCAGACGCGGCAGCAGCGCCGGCTCGGACAGGCGCGCCACCGAGCCGAACACCAGCACCAGCTGCGGCTGCAAGGCCTGCAGCGGCTGCAGGGCCGCCGCCTCGAAGGTCGCGTCCAGACTCACTTGCACCGTTTTCACAGCAGCTCCTGGGGTTGGGTTTCAAGGGGCTCGTCGCGGTAGCGCGCGTGGATTTCCAGCACGCCGGGCCAGGCCTGCAAGAAGGCCTCGACGCAGCGCGGGTCGAAATGGCTGCCCGCGTGCTCGCGCAGAAAGTCGGCCGCCCGCTCCAGCGACCAGGCCGGCTTGTAGGGCCGCACCGAAGTCAGGGCATCGAACACATCGGCCACCGCCACGATGCGCCCCATCAGCGAGATGTCCTCGCCGCGCAAGCCGTTCGGGTAGCCGCCACCATCCCAGCGTTCGTGGTGGTGCAGCGCAATCAGCGCGGCCGCCTGCAGATAGGGGCTGGCACTGCCGGCCAGGATGTCGTGCCCGATCTGCGCGTGCTGGCGCATGATGACCAGCTCCTCGGGCGTCAGCCGCCCGGGCTTGAGCAGGATCTGATCGGGTGTACCGACCTTGCCGATGTCATGCATCGGCGCCGCATGCAGCAGCAGGTCCTGCTCGGCCTCGGGCACGGCCAGCTGGGCGGCGATGAGGCGGGCGTAATGCGCCATGCGCAGCACATGGGCGCCGGTCTCGGGGTCGCGGTATTCCGCCGCACGGGCCAGGCGCACGATGGTTTCCTGCTCGCGCGCCAGGATGGTGGCGGTGGCCTTGGCCACCTCCGTGGCCAGCCATTGCGCCCGCGAGGCCATTTCGATTTGCGAGCGGCGCAGGGCCAGCAGGTTGCGCGCCCGCGCCTGGAACTCGACACGGTCCACCGGCTTGGTGAGGAAGTCGCTCGCGCCCTCCTGCAACGCCTGGTAGCGCAGCGGCAGTTCGTGGTCGGCGGTGACCATCAGCACCGGCACCTCGCCCCGCTCGGGTGCGGCGCGGAAGGCGCGCAGGAAGCCCAGGCCGTCCAGCTCCGGCATCTGGTAGTCCAGGATCAGCAGGTCCACCGGGTGGGCACAGACCCAGGCCAGCCCTTCGCGTGGATCGAGGAACTCCACGGACTGGACCTCCCCCAATTGCCGCACCAGGCCGCGCAGCAGCGCGAGGTTGACGGCGTTGTCATCGACGATGGCGATCTGCATGGCGGTGAACCGGGGGCCGATGCGGCAAGGCCATGCTTATAGCTGGTTCGCGCCCGGGGATTCCTGACAAACCGAGCCCGGCCGAGCCCTCGCGGTGTCAGATCACCGGCAGCGCGGTTTCGTACTTCACCTCGCGCAGCACCACATTGCTGCGCACGCTGGCCACGCCCGGCACCTTGAAGACCTGGGTCTGCAGGAACTGGTCGTAAGCCTTCATGTCCGGCACCACCACCTTGATGACGTAGTCGGCCTCGCCGGTGATGCCATGGCACTCGATGATTTCGCGGCTGGCGCGCACCAGGGCCTCGAACTGCTCGACCGCCCCTTCGGAATGCCGCACCAGGCTGACATTGGCCAGCACGCAGATGGAGAGCCCGAGCTTCTCGCGATCCACCAGGGCGACATGGCGGCGGATCACGCCGCTCTCCTCCAACTCCTTGACGCGCCGCCACACCGGCGTGGGCGAGAGCCCGACCTGGTCCGCCAGCGCCTGGGTGGAGAGGCGGGCGTCGTGCTGCAGGGCCTCCAGGATCAGGGCGGTGGCCCGATCGAAACGTTCATTTGCCATGAATGGCTCCTTTGAGAGAAATTCTCTCCAATTCAGGGCAAACCAGAGCCATTGAGCAAAGACTAATTGGGGCGCTTCTCGAAAAATCTCGCCCTCCGCGCCCCCGCCCGAACGCCGCCATGTCCCACGCCCCCGACACCCTGCGCCCCTACCAGCTCAGCGACAACCTCGCCGCCGACAGCGGCGCCGTCTTCCTGACCGGCACCCAGGCCCTGGTGCGCCTGCCTCTGATGCAGAAGAAGTTGGACGAAAAGGCCGGCTTGCACACCGCCGGCTTCGTCAGCGGCTACCGCGGCTCGCCCCTGGGCATGGTGGACCAGCAGATGTGGAAGGCGAAGAAGTTCCTGGCCGCCGCGGATGTCGAGTTCCTGCCCGCCATCAACGAAGACCTGGCCGCCACCGCCTGCCTAGGCACCCAGCGCGCCGCGCTGGACCCGGAGCGCCGCGTCGAGGGCGTGTTCGCCCTGTGGTACGGCAAGGGCCCGGGCGTGGACCGCGCGGGTGACGCGCTCAAGCACGGTAATGTGTACGGCAGCAGCGCGCAGGGCGGCGTGCTGGTGGTCTGCGGGGACGACCATGGCTGCGTCAGCTCCAGCATGCCGCACCAGAGCGACCTGGCCCTGCAGGCCTGGTTCATGCCAGTGCTGCACCCCGGCAACGTGGCCGAGTACCTGGAGTTCGGCCTGTACGGCTGGGCACTGAGCCGCTTCAGCGGCAACTGGGTCGGCTTCAAGGCGATCTCGGAGGTCGTCGAGAGCGGCATGACGGTGGACTTGGACGCCGTGCCGATGGACTTCACCCTGCCGGTGGATTACCAGCCCGCCACCAATCTGCACATCCGCCTGGTGGACCTGCCCTCGTTGGACCTGGAAAGCCGCCTCGCGCACAAGCTGGACGCGGTGCGCGCCTTTGCCAAGCTCAATTCCGTGGACAAGCACATCGTCGCCAGCCCGGCGGCCACCTTGGGTATCGTCACGGTGGGCAAGGCGCATTACGACTTCATGGAGGTGCTGCGCCGCCTGGACCTGGACCCCAACGCCCTGGCCGCGGCCGGCGTGCGGGTCTACAAGGTTGGCCTGGTCTACCCGCTCGAGACCACGCGCATGGCGGAGTTCGCCCAGGGCCTGACCGACCTGCTGGTGATCGAGGAAAAGGCCCCGGTGGTCGAGCGCCAGATCAAGGACCTGCTCTTCCACCTGCCCGAGTTCCAGCGCCCGCGTGTGGTGGGCAAGACCGATGAGCAGGGCCGCAGGCTGCTGAGCGAGCTGGGCGAGCTGCGTCCCAGCCGCGTCATGGCCGTGGTGGCCGAATGGCTGGCGCGCCTGAACCCCGCGCTGGACCGCCGCCACCTGGTGGTGGACTTCACCGCCCCGCAGGTGCTCTCCAACGCCGCCGACGCCACGCGCCGCCTGCCCTACTTCTGCTCGGGCTGCCCGCACAACAGCTCCACCAAGCTGCCCGAGGGCTCGCGCGCCCTGGCCGGCATCGGCTGCCACTTCATGGCCAACTGGATGGAGCGCAGCACCTCCGGCCTGGTGCAGATGGGCGCCGAGGGTGTGGACTGGGTGGCCCAGCAGCGCTTCAGCAAGGCGCCGCATGTGTTCCAGAACCTGGGCGACGGCACCTACTACCACTCGGGCTACCTGGCCATCCGCCAGGCCATCGCCGCCAAGGCCACGCTGACCTACAAGATCCTCTACAACGACGCGGTGGCCATGACCGGCGGTCAGCCAGTGGACGGCTCCACCAGCGTGCCGCAGATCGCGCGCCAGATCGAGGCCGAGGGCGTCAAGCGCCTGGCCATCGTCAGCGACGAGATCGACAAGTACGACGACCACCGCGCCCTGTTCCCGCCCGGCACCACCTTCCACGACCGCAGCGAGCTCGACGCCGTGCAGCGCGAGCTGCGCGAGATCAAGGGCGTGACCGCGCTGATCTACGACCAGACCTGCGCCGCCGAGAAGCGCCGCCGCCGCAAGAAGAAAGAGTTCCCGGACCCGCCGCGCCGCCTCTTCATCAACGAAGCGGTGTGCGAGGGCTGTGGCGACTGCGGCCAGGCCAGCAACTGCCTGTCCGTCATTCCGGTCGAGACCGACCTGGGCCGCAAGCGCGCCATCGAGCAGACCAGCTGCAACAAGGACTTCAGCTGCGTCAACGGCTTCTGCCCGAGCTTCGTATCCGTGAACGGTGCGGTGCTCAAGAAGCGCCAGGGCGCGGCCTTCACCGCGGCCGACCTGACGCGCGAGCTCAACGCCATCGGCGAGCCCGCCCCGTGGAACTGGACCGGCCCCTTCGACATGCTGGTGACCGGCGTGGGCGGCACCGGCGTGGTGACGGTCGGCGCGCTCATCACCATGGCCGCGCACCTGGAGCGCAAGAGCGCCTCGGTGCTGGACTTCATGGGCTTTGCGCAGAAGGGCGGCGCGGTGCTCTCCTTCGTGCGCGTGGCGCCCTCGCAAGATCTGCTGAACCAGGTGCGCATCGACACCCAGCAGGCCGACGTGCTGCTGGCCTGCGACCTGGTGGTGGGCGCGAGCAACGACGCGCTGCAGACCGTCAAACCCGGGCGCACCGTGATCCTGGCCAACACGCACGAGCTTCCCACCGCCGCCTTCGTGCGCAACCCGGACGCCACCCTGCACGCCCACGAGCTGCTGGCCAAGATGAAGTTCGCCACCGGCGAGCAGGCGCCCTTACTCAAGACCATCGACGCCCAGAACATCGCCCAGAAGCTGCTGGGCGACACCATGCCCAGCAACATCGTCATGCTGGGTGCGGCCTGGCAGGCCGGGCTGGTGCCGGTGAGCTTTGCCGCGCTGATGCGCGCCATCGAGCTGAACAACGTGGCGGTGGAGGCCAACAAGACCGCCTTCGCGCTGGGCCGCCTGGCCCACGCCGCACCGGCCGCGCTGGAGCGCCTGGGCGGCGCCACGGTCGTCAAGCTCAGCCTGGCCAGCGACAAGCTGGACGGCGAGCAGGGCTTGATCGCGCGCCGCAAGGCGCTGCTGACGGCCTACCAGGACGCCGCCTACGCCGAGCGCTACGAAGCCCTGGTGCGCAAGGTGCGCGAGGCCGAAGCCCGCTTGGGCGAAGCCGGTAAACCTGAGCGCCTGACCAAGGCCGTGGCGCGCTACTACGCCAAGCTGCTGGCCTACAAGGACGAATACGAGGTGGCCCGCCTCTACACCGACGGCAGCTTCGAAAAGGCCCTGAAGGACCAGTTCGAGCGCTGGGACGGCCTGGACTTCCACATGGCACCGCCCGTCTTCAGCAAGCCCGGTCCGGATGGCCGCGCCAAGAAGATCAAGTTCGGCGGCTGGATGTGGCGGGCCTTGGGCGTGCTGGCGCGCTTCAAGGGCCTGCGCGGCGGCGCACTCGATGTGTTCGGCTACACCGCCGAGCGGCGCATGGAGCGCCAGCTGATCAGCGACTACGAGGTACTGGTCGACTCACTGCTCAAAGGCCTGAACCCCGAGCGCCTGGAGCTGGCCATCCAGCTCGCGCGCCTGCCCGAGCGCATCCGCGGCTACGGCCATGTGAAGCACGCGAACGTGGAGACGGTGCGTAAGCAGTGGGCCGACATGCTCGGCCGCTATCAAGCGGCGCCGGTGCGCGCCGAGGCCCTCGCTACTCCTTGACCCAACCCAGGCCCGCCGCACTCTTGCGCTCGCCCTTGCGGCGTGAGCGCAGCACGGCGTCGAAGCCCTGCCGGCCGCCGTTCAGCAGCGCGGTGTAGAGGGCCGCCACGTCGTCGCGGCTGAGGTCTTGCAGGTCAGGGCGGAACTGCTGCGTGGCGGCAGCCAGCAGCTCACGCGGCAGGCCCTGGTGGGTGGCCTGCAGCACCCACATCGCGCTGAAGAGATCGGGGAATTGCGCACACAGCCACTGCACGCGCGGCAGCACCTCGGCGGGGCCGCCCTGGGCACCGGGCAGCAGCCAGGCCAGCTCGCGCGGGGCGAGCGCCTTGCCTTCGTCAGTGCCGGTGCCAGGTTCGTCGTTCACCCTTATTCCAAGCCGCGCGGCGGCCCGGCGGTGAGCCAAGCCTCGATCTGCGCCTGCCGATCATTGCCCCAGAAGGGCTCGCCGTCCACCACCACGAAGGGCGCACCGAACACGCCCGCCGCAATCGCCTGCTCATTGGCCTGCTTCAGGGCGAGCTTCCACTGCGGGTCGTTCCAGGCGGCTTCGGCCGCCTCGGCGTCCAGGCCGGCCTCGGCGCACAGGGCCTTCAGCGCCACCGCGTCGCTCAGGTTCACGCCGCGGGCGAAGTAGGCGCGCAGGCCGGCCCGCGCCCAGGCCACGGCCTGCGCCGGGTCTTGGGCCTTCAGCCACCAGAACACGCGTGCGGCATTCTGGGTCGGGATCGGGAAGGGCTCGGGCATGCGCAGCGGCACGCCGGCAAAGGCGGCCGAGCGCGCCACGTCGCGGAACAGGTATTCGCGCTTCATCGGGAACTCGGCCGGCGGGCGCAGGCCGCTGACCTGGAAAGTGGCCCCCAGCAGGATGGCGCGCCAGTTCACCGTGCGGCCATGGCGCGCCGCCACGGCTCCGATCCACTCGCTGGCGATGTAGGAGTAGGGGCTGGAAAAGTCGAAATAGAAGTCGATGGCGGGTTTCATCGCGGCACCGCGGGCGTCAACAGCACAAGGGCCGAGCTTTTAACCGATTCGCCCGCCCCGTGAAGCGGGGCTCGCCCAGCCCCCAAGGCCGTGGCAGCATCGGCTTCCCCGCAGGAGAGTGGATGGCTGCAAACCCCGTTCCGGCGATGCTCTGGCTGGTGGCGTTCCAGATCGGCCTGCATGCTCTGGCTTGGCTGGTGGCGGCCCGGCTGTTGCGCGAAGAGCGCCGGGCCCTGCTCAACTGGGCCGGCTTCAACGCCCTGCTGGCCATCGGCCTGGTGCTGTGCGGCATGCGGGATGGCGAGCGCGGCTGGTGGGTCTACAACGGCGTCAACCTGATCACCCTGCTGGCCTTCGGCCTGATGCGCCGCGGGGTTGAGCTGTTCCTGCGCAGCGGCCGCAGCGACCTTCAACAGGCCCTGCAGCTGGCCCCATGGGTGCTGCCCCTGCTGCTGCTACCTCCAACGACCGACTGGGCGGCCTGGCGCGTGCTGGCGGCCTTCGGCGGGCAGGCCTTCGTGATGGCCGTGACTGCCTGGAGCCTGGCCCGCCCCATGCACCGCGAGTTCGGCCGCTGGGCCCAGCTGGGCCTGGTGCTGCCCACCGCGGTGATTGCCGGCCTGAATGCCTCGGCCGCCCTGCGGCAGGTGGCGGCCTGGCCGGTGCCGCAGGAAATCCAGCTCGGCACGGATTTCAACCAAGGCCTGCTCTACGCCTATCTCGCCGGCACGGCCTGCTTCGGCGTCGGCTTCCTGGCCGTGGTGACGCAGCGCCTGACCCACCGCCTGCGCGAGGCCTCGCAGCGCGACGCGCTCACCGGCCTGCTGAACCGCCGCGCCCTGAGCGAGTACCTGGAGGCGCAGTGGCACCGCCACCTGCGCCGCCGCTACCCCCTGGCCCTGGTGATGGTGGACCTGGATCACTTCAAGCTGGTCAACGACAGCAATGGCCATGCGGCCGGCGACGCGGTGCTGCGCCGCACCGCCGAGCTCTTTCGCCAGCACCTGCGCCGCGAGGATCTGGTGGGTCGCATGGGCGGCGAGGAGTTCCTGCTGGTGCTGCCCGACACCCCGAAGGACGCCGCCCTGGCCCTGGCCGAGCGCCTACGCCAGCTGGCCCACGCCCAGGCGCTGGGCGTGAGCATGAGCCTGGGCCTGACCATGGCCAGCGCGGACGATGGCACGGCCGAGGAGGCCGTCAAACGCGCCGATGCCGCGCTCTACCGCGCCAAGGCGCAGGGCCGCGACCGCGTGGTGTGCATCGAGCCGCCGCCGGGCGGCTGATGCCGGCCAGGGCTCAGAGGGCCAGGGCGCGCCCGATCAGGATCTTCTGCACCTCGGAGGTGCCTTCGTAGATCTGCGTCACGCGCACATCGCGGTAGATGCGCTCGACCGGGAAGTCGTTCACATAGCCGTAGCCGCCCAGCACCTGAATGGCGGCCGAGCAGACGCGCTCGGCCATCTCGCTGGCAAAGAGCTTGGCCATCGCCGCTTCCTTCAGGCAGGGCCGGCCAGCGTCCTTCAGGCTGGCGGCATGCCAGATCAGCTGGCGCGCGGCCTCGATCTGGGTGGCCATGTCGGCCAGCTTGAACTGGATGGCCTGGTGCTCAAAGATCGGCTGGCCGAAGCTGACGCGCTCCTTGGCATAGGCCAGCGCGGCTTCCAGCGCCGCGCGCGCCATACCCACCGACTGGCTGGCGATGCCGATGCGCCCGCCCTCCAGGCCGCTGAGCGCGATCTTCAGGCCCTGGCCTTCCTCGCCCAGCCGGTAGCGCGCCGGGATGCGGCAGTTCTCGAACAGGATCTGGGCCGTGTCGCTGCTGTGCTGGCCCATCTTTTCTTCGATGCGCGCCACCGTGTAGCCGGGCGTGTTCGTCGGCACGATGAAGGCCGAGATGCCGCGCTTGCCCGCCGCCTTGTCGGTCACCGCCATGACGATGGCGACGTCTCCGTTCTTGCCGCTGGTGATGAACTGCTTGACACCGTTCAGCACATAGTCGTCGCCCTCGCGCACGGCAGTCGTCTTCAGGCCACCGGCCTCGGAGCCGACATGCGGCTCGGTGAGGCAGAAGGCGCCCAGCATGTCGCCGCGCGCCAGCGGCTTCAGGAATTCCTGCTTCTGCTCTTCATTGGCGAAAGCCATCAGGATCGAGCAGACCGGGCAGTTGTTGACGCTCACCACCGTCGAGGTGCCGCCATCACCGGCGGCGATCTCTTCGAGGATCACCGCCAGCGCCAGGTAGTCCAGGCCGGCGCCGTCGTACTCGGGCGGCACCGCCACGCCGTAGCAGCCCAACTGGGCCAGGCCCTTGAGCTGCTCGGCCGGGAACTGGTGGCTCTTGTCCCAGGCGGCGGCGTGGGGGGCAATCTCGGCCTGCACAAACGCGCGCACGGCGTCCTGAACGGCGAGGTGGTCTTCGGAAAGGATCATGGTGGGGCTCTCTCAGCTGCGGGTCGCAGGCCAGTGGACCGGCATGTCTTTGACGCCTTGTGAGCGCCAAGTCTGCAGGCTCCATTCGCCTTCGGGCGTGATTGTCAGGCGGCGCGCCAACTCGCCCTGCAGCTGTGCGCGCGCCCAACTGACGCGCGAGGCGGCGGGTTGCCCCTGAGCCTGCAGCCACAAGGCGGTCGCCTGGCTGCTGAGCAGCAGATCGGCGGTGCGCTCAAAGTAGCCGGACCAGGCGGGCTGGGCCACTGCCGACAGCACATTCGGAATGGTGTGGAACCAAGTCCAGCCGGTTTCGACGGGTGCGGCCGAGCGCACAGCGGCGGGCAGGTTTTCGAGCGGGTGCTGCTTCGCCAGCGCGCGCAATCGACTCCACTGGGCAATGCTCAACTGCTGGGCGTAATTCGGCTGCAGGGCCAACTCCTGGAACGGGCATGTCAAGCGGTCCCAACGGCTCCGCGGCATGAGCTCGGTCTCGGCACAGAGTCCTCTGGCCAGGTCCTCGATGACGTTGCGTCCGAACTCCGCCTCGGCCCCGATCCAGCGCAGCGTGCCGGCGCGCCAGTCCTCTGCGGGGGCCCGCGCAAAGATCGCCAGTTCGGGCCCAAGATCGGGGCGCTGCTGGCCGATCTCGCGCAGCACCAGCAACTGGTTGCCGGCCAGGGCGGCCGCGATCATCTGGCCGATCAAGGTGCGCGCGCCCTGTTGCACGGCGCGCATCAGTCGGTCGGACTGCGCCAGCCAGGGCAAGGCGGCACCTCCCTCACCAGCCTGCTCAAAGGCCTGCAGCAGCAGATGGTTGGAGCAGGCCACCAGGCGCTGGTAGGGCGGCAACTCGCTGGTTGGCGTTAGGCGCGCGGGCAAGGGTTCTTCGTATTGCAGGCGCGGCCGTTGGGCCAAGGCTTCGCAGGCGGCAAAGAACTCGCCCGCACCCGGCTGGCTGCGCCAGGCTGGCAACTCGCGGCGCCAGGCGGTGCTGCAGTCCGGCTCGCAAACACGCAGGTTGATGCTGCGCGCCAGTGCCTTGGGGGCCAGCAGCGCATGGTGCAGGTTGTCGGCCTCGACCAACCGGTTCGGGCCCGCGACCAATTCCTGCGGCCAGTGGGGTGGCTCGGCGTCGCGGATGTTGCTAAGAACCCAAGCCCCGAGCACCAAGGCGCCCAAGAGCAGCAGGGCCAGCAGAGCGCCGGCCAGCCATTTCAGAACTTTCATCATGGCGTGCCGCCTCCCCGCGGCTCGGGGTCTGCGCCCCTTGGTCCTCTCAGGCGGCAGATCTCATCACTGCCAAGTCTTCATCAAATGCCGTGCACAGCAGCACTCGTGTGCGCCCGCCCTGGCGGTGCAGGTTGTAGCCCGTGCTGAAGCGCTGCAGCAGCGAGCCGTCGGCGCGCGTCAGGGTCCAGCGCAGCAGGGCGAAGGCGTCGTGGGCGCCCATGGGCACAGCCTGCAGCACCTCGAAGGCGCAATGGTCGAAACCGGCCTCGCGATAGACGGCGCAGAGCTTGCGCATGTTCTCGGCCATGGGTTCGTGCGTGGGCCACCAGGTGACGGCTTCCCCGCTCGCGATGCCGCTCGGGCTGGCCCAGTGCGCCGCCACGGCGTCGCCGCTCAGGTCGTTGAAGGCGTCCGCATAGGCCTTGAAGAAGGCCTCGATGTCGTGCAGCTGCATAGGCTCACCAGGCCAGCGGCTTGCCGTCAAAGTTCAGAAAGTTGCCGTTGTCCTGCATGCCCAGGCGCGCCAGCACGGCGCGCATGCTGCTCACCACCTCGGCCGGGCTCAGCTCGGCCTGCGAGCCGCCCATATCGGTCTTGACCCAGCCCGGGTGCAGGGCCACGCAGACGGCGCGGCCGCCGAAGGCGATGCTGGCGTCCTTCAGCACCGAGTTGGCGGCGGCCTTGCTGGCGCGGTAGAGCCAGCCATTCGGGCTACGGCGCAGATTGATGGAACCCATGCGGCTGGACAGCAGAGCCAGCTTGGCGTTCTGCGCCAGGCAGTCGGTCAGCGCCGGCAGCACGCGCATCGGGCCCAACACATTGGTGTGCATCACGAGATCGAACTCGGCCTGCGTGGGTGGCGTGGGCGCGGCCACGTCGGCGCCGTACACACCGGCGTTGATCAGCAGCACGTCGAACTGCATGCCATCGAGCTGCCAGGCCAGGCCGGCGCAGCTTTTGGGGTCCAGCAGCTCCAGCTTCAGGGCCTTGGCGCCCAGGGCCTTGAGCTTTTCCAGCGCGGCGTCGTCGCGCGCGGTGGCGGTGACCTGATGACCCTCGGCCAGGTACTGCTGAACGAACTCCAGGCCGATGCCGCGCGAGGCGCCGATGACCAGCACTTGCATGTCGTGTTCCTTATTTGCCGACGTTGATGAGCGGCTGCGCGCCGCCACCCAGCAGCACGGTATTGCCCTGCTTGCTGGCGATGGCCAGCGCGGCGTCGCGCTGCAGCTCGGCCAGCTTGATCTCCTTCAGCGCCGGGGTCAGCGAGGAGGAAATGATCTGGTTGGCCTTGGCCTGACCCTCGGCCTCGACGATCAGGCGCTCGGCCTCGGCCTTGGCCAGTTCGATCTCCTTGCGCTTCTTCTCGATCGCCTGATCGGTCTCGGCGCGCTGGCGGATCGCCGCCTCGATGGCCGGGTCGGTCAGCAAATTTCGCACGTTCACGGCGGTGATGACGAAGGCGCCCTTGTCGTTGGCGTCCAGCTCCTTCTGCAGGCCGCTGCGCACCAGCTCGGCCAGCTCGGAACGGCGCGTGTGCATGGTGGTGGCCTCCAGCTGGGCGATGGCCTTGTAGACGGCCTCGCGGGCCTCGCGCGAGACCCGGCTGTAGGCGATTACCAGGTCTTTGGTGCCGCCCTCGCGCACCATGTCCGAGTGGCGCACCACATCACCCTGGTACTTGGTGAACAGGCCCGGCACCGCACTGGGGTTGACCTTGAAGTAGATGTCGATGTCGACGTCCTTCATGGTCAGGTTGTCGCGGCTCTTGGGCGTCATGTCCTGCAGCTGGAAGCTCACCTCCTTGGCGCTGAACTCGTCCACGGTCTTGAAGAGCGTGAAGTAGATGCCCGGCGGCAGGGCCTCGGGGCTGACCTTGCCCAGCGTGCGCTCGACGCCGACGTTGCCGGTGTCGATCTGGGTGCAAGCGCTCAGGGCAGCGGCCAGGGCCAGCAGCAAGGGGGTACGCAGCTTCATAGCAGTTTGAGGGCGTTGGAGTAGTAGGCCAGCACCAGCAGGCCGAGCAGCAGCAGGGCCAGGGCGAGGATGCGCAGGGCATGGCGGCCGGCACGCCGCAGCGAGCGCCGGTTGCCCAGCTGCCAGAGCCCATAGGCGGCCAGCAGCAGGACGAAGAGCAGCAGCCAGTGCCGCATCAGCCCGGCTTGGCCAGGGCCAGGCGGCCGGCCAGGAAGGCAAACAGCCCCGCACCGCCCAGATTCAGCGCGCGGCCCAGGCCGGGCCGCGGCGGCAGGCGGCGCGCCAGCGCCGCCAGGGCCACCAGGCCAAGCGAGAACAGGCCGCCCTGCAGCACGAACCAGGCGCCCAGGAACAGGAAGGCCAGGGTCTTGTGCGGGGCCTCGGCCGCGATGAACTGCGGCAGCAGGGCCAGGAAGAACAGCGCCACCTTGGGGTTGAGCGCATTGGTCCAGAAGCCCTGCCACACCGTGCGCCCGAAGCCGGACGCCACGCTGGGCGCGGGAGCCGCGCTGGCGGGCTGCAAACCGGCGCGTGCCATGCCCCAGGCCACGTAAAGCAGGTAGGCCGCGCCGGCCCACTTCAGCAGGGTGAAGGCCTCGGAGCTGGCAGCCAGCAGGGCCGCCAGCCCGAAGGCTGCGGCCAGGCTGTGCAGCACGCACCCGAGGCTGATGCCCAGCACCACCGCCGCGCCCTGGCGCCAGCCGCCCTTGAGCGTGGTGGCGACGGTGAGCGCCATGTCCACGCCCGGGGTGGCGTTGAGCAGGAAGACGGTGAGGGCAAAGAGCCCCAGATCGTGCGTGCCCAGCATTTAGAGCATCTCGACGGCCAGGGCCGTGGCCTCACCCCCGCCGATGCACAGCGCCGCCATGCCGCGCTTGAGGCCACGCTTCTTCAGCGCGCCCAGCAGGGTGACGACGATGCGCGCGCCGCTGGCGCCGATGGGGTGCCCCAGAGCCACGGCGCCGCCGTGCACGTTGACGATCTCGTGCGGCAGCTTGAACTCGGCCATCGCAGCCATGGTGACGGCGGCAAAGGCCTCGTTCACCTCCCACAGATTGACGCTCTTGGCGTCCCAGCCGGCCTTCTTGAGCGCCAGCTCGATGGCACCCACCGGGGCGGTGGTGAACCACTCGGGCGCGCGGGCGTGCACCGCATGGGCGGCGATGCGGGCAATCGGCGTGAGCCCACGCTTGGCGGCTTCGCTCTCGCGCATCAGCACCAGGGCGGCGGCGCCGTCGGAGATGCTGGAGCTGGTAGCGGCCGTGATGGCGCCGTCCTTCTTGAATGCGGGCTTGAGGGTGGGGATCTTGTCCAGCTTGGCCTTGAAGGGCTGCTCGTCATACTTGATGACGGTGTCGCCCTTGGGCGAGCTGAGCGTGACCGGCGCCATTTCCCAGTCGAAGCTGCCGTCTTCATTGGCAGCCTTGGCACGCTGGGTGGAGGCGATGGCGAACTGGTCCATGGCCTCTCGCGTGAAGCTGTACTTGCCCACGCATTGCTCGGCAAACACGCCCATGGCCTTGCCGCGCTCGTAGGCGTCTTCCAGGCCGTCCAGGGCCATGTGGTCGTACATGGCGGTCTGGCCGTACTTCACACCCTTGCGCGCGAACATCAGGTGCGGGGCGTTGGTCATGCTTTCCATGCCGCCGGCCACCATCACGTTGGCCGAACCGGCGGCCAGCATGTCGTGGGCAAACATCATGGCGCGCATGCCGGAGCCGCACATCTTGGACAGCGTCACGGCACCGGCGGAGTCCGGCAGGCCGGCCTTGCGCAGCGCTTGGCGGGCCGGGGCCTGGCCCTGGCCGGCCATCAGGCAGTTGCCGAACAGCACTTCGTCGATGGCATCGCCCGGCACACCGGCGCGCTCCACCGCGGCCTTAATGGCCACGGCGCCCAGTTCCCAGGCAGCCAGGCCGGCGAAATCACCCAGCAGACCGCCAATGGGCGTGCGGGCAGCAGAAACGATGACGATGGGATCGGCGGACATGGTCGGGCTCCTGGTTGGTGGACAGCGAAGAACGCGATTCTGGCGCGGATCCGTCGAATTGCTGCGGTGCGCAAAAAGCGTGCGGGCTCAGGCGGGCTGCGCTAGGCCTGCGGGGCGCGGGCGCAGAGCAGCCCAGCGGCGCTCCAGCACGAGGATGGTCAGCGCGTAATGGCCGAGCACGATGGCCGGCACCCAGACCATGCCCTGTTGCGGCACCAGCAGCCAGGCGGCCAGGATCATCAGCGTGCGACCGAGCGCATGAACGGCGCCGATCCAGTGCCCCATCAGCCAGCCGGCGGGCAGCCACATGAAGCCGGTCAGCATGCCCACCATGAAGACCGCGCTCTCCGGCCGCACCAGGGCAAACGGGATGGCAATGGCATAGGCCAGCAGGGCCTGGCCGACGCTGAGCATGAACAGGGTGTTGAAGCGGTTGCGGCGGTTGGCCGCCGCCATGAAGTCTTCGCCCGTGAGCTTGGACAGGCCCATGCCGATGTAGGCGATGACGCCCGTCAGCACATAGACCGACAGCAGATGCCAGCGCGGCGCCAGCAGCTGGCCGGCCAGCGCCACCCCGAGCCAGGCCAGCGTGCCCGCCAGCGGCATGGCGAGAAAGCGGCGTTGACGAAAGGCTTCGAGTTCCTGGTCCAGATTCATGGCGGGCTCCTGAGGTGGCAATGACCGGCACCTTAGAGACCCCGCGGCGCCGGATGCTGCCCTGCCCGACAGATGGCGAGCCCGGCCGCCAGATCGCCGCCAGCGGCGCGGAGCGGCCAAGAAAAAAGGCCGGGCAAGCCCGGCCTTTGATGGTTGCGCAGCGCGAACTGCGCAATTTCAACGCCCGTTCAACGCACGTTCACAGCCGCCCAGGCGGCGTTGACGGCGTTGTACTCGGCCGAGCCGGCGCCATACAGGTCGGTGGCGGCATTCAGCGAGGCGGTACGGGCGCCGGCGTAGTTGGTGGCCGAGGTCATGTAGACCGTCAGCGCGCGGTACCAGATCTTGCCGGCCTTATCGCGGCCGATGCCGGCCAGGCTGGCGCTGCCGGTGGCGGCCTTGGTGTCACCGGCGTTGCAGGTCTTGCTGGTACCGAAGCTGCTGTTGGTGCCTTCGGCGAGCATGAAGAACCAGTGGTTGGCCGGGCCCGAGCTGTAGTGCACGTCCAGCGAACCCAGGCCGGAGTACCAGCAGTCGGCGCTGGCGCCGTCCTTGTTCGGCTGCATCATGTTGCGCAGGAAGGCGCTCTTGATCATGACCTTCTCGCCGATCAGGTAGTCGCCGGCATCGCTGCTGTTGGCCGCGTGGAACTCGACCAGGGTGCCGAAGATGTCGGAAGTGGCCTCATTCAGGCCACCGGACTCGCCCGAGTAGGTCAGATTGGCTGTGCGGCTGGTCACGCCATGGGTCATCTCGTGGCCAGCCACGTCCAGCGACACCAGCGGGCGCAGCGAGGTGCCGTCGCCGTCGCCGTAAGTCATGCAGAAGCAGCTGTCCGACCAGAAGGCGTTGGCGTAGTTGCGGCCGTAGTGCACGCGGTTGAAGGCGCCCTTGCCATCGTTGGCGATGCCGCTGCGGCCATGGGTGTTCTTGTAGTAGTCCCAGGTGACGGCGGTGCCGTATTGGGCGTCGACGGCGGCCGAAGCCAGGTCGGAGGTGGTGCCGTTGCCCCAGACGTTGTCGGCGTCGGTGAAGACGCTGCCATTGCCCGAGGTCTTCTTGTTCATGTTGGTGGTGTAGGTGCCACCGCGCGCCGGGTCGCGCATCTCGAAGCCGCTGGACAGGCTGTTGGTCGTCAGGGCCACGCTGCCGCTGAACAGGCTTTTTCCCGTGCCGCTGGCGGCGGCGTCGTGGATGTCATCCCAGGCCTCCAGCACGGCGCCGTTCAGGGCGTCGACGATCACGTGCTTCTCGCTCGGCGTGCCGTCGGCGCGTTCGCCGTAGACCATCACCTCATAGGCCAGCACCGGCGCGGCGCCACGTGCGTAGATCACCTTCTCGGCGCTCTTGCCCTGGGTGTCGCCGGGGTGGGCGGCCAGCGCGGCGCGCACGGCGGCGGGCGGGTTGATGCGAGCGTTGCCGTCGGTGTCCACCACATGACGCAGGGTGTGGCTGGCGCCCTTGAAGTTGCCGTGGCGGTCGCTGTGCACCACGAGGTCGCCCCCGATGACGCGCAGGCCGCGCACCGTGCGGTCAAAGCGCACATGGGTGCTTCCGTCGGCGTCGGTCACGACATCGCGCAGACCATAGGCATGGCCATTGCCGTGCAGGGTGTAGCCGGAGAACGATTCGATGTGGCCGCGGGCGCGGCTTTCATCAGCCGGTGCGGCCAGGGTGGCGGTAGAAAGGGCGGCGAGCGCGATCACGAGGGCGCTGCGCTTGTAGATCTTCTGCATGCTGTTGGTTCCAGTGTTTTGATAGGGACCGAAGGCCGCGCAGAACGCTCAAAAGCGAGGCCGTCGTGGGGCCGGGATTGTTAAGAAACAAGCTGTTGCAAATCCCCGAAACCGCTGAGGGTTTTCGGAGGCCCCGGGGAACTCCGCTCCGGGGCGACCCGCACGCCGCGAGGCTCGAACACCTCGCTGAGCCGGCTGGGTCTGGCGCCTTGATGCAGGTCAGCCGCCCGCCAGCCCGCGGTGCGGGCTTTCATCGGGGCGGCGGCACACGCCCTTCCGCTACGCTGCCGCCATGGACCCCGTGCCCACCGGCGCGGGCGTGCCGCACCTCGCCGCCCTCGGCCTTACCCGGCCGGCGCGGCGGCTCCCTCGCAATCGATCCAAGGCGCCCCAAGAGGGACGCCAGGAGGCCGCGTGACCATGGCTCAGTACCCGCCACTGCGTCTGCACGTGCCCGAGCCCACTGGGCGTCCGGGCTGTGCAACCGATTTTTCCTATCTGCATCTCAGCCCCGCCGGGGCCACCCGCCGCCCCGATGTGGACGTGCTGCCGGTGGACACCCAGGATCTGGCCTACCAGCTGATCCGCGTGCTCGACGAGGACGGCACGGCCAAGGGCCCCTGGGACCCGAAGCTCGCGCCCGACTTCCTGCGCCGCGGCCTCAAGGCCATGATGAAGACGCGCGCCTTCGACGCGCGCATGCTGATCGCGCAGCGCCAGAAGAAGCTCAGCTTCTACATGCAGTGCTTGGGCGAGGAAGCGATTGCGGTGGCCCACGGCATGGCGCTGGAGCAGGGGGACATGAACTTCCCCACCTACCGCCAGCAAGGCCTGCTGCTGTGCCGCGACGACATCTCGATGGTGGAGCTGATCTGCCAGCTGCTCAGCAACGAGAAGGACCCGATCCAGGGCCGTCAGCTGCCGGTGATGTATTCCTACAAGCGCGCCGGCTTCTTCTCGATCTCCGGCAACCTGGCCACGCAGTACATCCAGGCCGTGGGCTGGGCGATGGCCTCGGCCATCAAGGGGGACACCAAGATCGCGTCGGCCTGGATCGGCGACGGCTCCACGGCGGAATCCGACTTCTCGACCGCCCTGACCTTTGCGCACGTGTACCGCGTGCCGGTGATCCTGAACGTGGTCAACAACCAGTGGGCCATCTCCACCTTCCAGGCCATCGCCGGGGGTGAGCACACCACCTTTGCCGCACGCGGCGTGGGCTCGGGCATCGCCAGCCTGCGCGTCGATGGCAACGACTTCATCGCCGTGCACGCGGCCTCGCTCTGGGCCGCCGAGCGCGCCCGCCGCGGCCTGGGCCCGACCCTGATCGAGTGGGTGACCTACCGTGCGGGTGCCCACTCCACCTCCGACGACCCGAGCAAGTACCGCCCGGCCGACGACTGGGAGCGCTTCCCGCTGGGCGACCCGATCAACCGCCTGGCGGCGCACCTGATGGCCATCGGCCACTGGAGCGCCGAGGAACACGAGGCGACGCAGAAGGCGCTGGAGGCCGAGGTGGTCGCCGCGCAGCGCGAGGCCGAACGCTACGGCTCGCTGCTGGACGGCCACATCCCCAGCGTGGCCAGCATGTTCGAGGGCGTCTACAAGGACATGCCCGAGCACCTGCGCCAACAACGCCAGCAACTCGGCTACTGATCAGGAGCACGCCATGAACGACAGCGTCCAACAGGACAAATTGGCCGTGCCCAACAGCAACGGCCCCACCAAGCCCATGACCATGATCCAAGCCCTGCGCTCGGCCATGGACGTGATGCTGGAGCGCGACCCGAATGTGGTCGTCTTTGGCGAAGACGTCGGCTACTTCGGCGGCGTGTTCCGCTGCACCGAAGGCCTGCAGGCCAAGTACGGCAGGTCGCGCGTGTTCGACGCGCCGATCTCCGAATCCGGCATCGTCGGCACCGCCGTGGGCATGGGCGCCTACGGCTTGCGCCCGGTGGTGGAGATCCAGTTCGCCGACTACGTCTACCCCGCCTTCGACCAGATCGTCAGCGAGGCCGCGCGCCTGCGCTACCGCTCGGCCGGTGACTTCACCGCCCCGCTGACCATCCGCATGCCCTGCGGCGGCGGCATCTACGGCGGGCAGACGCATAGCCAGAGCCCCGAAGCCGTGTTCACCCATGTCTGCGGCCTGCGCACCGTGATGCCCAGCAACCCCTACGACGCCAAGGGCCTGCTGATCGCCGCCATCGAGTGCGACGACCCGGTCATCTTCCTGGAGCCCAAACGGCTCTACAACGGCCCCTTCGACGGCCACCACGACAAGCCCGTGGTGCCCTGGAGCAAGCACCCGATGGGTGAGGTACCCGAGGGCTACTACAGCGTGCCGCTGACCAGCGCGGCCGTGTTCCGCCCCGGCCAGGAGGTGACCGTGCTGGCCTACGGCACCATGGTCTGGGTGAGCGCCGCCGCGGCGGCCGAAGCCGGCGTGGATGCCGAGGTCATCGACCTGCGTTCGATCTGGCCGCTGGATCTGGACACCATCGTCAGCTCGGTGAAGAAGACACGGCGCTGCGTGGTGGTGCACGAGGCCACGCGCACCAGCGGCTTCGGCGCCGAATTGGTGGCCCTGGTGCAGGAGCACTGCTTCTATCACCTGGAAGCGCCGATCGAGCGCGTGACGGGCTGGGACACGCCCTACCCCCATGCCCAGGAATGGGCCTACTTCCCGGGCCCGGCGCGCGTCGGCGCGGCCCTCAAGCGCGTGATGGAGGCCTGACCGATGGGTGCCTATGTGATCAAGATGCCCGACATCGGTGAGGGCATCGCCGAAGTGGAACTGGTGGCCTGGCATGTGAAGCCGGGCGACACCGTGGCCGAGGACCAGATCCTGGCCGATGTGATGACCGACAAGGCCACGGTCGAGATCCCCTCGCCAGTGGCTGGCACGGTGACCACCCTGGGCGGGCCGGTGGGCCTGGTGATGGCCGTGGGAGCGGAGCTGATCCGGCTCGAGGTCGAGGGCGAGGGCAATCTGAAGGCGGGCGCGGCACCAGCTGCAGCGCCGGCGGCCAAGCCCGTGACGGCACCGGCTGCGGCGCCGGTTGCGGCAGTGGCTTCTGCACCAGTGGCAGCGCCCGCAGCCACACCAGCGCCCATCACGGCGAAGCCGGCTGCCCCGCGCGCGCCAGCCCAGCAGCGCCGCGCACCGGACGAAAGGCCAATCGCTTCACCTGCCGTGCGCCGTCGCGCCTGGGAACTCGGCATCGAGCTGCAGTTCGTGCAGGGCACAGGTCCTGCGGGTCGCATCACGCATGAGGATCTGGAGGCCTTTGCGGGCGCGCCCCATGGCGCCGCCAGCGCCGGCGCGGACAGCCGCTACGCCGCGCGGCTGGACGAGCAGACCATCCCGGTCCTCGGACTGCGCCGCAAGATTGCGCAGAAGATGCAGCAGGCCAAGCGCCAGATCCCCCACTTCACCTACGTGGAGGAAGTGGACGTGACGGAGCTGGAGGCCTTGCGCCAGCGCCTGAACCAGCAGAATGGCAAGGCCCGCGCCAAGCTCACTCTGCTGCCCTTCCTGGCACGCGCCATCGTCATCGCCGTGCGCGAGTTTCCGCAGGTGAACGCCCGCTTCGACGATGAGGCCAACGTGGTGACGCGCTACGGCGCGGTGCACATCGGCATGGCCGCGCAGACCGATGCCGGCCTGATGGTGCCGGTGATCCGCCACGCCGAGACCCTGGACCCCTGGGCCTGTGCGGCGGAGATCACGCGGCTGGCCGAAGCGGCGCGCACCGGCAAGGCCGGGCGCGACGAGCTGTCGGGTTCCACCATCACCATCACCAGCCTGGGCCCTTTGGGCGGCATCGTCACCACGCCGGTCATCAACCACCCCGAGGTCGGCATCGTCGGCGTCAACCGCATCGTCGAGCGTCCGATGTTCGACCGCGACGGCCGCGTCGTGCCGCGCCTGCTGATGAACCTCAGCTCCAGCTTCGACCACCGCGTGGTCGACGGCATGGACGCTGCCCTGTTCGTGCAGCGCCTGCGCGCCCTGCTCGAGACCCCTGCGACCCTGTTCATTGAGTGAGCGCGCAATGCCTCCTGTCTACACGCAAACCCAGCTGCTGATCGTCGGCGGCGGCCCCGGTGGCTACGTCGCCGCCATCCGCGCCGCACAACTCGGCATCAAGACCACCCTGGTCGAAGGCGCGGCGCTTGGCGGCACCTGCCTGAACGTCGGCTGCATCCCCAGCAAGGCGCTGATCCATGCGGCCGAGGCGTACGCCCAGGCGCGCACGCAGGCAGCGGGCCGCTCGGCACTCGGCATCCGAGTCGGCGGGGTCGAACTCGACCTGGCCACTACCCTGGATTGGAAGGACGGCATCGTCGCCAAGCTCACTGGCGGCGTGGGCGCGCTGCTGAAAAAGCATGGCGTCACGGTCGTCAAGGGCTGGGCCGAGCTCATCGACGGCAAGACCGTCGAGGTTCGTCAGCCGGGCATCGACCCCGGTGAGGCGCCGCAACGCATCCAGTGCGAACACCTGCTGCTGGCCGCCGGCTCGCAGGAAGTCGAACTCCCCTTCCTGCCGTTCGGGGCCGGCGAGGGTCGCGTTGTTTCCGCCACCGAAGCGCTCGCATTCGGCGCGGTGCCGAAGCAACTGGTGGTGGTGGGCGCTGGCTACATCGGGCTGGAACTGGGCACTGCCTGGCGCAAGCTCGGGGCGGAAGTCACGGTCGTCGAGGCACAGGAGCGCATCCTGCCCGGCTACGACGCCGAACTCGTCAAACCAGTGGCGCAATCGCTCGTCAAGCTCGGTCTCAAGACCATGTTGGCGCATCGCGTTGAGGGCCTGAACGCAGCCGGCACGGCGCTGACGGTGCGTGATCCCCAGGGCACGCTGCTGGAGCTGCCGGCAGACAAGATCCTCGTGGCCGTGGGCCGCCGGCCGCGCAGCGAGGGCTGGGGACTGGAGCGTCTGATGCTGGACATGAATGGGCGCGCCGTGAAGGTCGATGCGCAATGCCGCACGTCAATGAAGAAGGTCTGGGCCATCGGTGACCTCACCGGAGAGCCCCTGCTGGCCCACCGCGCCATGGCCCAGGGTGAATTGGTGGCGGAGGTTATTGCGGGCCACCCTGGCCGTTTTGAACCCGCCGCGATTCCGGCCGTGTGCTTCACCGATCCCGAGATCGTCAGTGCCGGCCACACTCCGGCTAGCGCCGAGGCCGAGGGGGCCCGGCGTGGATTCAAGGTGCTGCAGGCGCAGTTCCCCTTTGCCGCCAATGGCCGCGCGCTCTCGTTGGAATCTCCGGAGGGCTTTGTTCGCGTCGTCGCGCGCGCCGACAACCGCTTGATCCTGGGCTGGCAGGCGGTGGGGGCCGCCGTATCCGAGCTATCTGCCGCGTTCGGTCTGAGCCTGGAAATGGGCGCGTGCCTGGAAGACGTGGCACACACCATCCATTCGCACCCGACCCTGGGCGAAGCGGTGCAGGAATGCTGCCTGCGCGCACTGGGCCAGGCACTGCACATCTGAGGTACCTATTCGAGCGGCTCTCTACGCGAGGGCCACTCGATACGGAAGCATTGGGCGGATTTTCGAGCCCCCAAAAGCAAAACCCCCCGCATGTTACTGCGAGGGGTTTTGGGGATTAATAGCCTGACGATGTCCTACTTTCACACGGGCAATCCGCACTATCATCGGCGCTGAGGTGTTTCACGGTCCTGTTCGGGATGGG
>NZ_JAEDAK010000018.1 GCF_016093275.1 Inhella proteolytica
TGCAGGGCAAACACGTTCTTCGCCAGGTCGATGCCGACGCACACAATGGCCATGGACTTCCCCTTTCGAGTCAGTTGATGAGATTTCGCAACCCCATCGTGGCACTCGTTGCCGTTTCCCGCTTATTGCGGGCCGCTCGGGACGGGGAAGTCCCTTTCATTCGTTGGGCCGCAAGCAATGCCAAGAAATCAAATGCCTTCCGCTCCATTTGAGATTGCCGACGCAACTGCGTTCTGCAGCGCGCTCAACGCGGCAATTTGGTCACGGGTGCCGGAGACTGGCGCATTGGCTCAAAGGCTCTCGTTACTAACGCATCACGAGCGGGCATTTTTGTCGGTCGACATGTTTGGGAGAGACGCACTCTGTGAAGGGGTCGGGCACTTCTTTGAGCATGAGCAGGGTGAGCTCTACGAGGTGGTCATTTCGGGGCTTCGGGAAATCCGAGCTGATGCTCTCGCTGAGACGCTAATAAAATACGTTTCTATAGTATTTGGCGAAACCGTGCCGACGGATGAATTCCAACGCCAAAGGATATTGGACGCGAATCGCGAGGCTGAGGAAGAAGCAGATGAATTGTTTCGTCACTTTCTCGACATGCACGGCGAGTTGGAGAAGCGGCTTTCTGAATGGTCCCGCGCCAACAGGCAGCATTTCCGTGTGTAGGCCCAACCCGGCGCTCAAGCCGAACGGCCGCAAGAAGCGCGGCCGTCGTCTTGGCTGACGCATACAAGGGCTTCCCCACTGATTGCAAGCACCAAACAACCTACCGTGATGCCCATTGTTCGAATAATTGAAGGCCCTGTGGGTGCGGGCAAGTCAACGTTCTCTGCCTCGCTTGCCAGTCGTACTGGCGGCGTGCACATCGCCCTTGACGCATGGTTTGCGAAACTGTTTAGTCCAGATCGACCTACAGGCGATTTCATTCCTTGGTACGTGTCGAGGAAAGACCGTCTTCTCGACCTCATCTGGATTCATAGCCAAGCAATTCTTACCTCTGGCTCCGATGTGATCCTGGAACTTGGGCTCATTCAGCGTCAACCGAGAATGGATTTCTGCAGGAAGGTGATGGGCAGTGGCTTTGGTCTACTGATGTACGAACTTGATGCACCAAGAGAGGAGCGTTGGGCTCGGGTTCAGCGGCGGAATTCAGAGAAGGGCTCGACCTTCTCCATGGTTGTTCCAGCGCAGATCTTTGAGCTTGCAAGCAATATGTGGGAGCCCTCCGATTCACTTGAGCGCGAGGAGTACGAGATTGAGTTGGTATCCACAGGCTCCTGCGAAGAGGGAGATGGCTAACCGGTCGCTCGAGCCGACTCGCATGGGCAAGCCTCGGACTGCGGCTCCGCTTCAACGTTGAGCATCATGATGACCCGATACCGAGGCTTTATGCACTCGTCGACCTAAAGCTGTCTGCTCAGCGCGGAAGCAGAGGCGGAGCATCGGCAAAAGGGGTTGCTTCAAACTGATGCGGTGCTGCTCTGGGAATTCGATGCGGCCACTTGGGAAGAAGCGATGTCCATTCATCACCTTCGAATGGGTTTTGAGCCATATGAGCCATCCGGGGAAGGGCAGCCGTGCCCAAACTGCCAAGCTGTTTTCTATCCCGAAGGCTCAGCACAATGCTGGCGCTGTGGATCCATATGCTGAACGGGTGGATCAACTTTTCATAACAGCGGACTTGCGCAAGCTTCGCCGGCCAGTTCGCTTACGCGAACGTTAATCGCTAATTCATTAGAGGCAAGCCGCACTTCAACTTCGGCCGCCTGCGTTTAACCCCTCGATATCTCAAATCCATCAGGCGGACCCCCATGAAATGGCTCTCTTCAACCCTGGTCGCGATCTCTCTCGCCCTGGCGGGACCCGCCTATTCCGAGCCGATCGGACATTCAGGCTTGATCGGCAAATGGGCGGTCGATGTGTCTCGTCTGCCAATTCCTGCGGAGGTGCGGCCCAAAAGCGTCTCCGTCACGTTTGCAGAGGCGGAGGGCGGGCGGCTTTTCACGCGGGTGGAGGTGGTTGACCCGAACGGTGCGGTCCTCTATGCCGAGAGCGTCGCTGAGCTCAATGGCACGCCGGTGGTCGTCAAGGGCAATCTCGAGGCCGACACGGCCGCCGTTTCCATGCCGGCCCCAGGCGTGCTGGTGATGCAGCTTTCGAGGGCGGGCGTGCCGGGCTCGACGCGCATCTACACGGTCGCCGCCGATCGAAAGTCGATGACGGAGACCGCCGCCAACTTTGGTGAGGATGGCCGTCCCGTGATGCGGACCCATCAATTCAGCCGCGTTCAGTAGGTGCGCGCTCACGGCCCGCTCGGCTGACATGCCCCCGCGGCCGCCCCCTTCTGCCCAGGGGCCGGGTCTGCGGCAGGCTTCTTGCGTCGATCGCTGACCTGCAAGCCTCCGGCGGGGCCGCTCCGTGCCATCCCGGGCCGATGCGGGTCGAAGTCTTCCCTCGCGAGCCCCGTCGCTGGACTGGGTGATGCCGGCCTCGCCCCCAGACCGTGCGCCGCTGGCGCCCTTGCCGGCTGAGAATGGCCGCTCCCCCGCCGCCTCCGGCCCTCAACACCCCATGCCGATCCCCGCTCTGCCAGCGACCGGTTTTCCAGCGCCCAGGCCCGCGCGTGGCCGTGGCTGGCTGGCGGGGCTGCTGCTCGCCCTGGTGGCCGGGGGCAGTGCGGCGCAGACCACGGTGCGCTACCCGGCGCCGGAGATGAAGGCCGATGCGCGTGGTGACTACCCGGTGCAGGTGCTGGAGCTGGCGCTGCGCAAGAGTGGCCAGTCCTGGGAGGCCCGGCCGAGCCCGCAGCCGATGGTGAAGGGCCGGGCGGTGCTGGAGCTGCTGCGGCCGGATGGCGGGCTCGACGTGATCTGGGCGCAGAGCAATGCCGAGCGCGAGAACCTGCTGCGGCCGATCCGCCTGCCGATCGACCGCGGACTGATCGGCTGGCGCGTGGCGCTGCTGCGCGCGGGCGATGCCGAGCGCCTAGCGGCCGTGCGCGAGCTGGAGGATTTGCGCGCGCTGAAGGCCGGCCAGGGGCATGACTGGCCGGACCTGAAGATCCTGCAGGCCAATGGGCTGGAGGTGAGCGCCGTGAACAGCTACCCGGCGCTGTTCAGCATGCTGGCGCTGGGCCGTTTTGACTACCTGCCGCGCTCGCTGGGCGAGTACCGCGAGGAGCTGCGCCAGCTGGAGCCGCAGCAGCTCAAGCTGGACCGGTACCTGCTGCTGCACTACCCGGCGGCGCTGTACTTCTTCGTGCGCAAGGACAACGCCGCGCTGGCCCAGGCCCTGACGGACGGCCTGAACCAGTCGCTGCGCGACGGCAGCCTGAAGGCCTTGTTCGACAGCCATTACGGCGCGGCGATCCGCGCGGCCGACATTGCCAACCGCCGCGTGATCCGCCTGCACAACCCGCTGCTGCCCACCGAGCTGCCGCTGGCCCATGCCGATTGGTGGTGGCAGCCCGAGGAAGCTAAGTCCAGCCCGCCGCCGCTCGCAACGCCAGGCCCGCAGCGGTCAACACCAGCAGGGCGCAAACCAGGCGGCGCAGCGTCGGCTCCGGCAGCGGGGCTGGGCGGCCGGCCATCCAGCGGCTGAGGCCCCAGACCACCGGGAAGGCCTCGGCGCTGAGCTGCAGCACCGTGGCATCCAACTGGCCGGCGCCGCCCAGCAGGCCCAGGCGCAGCAGGGCGTTGACGGCAAACACGGTGACGAGCGCGTCGCGGATGCGTGCCAGCGCCAGCGGCTGGCGGTAGAAGTGGTAGACGAGCGGCGGCCCGGCGGTGGAAAACAGCCCGCCCAGCAGCCCGCCCAGCAGACCAAAGCCGGCGAAGGAGGCTGCCGTGGCAACCTGCGGCTGCGGGCGCTGCTGGCGCAGCAGCTGCAGGGCGGCCAGCAGGATGGTGAGCGCCAGCAGGGCCTGCAGCAGCGGCAGCCAGCGCTGGCTCAAGAGCACCAGCAAGCCCGCGCCCAGCAGCACGCCCAGCAGGCTGCCGGCCAATGTGGGGCCCATCACCCCGGGCGGGAACTGCGGGCGCGCGCGCCAGAACAGGCCGGCGGCGTTCACCAGCACCAGCACGCTCACCGCATGCGTGAGTGCGGCCAGCGGCGCCACCTGGCTGACGGCCACCAGGCCCAGCAGCACCAGGCCGAAGGCAAAGCCGGTGAGGTTCTGGATCACGCTGGCCAGGGCCACGAAGGCCAGAAACAGCGCGTGGTCTGCCAGGGTCATGGGGTGAAGGAATCAGCGCGTGCGCGCTTGGCGCACCGCCTGCTCCCAGCGCGCCAGGTGCTCGGCGGCCTGGGCGCGCGAACCCTGCGGCTCGAAGCGGCGGTCGACGCGCCACAGGCTGGCCAGCTCGTCCAGCCCGCTGTACAGGTCGGCGCCCAGGCCGGCCAGGCCGGCGGCGCCGAAGGCGGTGGTCTCCACCACCTGCGGGCGCAGCACGGGGATGCCGAGCAGGTCGGCCTGGAACTGCATCAGCAGGTCGTTCACCGCGGCGCCGCCATCCACGCGCAGCTCCTGCAGCGCGGCGGTGCCGCTGCGCTGGGCGTCGGCATTCATGGCCTGCAGCAGCACGGTGCTCTGCAGCGCAATGCTTTCCAGCGCGGCGCGGGCGATGTGGGCGGCGCTGCTGCCGCGCGTCAGGCCCACGATGGCGCCGCGCGCGTCGGCGTCCCAGTAAGGCGCGCCCAGGCCGGCGAAGGCGGGCACGAAGCAGACGCCGCCGCTGTCGGGCACGCTCGCGGCCAGGGCCTGCACCTCGCTGCTGCTGCGAATCAGCCCGAGGCCATCACGCAGCCACTGCACCACTGCGCCGCCGATGAACACGCTGCCCTCCAGCGCGAACTGCGGCGTGGCGTCGGCCTGTGCGGCGCGTGTGGCCAGCAGGCCGTGCTGCGAGTGGCGGCGCTCGCTGCCCGTGGCCAGCAGCAGGAAGCAGCCGGTGCCATAGGTGTTCTTGGCCAGGCCGGGGCGGAAGCAGGCCTGGCCGAACAGCGCAGCCTGCTGGTCGCCGGCGATGCCGGTGATGGGAATGGGC
Source organism: Inhella proteolytica (assembly GCF_016093275.1). Lineage (GTDB taxonomy): Bacteria > Pseudomonadota > Gammaproteobacteria > Burkholderiales > Burkholderiaceae_C > Inhella > Inhella proteolytica. The sequence continues at coordinate 5,043 of NZ_JAEDAK010000018.1, forward strand.
ACGCCGAACAGCGCGGCATCGGTGTGGCCGAAGGGGTGAGCCGAGGGGTGCACGGCCGGCAGCAGCGCGGTCGGCAGCTGCAGGCGCTCCAGCAGGGTGTCGTCCCAGGCGTCGCGTTCGATGTCGAACAGCAGGGTGCGTGCGGCGTTGCTGGCGTCGGTGGCGTGCACCCGGCCGCCGGTCAGGCGCCAAAGCAGCCAGCTGTCCACGGTGCCGAAGGCGAGCTCGCCGCGCTCGGCGGCGGCGCGGGCGCCGGGCACCTGCTCCAGCAGCCATGCCAGCTTGGTGGCGCTGAAATAGGGGTCGATGACGAGGCCGGTGCGCTCGCGCAGGCGCTCGGCCAGGCCTTCCGCGCGCAGCTGCTGGCACAGGGGCTCGGTGCGGCGGTCTTGCCAGACCAAGGCGCGGTGCAGGGGCTGGCCGCTGCGGCGGTCCCACAGGCAGGTGGTCTCGCGCTGGTTGGTGATGCCGATGGCGGCGATGTCCTGCGCCTGCAGGCCGGCCTGCTGCAGGGCCTGGCGGGCGGTGGCCAGCTGGGTCTGCCAGATCTCTTCAAGGTCGTGCTCCACCCAGCCGGGCTGCGGGTAGTGCTGGGTAAATTCCTGCTGTGCCTGCGCCACCAGGCGGCCGTCGCGGCTGAAGACGATGCTGCGCGAGCTGGAGGTGCCCTGGTCCAGCGCCAGCAGGTAGCCGCCGCTCATCGCGCGGCCCCGATGCCGGCCAGGCACAGGTACTTCATCTCCAGGTACTCGTCCATGCCATGGCGCGAGCCCTCGCGGCCCAGGCCGCTGTGCTTGACGCCGCCGAAGGGCACCTCGGCGGTGGAGATGAGGCCGGTGTTGACGCCCACCATGCCGTACTCCAGCGCCTCGCCCACGCGGAAGATGCGGCCCATGTCGCGGCTGTAGAAGTAGCTGGCCAGGCCGAACTCGGTGGCGTTGGCCAGGGCAATCGCCTCGGCCTCGGTGTGGAAGCGGAACACCGGCGCCACCGGGCCGAAGATTTCTTCGCGCGCGCAGCGCATGCCGGCGTGGGCGTCGGCCAGCACGGTGGGGGCGTAGCTGTGCGGGGCCAGGCGGTGGCCGCCGGTGAGCAGGCGCGCGCCCTGGTCCAGGGCGTCCTGCACATGGGCTTCCACTTTCGCCAGCGCATCGGCGTCGATCAGCGGGCCCTGCTGCACGCCGGCTTCGAAGCCGTTGCCCACGCGCAGCTGGGCGGCGCGCTCGGCCAGCTTGGTGACAAAGGCCTCGTACACGCCGTCCTGCACATAGAGCCGGTTGGCGCACACGCAGGTCTGGCCGGCGTTGCGGTACTTGCTGATCATGGCGCCTTCCACGGCGGCGTCCACGTCGGCGTCGTCGAACACGATGAAGGGCGCATTGCCGCCCAGCTCCAGCGCCAGCTTCTTGATGCTGGGCGCGCACTGCGCCATCAAGAGGCGCCCGACCTCGGTGCTGCCGGTGAAGGAGAGGTGGCGCACGGTGTCGCTGGCGCACAGCGCGCGGCCGATGGCGACGGACTGCGCGCCGTCGCCCGTCACCACGTTCAGCACGCCGTCGGGCAGGCCGGCGCGGCGCGCCAGCTCGGCCAGGGCCAGCGCGCACAGCGGTGTCTGCTCGGCGGGCTTGACGACGACGGTGCAGCCCGCCGCCAGCGCCGGCGCCACCTTGCGCGTGATCATGGCCACCGGGAAGTTCCAGGGCGTGATGGCCGCGCACACGCCGATGGGCTGGCGCAGCACCAGGTAGCGCTTGTCGGGGTCGGTGGTGGGGATGGTCTCGCCGTACACGCGGCGCGCCTCTTCGGCGAACCACTCGATGAAGCTGGCGCCGAACGTAATCTCGCCGCGCGCCTCGGCCAGGGGCTTGCCCTGTTCGGCGGTCATCAGGCGCGCCAGGTCCTCGGCATGCTGGTGCAGCAGCGCGGCCCAGCGCTGCAGCGCGGCGGCGCGCTGCTTGGCCGGCAGCGCGGCCCAGGCGGGCAGGGCGGCGGCGGCAGCGGCAATGGCTTCGTGCGTGTCGGCCTCGCCCAGGTTGGCCACCTCGGCCAGCAGGGCGCCGGTGGCCGGGTCGTGCACGTCAAAGCGCCGCTCGCCCGCGCGCCAATGCGCACCGATGCGCGCGTCGCGCACGAGCAGGCTGGGGTCGGAGAGGGCGAAGGCGGGTTGTTGCATGGTCAGAGCCTGTGGATGAATCCGGCGCGCCCGAGCGGGTGCTCCAGAGGGTGTTGGACTAGGCGCAAAGCGCAGCCATAGCTCGGGCTATGGCGAGCATTTGCAACGACGGCCGGCGCCGTCTGGGGCGCACGAGCGGGTGTGCAGGATTTGTTCACAGGCTCTCAACTCAGGGCAGTTGGCGGTAGCGGCGCGCCAGGGCAATGAAGGGTTCCAGGCCGAGCTGTTCGGGCGTGCGGTCCAGTTCCTCCGCCAGCAAGGCGGCCACCGGCGCGGCCAGGGCTTCGGCGCGGGCGGCATCCAGGAAGAGCAGGCGGCAGCGGCGCGCCAGCACGTCTTCCACCGTGCGTGCCATCTCATGCCGGGCGGCAAAGCGCACCATGGCTTCGCTGAGGCCGCAGCCGGAGGTCTCGGCTTGCCAGAGCCAGTGATCGGCGCCGGGCAGGGCCTGCAGGACCGCGGCCTCGCTGCCGTAGCCGTGCAGACCGGGCGGGGCGGAGACGGGCGGCCCGCCGGCCTGGGCGCCCACCAGGGGCAGGCGCTCGGTGCCGCCGGCCGGGGTGGCGGGCAAGAGGCCGGCGGCGGCGCAGCGCGCCAGCACGTCCTCGGCCATGGCGCGGTAGGTGGTCCATTTGCCGCCGGTGACGGTGACCAGCCCGCTGCGCGCCACGCGCACGGTGTGCTCGCGTGAGATGCCGCCGGTGCCGCCGCCGTCCTCGCCCTCGGGCTTGACGAGCGGCCGCAGCCCGACCCAGTGGCTGCGCACATCGGCCGGCTGGGGCGCGCGGCGCAGCACGCGGCCGGCCTCGCGCAGGATGAAGGCCACCTCGTCCCGCAGCGCCTCGGGCTCCAGCGGCAGGGCGTCGCGCGGGGTGTCGGTGGTGCCCAGCAGGGTGCTGCCCAGCCAGGGCACGGCAAAGAGCACGCGGCCGTCGTCGGTGCGCGGCACCAGCAGGGCGTGATCGCCGGCCAGGAAGGCGCGGTCCACCACCAGGTGCACGCCCTGGCTGGGGCGCAGCATGGGCGGCGGCGCGGCTTGGGCATCGGCCTCGGCATCCAGCCCGCGCAGCGCGTCCACCCACACGCCGGTGGCGTTGACGACGCAGGCGGCCTGCAGCTCCAGGGTTTCGCCGCTTTCGCGGCAGCGCGCCTGCACGCCGGCCACGCGGCCGCCCTGGTGGCGCAGCGCCGTCACTTCGCAGTGGTTCAGCAGGTCGGCCCCGCGCGCCAGCGCGGTGCGGGCCAGGGCCACGGCGAGGCGGGCGTCGTCGAACTGGGCGTCCCAGTAGCGCACGCCGCCGCACAGGGCCTCGGGCGCGGCGCCGGGCAGCAGCTCCGTCACGCGGCGGCTGCTCAGGAATTCGGTGGGGCCCAAGCTGCGGCGGCCGGCCAGCAGCGCGTAGGCCTTCAGGCCCAGGCCGTAGTAGGGCGCCTGCCAGGGGCGCCGGGCGGGGGTGACAAAGCCCAGCGGCGAGGCCAGGTGCGGCGCGTTGGCCAGCACGGTGGCGCGCTCGTGCAGGGCCTCGCGCACCAGGCCGATCTGGCCCTGCGCCAGGTAGCGCACGCCGCCGTGCAGCAGCTTGGTGCTGCGCGAGGAGGTGCCCTTGGCGAAGTCCTCGGCCTCCAGCAGCGCGGTGCGCAGGCCGCGCTGGGCGGCGTCCAGCGCCAGGCCCAGGCCGGTGGCGCCGCCGCCCACCACGATGAGTTCGTAGCGCGTGCCGCGGCGCAGGCGCTCCAGGAGCTCGCGACGCTGCATCAAGAGATCACGGATTGCTGCGCGATGCCGGCGTCCACCAGCACATGCTGGCCGGTCATGCCGTCGCTGTCGTCCGCGGCCAGGAAGAGGGTGGGGCGCGCCACATGGCCGGGGTCGAGGCGGATCTTCAGGCACTGCGCGTCCAGGAAGGCCTGGTCGGCGGCGGGGTCGCGGTGCAGGGTGGTCTGGCGCTCGGTGACGATGGCGCCGGGCACGATGGCGTTGACGCGGATGTTGCGCGGGCCCAGCTCGCGCGCCAGGGTGCGGGTCAGGCCCAGGATGCCGGCCTTGGCCGTGGTGTAGCCCACCAGATTGGGCCGGCCGCGCATCCACGACACCGAACCCATGTTGACGATGGAGCCGCCGCCGGCCGCCGCCATGCCGGGCGCCACGGCCTGAATGGCGAAGAAGTAGTGCTTGAGGTTCAGGGCCAGGCGGTCGTCCCAGTACTCGGAGGTCACTTCCTCCATCGCATGGCGGTCGTCGCGGCCGGCGTTGTTGATGAGCACGCGGATGGGCCCCAGCTGGGCGGCCACCTCGCCCAGCAGGGCCTGGTAGGCGGCCACGTCGCGCACGTCGCAGGGGGCGAAGAAGGGGGCCTCGTGGCCGGCGGCGCGCAGCTGCTCGATCAGCTCGTCGCCGCCATCGGCGCGCAGGCCGCAAAAGGCCACGCGCGCGCCCTGGGCGGCGAAGGCGCGCACCAGCTCGGCGCCGATGCCGGAGCTGCCGCCGGAGATGAAGACGACGCGGCCCTGCAGCGAGGGGTAGCGGGTGAAGGCTTGGGTCATGGCAGGGGGTCCAGCTGGGCAAGCGTGGCGGGCAGGCCGGGAACGTCCACGCGCAGTTGCAGCACGCGGCCGGACCAGGGCATGGCCTCCAGCTCGGTGGCCGGGCGCTTTTCGCGCGCGGTGGTGAGGTAGAGCGTGCGCAGGTCTGCGCCGCCGAAGCAGGGCATGGTGGGGCAGCGCACCGGCAGGGGCACGGTGCGCAGCAACTCGCCCTCGGGTGAGAAGCGCAGCAGGCGCGCGCCCTCGAACATCGCCACCCAGTAGCAACCCTCGGCGTCCACGGCGGCGCCGTCCGGCCGGCCGCCGTAGAGCGCGGGCGCGGCTTCGTCCTTGGGCTCGAAGCGCAGGAAGAGCTCGCGCGGGCCCAGGCGGCCGGTTTGCGGGTCACAGTCCATGCGGTAGACCACATGGGCCTTGGTGTCGGCCCAGTAGGCCAGCCGGCCGTCGGGGCTCCAGGCCAGGCCATTGCTGACGGTGATGTCGCCCGCCTGGCGCTGCAGGGTGGCGCCCGCCAGGCGGTAGAGCGCGGCACGCGGCGCATCGCGTGGCTCGTAGATGGTGCCGACCCAGAAGCGCCCCTGCGGGTCGACCTTGCCGTCGTTGAAGCGCTCGAAGGCCGGGTCGTAGGGGGCGGGGGCGAGCGGGGTGCTGCGGCCGCTCTTGGGGTCGAAGCGCACCAGGCCGTCGCGCCGCGTCAGCAGCAGGTCGCCCGCGGTGGTGGCGGCGCAGCAGCCCAGGTCGGCGTCGAAGGCCCATTCTTGGTAGGCACCACTGCTGGGGTCATAGCGCTGCAGGTGGCGGCCCGGGATGTCCACCCAGTACAGCACCTGCTCCTGCGGGTGCCAGAGCGGCGATTCGCCCAGCACATTGGGGGGAACCGGCAGGGCGGCGATGAGGGCGTCGATGCTCATGGGAGGGGGGGCAGGCGCTGCAGGCGCATCCAGCCTTCCAGGCGCTGGCCCGGCGCCAGCGCCACCAGGCCCTGAGCCAGCGGGTCGGGCGCCTGGATGGCGTTGTTGACATGGCTCACCGGCTCGACGCAGAAATGCGGCGCGCCGGCCGGGGTGAAGACCACCAGATGCCAGGTGCTGGCGGTGAGGTGCAGGCGGTGGCGTGCGTCCTCCACCCAGGCCTCGCCGGACCAGCCATCGAAGCAGTGGTCCAGCGCCAGGCCGGCCACGGCGGCGTCCAGCGCGCCCTGCGCCACGCGCTGGCGCGGCAGCGCGTCCGCGCCCGCTTCCCAGCGGCCGGCCACCTGCGTGCGCAGGCGGCTGCCGGGGCGGTGCAGGAAGTAGGGGTGCCAGCCCAGGCCGGCGGGCTGCATGCGGGTGTCGGTGTTGCGCAGGCTGATGTCCCAGCGCAGCGCGTCGCCCAGCAGGGTGAAGCGCTGCGTGGCCTCGAAGGCAAAGGGCCAGTCGGCATCGGGCTGGTGGCGCAGGCGAAGTTCGGCGCGCTGGGGGTGGCGGCCGACGACTTCCCAGGCGCGCTGCCAGCCCACGCCGTGCAGCGAGTGCGGGTGGTCGCCAAAGTTCGGGCGCGTGCGGTGGCCTTGGCGCTGCCACTCGAACTGGCAGTGGCCGATGCGGTTCGAGTAGGGCAGCATGGCGAAGCCGGCCGACTGGCGCGGCCCCGCCAACTGCTCGGCGGGCGTACTGCGCAGCAGGGGCTCGTCGTCCCACCACAGGCCGGCCAGGCTGCCGCCCAGGTCGGGCCGCAGTTCGGCGCGCAGGGCGCCGCATTGCAGCGCCACGCTCGGGGCGGTTTCGGTGATCACCATCCGGGCGGCAGCAGCTCGCTGAGCTGCACGGGCAGGCCGGTTTCGATGGAGCGGTGCGCGGCCAGGCCGGTGATGACGCTGCGCAGGCCCTCTTCCAGCGGGATCTCGGGCGGCAGACCTTCGCGCACCGCGCGGGCGAACTGCTGGTGCTCGATGAAGGAGGCGCCGAAGTGCTGGCCGGGGTAGCGGATGTTGGTGTCCCACACACGCCGCACCGAAACGCCGCGGCCGGTGCCCGAGGGCTGGCCCCAGGCGGCGCGGCGGCCCCAGTCGGCGCGCCGGCTGTGGCGCAGCTGCAGCGAGGGCAGCAGGGATTCGAGCTTGCCCTCGTCGCCCACCACCACGATGTGCTCGTTGTCCATCGAGCCCTCGGCAAACATGCACAGGTCCAGCAGCGCGCGCGCCCCGCTCGGGTACTCGACGACGACATAGGCGCTGTCCAGGATGTCCGGGCGGCGGCCGCCGTAGTCTTCGTCCAGGTGGTTCACGCGCTGGGCGCCGGAGGCGAACACGCGCAGCGGCTGCTCCTTCAGGATCAGGTCCATCAGGTTGAAGTAGTGGCAGCACTTCTCCACCAGGGTGCCGCCGGTGTTGGCGGTGAAGCGGTTCCAGTCGCCCACCTTGGGGTAGAAGGGTTCGCGGTGCTCGCGGATCGCCACCTGGTGCACCGTGCCCACCTCGCCCGCATGGGTCATGCGGATCATCTCGGCCACCGGCGGCATGTAGCGGTATTCCTGCGCCACCCAGACGATGCCTTTGCGCCCCTGTGCCAGGCGCAGCATCTCCAGGCCGTCTTCCACGCGGGTGACGAGGGGCTTCTCGATCAGGATGTGCAGGTCTGGCTGTGCCAGCACGGCGCGCATCATGTCGATGTGGGTGAAGTTCGGCGTGGCGATGACCACCGCGTCGCACAGGTCGGCCTGCACCAGGGCCTGGGCGTTCGAGAAGGTGGGCACGGGCGCATCCAGCTGGGCCAGCGCGGCCTGCAGGCTGGGGGCATGCGGGTCGGCCAGCGCGGTGACGCGGGCGTTGCCCAGCGCGCGGATGTTCTCGATGTGCTCGCGGCCCATGCTGCCGCAGCCCACGATGCCGTAGCGAATCAGTTGCTGACTCATCCTTTCAAACCTCCTTGGGTGAGCCCGCCGACCACGCGTTCCTGGAACAGCGCGATCAGCACGGCCACCGGCACGATGGCGACCACCAAGGCCGCCGAGATGATGGGCCAGGGGAAGGCGAACTCCCCCTGGTACAGCGTGATGCCCACCGGCACCGTGCGCATGCCCGCGCTGGCGTTGAGCGACAGCGCGAGCAAAAACTCGTCCCAGGCGTTCACGAAGGCCAGGATGCCGGCCGTGAACAGCCCCGGTGCGGCCAGCGGCAGCACCACCTTCACCAGCGCCCCGATGCGGGTGCAGCCGTCGATCAGCGCGGCGTTCTCCAGGTCGCGCGGAATGCTCTGGAAGAAGCTCACCAGCACCAGCGTGCACACCGGCAGGTTCAGCACCACATAGGGCAGCACCAGGGCGGTGTAGGTGTTCAAGAGGCCGAGCACGCGCATGGTCTCGAAGATCGGCACCAGCAGGGTGACGAGCGGGAACATGCTGCTGGCCACGATGGCCGTGAGCACCAGCTGGCGGTGGCGCAGGTTCAGGCGGGCGATGGCGTAGGCCGCGCCGGTGGCCACCAGCAGCGAACCCAGCGTGGCCAGGCCCGCCACGATGAAGCTGTTGCCCAGGTAGCTGAGCAGCGGCTGGTCGGCAAAGGCGCGCGCGTAGTTCGCCAGCGAGGGGTTCTGCGGCAGGTAGCTGATGGGTTGCTGCACCAGCTCGGCCTCGGACTTGAGCGAGGTCAGCAGCACCCACAGAGCCGGGAAGAAGCCGTTGATGACCACGAGGGCCGCGGCCAGCCGGCGCAGCGCGGGGGATTCGAACCAGCGGTCGAGCGAGTTGCCGGTCATCGTCATTCCTTGCCGATGCGGCGCAAATAGGCCGCGGTCACGCACAGCGAGATCAGGAACATCGCCACCGCCTGGGTGGAGCCGTAGCCCACGTCCAGGTAATCGATGGTGGTCTTGTGGATCAGCATGGCCAGGGTCTCGGTGGTGTGGCCGGGGCCGCCGCGCGTCATCGTGAAGGGGATGTCGAAGGTCTGCAGCGCGGTGATGGTGCGAAAGATCAGCGCCACCACGATGGAGGGCATCAGCATCGGCACGGTGATCTGCCAGAACTGCTGCCAGCGGCTGGCGCCGTCCACCTCGGCGGCTTCGTACAGCGAGCGCGGAATCATCTGCAGCCCGGCCAGCAGGATCAGCGCCATGAAGCTGCTGGTCTTCCAGATGATGGCGATGCAGATGGCTGCCAGCCCGAGGCCGCGGTCGAGCAGCCACATCGGCGGCTCCTTCATGCCCAGCCGCACCAGCAGGTCGTTGACGATGCCGTAATCGGTGTGGAAGAACCAGGCAAAGATCAGGCCCACGAAGGACAGCGGCAGCGCCCAGGGCAGCAGCAGCGCCAGGCGCACCGGCCAGCGCCGCTTGAAGGGCAGGTTGGCCAGCAGCGCCAGGCCCATGCCCACCACCAGCGCGCCCGGCACGGTGATGGCGGTGATGAGCAGCGTGTTGCCCAGCGCGCTCCAGAACTCGCGGTCCTGCAGCAGGTCGGCGTAGTTCTGCAGGCCCACGAAGCGGGCCACGCTGCCGCCCGAAAGCCGCAGCTCGAAGCCGCTGTTCCAGATCAGGCGCAGGATGGGGTAGGCCACGATCAGCGCCAGCAGCGCGAACGCGGGGGCCAGCAGCAGCACAGCCAGGGTGCGGTCGCTCGGGTCCAGCAGGCGCTCGCGCCAGCTGGGCTGCCATTTCGATGGGGGCTGGTTCATCGCGTCGCCCTTCATCGCATGACCCGGCGCAGGCGGGATTCGACATCGGCGGCCGCGTCCGCGGGCTGGCGCGAGCGCGCCAGCACCGCATTGGTGGCGCTGCGCAGCGCGTCGCTGACCTCGCCGTAGCGGGCGCTCACCGGGCGGCTGCGCGCGTGGCGCACCACGGCGGCGGCGTCGGCAAACCAGGGCACCTGGGCCACCACCTCGGGGTGGGTGTAGAGCTCGGCGTAAGTGGGCAGCAGCGCACCGCGCACGGCCAGGAAGCGGCTGGCCTCCGGCGTGCTGAGGAACTGCACCAGGCGCGCGGCCTCGGCCTTGTGGCGGCTGAAGGCGCTCACCGCCCATTGCCAGCCGCCAGTGCAGGTGGCGCTCTGGCCCCCGGTCATGGCGGGCAAGGGCATCACGCCCACCTTGCCGCGCACCTGACTGTCGGCATCCTGCTCGAAGCGGTCCCAGGCCCAGCTCCAGTTCAGCGCGAACAACACCTTGCCGGCCTTGAACTCGTTCACCGTGTCGGGGGTCTTGACCTCCGCGACGTTGCGCTTGATGACGCCCTGGTCCATCAGCGTCACCCACTGCTGCAGGCCGCGCGCGGCGGCGGCGGCGTCGAACACCGAGCGGCCCTGCGGGTCCTGCACCGCCTTGCCCTGGCTCCAGTAGGGCAGCAGGAAGGTGCACACCGCACCCTCCACCGGCGCGCCCTGCAGGCTCAGGCCCTGCAGCTTGGGGTTGCCCTCGGCCTGCTGCACCTGGCGCGCCACGCGCCCCAACTCCTCCCAGGTGCGCGGCTGCGGCAGGCCATGCTTGTCCAGCAGGTCGCGGCGGTAGTACATGAACAGGGCATCGGCAAAGGCCGGCAGCGCGGCCACGCGGCCCTGCACCACATTGGCCTCGCGGTACACCGCCAGATAGGGCGCCAGCAATTGATCGGCCGGGCCCAGATGGGCGTCCAGCGGCTCCAGCCAGCCGGCCTGGAAGTACTGCGCGGGGTTGACGATGTCGATCAGGAAGGCGTCGAGCGCGTTGTCGCGCGCGTTCAGCACGGTGCTCAGGTACTGGCGCTGCAGGTCCGAGGTGGCGCCGCCGGTCTCGATGTCGATCGTCAGCCCGGGCTTGTCGGCCAGGTACTGGTCGAACAGCTTGCGCATCAGGTCGGGGCGCTGGTTGCTGCCGCCCACGAACACGCGCAGGCGCACTTCGGCGGCCGCACCCAGACTCAGGCACAGGCCCAGCAGCAGGGCAAGCAGGCGCTTCATGCGGAACGCAGCGCGCGGCCGTCGTTGGCGTCGAACAGATGCAGCTGGGCGCTGGCCAGGTGCAGGGTCAAGGCCTGGCCGCTTTGGCCGTGGAAGTCCGCGCCCACGCGCGCCACCAGCTCGTGCTCGCCCACCTGCACGGTCAGCAGGGTCTCGGCGCCCAGGGGCTCGATGAGCGAGAGCCGGCCTTGCAGCTGCAGGTCGGCATCGGGGCGCGGCTCCAGGGTCAGGTTTTCGGGGCGCACGCCCAGCACCTGGGTGCCGCTGTGGCCCCTCAGGTTGGCTGGCAGGGCCAGGCGCACGCCCTGGCCCAGCTCGGCCTGGCCGTCCTGCACCGTGCAGCGCAGCAGGTTCATGGGCGGCGCGCCGGTGAAGCCGGCCACGAACTGCGCGGCGGGGCGGTTGTAGACGGCCTCGGGCGTGTCGAACTGCATCTTGTGCCCGCCCTGCAGCACGCAGATGCGGTCGGCCAGGGTCATGGCCTCGGTCTGGTCGTGCGTGACGTAGACGATGGTGGCGCCCAGGCGCTGATGCAGGCGCTTGATCTCGGCGCGCATCTCATTGCGCAGCTGGGCGTCGAGGTTGGAGAGCGGCTCGTCGAACAGGAAGACCTTGGGCTGGCGCACGATGGCGCGGCCAATGGCGACGCGCTGGCGCTGGCCACCGGAAAGCTCGCGCGGCTTCCTCTGCAGCATGTGCTCGATGCGCAGCAGGGCGGCCACCTCACCGACGCGGCGCTGCACCTCGGCCTCGGGCGTCTTGCGCAGGCGCAGGCCGAAGGCCATGTTCTCGAACAGGGTCTTGTGCGGGTAGAGCGCGTAGTCCTGGAACACCATGGCGATGTCGCGGGCGCGCGGCGGGCGCTCGTTCACCACCTCGCCGTCGATCAGGATCTCGCCGCCGCTGATGGTTTCCAGCCCCGCGATCATGCGCAGCAGGGTGCTCTTGCCGCAGCCCGAGGGGCCGACGAAGACGACGAACTCGCCCTGGCGGACTTCCAGGTCGATGCCGTGGATGATGGGCACGCGCCCGTCGTAGCTCTTGCGCACCTGGCGCAGTTCGATGGCGGCCATGGCTCTCTCAATAGCCGCTGGAAGCGGCAGGGGCCGCGCCGTTCTGGCGCAGGGCGGCCAGGCCGGCCTGGGCGGACTGCATCAGCAGCCCCAGGTCCGAGGCCAGGGCCACGAAATCAAAGCCGGCGTCGCGGTAGCGCTGCACCGCGGCAGGGTTGCCGCCCACGGTGCCCACCGGCCTGCCCAGCTCACGGCAGCGCTGCGCGGCCGCGCGCATCAGCTCGAACACCTCCGGGTGCATGAGTTCGCCCACATGGCCCATGGCGGCGGAAAGGTCCGCCGGGCCGAGGAAGAGCGCGTCCACGCCGGGCACGGCAGCAATCGCGTCCAGCTGCGCCACCGCCTGCGGGGTTTCGAGCTGCAGCACCACGCAGAGGCCCTGGTTGGCCTGCTTCAGGTAGTTCGGTGTGGTGCCGAAGGCCGAGGCGCGGCTCATGCCCGCCATGCCGCGCACGCCCTCGGGCGGGTAGCGGGTGGCGGCCACGGCGGCGCGCGCCTCGTCGGCGTTCTGCACAAAGGGCACCAGCAGGCTGGTGGCTCCGGCGTCGAGCACGCGCTTCATCAGCACGGTCTCGTTCCAGGGCACCCGCACCAGCGGGGCCATGGGCGTGCAGCCCACCGCCTGCAGCAGCTGCGCCAGACCCAGCAGGTCCAGCGGGCTGTGCTCCATGTCCAGCACGCCCCAGTCGAAGCCGGCGCGGCCCATGGCCTCGGCCACGATGGGGCTGGCCGACATCACCCAGCTGCCCAGCGGGCAGTGGGTGGCGCGGGCCGCCAGCAGGTCGCGAAAGGCGTTGCGCATCAGAAGTCGTAGCGCAGGTTCACGCCGAAGTAGCGGCGGTCGTCGCGCGGCACGTAGCGGTTGATGTTGCTGCCCGAGTTTTGCACCAGGGTGGCGTAGGACTTGTCGCCCAGGTTGCGCCCGATCAGCGCCACGCTCCAGCCGTCGGTGCTCTGCAGCGCCACGCGGGCGTTGTAGATCGTGTACTCGGGCTGGAAGGAGTTGGGCTGCTGCTGCAGGTCGAACTGCACCTTGGTCTGCCAGGTGGCGTCAAAGCCGTAGTCCAGGCTCAGGCTGTCGGTGAGGGTCTGCGTGTACTTCAGGCGCAGGCTGGCCTTCCAGTCGGGCGAGAAGGGCAGCGGCTTGCCATTGATGTTGCAGCTGGCCGCCGCACCCGGCGGGCAGTTGAAGTTCTTCACGCGCGCCTTGATGTTGGCGACGTTGAAGCTCACGTTCAGTCCGGCGGTGGGGCGAGCGGTCAAGTCCATCTCGATGCCCTTGGTGCTGACTTCACCGGCGTTGATGAGGCGCGTGACGATGGTGCCGTTGACGAGGTCAGGCACATTGGCCTGGTAGCCGTTGTATTCGGTGTCAAAGGCGGCCAGGTTGACGCGCAGGCGGCGGTCCAGCAGCTCGCTCTTCAGGCCGATCTCATACGACTTGCTCTTCTCAGGGGCCAGCACGTTGTCCTGCGTGGGCGACATGTTGAAGAACACGTTGTAGGCCGGGCCCTTGTAGCCGCGCGAGTAGGTGGCGTAGGCCATCATGTCCGGCGTGATGTCGTACTGCGGGCCGAAGCGGCCGGAGACGGCGTCGACATCGGTGGAGCCGGTGACCGGCGCGCGCGTGGCGCCCACGCCCGAGAGGCCCGAGGCCGAGGCCACGCGGCCGTGGTAATAAGAGAGCTCGTCCTGCGTGTAGCGCAGGCCCGCGATGGTGCGCAGCTCGGGGCTGAAGTTCATCGTGCCCTCGCCGAACAGCGCCTTGCTCTTGCTGCGCACGCCATAGGTGGCCACGCCATTGCCGGTGACGACGGGACCGGCGGTGCAGGGCACCAGGCCCGAGGGCAGGGCTGCGGCGGTGCTGGCCGGGCAAGCCGTCACATCGCGGCGGTACACCTCGTCGTTCTTGCCGTCGAAATAGAACAGGCCGGCGACGTAGTCGAAGGTCTGCTTGCCGTTGCTGGCCACGCGCAGTTCCTGGGTGAACTGGCTGAAGTCGAGCGTGCCTTCATCGGCCAGCTGGGCGAACTGACGGTAGGGCTTGGGCAGGCGGTCCTGATCCTGGAACTGGTGGTTCTCCCAGCCGCGGTGGGCGGTGATGGAGGTCAGCGTCACGCTGGGCAGGGTGTAGTCCACCTGGGTCGAGAGGCCCTGGTTGGTGTCCGTCACGCGCGTCAGCATCTCGCTGTTGATCTGGCGGTTGGTGGGCGAGGGGATCACCGGCGCCACGGCCGCGGCGTAAAGCGGGTTGGCCGTCACCGCATTGGTGGGGTAGGTGGCCACATCGGTGCCATAGGGCACGCCGGTGGGGGTGGTGTCCTTGGAGCGCGTGTAGTCGGCGATCAGCGTGACCTTCATTTCGCGCATGGGCTGGAACTCGACGCGGCCGCGCACGCCGTCGCGGTCATAGCCGTTGACCTTGCTGCCATCGGCCACATTGGTGACGTTGCCGTCGAACTTGGCCGACATCAGCGACAGCGAGCCGCGCAGCTCGCTGGTGCCGCCGAACACGCCGGCGCGGATGCGGTGCTCACCGCCCTGGAAGGCCGACAGGTCCAGGTAGCCGCCCTTGCCCTTGGCCGCGGGGCGGGTGACGATGTTGATCACACCGGCCGACGAGTTCTTGCCGAACAGCGTGCCCTGCGGGCCGCGCAGGATCTCGATGCGGTCCACCTCCACCAGGTCCAGCGTGGCCTGGCCGGGGCGGGCGGTGACGACGCCGTCCAGCACCATCGACACCGTGGGCTCCACGCCCGGCGAGGTGGAGATCGTGCCCACGCCGCGGATGAACAGCGCCGAATCCTTGTTCGAGGCGTTGCTGCGGTAATTCACCGTCGGCAACTGGGCGGTGATGGTGGAGAGGTTGTTGAGGTTCATCTCCTCCAGCGCACCGCCGCCGATCACCGAGACCGCCAGCGGCGTCTTCTGCAGCGGCTGGATGCGCTTGGTGGCGGTGACGACCACGGCCTCCAGCTTGGTCGGATCCTTGGCCTCGTCCTTCGGGGCTTCGGCGCTTTGGGCTTGGGCGCCGAAGGCGGTGGAGGCCGCCAGGGCGAGCAAGCTCAGGCGGAAGGCGGGGATGCGGGGGGCGAAGGGCATGGTGGGTCTCCGGCGGGTGTTTTAGAAGGGGGTCGCAGCCATCAGAAGATGGTCGGCTCGGTACTCGGGATCGCGTCTTGCAAGAAATCGAAGTCGCACCCTTCGTGGGCTTGCGTCACATGCTCTTGATAGAGCTTGATGTAGCCACGCCGGTAGGGCGATACGGGGGGCTGCCACGCAGCGCGGCGGCGCGCCAGTTCGGCGTCGTCCACGCGCAGCTGCAGGCGGCGCTCGGGCAGGTTCAGCTCGATCAGGTCGCCTGTCTGCACCAGGGCCAGCGGCCCGCCCACCGCGCTCTCGGGCGAGATGTGCAGCACGCAGCTGCCGTAATGGGTGCCGCTCATGCGCGCGTCGGACAGGCGCACCAGATCGCGCACGCCGCGTGCCAGCAACTTCTTGGGGATGGGCAGGCCGCCCCATTCGGGCATGCCGGGGGCGCCCACCGGGCCGGCGTTGCGCAGCACCAGCACGGTGTTCTCGTCGCAGTCCAGCTCGGGGTCGGCGCAGCGCGCCATCATTTCGGCGGGGTTGTCGAACACCAGGGCCTTGCCCACATGGTGGAAGTAGCGCGGGCTGGCGGCGCTGGTCTTCATCACCGCGCCCTCGGGGGCCAGGTTGCCGCGCAGCACCGCCAGCGCGCCGGCTTCGCTCACCGGGCGGTCGAGCGGGCGGATCACCTCGTCGTCCAGGCTCTCGCGGCCGGCGATGGCCTCGCCCAGGCGCTGGCCGGTGACGGTCAGCTCGTCCAGGTTGAGGTGCGCGCGGATGCGGTTCAAGAGCGCGGGGAGGCCGCCGGCGTAGTGGAAGTCCTCCATCAGGCGGTCGCCACTGGGGAAGAGGTTGGCCAGCACCGGCACGCGGCGCGCCATGGCGTCCAGGTCGTCCAGGTTCAGGGCCACGCCGGCGCGGCGCGCCAGCGCCATCACGTGCACCGCGGCATTGGTGGAGCCGCCCAGCGCCATCTGGGCGGCCACGGCGTTCAGGAAGGAGCCGCGGGTGAGCAGGCGCGAGGGTTTCAAGTCCTCCCAGATCATGTGCACGATGCGCTCGCCGCAGGCGGTGGCCATGCGCACATGGGCGGAATCCATGGCCGGGATGGCGGTGGCGCCCGGCAGCGCCAGGCCCAGGGCCTCCACCATCGAGACCATGGTGCTGGCCGTGCCCATCACATTGCAGGTGCCGGGCGAGCGGGTCATCTTGGCTTCCAGATTGACCCACTCGTTGTCGCAGATGGCGCCGGCCTGGTATTCGTCCCAGAACATGCGCGTGTGCGTGCCCGCGCCCACCACGCGGGCGGGTTCGCCCTGCTTGAGGTAGCGGTCGCTCAGCATGCCGCCAGCGGGGCAGAAGAGGGTGGGCAGGTCGGTGCTGATGGCGCCCATCAGCGTGCCCGGCGTGGTCTTGTCGCAGCCGGCCAGCAGCACCACGCCATCCACCGGCAGGGAGCGCAGCAGCTCCTCCACCTCCATGGCCAGGAAGTTGCGGTAGAGCATGGTGGTGGGCTTGACCATCACCTCGCCCAGGCTGAGTGCGGGCAGCTCGAAGGGCATGCCACCGGCCATCAGCACGCCGCGCTTGATGCTCTCGGCCCGCTCGCGCAGATGCGCATGGCAGGGCGAGAGATCGCTCCAGGTGTTGATGATGGCGACGATGGGGCGCTCGAGCACGTCCTCCCGGCGCAGGCCCATTTGCTGGATACGCTGGCGGTGCGCAAAGCCACGCATGTCGGTGGCGTCGAACCAGCGACGGCTGCGCAGATCGGCGAGGGCTTTGCTTGTCATGGTCTGCAGGCGCTTTCGCACTCAAAAGTGCTGTGTTACCGCTAACATCATTCGATGCAGGAGAGGTTTTGAGCTATTCAAGGAAACCCTTGGTAACGGCCCGGAGGCCGCTGTGGCCGTGAGCCGCCGGCCCCGCCGCGGCCATGGCCGCCCCACGCTGGACGACGTGGCGCAGGCCGCCGGCGTGACGCGGATTACCGTGTCGCGCTTTTTCCACAGCCCGGACAAGCTGGCCCCCGAAACCGCCGCCCGCGTGCGCGCTGCGGTGGATGAGGTGGGCTATGTGCCCAATGCCCAGGCCGGCCAGCTGGCCAGCGGGCGCTCGCGCGTGGTGGCGGCGCTGGTGCCCAACCTCGGCTACTCGATCTTTGCCGAGACCATCCAGGGCCTGAGCGAGGGCCTGATGGACAGCGGCTACGAGCTGATGCTGATGCCCACCAACTACTCGCTGGAGCGCGAGGAGCGCCAGCTGCGCGCGCTGATGGCCTGGTCGCCCAGCGCCCTGGTGCTCACCGGCCGCCGCCATTCCGCCGCCGCTGAACAACTGCTGAATGGCTTGCGTGAGCAGGGCACGCCGGTGGTGGAGATCTGGGACCGCCCCGACGCGCCGAACGAGCCCGGGGCCCCTGCGCGCATCGGTTTCGACCACCGCGAAATCGGCATGCGCATGGCGTGCCACCTGATGGAGCTGGGCCACCGCCACCTCGGCTATGTGGACAACCCCGTGGCCGAGGACTACCGCGCCCGCGAGCGCCGCGCCGGCTTTGCCGCCGCCGCCGCCCAGGCCGGCGCCCGGCTGGACGAAGTGCAGGCCCCGCCCGGCGACAGCTTCGACTCCGGCCGCTGGGCGCTGCAGCAGCTGCTGGCGCGCCAGCCCGCGCCCAGCGCCGTGGCCTTTGCCAACGACCTGCTCGCCGCCGGCGCCTGGGTGGACCTGCAGGCGGTGGGTAGCTCCCTCAGCAGCTCCCCCACCAGCGGCCCGGCCCTGCTGGGTTTTGGCGACTTCCCCATCAGCCGCCAGGTGCGGCCCATGCTCTCCACCGTGCACACGCCCAATGCCGAGATCGGCCGCAGCGCCGCGCGCAGCCTGCTGGCCGCGCTGCAGAGCGGCGGCCCGCCCGAGGGGCAGGCGCTGGCCTGCGAGCTGGTGGCGCGCGGCAGCACGCCGCGCCATTCATGAAGTATTAAGGAAAACACCCATCGCGTTTCTTTAACGTCTCCTTAACATCCGCTCCGCTAGCAAATCTGAACGATTGCTGAATGCGGGCCCCGGAACCCGTTGTCAGCAGCACAACAAGGACCGAGGAGACCCCATGAACCCCACGCGCAAGCTTGCGCCCCTGGCATTGCTGCTGCTCGCCAGCGGCGCCGCCCAGGCCCTGGACTGGACCGGCTACTTCCGCGCCGGCCCGGGCCTGACCAGCAACAACGCCAACCGCGCCTGCTACGGCCTGAACGGCGGCAGCCCCGGCATGAAGTACCGCCTGGGCAATGAATGCGATCTGTACGGCGAGTTCCAGCTCGACCAGGCCTTCAAGAAGGACGGCCTTGAGTACAAGGTCAGCCTGATGACCAACCACTACACCGGCAACACCGACACCGACGGCAAGGGCCTGGCCATCGAGCAGCTCTGGGCCGAGGTCAAGGGCATCGACCTGGCGCCCGAGGCCACCTTCTGGGTGGGCAAGGAGCGCGGCCGCCGCGGCGATGTGCACATCACCGACACCCAGATCGTCGAGATGAAGGGCGTGGGCTTCGGCGTCAAGAACCTGGGCGGCCGCTTTGGCGTGGCCTATTACAAGAACGACGATCAGCCGCAGAAGCCCGGCCACCGCATCAACCTGGAATGGCTGAACCTGCCGGCCAACCAGGACGCCGCGCTGAACGTGTTCGCCACCCTCACCAAGGGCGACTTCCAGGGCGGCACCAGCGGGGCCGGCCTGTCGCTGCGGCACGATCAGAAGAAGCTCTTCGGCACCGGCCTGTCCAACACCCTGTGGCTGCAGTACGCCCAGGGCTCGGCCGCCGTGAACAGCAACTTCGGCGACCTGACGGCCGGCAGCCAGGCCAAGGGCTGGCGCCTGGTGAACGCCTTGAACGGCCAGAGCGGCGCGGTGGGCGGGCAGCTGCACCTGCTGCTGGCCAAGGAAAGCGACAAGTCGGGCAAGGACACCACCTCGGCCTCGCTGGGCGGCCGCGTGAGCGTGGGCATGAGCCGCAACCTCAAGTTCCTGACCGAGCTGGGTGTCTCGCAATACAAGCCCGAGGGCGGCAGCACCGCCCGCCTGAGCAAGCTGACCGTGGGCCCAGCGCTGTCGATCGACAACAGCTTCTGGTCCCGCCCCGAGCTGCGCCTGTACGTGACGCATGCGCGCTGGAACCAGGCCGCCGGTAACGTCACGGGCAATGCCGCCTTTGCGAACAAGACCTCCGGAACCTCTGCCGGCGCCCAGGTCGAATGGTGGTTCTGAACATGCACACGGAGACCCAGATGAAGAAGCAATCGATCGCCCTGGCCCTGGGCCTGTTGTTCGGCGCCGCCCAAGCCGGCGAAGTGGAAGTGCTGCACTGGTGGACCGCCGGCGGCGAGGCCAAGGCCGCGCAAGGCCTGAAGGCCAGCCTGCAAGCGAAGGGCCACAGCTGGAAGGACTTCGCCGTGGCCGGTGGCGGTGGCGATTCGGCCATGACGGTGCTGAAGAGCCGCGTGGTCTCGGGCAACGCCCCGGCGGCGGCGCAGATCAAGGGCCCCAGCATCCAGGAATGGGCGCGAGAAGGCCTGCTGGCGAACATGGACGCGGTGGCCAAGGCCGAGAACTGGGACGGCGTGCTGCCCAAGGTCGTCAGCGACGTGATGAAGCACCAGGGCCAGTACGTGGCCGCGCCGGTGAACGTGCACCGCGTCAACTGGCTGTGGGCCAATGCCGAGGTGCTGAAAAAGGCCGGCGTCAAGCCGCCCAGCAGCTGGGACGAGTTCTTCACCGCCGCCGAAGCGCTGAAGAAGGCCGGCGTCATTCCGCTCGCCCATGGCGGCCAGAACTGGCAGGACTTCACCACCTTCGAATCGGTGGCCCTGGGCGTGGGCGGTGCGGACTTCTACAAGAAGGCCCTGGTGCAACTCGATGCCGCCACGATCAACAGCGCCACCATGGACAAGGTGCTGGAAACCTTCCGCCGCGTGAAGGCCTACACCGACAAGAACGCCCCCGGGCGCGACTGGAACCTGGCCACCGCCATGGTCATCAAGGGCGAGGCCGGCATGCAGCTGATGGGCGACTGGGCCAAGGGCGAGTTCCTGGCAGCCGGCAAGGCGCCGGGCAAGGACTTCGTCTGCGTGGCCGCGCCCGGCACCGCCAAGGCCTTCACCTTCAATGTGGACAGCTTCGCCCTCTTCAAGCTGAAGAAGGCCGACGCCCAGGCCGCGCAGCGCGACTTCGCCTCCGCCGTCATGTCGCCCGCCTTCCAGGAGCTGTTCAACCTGAACAAGGGTTCCATCCCGGTGCGCACCGATCTGAAGATGGACAAGTTCGACGACTGCGCGAAATTGAGCAACCAGGACTTCCTGGCCACCGCCAAGGCCGGCAGCCTGGTGCCCTCGATCGCCCACGGCATGGCCGTGCCCTCGGCGGCCGAAGGCGCGATCAAGGACGTGGTGAGCCAGTTCTGGAACAACGACACCATGACCGTGGCGCAGGCCAAGCAGCGCATCGCGGCTGCCGCCAAGACCCAGTGAACGGGGTTTGACCCTTGGGGCGCCCACCGCCCCTGTCTGCATGCCGGTGGCACTCCCGCCGGTTTGGGATTCCCGCCCTGCCTTCAGGGCAGGGCGGGGCCCTTTTTTGGTTGCGGCTATGAACACACCCCTCGCGCGCACACCCTGGCTGCCCAAGCTGGTGCTGGCGCCTTCCTTCGCGCTGGGCCTGGCCTTCATCTACGGCCTGATGGCCTGGAACGGCTACCTCAGCTTCTCGGCCAGCCGCCTGCTGCCCAATTACGAGTGGGCCGGCCTGGTGCACTACCAGGCCCTGTGGGGCAACGAGCGCTGGTGGTTGGCGCTGCGCAACCTGGCGGTGTTCGGCGGCCTCTTCATCGGCGGCGCCATGGCCCTGGGCCTTTTGATGGCGGTGCTGCTGGACCAGAAGGTGCGCGCGGAAGGCGCGCTGCGCACGGTGTTCCTGTACCCGATGGCGCTTTCCTTCATCGTCACCGGCACGGCCTGGAAGTGGATCCTCAACCCCGGCCTGGGCCTGGAGAAGCTGCTGCACGACTGGGGCTTCGAATCCGCCCAGTTCAGCTGGCTGATCGACCCCGAGATGGCGATCTACTGCGTCGTCATCGCGGCCATCTGGCAGAGCAGCGGCTTCGTGATGGCGCTCTTCCTGGCCGGCCTGCGCTCCATTGACGACTCCATCCTCAAGGCCGCTCAGGTGGATGGCGCCAGCCTGCCGCGCATCTACTGGCGCATCCTCATCCCCAGCCTGCGCCCGGTGTTCTTCTCCACGCTGATGATCGTGGCGCACCTGGCCATCAAGAGCTTCGACCTGGTGATGGCGCTCACCAGCGGTGGCCCCGGCTACGCCACCGACCTGCCGGCCACCTTCATGTACACGATGGCCTTCACGCGCGGCCAGATCGGCCTGGGCGCCGCCAGCGCCACCATGATGCTGGCCACGCTGGCCGCCATCGTCGTGCCCTATCTGTACTCGGAACTGCGGAGCAAGAAGGCATGAAGCCGCATCGCTTGATCCTCTGGGGCGCGCTGCTGCTGCTCGCGCTGTTCTTCCTGCTGCCGCTCTACGTGATGCTGGCCACCGCGTTCAAGAGCATGGACGAGGTGCGCATGGGCGGTTTGCTGAGCCTGCCGCAGGCGCTGGACTTCGGTGCCTGGGCCAAGGCCTGGGGCACGGCCTGCACCGGCATGCAATGCGGCGGCCTGAAGCCCTATTTCTGGAACTCCGTGGCCATGGTGGTGCCGGCGGTGGCCATTTCCACGGCACTGGGCGCACTGAACGGCTATGTGCTCACGCAATGGCGCTTCCGTGGCAGCGAGCTGCTGTTCGCGCTGCTGCTGTTCGGCGTGTTCATGCCCATGCAGGTGGTGCTGCTGCCCATGAGCCAGGTGCTGGGCTGGTTCGGCCTGGCCGACCACCTGGGCGGCCTGGTGCTGGTGCATGTGCTGGCCGGCCTGCCCAGCACCACCCTGTTCTTCCGCAATTACTACCTGGGCGTGCCGGGCGAGCTGCTGAAGGCCGCGCAGCTGGATGGCGCGGGTTTCTGGACCTTCTTCTGGCGCGTGCTGCTGCCGCTGTCGGGCCCGATCGTCGTGGTGACGGTGATCTGGCAGTTCACCGCCATTTGGAACGATTTCCTCTACGGCGCGGTGTTCAGCGGCTTCGACAACAAACCCATCACCGTGGGCCTGAACAACCTGGCCAACACCAGCAGCAGCGTCAAGGAATACAACGTGGACATGGCCGGCGCGCTGATCGCGGCGCTGCCCACGCTCGCGGTGTATGTCCTCGCCGGCAAATATTTCGTCCGCGGCCTCACGGCCGGAGCAGTCAAGGGCTGAGCCATGCAAGCACTCAAGATCGAAGGCATCCGCAAGACCTTCCACCAGACCGAAATCCTCAAGGGCATCGACATCGCCATCGAGCCCGGCGAGTTCCTCATCCTGGTCGGCCCCTCGGGCTGCGGCAAGAGCACCCTGCTGTCGATGATCGCCGGCCTGGAGCAGCCCAGCAGCGGCCGCATCCTCCTGGGCGAGCGCGACATCACCGCGCTGCCCAGCAAGGACCGCGACATCGCCATGGTGTTCCAGAGCTACGCGCTTTACCCCAACATGAACGTGGCGCAGAACATCGCCTTCGGGCTGGAGATGCGAAAGGTGCCCAAGCCCGAACGCGCCGCCACCGTGGCCCGCGTGGCGGCCATGCTGCAGATCGAGCACCTGCTGGAGCGCCGCCCGGCGCAGCTCAGCGGCGGCCAGCGCCAGCGCGTCGCCATGGGCCGGGCGCTGGCGCGCGCGCCGCAGCTCTTCCTGTTCGACGAGCCGCTCTCCAACCTGGACGCCAAGCTGCGTGTGGAGATGCGCGCCGAGATCAAGCTGCTGCACCAGCGCACCCGCACCACCACGGTGTACGTCACGCACGACCAGGTCGAGGCCATGACCCTGGGCGACCGCATCGCCGTGATGAAGGACGGCCAGGTGCAGCAGTTCGGCACCCCGCACGAGATCTACACCCGCCCCGCCACCGTGTTCGTGGCCGAGTTCATCGGCTCACCGCAGATCAACTGGATTGCGGCGCAGCGCCAAGGCGCCGGGCTGGCGGCGCATGGGCTGGAGCTGGGGCTGAACGGCGAGCAGGCTGCGGCGCTCTCCGCCGTGGGGGGTGAATGCCTGTACGGCCTGCGGCCCGAGGCCCTGCAGCTGGCGGGGGAAGGGCTGCCGGGGCGGGTGCACATGATCGAACCCACGGGGCCGGAGACGTACCTGTGTGCCGACACGCCGGTGGGCCGGCTGACGGCGCGCGTGCCCGGCGAAGTGCGCGAGCGCGTGGGGGATGCGGTGCATCTGCGCTGGGTGCCGGAGGCGGTGCATTTGTTTGATGCGGGGACGCAGCGAAGGGTGGCTTAATCCGCGCATGAAAACTTTTCCCTTGCAAGAACACCTTCCCCAAACCAGCCGCTTGGTGCTGGGCTGCATGGGGCTGGGCGGCGGCTGGAATCACGACCCGATCGGCGAGGCGGAAATTGCCCACGCGCAGGCGGCGGTGGAAGCGGCGCTGGACATCGGCATCCGCCTGTTCGACCACGCCGACATCTACACGCACGGCAAGGCCGAGCAGTGCTTGGGTGAGCTGTTGCGGCGCCAGCCCAGCTTGCGAGATCAACTGCAGATCCAAACCAAGTGCGGCATCCGGTTTGGGGACGCCGAGGGCCCCAAGCGCTACGACCTCAGCGCGGCGCACATCCAGGCCAGCGTGGAGGCCAGCCTGCGGCGCCTGAACACCGAGTATCTGGACTTGCTGCTGCTGCACCGGCCCGACCCCCTGATAGAACCCGACGAGGTGGCCGAGGCGCTGCAGCGCTTGCGCGCCAGCGGCAAGCTGCGGCATTGGGGGGCCTCCAACATGCATGCGGGGCAAATGAGCCGCCTGAGCCGCGCCATGGGCGAGCCGCCGCGGGTGAATCAGCTGGAGATGAGCCTGCTCAAGTTGGACTGGCTGGACGCGGGCACCTGCTTCAACGACCCCCAGGGCCGGAATGGCCTAGCGTGGGGGGAGACCCTGGAGTTTTGCCAGAACCAGGCCGTGCAGCTCCAGGCCTGGGGGGCCATGGCGCGAGGCTGGCTGAGCGGCGCGGCACCCGAGGGCGCTTCTGCGGCGGTGGTCCGCACGGCGGAGCGGGTGCGCACCGTGGCACTGCGCCATGGGGTGCCGCCCGAGGCGGTGGTGCTGGCCTGGCTGATGCGCCACCCGGCCGGCATTCAGCCCGTCATCGGCACCACCCAGCCCGCACGCATCCGCGCCTGCGCGCAGGCCGAGCAGCTCACGCTCACGCGGGGGGAGTGGTATGGCCTGTACGAAACGGCCCGAGGCGTGGAGCTGCCATAGCGTGACGGTGCGGTAGGGGATCGGTGCACAGCGCGTCGGGTGCCACCGCCGCGCCGGGCTCAGTCGTCGTCGTCCTCAGGGTGCCCCCGCTCCCCCCGGTGCCCATGCTCCCCCATCGGCATCGCCGCCTGTTCCTGCGTCCACACCCAGCCCGTCCCCAGCACCAGCCCCGCGGCCAGCAGCGCCGCCACCGCACGCCGGTCGCTGCGCACCAGGTCCGGCCCGGCGCCCGGCAGCTTGCCGCTGCCCATCGGGCGCAGCAGGTTCTGTCCGCGCTGCCAGCTGCTCAGCAGGAGCAGGGTGGGGTGCAGCAGGGCGATCAGGCCCAGGCTGTTGGCGAAGAACTCGTGCACCTCTTCCATCGCCTCTTCCAGGCCGAACCATTCCTGGTAGGTGACTAGGCCGCTGAGCAGCAGCAGGGGCAGGCCCAGCAGCAGGGTCAGGGGCAGGGCGGCCAGCAGCAGGTTCTGGCCCTGGCGCCAGAAGCCCGGGCGCGCGGCGCCGCTGCCCTGCAAGGCTTCGCGCAGCCAGGCCGGGCCGCTGCCCAGCCGCCGCAGCAGCAGGGCCCAGCGCGCCGGGCGCGGCCCGAAGAATTGGTAGAGCAACCAGGCGCTCAGCAGGCCGGCAATGCCGTAGCCCAGCGCCACATGCAGGGCGCGCCAGTCGTCGGCATCGCCGGTCAGCCAGGCCAGGCCGAAGCCGAGGGCGAGCAGGGCGTGGAAGACGCGGGTGGGGGCATCGGTGACGCGGCGGCTGGGGTTCATGGCGGCTCCTTGAAGCATGGCGGCCATTCTTTGCAGCGGGGCTTGAAGCGAAGCTGAAGCGCGCGTTCATCTCCGGTTCAGACAAGCTGCTCACAATCGGCGGCATGAAAGCCCGCGCCCGCCCCTTCTGCGTCGCCCTCGGCCTGGTGCTGCTGGGCGGCTCGGCCGTGGCGGGCGACCGCGGCGAGGCCGAGCGCGTGCGTGCTGCGGTGCTGGCCGGTGAGGTGCTGCCGCTGCCCCAGCTGCTGGAGCGCCTGCAGCGCAGCCACCCGGGCCAGGTGCTGGAGATCGAACTGGAGCGCGGGGACGGCCGTTGGATCTACGAGATCAAGCTGCTGCAAGCCGGCGGCCGGCTGCTGAAGCTGGAGGTCGAGGCCAAGAGCGGCGCCGTGCTGAAGCAGCGCGTGCGCAGCGCCCCGGCTTCGGCCCCGCACTGACCATGCGCGTGCTGCTGGTGGAAGACGACACCCAGCTGCGCGAGCCGCTGCGCCGCACCCTGGTGGAGGCCGGCTACGCGGTGGATGAGGCCGCCACCGGCCCCGACGCCCTGCACCTGGGCCAGACCGAACCCTATGACGCCGCGGTGCTGGACCTGGGCCTGCCCGGGCTCGATGGCCTGAGTGTGCTGCAGCGCTGGCGTGCGGCGGGGCGCACGCTGCCGGTGCTGATCCTGACCGCGCGCGACAGCTGGCACGAGAAGGTCGCGGGCATCGACGCCGGGGCCGACGACTACCTGGCCAAGCCCTTCCACACCGAGGAGCTGCTGGCGCGGCTGCGCGCACTCATCCGCCGCGCGCAAGGCTTGGCCTCGCCGCTGCTGCAATGCGGCGGCCTGGCGCTGGACACGCGCAGCGGCCGCGTCAGCCTGGACGGCGCCACCGTGAACCTGACCGCGCACGAGTACCGCCTGCTGGCCTACCTGATGCACCGGCCCGGCCAGGTGGTGTCGCGCACCGAGCTGACCGAACACCTGTACGCGCAGGACTTCGAGCGCGACTCCAACACCATCGAGGTCTTCGTGGGCCGGCTGCGTCGCAAGCTGCCCGGCGTGGCGCTGGAAACCGTGCGCGGCCTCGGCTACCGGCTGGCGGCATGAAGGCTGCGGGTTCGCTGCGCTGGCGCCTGCTGGGGCTGACGGCGCTGGCCGCCGCGCTGATCGTCAGCGGCGCCGGCCTGCTGCTGGCCGGCCTGTTCCGCGACACCGTGCTGCGCCAGTTCACCAGTACCCTGGTGAGCCAGCTGGACCAGGTGACGGCGCGCCTGGAGCCCGGTGACGCGGTGGGTGTGCAGCTGGACCCCGCGGCCCTGAGCGACCCGCGCTGGACGCGCCCGTACTCGGGCCTGTACTGGCAGATCGATGGGCCGAAGGCGCCCGGCCTGCTGCGCGCGCGCTCGCTCTGGGACGCCCAGCTGCAGGCCCCGCCCGACGCGCTGGCCGATGGTGAAGTGCATGTGCACGAGATCCCCGGCCCGAACGGCGCGGCCCTGCTGCTGGTGGAGCGCAGCGTGCGCTTCGACGGCTCCGGCCCCTGGCGCGTGCTGGTGGCGGGCGATCTGCGTGATATCGAGGCCGCGCTGCGGCGCTTCAACACCACTCTGGCCCTGGCGCTGCTGGCCTTGCTGGCCCTGCTGGCGCTGGCGGCCTGGGCGCAGGTGGGCATTGGCCTGGCGCCACTGCGCCGCCTGCAGGCCGCGCTGGCGGCGCTGCGGGCCGGCCAGGCCCAGCGCATCGAGGGCCAGTACCCCAGCGAGCTGCAGCCCCTGGTGCAGGGCTTCAACCAGGTGCTGGACCAACAAGCGGAGGGCCTGGCGCGCGCCCGCACGCAGGCCGGCAACCTGGCCCATGCGCTGAAGACGCCGCTGGCGGTGCTGCAGCAGTCCGCCGAACAAGCGGGGCCGGGCGAGGCCGCGCTGGCGGTGCTGGTGGCCGAGCAGGTGCGCCAGGCGCGCCGCCAGGTGGACTGGCACCTGGCCCGTGCCCGCGCCGCCGCCGCCCAGGCCCAGCCCGGCCTGCACACCCCCATCGCCCCGGCGGCTGCGGGCCTGCTGCGCGTGCTGGCGCGCGTGCATGCCGAACGCGGCTTGCACTTCGACGCCAGCGGCCTGCCGCCCAATCTGGCCTTTGCCGGCGAGGCCCAGGACCTGCAGGAGATGCTGGGCAACTTGCTGGACAACGCCGGCCACTGGGCGCGCACGCGGGTGCGCCTGAGTGGCGAGCGGCAGGGCGAGCGCCTGCTCTTGCGGGTGGAGGACGACGGCCCCGGCATCCCCCCCGCGCAGCGCGCGCAGGCGCTGGCGCGCGGCGGCCGGCTGGACGAAAGCCTGCCCGGCAGCGGCCTGGGCCTGGCCATCGTGGCCGAGCTGGCCGAGCTCTACGGTGGGCGGCTGCAGCTGGGTGATGCCGCGCTGGGCGGCCTATGCGCCGAACTGGAGCTGCCGGCTTTTGGGGCGCCGCCAGCCTGAACGGCGTGTTCAGGCCCGGTTCAGGGCCTGAATCGCACAGTGGGGGCGCAGTCTGAATCCGGGCTGTTTCCAACAGGAGAAGCACCATGAACGCCACCCGCCTCATCACCTCGGCACTGATCTCTTCCGCGCTGCTCGCCGGCCTGGCCTGGGCGCAAACGCCCGCGCCGCAAACCCCGCAACCCGCCGCTGCCAGCACCGCCGCGCCGCTCACCCTGGCCCAGCTGCACGCCCGCCTGCAGGCCGCCGGCTACCGCCAGGTGCTGGAGCTGGAGCAGGAGCGCGAGCGCGTGGAAGCCAAGGCGCAGGACCGCGACGGCCGCTGGGTCAAGCTGGAACTGGACGGGCGCACCGGCGCCGTGCTGCACAGCAAGCCGGGCTCGGCCCCGCGCGACGCGCAGGCCAGCGGGCTGGACTTCGGCCAGCTGCTGAGCCAGCTGGAAGCGGCCGGCTACCGCGCCGTCCAGAAGATCGAGCGCGAGCGCGACCGCGTGGAGGTGCGCGCCGAGGACGCGCAGGGCCGCCGCGTCAAGCTGGCGCTGGACCCGCAGACCGGCGCCGTGCGCTCACGCTGAAGCCGCGCGCCACTCGCGCACATAGCCGTCGTGGCGCAGCAGGCTGGGGTCGGCATCGGCCGAATGCGTGCCGGGGCCGTCCGCCAGCCCGCCCAGCAGCCAAGCCCCTTGCCAAGGGCTCAGGCTGCGCAGCTGGTTGTGGCGCGGGCCCGCGGGCAGCGCCAGGCGCTGCAGCAGCCTGCCCTCGGCGTCCAGCTGCGCCAGCAGGGGCTGCGCCGCCTCCGAGATGCTGGCCCCGGCCGGGTTCTGCGTGTAGCCGCTCACCCCGGCCACCAGCAGGCGGCCATCGGGCTGGGCGGCCACGTCAAAGATCAGCTCGCCGGCGTCCAGCTGCAGCACGCGGTACTGCGCCACGCCCGCGCCACCTTGGCCGGCCTGGGGCAGCAGGGCCAGGTAGGCGTCCCAGCCCTCGGCCGTCTGCTGGCTGCGCACGCGCCCGGCCAGGGCCCATTGGCCGCGGCCGCTGAGCCAGCGCAGCGCATGGGGCTCGCTGCGCTGCTGGGTGTTCAGCACCGTGGTGCCGCGGCGCAGGCCGTCGGCGTCGTACTGCGTCAGCAGCGCGCCGGTGCGCAGCTCGGGGTCCAGGGCCTCGCCGAAGTAGCTGCCATGGCCGGCGGCCAGCTCGGTGAAGTCCAGGCTCAGGGCCACGGCCAGCTGGCCCTGCGGCCCGCTGTCCAGCAGCAAACGCCATTGGTGGTCCAGGCTCTTGAAGGGGTCGAAGCTGCCCGAGGTGACGAAGCGCGCGCCGATGGCCACGCCCGGCTCCACCAGGCGGCGCCACTGCGGCTCGAAGCCGGCGGCGGCGCGCCAGCCCAGGCGGTGCAGCACCACGGCCTGGCGGCCGGAACGGAAGGCCAGCGCCAGGTCCTCGCCCAGCGGGGCCAGGCGCGCGGCGTCGCGCGTGGCGTGCGGCAGCAGGGCCGTGGGGTCGCGCAGTTGCAGCGGGTCGTCCATGAAGGGGTCGCTGGCGGCCTGCGGGTCGGCAAAGGCCAGTTCGCGCAGCAGCTCACCGCTGGCGCTGCGGCGCTGCAGGAAGAGGGCGCGGTCGCTGGCCTGCAGCAGGCTGAACTCGCCTGAGGGGTGCAGCGCGAAGTCCAGCAGCGAACGCCCGGCCTCGGCCTGCAGCACGCGCGGGCTGCCCTGGCCTTGCTGGCCCGAGACCCAGAGCTCGCGCTCCGGCCGGCTGCGCTCCTCCAGCGGGCGCGCCCGCTCCACCAGGCCCAGCCAGCGGCTGGCGCTGCTGCTCAGCTTGACTACGGCGCGGCCGCTGACGGCCAGCTGCAGGGGAGGGGGCGGCGGTGGGGGCTCCACCGGGGGTGGGGCACTGCCGCCCCCGCCACCACCACAGGCACTCAGACCCAGCCCGGCCAGGGCCAGCAGGCCCTGGCGGCGCGACAAAGGGGGAACAGCAGACACAGGCAGCACTCCGGCGCAGTCACAAGGGCTGCGCAGGCTAGGGCAAACCCGTATCCGGGCCGAAAGTCAGCCGGCTGTGGGCTGTGCCAGCGCTTGCTGCACCGCACGCACCCCACCGCGCACCTGGGCCCAGGCGGCGGGGCTGAGGCCCGGATTGCGCGCCTCGCCCAGGCGCGCGCGCAGCGGCTGGCGCCCGGCGAACACGATGGTGTTGCTGCACTCGGGGTCGGGCAGCTGCAGCACCTGGTGCGCGAAGGCGCGCTCGATGCGCGCGAGCTGGCGCTCGTAGTCGGGGTCGCCGGCGTAGAGGTTGGCCACCAGCACGCCCTCGGGGCTGAGCAGGGCGGCGCAGTCGTCGTAGAAGGCCTGCGAGGCCAAGGCGGGCGGCTGGCCGTGGTAATCGAAGCCGTCCACCAGCAGCACGTCAAAGGGCTGCGGCGGGCTGCGCACGAAGTCCGCGCCATCGGCCAGGCGCACGCGGAAGCGCTCGCTGTCGGGCGGCACCTCGAACTCCTCGCGCAGGGCGATGACGTGCGGGTTGATCTCCACCACCTTCAGGAAGGCCTGCGGCAGTTGCTGGTGGATGAACTTGGCCAACGAGCCGCCGCCCAGGCCGATCATGGCGATGGCTTGTGGCGCCGGCTGCAGGGCCAGAAAGCCCATCATGGTGCGGGTGTAGGCCAGCTCCAGGCGGTCCGGCCGGTCCACGCGCATGCGGCTCTGCACCGCGTGCAGGCTGAAGTGCAGGGACTTGGTGTCCTCGGTGCGGCAGACGAAGGGCGGGACGGGGGAATCGGGCACGGGAGCGGGGCAGGGCGGGTCGGGGGGTGATTGTCCGGCGAGCTGCCGCACACTGGCTGCTGGACCCAGCCCGAATTCCTGCCATGCGCCCGATCCGCATTGCCTTCCTCGTGTCGCTGCTTGGCCTGACCCTGCTCTGGCTGCTGGCGGCTGCGCCGCAGCTGGTGCAGGCCCAGACCCTGGCGGCCTGGCGTGGCCAGCTGCTGCAGGCCAGCGGCCTGCTGGCCCTGGGCGCGATGGGCCTGGCGCTGGTGCTGACCCTGCGCCTGCCTGCGCTCGAGCGCCTGCTGGACGGGCTGGACAAGATGATCCGCCTGCACCGCTGGCTGGGCGGGGCGGCGCTGGGTTTTTCGCTGCTGCACTGGCTGCTGGTGCAGGCGCCGCACTGGGCATTGCAGGCCGGCTGGCTGACGCGCTGGAGCCGCGGCCCGCGCGCACCGGTCAGCACCGCCTGGCAGGAATGGCTGCAGGGCCAGCGCAGCGTCGCCGAAGCCGCCGGAGAGTGGGGCCTCTATGCCCTGCTGCTGCTGGGCGGGCTGGCGCTGCTGCGCCGCTTCCCCTACCGCTGGTTCCTGAAGACGCACCGCCTCCTGAGCCTGCTCTACCTGCTGCTGCTGGGGCATGGCCTGGTGCTGCTGAACTGGGCGAGCTGGTCGTCGCCGCTGGGCCTCGTGCTGGGGCTGCTGCTGGCGGGCCTGCTGGCCGCCGGCGCGCTGGCCGCGCTGCTGAGCCTGGCCGGCCGCATCCGAGCCGGGCGGCGGGCGCTGGGCGAGGTGGAGGCGCTGGAGCGCCTGGACGGCGTGGGCGTGAGCGCGGTGCGCGTGTGCCTGCACACGCCCTGGCCCGGCCACCAGGCGGGCCAGTTCGCCTTCGTCTGCTTCGACGCCAGCGAGGGCCCGCACCCCTTCACCATTGCTTCCGACTGGCAGGGCGATGGCCGCCTGCTGTTTCTCATCAAGGGCCTGGGCGACTACACCCGTGCCCTGCCCGAGCACCTGCGCGTGGGCGATGCGGTGACGGTGGAGGGCCCCTACGGTCGCTTCGACTTCGAGGGCGGGCGCGCGCGCCAGGTCTGGGTGGGTGCGGGCATCGGCATCGCGCCCTTCGTGGCCCGGCTTCAGGCGCTGGCGCACCGCCCCGGCGCGGGCGCGCAGGTGGACTTGATCCACTGCACCGCCCAGGTGGACGAGCGCGCGCTGCAGCACCTGCGCGAAGACGCTGCGGCCGCCGGCGTGCGCCTGCATCTGCTGATCGACGCGCGCGATGGCCTGCTGACGCTGGAGCGCCTGCGCGAGCTCGTGCCCGACTGGGCCGAAGCCGAGTTCTGGTTCTGCGGCCCGGCCGCCTTTGGCACGCGCCTGCAGCGCGAGCTGCTGGCCCTGGGGCTGCCGGCGGCCCGCTTCCACCAAGAGCTGTTCCGGCTGCGCTGAAGGCCGCAGGCGCAAAAAAACCCCACCAGTTGCCTGGTGGGGTCAATCGATCCCCTTTATCAAAGGACCGAGGAGACGTCGCCTGGGCACAAACGGTCCTGAGGACCGTTTGTGCCTGCCGACGCGCCAGGGCCTCCGGCCCTGGCGGGGCTATCACTTAGCGCTTACCGGCGCACAGCGCCGGCCAGCCGCTGAGAAAGCTCAGGCCGCAGCCTTCTTGCTCGAACGCGAAGCCTTAGCCGCCGTCGCAGTCATGGTCTGGAAGTTCGACTCGGCCACTTCAGCCGCCTGCTTGGCCGCCTTCTGCACCGACTCAAACGCGTTGTTGGCGGCGGCCAGGCCCGACTTGGCCAGGGCGACGACGTTCTCGGTGCCGGCCGGGGCGTTCTTGGCCAGGTTCTCCACCAGACCGTCGAACTTCGACTTGGCTTCGCCGATCTGCTCTTCCACCAGCTTGCCCAGCTCGGCGCCGGTGCTCAGGGTGATGTCGGCCACGTGGCGGCTGTAGGCGGTGGCCTTCTCGCCGCTGGGCTGCAGCAGGCTGGTCTGCAGGGCCACCAGCTCTTGCACGTCCTTGACGGACAGCAGGGCCGAGGTGGTCTCGGCGGCTTCGGTCAGCGCGGTCTTGGCCAGTTGCAGGTGCAGCTCGGCCAGCTTCTCGGCGCCTTCAAAGGCCTTGGCCTGGAAGCCGAACAGGGCGGCAGCGGCGGTCTTTTGATTGGCGAAGAATTGCTCAGGGGTCACAAACATGATGAGGCTCCTATAAAAACAGCGTCGGGATCGACAGCGGTGTTTTTGTGCACCGCAACATGGAGCGAAGTATTCAGCAAGCCTGACGCCCTTGCAAGCACTTTTTGTGCGCTGCAACAATTTCTTCACACGGCACCCCATGCAGGCCTTCCATTTCGACGCGCAGCCCCTGAGCCTGCCGCCCGGCCACCGCTTCCCGCAGCACAAGTACGGCGCCCTGCGCGAGCGCCTGGCGGCACGCGTGCCGGGCCTGCGCCTGCAGCCCGCGCCCAAGGCGGCGCTGCCGGCCGTGCGGGCCGTGCACACGCACGCCTATGTGGACAAGGTGCTGCAGGGCGGTTTGAGCGCCGCCGAGCAGCGCGAGATCGGCTTTCCCTGGCACCCCGGCATGCCGGTGCGCGCCCTGCATTCCGTGGGCGCCACGCTGGCCGCCACCCGCGCGGCGCTGGCAGAGGGCCTGGCGATGAACCTGGGCGGTGGCACCCACCACGCCAGCGCGGCCCAGGGCGGCGGCTACTGCGTGTTCAATGACGTGGCCGTGGCGGCGCGCTGGGCACAGCGCCAGCGCGGCGTCACGCAGGTGCTGGTGATCGACCTGGACGTGCACCAGGGCAACGGCACGGCGGCCCTGTTTGCCGGCGACCCCACGGTGTTCACGCTCTCGCTGCACGGCGCCAAGAACTTCCCCTTCCGCAAGGTGGCGGGGGATTTGGACGTGGACCTGCCCGACCACTGCGGCGACGCCGCCTACCTGCAGGCGCTGGATGCCGCGCTGTCCGAAGTGGAGCGGCGCCTGCCACGCCCGCCTGAACTGGTCTTCTACCTGGCCGGAGCGGACCCGCACGAGGGCGACCGGCTCGGCCGCCTGGGTCTGAGCACGGCCGGCATGGCCGCGCGCGACGAGCGCGTGTTCGCCTGGCTGCGCCGCCACCGCGCTGCCACCGTGTTGCTGATGGCCGGTGGCTACCCCACCGAGCTGGAGCAACTGCTGGATGTGCAGCAGGCCACCGTGGAGCAGGCGTTGGCGCTCTGGGCCGAGTGGAACAATCCCGCGCCTTCCCTGAACCCGACGCCTGATGACGCTTTCGGAGCCGCTGCCGGCGGCTGATGTCCTCTCCCTGCTGCTGCGCGAACGCCGCTCGGTGCGCGCCTTCCTGCCGCGCCCGGTGGAGCGCGCCCTGATCGAGCGACTGCTCGCCGACGCGGCGCGGGCGCCCTCCGGCGCCAATCTGCAGCCCTGGCAGGTGCACGTGCTCACTGGGGCCAGCCTGCAGCAGGTGGTGCAGCGCGCCCAGGCCATCCACCACGACCCCGAGCAGGCCGTCCCACTGCAAGCCGAGTACCGCTATTACCCGGCCGACTGGAAGCCCGAGTACGCCGCGCGCCGCCGCAAGATCGGCCTGGACCTGTATGCGCTGCTGGGCATCGGCAAGGGCGACAAGGCGCGCATGCACGAGCAGCACGGCCGCAACTACGCCTTCTTCGGCGCCCCGGTGGGCCTGCTCTTCACCATTGACCGCAGCCTCACGCAGGGCTCGTGGCTGGACTGCGGCATGTTCATGCAGAACCTGATGCTGGCCGCGCGCGCGCAGGGGCTCGACACCTGCGTGCAGGCCGCCTGGATCCACTACCACGCGCAGCTGGCCGAGTGGCTGGCGCTGCCGCCCGAACAGATGCTGCTGTGCGGCATGGCCCTGGGCTATGCCGACCCCGAAGCCCCCGAGAACTGCCTGGTGACCGAGCGCGCGCCGGTGGCCCGCTTCACCACCTTCCACGACTGAGGTCCCCATGCGCACCTGGCCCTTGCTGACCCTGCTGCTGACCCCGAGCCTGGCGCAGGCCGCCAGCCTGGATGCCAGTGCCTTCGGTCCGCTCTGGGCCTTGCCCTTCGTGGGCATGCTGCTCTCCATCGCCCTGGGCCCGCTGCTGGCGCCGCGCTTCTGGCACCACCATTTCGGCAAGGTGGCGCTGTTCTGGGCCGCCTGTTTCGTGCTGCCGCTGGCAGCCACGCAGGGGCTGGGCGTGACGGCCGCCGCGGTGTGGCACACCCTGCTGGCCGAGTACCTGCCCTTCGTGCTGCTGCTGGTGGCGCTGTTCACCGCCTCGGGCGGCATCTATGTGCGCGGCAATCTGCATGGCTCGCCGGCGCTCAATACCGGTCTGATGGCGCTGGGCGCGGCCCTGGCCTCGGTGATGGGCACGACCGGTGCCTCGATGCTCTTGATCCGCCCGCTGATCCGCGCCAACGACAACCGGCGCCATGTCGTGCACGTCATCGTGTTCTTCATCTTCATCGTCTCGAACGCCGGGGGCTCGCTGACGCCCTTGGGGGACCCGCCGCTGTTTCTGGGCTTCCTGCAGGGCGTGAGCTTCTTCTGGACGGTGCGGCATGTGGGGCCGGAGATGCTCTTCGTCGTCGGCCTGCTGCTGGCGATGTTCTATGCCATCGACCGCCACTGGTACGCCAAGGAAGGCGTGCTGCCGCAGGACCCGACGCCGGACACGCCGCGCCTGGGGCTGGACGGCGCCATCAACTTCCTGCCCCTGGGCCTGGTGGTGGGCCTGGTCCTGCTCAGCGGCCTGTGGAAGCCGGGCGTGGTGTTCGATCTGTTCGGCACGCCGCTGGCCCTGCAATCCCTGGTGCGCGATGTAGGCCTCATCGGCGTGACCCTGCTCTCGCTCGCTCTCACGCCCAAGGGCGTGCGCGAGCGCAACCAGTTCAGCTGGGCGCCGATGGCCGAGGTGGCCAAGCTCTTCATCGGCATCTTCCTCACCATGCTGCCGGTGCTGGTGATGCTGCAGGCCGGGTTGAATGGTCCGTTTGCGGGCCTGGTGCAGTGGGTCTCCACGGCCGAAGGCCAGCCAATTCCGCTGGCCTACTACTGGCTCAGCGGCTGGCTCTCGGCCTTCCTGGACAACGCGCCCACCTACCTGGTGTTTTTCAACCTGGCTGGGGGCGACGCCGCCCAGCTCATGGCGAGTGGCGCGGCCACGCTGGCCGCCATCTCGGCCGGTTCGGTCTTCATGGGGGCGATGAGCTACATCGGCAACGCCCCGAATTTCATGGTCAAGGCGATTGCCGAGGACCGCGGCATCGCCATGCCCAGCTTCTTCGGCTACATGGCTTGGAGCTGCGGCCTGCTGCTGCCGGTGCTGGCCCTGATGAGCTGGATCTTCTTCCGATGAGCAAACCCAAACTGCTGGTGGCGCGCCGCCTGTTTCCCGGGCTGTTGGAGCCGCTGCGCGCCCACTACGAGCTGGACCTGCACGACAGCGATACCGCGCTGGAGCCCGCGGCGCTGCGCGCGCGCCTGCAGGGCTGCTGGGGGATGCTGGGCTCGGGCAGCGAGCGCGTGGACGCCGAGCTGCTGGCCGCCTGCCCGGCGCTGCGCGCCGTCGCCCTCATCACCGTGGGCTACAACAACCTCGACGTGCCGGCCTGCCGCGCGCGCGGCCTGCAGCTCAGCCATGCACCGGGTGTGCTGACCGAGACCACGGCGGAATTTGGCCTGACCCTGCTGCTGGCCACCGCACGCCGCGTGGGCGAGGGCGAACGCTACGTGCGTGCGGGCCTGTGGCAGGGCTGGTCCATCGACCAGTTCGCCGGCGCGCCGGTGTGCGGCACGGTGCTGGGCATCGTCGGCATGGGGCGCATCGGTGGCGTCATCGCGCGCCGTGCCGCACTGGGCCTGGACATGCGGGTGCGCTACTTCAACCGCCAGCCGGTGGCGGACTGCGAGTTCGCCCAGTGGCGCCCCTTGCCCGAGTTGCTGGCCGAGGCCGACCACCTGATGGTGGTGGTGCCCTACAGCGCCGCCACGCATCACCTGATTGGCGCGGCCGAGCTGGCGCAGATGAAACCCAGCGCCACACTGATCAACATCGCCCGCGGCGGCGTGGTGGACGACCGTGCGCTGGCCGCCGCGCTGCGCAGCGGCCGCCTGGCCGCGGCGGGCCTGGATGTGTTCGAGGGCGAGCCGGCCGTGGCGGCTGAGCTGCTGGCCTGCGAGAACGCGCTGCTCACGCCTCATATCGCCAGCTCCACCCTGCCCACCCGCCAGGCGATGGTGCAGTGCGCGGTGGACAACCTGCTGGCCTGGGCGCGCGGCGAGCCCGGGCCAACGCCGATTCCGGGCTGATTCGCAGCGCCGCGATCAGCTGAGCTGCAGCGCGAACTCGCGGCGCTGCTGGCCCTTCTCGCCCGCGCCGCTGCCGCTGCCGGTGGTGAGCTTGCGCGTCACCACCAGGCGCTCGCCGCTGACGGCGAAATGCCATTCGTCCTGCGAGTTCATCTCGAAGCTGATGACCACCATGGCGCGGCCCGAGATCTTTTGCGTGCTGCGCGCGGCCAGCGGCGTGCCGTCGGCCGCCACCCACACATCGAGCTGGCCCTCGTACTTCTTCACGTATTTGTCCGGCCGGCGCTGCTGCAGCTCGAAGCTCAGCAGCTTGGCCGGCTTGCCCTGCCAGCTGTCGGCCTTTTCGCCCTTCAGCGTGGCGCGCGCCAGCTGGCGGCTCAGCACCTCGGCCGGGCGGGTCAGCTCGCGCACTTCCTTGTAGCCGAGCTCGCGCAGGCCGTTGGCCGTGGGGGTGGCGGCCTTCGGGTCCTGGTCCTTGGCCTGGTCTTCCGAAAGCGCCTTGTTCAGCAAGGTCTGCGGGTAGGCCAGGCGCAGGCCCTGCGGGCCGTCCTCGAAGCTCAGCTGGGCCTGGCCGGGCTGCACCTCGGCGTCGTCCTTGCCTTCGTTGTTGCGGTTCTCGCTCTTCAGCGTCACCTGGCCGCGGATCGGGGTTTCGGCCTGCAGGCGCTGCAGGGCGGCCTTGAGGTCGGCGAGGGTGTCGGCCTGCACCGGCAGAACCGTCAGCAGCAGGGCAGCAAGGGGGATCAGGCGCATGGTCTATGGCAGGGATTGGGCAAGAAATTCCACCAGCGCACGGCCGATGGCATCGGGGTCGCGGCCAAAGTCGGCATGGCCGGCGCCGGGGATCACGATCAAGCGGCCCGGTGCGTTGACCTGCACCCCGGCGGCAGCCAGGCGGTAGGCCTGCTCCAGCGGCACCACGGGGTCCAGTTCGCCGTGCAGGATCAGGCTCGGCACCGTGCCGTAACGAACGTAATGGGTGGGGCTGGCCTCCTGCAGTTGCAGGGCCGTGGGGCTGCGGGTGCCGAGCAGGGCCTGCACGGTGCCAAGCGCCTGCGCGCTGGCGCCGGCCAGCGCGCTCAGGTCGTACGGCCCGCCATGCAGCACGGCCGCGGCCACGCGCGTGCTGCCCTCGCGCGGCAGGCCCCGGCCCTCGAAGCGCGGGTCGTCCGGCGTGTAGGCCAGCAGCGCGGCCAGATGGGCGCCGGCAGAGCCGCCGATCACCGCCACCTTCTCGCCGTCCACCTCCCACGCCGCCGCCTGGCTGCGCAGCCAGCGCAGCGCGCACTTCAGGTCTTCCAGCGGGGCCGGGTGGTGCACGGCGGGGGCCAGGCGGTAGTCCACGCTCAGGCCGGTGTAGCCCAGGCCGGCCAGGTTGCGGGCCAGGGCCTCGTAGTCCGCGCGGCTGCCGGTGCTCCATCCGCCGCCGTGCACGAACAGCAGCGCGCGCCGCCGGTGCGCGCCGCTCGGGGGCTGGTACAGGTCGCCCAGCAGGCGTTCGCCATCCACCTGGCAGACCGTCAGACCGCGCGTGATGCGCGGCGCCGGTGGCTCTGCGGGGGCGGCCGGAGCCGGGCCCGTGCCGCCGCCGCAGGCCAGCAGGGTCATCAGGCTCAGCAGCAGGGCGCAGCGACGCATGGCGGAACAAAGCAGAGTGCCGGGGGCGGCCATTGTGGGCACGCGCGGGCAGCGGGTGAGTGCTTGCCCCGAGAATGCGGGCCATGCCTTGGTTAGAGCTTGTGACAGCGCTGCTTGCGCTGGTGACGCTGGTGCTGGTGTTCCTGCTGCTGAAACGGCCGCCCCCCGTGGCGGACCTGCAACCGGTGCAGCAAGCCTTGTTGAACAGTGAGCGCGGCCTGCGCGACGACAGCCAGCGCCAGGCCCAGGCCCTGAGGCAGGAACTGCTGGGTCAGCTCGGCCAGTTCCAGACCAGCCTGATGGCCCAGGGCGGCGACGTGGCGCGCACCCAGAACGAGCAGATCGACGGCCTGCGCGTGCAGGTGGCCGGGCTGCAGCAGGGCCTGATGCAGGGCCTGCAAAGCACCACCAGCGCGCTCAACCAGGCCCAGGCCGCGGCGCGCGAGGCGCTGGATGCGGCGCTGATGCGCAATGCCACGCAGTTGCGCGAGCAGCTGGCCGCGCTGACCACCGCCAACGAGCAGCGCATGGCCGATCTGCGCCACACCGTGGAGCAGCGCCTGGCTGGCATCCAGCAGGACAACGCCGCCAAGCTGGAGCAGATGCGCGCCACCGTGGACGAGAAGCTGCACGCGACGCTGGAACAGCGCCTGGGCGAGAGCTTCCGCCAGGTGGCCGAGCGCCTGGAGCAGGTGCACCGCGGCCTGGGCGATATGCAGAACCTGGCGCGCGACGTGGGGAGCTTGAGCCGCGTGCTCACCGGCGTGAAGACGCGCGGCGTGTTCGGCGAGGTGCAGCTGGCCGCGCTGCTGGAGCAGGTGTTCACGCCCGAGCAGTACGGGCGCGAGGTCATCACCGTGCCCGGATCAAACGCCCGCGTCGAGTTCGCCGTCAAGCTGCCGGGGCAGGGAGAGAGCCCGATCTGGCTGCCGATTGACGCCAAGTTCCCGCGCGAGGACTACGAGCGCCTGCTCGACGCCCAGGAGCGCGCCGACGCCACCGCCGCCGAAACCGCCGGCAAGGCCCTGGAGGCGCGCCTGCGCCTGGAGGCCCGCACCATTGCCGACAAATACCTGGCACCGCCGCACACCACCGATTTCGCGCTGCTCTTCCTGCCCACCGAGGGTCTGTACGCCGAGGCCTTGCGCCGCCCCGGGCTCTTCGAGGCCCTGCAGCGCGAACACAAGGTGATGCTCACCGGCCCCACCACCCTGCTGGCCACGCTGGGCAGCCTGCAGATGGGCTTTCGCACCCTGGCGCTGGAAAAGCGCAGCGCCGAAGTCTGGAGCGTGCTGGGCGCCGTCAAGACCGAGTTCGGCAAGTTCGGCGAGGTGCTGGCCAAGACCAAGAAGAAGCTGCAGGAAGCCAGCAACACCATCGATGCCGCCGAGGTGCGCACGCGCGCGATGACGCGCCAGCTCAAGACCGTCGAGGCCCTGCCCGAGACCGAGGCGCAGCGCCTGCTGGAGATTGCCGACTCTGAGGACGAGCCCGCTTGAGCCATAGCCTGCCCGCGGGCTTCTGGCGCCTGATTGCCGCCATCGTGGCCGTGCACGCCTGCATGGCCACCACCCGTGTGGCCAGCACGCTCTGGCTGCTGCACACCGGCCATGGCGAGGTGACGGTGGGCGTGCTGCTCGCCCTGGTGGCCCTGGCCCCGGCCCTGCTGGGCCCGGCGGCGGGCGCCTGGGCGGACCGCTACGGCCTCTGGAAGCCCATGCAGATTGCCACCGCCCTGGCCCTGGTGGGCACGGCCGCGCCGCTGTTGTGGACGCATGTCAGCACCCTGGTGATCGGCGCCATCGGCACCGGTGGAGCCATCGGTGTGGCGGCGGTGGCGGTGCAGCGCGAGGTGGCGCAGCGCGCCCGCGAGCTCACCGACCAGAGCGCTTCCCAGCGCATGTACTCCTGGGTGGCGCTCGGCCCGGCGCTCTCCAACACCCTGGCGCCGCTCTTGGCCGGCGCCCTGATCGACACCGTCAGCCACCGCGCCGCGTTTGGTGCCGCGGTGCTGATGGTGCCGGTGGGCCTGTGGCTGCTGCGTGAGCGCCGCCACCTGCCGCGCCCGGTGCTCACGCAGCGCGTCAGCACCCGTCCCGCCTGGGACCTGCTGGAGGCCAAGAGCCTGCGCCAGCTGCTCGTCATCAACCTGGTGCTGGCCGCGGCCTGGGACGCGCACAGCTTCGTCGTGCCCGTGCTCGGCCACGCGCGCGGCTACTCGGCCTCCACCATCGGTGCCATCCTGGCCTGCTTCTCGGTGGCCGGCATGGCGGTGCGTCTGCTCATCATCCGCTTCGCGGGCGCCTGGAGCGAACGCCTGATGCTGCGCAGCGCCATGGGCGTGACGATGGCGATGTCGGCCGTCTACGCCTTCCTGCCCGGGCCGCTGGGCCTGATGCTGGGCTCGGCCTGCCTGGGCCTGGCCCTGGGCTCGGTGCAGCCCACCGTGTTGGCGGCGCTGACGCACGCCACCCCGCCCGAGCGCCACGGCCAGGTGCTGGGCCTGCGCATGATGGCCACCAACGCGGCGGGCGTGACGCTGCCAATGGGCTTCGGCCTGCTGGCCGGCCTGGCGGGTGTGGGCGGGCCGCTGTGGCTGACTGCCGCGATGGTGGCGGCGGTGTGGCCGGCTACCAAGGTTTTGCGCGCGGTTTGAGCGGGCGGGCGGCCGAGGGCGGTGGCTGACGCGCGTCAGCGCCCGCGCTGCCGAAAACGCGCCGGGCTCTCGCCCACTAGGCGGCGGAACAGGCGGGCGAAGGTGGGCACGTCCTGGTAGCCCACGGCCGCCACGATCTGGGCCGTGCTCTGGCGGGTGCCGAGCAGCAGCTGCTTGGCCTTCTGCACGCGCGCCTGCTGCAACAGGGCCAGCGGCGTGCTGCCGGTTTCCTGGCGGACGCGCCGCAGCAGGGTGCGGCTGCTGATGTGAAAGGCCGCGGCCAGGCGCGCCAGGTCGAAGGGTTCGGCCAGGCGGGCCTCCAGCCAGCCGCGCACCGCCTGCGCGAACGAGGGCGGGGCAGGCGGCAGCAGGCGCTCGTCCACATAGGGTGCCTGGCTGCTGCGCGGGGGCTGGAGCAGGGTCACGCGCGCGGTGCGGCTGGCCACGCGGGCGCCGTACAGGCGCTTGATGAGATGCAGGGCCAGGTCGAACACCGAGCTGACGGCGCCGCTGCTCAGCAGCGCGCCGTCCTCCACCAGCAGCTCCTGCGCCTGGAGCTGCACCTGCGGGTAGCGCGCCGCGAAGGCCGGGGCGAACAGCCAGGAGGTGGTGGCGCGGCGGCCGTCCAGCAGGCCGGCCTCGGCCAGCAGGAAGCTGCCCAGGCAGACCGTGGCCACCACGCTGCCCCGGGCCGCGCAGCGGCGGATGAAGCGCTGCTCCTCGGCCAGGGCTTGCAGCTGCAGCGCCAGGGCCTCGGGCCGGCCCAGCTCCATGCCGGGCACGAGCAGCAGGCCGTAGCGGCCCCGCGGGCGCCCGGGGCTCAGCACGAAGCCGCCCGCCAGGCGCACCGGGCCGGGCCGCAGGGCCACGAGTTCCAGCACCGGGGCAGGCGGCAGCGCCTGGCCTGCCGTTGTGCCTGTCGTTTGATCCATTGCCTGCGCCAGCTGCCCCGCCAGCCGCAGCAGGTCGGCCAGGCCCAGCAGCTCGGTGCCCAGGCAGCCGGGGTAGGCCAGCAGCGCGATGCGCAGGGTCTCGGGGGCGGGAGCGGTGCTGGGCGTTGTGGCCATATCGAACCCAAAGATGGCGATGCCGCCATGCTGCCAGATGCCGGAGCCCACCGAGCATGGCGGCCTGATCCACACCGAGATTCCGCCATGCAGATCACGCAACTCCGCAGTGCCACCCTGGTCATCCACAGCGGGCCGCACCACATCCTGGTGGACCCGATGCTGGCGCCCCGCCACGCGCTGCCGCCGCTACGACTGCTCGACGGCCGGCGTGAGCGCAACCCCACCGTCGGCCTGCCCGCGGCGGCCGCCGGCGTGCTGGAGCAGGTGACCCATGTGCTCATCACCCATTGCCAGAAGGGCCACTTCGACCACCTGGACCGGGCCGGCAAGGCCTGGCTGCGCGAGCGCCAGCTGCCGGTGATCTGCACCCCGCACGACGCCGAGTACCTGCAGGCGCGCGGCCTGAACGTGCAGGTCCTGGCGCCCGGGCACGATCAGCCCCAGCCCTTTCTGGGCGGGCGCATCCGCACCCTGCGCTGCACCCATGGCCGCGGCCTGGTGGGCCGGCTGATGGAGCATGGCGTGGGCTACTTCATCGAGCTGCCGGCCGAGCCCACGCTCTACCTGGCCGGCGACACGGTGCTGACGCCGGCCATCGTTGAGTTCCTGCAGCGCGAGCAGCCCGATGTCTGCGTGCTGCCGGCCGGCGGCGCGCACTTTGACTTCGGTGGCGAGCTCATCATGGGCGTGGACGAGGTGCTGGCCTGCACCCGCCTGACGCAGGGCCTGGTAGTGGCCAATCACCTGGAAGCCCTGAGCCACTGCCCCGTGACGCGCGCCGAGCTGCGGCAGGCCGCTCAGGCGGCCGGCCTGGCAACCCGCCTGTGCGTGCCGGAGGATGGTGAGACCCTGAACCTGGCCGCGCCCGCACTCGCCTGCGCCGCCTGAGGTTGGGCCACCCGCTCAGGTCTTGGGCGGCAGTGGCTGGGCGCCCAGCTCCAGCAGCAGCTCGGCCAGCGCCTTGCGCTCATCCCCCTGTGCCCAGGCCAAGGGCGGGGCGCCTTCACTGTCGCGGGCGTCCAGGGGCGCGCCCTGCGCCGCCAGCCAGCGGATCAAAGCTGGCCGCTCGCCCGCCACCGCCAGGTGCAACGGGGTCATGGCCAGGCCGGAGGGCAGGGCGGCGCGGTCCACCCGGGCGCCTTTTGCCCGCAGGGCTTGCGCCACGGCCAGATGGCCCTCGCGGCAGGCTTCCATCAGCGGCGTGAAGCCGATGGGGTCGGGCGCGTCCACCGCGGCGCCGGCCTCCAGCAGGGCCACCACGGCCTGCAGCCGGCCCTCGCGTGCGGCGCGGGCCAGCAGTGGGCGGCCGGTCTCGTCGCTGCCGTTCGCCCGCGCCCCGGCGGCCAGGGCGGCACGCAGGGCGGCAGGGTCGTCGGCGTCCAGCGCGCTCAGCAGGGCCTGGGTGGCGGCATCGGGTGTGTGCAGCGTGCCGCGCTGCGCCAGCAGGCGCTTCAGCACGGGTTGGTGGCCGCGCCGCATGGCCACCTGCACCGCGTCGCCATGGCCCACCAGGTCGGTGCGGGCGCCATGCGCC
Source organism: Inhella proteolytica (assembly GCF_016093275.1). Lineage (GTDB taxonomy): Bacteria > Pseudomonadota > Gammaproteobacteria > Burkholderiales > Burkholderiaceae_C > Inhella > Inhella proteolytica. Next base: position 48,475 of record NZ_JAEDAK010000018.1, read on the forward strand.
AGCAGCAGGTCCACCAGCGGCAGGTCGCCATAGAAGGTGGCCCAGTTCAGCGCCGGGTCGCCGAAGGAATCGACGGCATTCACCTCGGCACCGTGGCGCAGCAGCATCTCGGCCAGGGGGCGGTAGCGGTTGTTGACCGCGATCATCAGCGCCGTGGCGTTGTAGTAGGAGGCCAGCCGCGGGTTGGGCGGTGCGCCGCGCGCCAGCAGGCGCTCTGCAATCGCCTGGTGGCCGCGCGACACCGCGATCAGCAGCGGTGCGGCCTGATCGGGGCGATCGGTGGCTTCGGCCGAGGTGCCCGCCGCCAGCAGGGTGCGCACCCGCTCGCTATCGCCGGCGCGGATGGCGGCGGCCAGCTCCTCGTACGCCGTGGCGGCCTGGACCGGAGTCAGGGCGGCAAGGGTCAGGGCAAGGGCGAGGATGCGCAGCATGGCCAGGCTTCAAGGCGTGAAAGCGGAGCAGCATGCCGATTCCGGCGCGGGCCGCGCAGTGCCGAAAGTCGGTGCGGAGCGCGCCTAGCGCTGCTGCACGGCCAGGCGCAGCCCCAGCCCGATGAGCACCAGACCGGCGACCCGGTTGCCACCGCGCTGCAGCCGCTGCCAAGGCGGGCGGGCCCGCCCGACCAGCGCGGCCAGCGCGGATTCGTACAAGGTGTCCAGCAGCGCCAGAGTGCCGCCCAGCAGCAGGCATTGCAGCCAGAGCGGGCCCCGCAAGGCATCCAGAAAGGGCGGCAGAAAGGCCAGGAAGAACAGCGCCACCTTGGGGTTGAGCAAGCCGTTGAGCAAGCCCTGCAGCAGCAGCCGAAGCGCCGTGGCTTGGGGCGCGGCCGGCCCTGCCGCCGTGCTGTGGGCGGGGCGGCTGCGCCAGAGCGCGAGCCCCATCCAAAGCAGGTAGGCGGCTCCGGCCCCCTTGAGCAATGCAAACGCCAGCTCCGAGCGGGCCAGCAGCGCCGAAAGCCCGAGGCCCGCCAGCGTGGCATGCACCAGGGTGCCAAGGTTCAGGCCCACGGCGGTCCAGATGCCGGCGCGGGTGCCGCCTTCCAGCGTGCGCGCCAGCACCAGGGCCTGGGCGGGCCCCGGCACCAGGATCAGCGCCGCGCTGCTGAGCAGGAACAGCCCGTAGAGCCCGGCGTCCATCACGGCGCGATGACCTTGAAGGCGTGCGCCCAGTCGCCGCGCAACAGGCCGGGCAGGCACCACAGTTGGCACAGCGGTTCGGTGGCTCGTGCGCCTTCGATGCGGCCGCAGTCATAGGGCTCCCAGCCGAAGGCGCGGACCAGCGCGGCCACCTCGGCCTTGGCCTCGGCGTCATTGCCGGCGATGAACATGGAGCCCGGCCCGCCGGCAAAGCGCGGCTGCACGAAATGTGCGGCGCCCACGGTGTTGAAGGCCTTCACGATGCGCAGGCTGGGAAAGGCCTGCTGCAGCCGCTCGCCCAGCGAGTCGTTGGGGCCGGTGAAGAAGCGCAGCACGCCGTGCTCTGGGGTGGCGTCCTCGATCGGGTTGGTGGCGTCGATCAGCAGCTTGCCGTTCAAGGCGCTGCCCGCGGCGTCCAGCACCGCGGCGGCCGCGTGGCCCTTGACGGCCAGCACCACGGTCTGGCCGAAGGCGGCGGCCTGCGCGTAGCTGCCGGTCTGGCTGCCCGTCTCGCCGGCGAAGTCGGCCAGTGTGGCGGCGGTTTTGGCGGCGTCGCGGCCGGCCAGCATCACGGGATGCCCGAGGCCGCGCAGCCCGCGCGCCAGGCTCTTGGCGACATCACCGGTTCCGAGGATGGCATAGGGGGTCATGGAAATCTCCGAGGGGTTCAGGGTGGCGATGGGGCGGATTCTGGAAATGGGCTCGGCGTTCGTGAAGACACAATCCAGATTCAAACTGTCACCAAAAATTGACAATGAACGAGCAGGACCTGCGCACCCTCTGGGTCTTGAGCCGCGTGGCGCAGCACGGCAGCTTTGCGGCGGCGGCGCGTGAGCTGGGCCTGACCCGCGCCGCCGTGAGCCGCCTGGTGGCGCAGTCCGAACGCCGCCTGGGCGTGCGCCTGGCCGAACGCAGCACCCGCCAGGTGGTGCTGAGCGAGGCGGCGCTGCACCTGGTGGAGGCGGTGCAGCCGGCGCTGCACACCCTGCAGGCGGCGCTGACCGCCTTGCCCGAGGCCCACCATGCGCTGCGCGGGCCGGTGCGCCTGGCCTGCAGCCATGCGCTCGGCCAGCACCTGGTGCTGCCGCTGCTGCAGCGCTTCCTGCACGCGCAGCCCGGCGTGAAGCTGGAGCTGCTGTGGTCGGACCGTGTGGAGGACCTGGTGGGCCAGCGCGTGGACGTGGCCGTGCGCCTGGGCGATTTGCCCGACAGCACCCTGGTGGCGCGGCCGGTCGGGCGCGTGGCGCTGGCGCTGGTGGGCGCGCCGAGCCTGTTCGAGGGGCGCCGCCCGCCGCGCCGGGTGGCCGAGCTGGCGGCCTGGCCGCACTTGGTGCTGCGCCCGCCGGGCGTCAGCGAGGCCCGCCCCTGGCGCTTCATCACCCCGAGCGGGCGCGAGTACTTCCGTCCCCATGCGCCGGTGGCGGAGCTGAGTGCGCTGGAGCCGGCGGTGGACCTGTGCCTGGCGGGCCTGGGCCTGGCGATGCTGCCGCGCTACCTGGTGTCCGAGCACTTGGCCGCCGGCCGCCTGCGCGCTCTGTTGGCCAGCCAGCTTGCCGAAGGGCCGGCGGTGCATGTGTGCACCACGCAGCGGGAGCTCTTGCCACAGCGCGTGCAGGTCTTGCTGGCCCTGCTGGTGCCGGGCCTGAAGGCGGCACTGGCGGCCGCCTGAGCCGCCCCTGGGGGATGCGAGGGCCTGGAGCGCCTGCCACGCTGCCGACAATGCCCGCATGACCTCCCTGCGCCAGACCCTGGCCCGCATCCCCGAAGGGGCGGGCGTGCTCTTCTTCATCCAAGTGGTGTCCACGCTCGGCTATGCCGTGCTCTATTCCAGCCTGGTGCTCTATGCCAGCCAGGCCCTGGGCTACAGCAACGAAAAGGCCGCGCTCATCATGGGCGTGTTCGGCGCCTTCAACTACGGCCTGCACCTGTTCGGCGGCTACCTGGGCGGGCGCTTCCTGAGCAACCGCAACCTCTTTCTGGGCGGCATGGTGCTGCAGGCCGCCGGCTGTGCGGCCATCGCGCTGGGCGGCGAGACCCCGCTGATCTGGGGCCTGGCCCTGTTCCTGACCGGCAGCGGCCTCAACGTCACCTGCCTGAACATGATGCTCACGCAGCGCTTCGCGCCCGAAGACACGCGGCGCGAGGGCGCCTTCCTGTGGAACTACGCCGGCATGAACGTCGGCTTCTTCATCGGTTTCGCGGTGGCCGGGCATTACCAGCTCAGCCAGGCCTACGGCAGCCTGTTCAGCTTCGCCACCGTGGGCAATATCGCCGCCATCGCGCTGACCCTGGTGTACTGGCGCGTACTGGCCGACCGCGACACCCCGCTGCTGCAGGCCACGCCGGCCCAGTTCCGCCTGCGCTTTGCGGCCGGCATGGCCATCCTCGTCGGCCTGGTGCCGGTGCTGGCCTGGCTGCTGCGCCACCCCGGCGAGACCTCTTGGCTGCTCAAGGGCGTCAGCGCACTGATCGCCGTGATCCTGGTGGTGCTGACGCTGCGCCACCCCGAGCCGGCCGAGCGCCGCCGCATGGTGGTGTACCTGGTGCTGACCCTGGGCTCGCTGGTGTTCTGGTCGCTCTACCAGATGGCGCCCAGCGGCCTGCAGCTCTTCGCCGTGGGCAATGTGCACATGGAGGTGGCGGGCCTGGCCATCGCCCCGCAATGGGTGCAGAACATCAACACCATCGTCATCGTCATCGGCGGCCCCTGGCTGGCGCTGCTGTTCCAGCGCTGGCGCGCACGCGGCTGGCCGGTGGACATCCCCCAGCAGTTCGCCGCCGCCCTGCTGCTGATGGGCCTGGGCTTCCTGGTGCTGCCGCTGGGCATCCAGTTGGCGGGTGCCGACGGCCGCGTGGCCTTCGCCTGGCTGGCGCTCAGCTATGTGCTGCAGGCGGTGGGCGAGCTGCTGATCTCGCCGATCGGCTACGCCATGATCGGCCGCCTGGCGCCGCAGAAGTACCAGGGCGTGATGATGGGCAGCTGGATGATGGTGACCGGCCTGGCCTCGCTGTTCGCGGCCGATTTCTCCGGCCTGGTGGCCCAGCCGGCCGACGGCTCGCCGCTCACCAGCAACCCGGCTTACGCCACCTTGTTCACGCAGCTCGGTGCGGGCAGCCTGGTGGTGGGGGTGGTGCTGGTGGCGCTGGTGCCGTGGCTGGGGCGAATGATTGGCCCGGCGACCACTTCCAAGCAGCCGGGTTGATATGCTTGTGAAATAAATGATTCAGTTCTAAAGTACTTCGCATCGCGGGCCACCTGGGTCCGCCTTGCGCAGCGCTGCGGGAGCTGGATCTCATGAACATCGTCTGCATCGGTGGCGGCCCGGCCGGCCTGTACTTCGGTCTGCTGATGAAGGCCCGCCACCCCGAGCACAGCGTGCGCGTGGTGGAGCGCAACCGCCCTTACGACACCTTCGGCTGGGGCGTGGTGTTTTCCGACGCGACGATGGAGAACATGCAGCGCTGCGATGCGGGCACCGCCGCCGCCATCGAGGCCTCGTTCGCGCATTGGGACGACATCGAGCTGCGCTTCAAGGGCCGGCGCATCCGCTCGGGCGGCCATGGCTTCGTGGGCATCGGGCGCAAGAAGCTGCTCAACATCCTGCAGGCGCGCTGCGAGGAGCTGGGCGTCGAGCTCTGCTTCGACAGCGAGGTCGAATCCGACCTGGAGTTCGCCGACGCCGACCTCATCATCGCCAGCGACGGCATCAACTCGCGCATCCGCAACCGCTATGCCGCCACCTTCCAGCCCGAGCTGATCACCCGGCCGAACCGCTACATCTGGCTGGGCGTGAAGAAGCGCTTCGAGGCCTTCACCTTCGACTTCCGCCGCACGCCGCATGGCTGGTTCCAGGCGCATGTCTACCAGTTCGACGACGAGACCAGCACCTTCATTGTCGAGTGCCCGGAGTCCGTCTGGCTGGCGCATGGGCTGGACCGCGCCGGGCCCGAGGAATCGATCCGCTTCTGCGCCGGTCTGTTCGCCGAGACGCTGGAAGGCGCCGAGCTGCTCAGCAATGCCCGCCACCTGCGCGGCTCGGCCTGGCTGAACTTTCAGCGCGTGGTCTGCGGCCAGTGGTGGCTGCGCAATGAGCAGGGCGCGCATGTGGTGCTGATGGGCGACGCGGTGCACACCGCGCACTTCGCCATCGGTTCCGGCACCAAGCTGGCGATCGAGGACGCGATCGAGCTGGCGAACCAGTTCGAGCAGGCTGGCCATGGGGCCGAGCAGATCCCGGCCGTGCTGGCGCGCTACCAAGAGCTGCGACGCGTCGAAACGCTGAAGATCCAGAACGCCGCCTGGAACGCGATGGAATGGTTCGAGGTCTGCGGCGAGCGCTATTGCGACCAGCTGGAGCCCGAGCAGTTCATGTACTCGATGCTGACGCGCAGCCAGCGCATCAGCCACGAAAACCTGCGCCTGCGCGACAAGGCCTGGCTGGAGGGTTACGAGCGCTGGTTGGCGGCGCGCACGCCGCTGCAGGCGGACAAGCCCGTGCCACCGATGTTCACGCCGTACACGGTGCGGGGTGTCAGCTTGAAGAACCGGGTGATCGTCTCGCCCATGGCGCAGTACATGGCCGAGGACGGCCTGGTGGGCGACTACCACCTCGTCCACCTGGGCGCCCGCGCCCTGGGCGGCGCGGCCCTGGTGATGGCCGAGATGACCTGCGTGAGCCCCGACGCGCGTATCACCCCGGGCTGCCCGGGCCTGTGGACGGATGCGCAGGGCGAAGCCTGGGCGCGCATCGTCGCCTGGGTGCACACGCAGAGCGACGCCAAGATCGGCATGCAGCTGGGCCACGCCGGGCCCAAGGGCTCGACACGCCGGCCCTGGGATGGCGAGGACCTGCCGCTGCCGGCCGACGGCCCCGAGCCGAACTGGCCGCTGCTGGCCGCTTCCGGGCAGCAGTACCTGGAGGGCGTGAGCGCCTTCGCCCAGGCGATGACGCGCGCCGACATGGACCGCGTCACGGCCGACTTCGTGGCCGCCACGCGCCGCGCCGCCGCCGCCGGCTTCGACTGGCTGGAGCTGCACTGCGCGCATGGCTACCTGCTGTCCAGCTTCATCTCGCCGCTGACGAACTGGCGCACAGACGACTACGGCGGCACGCTTGCAAACCGCCTGCGCTACCCGCTGGAGGTGTTCGCCGCCCTCCGCGCCGTTTGGCCCGAGCAGCTGCCGATCTCGGTACGCATCTCGGCGCACGACTGGGTCGAGGGTGGCATCACGCCGGCCGATGCGGTGCAGATCGCCAAGGCCTTCAAGGCCGCGGGCGCGGACCTGATCGACTGCTCCTCCGGCCAGGTCAGCAAGAAGCAGAAGCCCACCTACGGGCGCATGTTCCAGACGCCGTTTGCCGACCGCATCCGCCAGGAGGCCGGCATCCCCACCATCGCAGTGGGGGCGATCAGCGAGGCCGACCACGTCAACACCATCATTGCGGCCGGCCGTGCCGACCTCTGCGCCGTGGCTCGTCCGCATCTGGCCAACCCGGCCTGGACGCTGACCGAGGCCGCGCGCATCGGCTTCAAGGACCTGGCCTGGCCCAAGCCCTATCGCAGTGCCAAGCCGCAGCTCGAAGCCGGCTTTGCGCGCGCCGCCGCCGGTGGGGGCAAGCCATGAGCACCAATTTGCAAGGACGGCATGCCGTCGTAACGGGCGCGGGCAAGGGCATTGGCGCGGCCATCGCCCGTCGGCTGGCCGGGGAGGGCGCGCGGCTCACGCTGCTGGGCCGTCAGCTCGAACTCCTTCAACAGCTCGCCAACGAGCTGCAGGCCCATGCGCTGGTCTGCGACGTCAGCGACCCGCGCGCCGTCGAGGCCGCCTTTCAATCGATGGACCCGGTGCAGATCCTCGTCAACAACGCCGGCCAGGCGCTCAGCAGCCCGCTCGAGCGCACCAGCGACGAGCTCTGGCAGCAGATGCTGGCCGTGAACCTGAGCGGCAGCTTCTACTGCCTGCGCGCCGCGCTGCCGGGCATGAAGGCGGCCGGCTGGGGCCGGGTGGTCAATGTGGCCAGCACGGCGGCGCAGCGCGGCTATGCCTATGTGGCCGCCTACGCCGCGGCCAAGCATGGCGTGCTGGGCCTGACGCGCTCGGCCGCGCTGGAGCTGGCCGGCAAGGGCATCACCGTCAACGCCGTCTGCCCCGGCTACACCGACACCGAGCTGCTGCAGCGCTCGATCGAGAACGTGGTGGGCAAGACCGGCCGCAGCGTGGAGGCCGCGCGCGCCGAGTTCGCGCGCCACAACCCGCAGGGCCGGCTGATCCAGCCCGAGGAGGTGGCCGACACCGTGGCCTGGCTGTGCAGCGCCGGGGCGGCCTCGATCACCGGCCAGGCCATTTCCGTGTCCGGCGGCGAGGTGATGAATTGAAGCCCGCCAAGCTCGCCGCCGTGCTGGGCGAGGAGGCCATCGGCCGCGAGGCACGCAGCGTGCTTGAAGACCACAGCGCCGTGCGCCTGTGGTTGCGCCTGCTCAGTTGCAGCACGCAGATCGAGCAGGAGATCCGCAGCCGGCTGCGCCAGCGCTTTGCCACGACGCTGCCGCGCTTCGACTACCTGGCCCAGCTGGAGCGCCACCCGGAAGGGTTGCGCATGAAGCAGCTGGGCAGCTACCTGATGGTCAGCGGCGGCAATGTGACCGGCCTGACCGATCAGCTCGAAGCCGAGGGCTTCGTGCAGCGTCTGCCCGACCCCGAGGACCGGCGCAGCTGGATCCTCCAGCTCACCGCGCAGGGCCGCGGCCACTTTCTGGCCATGGCCGCCGAGCACGAGGCCTGGCTGATCGAGCTGCTGGGCGGCTTTGAGGGCGCGAACCGCTTGTATGAATTGCTGGGGCAGCTGCGCGTGCACCTGGCCCAACCGGAGAACAAGGCATGAGCAAACCCCTGGACACGGCCCTGGCCGCCGGCAACCGCCGCGAGCTGGCGGCCTACGAGGCGCGCCACTTTCGCTGGCACTGCGAGGGCGGCGTGGCCACCATCACGCTCAACCGCCCCGAGCGCAAGAACCCGCTGACCTTCGACAGCTACGCGGAGCTGCGCGATCTGTTCCGCAGCCTGAAATACGCCACCGACGTGCAGGCCGTGGTGTTGGCCGGCGCGGGCGAGAACTTCTGCTCCGGCGGCGACGTGCACGAAATCATCGGCCCGCTGATCGAGCTGCCCGCGCCCGAGCTCTTGATGTTCACGCGCATGACGGGCGATCTGGTGCTGGCGATGCGCCAATGCCCGCAGCCCATCGTGGCGGCCATCGACGGCGTGTGCGCCGGCGCCGGCGCCATCCTGGCCATGGCCTCGGACCTGCGCCTGGGCACCGCCCGCAGCAAGACCGCCTTCCTCTTCAACCGCGTGGGCCTGGCCGGCTGCGACATGGGCGCCTGCGCCCTGCTGCCGCGCATCGTCGGGCAGGGGCGGGCTTCGGAGCTGCTCTACACCGGCCGTTCGCTGGGCGGCGAGGAGGGCGAGCGCTGGGGCTTCTTCAACCGCCTGTGCGCGCCGGAGGCTGTGTTGGCGGAGGCGCATTCTTTGGCCGCGCAATTGGTGGCCGGGCCGACCTTTGCCAATGGCATCACCAAGACCATGCTGCACCAGGAGTGGTCGATGACAGTGGAGCAGGCCATCGAGGCCGAGGCGCAGGCGCAGGCGATCTGCATGCTGACGCAGGACTTCAAGCGGGCGTATGAAGCCTTTGTGCGCAAGGAGCGGCCGGTGTTCAAGGGCGATTGAGGTGGCTTTGGTGTGCTCTCGTGAGAGCCCGCCGGGTCGTCGGCTCGGCAGCCGACCTTCCTTCTTTGCTTCGCCAAAGAAAGAAGGCAAAGAAAGGCGACCCCGATGCCTGCGCCCCAGCCTGCGGCTGGGGTGCCCTGCGGTGCGCGAAGAGCGGGCCCAGGCGCAAAACTCGCTGCGTTCGCTGCGCTCACTCCGCTCAAACAGTTGCGCCAAGTCAGTTCACGAAGCGCGCTGCGCGCGCGGGCCCGCTCTTCTGTGCTCCTCGGCTTGGCATAGGGGGAACTCCAACAGCCAACAGCCGAATTCCGAACAGCCCGGACTTCACCTAGCGCGCCGATTTCCGGCTGTTGGCTGTTTGGCTGCTGCCCCTATGCACAGCCGAGCAGCACAGCTTGGCTGGGCAGCGCGCGCAAGCGCGCGTTCCCTTCAAACTCGGCCCGACTGTCTGAGCGGAGCGAAAGTAGTGAGCGCAGCGAGTTTCGGGCCGGCCCAGGCAAGCGAGCACCTGAGGCCGGACACAAACAGCCCATGCGGGCTGTTTGTGCCTGCCGAAGGACAGCGCCTCTGGCGCTGGCGGCGGGAACCCTTTGGCGGAGCCAAGGGGCTGCGCATCGGGGCCGTGTTCTTTGCTTCCTTTCTTGCACGAGCAAGAAAGGGAGTCGCCTGCCGGGGCGAAATCCCGGCGGGCTCTTACGTGCGGGGGCAAAAGGCATGAAGCAAACAGACTGGCCGTTTTTCGAGAGTCACCACCGGGAATTGGCCGAGCAGCTCAGCGAATGGGCAAGCAAGCAACTCCACACCGGACATGGCAATGATGTGGACGCTGAGTGCAAACACCTCGTCCACCAACTCGGCCAAGCCGGCTGGCTCCACCACGCCGTCGCCCAGAAAGGCCGCGGGATTGACACCCGCGCCATCTGCCTGATCCGCGAAACCCTGGCCTTCCACAACGGCCTGGCCGATTTCGCCTTCGCGATGCAGGGACTGGGCTCGGGCGCGATCAGCCTGGACGGCACGCCTGAGCAGCAGGCGCGCTACCTGCCGCGCGTGGCGGCGGGCGAGGCGATCGCCGCCTTCGCGCTCTCCGAACCGCAGGCCGGCTCGGATGTGGCCGCCATGCAGTGCGGCGCCCGGCTGGACGGTGATCACTACGTGCTGGACGGCGAAAAGACCTGGATCAGCAACGGCGGCATCGCGGACTTTTACGTCGTGTTCGCCCGCACCGGCGAAGCCCCGGGCGCACGCGGCATCACGGCCTTCATCGTCGATGCCGACACCCCGGGCCTGCAGATCGCCGAGCTCATCGAGGTCATCGCCCCGCACCCGCTGGCCCGACTGCGCTTCACAAACTGCCGCATTCCCGCCAGCCAACGCTTGGGCGCGTCGGGCCAAGGCTTCAAGCTGGCCATGCGCACGCTGGACGTGTTCCGCTGCTCGGTGGCCGCCGCAGCCCAGGGCTTTGGCCGCCGCGCGCTGCATGAAGGCCTGCAGCGCGCCCAGAGCCGCGCCATGTTCGGCGGCCTGCTGGCCGACTTTCAGCTGACACAGGCCAAGCTCGCGCAGATGGCCCTGACGCTCGACAGCGCGGCGCTGCTGACCTACCGCGCCGCCTGGCAGCGCGACCAGGGCCGCCCCGTCACCAAGGAGGCCGCGATGGCCAAGCTGGCCGCCACCGAGGGCGCTCAAGCCGTCATCGATGCCGCGCTGCAGCTGCATGGCGGCCTGGGCGTCGTCAGCGGCCAGATGGTCGAGCGCCTGTACCGCGAGATCCGTTCGCTGCGCATCTACGAAGGTGCTTCCGAAGTGCAGCAACTCATCATTGGCCGGGAACTCCTGAAGGGGAACTGAGCATGTCCACCGCACACGTTGACCGCTTCGCCGCCGAGCACCTGCCGCCGCGCGAGCAGTGGCCCGAGTTCCTGTTCGAGCTGCCCGATCTGCAGTTCCCGGAGCAACTGAACTGCGCCAGCGAGCTGCTGGACAAGGCCGTGGACGAGCGCGGCTGGGGCGAGCGCCTGTGTCTGCAGGGCAGCGGCATCCGCTGGACCTACCGGCAGCTGCGCGAGCAGGCCGACCGCATCGCCCATGTGCTGGTGCAGGACATGGGCCTGGTGCCCGGCAACCGTGTGCTGCTGCGCGGGCCCAACCACCCCATGGCCGTGGCCTGCTGGTTCGGCGTGATGAAGGCCGGCGGCATTGCTGTGGCCACCATGCCGCTGCTGCGCGCCAAGGAACTCAAGACCATGATCGAGATCGCCCAGGTCTCGCATGCGCTCTGCGATGGCACGCTGGCCGCCGACCTGCTCGAAGCCGCTGCCGCCAGCCTGCAGCTGCGCCAGATCCGCTGCTACCGCCAGGAAGGCGAGGGTGGGCTGGAGGCGCTGATGGCCCGGCACGACGCGCCCTTCTGCAACGTGGCCACCGCCGCGGATGACACCTGCATCCTGGCCTTCACCTCCGGCACCACCGGCATCCCCAAGGCCACCATGCATTTCCACCGCGACGTGATGGCCATCTGCGCCTGCTGGCCGCCCCATGTGCTGAAGGCCCAGGCCGACGATGTCTTCATGGGCAGTCCGCCGCTGGGCTTCACCTTCGGCCTGGGCGGCCTGGTGCTGTTCCCGATGAGCATCGGCGCCAGCACAGCCTTGCTGGAAAAGGCCGCGCCGCCGCAACTGCTCGAAGGCCTGCAGCAGTACGGCGGCACGGTGCTCTTCACCGCGCCCACGAACTACCGCGTGCTGGCCCAGCAGGGCGAGGCCATCAGCGCCACCCGGCTGCGCAAATGCGTGAGCGCCGGCGAGGCCCTGCCCGCCGCCACCCGCGCGCTCTGGAAGCAGGCCACCGGCATCGAGCTGATCGACGGCATCGGCGCCACCGAGCTGTTGCACATCTTCATCTCGGCCGATGAGAAGGCGGCCCGCCCCGGCGCCACCGGCAAGGCCATCCCTGGCTACCGCGCCGAGGTGGTGGACGAGGACGGACGCGTGCTGCCGCCGGGCGAGGTGGGCAAGCTGCGCGTCAAGGGCCCGACCGGTTGCCGCTACCTGAACGATGCGCGCCAAGCCGTGTACGTGAAGGACGGCTGGAACTACACCGGCGATGCCTATGCGATGGACGCCGACGGCTACTTCCACTACCACGCCCGCACCGACGACATGATCATCTCGGCCGGCTACAACATCGCCGCACCCGAGGTGGAAGAGGCCTTGATGACGCACCCGGCGGTGGCCGAATGCGGCGCCACCGGTGTGCCGGACGAGGAGCGTGGCCAGATCGTCAAGGCCTGCGTGGTGTTGCGCCCGGGCTTTGCCGCCGGGCCGGAACTGGTCAAGGCCCTGCAGGAGCATGTGAAGGCCACGGTAGCGCCCTACAAGTACCCTCGGGCGGTGGTGTTCGTGGAGGCGCTGCCGCGCACCCAGACCGGCAAGCTGCAGCGCTTTCGCCTGAAGGAGCTCGGATGAACCGCTTCGAAAAGCCGGAGCGCATTCGCTTCAGCCATTGCGACCCGGCCGGCATCGTCTTCTTTCCCCAGGTCTTCGTGCTGTTCCAGGGCCTGGTGGAGGACTGGTTCGACGAGGCCTTGCAGATCGACTACGCCGAACTGCTCGGCCCGCGCCGCGTCGGCCTGCCCACGGTGGCACTGAACACCGAGTTCCGTGCCGTCAGCCGCCAGGGCGATGCCGTGCGCTTGAGTCTGGGCCTGGAGCGCATCGGCCGGCGCTCGTTCACGCTGACGCTGGAGCTGCGTGGCGCCGCCGGCGAGCTGCGCGTGGCGGCACGCCAGACCCTCGTCAGCACCGATCTCGACACCCATCGCGCCATGGAGCTGCCCGCCGATGTGCTGGCGGCGCTGCAGCGCTTCAACGCGGAGGCCGCCCATGGCTGAATCCCCTCATCAAGCCCTACTGCCGGAGGGTTGGAAGCGCCCGCGCGGCTATGCCAATGGCGTGCTGGCGCAGGGCCGCCAGGTGTTCGTGGCCGGCATGATCGGCTGGGACGCCCAGGAGCAGTTCCATTCTGACGACTTTGCCGCCCAGGCCCACCAGGCCCTGCAGAACGTGCTGGCCGTGCTGGCCGCCGCCGGCGCCGGGCCCCAGCACATCGTGCGCATGACTTGGTACGTGACCGACAAGCGCGAGTACCTGGCCGCCGGCCGCGAAATCGGCCAGATCTTCAAGGAGTTGATTGGCAACTACACCATTGCCATGAGCGCCGTCCAGGTGGTGGCCTTGATTGAAGACCGCGCCAAGGTCGAAATTGAGTGCACCGCCGTTGTGCCTTGACGGATAGCGCGACCGGGCATACCCCTGTTTCCGGGCCGCTGGCATCTTGTTCGATGCCCCTTGGGTGTAGGACCATCTAAACCAGGACTAGCATCCTGGCAACCGCAAGGAGAACGAGATGACATACCGAAGCCTTTGGGTCCTGGGTCTGGGTTTGGCGGCTGCCGCCAGCCAGGCCGCGCCGGTGTGCGAGGTGGCTGCCCTGATCGGCGAGGCCCGCAGCGGCAGTGCCGTGCTCAAGGCCGGCAGCGGACTGAACGTGGGTGATGAATTGCAGACGGGCGCCAAATCGCGCGTGCGTCTGCGCTGCGTCGACGGCTCCTCGCTGGTACTGGCCGAAAACAGCCAGCTGCGCATCGAATCCTTCAGCGCCGAGGGCTCGGAGCGCAAAGATGCGCGCTTCTTCCTGCGCCTGGGCCTGGTGGGGCAGAAGGTCAGCGCCGGCGGCGCCTGGACCCTGCGCACGCCCAGCGCGGTGACGGCGGTGCGCGGCACCGAGTTCGCAGTCGAAGTTCCTTCCGAGGACAAGACGGCCGTGCTGATGCAAAGCGGCAGCGTGGACGTGCAACCCGCGCGGCCGCAGACCCGTTCCATCACCGCCGCGCTGCCGCTGATTGCGCTGGCCGGGCTGATGGGCACCGACTGTGTGGCCGGCAAGGGCTGCAGCGCCGCGGCGGCCTGGTCGGAGACGCGCATCAAGGCCACGCTGGACCGGTTGAGCGGTGTCTGAGCCGGCCGCGGGCGCGGCCTCGCCAGGCGTTCGGCCCGCCCGGCCCAGCCGCCGGGACCGGCCCGAACGGGGCTACCTGCTGGTGGCCCTGCTGGCCGCCACCCTGGCCATCGTGCTGTGGTCGCAGCGCGCCGGCACCTTGCTGGAGCGCATCGACCGCCTGACCCTGGACCTGCAGATGCAGGTGCGCGGCCCGTTGGCACCGGGCACCCGGCATCCGGTGGCCCTGGTGTCGATCGACGACCGCACCCTGCAAGCGCTGGGCGGTGCCGCGCCCGACCGCGCCCGCCATGCCGAGCTCATCACCCGCCTGGCCGCGGCCGGCGCCAAGGCGGTGGCCCTGGACATCCTGATGCCCGAGCCCGGCGGCGAGGAGGCTGACCGTGCCTTGGCCGCCGCCCTGCAGGCCCCCGGCATGGCCAAGGCCATTGCGCTGGCCCTGCCGGACGACAGCTCGGCCATGGCCGGCGCGCCGCTGGAGCAGCTGCTGACCCACGCCTACATGCGCGCGAAGGCCGAGGCGCTGGCGGCGGAATCCGTGGCCATGCTGCCCAAGGGCCTGATCGCGCCCACGCCCGTGCTGGCCGAGGCCGCTCCCATCGTGGGTCACGTCAGTTCCAAGCGCGGCGTGGATGGCAGCCTGCGCTACGACCTGCCGGCCCTGCACTGGCAGGGTGAGTGGTTCCCCACCATGGCCCTGCGCCTGGCTGGCGTGGCCCTGGATCTGGACTGGAGTCAGGCCGAGTTCCTGGCTGGCCAGGCGGTGCGCTGGGGCCCGCTGCAGGTGCCGCTGGACGCCGCCTCGCGCCAATGGGTCAACTACTACGGCAAGGCCGAGCATTTCCCCACCCTCAGCTACATCGACGTGCTGAACGGCAAGGTGCCGGCGGATCAGCTCAAGGGCCGCATCTTCATCGTCGGTGCTACCGCCTTCGGCACCAGCGATTCCGTGCCCAGCCCCTTCGATTCCGGCCTGCCTGGCATGGAGCGCCTGGCCACCGTCACCGACAACCTCATCACCGGCCGCAATCTGCGCGTCAGCGAGTTCGCGCCGCTGATCGAACTGGCCGCCATGCTGCTGTTGCCCCTGGCCGCGGCCGGGGCGCTGGCCAACTGGTCAGGCCGGCGCGCCGGTGCCGTGCTGGGGGCGCTGGGCCTGCTGCTGCTCGGCTGGGCGCAATGGGATTTCGTTGCCAACCACCGCTTCCTGTCGCTGGCCTACCCCGGCCTGGCCATGATCACCGCCGTGCTGGGCGCCACGCTGTTGCGCGGCCATGGCGAGCGCCTGCGCAAGGAAGCGGCGGTGGCCGCACTGCGCGCCAGCGAGGAGCGCTACGCGCTGGCCGCCCAGGGTGCCAATGACGGGCTCTGGGACTGGGATCTGGACGCGGGCGAGGTGCACTTCAGCGAGCGCTGGCTCGGCCTGATGGGGCAGGAGGAAAGCCAGGCCCGCACCATGGACGCCTTCACCGTGCCGCTGGATGCCAATGCCCGCTCCGCCTTCGAGGCTGCGCTGCAGGACCATCTGGAAGGCCGCAGCCTGCAGCTGCACCATGTACTGCAGTTTCGCGAGGGTGAGCAGGAGCGCGCGCTGCTGGTGCGCGGCATGGCCACGCGCGATGCCCAGGGCCGGCCGACGCGCATGGCCGGCTCGCTCACCGACATCTCCGACACCCTGCGCCTGCAGCGCCAGCTCGTGCACGACGCACTGCACGACCGCCTCACCGGCCTGGCCAACCGCTCCCTCTTCATCGAGCGCCTGGAGCAGCTCTTCGCCACCGGCGCGCCGCTGGGCGTGGTGCTGCTCGGTTTGGACGATTTCCGAGCCCTGAACGAGGCGGAGGGTACCCAGGTGGGCGATGGCGTGCTGCGCGCCGTGGCGCGCCGCCTGGGCCAGCGCGCGGGGCAGTCGCAGTCCGTCGCCCGCCTCGGGGCCGATGTCTTCGCCCTCACGTTTGCGGCCGACCTGATGACCGCCGGCCAGGATGTCCAGCGCACGCCGGACTGGGTGCACGCGCAGCTGGCCGAACCCCTGGTGGTGAGCGGCCGTTCTCTGCAGGTGGCCGGCACCGTGGGCTGGGCGCACCGCAGCCACGGTCCGCAAGACGCCGCCGAGCTGCTGGCCTGCGCCGAGATGGCCCTGGCCCTGGGCAAGAGCCGCCAGCGCGGCCTGGTGCGCGCCTACGACCCGGCCGACCAGCTGATCGAGACCAGCCGCCGCTGGCTGCACGACAACATCGATCTTGGCCTGTTGCGCGGTGAGTTCCGCATGTACTACCAGCCCCTGGTGCGGCTGGAGGACCGCAAGCTGCTCGGCTTCGAGGCCTTGATCCGCTGGATCCACCCGGAGCGCGGCTTCATCATGCCGGGCGACTTCATCCCCTACGCCGAGGAGTCTGGCCAGATCGTCGCCATGGGCCGCTGGACCCTGATGGCCGTGACCGACCAGCTGCGCGCCTGGGACGCCCTGGGCTTTGACGGCGAGATCGCCGTCAACCTCAGCAGCCGCCAGTTCACCGAGGGCGACCTGATGGCCGATGCGCGCGACGTGCTGGCGCGCCTGCAAGGCCTGGACCCGCACCGCATCAAGCTCGAGGTGACCGAGAGCATGGCCATGGCCAACCCGCACCAGACGGCCGAAGCCCTGCAGCAGCTCGCCAAGATGGGCTTCAAGATCTCCATCGACGACTTCGGCACCGGCTACTCCAGCCTGGCCTACTTGCACCAGTTCCCGTTCGACACGCTCAAGATCGACCGCAGCTTCGTCATGCGCCTGCATGCCGGCCGTGACGCCGTCGAGATCGTGCGCACCATCGTCGGCCTGGTGAAGGCCCTCGACAAGCAGGCGCTGGCCGAAGGCGTCGAAGAAGAGCGCCAGGCCCAGCTGCTGCACGAACTCGGCGTGCACATCGGCCAGGGCTGGCTGTTCGGCAAGGCGCTGCCGGTGGAGGAGGCGCTGAAGATGATCGAGAAGCAGCAGAAAGAAGGGCGGGTCTGAGCCCGCCCTTGGGGCTTGCGCCGCCAGGCTTCAGGGGAGCGAGGTCGCAGCGTTGTAGGCAGTGGCTGGGCAGGTGCCGGTGGCGGTCGTCGTGGGGCTCTGACTGGCGCGGCAATCCTGGTGCAGTTGCGTGGCGACGGAGGCGCCGGTGAAGCCAGAGGGCGCTCCGGCCGACGTGATGGTCGGGCAGCTGCCGCTCGGGCTGTTCTCGATGTAGTAGTTCTGGTTGTCGAGGGACTTCGCGACTCCCGCATAGGGCTGGACATTGCGCTCGTTGCTGTCCACGAAATCGGACGAGGCATATTGGAAGCGGCAGACCTTGTAGGTATTGCCTGTGGACGTCGGGATGCCGCCCAGCTTCACCGTGCCGGCATAAGGATTGCCCAAGGCAGCAACCTGAATCACGCACACATAGTATTTGTAGCCGGCAATCGGCGTCTTGGTGTTGATGTCCTCGGCATCGCCAAATTTGCAGGCGCTACCGGTGATGCCCGTCAGGCCATTCAAGTTGACGCCTGAGACGACAGTCGGCGTTCCCGATATGTAGCCGGCCAGCACATAGCCGAGGAAGTCAGTGCAGGTGGCGGTCGCGTAATTTGAGCCCGTAGCATTCAGGTTTGAGCATTTCTTGATCACGAGGCCTGACGTATTGCTGAAAACAATTTGCAGCGAGCCGCTCAACACATACGCGCTTTCCTGGGTGTTGAGGGGAATGGCCTCCAACGGGATATTGAGGTTTCGATTCTTCGGGCGCTTCAGGTTGGTGTTCTGCGGCAGCGGGTAACCCAAATAGGCCGTTTCCAGCGGATCGACCCGGGCAATGCTGGTATGCAGAACCACCGATTGCCGGCCCTTGTCCGCATCGGCCGAATTCAGCTTGTAGTTGCGGTCTTCCCAGGTGACTTTGACCTGCAGCATGCGCACCGCGTCGTTGTTGTTGCCGCTCAGGCTCCAGCTACGACGGTAGGTGGCGTTGGTTGGGACATCGACGCCACCGATCGTGTACTTGTCGATGATCTCCTCGGTCGCACTGCTGGCCAGAGCATCCCAATTGACGGTGCCGGTGGTGATGCCGGTGTAGCTGCGGAAATACTCGATCTTTTCCTGTGCCAGGCGCATGGCCTCGGCACGTTGGCGGGTCAAGTCGGTGCCGGAGTTCAGGTTGAACTGCACGGCCACCAGGGCCAGCATGCCAAAACCCACGATGCACAGGGCCACCAGGGCTTCGACCAACGTAAAGCCGTGTTGGCGGTTCCTGCCTGTTCGGTTCGTCATGATGCGGACTCCCTTCGGGTCAGTTGCTACCACTGCAGTCGCGGGTGGGTGGGCTGGTGCTGGCATCCAACCGGCAGGCATCCGTCCAGCTGCCCGAAACCCGCACCGCTGTGCCGGTGGATCGGCGGCCCGCGCGCATGACGTTCGGGTCATAGGCGATCGTGCCGTTGCCGTTGCTCTGCTGGTCTCGGCAGGTCACGATGCCGCCGATGATGTCGGCCGTACCGGTACCGAGGTCGCTGGTGTTGGCGCTGTTGCTGAACACGACGCCGAAGACTCGGATGTTGCCGTTCATGTTGAAGTCGCCCGGCGTCACCAGGTTGACCGGGTCGTCCACGCTGCCCAGGCAACGGGTGCTGCCGCCGCCAGGGCAGGACGGGAAGCCGGAGCTGTTGTTGAAGTCGACACCATTCGGGAAGTAGAAGTTCCGTTCGCCCTTGTCGTAGGCGGCCAAGACCTTGGCGCCGCAGTCGCCGGCACTGCTGCAGTCAATGACCTCGGTCGTGCTCGCATCCGCATACCGGTCCAGCGGCACGCCGAAATAGGTCTGGAACATGGCGGAGTTTGTGCAGGTCGGGTCGCTGCTGGCCAAGGTGGCCAGCGAGGCATCTCCGGCCACCTGCGCGTTCTGGGGCGGAATGCCTGGCATGCTGACGGCCTTGGCGCCGGAGCCCACGGTGATGGTGCCGCCGGCATTGATGGTGATGCCGTTGGTGCTGGGATCAGTGTTGATGATGTTGTAGCTGCCACCCGGATTGCAGTTGCCGCCGCAGGTCAAGGCCGCCGCTGGCGCCGCCCGCAGGCCCGGGCGGAAGCGGATGATGGCGCTGACGGTGGCCGTGGCGTCCGGGCTGCCGAAGCTGCCGTGGCCGGGTACGCAATTCCCTTCCGTGGCGGTGCAGCCGGTGACCGTGACGCGCACCGATTCCCCTTCGAACATCGCGGACGCCGAACTGACCCGTACCGGCTCGAAGGCCACGGAAAAAGTAGGGAGAACCGCCGTGCCCGGGCTGGATACGGCGGCCGTGTTCAGCTTCAGAAAACCCTGCTGGGGGCCTGCCGTCGTGTGCACTGAGAGGGTGCCAACAGCCGGGCAGCTGCAGGTGGTGCTGGTGCCGTTGATCTTGCAGCCTACATAGGCGTTGGTGACCGGCGTGGTGGCGGTGGGGTCGTCGTAGTAGGTGGCGAAATTGGTGGGCTGCGTGGAACTGCCCCACTGGGTCTGGATGTAGCGGCGCTTGAAGCCGACGCCGCCCGAAGAGACCACGACACAGCTGTCATTCAGCAACGCAGGGTTGTTGAGCATGCCGATGGCCCACTCCATGCCGGCCTCCGCCACTTCGGTGGCCGCGGTGGAGCGCACCTGGTTGGCAGAAGACTTCTGCTCAAAGATGAGCCCGCGGTTGAAGTAGAAGAGGCCCACCGCCATGCCCATCAGCAGGAGCAGGGTGGCGGCCAGCGAGGCGATGCCGCGTTGGCGCGCCGGCCAGTGGCGGAAATTGAGCTCATTGCGCATGGTGTTTCCTCGCTCAGGTGCAGGTGCCGGCCAGTTCGTCATTGCGCACCCGAACCTGTTCCTGGATGCTGCGGGTGATGGCGCTGTCGGTCGTCGAGGTGGCCTTGATCTGGACGGTGTAGCGACGCACCGTCACCGTTGGGCAACTGGACCCTGCACAAGGCGTGGGGCAGACGATGCGGGCGTCGATCGGGGTCTCGCTCTTGGTGATGGCAAAGCTGTTGACCGTCACGGCGTTGGGGTCGGTCAGGTCACGCCACTTGGCGCCGTCCAGTGCGGGCACGTTCATCTGCAGAACGCCGGACTGCAGGCGAAAGCCAAACTTTTCGTCGTTCTCGGATGCGGTGTTCTCGCAGATCGCGACACCGCAGCCGCCGCGGGCCGCGGCCACATCTCGGCTCACCTCGTAACTGATTCCGTCGCTGCCGCTGGTGACGGTGATGCCCCGGTTGGGGTTCGGCTGCGCGCTGGCGCCCAGACTGTTCGTCACGGTGCCGGCAATGGCGTAATCCCAGTAGCCGGCGCGCCGGAGCTCGCGGGCAATGACGTCGGCCGCGTTGCGAACCTCCTGGTTCAGCCGCGCCTCGACCAGCAGCTTGCGCGAATTGGCCAGATTGCCGACGAACAGGTAGATGGCGCCGCCGACGACGAACAGGCCGACCACCACCCCCACCATCATTTCGACCATGGAGACGCCAAGTTGGCGTCGAGCACGAGGCTTCAGCATGATGTGTATCCCTTGAAACCGCCGTCCGGCGAGCAGAGGCGCACCCGTCCCATGTTGTTCACCACCACCCGGAGCTTCTCGGGCGTGGAGCTGCTCTTCACATCGAGAACCAGATCGTCAGCCGAGCAGCTGTTGTCCGTCATGCAGCCGCGCAGCGGGGCGAACACCACCGTCGCTCCGGCTTCGAGGGCTACGTCAGGAGGCAACTCGCTGACGGTGCGGTAGGTCTTGGCCGGTGCATTGACGGTCGAAATGACATAGCTCGAGGTGGTGGCCACGAGTTGGACCTGCCGGTTGTCGGCCACCGCCTGGCTGCGGGCGTACTGCAAGTCATTGAAGAGCTCGGTGGCCGCGCCTTCCAACCGGCGCTTGGACAGCATCTTCCCGAAGCTGGGCGCGGCGATGGCCAACAGGATGGCCACGACGGCCACGGTCACCAGCAGTTCGGCCATGGTGAAGCCGCGCCGGCGCTGAAGGAGGGCGGACTTCATTTCGCCCAGCAGCGGTTGCTGTCGTTCGGGGTGTAGGTGGCGGTTCCAGCGCTGAAGGTCACGGTCAGCGTGGTGCAGCCGGTGTCCGAGGCCTGCGACTTGCCGGCCACGGCGGTAGCGGTGGCCACATAGCAGGTGGCTGGTGCTGCGGGCGAACAGGCGGAGAGTGCGATCGTGTAGTACTGATTCGGCGAGGAGCTCGAAAGGCCCAGGCCAGTGGGCCAAGCACTCGTGAGATCGGTCCCGTAGCTCGGGTTGTTCGAGCGCCAGCGCTCCTGAGCCTGCACCACCGCGGAGAGGGCCGACACGGCATCCGAGCGCCGGCCCTTGCGGATCTGGCTCATGAAGCTCGGGTAGGCCACCATGGCCAGGATGCTGATGATGACGACGGTGATCATCAGCTCGATCAACGTGAACCCCAGGAGGTGGCCCCGCTTCGGTGCTTGTGGCATGGTCTCAAGCCTCGTTACAAGTTGAGGCGAGCATAGGCCGGGCGCACCGGTTTTGGCAGCTCCGCTGGGCGGGGCTGCCAAGCCGCTAGTCGTGTGGCGTCACGGGCGTCAGCCCCTGCTGCCGCAGCAAGGCATCAATCTGCGGCGCGCGGCCGCGGAAGGCCTTGAAGCTCTCCATCGCCGGGCGGGAGCCACCGCGCGCCAGGATCTCATCGACGAAGCGGGCGCCCGTGGCGGGGTTGTCCACGCCCTCTTCCTCGAAGGCGGCCCAACAGTCGGCACTCAGCACCTCGGCCCACTTGTAGCTGTAGTAGCCGGCCGCGTAGCCGCCAGCAAAGATGTGACTGAAGGCGTGGGGGAAGCGGTTGAAGTCGGGCGGCAGGTAGACGGCGATCTCTTCGCGCACTTCGCTGAGCAACTCCAGCACCGCCGGGTTCTCGGCCTGGTGCAGGCGCATGTCGAACAGCGCGAACTCGACCTGGCGCAGGGTTTGCAGGCCGGCCTGGAAGTTCTTGGCGGCGAGCATCTTGTCGAACAGCGCCCGGGGCAGCGGCGCGCCGCTCTTCACGTGTCGGCTCAGGCGCTGCACCACCGGCCACTCCCAGGCCAGGTTCTCCAGGAACTGGCTGGGCAGTTCCACGGCGTCCCATTCCACGCCGTCGATGCCGGAGACGCCCCCCACTTCCACCTCGGTGAGCAGATGGTGCAGGCCATGGCCCCATTCGTGGAACAGGGTCTGCACATCGTCGTGGGTGAGCAGGCTGGGTTGGCCGTCGGCGCCGGGGGCGAAGTTGCACACCAGGTGGGCCACGGGGGTTTGCAGCTGCCCGCTATCGGGCCGGCGCCAGCGCCCGCGCACATCGTCCATCCAGGCGCCCGGGCGCTTGCCCACGCGGGCCAGCAGGTCCAGGTAGACATGGCCGACGAGGCGTCCCTCGCGCTGCAACTCATACAGCTGCACGCTGTCGTGCCAGACCGAGCCCTCGATGCGGCGCAGGCTCAGGCCGAACATCTGCCCGAGCAGGGCGAACAGGCCGTCCAGCACCTGGGGCAGGGTGAAGTACTCGCGCACCTCCTGCTCGCTGTAGCTGTACTGGCGGGTTTTCAGGTCCTCGCTGACGTAGGCCAGATCCCAGGCCTGCAGCTCGCCAAGGCCCAGGGCCTGCGCGTGGGCGCGGGCGGCGGCCAGGTCGCGCTCGGCATGGGGGCGGGCGCGGCGGGCGAGGTCGCGCAGGAAGCCCAGCACCTGCTCCGGTGAATCGGCCATCTTCGGCAGCACCGAGAGGCTGGCGAAATCGGGCTGGCCCAGCAGCTGTGCCTCTTCGTGGCGCAGCGCCAGGATCTCGTGCATCAGCGGGCTGTTGTCCTGCTCAGCGGGCCCGAACTCGCTGGCGCGGGTGACATAGGCGCGGTAGATCTGCTCACGCAGTGCGCGGTCGTGCGCGTACTGCATCAGGGGCACCTGGCAAGGTGCGTGCAGGGTCAGCTTGGCCTCTCCCGCACGGCCCTCGGCGCGGGCCAGTTCCTCGGCATGGGCGCGCACATCGGCGGGCATGCCGTCCAGGCGCTCGGCCGGCACGAACAGGGCGAAGCCGTCGGTGGCGTCCATCACGTGTTCGCTGAAGGCCTGCCCCAGCTCGGCACCGCGGTTCTGCAGCTCGGTGAAGCGTTCCTTCTGCGCCCCTTGCAGCTCCGCGCCGGAGAGCACGAAGCCCTGCAGGGCCAGCTGCAGCGCGCGGGCCTGCGCCGGGTCGGTGGGCGGGTGTTCGGCCGCCACCTGCTTGTACTTGCCGTACAGGGCCTCGTCGGCACCCAGCTCGGCGTAGAAGTTGCTGACGGCCGGCAGCATGGCGTTGTAAGCCGCGCGCAGTTCCGGCGTGTCGGCCACTGCGTTCAGATGCCCCACGATGCCCCAGGCCAGGCCCAGGGCCTCGCTGGCCACATCCAGCTCGCGCTCGATGGACCGCAAGTCGGTCGGGAAATCAGCGGCCGTGACCTTGGCCTGCGCAGCCTGGGCCTGGGCCAGCAACTGCGTGATCGCGGGTTCGATGTGCTCGGGGCGGACGGCCGCGAAGTCGGGCAGGTGGGCGGGGGAGAGCAGGGGATTGCTTGCCATGGCTCAGGCGCCCGCCTTGCGCTGGGCCGCTTCCAGGGTGTTCTGCAGCAGCATGGTGATGGTCATGGGGCCGACGCCGCCCGGCACCGGCGTGATCCAGCCGGCGACTTCCTTCACCGGCTCGAAGTCCACGTCGCCGCAGAGCTTGCCGTCCGGCAAGCGGTTGATGCCCACGTCCAGCACCACCGCGCCGGGCTTGACCATGTCGGCCGTGACGAAGCGGGGGCGGCCCACGGCGGCCACGAGGATGTCGGCCTGGCGCGTGATCTCGGCCAGGTTGGGCGTGGCCGAATGGCAGATGGTGACGGTGGCGCTGGCCTGCAGCAGCAGCATGGCCATGGGCTTGCCGACGATGTTGGAGCGGCCGATCACCACGGCGTGCTTGCCGCGCGGGTTGCAGCCAATCTCTTCCAACATCTTCATGCAGCCGTAGGGCGTGCAGGGCTTGAAGCCGGGCTGGCCGACCATCAGCGCGCCGGCGCTGGCCACATGGAAGCCGTCCACGTCCTTTTCCGGAGCGATGGACTCGATCACCAGGTCCGCATCCAGGTGCTTGGGCAGGGGTAGCTGCACCAGGATGCCGTGGACTGCCGGATCGGCGTTCAGTTCACGGATGCGCGTCAGCAGGTGGTGCTGCGTCATGTCGGCCGGGTGGCGTTCCAGGCTGGAGGCCATGCCGATGGCTTCGCAGGCCTTGACCTTGTTGCGCACATAGACCTGGCTGGCCGGGTCCTCGCCGACCAGCAGCACGGTCAGGCCCGGCTTGTGGCCGCGTGCGGTCAGCGCGGCCACTTCGGTGGCCATGTGGGAGCGCAGCTTGGCGGCCAGGGCATTGCCGTCGATCAGTTGGGCGGTCATGGGCGGGGTCCTTTCAGAAACGAAAAAGGCCGCTCGGTGAGCGGCCTCGTGGGTATGCGGCGATCAGGCCTTGGCGGTGGTGGCGCCCAGCGCGATCTTGAGCAGGTCGGCCACGGTGTTGGCGTTGAGTTTTTCCATGATGTTGGCGCGGTGCGCCTCCACGGTCTTGATGGAAATGCCCAGGTCGTCGGCGATCTGCTTGTTCAGGCGGCCGGCCACGATGCGCTCCAGCACCTGGGCTTCGCGCGTGGTCAGGCGGCTCAGCAGGGCGTCGCGGCTGGCGGCTTCCTGGTGGCTGGCGAAGGCCGTGCGGGCCTGTTCCAGCATCTTTTCCACCAAGGCCACGAGCGAGTCTTCCTTGAAAGGCTTCTCGATGAAGTCGATCGCGCCCTTCTTCATGGTCTGCACGGCCATCGGCACGTCACCGTGGCCGGTGATGAAGGCCATCGGCAGCGGGCTCTTGCGCTCGATCAGCTTGTCTTGCAGCTCCAGGCCGCTCATGCCGTCCATGCGGATGTCGCAGATCAGGCAGGCCACTTCGCGCGGGTCGAAGCGGGCCAGGAAGCTTTCGGCCGAGTCAAAGCACTTGACGCGGTAGTCCTTGCCCTCCAGCAGCCATTGCAGGGAGTCACGCACGGCCTCGTCGTCGTCGACGACAAAGACATTGCCCTTCTTGGGAATCAAACTCATGGTGTGGTGCTGGCGGTCGGGGAGGGAGTGAAGCTGTCCGCGTGGCGCAGATCGACGGGGATCGTGAACGAGAAGCGGCAGCCCGAAACAAGCTCGCCATTGTAGAGATTCTCGGCGCGCAGCCGGCCCTGGTGGCTCTCGACGATAGACCGGCATAACCCTAGGCCGATGCCCAGGCCGTCGGCCTTGGTGGAGTAGAAGGCCTCGTAGATGCGGTTGATCGCGTCCTCGGGCAGGCCGGGGCCCATGTCCTGCACGGAGAACTCGATGGTGCCGCCCTGGTCCGGCATGTGGCGCGGGACCACACGCAGCTCGATATGGCGGCGCGAGGGCGGCAGCTTGGCGATGTCGATCGCCTCGGCGGCGTTCTTCAGCAGGTTCAGCAGCACCTGCTCGATCAGGATCGGGTCTACCAGCAGCGCGGGCAGGCGCTGCGCCACATAGGTGTGCAGCTGCACATTGCGGCGGCGCAGCTCGATCGAGGCCAGTTCGACCGCGTCCTCCACGATGTCGGCGGCCTGCGCCGTCTGACGCTGCGGTTCGCTGCGCTTCACGAAGGCGCGTATGCGATGGATCACCTGGCCGGCGCGCTGGGCCTGCTTGCTGGTCTTTTCCAGTGCGGCCAGCAGATCGTCCTTGGCGATGTTGTCGCCGCGCACGCGGCTGATCATGCCGTTGCAGTAGTTGGTGATGGCGGTCAGCGGCTGGTTCAGCTCATGCGCCACCGAGCTGGCCATTTCCCCCATGGTGATCAGGCGGCTCGTCACCTGGGCCTTGGCGGCCTGGGCCTCGGCCTGCTGCTCGGCGGCACGGCGGCTGGTGATGTCGGTGGCGATCAGCATCTGCGCCAGGCGGCCGTCGGTCCATTGCAGGTAGCGCGTGCGCACGTCGAACCAGCGCTCCAGCTGCTCCACATAGACCTCGCGCGGGCTGCTGCCGGGCCCTTCGGTGAGCGGCTGGGCGGGCAGGCCGGTGTAGTCGTCCACATCGTCGCTGGGCAGTGCCAGCTGGGTGCCGGGTTGCTCGGCCAGCTGGGTGTGGCCCAGGCTCTCGGCGCCGAACCAGAGCCGGTAGCTGCGGTTGGCGAACAGCAGTTCCTGCTGCGGGATGGAAAGCACCGACACGGCGGCGTCCAGGCCTTCCAGCACGGTGGTGAAGCGCTCGTGGCTGGCGCTGAGCTGGTCGCGCACGCGCTTGGCCTCGGTGATGTTGGTCATCGAGGCCATCCAGCCGGTCTGCTTGCCCTTGGCGTCCACCAAGGGCGAGACGTACATGCGCGCGTCGAACACCGAGCCGTCCTTGCGCATCACCTTGACTTCAATGCCGCCGCTGGGGCTGCGGCCCTGCATCTCCTGATCCAGCAGGCGCTGGTTTTCTTCAATGCGGTCGCGCGGCCAGTGCGGGAAGGGCGGGCGGTGGCCGAGCAGCTCGGCTTCGGTGAAGCCGGTCATCGCGCAGAAGGCCGGGTTCACGTAGACGATGCGCGACTCCATGTCGAGGGCACGCATGCCGGTGAGCATGGAGTTCTCCATCGCACGCCGGAAGTTGGTCTCGGCCAGCAGGGCGTTCTGCATGTGCAGGCGCCGGCGCATGTGGCGCCAGGTGCCCAGCAGCATCCAGACGGTGAGCGTGGCCAGGGCCACCACCATCCAGAACAGGGTGTTGGAGATCAGGCCGATGCTGGTGCGGTAGCCCTGGCCACGCAGCACCAGGCCATTGAGCGCCGGCGCCAGCGGCACCTCGTGCAGGATGGCGGCCTTGCCGGGCGTCACGCCGGGCATGGGGGTGACGGTGCTGGCCACCACCAGCTCGTTCGGGTCCAGCACCGCGATGGCGTGGCGCGAGGCCACCTCGCTCGGCACGTAGTAGCGCAGCAGGGCCTCGACGCCGTACTCCGCGATCAGCACCCCGGCAAAGCCATGGCGGTCGATCAGCGGCACCTGCAGCTGGAAGACCAGATTGCCCACCGCATCGTTGAAGGCGCCGGTGTAGAGCGGCTGGCGGCGCTCGCGCACGGCCACGAAGGTCTGGTCGGGCACGTTGTTGCCCTGGGGCATCGAAGGGTCGGCCGAGCCCGGGGCCATCAGCGTGGGGGCCTGGAAGCCGGTGCTGGCCACCGAGGCGCGCCGCTCGCGCCGGGCGCTGAGCCAGGTGATGTGCATGACCTCGGGCCGTTCGCGCGCGAAGGCGCTGGCCTGGGCGCTGAACTCGTAGGTGTCGATCGCGCGCGTCACGATTTCCCGCGCGATGCGCGCCATCTGCTCCTGGTTCTCGATCAGGCGCAAGCGCAGCTGTTGCTGGGCGATCTCGGTGTCGCGCTTGACAGCCTCGCTCTCGCGCTCGATTTCTTCGTTGCGCAGGTACCAGAAGGCCAACACGATGGTGCCCAGGAAGAGCAGCACCGAGAGCAGCGGGCCCAGGGTGGCGAAGCGGTCCTGGCGCGCGGGTGACTGGCGGCGCCACCAGCGCGTGGCGGCGGCCAGGGCGGGGCGAAAGAGGGTCTGGAGCGACTGGCTCCAGTCGGGGCGGAGAGGCATCGCGTGATTATCTCGACCTCCACTCGGTTTCGTAATGCGGAAAGGCTATCCGCCATTTGAAAGATGGGCGGCCTATGGCACACTCCGCCCTCGATTCGAGTTGTGACTCTAAAAACGGAGACGTCCCCCATGTCCGCCCAGCCGAACGACATCCTGGCCGCGCGCCCCAACGACGCTGATCCCCGCGAAACCCAGGAGTGGCTGGACGCCCTCAAGGCGGTCATTGGCGAGGAGGGCGGTGAACGCGCTCACTTCATCCTGGAAGCGCTGATTGACGAGGCCCGCCAGGCCGGCATCGATGTGCCCTTCAGCGCGAACACGGCCTACCTGAACACCATTCCGGCCGACCAGGAAGCACGCTGCCCGGGCAATATCGAGATCGAAAAGCGCCTGCGCGCCTACATGCGCTGGAACGCCATGGCCATGGTGGTGCGGGCCAACCGCCTGAACCCCGCCGACGGCGGCGACCTGGGTGGCCACATCGGCTCCTTCGCCTCGCTGGCCTCGATGCTGGGCGCCGGCTTCAACCACTTCTGGCACGCCGAGAACGAAAGCCA
This sequence comes from Inhella proteolytica, assembly GCF_016093275.1. GTDB lineage: Bacteria > Pseudomonadota > Gammaproteobacteria > Burkholderiales > Burkholderiaceae_C > Inhella > Inhella proteolytica. The sequence goes on from NZ_JAEDAK010000018.1 coordinate 76,579, forward strand.
CGGCGGCGACCTGCTCTACATCCAGGGCCATAGCGCGCCCGGCATCTACGCGCGTGCCTTCCTGGAAGGTCGCCTGAGCGAGGCGCAGCTCGACAGCTTCCGCCAGGAAGTGGATGGCAAGGGCCTGTCCAGCTACCCGCACCCCAAGCTGATGCCGGAGTTCTGGCAGTTCCCCACCGTCAGCATGGGTCTGGGCCCGCTGATGGCGATCTACCAGGCGCGCTTCCTCAAGTACCTGCATGCCCGCGGCATTGCCGACACGGCGCAGCGCAAGGTCTGGGCCTTCATGGGCGACGGCGAGATGGACGAGCCGGAAAGCCTGGGTGCCATTGGTCTCGCCGCGCGCGAGGGCCTGGACAACCTGGTCTTCGTCATCAACTGCAATCTGCAGCGCCTGGACGGCCCGGTGCGCGGCAACGGCAAGATCATCCAGGAGCTCGAGGGCGAGTTCCGCGGCAGCGGCTGGAACGTCATCAAGCTGGTCTGGGGCAAGGGCTGGGACGAGCTGCTGGCGCGCGACAAGAGCGGCAAGCTCAAGCAGCTGATGATGGAAACCGTGGACGGCGACTACCAGGCCATGAAGGCCAACGACGGCGCCTACGTCCGCAAGCACTTCTTTGGCAAGTACCCGGAAACCGCCAAGCTCGTCGAGCACATGAGCGACGACGAGATCTTCGAGCTGCGCCGCGGTGGTCACCAGCCCGAGAAGGTCTACGCCGCCTTCCACCAGGCCCACCACAACACCACCGGCCAGCCCACGCTGCTGCTGGTGAAGACGGTCAAGGGCTACGGCATGGGCAAGGCCGGTGAGGGCAAGAACACCGTCCACCAGACCAAGAAGCTGACCGACGAGGACATCAAGTACATCCGCGACCGCTTCGGCATCCCCATCCCGGACAGCGAGTTGCCCAAGATCCCGTACTACAAGCCGGCTGACGACACCCCGGAGATGCGCTACCTGCACGAGCGCCGCCAGGCCCTGGGTGGCTACCTGCCCAAGCGCCGCGTCAAGGCCGACGAGAGCTTCACCGTGCCGCCGCTCTCAAGCTTTCAGGCCGTGCTGGACCCCACGCCTGAAGGCCGTGAGATCTCCACCACCCAGGCGTACGTACGCTTCCTGACCGCGCTGCTGCGCGACAAGGAACTGGGCCCGCGCGTCGTGCCCATCCTGGTGGACGAGGCGCGCACCTTCGGCATGGAAGGCCTGTTCCGCCAGATTGGCATCTACAACCCCAAGGGCCAGCTCTACACCCCGGTCGACAAGGACCAGGTGATGTACTACCGCGAGGACAAGGCCGGTCAGATCCTGCAAGAGGGCATCAACGAGGCCGGCGGCATGGCCTCGTGGATCGCCGCGGCGACGTCGTATTCGACGAACAACCGCGTGATGATCCCCTTCTACATCTACTACTCGATGTTCGGCTTCCAGCGCATTGGCGACCTGGCCTGGGCCGCGGGTGACATGCAGGCGCGCGGCTTCCTGCTCGGCGGCACCAGCGGCCGCACCACGCTGAACGGCGAAGGCCTGCAGCACGAGGACGGCCACAGCCATATCCTGGCCGGCACCATCCCGAACTGCATCAGCTACGACCCGACCTTCGCGCACGAGGTTGCCGTCATCATGCACAACGGCCTGGAGCGCATGGTCGGCAAGCAGGAGAACGTGTTCTTCTACCTGACCCTGCTGAACGAGAACTACGCCATGCCGGGCCTGACGGCCGGCACGGAAGCCGAGATCCTCAAGGGCATGTACCTGCTGCAGCCCGCCGCCAAGCAGTCCCTGGAAGTGAACCTGCTCGGCAGCGGCACCATCCTGCGTGAATCGATGGAGGCCAAGAAGCTGCTCGAAGCCGACTGGGGCGTGGGCGCGAACGTGTGGAGCTGCCCGAGCTTCAACGAACTGGCGCGCGACGGCCAGGACGCCGAGCGCTGGAACCTGCTGCACCCCACCGAGACCCCGCGCGTCTCCTTCGTGGCGCAGCAGCTCAGCAAGACCAGCGGCCCGGTGGTGGCCTCGACCGACTACATGAAGGCCTACGCCGACCAGATCCGTGCCTTCATTCCCGCCGGCCGCGCCTACAAGGTGCTGGGCACCGACGGCTTCGGCCGCAGCGACTTCCGCAGCAAGCTGCGTCAGCACTTCGAGGTGAACCGCCACTACATCGTCGTGGCCGCCCTCAAGGCGTTGGCCGACGAAGGCAAGCTGCCGGCCGCCAAGGTGGCCGACGCGATTGCCAAGTACGGCATTGACGCCAACAAGATCAACCCGCTCTACGCATAAGGACGCACCAACATGGCATTGGTGGAAGTCAAGGTCCCGGACATCGGGGACTTCAAGGACGTCGCGATCATCGAAGTGCTGGTCAAGGAAGGCGACACCATCCGCCCCGAGCAGTCGCTGATCACCGTGGAGAGCGACAAGGCCTCGATGGAGATCCCGAGCAGCCATGGCGGTGTCGTCAAGGCGCTCAAGGTCAAGCTGGGCGATACGGTCAACATCGGTGACCTGATCCTGGAGCTGGAAGCCGCTGGCGCTGCGGCGCCGGCGCCCAACACTTCGGTTGCCGTGGCGGCCGCGCCGGCGCCGGCCCCTGCGGTGGCCGCGCCCGCACCGGCCGCAGTGCCGGTTGCCGCGGGTGGCGACGTCACTGTCGTGGTGCCGGACATCGGCGACTTCAAGGATGTGGCCGTCATCGAGCTGCTGGTCAAGCCGGGCGACACGGTCAAGGTCGAGCAGAGCCTCATCACCGTCGAGAGCGACAAGGCCTCGATGGAGATTCCGAGCAGCCACGCTGGCGTGGTCAAGGAACTCAAGGTCCAGTTGGGCGACAAGGTCAACATCGGCAGCGCCGTGCTGGTGCTCAGCGGCGTCGCCGGTGCGGCTGCTGCCGCGCCCGCTCAGCCGAGCGCCGCACCAGCCGCTGTGGCCGCTGCCCCCGTGGCAGCCAGTGCGCCGGCGCCAGCGCGCAGCCAACCTGCTGCCGCGCCGCATGAGCCCCTGGCCGCCACTGGCAAGCTGCCGCACGCCAGCCCGTCGGTGCGCAAATTCGCCCGCGAGCTGGGCGTGCCGCTGGCAGAGGTCAAGGGCTCCGGCCCCAAGGGCCGCATCACCCAGGAGGACGTGCAAGCTTTCGTTGGCGCGGTGATGGCCGGCGCAACGCAGACCCAGGCGCAAGCCGCCAAAGCCCCGGCCGCTCCCGCGGGTGGCGGATCGGGCCTGAATGTGCTGGCGTGGCCGCAGGTGGACTTTTCGAAGTTCGGCGCGGTTGAGCGCAAGCCGCTTTCGCGCATCAAGAAGATCAGCGGCGCCAACCTGCATCGCAACTGGGTCGTCATCCCGCACGTGACGAACCACGACGAAGCGGACATCACCGAGCTGGAGGCCTTCCGCGTGGCGATGAACAAGGAGCACGAGAAGTCGGGCGTCAAGTTCACCATGCTGGCCTTCTTGATCAAGGCCTGCGTGGCGGCATTGAAGAAGTTCCCCGAGTTCAACGCCAGCCTGGATGGCGACGAACTGGTGCTGAAGAAGTACTTCCACATCGGCTTCGCAGCCGACACGCCCAACGGCCTGGTGGTGCCCGTCATCAAGGACGCCGACCAGAAAGGCGTGGCGCAGATCGCCAAGGAGATGAGCGAGCTCGCCGCCAAGGCGCGCGACGGCAAGCTCAGCCCGGCTGAGATGAGCGGCGGCTGCTTCAGCATCTCGTCGCTCGGCGGCATCGGCGGCACCTACTTCACGCCCATCATCAATGCGCCCGAAGTGGCCATCCTGGGCGTGTGCAAGAGCTTCATGAAGCCGGTGTGGAACGGCAAGGAATTCGAGCCGCGCCTGACGCTGCCGCTGTCCTTGAGCTGGGACCACCGCGTCATCGACGGCGCGGCTGCGGCCCGCTTCAACGCCTATCTGGGCGCCATCCTGGCGGACTTCCGCCGCGTACTGCTCTGAGGTCGGCGACATGGCACAGATCGAACTGCGCGTTCCCGACATCGGCGACTTCAAGGACGTGGCCATCATCGAGATCCTGGTCAAGCCGGGCGATGCCGTCGCCGTCGACCAGAGCCTGATCACGGTGGAGAGCGACAAGGCCTCGATGGAAATCCCCGCCACCGGCGCGGGCGTGCTCAAGGAGCTGAAGGTCAAGCTCGGCGACAAGATCAACCAGGGTGACCTGATCGCGCTCGTCGAAGGCGCGGCAGTCGCTGCAGCGCCAGCGCCGGTGGCTGCGGCACCGGTCGCTGCTCCCGTGGCCGCGCCCATCGCGGCCCCCATCGCCACTGCCGTCCACACCGGCGGCGCCGACCTGGAGTGCGAGGTCCTCGTGCTCGGCGGCGGCCCCGGCGGCTACTCGGCCGCCTTCCGCGCGGCCGACCTCGGCCTCAAGGTCGTGCTGGTCGAGCGCTACGCCACGCTCGGTGGCGTCTGCCTGAACGTCGGCTGCATCCCCTCCAAGGCGCTGCTGCACG
>NZ_JAEDAK010000019.1 GCF_016093275.1 Inhella proteolytica
GGCGGCCGCGCCCGCCTGGCCCAGGCCGCGCCGGTGCGGGTGGGCGGCGAGCGCGGGCTGTGGCAGCGCCTGGCCGGGGCCGGCACCCGCGCGCCCCTGGCCCAGCTGGACCCCGAGGTACTGGCCCTGCCCGAGCGCCTGGCGCGCTACCCGGAGCAGGCGCTGAACCGCGCGCTCTACCGCTGGCTGGCTGCACTGGCCTCGCAGCTGGATCCGAACGCCGGCTGGCTGCAGGGCAATCTGGCCGCCACCCGGCGCGTGCTGCACACCTTCCCCGGCCTGGCCGACACCTGGGAGCAGCTGCGCAGCGCCGAACTGGCGCTGCGCCGGCCCGAACCCGAATCGCCCGCCGAGGCCCAGCTGCGCGCCGCACTGCTCAGCGGCGAGGCCGAGGGCGAGCTCGACCCCGTGCTGCTGGCCCCGCTGTGGTGCTGGCTGCGCCCCATGCCCGCCGGCACGCCGGTGGCGCAGGCGCTTGAACCCGAGGCCGACCCGGCCGCCCGCGCCCGCCAGCAGACCCTGGCGCAGCGCCGCCGCGTGCAGCGCCAGGACGAGCTGCAGGCCAGCCGCGCGCCCCTCCTGCTGGGCTCCAAGACCGAGTGGCTGAAGACCTTCTCCGACCCCTTCCAGATCGACCGCGCGCAGGACGACCAGGACGATGGCGACGCCGACGTCGCCGCCGAGGAACTCGACACCCTGGTGCTGCAAAAGCAGGAGCAGAAGGGCAGCCTGGCCGCACGCGTGCGCTTCGACCTCGACCTGCCCGCCGCCAGCGCCGACGACCTCGTCGTCGGCGAAGGGGAATGGCTGCCCGAATGGCAGCCGCGCACCCAGAGCCTGCAGCCCCGCCGCGTGCTGGCCCAGGCCCTGCAGGCGCGCGACCCGCAGCCCTGGGCGCCGCAAGCCGCCCTGCGCACCCAGGCCGCCCAGCTGCGCCGCCGCCTGGAGCTGCAGCGCGCCGCGCCGCGCTGGCGCCGCGGCGAACGCGAGGGCGAGCAGCTCGACCTCGACGCCTGGGTGCGCCACGCCAGCCATCCCGTCGGCGTGGCCGCGGTGTACGAGCGCCGCGTGCGCGCCCAGCGCGAGCTGGCCAGCCTGCTTCTGGCCGACCTCTCGCTCAGCACCGACGCCCACGCCAACAACACCCAGCGCGTCATCGACGTCATCCGCGACGCGCTCTACTGCTTCGGCTCCGCGCTGAGCAGCAGCGGCGACGCCTTCGCCATGCTGGGCTTCAGCTCTGTACGCCGGCAGCTGCGCCTGCACGAACTCAAGGGCTTCGACGAACGCTGGAACGAGGCCGTGCAGGCGCGCCTGGGCGCGCTCAAGCCCGGCTACTACACCCGCATGGGTGCCGCCCTGCGCGCCGCGACCCGCCGCCTGCAGCAGCGGCCTGAGCGCCAGCGGCTCTTGATCTTGCTGACCGACGGCAAGCCGCACGACCTCGACGGCTACGAGGGCCGCTGGGGCCAGGAGGACACGCGCCAGGCCGTGCTGGAGGCGCGCGCCGCCGGGCTGCTGCCCTTTGCGGTGTCGATCGACGAGGCGGCGCCCGAGGTGTTGCCCGGGTTGTTTGGGGACGCGGGCTGGGCCTGGGTGCGGCGGCCGGAGGAACTGCCGGGGAGGTTGGCGGGGTTGTATGGGCAGTTGACGCGGTAGAAGCAGCATTTTCATGACCGTCCTCCCTCTAGAGTGCTCACCTACAGGGAGGAGGAGCAATGAAGGTTTGGGGCTTACGCAATGCGCTGCTGGCGTGTGTCGCAGTCTGCCTACCTCTGCCCGCCTGGTCCGACGTCCCGCTGGTCTTGGACTTCAAGAGTCTGCTCACCGTTGCTGCAGTTGCTCTTTCTGTCGCTGCGCTGTTGGCGGGCTATGTCAGTGCCCGACTGAAGGGCGTTGTCATAGCAGCCGCCTTGTTGCTGCTGCTTGCACTTGGTCTTCGTTACAGCCTCTTGCGGCACCAGGAGCAGCAGCGGCTTGACACGCTGGCGCTGATGCATGCGGAGCACTTGGCATGCACTGAACGAGTCAAGTCATACGCTTCTGTGACGGGAGCGCATGCAAATCGCATCTTCCTTCGCACGCCAGCAGAACAAGAGCTGAGGGCACTCGGGCTTTCTGTCGATGCCTCCACCTTGTCACCCCACGTGGAGATAGTGGAGCACTTTCCCGAACCACCCGATCCGGCGTCCTTGTACGTGGACCTCAGCAGGCTGAGAGAGGTTGTGCCAGGTACCGCCCATGCCGTCTTTGGCATGAAGCTGGTCGTGAGCGATGCGCGAGGGCAGGAACTTGGCAGCATGACGGACTACCAGGACAACAGCGGGAAATGGTGCGGCGGCCAAGTCTTGTCCGACTCCATCGAAGGCCTTATGCAGGCCTTGGCGGGGCGCACCCTTGGCCTTGGTTCACAGGCAAGACGAAGCCAGATTGCGGCGCCCGTATCGAGCCGCAAGGCCAAACTTCTCGCCACTGAACTCAAGCGTCATATTCAAAGTCTAGAACTGAAGGAAAGTGGGCGCGGATTGACGAGGCACGACCTTGAGCGCTTCGTTCCGCCGACAGCGCGATGTGAGTTCGGCAACACGACAGGCCCTTGGGGCTGCGCCCAGACCGAAGTCGACCGCAATCAGCTGTCGACGACCAATCTGCCTTACGGGCTGGTTCATGGTCAGCGCTGGCTGGTCGAGGCGGCAGACCGAATGTCCTATTTCCTGCGCTTGGAGGAGCGGGCCCTTGCCGGAAGACTGCTTCAGATCTGGCACATACAACTACCGCAGGAAGGCGAAGCAACCTGGGAGCATCGCTTCCTCATCAGCGCTGATTTCAGCGGCGAAGTGCTCAGGTTTCGGGTGGGATGGCGGCCCTGCGGCCTGCCCTATCGCCCGGATCGGGTGCAGCGCTGCTTCGAGCGCAGCGCTACCTATGAAGTGGAACTGCCGAAGCCGAATAGCCCATGAGCGCCCGCACTTTTTGCGACACCTGGAGCCGGTCAACAGCGCCAGCGGAGCCAGCTCAGCTAGGCAAGAGGGAAGCGGAGTACGAATTCATGGTCCTTGAAGTCCTGGCCAAACAAGGGCGGCTGTCCGACTGGACCCTGCAGCCCTCCAACGGGTGTGCCCAAGCGACTGGGCGCTGCGCAAGGCTTCTGCAACACCTGACACCGACCGAGGATCCGACACCATGAAACGCGCAAGCTTCTTGGCCCGCCTGGTTGCCCTCGGTTTGGCGGCAGGGCATCCGAGCGCGCCTGCCAGCCCCGCACCCTGCGCGGCAGCGCACTGCTGGCGGCGGCTCGCGAGCCGGCTGCCGGTGCGGCGCCTGCCCCTCAACCCGCAACAGCTGACGGGCGAATGGCACATGGCCGAGACCGAAAGCGACTTGTCAGGCAACACGCTCTACTTCTTCGCCGATGGGCGATTTGCCGCGTCCGAGTGGGCCGACATCCTGCCGGAGACCCTGACCGACCTCGGCCATTGGCGCATCGAGGAGAACGTGGTGTTCGTGTCCCCGGATCCGCGCGTTACCTGGACCACGCAGCGTGACCGGCGCTTCCTGCTGCTGGCGCTGCCGGGGGTGGGTGGGCCTGCTCGACTGCTGGGGCTGGACGACTCGTTGCAGTTCCTGGAGGAGAAGGGCTTCACCCTGGACTGGCTGCGCTTCCTGGCCTATCAGCGCGCACGCAGTTGGCCTGCCGGCCAAGCCAGCGCGGAATGGCAGCGGGTGATGCGGGCTTGGAGGCCCTCATTCTTTCGGTCTTAGCGCCGCGCAGCGGAGGGCCTATCGTGACGAACCTTGAGCCCCCTGTTGCCCATGACCGCCCGCAATCCAGCCCCCAACGACCCCCGAATCCAGCGACTGCTGTCCGACCTCCACCTCGTCAGCGCCGAACGCCATGACCTGCTCCAGCAGGTGCGCACGCTGGCGCTGGGGCTGGGCCCCGGCATCCGCGAGGAGCTGAAGTACGGCGGCATCCTGTTCGGTGCCGATGCGCATTTCTGCGGCCTGTTCGCCTACCGCGAGCATGTGTCGCTGGAATTCAGCGCCGGGGCTGCCCTGCCGGACGTTCATCGGGTGCTGGAAGGCGCGGGCAAGCTGCGCCGGCACATCAAGCTCCGCACGGCGGAAGATGTGGCGGCCAAGCAGGTGCGGCACTACCTGGAGCTGGCCCAACGCGCCAGCCTGGCCGGCTGAGCCAACGGGCATCAGGCCATGGCCACGCTCTACTTTCTCTGCGGCAAGATGGCCGCCGGCAAGACCACCCACGCCAAGGCCCTGGCCGCGCAGACGGGTGCGCTGCTGTTCGTACAGGACGCGCTGCTGGAAACGCTCTACCCCGGCGAGATCCTGACGCTGAAGGACTTCGAGCGCTGCGCGGGTCGGCTGCAGGCGGCGCTGGCGCCGCAAATCAAGGCCCTGCTGCGGCGTGGCCTCGATGTGGTGCTGGACTTTCCGGCCAACACCCTGAAGCAGCGTGCCTGGTTCCGCGAGCTGTTCGAAGCGGCCGGCGCAGCCCATGAGCTGCACTGGATCGACACCCCCGACGCGCTGTGCAAGCAGCAGCTGCGGCAGCGCAGCGCCCACCTGCCGCCCGGCACGCCTTGGACCAGCGAGGCCGAGTTCGATGCGGTCACGGCCTGGTTTCAGGCGCCCGACGCAGCCGAAGGCTTCCGCGTGGTGCGCTGCCCGCGAGCGTAGGCGCCGGGCCATCCAACGGGTGCACAAACCCCGCCGCGGTGGGAACATGGCCCCTCCACTCAGCAGCCAAGGAGGCTCGAATCATGGGTGCCTTCAACGTCGTGCGCTTCCGCGTCAAGCCGGGGCAGGAGCAGGCCTTCATCGATGCCCACCGCGAGTTGCAGCCGCAGTGGCAGGGCCTGCAGCGGGTGGTGATGCTCCGCACCGGCGAGCGCAGCTTCTGCCTGGTGGGTGAGTGGCAGGGCATGGAGCAGCTGGCGGCCGCGCGGCCGGCCATGATTGCCCAGCTGGACAAGATCCGCGGCCTGCTGGAAGAGCTGGGCGAGGGCCTGGGGGTGACCGATCCGGTGTCGGGCGAGGTGGTGCTGGAGCTGAAGGCCTGAGCGGCCTGCGGGCTCACGCCCGCCTCGACCCTTGCAACCAGGCGGGGTGGCTCCATCTGCGCCCGATGAACCTCAAGCTCAGCCTGCGCAAGCCGCTGTTCTATCTGCTGCTGCCGGTGCTGCTGGTGCTGTGCTTCGTCGGCTTTCCGCCGCCCTTTGCACCGCCGCTGCGCACGCGGCCGGCGCAGGAGCAGGTGGAGCCGATCGAGCAAGACGGACAGGCGCCGGGCTAGCCTGGCTTGCCGCACCGGCAAGGCCGGCCACCCACAATCCGGCCGCATGAGTTCGCGCATTGATTACGCCGCGGTGCTGCAGGAGATTGAGACCCGCGTGCAGCCGCTGATGGGCCAGGGCCAGGTGGCGCAGTACATCCCCGAGCTCGCGCGGGTGCAAGCCAGGCAGTTCGGCATGGCGGTGGTCACCTTGGACGGCCAGGTGTTCGAGGTGGGCGCGGCGCGGCAGCGCTTTTCCATCCAGAGCATCTCCAAGCTCTTCGCCCTGGTGCTGGCCCTGCAGCGCGTGGGCGAGCCGTTGTGGCAGCGCGTGGGCCGCGAGCCTTCGGGCAACCCCTTCAATTCGCTGGTGCAGCTGGAGCACGAGGCCGGCCGGCCGCGCAACCCCTTCATCAACGCCGGCGCGCTGGTGATCACCGACATCCTCTGCACCCGCTTCGCGGTGCCGGAGAACGCGGTGGTCGAGTTCCTGCGGCTGCTGGCCGGCGAGGCCGAGATCCATTACGACCGCCGCGTGGCGCGCTCGGAGCTGGGCCATGCGGACCGCAACGCGGCGATGGCGCATTTCATGAAGAGCTTCGGCAATCTGCACAACCCGGTGGAGCGGGTGCTGGATGCCTACTGCCGCCAATGCGCCATCGAGATGAGCTGCGTGGAGCTGGCGCGCGCGGTGGGCTTTCTGGCCAACCGCGGCTGCCTGCCCGGCACGGCCACGCGCATCCTGGACGAGAGTCCGGCCAAGCGGCTCTCCGCCCTGATGCTGACCTGCGGCACCTACGACGCCGCGGGCGACTTCGCCTTCCGCGTGGGCCTGCCGGCCAAGAGCGGCGTGGGCGGTGGCATCGTGGCCCTGGTTCCGGGCGAATGCGGGGTGTGCGTGTGGTCGCCCGCGCTGGAGCCCTCGGGCAACTCGCTGGCGGGCTCGATGGCGCTGGAGTGGTTCACCACCTTGACGGGGCGATCGCTGTTCTGAACCGCCGGGGCCTCTGAAGATCGCCCCGGCTTCCACCTCATGCCCCATGCCCCCCATGCACATCGCCATCCTCACCTTTGAAGGCTTCAACGAGCTCGACTCCCTGATTGCCCTGGGCGTCCTGAACCGCGTCAAGCAGCCCGGCTGGCGTGTCACGCTGTGCTGCCCCGCGCCCACCGTCACCTCCATGAACGGCGTGACCGTGCACGCGCAGTCGCGGCTGGATGCGCTGCCGACGGCCGATGTCGTGCTGGTGGGCAGCGGCGTCAAGACCCGTGAGGTGGTGGCCGATGCCACGCTGATGGCCCAGCTGCGCCTGGACCCGCGGCGCCAGCTGATTGGTGCGCAGTGCTCGGGCGCCCTGATCCTGGCCAAGCTGGGCCTGCTGGATGCGGTGCCGGCCTGCACCGACCTCATCACCAAGCCCTGGGTTCAGGAGGCCGGCGTGGAGGTGTTGAACCAGCCCTTCTTCGCCGCCGGCAATGTGGCCACCGCGGGCGGCTGCATGGCCTCGCAGTACCTGGCCGCCTGGGTCATTGCCCGCTGCGTGGGACGGGACGCCGCCGCCGCCGCCCTGCACTACGTGGCCCCGGTAGGAGAAAAGGAAGAGGCGGTGGCCCGCGCCTTGAAGCACTTGAGCCCCTTTCTCGAGCCGGCCTGAGCCTCGATCAACGAACGAAACAAGGCCGCCAACAAAGGCAACCGAGCGCAAGCCGCATTGAAACCGGCACTTTCCACACTGACTCCCATCAACAACCTGCCGCCCCAAGCGCGGCGTTTGAACGGAGCAGACGATGGCAAGCATTCTGATTGGCGAAGGCGGCGGCGACACCAACGAACCGGTCACCTCGGTCCCCTTCACGATCAATAACAACGGCGCCCCCGCCACGGCGATGCGCCAGCTGCCCAGCACCAAGCTGGGTCAGTTCGACAACGTCTTCATCGGCTCGGCCAGTGCCGAGGCGATCAGTGCCGAGGCCGGCAACGACACCGTCTACGCCGGCGAAGGCGACGACTGGGTGGACGGCGGCATCGGCAACGACACCCTCTACGGCCAGGGCGGCCACGACGACCTGCGCGGCGGCGCCGGCAACGACAAGCTGTACGGCGGCACCGGCAACGACGTGCTCAATGGCGGCGCCGACGCCGACCAGCTCTACGGCGGCGCGGGCGACGACCTCTACCTTGTGTACGGCGCGATGGACAGCCTGACCGAAGTGGCCGGCGAGGGCTGGGACACGCTCTACACCGACGTCAACCACGTCACCCTGCCCAGCCACATCGAACGCCTGGTGGCGGACGTGAACAAGCTGATCGGCAACGCCTACTTCACCGGCAACGCGGCCAGCAACGAACTCATCGGCGGCAACGGCAACGACGTGCTGGATGGCGGCCTGAGCGCCGACCGCATGATGGGCGGCCTGGGCAACGACATCTACCGCGTGGACCATCTGGGCGACGAGGTGATCGAGGGCCCGAACGCGGGCTTTGACACGGTGCAGACCACGCTGGCCGAGTACTACCTGGATTCCTCCGTGGAGAACCTGAGCTTCATGGGCCAGGCCCCGGCGGGCGGCTTCAAGGGCATTGGCAACCCGCTGGACAACCAGATCAGCGGCAGCAGCGCCGACGACGAGCTCTACGGCGCGGGCGGCAACGACCTGCTGCTGGGCGGCGCCGGCGCCGACTACCTGGCCGGTGGCACCGGCAACGATGTCTACGACGTCGACAACCTGGGCGACTGGACCTTCGAGATGCCCAATGAGGGCACCGACACCGTGCGCGCCAATATTTCCGGCGTGGTGCTCAACTCCAACGTGGAGAACCTGGAGTTCTTCGTCACCCTGAACGCCAACGGCCAGGTGCTGGGCGATGTGCGCTTCAAGGGCACCGGCAACAGCGCGGCCAACGTCCTCACCGGCTGGAGCCTGGAAGACGAGCTGCGTGGCGCCGACGGCAACGACACCCTGCGCGGCCTCGACGGCAACGACTTCCTGGACGGCGGCAGCGGTGAAGACCTGCTGGACGGCGGCACCGGCGCCGACACCCTGTACGGCGGCCTGCACAACGACACCTACATCGTCGACAACGTGGGCGACGTCGTGCTGGAGAACTTCAACGGCGGCACCGACACCGTGCAGACCACGCTGACCGCGCTGAGCCTGAACGACAACCAGGGCACCGTGCCCTTCTCCTTCGTCGAGAACCTCACGGCCATCGGCGGCCAGGACTTCACCGGCACCGGCAACGCGCAGGTCAATGTGCTGCGCGGCGGCAGCGGCGCCGACAGCCTCTACGGCATGGGCGGCAACGACCATCTGTATGGCGGCGCCGGCAACGACCTGCTGGACGGCGGCAGCGGTGCCGACCTGATGGCCGGCGGCCCCGGCAACGACCGCTATGTGATGGACAACCCCGCCGACCTGGTGGCCGAGGCCGATGGCGAAGGCAGCTGGGACATGGCCTTCACCACCCTGGCCGATGCCACCGTGCCCCTGAACGTGGAAGAACTGGTGTTCACCAACGAGGCGGCCCACACCGCCCACGGCACGGCCGATGGCGAGCGCATCACCGGCAATGCCGGCAGCGACACCTTCTTCGGCATGGAAGGCAACGACACCCTGCTGGGCCAGGGCGGCAACGACTTCCTGTACGGCAACATGGGCAACGACAGCCTGTGGGGCGGCAACGGCGACGACGTGCTGCTGGCCGAGCATGGCAGCGACTGGCTGCGCGGCGAGGACGGCAAGGACTACCTGGACGGCGGCATGGGCCATGACAGCCTGTGGGGTGGCGCCGGCGCCGACACCTTCGCCTGGACCTACATCGCCGCCATGAAGGGCGACCAAGACCGCGTGCTCGACTTCCAGCAGGGCCAGGACAAGCTGAACTTCAGCGCCATCGACGCCAAGCCCGCCATGGCCGGCGACCAGGCCCTCGCCTTCGTGGTGCAGGGCGCCTTCACCGGCGGCGGCCAGGGCAGCGTGCGCTACGAATGGGCCGACAACAGCACCTGGGTGCAGGTGGACGCCGACGGCGACGGCAGCATGGACCTGAACATCGAGCTGGTGGGCCAGACGATCTTCCTGGGCCTGGCCGATCTGGGGCTGTAAGAGCGCCCCGGCTCAGGCGGATCGGGCCGTGGCCCGATCCGCCGCGAGCATCTGCTTCATGCCGGCATGGCTGGCCACGAAGCCCAGGCGCTCGTAGAAGCGCTGGGCCGCCGGCCGGCGGGTGTCGGTGGTGAGCTGGGCCAAGCCGCAACCCTGAGCCGCCGCCAGGCGCAGCGCTTCAAGCACCAACTGCCTGCCCAGGCCCTGGCTGCGGTGGGCCCGGGCTACCCGCACGCTTTCGATCTGCGCCCGCCACTGGCCGCACTGGCTCAGGCCCGGCAGTTCGCTGAACTGCAGCATGCCGCGCAGTTCGCCCTCCTGCTCCAGCACCAGCACGCCATGGCGCGGATCGCGGGCGATGGCGGCCCAGGCCTTGGCATATGGCTGCAGTTGCGCAGGGTTTTCACGTCGGGCGCCCAGTTCGTCGTCGGCCAGCAGAGCCACCAGGGCGGGCAGGTCTTCGGGGCGAGCCCAGCGCAACGGGGCTCGGGGCTGCGGCCGCCAGGGCTCGGCCTGCTCCAGCGCTTGCTTGCACAGGGTCAGGGCTTCGCCCCAGCCGCAGGCATTGCGCATCAGCGCGCGCCGGCCCGCTGCGTCGTCGGCAAAGCCGTGCTCTTCCAAATGCACGCGGCTGCCCTGTGGGTGCGCGGCCACCCGGATGTCCACGCGGGTGCGCTGGCCGCTGGGGTGCCAGGTAAAGGCGAAGTGATGCGGCGACTGATAGGCCAGCACCTCGCCCTGGTCTTCCGAATCCTCTTCATCCGGCCCCCAGCCGCGCCAGCGCCAGTGAATGCGCCCGCCCACCCAGGGCTGCAGCTCGGACCCTGTGGTGAACCAGGCATCCAGCCCCGCCGCGCTGGCCAGCGCGGCAAACACCCGCTCGGGCGCCGCGAGGATTCGCAACGCGTGCTCGATCTGGGCCGGCTCAGGACTTGGCCGCACGCTCGGCCTCCGCCTTCAGGCGCGCCAGCCAGGGCGTCCAGTCGATGGGCTTGGCTTCGGCAAAGCGGCGGTTCAAATTGCCCAGCACGAAGCTCCAGGCCTTGCCGAAGTAGGCGCGCGCCTCGTCCCATTGGCCGCCGCTGCCCCAGCCCAGATGGCTGAGCGTGACGCGCGTGCGGCCCTCGCCCAGCGCTTCGAAGCGCACGATCACCACCGTGCGCTGCGCGCGCACCTCGGGCAGATGGGGCGGGGCGTTCCACTCGAAGCTCAGCATCTGCTCGGGCTGCAGGGCCAGCAGGCGCAGTCCATCGGCACCGCGCTGGCCCTCGGGCATGTAGGGGTTGAAGTGGATCTCGAACAGGCCGCCGGGGCGCGGGTCGATGCGCGCGTCGGGCGCGAAGAAGCTGCGCAGGCCCTCGCGCGTGGTCCAGGCCTGCCACAGCTCGGCCGGCGAGGCCGCCACCTCGGTACGGTGTTCGATCAGCGGTTCCGCGGCACGCAGCAGGGGCGCGGCCAGCAGCAGGCCCAGCAGCGAACCCCGCAACAGCAGGCGATGCATCCAGTGCGTCATGGCCACACTCCTCACGCCGCCTGCGCGGCCTGCTGGAACAGCGCCAGCACCCCGACCCAGCCGCCTTCGTAGCCCTCGTGCATGGCGGCGGCCTGTTCGCCTGCCGCCTCCCAGCCGCCATGCCAGAGCAACAGCGCGCAGCCGCCGTCGGGCAGGGCTTCGAAGCACACAGAGACCTGCGTGGCCTGCTCCACCGGGCGGGTGGGGTGCCAGGTCATCGCGAAGTGGTGTGGCGGTGCCCAGGCGGTGAGCGTGCCCCACACATGCTCCTTGCCGTCCTTGCCGGTTTCCAGCACACGGCCGCCGACATGCTCTTCGAAGCGCACGTCTTCACCGCCGCCCTCGCCGCAGGCATGGGTGGCCAGCGGCCACCAACGCCTCATCTGGCGCGTGAACAGGTCGAACGCGGCTTCGACATCCAGCGCCACTTCGATGCGCTTCTCAACCGGGGGCAGGGCACTCATCGCTTGCTCGCTTTCTTTGGGCTCGTGTTGTTGGCCACCAGGGCGAAGCGCGCCAGCGCGCGCTCCCACATGCGGTTCAGTTCGTCGCGCAGTGCTGCAATCGCGTCGGGTTGCAGGCTGTAGACATTGCGGGTGCCCTCGCTGCGGAAGGCCACCAGACCGCAGTCCTCCAGCAGGCGCAGATGCTTGGACACCGCCGGCCGGCTCACCGGCAGCTGCGCCGCGATGTCGCCCACCGAATGCTCACCATCCAGCAGCAGGCGCACGATCTGCTCGCGGGTTGGGTCGGCCAGGGCCACCATCAGGGCATTGCTGTCGTACTTCATGGCTGTTGCGCTGTCTTTAGGTAACCTGTGGGTTACTGTAGCCATATGGTTACGCAATGGCAAGCCCACGTGCAGACGGTCTTTGCGCGGACGGTGCGAGCGCTCAGCGTGACTTGGGTCAGCCTGGGCTGAGCCGGGGCAGCATCGCGGGCCTTCCTGAACGGAGCCCGCGATGCTGCGCTTTGTGCCCGCCCTGGTCTTCTCCCTGTTCACGCTCAGCGCCCAGGCACAAGCCCCGGCCAGCATGGCGCTGCCCCCCGAGTTCGAGCAACTGCTGCGCCAGTACGAGACGGCCTGGCGTGGCAAGGACCTGGACGCGCTGGTGGCGCTGTTCGAACCCCAGGGCTACGCGCTCTCCAGCGAGCAGCAGCCGGTGCAGGGGCGGGCCGCCATCCGCGCTCATTACGCCCCGGTGGCCGGCGGGCCGCTGAGCCTGCGTGCCTTCGCCGTCGAACGCTCGGGCCCGCTAGCGGTGCTGCTGGGCGCCTACCGCTACGGCCCGGGCCCGGCGGACCAGGGCAAGTTCACCCTCACCCTGCGGCAGGACGCCCAGGGGCAATGGCGCATCCTCTCCGACATGGACAACGGCAACACCCCGCCCCCGCGGCGCGCGGCGGGCTGAGGCTGCAGGCCACGGCGCCCTGCTGCGGCCTGTTCACGGGGAATGAGGCTTCACGCCCAAGCGGTCTCGCAGTTGCCTGGCCTTGCCCAGCAGATCCGACCGGGCCGCGGCACGCGCCTGCGGCTTGGCTTCGGCAAACGCCCGCAGGCTGTCCTCCATCGCCACAAAGTCGGCCGCCAGGCGGCCTTCCTCGGGGGAGCTGGTTGTGCCACTGAGGACGGCCCCGCGGACCCAATGACTGGCGTGGTGCCGGGTGCCATCTGGCACAAGCTCCGGCTCCGTCGCTGGCGCCACCTTCAGCAGCACGGCCTCGCAGGTCTCCGCAACCAGCGTGCCGGTCTCCGGATCCAGGGTGGCCACCTCGGTCCGCACGTGGGCGCGAACGCGCTTGAGCGTGGCAGTCCGTCTTTCCGGCCCGATGGCATGGCTGCGCTTCCTGGCATGCGCCCCATCCATCTGACGAAACATCGCATGCCACAGCGAATCCTTGAGGGTGCGACTGATCACGGTGAAGGACCCATCGTCCGCCTTCAGCATGAAGACGGCGCGCTCCGGCTCACGGGGAGGGATGGAGAGCATCTGGCACAGGCGAAAGACGTCGTTTCGCAGCAGCTCCCGCCGCAGCCGCAGCTCGTAGGGCGAGGGCTCATCGAAGGCGGAAAGTACGCCCGATTCGGGCCGCAGGCCGTCTGCGCCGGCGGGCAGGACCCAGGCCAGCAGACCGAGCGTCATCCAGTGAAGGGTGGGGTGCATCGCGCCGATCATGCCCGCGACGTGGCAAGCCCGGGGCAAGGGGGAGCCGGCAAAGCCCATTCCTCGATGCCTTGCAGAAGCCGCAAAGCCCTGTTGCAGCGGAGCGGCTTTCGCGCCGCATGCTTCGGCGCGATGCTGCGCGGCCTCGTTCACCCCACCCCCGCGCCCATGCTCGCCTCCCTGCTGACCCTCTGGCTGCTCTACGTGGCGCTGATGCTCAGCCCGGGCGTCAACCAGTTGCTGGTGAGCCAGCTGGCGGCCAGCGGCCAGGCGCGCAGCGCGCGCTGGGCCGGCCTGGGCGTGGCAGCCGGCGCAGGGCTGTGGGCCAGCACCGCCGCACTGGGCCTGGGCAGTGCCCTGCAGGCCCTGCCGGCGCTGCGCCTGGCGCTGCAGCTGGGTGGTGGGCTCTACCTGTTGCACCTGGCGCGCGGGCTGTGGCGCAGCGGCCTGCGCACGCCAGGCCAGCCGGCCGCGCCGCTCAGCCGCGGCCGGGCCTTTGCGCGCGGCCTGCTTACCAATCTGGGCAATGTGAAGGCCGCCCTGTTCTTTGCCAGCGTGTTCGTGGCCGTGTTGCCCGCCGACGCCGGCGCAGCCGGCCTGGCTGCCGCCGTGCTGCTGGTCACGCTGACCTGCGCCGCCTGGTACCTGCTGCTGGCGCGGGGCCTCTCCATGCCCGCCGTGCGCGCCGCCTACCAACGCGCCAGCCGCTGGCTCGCGCGCGGCAGCGCCCTCATCATGGGCGGCCTGGGCCTGAGCCTGCTGGCTGCCGCCTTCCCTCTGGTTCAAACCGGGAGCTGACGTGTTGAAGATTCTTGGCCGTGTGTCCTCCATCAATGTGCGCAAGGTGCTGTGGACTTGCGCCGAGCTGGAGCTGCCCTTCGAGCGCGAGGACTGGGGCGCGGGCTTCCGCTCGCCCCAGGAGCCGGCCTTCTTGGCGCTGAATCCGAACGCTCAAATACCCGTGCTGGTGGATGGCGACTTCACGCTCTGGGAGAGCAACAGCATTTGCCGCTACCTGGCCGCACAGTACGGCGCCGGCCGCCTGCTCCCGCAAGAACCGCAGGCACGCGCCCGCGTGGAGCAGTGGATGGACTGGCAGGCCACCGACCTGAACACCAGCTGGCGCGTGCCCTTCATGGCCCTGGTGCGCGGCCAGCCCACGGCGCCGGAGGCCTTGCAGGCCGGCGTGGCCAGCTGGAACCGCCAGATGGCCATCCTGGACGCCCAGCTGGCGCGCAGCGGCGCCTTCGTGCTGGGCGCCGAGTTCACGCTGGCCGATGTGGTGCTGGGCGTTTCCGCGCTGCGCTGGCAGCGCGCGCCCATGGCGCATGCCGAGCTGCCGGCGGTGCAGGCCTATCTGGCGCGCTTGGCGCAGCGGCCGGCCTTCGTGGCGCAGGGGGATCAGGGACAGGCCTGAGCGGCCGGGCCCGTGCTGCGACGCCACCCGTACTTCAGGTCCTTGAGCCCCCATGTGGGCTCGAAGCCCTCTTCCAGCACCTCGAAGCCATGGCGCTCGTAGAACGCGCGGGCGACGGCGTTTTGCTGGAAGGTGTACAGCCACAGGCTGCCGGCGGATTGCGCCTTCGCCCAATCCAGCAGGAGGCTGCCCACGCCCAGACGCTGGCAATCCACCCGCACATAGAGCTGATTGACCGACTCCGCCGACGCCGCGATGAAGCCGACCAGCTGCCCGGCCGACAAGGCCAGTTGCACTTCGTACTGGGGCAGCACCGCGTCCAGGAAAAACTGCCGCTGCTCCTGGAGCGGATGGGGGTCCGTCACCCCGACGCCCGCTTCGAAGCTGGCACGCCACATGGGAATCAAGGCATCCAGCCAGGCCGCGCTGTAAGGCACCTGCTGCAGCGCCAAGTTGGAGAGAGCAGGGCGGGTTGATGTCATGCGCGGGGATCCTTTCCGCGGATTGTCTGGTGAGCCCTACTGCGAGCCGGGGCCCCAGAAGCGCTCCATGGCCAGGTAGGTGAAGGAAGCCGACCAGCCGATCAGCAGCAGGCCATTGAGCGCCTCGATGCCCGCCAGCAACCTCACCGCCCCCACCGGCGCCAAGTCGCCAAAGCCCAGCGAGGTATAGGTCTCGGCGGAGAAGTACAGGCAGTTCGCGAAGCTGAACGGGGTGTTGCCGCTCAGCTCACCGGCACCCAGCCAGACCACCAGGCCGTAGAACGCGATGGCGTACAGCAGCATTTCCGCCGCATGCGCAACGAAGGCGACAAGGATGACGACCACCAGCTTCAGCCGGCCCGCGATGCGCAGCGTCGGCAAGCCGTAATTGAGGGCCCGCAGAGCCTCGTAGTGGATCAGCGTGGTGGCCACCACGAGCAGTGCACAGATCAGCGCGACCAGGGGCATGGGAAGAGAGGCTTCAGGTTGCGGAGGGGCGCACAGGCTCAGGCCCGAACACCAACCCGTCGGCAGGGCGGGCAACAGGCCGCCGGGCACGCCAGCATGGCGCAAATGGGGGCAAAGCGGCGCAAGTCAATGCGGCCGCGCCACAGCGGCGCCGGGCAGCTACGCTGCGCCACCCCACCCAGGAGCGCCCGACCATGCATTCCCTGCTGTTCAAGAACGCCCGCATCTTTGACGGCACCAGCGCCGACTGCGCCGAGGGCCAGTGGCTGCGCGTGGCCGATGGCCGCATCCAGGAGATCTCCGCCCAGCCGCTGCAGGCCCCCGAAGGCACCCGTGTCATCGACGTCGCCGGCCGCACGCTGATGCCGGGCCTGATCGACGCCCATGTGCACGCCTTCGCCAGCGACGTGGCGGTGGCGCGCATCGAGGCGGTGGGCGAGGCCTACCGCACGGCGCATGCGGTGCGCATGCTCGGCCACGCGCTGGACTGCGGCTTCACCACCGTGCGCGACATCGGCGGCGGCAACTACTCGCTCTACAAGGCCGCCGCCGACGGCCTGTTCCGCGCCCCGCATTTCCACTATGCCGGCAAGATCCTCTCGATGACCGGCGGCCATGGCGACATGCGCCAGATCGAGCAGACGCCGCGCTACGCACCGGCCTGCGCCTGCGTCGAGGCCAATATGTTCTCGGTGATGGCCGATGGCGTGGACGAGTGCCTGAAGCAGGCGCGCGAGCAGCTGCGCCAGGGCGCGCATTGCATCAAGCTGATGGGCTCGGGCGGCGTGGCCTCACCCACCGACCCGATCTGGATGAACCAGTACCGCGAGGACGAGATCCGCGCCATCGTGGGCGAATGCGAGGCACGCCGCAGCTATGCCGCCGCCCACTGCCACCCGGCCAGCGCGGTGCGCCGCTGCGTCGAGTACGGCGTGCGTGCCATCGAGCACGGCACCCTGATCGACGCGGAGACCGCCGCCTTCGTCGCCGCGCGCGGCGCCTACATCGTGCCGACGATGGTCATCATTCACGCCCTGGTGGAAATGGGCCGCGAGCTCGGCTTTCCGGCGCAGAGCCAGGAGAAGGTCGAGCTGGTGGCTCAGCAGGCCATCTCCGGCCTGGACCTGATGCGCAGCGCTGGCGTCAAGGTGGTGTTCGGCACCGACCTGCTGGGCAGCACCTACACCCAGCAATGCCGCGAGTTCACGCTGCGCGGCCAGGTGTTCACGCCGCTGGAACTGCTGCGCCAGGCCACCAGCACGGCGGCCGAGATGATGCTGATGCAGGGCCAGATCGGCTGCGTACAGGTGGGCGCACAGGCCGACCTGATCGTGGTGGATGGCGACCCGCTGCGCGACATCGGGTTGCTGGCGGCGGATGGGCGGAAGCTGGGGTGCGTGGTGCGGGGTGGGGAGGTGATTCGGAGTGATCGGTGAGGTCTGTGCGGACCAGGCGCTGCAAGCCAGCAATGCTTGCCCTGTGACGCTCATACCCACGCGGGTGCCCTGAACTGGTGCCCAAATTCTGAGTAGCGCTCGGCATCGATCTGATTGAGGGCCCTTTGGCATGACAGTGTTTGCATTCCAAGCCTCGTGCGTGGTGAACCGGCATCCAGATGGTGAATGCCACCTGGTTGGCTTCGCGGACCATGAACGGGACACCAAGACGTATCTCATGCTTCAGCGTTCCTTTGAGGAGGATGAGCAGGACGTCGAACTTGGCATGAACACCTATTACGTCGAGTGGTGCGGTCAGGAGCGTTCTGGCTATGGTGGTGTGGCGAAGTTCACCCTCAAGCGCGGCCTGGCTGAGTTGACCTTTCGGCCCGAAATGGCCATCGCGCTTGGTGGCATCAAGCATCTGTCCATAGGCTTTCAGCTCTCTGCTGATGAGTGGGACGCTCTCCAAGAGGCGCTGAAGTGCATCTTCTTCGGCAGCGGATGCCTCGAGATTGCCGACGAAAAACATCAGCAATGAGAGCAGTACAGCGGTAAGGCTGTCTGGCGGCACTGGCAAGAGCCCGCCGGGATTTCGTCCCGGCAGCCGACTCCCTTTCTTGCTCGTGCAAGAAAGGAAGCAAAGAACACGGCCCCGATTCCGGCGCCCGGCCTGCGGCCGGGTCCCCTGCGCTGCGCGAAATGCTGGGCCGGCCCAAAACTCGCTGCGTTCGCTTCGCTCACTCCGCTCAGACAGTTGGGCCGAGTCAGTTGGGTGGGCGTGCGTGCCGCACGCCGCCCAGCATTTCTGTGCTGCTCGGCACCTGCATAGGGGCAGCAGCCAAACAGCCAACAGCCGAATACCGAACAGCCCGGACTTCAACCCTTGCACCGTTTCCCGGCTGCTGGCTGTTCGGCTGTTGGCTGCTCGCCCTTCGTAGCTGCCGAGCAACACAGCGGCTTGGGGCGCGCGCGCAGCGCGCATCCACTTCTGGCCCAGGGCGGCCGTTCAAACGGAGTGAGCGAAGCGAACGCAGTGCGTTCCGCCCTGCAGCCCCAAGGCGCGAGCAGCGCAGGGAATCCCCGGCCGCAGGCCGGGGACAGTGGAGCGGGCGCGTGTTCTTTGCCTACTTTCTTGCACGAGCAAGAAAGTAGGTCGGCTGCCGGGACGACATCCCGGCGGGCTCTTGCTAGTACAACCCAAGGCCCTTCATCGCACCGACCCGGATTGATCTGAGGCATCGCACAGTTGCAGGCTCAGGCCGCTCCTCCCAGCCCCAACTCCCGCCCAAACCACCCCTCCCAATGCTCCACGCAAGCCTTCAGCTTGGCGCTGCGCTGGCGCGGCCGCGCGTACAGCGCGTAGAGGGTGAGCTGCTGCGGCTCGACGAACTCGGGCAGCACGGGCAGCAGGCGTTGGCGGTTGGTCAGCAGCTCGGCGCCCACCAGGGTGGACAGCCGCCCGATGCCCAGACCCTGCAGCACCATCTCGGCCAGCAGGCTGGCATCGCCACTCTGCCAATGGCCCTGCACCGCGCGCTGCACGCGCTGGCCGGCGATGACGAAGGGCCATTGGTTCAGGTGCGGGGCGGCGCTGTTGGTGATGAGGCGGTGTTCCGCCAACTCGTCCGGGTGCGCGGGCAGGCCGAAGCGCTCGGCATAACTGGGCGCGGCGTAGAGCGCGCGGCGCAGCGGGCCCAGGGGCCGCGCCACCATGGCCTCGGGCGGGCTGCTGCTGGAGCGCAGCGCGATGTCGATGCCTTCGCGCACCAGGTCCAGCTCGCGGTCGGAGACCACCACATCCACCTGCAGCTCGGGGTGGCGCTCGGCCAGCGCGCCCAGGCTGGGGATGACGAGGTGCCGTGCCACCAGGGTGCTGGCGGTGACGCGCACCAGGCCACGCACGCGGCCGCTGCGGTCGGCGAACTCGGACTGCAGGGCCTCCAGCGCCTGGTGGATGCGCTGGCCATGGGCCAGAAAGCTTTCGCCCTCGGGCGTCAGGCTCAGGCCCTGGGTGGAGCGGTGCACGAGCTTGGCGCCGCAGGCCTGCTCGATGCGCGTGAGCGAGCGCGAGATCTGGCTCACCGGCACCTCGCGCTCGCGCGCCAGGGCCGTCAGGGTGCCCAGTGCGGCCAGGCGTGCGAACAGGCGCAGGTCGTCGAATGCCAGCTCTTCCATGGCGCGGGATCGTACGCAGGGCCGGGTGCCGCCTAGCGGCAACCCGCCTGCTGCGACCACACGGCGGCCAGGCCGAGATCGCTCATCACGCCTTTGGCGTCAAGGAAGTACAGATGCTGGTCCGTGGCCGACACGCCGACATAACTGCCGCTGCCGCTGTAGGCGCGGTAGTAGTAGGGCGCCGCCCGCTGGGAGGCCGCGCGGCGCGGCGTGAGCAGGCTGGGGTATTGCTCCTCGCCCCAGTTCAGCAGGCAGTCGGTCTCGGCGTTGCCGAAGCTTGATGAACTGCGGGCCAGCACGCCGGCATAGGCGGCCAGCGCCGCCTCGACGTTGGCGCTGTTGAGCATGAAGCCGCCATGGTCGCCATTGGGGTCGTCGATGAAGAGCTGCACCTGGGCACCGTAGCCCGTGACCCAGCTGCGCGCGGCCTCCATGCCGGGGCAGCCGTTGACGCTGGGGTCGGGGTCCTTGCGCCCGCAGTACATCGCCCAGGCCATGCCGGCAAAGGGTTGGGGGCCATAGGCGCCGGCCACGATCTGCTGGTTGGGCGGGTAGTTGGCGGCCACCCCGCCGGCGTTCGACAGCACCAGGCCGAAGTAGCGCTGGCCGCTGCCGGCCTGGCGGTCCAGCGCCACCATGGCGTAGCTGTTGGCCGAGCCGCGCGAGAAGCCGTTGAAGAACACCGAGCCGGTGCGCACGGCCTTGGCCTGCAGCTGGCTGGCGAGCAGCGGGTACATGGCCTCGGGGCGGTAGTAGTCGTCGATGCCCTCGCCGGCACCGAACCACCATTGCAGGGCGAGGATGGCGTAGCCGTACTTCTGCGCATAGGGCTGCCAGAGCACGATGCCCTCGTGCGCCCAGCCGTCATGCCCGCTCAGCGGCACGATGACGCCGGCCTTGCCGCTCCAGCCGCTGGGCTGCCACCACATCGTGAAGGACTTGTTGTCGCTGGTGGCGCGGATCTCGGTGCCGAGCTGCACGGCCGTGGCGTAGCGCTGCGGGTCGCGCGCCTGGGCCAGGGCTTGCAGGCTGGCCGAATCGGCCAGGGCGGCGGCCGGCAGCAGCAGGGCCGCAGCCAGCAGGTGATGGAGGGTGCGCATGGGCTGAGTGTGCGGAACTGGGCCGCTGGATGCAAAGCCTGCCGGCCCGGCGGGGGGCGAAGCCGGACGGGTTTGACCGGCGTCAAGCCCACCCACCGCTGCAGGCTTGAACATGCAGCTTGTAACCGCCGCAGCCCCCGCCATGCTTGAAGCCCGCCCCTTTGACATCCCGCGCTTTCTGGGCCGCCAGCCGCTGTTCAGCGCCATCGAGCCGGTGGCGCTGGAGCGCCTGGCCGCCAGTTGCCAGCTGCGCCGGCTGGAGCGCGGCGCCATGGTCTTCCATGTCGGCGACCCCTGCGAGAACTTCTGGATCACCGTGGTGGGCCAGGTGCGGCTGTATGTCATCGCGCCGAACGGCAACGAAAAGGTGATCGAGCTGATCGGCCCTGGCGGCAGCTTTGCCGAGGCCCTGATGTTCCTGGGCAAGCCCTGCCTGGTGAATGCCCAGGCCCTGGCCGACACCACCTTGCTGAGCGTGCCGCGCCAGGCGGTGCTGGACGAGCTGGAGGCCGACCCCAAGTTCGCCATGCGCATGCTGGCGGGCCTGAGCCGGCGCCTGCATGGCCTGGTGGCCGATGTGCAGGCCTATGCGCTGCAGTCGGGCATCCAGCGCGTCATCGGCTACCTGCTGCGCGGTGCCGGCGATGAGGAGGCCGAGCTGGTGGTGTCGCTGCCGGTCAGCAAGGCCACGCTGGCCTCGCGCCTGTCGCTCACGCCCGAGTATTTCTCGCGCGTGCTGCGCGAGCTGGAAGACGGCGGCCTGATCCGCGTGGACCGGCGCGACATCCACATCCTGGATCCGCAGCAGTTGGCGAATTACCAGGCGGGCTGAGCGCTTGATCCACAGCCCGCAGGGGCTTCACCCCTGCACCCGAGTTCCTATGCTTTGCTTCGCCAAAGAAAAGGAACCAAAAGAAAGGCGACCCCGATGCCTACGCCCCTGCCTGCGGCTGGGGTGCCCTGCGGTGCGCGAAGAGCGGGCCCAGGCGCAAAACTCACTGCGTTCGCGGAGCTCACTCCGTTCAGACAGTTGCGCCAAGTCAGAACACGAGGCGCGCTGACGCGCGCGGGCCCGCTCTTCTGTGCTCCTCGGCTTGGCATAGGGGAGGCTGCCAAACAGCCAACAGCCGAATACCGAACAGCCCAAGCTTCAACCGTTGCGCCGCTTCCTGGCTGTTCGGCTGTTGGCTGCTGCCCCTATGCGCTGCCGAGAAGCGCAGCTTGGCTGGGCAGCGTGCGAAGCACGCGTTCCCATCTGACTCGGCCCGACTGTCTGAGCGGAGCGAACGCAGTGAGCGCAGCGAGTTTCGGGCCGGCCCAGTCAAGCGAGCACCTGAGGCCGGACACAAACAGCCCATGCGGGCTGTTTGTGCCTGCCGAAGGACAGCGCCTCTGGCGCTAGCGGCGGGGACCCCTTGGCAACGCCAAGGGGCTGCGCATCGGGGCTTGACCTTTTGGTTCCTTTTGGGTCAAGCCAAAAGGAACTCGGCTGCCGGGACGAATTCCCGGCGGGCTATACCGATCCACGTACAGAACTACAGAAGCTCGCGCCCTCAGCCCCCCGCCTCTGCGAACAACAGCGCCTGCGCCCGCGGCGCGCTGCGCAGCCCGAGCCAGCGCTCCTGCACCAGCCCCAGCAAGCCCTCCGCCGCCAGCAGCTGCTCCAGCTGCGGCAGCGCCAGCTCGCGTGGCGCGCCCAGGCTGATCCACAGGCGTGCGTCGGCCTCACCGGCGGGGCTGAGCACCTGCACGTCCACCACGCCGGCGTGGCGCGCCAGCGTGGCGCGGTGCGCCGGCGTGAGCGCTTCGCGCAGCCAGGCGTTGGCCACCGGCTGGTGCTGGCTGCGGTGCGGCGGCGCCAGGCCCAGGGCCTGCAGATCGCCCGCGCCCTGCCAGTGGCGCAGGCGGGTCAGCACCTCGCGTTCGCTGCGGCCCAGTTCCACGGCCACGGCCTGGAAGGGGTGGGCGCACAGCGGCAGCCCCCCTTCGAGGCGCTGCGCCAGCGCGGGGTCGGTGCAGGGGCCGTCGGGGGCGCTGCAGCAACACACCGGGCAGGGCGGCGCGGGCAGGCTTAGCCAGCGCAGGGCCGGGCCCCAGGCCTGCTGCAGCAGCTCGCGCTGGGCCTGCAGGCTGGCGGCGCTGCGCGCCTGCAGCTCGAAGTGCAGGGTGCATTGCGCGGTGCCGGGCACGGGCTCGGCCTGCTCGATCCAGGTGCAGCCCGGCAGCGCGGCCAGGCGGCGCAGCGCAGCGGCTTCGTCGGCTTGCGGCAAGCGCAGGCGGGCGCGCAGGCGCCAGGCGCTCAGGCGCTCGGCCCAGTGCACGCGCGGGCCCTGCAGCGCGCCCTGGCGCTGCAGCTGCTGGCATTGGCTGAGCAGCTCGCGCAGGCTCGCCCCGGTCTGGCGTGCCAGTTCCTGGAAGGGCGAGGCCTGCAGCGGAAAACCCTGCCGCCAGCCTTGTTGAAGGGCCTGTCCCAGGCCCGCGCACACACTGCTCATGGTGGCCCCGATGCTGACCAGCACGCGGCGCCGCGGCCTTGACCCGCTTCAAACTTTTGCGAGCAAACGGCGGCGTGTTGATGCAGCGCAAGGCCGGCCCGCACGGCACGCGAAATTGAAGCGCTTCAAGGCCCGCCAGGCCTTCGGCGCGCAGGCTACGGGTCACCACTTGAACCCAAAGACCATGCGATTCGCCCTCACTCCCCTCGCCCTGCTGCTGGCCACCTCGCCCCTGCTGGCCCAGACCACCACCCTGCCCGTCGTGGTCGTCAGCGCCACCCGCCATGCCCTGCCCCTGGCCGAGGCGCCCGCCGCCATGACGGTGCTGGGCAGCGAACAGATTGCCGAGCGCGGCACCGAGAACCTGCTGCAGGCCTTGCGCGCCGAACCGGGCGTGAGCAGCTTCGGCCGCCCGATCGGGGGCCGCAAGGCCCTGGCCCTGCGCGGCATGGACCCGCGCCACACGCTGATCCTGGTGGATGGCAAGCGCATCGCCGCCAGCGACGGCTTGGTGGGCGCCTCGGACTTCCAGCTCGACTGGACCGGTGCGCAGGACATCGAGCGCGTGGAGGTGGTGCGCGGGCCGATGTCGGTGCTGTACGGCGCCGAGGCCCTGGGTGGCGTCATCAACGTCATCACCAAGCCGCTGCCGGACCAGCTGCAGGCGCAGGCGCTGCTGGAAGGGCGCGAGGGGGCGCGCGGCGGCTCCGGCCACCGCGCCCAGGCCAGCCTGCGCCTGCCGCTGTTCGAGGGCCTGCGCGCCGGGCTCTCGGTGAGCGACAGCCGCCGCGAAGCCAGCCCGAGTGCCGACGACCCGCGCCTCACGGCCGTGGAAGGCCGCCATCCGCGCGAGACCGCGCTGCGCCTGGAGGCCGAACCGCTGAAGGGCCAGCGCTTCCTGCTGGATGCCCGCTACCAGGACGAGGAACGCTGGCTGGACACACGGGAGCGCAGCGGCCAGCGCCGCTACCACCAAAGTCTGCACTGGCTCGAACGCCGCCATGCCGCCCTGGCCTGGGAAGCGGACTGGGGCGGTTGGGACAGCCAGCTGCGCGCCTACGCCACCGAGCTCGGCGTCAGCAACCTCAAGACCAATGGCGTGGCCTCGCTGCGCCCCAACACCCTGAACGACCGCGTGCTGGAGGGCCAGCTGCACGGCGCCCTGGGGGGCAGCCAGCAGCTCACCACCGGCTTCGAGCTGCGCCGCGAGCAGCTCGACAACGCCGGCCTGCCCGGCGGCCAGGCCGAGGCCGAACACCGCGCGCTGTTCGCGCAGTGGGAGGGCGCGCCGCTGGCCGCGTTGAAGCTCACCGCCGGCCTGCGCACCGACCACCACGAGCGCTTTGGCAGCGAGCTCAGCCCGCGTGTCTACGCGGTGTGGCGCGCCGCGCCGGAGTGGGTGGTGAAGGGCGGCTACGGCCACGGCTTCAAGGCCCCCACGCTCAAGCAGATCGACCCGCGCTACCGCGAGGACGAGGGCCCCAACACCTACCTGGGCCGGGCCGATTTGCGCCCCGAGGTGAACGACAACTGGGAGCTCGGCCTGGCCTGGGACGGCGCGCAGTTTGGCGCCTCGGCGATGGCCTTTCGCAACCGCATCACCGACCTCATCACCCCACGCCTGATCAGCGGCACGCCGCTGCGCGGCACCTACCAGTTCGAGAACCTGGACCGCGCCCGCCTGCAAGGCCTGGAGGCCGCGCTGGCCTGGCGCAGCGGCGTCTGGCAGCTGCAGCTGCACCAGACCTGGCTGAGCGCCCGCGACGGCCAGGGCAACTGGCTGGACAAGCGCGCCCGCCGCACCGCCGGCCTGCGCGCCGACTACCGCGCCGCGCAATGGAGCGCCGGCCTGGCCTGGGAGAGCCAGCAGGGCCTGCACCTGGCCAGCACCGTGGCCGGCCAGCCGCCGCAGCGCGTGGCCACGGTCAACCTCGTCAACCTGCACGCCAGCTGGCAGCTGCACCCCAAGCTGCGCCTGCGCGCCGGGCTGGACAACGCCACCGATGTGCGCCTGGCCGCCAAGTCCCCGCTGTTCAGCTACGAGGAACTGCCGCGCACCTGGCGCCTGGGGCTGGAGGTGCGCTGGTAAACCCGGGGGGACAATGCCCGCCATGAGTTGGTATCCCCTGCTGCGCCATGCGCACATTGGCCTGGCGCTGCTGAGCGTGGCCCTGTTCACCCTGCGCGGCCTGGGCGTGCTGGCCGGCGCGCGCTGGCCCATGCTCGGCGCCGTGCGCGCCGCCAGCGTGCTGTTCGACACCCTGCTGCTCGCCGCGGGCGTGACCCTGGCGGTGCTGCTGCAGGTCAGCCAAGCCTGGCTGCCCGTCAAGCTGGGCCTGCTGGTGGCCTACATCGTGCTGGGCAGTCTGGCGCTGAAGCGCGCGCCCACCCGCGCGGCCAAGGCAGCCTGCTTCGCGGCCGCGCTGCTGTGCGTGGGCCTGCTCGTCAGCGTGGCGCGCAGCCGCCATCCCTTGGGCTTTCTGGCGGGGCTGGCATGAACCTCTACCCCTCCCCCAGCGCGGGCTTCGACGAACCCTTCGAGATGCTGCACGCCTGCCACGAGCGGGTGGAGCGCATGCTGCACCTGCTGGAACGCCTGGCCGCGCACCTGGCCCAGGTCGGCCCCGACACCCAGGCCCAACAAGCCGCGGCCGATGTGCTGCGCTACTTCGAGATCGCCGCGCCGCACCACCACGAGGACGAGGAGCGCCATGTGCTGCCGCGCCTGCGCGCCCAAGGCCTGGCCGAACTGGCCGACCGCATCGCCGCCGACCACCGGCGCATGCACGGCGCCTGGCAGCCGCTGCGCGACCAGCTCTTCGCCGTGCAGCGCGCCCAGCACCCCGACTGCGCCGAGTGGCCGGCGTTCTGCGCGCTCTACCGCGCGCACATCCAACTGGAAGAGGGCCAGGCCTTCCCCGCCGCGGCGGCGCAGTGTGATGCCGGGCAGTTGCAGGCGATGGGGGCGGAGATGGCGGGGCGGCGGCAGGCGCGGTGAGGGGTTGATGGGCTGGTGGGCTCATCGTGAGAACCCTCGGGGGCTTCACCCCCGAACCCCGACCCGCATTTCTTTGTCTTGCCAAAGAAACGCGGGGCAAAGAAAGGCGCCAATGCACGCAGCCGACCTAGGGTCGGCCGCGACTGCACGGCTGGTTCACATGGCTCCCACAGCCCTCCTCTGCCTGCGAAAACCTGCCCGCTAAGCTGGCCGGAGTACCGGCCGACTAGACCACCGCAAACCATCAAGGGCTCTCTGCGATGAATGGACCCCCAACGAGCAACTGGGTACCCCGTGGCGCTGGTTGGGGGTCTGTTCTTCGGAGCTCGGAGGCCATGGTCCTGGGTGCCAGGGACGACCGGTACTCCGGGCGCCTTCGTCGTCCTGACCGTCGAAGTCAGATGGGGGCTCGTGTCAGTGTGAGCCCAAGCACCGCCATCACAGGTCGCCCCTAGGGCGACTGTGTTCTTGAGCGCCTTTCTTTTCCCCCCCCCTTTTCTTTGGCGCAGCAAAGAAAAGGGGGGCGGGGTGCAGGGGGTGAAGCCCCCTGCGGGCTCCCACGAAAGCGAACCAACCCCGCCCACCGACAATGCGCCCCCTCTCGCGCACCCCAAGTGCCAGGGCACCAAGCATCCCTTCGCAACATCCTCCCGCCTCTATGCCTACCCCCTGCCGCATCGCCGTCTTCTACGACGGCACCTACTTCAACAAGGTCACCAACTACTACCTCTACCAGCACGAACGCCGTGCGCGGCTGTCCATCAAGGGCCTGCACGACTTCATCGTGGCCGAGGTGGCCAAGGCCGAGGGCGCGGACCCGCGCCTGTGCCAGATCGTCGACGCCAGCTACTTCCGCGGCCGGCTCACCGCCCAGATGGCGCAGGAGCGCGACAAGCTGTTCGGCGAGCGCCTGTTCGAGGACATGCTGCTGCGTGCCGACGTGAACCTGTTCCAGCAGCATGTCTCGGTGCTGGCCGACGGCAGCTTCGAGGAGCGCCGCATCGACGTCTGGATGGCGCTGGAGTGCTTCGAGGCGACCCAGCTCAAGCATTACGACGTGGTGGTGCTGCTGACCGGCGACGGCGACTTCGTGCCGCTGGTGCGCAAGCTCGCCGGCCTGGGCACGCGCGTGATGCTGCTGGGCTGGGACTTCAGCTTCGAGCGCGAGGGCAAGCAGTACCGCACCCAGGTTTCCGGCGCGCTGCTGGACAAGGTGCACTACCCGGTGATGATGGACAAGGTGATCGACGCGCGCGAACGCCGCGCCGACCCGCTGGTGAACAACCTTTTCCTCTCGCGCCCGGCCGACCTGCCGCCGCGCAACGCGCCGGTGCCCGCGCCGGCCCCCGCCGAGGTGGAAGACGCGCTGGAGCGCCCGGGCGTGCTGGTGAACTGGTTCCCCGACAAGGGCTACGGCTTCATCCGCCCGGTGCTGGGCGGCGACAACCTGTTCTTCCACGTCTCGGAGCTGCAGGACTGCGCGGCCGACCAGCTCTACCTGCAGTGCAGCCTGAGCTATCTGCTGGCACGCGGCGACCGCGGCCCGGTGGCCAAGCAGGTGCGCCTGCTGGGCGAGGACGCGCCGCCGCTCTGAGGCCGGGCCACACCGCCGGTCCAGCTGCGTGATTGAGACCAAAAGCTGCGTTTTTTGGTCGCACGCAGGGCCTGGGGACGCGCTCGCCGGGCGGCGGGGCTAGCCTGGGCTGCCGCCCGCCCGAGCCCCCGCCATGCACCGCCGCCTTGTTCTGTCCACGCCGCTGGCCTTGCTGGCCCCGCCCGGCGGCGCCGCAGCTCCTGCGGGCACGGCCACGGCCCTGGCTGCGCGGCCGCTGCAGCTGGTCAACACCGTCTATCCGCCCTTCGTGAACCCGCCGGGCCACCCGGACGGCGAGGGCATCGATGTGGAGATCGCCCGCGCCGTGCTGGCGCGCCTGGGCCTGGGTTGCGAGCTGGAGCTGGTGCCCTGGAAGCGCGCCCTGCTGATGTTGGAGTGGGGCCGCGCGGACTTCACCACCACCATCAGCCGGCGCGACGACCGCGACCGCTACCTGCTCTGGTCGGCGCCCTACCGCAGCGGTGCGAACTACCGCTTCTACTGCCTGCCCGGCGGGCCGGCGGTCAACAGCCTGGCCGACCTGCGCGGCCTGCGCCTGGGCGTGGTGGCGGGCTTTCACTACCCGCCACCGATCGCGCAGGAAGGTGGCGCGCGCCTGGTGCCGGGGCGGGACATCGCCGCCCTGGCCGCCATGCTGCGCGCCGGCCGCACCGATTGCATGGTGGTGACCGCCATCGCCGGCGCCTGGGAAGTGCGCCAGCTCGGCCTGGAACAGCAGCTGCTGCGCCAGGCCTTCGAGCACCACTCGGACAGCCCGAACTACCTGGCCTTTTCGAGGGCCCGCACCGAGCCCACTTTCATGCCGCGCGTGGACGCGGCACTCAAGACCCTGATGCTGGACGGCACGCTGGCGCGCATCGAGCGCAAGGTTCGGGTGTGATCAGCCCTTGAGGCCTTCGGCCTTCATGGCCTCCTGCACCGCCGGGCGCGCGGCCACGCGGGCGCGGTAGGCCGACAGGTTCGCCAAGGACGTCAGGTCCACGCCCACCAGCTGGCCCCAGTTGCTGACTGTGAAGAGGTAGGCATCGGCCACGCTGAAGCCGCTGTCCAGCAGGTACTCGCGGCCGGCCAGCTGGGTGTCCACCCAGGTGAAGAGCTTGAGCAAGCGCTCGCGCATCAGGGTCTTGGCGGCGTCCGGGAAGGCCGGGTTGAACAGCGGCCCGAAGCCTTTGTGCAGTTCGCTGGTGGTGAAGTTCAGCCACTCCTGCAGGCGCGCACGCGCCAGTGTGCCGTTGGCCGGGGCCAGGCCCTTGGCGGGGTGCTGGTCGGCCAGGTACTGCACGATGGCCGGGCCCTCGGTGAGGCGCTCGCCGCCGTCCAGCTCCAGCACCGGCACCGAGCCCTTGGGGTTGATGGCGTAGAAGTCGCCGCCGTCGGCCGTCTGGTGCGTCTTGGTATTGACCTTGACCAGCTCGAAGGGCAGGCCGAGCTCGCGCAGCACGATGTGGGGCGAGAGGGAGCAGACGCCGGGGGCGTAGTACAGCTTCATGGGGGTCCTCCTGAGTGAACGAAGGCGCGCACCATAGGCCGCCCACCCTCAGCCCCGCAGCCCATGCGGGAATGCGCTTTCTGTCAGCCGCTCAGAGCGCCGCCACCCCGGCCGCCGCAATCTGCCCGTCCTGAGCGGACAGCACGCCCGACACGCCGATGGCGCCCAGGTAGTGGCCGTCGGCCGCCACCAGCGGCAACCCGCCCTCGATCGGCATGGCGCCGGACAGGTTCAGCACCACCGTGCGGCCGCCCTGCACCGCGTCTTCGAAGGCCTTGGTGGGGCGCTTGAACAGGATGGCGCTGCGGGCCTTGGCCTGCGCCACCTCCACGCTGCCGAGCTGGGTGCCGTCGGCCCGCTCCAGCAGCATCAGGTGGGCGCCGGCGTCGACGATGGCGATGACGACATTCCAGCCCTCGGCCACGGCCTTGGCGCGCGCGGCGTCGGCCACGCGGCGGGCGTCTTCGAGCGTGAGTTGCGAAACGGTTTGCATGGGGTCTCCTCAGTCGGGCTCACATTGGAACCGCCGCCACTCATGGCGCCGCGCCCGCCTTTCGCCCGGCCCTTCCGCCATTCGCCCACCGCCGCGGCCTGCCATGCGCGCGCGCCAACACAATGCGCGCCGTCCCATTCCAAGAAACCCCCCATGCTCAAACGACTCTCCGTGCTGGCGGCCCTGCTGAGCGCCCTGCCGCTGGCGGCCGCGGCCGCCCCGACGATCGAGCTCAAGCCCTGCCGGCTCAGCGGCGTGGCTACCGAGGTGCAGTGCGGTCAGCTCCAGCGCCCGCTCGACCCCACCCAGCCGCAAGGCAAGACCATCAACCTCCACGTGGTGGTGGTGCCCGCGCTGGCGCGCAACAAGCTGCCCGACCCGGTGGTCTTCCTGGCCGGCGGGCCGGGGCAGTCGGCCATCAAGCTGGTGCCGATGCTGACCGGCCGCCTGGCACGCCTGCAGCAGCGCCGCGACCTGGTGTTCGTGGACCAGCGCGGCACCGGCAAGTCCGCCCCGCTGGAGTGCCCGGAGGAGCGCCATCTGCCCGTGGCCGAAGGCCTGGACCTGGAGGCCAATTACCGCCGCACCGATGCCTGCCGCGCCGAGCTGGAGAAGCTGCCGCATGGCGACCTGCGCCAATACACCACCGTCATCGCCATGCAGGACCTGGACGCCGTGCGCGAGGCCCTGGGTGTGGCGCAGTGGAACCTGATCGGCGGCAGCTACGGCACGCGCGCCGGGCTGGAGTACCTGCGCGCCTTCCCCACCAAGGTGCGCCGCGCCGTGCTGGACGGCCTGGCCCCGCCGGACATGGCCCTGCCCCTGTCCTTCAGCCCCGACAACCAGGCCGCGCTGGATGCCGTGCTGGCCGCCTGCGAGCAGCAGCCGGGTTGCGAGAAGGCCTACCCGAAGCTGGCCGAGCAATGGCAGCGCCTGCTGGCCGGCCTGCCGCGCGAAGTGACGCTGCAGCACCCGCTCACCGGCAAGCTGGAAAAGGCCGTGCTGCAGCGCGAGCATGTGCTGCGCGCGGTGCGTGGGCCGCTGTACGTGCCGGCTTTTGCCAGCGCGCTGCCTGCTGCCATCGCCAGCGCCGCGGAGGGCAACTTCAACGCGCTCAGCGGCCTGCTCAGCAGCATGGGCGGCCGGCAGACGGCGCTGGCCCTGGGCATGCACCTGTCGGTCATCTGCGCCGAAGACCTGCCGCGCATGGCCGACGCGAAGGAAGCAGCGGGGCGCGACTACGGCCGTGCCGACGCCCAGTTCTACGGCCGCATGTGCCAACAGTGGCCGCGTGGCAGCGTGCCCGAAGCCTTCTACACGCTGCCAGCGGCGCAAAGCCCGGTGCTGCTGCTCAGCGGCGGCGCCGACCCGGTGACCCCGCCGCGCCACGGCGAGCGCGTGGCCAAGGCCTTGGGCGCCAAGGCCATCCATCAGGTGGTGCCGGCCGCCGGCCACGGCGTGATGAGCCTGCCCTGCATGCGCGACGTGGTGAACCGCTTCATCGACGCCAAGACCGAGGCCGAGGCCCTGGCCGTGAAGACCGACTGCGCCGCCAAGATGCCGCGCCCGCTGGCCTTCGTGCCGCCCGACCCCAGCCTGCCCAAGCCCGACAAGAAGAACGCGGAGGTGAAGCCATGATCACGCTCGACCAGATTGCCAAGCGCTTCAAGGCGCCCGCCCCCAAGGCCAGCGGCCTCGGTGCCCTCTTGAAGA
This sequence comes from Inhella proteolytica, assembly GCF_016093275.1. Classification (GTDB taxonomy): domain Bacteria; phylum Pseudomonadota; class Gammaproteobacteria; order Burkholderiales; family Burkholderiaceae_C; genus Inhella; species Inhella proteolytica. The sequence goes on from NZ_JAEDAK010000019.1 coordinate 30,963, forward strand.
AACCCGCCGCCAGCTGGGTGGAGGCCGTGAAGTCCGTCAGCCTGCAGGCCGGCAATGGCCGCATCACCGGCCTGCTGGGCCCCAACGGTGCGGGCAAGACCACCAGCCTGCGCATGCTCGCCGGCCTGTTCCAGCCCGACGCCGGCCGCATCGAGGTGGATGGCATCGACGTGCTGCGCGAGCCCCAAGCGGCGCTGGCGCGCATGGGCATCCTGGGCGACGCCCATGGCCTGTACCCGCGCCTGACGGCCCGCGAGAACATCGTCTACTTCGGCCGCCTGCAGGGCCTGAGCCAGGAACAGGCCGAGGCGCGCAGCGAAGCCTTGAGCGAGCTGCTGGACCTGAAGAAGGTCATCGACCGCCGCGCCGAGGGCTTCAGCCAGGGCGAGCGCATGAAGACCGCGCTGGCCCGCGCCCTGGTGCACGACCCCGCCAACATCGTGCTGGACGAACCCACCAACGGCCTGGACGTGCTGGCCACCCGGTCCTTGCGCGAAGCCCTGCGCGTGCTGGCCCGCGAGCAGGGCAAGTGCATCGTCTTCTCCACGCACATCATGCAAGAGGTCGAGTACCTGTGCGACGAGGTGGTGGTGGTGTCGCGCGGCAGTTCGGTGGCGCGCGGCACGGTGGACGAACTCAAACAACAGGCCGGCTGCGAGCGTTTCGAAGACGCCTTCGTGGCCCTGGCCTTCGGCAATGAAAAGGAGGCTGCGTGATGACAACGCCGAGCCTGATGAACCATGTCGCCATCGTGTTCCTGAAGGAACTGGTGGACGCCCTGCGCGACCGCCGCACCCTGCTGCGCCTGGCCGTGCCGGCGCTGCTGATGGGCCCGCTGATGCTGATGATGCTCAGCGGCCTGATCGCCCAGTTCGAGACCCGCGCCGAGCAGCGTGAGATCGTGGTGCAGGGCATGCAGCACGCCCCCACGCTGCGCAACTACCTGGAGCGCCAGAACTACACGGTGAAGGACGCCCCGGCCGACTACGAGGCGCGCCTGCGCAACAGCAAGCTGGCCGACCCCGTGCTCGTGGTGCCGGCCGACTTCGAGGACAAACTGGCACGCGGCGACGGCCCCGAGCTGGAGCTGGTGACCGACAGCGCCAACCAGCGTGCCAGCGCCGGCAGCGGCGTCATCAGCCGCCTGGTGGAGGGCTTCGGCCGCGAACGCGCCGGCCTGCACCTGATGCTGCGCGGCGTCTCGCCCGAGCTGCTGCGCCCGGTGGACCTGAACGAGCGCGACCTCGCCAGCCCCGGCGCGCGCGCCTCGCGCATCACCAGCATGATCCCGATGTTCGTCATCATGGCCGTGCTCTATGGCTGCCTGACCGCCGCACTGGACAGCACCTCGGGCGAGCGCGAACGCGGTTCGCTGGAGCCGCTGCTGATGAACCCGGCGCGGCCCCTGGGCATCGTCAGCGGAAAATGGCTGGCCGTGGCCCTGCTGGGGGCGGGCGTGGCGGGGTTGTGCAGCTTGAGCTTCATACCGGCCCAGCTGCTGCTCAAGAGCGACGCGCTGGCCGCGATGTTCCGTTTCGGCTGGGGCGAGGTGGCGGGCTTTGCCCTCATCCTGCTGCCGCTGTGCGCCGCCCTGGGTGCGCTCTTGATGGCCGTGGCCATCCGCACCAAGACCTTCAAGGAAGCGCAGGCCAGCGCCACGCTGGTGATGACCTTGGTGAGCCTGGCACCGATGGTCTCGATCATGAACCCCGGTGGCGACAGCCCCTGGTACTTCTGGATCCCCGGCCTGGGCCAGAACCAGCTGATGATGCTGGTGCTCAAGGGCGAACCCATCTCCCTGCTGCAATGGGGCCCGGCCGTGCTGACCGCCGCCGTGCTGACGGCAGCCTGCCTGGTGTATGTGGCGCGGCATATGCGGGAGGCGGTGAGCCGCTGAGCGGTGGCCGCAGGAGAAGAGATCGGATGACTGCAAGACACGCAGAGATCGACTGGCTGCGCGCCGTGGGCCTTTTCATGGTGGTGCTGGCCCATGTGGGGCCACCAGCCTGGCTGTTCCAGTTGCGCAATTTCGATGTGCCCCTGATGGTCATCGTCTCCGGCCTGGCCTTCCAGGCTTCGCGCAGCGGGGTCGGGTTTGCCGCCTATGCCTGGGCACGCTTCCAGCGCCTGGTGCTGCCGGCCTGGCTGTTCCTGCTGGGCTACTACGCGCTTGCAGCGCTGTGGCGCTGGCCCGCCGGGCCGGCCCCCGCGGCCGAAATGCTGGAGAGCTTCCTGTTCATCGGCGGCATCGGCTATCTGTGGATCCTGCGCGTCTTCCTGTGCGTGGCACTGTTGGCGCCCTGGCTGCAGCGCTGGAGCCAGGCGACCGCTTCTGATGCGCAATTCCTGGGCCAGCTCGCCGTCGCCGCGGCCGTGACGCAAGCGGTCTGGCTGCTGGCTCAGCCCGAGCTCCAGGGTCTGGCACTGGCGGCGCTGCGGGAGGGCGTGCAAGTGCTCAGCTACGCCGCGCTGTTTGCAGTCGGCCTGCGCCTGCCGCGCCTGCAGGCCTTGGGCCGGCGGCTGTTGCTGGGGTTCGCGGGCGCGCTGGCTGTGGCAGTTTTTACCTACCAACTGGCAACGCTGGGCAGCTTGCAGCCCACCCAGTTGCACAAATATCCGCCCCAGCTGCCCTACCTGGCCTACGCGCTGCTCGTTTCGCTCGCCCTCTACTTCAGTGCACCCCGCGTGGTGGCCTGCTTGCCCGAGGGCACACGGCGGCGCGCGCTGCTGGATTTCTGTGCACAGAACAGCATCTGGATCTACCTCTGGCACATCGCACTGCTGCAGCTGGCGCGCGGCCCATGGCCCTTGCGATACCTGCTCGTTCTGGGTCTGTCGGTAGGCCTGTGCGCCCTGCAGCAGCGCCTGCTCACGCAGTGGCTGGTGCCGCGCCTGACCGCGCCGGGCCGGCAGCGCTGGGCCCGCGTCCTGCTCAGCGGCTGAGCCGCTGAAGACCGGCGGCGCGGCGCCTATCGCCACCATCCACTCATTCGATTGGCCGCGGACGCGGCCTTTCTTCATCATGGCGGCCCGTTGAATGAACAGGAGCCCGCCATGGCTAAGTCCGCCTCCTTCGGCGTTCTGCACCTCGGGGTCGCCTTCGGCGTCAGCTATGCGCTGACGGGCGATCTGGCGATCGCCGGGGCCATCACTTTCGTGGAGCCCGCCGTCAACACCGTCGTGCACTACTTCCACGACAAGCATTGGGGCCGGCTGAGCGCCTGGTGGGCGCAGCGCCGTCAGGCCCTTTCGATGCGCGCCGCGTAACAGCCGCGCCGCGCGTGGTGCGCGTGCAGAAAGGCCACCTGTGGGTCGGCCAGGAAGCGCGTGATCAGCGGCTCCAGCGCCGTGCCCTCGGCCACCTCGGCGTCCACCATCATCCCGTCGGCATCGAAGGCGCGCAGCGAGATCAGGCGACGGCGGATCGCATCGGGCAGCGCGCCCATGGCCTCGAAGCGCTGCGTCGCGCCCTCGCGCACGAAGATCGCATGCATGCCGCGGTAGGGGCTGTCGGCGTCCAGGTAGCAGTGGTTCAGCAGCAGCACGGTCTCGCCGGGTTCGGCGTCGCGCAGCTCGATGCGATCCGGCGCGGCGTGGGGTTCGGTCACGCGCAGGCGGCGGGCGCCGCGTGCCTGCAGCTCGGCCTCGGGCAGGCCGTACAGAGGCAGGAAGGGTTGTGGGTCAAGACCCAGGATTCGGTAGGACATCGGGCACTCCAGAACGGTGCGGCCATTCTGGAAAGCCAGGCGGCGCGACTGCGCTGAAAGCGGACATGGAGTTCGGCTGGCCGGCGCGCTTCGGTACGGATCTGGCGCGGCTCAGTCGGGCCGGGCGGGCGGTCGTCGCGCCGCAGGCCCACCGCGCGGGGGGCTTGCGCAGCATGGGCCCCCTCGCCACTTCGGAAAGCCTGCGATGTCCCATGTCTTCGCGGCGGCTGCACCGCCGCTCTCGCCACCGGCCGGCCTGCCGCGGCGCCTGCTCGACGTCAGCGCCGCCCTCTGGCTCGCGCTTGCCCTCGGCGGCCAGCTGCTGTTCGCGGCCTACCTGGTGGCGGCCTATCTGCTGCCCACGCTGCAGGGCCGGCTGGAATCCTGGAACCTCAAGCTGCCCAAGGGCTACACGCCGGGGGATGCCTGGGGCAACGCCCTGGTCGGGCTGCACCTGCTGTTCGCGCTCTTGATCCTGGTGGGTGGCGCACTGCAGCTGCTGCCACCGCTGCGGCGCGCGCGCCCGGCCTTGCACCGCGGCATCGGCCGCGCTTACCTGATCGCCGCCGCCACGCTGGCGGTTGGCGGCCTGCTGCTGGTCTGGACGCGGCCGGCCCTCGGCGGCCTGGGCCAGCATCTGGGCATCAGCCTGAACGCGCTGCTGATGCTGGCTTTCGCCGGGCTGGCCTGGCGGGCGGCGCGGGCGCGCCGCATCGAGGCGCACCGCGCCTGGGCGCTGCGGCTCTTCCTGGCCGTTTCGGGCGTGTGGTTCTTTCGCCTGGGCCTGCCGCTGTGGCTGATGTGGCATGGCAAGCCCGTGGGCTTCGACCCCAAGACCTTCGACGGGCCCTTCCTCACCACACTGGCCTTTGCGCAGACCCTGCTGCCGCTGGCGGTGTTCGAGCTGCTGCGCGCGGCACGCCGCAGCGCCCGCCCCGCTTTCCATGGCGCCGTGGCCCTGTTGCTGGCCGCCCTGGTGCTGCTCACCGCCGCCGGCCTGTTCGGCGCCTTTCACATGCTCTGGAGCCCGCCGCTATGAACCTCAACCTCCGCCGCGCCGCCGCCTGGGCGGCCGCCTTTCTGGGCCTGGGCTATGTGCTCAGCTTCGTGTTGCAGGCCACGCTGTTCAACCCAGGCAGCCCGCTGACGCCGGCGGCCCGGCTGGACTTCGTGCTGGAACACCGGCGCGCCTGGCAGGCCTGGCTGCTGCTCTACCCGGCCCAGGGCCTGGCCTTGGGGGTGCTGGCGCAGGGCCTGCAGGAACGCCTGGGCGCGCGGGCGCCGGGCTGGATGGCGCTGGCCACGCCGCTGGCCTGGGTCTGGGCCGGGCTGCTGCTGGCCAGCGGCTTCATCGGCATCCTGGGCGTGGAGGTGCTGGCGCGTCAGCCCTCGCGCGAGGGGCTGCTGGGCATGTGGCTGGCCTTGGGCGTGGTGCAGGACGCGCTGGGCGGCGGCAACGAGCTGGTGGGCGGCGTGTGGGTGCTGCTGATCGGCGCGGCGGCCGCCCAGGCGCAGGCCTGGGGGCGCTGGTTGCACGGCTTGGGGGTGTTGATCGGCCTGGGCGGGGTGCTGAGCATCTGGCCGCCGCTGCAGCAGGCGGTGATGCTGTTCGGCCTGGGCCAGATCCCCTGGTTCCTGGCGCTGGCCTGGGTGCTGGCGCGGCCGCAGCTTGCGCGCGCGGACGGGCTGGTGGCCGCCTGAGAGCCGCGCCGCTGCCGCTATCGTGAAGCCCATGTCTCCCGCCCTGCCCAAGCCGCGCGGCTGGCGCCAGCTGTTTGGCTGGCGCCGGGTGCGCGCCACCGCCATCACCTGCGCCGTCGTGGCCGCCCTGCTCAGCCTGCCCTGGGAATCGCCCTTGCCCGGGCTGTGGCTGCGCGTGTTCGGCCTGGGCGCGGTGCTGCTGCTGGTGTTTGGTGTGCTGGAGCAGTGGCCGCGCCAGCTGCCGCGCTGGCTGGCGCGCTGGGCCCTGCAGGTGATGGGCGTGGGGCTGGCCGTGCCCATCGCCACCCTGGCCATCTACATCGCCAGCACGCAAGCCGGCGCGCCGCCGTTCTGGATGGACGAAAAGCGCGTGGCGGGCTTCGCCATGTTCACCATCCTCGGCGTACTGCTGGCGCCCTGGGTGGCGCTCTCGGCCCTGGTCAAGCAGCGCGAGGCCTGGGTGACCGAGCAGGCCCTGGCCTTTGAGCTGGAGCGCAGCGAGCTGGCGCGCCAGGCGCTGGACGCGCGCATGCGCCTGCTTTCGGCCCAGGTGCAGCCGCATTTCCTGTTCAACACCCTGGCCAACATCCAGGCCCTGGTGGAGACCGGCAGCGCGCGCGCACCGGCCGTGTTGCAGAGCCTGATCGACTACCTGCGCGCCGCGGTGCCGCGGCTCGATGAAGCCGGCCACCGCCTCGGCCAGGAGCTGGAGATGGTGCGCGCCTACCTGGACCTGATGCAGCTGCGCATGCCCGACCGCCTGCAGGTCGCGGTCGAGTTCGACCCCGGCGTGCTGAAGCTGCATTGCCCGCCGCTGACCCTGCTGACCCTGGTGGAGAACGCCGTGCGCCATGGCATCGACCCGAGCGAGGACGGCGGCCGCATCGAGCTGCAGTTGCGGCGCGAGGACGGCCGCTGCCGCGTCACGGTGCTGGACACCGGCGTGGGCCTGGGCGCCAGCGGCCGCGGCCTGGGCACCGGGCTAAAGACCCTGCGCGAGCGCCTGGAGCTCGTGTTCAATGGCGAGGTGCAGCTGCAGCTGCACGCCGTGCAGCCGCATGGCGTGCGTGTGGAGCTGAGCTTCCCGGCCCTGGAGATTGCCGCTTGAACGCCCCGCCCACCGCCCTGATTGCCGACGACGAACCGCTGCTGCGCGAGCTCCTCATTCAACGCCTGGCCAAGGCCTGGCCGGAGCTGCAGATCGTGGCCGAGGCGCGCAACGGCCGCGAGGCCATCGAGCAGTTCGAGCGCCTGCAGCCCGCCATCTGCTTTCTGGACGTGCACATGCCGGGCGTCAGCGGCGTGGAGGCTGCGCGCGCCATCGGGCGGCGCGCGCATCTGGTGTTCGTCACCGCCTACGACCAGTACGCGCTCGAAGCCTTCGAGCATGGCGTGCTCGACTACCTCGTCAAGCCGGTGACCCCGGCGCGCCTGGCCGAGACGGTCTCGCGCCTGCAGGCGCGCCTAGGCCAGCCGGTGCTGCACAGCGAGGAACTGCTGCTGCGCCTGGCCGGCCAGCTCGCGCAGCAGCTGCGCGGCGGCGGGGCGGCCGGGCCCGCCGCCGGGCCGGAGCGCCTGCGCTGGCTGCGCGCCAGCGTGGGCGATGCGCTGCTGATGATTCCGGTCGAGTGCATCGACTACCTGAAGGCCGACAGCAAGCTGACCCTGGTGGCCTACCGCGACGACCAGGGCCGCGCCGCCGAGGCCTTGATCCGCCTGCCGCTGAAGGAGCTGCTGGCCCAGCTGGACCCGGCCCGCTACGCCCAGGTGCACCGCGCCGTCGTCGTCAATCTGGACCAGGTGCGCCGCGTGCGCCGCGCCGAGAACGACACCGCCACGCTGGAGCTGCGCGGCCGCAGCGAAACCCTGCCGGTGAGCCGCAGCTACCTGCACCTGTTCCGGGAGATGTAGGGCCGCGCCTCAGGGCGCTCAGTTGCGGTGCCGGTCGCGCGCAATCTGCGCCCGCTCGGCCAGCGCGCGCGTGGCTTCGTCCAGCTGCGGCGCCTCGGTCTGCTCCAGCAGGCGCTGGAACTCCTCCAGCGTCATCTCCAGCTCTTCCACTTGCGGGCGGCGGGCCTCCATGTGCACACGGCGTTCGCGCAGGCCGCGCGGCGGGCCCTCGTCGCGCTGGCGCCGGTCGCTGCCACTGCGACGTTCCTGAGAAAACGCACCGGCCGCAGGCCGGGCACCAGAGCGGGGGGCGGGTGTAGGCATGCGCGCAAGGATGACAGTTCGGCCCCGAGCTGGAAACCGCCATCCGTCACAAATTCAAACAAATAGGCGAGTTATTACCGCGCCTGGGGGGGTCAGCGCGCGCGCAGCTCCAGCAGCACGGGCGCCAGCAGGCGCAGGCCGAACACGCCCACCAGGCTGCCGCACAGGCGGTTCAGGCCCTGGCGGCGCGCCGCGTAGAAGCGCAGCACCCGCGGATTGCCAAAGGCCAGCGCCAGGAACAGATGCCAGACCAGGGCATTCAGATAGACCAGCAGCACCGCCGCGGCGCTCAGGCCCCAGCCAGCCCCCGGCGGCAGCAGGGCCGCGAAGGCGCTGCTGAAGAAAAGCGCCGTCTTGGGGTTCAGGATGTTGGTCAGAAAGCCGAGCCGGAAGGCCTGCGCACTCCGCAGCGGTGCGGCTGCCCCGGGGGCCGCCGCGGCCGCGCCGCCGGAGCGCAGCAGGCGCCACGCCACCCACAGCAGGTACAGCCCGCCGGCCACCTGCGCCCCTTGGCGCAGCAGCGGGTGCAGCGCAAACACCGCGCCCACGCCCAGCACCGCCAGCAAGGCCCAGGTGAAGGTGACGCAGGTGATGCCCAGGCAGGCCAGCAGCGCCGCCCGGCGCTGCCCCGAGGCCGCCAGCTGACCCACGAGCAGGAAATTGGCGCCCGGCGTCACCAGCACCAGCCAATGCAACAGGGCAACGGAAATCAGGGCACTCCACATGGACGGTCGGGGCGGCAAGGGAAAAGGGGGCGGATCTTAGGCAGTCGCCCAGCCCCATCCCCCACCCGGTTACGGGGAAACCCCGACACTGCGCCGATGACCGCTGTCGCCACCGCCCCTGCCGCCGCCCGCCCCTGGCTCGTTCACCTCAAGCTGCTGGGCATGGCCGGGCTCTGGGGGGCGGCCTGGCCGGCCGGCAAGGTGGTGGCCAGCCAGGCCCCGGCGCTTTCGGCCAGCAGCTGGCGCTTCGCGCTTTCGCTGCTGCTGCTGCTGGGCTGGCTGCTGGCGCGCTCCGGCGCGGCCACGCTGAAGGCGCTGACGCCGCGCCAATGGGCCGGCCTGGCCCTGGGCGGGGCCCTGGGCGTGTTCGGCTACGCGGCCTTCTTCCTGATGGGCCTGCAACATCTGCCGGCCGGCCGCGCCGCCCTGGTGGTGACGACCAACCCGGTGCTGACCCTGCTGCTGGCCGCCTGGCTGCTGGGCGAACGCCTGAGCACGCGCATCGCCCTGGGCATGGCCCTGGCCGTGGGCGGCGCCGCCGTGGTGCTGACGCATGGCAGGCCCTGGACGCTCTTCACCGGCGGTGCCGGCGTGGGCGAGGCCCTGCTGCTGGGTTGCGTGGTGTGCTGGAGCGGCTACACCCTGTTGGGCAAGAAGCTGCTGGGCGGCATCGACGCGCTCACCACCACCACCGTCACCGCCGGCTTCGGCCTGAGCCTGCTGCTGCTCAGCGCCGCGCTGTTCGAGCCCGCCGGACTGGCCCTGCCGCTGCAGCTGGGCCTGGGCTGGTGGGGCGCCCTGCTCTTCATGGTGGTGGGCTCCACCGTGCTGGCCTACGCCTGGTACTTCGAGGGCGTGGCCGCGCTGGGCGCCGGTGCGGCTTCGGCCTACATCAGCCTGGTGCCGGTGTTCGGCGTGGCCATCGCCACCTTCTGGCTGGGCGAGGCGGTGGACGCCTCGCTGCTGGCTGGCGGCACGCTGGTGCTGGCCGGCATGGTGGTGATGAACAAAGCGCGCCGCTGACCTTCGGCTGGCACGAAGTGGCTGGCGACACTGCCGGCCCCTTAAGGAGCCCGTCATGCGTCTTGCCGCCCTCGCGCTGGCCGCCCTGCTCAGCACCCCGGCCTGGGCCGAGCTGCCTGTCGTCGCCAACCCCGACCACGAGGCGATGCTCGCCAGTGCCGACCCCCAGCTCGCCGCCAACAAGCGCCTCGTCTACGACTTCTGGCGCGAGGTCTTCGAGGCCCGCCAGCTGGAGCGTGCACCGCAGTACTTGCACCCCGACTACCGGCAGCACAACCCCATGGTGCCCACCGGCCTGGCCGGCTTCCAGAAGGCCTTTGCCGGCGCCACCCCCAAGCCCGTGCAGACGCGCGTGCAAAGCCCGCTGGTGGCCGTCGTGGCCGAGGGCGATCTGGTGGTGCTGAGCTTCGTGGCCACGCGCCAGGACGCCGAGGGCAAGCCCTACACCACCACCTGGTTCGACCAGTTCCGCGTGCGCGACGGCAAGATCACCGAGCACTGGGACCCGGCGCTGAAGCGCTGAGGCCCTGACCCGCTCAAGGCTGGGTGCTCTGCTCCATCCAGCCCAGCCAGCGCATCGCCTGCTCGCGGCTTTCGCCGCACATCTCGGCGCTGGGCTCCAGCGAGCCGCAGACGGCCGGGCGCTCAGGGCTGCCGAAGATCCGGCAGCGGTCTTCCTCATCGAGCTGGATGCAGCGCACGCCGGCGGGCTTGCCGTTCGGCATGCCGGGGATGGGCGAGGAAATCGAGGGCGCGATGCAGCAGGCAGCGCAACGGGGGCGGCATTCCATGCGCCCATGCTGCCACGCCCGGCTTGGCAGGCGGTCCGGCTGGCCATAGGCTTGGGCCCCATGCACGCCGAGATCAACCCCTGGCAGCCTGCGCGCTTCCCTGCGCATGGCGAGGTGCAGATCGACTGGAACGACCGGCTGCTGCTGATCCAGGCCCGCGGGCCCTTCAATGCCGAACTGATGGTGCGCGGCACCACCGCCATCGCCGATCTGCGCGCCGCCCGGCCGGCCGATGGTCGCTATGTGGAACTGGTGCACTGGCAGGACAGCATGCTGATGCCGCCCGAGGCCTGGGTCCGCTTCGAGAAGGCCGTGCGCCTGTTCGTGAGCGCCGGCCTGAACGGCACCCACACCCTGTGCGTGGCCGCTCCCGAGGTGGAGGCACGCTGGCTGATGCTGCCGCGCATGGTGGCGCTGTGGGAAGAAAGCCGGCCGGTCGAGCTGTTCGAGCAGCTGGAGCCCGCGCTGGCCCGCGCCCGTGAGCTGACGGCCGAGCCGCCCGCCTCGGCCTGACCCAGGTCAACGCCAGCGCTGCGAGGCTGCGGCAGCATCGCGGCAGGAGACCATCCCATGACACAACGATTCGATTCGCTCGGCGCCGCCGTGGACGTCCTGCTCGCCCGCATTCCCGGCCCCATCGTGCTCGGCCTGCCGCTGGGCATCGGCAAGCCCAACCCCTTCGTCAACGCGCTGTACCGCCGCATCAAGGCGGACCCGACGCGGCGCCTGGCCATCGTCACCGCGCTCTCGCTGGAAAAGCCCAGCGGCAAGAGCGAGCTCGAACAGGCCTTCCTGGCCCCGCTGGTGGAGCGCGTGTTCCGCGATTACCCCGACTTCGACTACGTGAAGGACCTGCGCGGCCCCGGCCTGCCCCCGAACATCGAGGTACGCGAGTTCTTCATGAAGACCGGCGACTACCTGCACAACACTGCCGCGCAGCAGCACTACATCAGCACCAACTACACCTTTGCCGCGCGCGACCTGGTCGGCCAGGGCATCAATGTCGTGGCGCAGGCGGTGGCCGAGCGCTGGCAGGACGGCGTGCAGCAGTTCAGCCTGTCCAGCAACCCCGACCTCACCGCCGAGCTGGTGGAGCGCTGCGCCGCCGCCGGCCGGCCGCTGCTGAAGATCGCCGTCATCAACCGCCAGATGCCCTTCATGGAAGGCGAGGCCGTGGTGGCGCCCGACTTCTTCGACGCCGTGGTCGATTGCCCCGAGGGCACGCACACCCTGTTCGCGCCGCCCAACGGCAAGATCAGCACCACCGACTACGCCATCGGCCTGCACGCCAGCTCGCTGGTGCAGGACGGCGGCACGCTGCAGATCGGCATCGGCAGCCTGGGCGACGCGATTGCGCAGGCCTTGATCCTGCGCGACCAGCAGGGCGAGACCTACCGGCAGATGCTGGCCACGCTCTGCCCCGACGGCCTGGGCAACCGCGAGCTCGGCCGCTTTGCCGAGGGCCTGTACGGCTGCTCAGAGATGTTCGTCAACGGCCTGCTGCAGCTGATGCAGGCCGGCATCGTGCGCCGCCGCGTGTTCGACGACCTGGCCACCCAACTCGCCGTCAACGAAGGCAAGCTGGACCCGGCCACCCTCCCCGGCGGCGTCTGCATGACCGGCGGCTTCTTTCTGGGCCCCGGCAGCTTCTACCAGGCGCTGCGCGACCTGACGCCCGAGCAGCGTGCGCAGATCGACATGACGCGCATCGACGCCATCAACCGCCTGGACGCGCACGGTGGCGCTGCCATGGACCTCAAGCGCGCCCAGCGCCGCAAGGCCGCCTTCATGAACACCACCATGAAGGTGACGCTGCTGGGTGCTGCCGCCTCTGATGCGCTGGAAGACGGCCGTGTGGTGAGCGGCGTGGGCGGGCAGTACAACTTCGTCGCCATGGCGCATGCGCTGCCCGATGCGCGCTCCATCCTGATGCTGCGCGCCACCAAGGAAACCGCCGACGGCCCGGTCAGCAACATCGTCTATCGCTACGGCCACTGCACCATCCCGCGCCATCTGCGCGATGTCGTCATCACCGAATACGGCGTGGCCGAGCTGCGTGGCTGCAGCGACGCCGAGATCGTCAAGCGCCTACTGGCCATCACCGACTCGCGCTTCCAAGACGAACTCATCAAGGAAGCCAAGCAGCACGGCAAGCTGGAAGACGACTGGCAGCTGCCCGAGCGTTACCGCCACAACACTCCGCAGGAACTGGACGCCAAGCTGCACCCCTTCACCGAACAGGGCCTGCTGCCCGGCTTCCCCTTCGGCACCGACCTCACGCCCGACGAACTCAAGATCGTGGCCGCGCTGCGCCGGCTCAAGAAGGCCACCCAGAACCCGGTGGAGCTCGTGAAGCTGGCCATGAAGGCCTTCTGGGAGGGCAAGGAGGCGCCGCCGGCCTATCTCGAGCGCCTGGGGCTGGATGAGGCGCAGGGCTTCAAGGCGATGTTCATTCGGAAGCTGTTTGCGGGGAATTTGTAGAAACTCCCGCGATGCGGGTTCTCAGCGCATGAAGCCGAGATCGATCGGATACGCCTGGGCGCCCAGCGAGCCGCCAAAGTTGTGCAGATTGGGGAAGACGGTCCGCAGCTCGCTTTCGCTGGCGCCAAACCAGCGCCCCAGGGTGGCGCCGAACTGGTCCACAGAAGAAGTGGGCAGCAGGCGCCCGTTGCCCACATGCCATTGGTCCTCCGGGGCGGTGCTCTCGCCCACGCTGGGCGGTGGCGGGGTTCCGTAAAACGCCTGGCCCTTGACGGCGCCGCCCAGCACAAAGTGATGGCCGCCCCAGCCGTGGTCGGTGCCGTCGCCGTTGGAGCTGAGCGCGCGGCCAAAGTCGCTGGCCGTGAAGGTGGTCACCTGCGAAGCCAGACCCAGGCTCTCGGTGGCCGAATAGAAGGCCTGCAGCGCCTTGCTGAGCGTGCCCACCAGCGCGGGGTGGGCACCGAGCAGCCCATCGTGGTGGTCGAAACCTGGCAGCGCCACCATGAACACCTGCCGCTTCACGCCCAGACTCTGGCGCGCGGCCATGATCCGAACCACGATCTGCAACTGGTCGGCGAGCGAGTTCCCGGCCGGAAAGCCGGGCTGCACGGGCACGGGCGCCAAGGCAGCGCTGAGCTGTGTGCCGGCCGTGATGGAGCGTGCCATGACCTGGTTGTAGGCCGCCTCCAGCTCATGGCCGCGCGCCTGCGTGATCAATTCGCGCAGGAAAGGCACCATCGCCTGCGAGCCCAACACCCCGTTCTGAAACGGTCGCAAGGCCACCGGACCCTCGTGCGTGACCTGATAGCCCACAGCGCTCTGGCCGGACACAAACACGGCCTGGCCCGCAGCACTGATGCAGGTGAACACCGAGCTGCCGTTGCCAGCCAGCGCCAGATCGCCAAGCCTGCCGCCCCAGCCACTCACCGAACCCTCTACGTCGGAGGACTGCCAGATCGAGGCGTGGTCGTTGTGTGAGAAGAGCTTGGGGGGCACCGGATAGCGCAGGGTGTCGCCGCTGTTGAACTGGGCCTTGGTGAGCGGCGCAATCAACGGGCCCACATTGAAGAGCACTCCCGCCTTGCCTTGGTTGAACAGTGCACTCAGCTCGGGCATGGCGGGGTGCAGTGCGAAGGCCTGGCCTTCGGGCAGCGCCTGCGCAGGCTGCAACCGGGTGGCGTCAAGCTGGTTCAAGGGCACGGCCAGACCCCGGCGGATGGCCGCGTACTGCGCGTGGCGCGTCGCGTCGGCATGCACCAGCGTGTTCGCGTGATCCATGCCACCGTACAGGAACACGCACACCAAGGCCTTGTAGTCGCTGGCAGTGAAAGCGGCGGCCTCGCCCAAGGCGGCAAGGTTCAGGGCCAATGGGGCAGCCGTGCCGGCCAGGGCGAAGCGTCCGGCATGCCGCAAAAAGGCACGGCGGCTGGCGTTGCAGGAAGTCATTCGGCGTGCTCCATTCACTTCTGGACCAGGTACTCGGGGCAGACCATGACCATGAGGACGGCCCGGGCCACCTGGCGGCGTTTGGCCCAGTCAGGGCTCGATGCCTGGATCGGTTCGCTGTTCAAGGCGTTGACCAGTTGCCTGCGGGTGGTTTGGGAAAGTCGCCCAGCGCAAAGCAGCAGGTTCAGGCGGTCAATCAGCGCTTCGGGCTGGAGAACCAAAGCCAGTTCGGCGCTGTAATCGGGCTTCATGTCGTCCGTGCCCGATTGGCTGCTGGGTCGACTTTGGTCGATGTCCGGTCGTTCGGGGGCAAAGATCCAGGGGCCTTCTTCGACCATCAGTTCCAAGCCGTTGACGTAGCCGGCCACGGTGCTTTCGTCAACGATCTGGAACTCCGGCGCGGTCGCACCCCGCTGCGCCATGGCGGTGCCGGGGGGCACGAAACCCGGTCGGAAAAAGTTGAACACCGAAGGCGACCAGAACAGCCGCTGGCCGTTATTGACGACTGGGTTGCTATTGGGTGAGTTGAACTTCCATGCCCCTGAGCGGGAGCGCACGCCAAACGTGCGTCCCCATTGAGCAAAGCGAAGTGCGGGCTCGCTCAACTTCCCGAACTGCGGATTGGCAAGGCCCGCCGCACCACGCGCCTCCTCATCCAGCAACACGGCGCTGATCAGCGCCTTCATATCCCCACGCACCCCGCTGCCGTTGTTGTTGAATGCGGCCGCCACCCGGGCCACATACGCGGGGCTGGGGTCGCTGGTAACCAGGCGCTGGATGAACTGGCGTCCGATGAAGGGCCCCACATTGGGGTGCTGAAACAGGTGATCCAGCGCGAGCCGGCGCGCTTCGTGGCCGTCCGCCGTGTTCGGAATCTGGCAGCCAAGAAACTCCCGGCCGGTTCTGGTGTGCCGACTGGGCTCCAGCTTCATGGTCCGCCGCGCGGCAGTGGGGTGGCTGACGATCGATCCATCAGACGTCACCACCTTCTCGCCCGAGTCGTCAATTACGTAGCCGGTGAACACGCGCGCCAAACCAGTGATGTCCCGCGCGGTATAGGTCTCCAGCGGCCTTCCGGCGGCGTCGCGCTTCACGCTGCCGTCCGGGTTGAGCTGGTAGAGGCCGATGGTGAACAGCTGCATGAGCTCGCGCGCGTAGTTCTCATCCGGGACGCGCCCGGTGGCAGGGTCGCTGACGCTGTAAAGGATGCTGAGGTACTTGCCCATAGCGACGCTGGTGGAGACATGCTCCAGCAGGTCGCGGTAGTTGCCGAAGGCGTGTTGCCCCAGGCCATCCCAGTAGGTTGCGTAGACCAGATGCGGCCACCACGCTGTGGCGCTATTGAGCGAAACAACCAGGATTTCTGTCAGCGCCAGCTGAATCCGCACCCGTAGCGCATCCTCCGCGCTCAGGATCTGCTTCCAGGCAGCGAAGTCGAAGTACGGGTGCCCCCCGGAGTAGTAGCGCTGCTCATTGAATTCGGCGTAGCCGCGCCCCACCAGCCAGTCCCAAGTGGCAGGCCCAGGGGGCACCGAAAACTGCGCCTCCAGCCAGGCTTCGAAGCCCTGGCCCATGACCGCATCGATCTCGGTGTCGCGCGCGGCGAATTGCGCTTGCAGCAAAAAGCGCGCGGCTTGGGCCCGATCCTGCGGCGCGAAGCGCGGAAACACCTGGGCCGAGAAGTCGCTCAACTGCCCTACTCGGGTCAAGGTGTTGCCGGACACCGGCCCGAAGATGTACACGGCGCCATCCGCTACACCCAGGTAGTTGCCCGTGCCGGGGTAGTAACGGTAGGTGTAGGGCGCTTCCTCGCGGTTGCTTTCGTGACTGGGGAAGTACTGCGGGTAAGCGCGCTCGGCCCAGTCCATCAGGGTTTGCGCGTCGGGCACGCGCGCACTGGGGCCGACAGCGCTGCGGCGCCGCATTTGGTTACCCGGCTGAGCCTGGCTGGGATGGCCGGCCGCAGCAGGCCAGGCCGTTTCGTCTTGGTCCTGACAGGCCGCCAGGGCCAACAGGCCCAGGGCGGCAAGCCGCGTCGTGTCCTGCGACGAGTCGCCCTCTGTTTGTGGGGTGGGGCGTGAGTGGGCGGCTTGAGTCATGACCAGCAGCGGAATCTCTGGGCCGCACAGTTTGCCGGATCGTTTCCCACCGACCTTGCCATGAGCGCAAGCACGCCCGTCCCCCGCCCGCAAGTCAGGGCACACCGGATCGGGCCGCCCCCGAGCGCGCGGCGCGGGCCGCGCGGGCAGGATGCGCGACCCTTGCCCTGGCTGGCCTGCCGTGTCCCTTCCTTCCCGTCACCGCCGCGCGTCGCCTCAAGCCGCTGCGCCCTGCGTGCAGTGCTGGAACCTGCTGCCGGCCGACGATGGGGAGAGCCAGGCCCTGCTGCGCGGGGCGGCGCAGACGGCGATGCTGCTGGACGGCGTGCCGGGCCTGCTGTTCGTTGTCAAGGACGGCGCCGGGCGCTATGTGTCCTTCAACGCCTCGCTGGCGCGGCGCCTGGGCCGGCGCGAGGTGGAGCGCCTGCTGGGGCGGCCGGCGCGCGAGATCTGGCCCGCCGCGCTGGCGCAGCGCTACGAGAGCCAGGACGACTGGGTGGCGCAGCACCGCCAGCCGCTGCTGCAGCAGCTCGACCCCATCCTGCTGGCCGAGGGCCTGCCGGGCTGGGCGGTGACGCACAAGGTCCCGCTGCTGAACGCGCGCGGCGAGCAATGCGGGCTGCTGAGCCTGTCGCGCGACATCGAGGGCCTGGCGCGTGCGGCGGTGGACGACGGGCTGATCGAGGCGGTGGACCGCATGACCAAGGCCAGCGAGGGCCGGCTGACGGTGGCCGAGCTGAGCGCTCTGGCGGGCATGCGGCCGGCCAGCTTCGCGCGCCTGGTGCGGCGCATCTTCGGCATGGGGCCGATGGAGTTCATCGTCCACAACCGCGTGCGCGCCGCGGCCCTGCGCCTGCAGGGCGACGAGAGCCTGGCCGAGATCGCCCAGGGCTGCGGCTTCTACGACCAGGCGCAGTTCTGCCGCCAGTTCCGTCGCGTCATGGGGCTCTCGCCCTCGCAGCTGCGCGAGCAGGTGCGGCGCGCCCCCTCGCCCTGGCTGCTGCCAGGGCTGGGGAGCCTGCCGGGCTTGCTCAGTTGGGCAGGCTGTAGTTCAGCGTGAAGCTGCCACTGCCGCTGTAGGAGCGGACCTCCCAGTAGTAGTAGCCGGCGCTGCCGCTGTAGCTGATGGATTCCTGGCTGGTCGGGCCTTCGGACTTGGCCACCACCGCCCAGGCGCTGCCGTTCCACTTGTAGAGGAAGAGCTCGAAATCCACCGGCGCGGCGGGGCCCGTGAGCGTGGCGCTGAAAGTGCCGCCGTTGGCGCTGTAGTGGTAGCCGGGCGAGGCGCTGGGGTAGCTGGCCTTGCCGCCGCTGGTCAGGTTGCCGCTCACCGTGCTGCCGCCGCCGCTGCTCCGCACCGTCAGCGTGGCGCTGTTGCTGGTCACGCTGCCGCGGCTGTTGCTGACGACGACGGAGAAGCTGGCGCCGTTGTCGGCCGCCGTGGTGGCTGGCGTGGTGTAGCTCGGCGCGGTGGCGCCGCTGATGTTGCTGCCGTTGCGGCGCCACTGGTAGCTCAGCGCCGCGCTGCTGCTGGCGCTGACGCTGAAGGTCGCCGTACGGCCGGCGTCCACCGTCACGCTGGCGGGCTGGCTGCTGATGGTGGGCAGGCTGACCTGGGTGCCGGTGTAGGAGTCGAACACCACCTGGGCGCGCGCCTCGTTCACCACATGCCAGGGGTTGTTGAGCGCGCGCATGCGCGAGTTCTCGGTGGGGCGGTAAACACCACTGGTGCAGTACTTGGCGCCCTGGAACAGGCCCACCGTGCCGTTGGCCACCGAACCGGCCTGCGTGGGCACCGGCGTGTTGGCATTGATGTACTGGCGCCACTTGATGTTGGCGCGTGCGGTCTGGCGGGTGACGTTGACCTCGCTGGGCTCGCTGCTGGTGGCGCAGCTGCCGTAGTCGTACTCGTCGGCCAGGTTGAAGGCGGAATGGCCGATCTCGTGCAGCGCCACCTCGATGGACTGCGGGTGCAGGGTCATGGTGCCCACATTGCCCAGCGCCGCGCCGCCATAGGTGCTGCTGTTGGCCACCACCAGGTAGACGTCGCGGCCATCGGCGGGGGTCAGCGGGCTGACGGTGTTGAGCACCTTGTTCTCGTCCACACAGACCAGCCGCTCGATGTTGTAGCAACCGATCACCGTGCCCAGCGCGGTGTTGCGCGTCACGCCGCCTTCGCTGACGCCGGACTGGGCGCTGGCCACATCCACGCGGCGGATGTTGAAGGCGTTCTTGTGGCGGGCGAACAGCGGGTCGGCCAGGATGCCGTCGGCAATGCGGCGCGCCTCGGTCTGCCAGCGGCCCAGCTCGGCGCTGGTGAAGCCGTCGCCGATCAGGATCAAGTCCATGCGCGCGCCGGTGGCGCCGGATTCCCACAGCATGGCGCTGCCGCTGGCCACCGCCAGCGGGCTGATGCGGCTGCGCGCGGCGGCATCGGCCTGGGCCAGAGCCTCGATCTCGTTGCGGCCGATGCGCTTGAGCGCGTTGGCGGCGCTGATCGTCATGCGCCCGCTGCGCTGCTCCTGCAGCTCCACGCTGGCCAGGCCCTCGGGATAGGGCAGGCGCACCTCCAACGCACCCGCGCCGCTCAGATCCTTGGCCTGCTGGATCTTGCCGGTGCGCGGGTCAAACACCTCGGCGCGAATGTGGTTGGGCCGGCGCGTGGCCTGCCGGAACAGCTCCTGACCCTGGGCATCGCGCCCGATCACCAGCAGCTCACCCTCGGCCACCTCGCTGCGCTCGGGCTGCAGCGCGAAACGACCCTTCTGGGCATGGCTGATCGAGAGCTGCTGCTGGCCATCCTGCTGGATGCGCAGCAATACCTGCTGGGCCTGGGCACCGGCGCTGAGCAAGGCCAGGGCGCTGGCCAGCAGCGTGAGGCGGGGGGTGGACATGGTCGGTCTCCGGTGAACAGGGGGACCGGCATGCTCGGCAGATGCGAGCGGGCTGGCTTGTACGCAATGGCGGGCGCGGGCCGCAATGCGTACAAGGGGGTGTGCGGGCTTGTAACCGTATCGCGCAGACCGGGACTGGTGTGCTGCCGCAATCCCGTGAGACCTTAAAGCCATCCTGGCCAGGGCGCATCGTGTTCGGCGGTGTTTGTGTGTGGGAGCCCGCAGCCCGCAGGGGTCTTCAACCCCTGCACCCCGACCCGCATTTCTTTGTCTTGCCAAAGAAACGCGGGGCAAAGAAGGGCGCCAACCCGCACAGTCGCCCTCGGGGCGAACTGTGATGGCGGTGCTTGGGCTCACACTGACACGAGCCCTCATCTGACTTCCACGGGCAGGACGACGAAGGCGCCCGGAGTACCGGTCGTCCCGGGCACCGCAGACCATCACCCTTGGCGCTCCGAAGAACAAACCCCCAACGAGCACAAAACCTCTTCCTGTGCTGGATGGGGCTCCGCTCATCGCAGAAAGCCCGTGATGGTTCGCAGTGGTCTAGTCGGCCGGTACTCCGGCCAGCTTAGCGGGCAGGTTTTCGCAGTCCCAGGAGGGGTCTCGGAGCCATGTGAACCGGACGTGCAGTCGCGGCCGGCCCGAGGCCGGCTGCGTGCATTCAGCGCCTTTCTTTGCCCCGCGTTTCTTTGGCGCAGCAAAGAAATGCGGGTCGGGGTTCGGGGGCGAAGCCCCCGAGGGCTGCCTCGATGGACGCTCGATAGGCGCAACGAGCCAGAGCATTCATCGCCCCACCGCCGAAGCCGACGAAGCAGCCGGCACCACCACCTCCGGACACCCCCGCCGCTGCTCCAACCAATACACGATGTTCCCCACCAACACGATGCTCCCCGAGATCACCGTGGAGGTGGCCAGCACAGCGCCCTCGAACACCAGCTGGGCCACGCAGCCCTCGTTGACGCAGCCGCGCACGCGGTGGTACTCCGCCACTTCCAGCACCATCTTTCGGCGCTCGACCTGGCACTCGGCGTCGTACACGCTGACGGTGCGCGGGTAGGCGCAGGCGGTCAGCAGCAGCACGGCGGCGAGGGCCGCGGTGCGGCGCATCAGTCGAGCGAGCGCGCCAGCGCGGCGCGTGCCAGCAGGCGGGTCGAATCGAGCATGGGGAGCGGGCCCTCGGTGTCGGCCATCAGCAGGGGCAGCTCGGTGCAGCCGAGCACCACGCCGTCGCAGCGCTCCTCGTCACGCAGGCGCTGCATCACCTGCAGGCAGTGCTGGCGCGCGGTGTCGGTGAAGCTGCCGCGCACCATCTCGTCCATGATGAGCTGCGAGACCCGCTCGCGCTCGGCCGTGTTCGGGCGCACGCAGGCGATGCCGCGCACCGCCAGCGCCTGCGGGTAGACCTCGCTGCCCACCAGCCAGTTGGTGCCCAGCAGGCCCAGGCGGCGCAGGCCGCGCTGGTGCGCGGCCTTGGTCACGGCATCGGCGATCGAGATCCAGGGCAGGGGCGATTTGGGCAGCACCCAGGGCAGGGCCTGGTGGATGGTGTTGTCGGGGCAGATCAGGAAGCCCGCGCCGGCCTTGGCCAGCTTGCGCGCCGAGTCGAGCATCAGCGCGGCCACGGCGGGCAGGTCGCCAGCGTCGAGCGCCTCCACATAGCGGGCCAGGGAATGACCGTGCATCACCACCTCGGGGTGGGCATGCGGGCCCATGCGTTCGGCCGCTTCCAGGCAGAGCGTGCGGTAGCAGAGCGCCGCGCCTTCGGAGGAGCAGGCAACGATGCCAATGGCTTTGAGGGTGTCCATGCTGGGCCGGAGCATGGCGGCGCCGGCCGCATCTGGCAAGGCGGGGCTACGTGGAAAGCCGGTGCTTGCCGGCCGCCTTGGCGGCGTAGAGCGCGCGGTCGGCCCGCAGCATCAGGGCTTCGAGGTCTTCCTCGCCGCCGCTGAACAGCGCCAGGCCGATGCTGACGCTGACGGGCTGCTGCGTGGCAGCCCAGGGCGGAGCCAGCGCGGCCAGCAGGCGCTCGCCGGTCTGCCGGGCCTGCTCGGCATCGCTGTCGCCCAGCAGCAGCATGAACTCGTCGCCCCCCAGGCGCGCCACCACATCGGCGCTGCGGCTACCGGCTTGCAGGCGCTGCGCCACTTCCTTCAGCACGGCGTCGCCGGCGGCATGCCCCTCGTGGTCGTTGACGCCCTTGAAGCCGTCCAGGTCCAGCGCCAGCAGGGCCAGCGGGCGCTGCTGGCGGCGCGCCAGCTCCAGGCGCTGGTGGCCCAGCTCGAAGAACAGGCCGCGGTTGGCCAGGCCGGTCAGCGGGTCGTGGTTGGCCAGGTACTGCACCTGTTCCATGGCCTGGGCGGCGCGCTGCAGGGCCTGGCCCACCTCCTCGGCCTCGCGCAACTGCAGCTGGGGCAGCTGCAGGGCGCTGCCCTGCTGCAGGGTGGCGGCCGCTTGGTTGAGCGCGCGCACCGTGGCCAGCACGCGGCGCGCCAGCCACACCGCCGTCAGCACGCCGGCCAGCAGGGCCAGGGCGCCGGCCAGCGCCAGGTCGCGCAGCAGGCGCAGCTGCTCGGCCTGCAGCAGCGCCACCGGCGCGCCCACGGCGACGCGCCAGCCCCAGCGCTCGGAGGTGGTGAAGGCGGTGTAGACCGGCACGCCGTCTTTGGTGGTGCTCTTCAGGCGGCCCTCGCGCTGCCGGCTCAGGGCCTCGGCCAGTTCGGGGGTGACGGGCTGGCCCATGAAGCGCGCGGCGTCGCGCGAGCGCGTGACGATGCGGCCCGAGCGGTCCACCAGGGCCACCAGCCAGCCGTCGGGCAGGGCCTGGCGGGTCAGGAACTCGCTCAGGCGCGCGGCCGGCAGGCCCATGTTGAGGCTGTAGCGCACCTCATCGCCCACACGCACCGGCACGCCCATGGCCACGGTGGCACGGCCGGTCACGGGGCCGACGAACCAGTCGGTCAGCACGGTGCGGCGTTCACTGAACACCCGCCGCAAGGCCGGCGGCGTGCCACCCTGCGGCAGGGGCTGACCGGGCGGCACCAGGGTATTGAGCAGCTGACGCCCTTGAGCATCGGTGATGACGTAGTTGAGCAGGATGCCGCTGGCGATGGCCGCCTGGGCGCGCTGGCGGAAGTCCTCCAGCCGGCCCTCGGTCAGATCGTCGGAGGTGGCCAGCACCGCCAGCCCGCCTTCGATGGCAGCCCATTCGCTGTCCACCTCGGCCATCACCTTCTTGGCTAGCAGCAGGGTCTGCCCCTCCACCTGGGTGAGCAGCTGCTCACAGTAACGCTGCACCAGCAGAGCGCCGAAGGCCAGCAGCGGCAGCACGCACACCGCCACCAGCAAGGCCAGCTGCAGTTTGAGCGAATGGCGTGCGGCGCGGTGCGGCATCTTCCTCCCCGTTGCGGCCGCGAGCATCCCCGCTTCGCAGCGCGGCCGTCAATCCGGCGGGCGAAGGCCCTGCGGATCCATCAGGTATGCGCAGGAGAATCGCGGCCTTTGACCCTTTTTGCCGAATTCACCATGAGCGACACCCGCCCTCCGCTGCCCGACCACCTGGCCGTCGACCCGCGCAGCCCCCACCATGTGGCCGAAGTCTTCGAGCACGACATCGGCATCCGCTTCAATGGCAAGGAGCGCAGCGATGTGGAGGAGTACTGCGTCAGCGAGGGCTGGGTCAAGGTAGCGGCTGGCAAGACGGTGGACCGCAAGGGCCGGCCGATGCTGATCAAGCTCAAGGGCACGGTGGAAGCCTTCTACCGCTAAGCACCCAACAGGGATTCCATGAGCGACAACTACAAAGCGTTTCGCGTCCATCGCGCGTTGGCCGTGCTGTATGGCGTGCTGGCCTTGCTCCTGTCCAGCGCACTGTTCTTTCCACCCATGGGTTATGGCCAGTGGGGCGTGCTACCCGTACTCGTCTTCTTCGGCCTGGTTGCCTTCGTGCATGGCTGGACCGCGATGGCCTGCCGCGCGGGCAGCGAGCCGGGTCGCAAGGCATCCATTGCCATCGCCGTGTTGATGCTGTGCGGGTTTCCGATTGGTACTTTGATCGGCGCCTACCTGCTCAGCGTGACCTGGAAGGGCTGGCCGGCGCCCCAGTTCACGGCCTCCTGAGCTCGCCTTGAACTGATACTGGCCGCATGCTGATCGAAGCCGTCGGGGGCATGCAGGACATCGGGCGGATGCACGACATCGCGTCCGTGCTGGTGCGCCACGGCCTGGGCGACATGGTGCGGCGCTTCGGCCTGGCCGACGCTCTGGCGCGCGCCGGCCGCGCGCTGCACATCCCGCAGGCGGATGCGCTGGCGCGCCTGGAGCCGCCGGCGCAGACCCGGCGTGCGCTGGAAGAGCTGGGGCCCACCTTCGTCAAGCTCGGGCAGATCCTGGCCGGCCGCGCCGACCTGCTCGGCCCCGAGTGGATTGCCGAGCTCTCCAAGCTGCACAGCCGCGTGCCGCCGGTGCCGCTGGAGGCCCTGCGGCCGCAGCTGCGCGAGGACCTGGGCGGCGAGCCCGAGACGGTGTTCGCCGAGTTCGACCCCGAGCCGTTGGCGGCGGCCTCGATCGCCCAGGTGCACCGCGCCCGGCTGCAGGACGGCCGCGCGGTGGTGGTGAAGATCCGCCGCCCGAACATCCACGAGGTGGTGGAAGCCGACCTGCGCCTGCTGGCGCGCTTTGCCGCCAGCGCCGAACGCGACTGGCCGGCGCTGCAACCCTACCGCCCGGTGCAGCTGGTGCGCGAGTTCGCGCGCTCGTTGCGCCGCGAGCTGGACCTGGCCAACGAATGCCGCCAGGCCGAACGCATCGCCCGCAACCTGGCCGCGCTGCCCGAGGTGCAGATCCCGGCCGTGCACTGGGCCTTCACGCACGAGCGTGTGAACGTGCAGGACTTCATCGAGGGCGTGCCGGGCGAAGACCTGCAGCGCGTGGACCGCGCGGGCCTGGACCGCAAGCTGCTGGCCCAGCGCGGCGCGCGCGTGGTGCTGAAGATGATCGTCGAGGACGGCCTGTTCCACGCCGACCCGCACCCCGGCAATGTGTTCTACCTGCCCGGCAACCGCATCGCCCTGATCGACTTCGGCATGGTGGGCCGGCTCCCGTTGAAGCGCCGCGAGCAGCTGCTGCAGCTGCTGCTGGGCCTGGTGGAGCGGCGCCCGCAGGAAGTGGCCGACGTGCTGCTGGAATGGGCCGGCGACCGCCGCGCCGGCCTGAACCTGGAGCAGCTGGAAGACGAAATCGAGGCCTTCGTGGACCAGTACCACGGCGTGCCGCTGGCGCAGCTGCACCTTGGCCAGATGCTGGCCGAGGTGACCCAGGTGCTGCGCGAGCACCACTTGGCGCTGCCGCCCGATCTGGCCCTGCTGATCAAGGCCTTCATCTCGATGGAGGGCATGGGCCGCGCGCTCGACCCCGACTTCCACATGACGGCTGAGGCCCTGCCCCTGCTGCGCCAGGTGATGACGGCGCGCTACCAGCCCAAGGCCATCGCGCAGCGCGGCTGGAGCCTGCTGACGCGCACGCTCAAGGTGGCGCAGGGCCTGCCGGAAGACCTCTCGCGCCTGCTGCGCCGCGCCCGCCACGGGCAGTTGCGCGTGGGGGTGGACATCGCCCACATCCGCCAGGTGGGCGACCAGCTGGAGCGGGCGTCGAGCCGGCTGTCGCTCGCGCTGGTGATTGCCGCGCTGATCATCGGCTCGTCCATCGTCATGACGGTGGGCGGCGGGCCCACGCTGTTCGGCCTGCCGGCCTTCGGGCTGCTGGGCTTTCTGGCCGCGGTGGTGGGCGGGCTGGCGCTGCTGCGCTCGATCTGGCGCGGCTTTCGTGGCCGCGGGCTGGACGAGGAATGAGAGCCCTCCTGCTCGCTGCGCTGCTGCTGGCCGGCAGTGCGCGCGCAGACCCCGGCTACTACCTCGTGACACCCTACGCCATGCCGGGCGAGGCGGCGCTGGACCTGCGCTACTGGACCGTCAAGGCCGACCGCCGCAAGGCCACGCTGTGGCCCGAAGCCGGCCTGCGCCTGGGCCTGGGGCCGCGCTGGACGAGCACGCTCTTTCTCAGCGGCATCGGGCCAACGCTGCAGCGCCAGCGCCTGAGCTCGATCAACTGGGCGCACAACTGGGTGCTGAGCGAGGGCCGCAGCGACTGGGACTTCGGCCTGCACGCCCAGGGCATCCACCGCCCCGGCGAGGGCAATGCCTTCGAATGGGGCCCGCTGCTGCAGACCGATCAGGGCCTGACGCGCCTGAACCTCAACCTGCTGTTTGAGCGCGACTTCAAGGCCGGCGGCACGCAGCTGAAGCTGCAGTGGCAGGCCTTGCACCGCTTCGGCCGGGGCTTGCGCGCCGGCCTGCAGGGCTTTGGCGAGCTGGGCCGCTGGAACCATTGGAGCGCGCGCCCCTCGCTGCGCGCCGGCCCGGTGCTGCGCCTGGGCCTGGGGAATGCCGCCGAGCTGCAGATGGCCTGGCTGCGCGGCAAGACCTATGGCCGCACCGGCGCGATGTTCAGCACCCAGCTGCTGCTGAGTCTCTAAGGAAACGCTGAACAAGTCCCTGCGGAGCGCGTTTGCAAGAGAACCGGCCGGCTCGTAGACGGCGCGCGAAGGTCGGACTCGCCGTCCGACAGCCGAGCGCGCCAACGCCCGAGCAGGCCGGTTATCTTCCAAACCCTTGCGGGCCATCGACTTTTCGGGCGCTGGCCGGCGTTGCGACCCTTGCCCAGGCCACCAGCCTGGGCGGCGGCTCGCGCCTTGGCCAGCATTCCGAAAAAGTCGCGGCGCGCCCGCAGGGACTTGTTCAGCATTTCCTAAGTCACTGGCAGCCGGCCGTGCCCAGCCAGGTGCTCAGCGTACCCAGATCCTGGATGCCGACGCTGCCGTTGGCGTCCCAGAACACCAGGCGCTGGCCGCTCAGGGTGATGCCGACGTAGGTGTTCGTCGTCGGGTAGTGGCGGTAGTAGTAATCGCCCGCCGTCTTGGAGCCCTGCGGCTGCGGCTGGAACAGGCTGGCGTATTGGCGCTCGCCCCAGCTGAACAGGCAGTCGGCCTGCTCGCTCAGCGTGCGCGCCTGGGGCTTGAGCTCGACCAGTTGCAGGCCGCGCGCGGGCACGCTGGTGCTCAGCTCCAGCACGCCGCTGCTGGGGCTGAGGTCGCTGCGCGTCTCCTGCACCGGGCTGGCCAGCAGGCTCTGCAGCGCCGTGGCATCCACCTTGGCCGGGTTGCCGGCCACGCTGAGTTCCTGCACGGCATTGCTGGGCGTGCGCAGCACCGCCTGGTAGCGGCCGCTGCCCAGGCCTTTCACACGCACCGTGGTGCTCTGCGCGCTGCTGCCGTCGTTCGTCAGCACCAGCAGGGTGCGGTCGCTCAGCTGGGCGCCCAGGGCCAGCAGGGGCAGGGTTTCGGCGGCGTAGCCGGCCAGGCAGTTGCTCTGGCACACCTGGGTGCTGAGCTGGGTGGCGCCGCGCAGCTGGGTGTGCGCCCAGAAGGCCCAGGCCGAGGGGTTGATGCGCGCCTTGCCCGCCGTGGTGCTGAAGTCGAACAGCGCCATGATGGGCACGCCGGCATAGAAGTGCGCGGCCTGGACGTTCTGCGCCGGGTCCTGGAACTGCGTGAGCACGGCACTGGCGTAGGACTGCGTGCGCGCCTCGCCAAAGAAGGCGTTGCCGCATTGGTTGCCCAGGCCGATGTTCCATTCGGTGAGGTGGATCGGCAGGCTGCTGCCGCCCTGGTTGTTCACCAGACTGCGCAGATTGCGCAGGAAGGTGGCACTCTCGGTCGGGCTGGCGCGATCGCAGCTGCCGTACAGGTGGGCGGAGTAGAAATCCAGGTTGCTCAGGCCCACGCCGGCGATGAAGCCGTTGGCCGGGTTGCCGGCCACGGTGCTGGTGGTGAGGATGCTGCGCGTGAAGCCGGGGCCGCCGATGCGCAGGCTCTTGCCGGCCGTCTGCGCCGCGGCACGCACACGCGTCACCGTTTCGCGGAACAGGGTGTAGAAGTCCGATTGCGTGCCGCGCCAGAAGCCGCCGTCGGGTTCGTTGTGCACCTCCACGAACACCGGGTCCACCGCCGCCACGCCCGCCGTGGGCTTGAAGCGACCGATGACATGCTGGTAGATGTTGGTGGCCACCTTGGCCCAGGCCACCGGGTCGGCGGTGTTGTTGGGGCCGTTGTAGCTCTCGCCCAGGCGCAGATAGGTGGCGGCGCCGGTGCTGGCCACTTCCTTCAGCGCGGTGTCGGTGCCGCTGAAGTCGTAGTTCGCCGTGTTGTTGAGGTCGGCGTCGGCGCTCGAAGTGGGCGTCCAGGTGAAGGTGGGGATGCCGCCGGTGCCGGTGAGCTCGCAGCCGCTGACGGTCTGCGCCGGGCTCACGCCGGTGTTGAGCTTGGTGGCGGCGGTGTAGGTGCTGCAGAGGTCCAGGCCAGCGTCGTGCAGGCGCACCTGGCTGAGGCCGAAGGCGGCGTAGAGGTTGGCGGCATCCAGGGTGGTGGCCGCGCCCTGCGTGGGCTTGGTGGAAAAGCCCGGCTTGCGGTTGACGCCGAACACATCGCGAATGGCGCCCTGTGGCTGCGCCAGGTCCACCTCCACGCGCAGGCTTTGCGCGCTGGCGGCCAGGTGCAAGCCCATCGAACCGATCAGACAAGCGAGCAGCGGGCGCATGCGGCACTCCGGTGGGGGCGGGGCTTCATCATGCCCAAGCCCCCACGGGCGCCGCAAGCGGGTTCAGGGCGGAATCAGGGTTCGATCAAGCTCAGGCAGGTCAGCCCCGCCTCGGCGCGGCCGAAGGCGGGAATGCCCACCGCATGCAGCGCGATGCCGCGCTGAGCGGCCTCGGGGCCCAGGCGCTCCAGCGTGCGCGGAAAGGCGGCATTGGCCAGCCAGGCCTGCGGCAGGCGCAGCACGTTGGCGGCGAAGGGTTCGGCCGCGTCCACGTGCAGGAACTGGAAACCCATCAGTGCGGCCGCGTCCACCCACTCGGGATTGATGAGCAGGGTCTCGTCATCCAGCGCGGTGCAGGCGGTCTTGAGGTGCAGGCTCGGGCCCAGGGGCACGGCGTCCACCTGGTAGCCGAAGGGCTGCAGCAGGCTGCGCAGCTGCTCCACCGCGGCGGCATTGCTGCGCGTGGAAAGGCCCACCAGCAGCCGCTTGCCGATGCGCAGCACGTCGCCGCCATCCAGCGTGGCCGGCGCCTGCAGGGTGTGCAGGGGCAGGCCGCGCGCGGCCAGGGCGGCCTGCAGGTGCACGGGCTCGGCCTGGCGGCTGGCCACGCCGGGGCGGGTCAGCACGGTGAGCTCGGGCAGCAGCAGGGCGGCGTCTTCGACGAACACCGAATCGGGGAACTGCGGCAGCGCCGGCAGCACCACCACCTGCAGGCCCAGCTGCGTGAGCGCACGCCGGTAGGCCTGGTGCTCGACCAGCAGGTCGGCGTAGTCGATCGGTTCACGCGCCAGGTGCGTGAGTTCACAGGCCTCGGGCAGGGTGACGGCGGGTTCGCGTACCCAGGCGTGGCGGGGGGTTTGGGACATGGGGGCAGCCTCGTGAGCAAGGCCGCCATTCTGGGCGGCGGCCCCCCCGCGCGGCGGCGAGCAGGCTTCGCCGCCGGAGCACGCTCAGCCGGGCAAATCAGGCGCGGGCGGCAGGCCCACCAGCGCCACGGCCATCGGCAACGGCTGCGTCAGGTCCAGCTCGCCATCGGCAAAGCGCAGCGTCTCGATGTCGAACAGCTGGTCGTTGCCGTCGCGGCCGCTCACCAGGTCGTGCACGCGGAACTGGCCCTGGGCATCGGGCTCGATGCGGTACTCGCTGCGCAGGCCGCGGTACACGGCCACGTCCTTGCCCTTGCCCCCGTACAGGCTGTCGTCGCCACCGCGGCCTTCCAGCGTGTCATCGCCGCCCTCGCCCCAGAGTGCGTAGCCGAGGTCGTTGCCGATCAGCTGGTCATCGCCCGGGCTGGCCTGATGCCGGCTGGGCTGACGCAGCGCGGGCTCGTCCAGGCTCACCACCTGTCCATCACTGAAACGCAGCTGCTCGATGCCCCGCAGCGCCACGCTGCGGCCGTCGATCTGCAGCTGCCAGCCGCCGCCGTCGCCGGCCTGCAGCTGCAGGGCGCTGCGGCCCAGCACGGTGTCGAGCTGCAGGGTGTCCAGGCCGCTGCCTCCCTGCAACGTGGTGAGGTCCTTGAACAGATGGTGCGAACGGGCAGCGCCGGGGGCCGGGTTCAGATCGGCCAGCTGGAGCTGAATGCCGCCGTAGTTCAGGGTCTCGATGTTCTGCAGCCAGCTGCGACCATCGGCATGCTCGATCAGCCACTGACCGCGCGCGGCGTCGAAGTGCGGCGTCGCATAGTCCGACAGGCGGCCAGGCAGGTAGAGCATGTCCTGGCCCGCCCCGCCGTCCAGCTCGTCCTCGCCCTGGCTGAGCATGAGGAGGTCGTCGTCCGCGCTGCCCAGCAGCCAGTCGTTCGCCGCCGTGCCGCCCAGCCAGCCGCGCTCGGCCAGGCTCTGCTTGAGCCGGCCATCGGCCTGGATCTCGAACTCGCCATCCAGCAGGCGCAGGCGCTCGATGCCCTGCAGCGTCAGCCCGCCCCCGGCCAGCGGCAGCTGCCAGGCCGCACCCACACGGACCAGCGCGCCCTCGATGGCCTGGCTGCCCAGGGGCAGCACCAGCAAATCCTGGCCGGCGCCGCCGTCGAAGTGACTCAGGCCCCTGAAGCCGAGCAGGGTGTCATCGCCCGCACCACCCTGGCCGCGCGCCAGCGCTTCGCTCAGGCGCAGGCGCAGCGGCGGCATGCTCGGTTCGACGAAGTAGGGCAGGTTTTCGCCCGTGATGAGCAAGTACTCCACCCCCTCCAGGCGCGCGTCCAGGTGCTCGGCCTGCAGGCGCCAGCTGCCGTCGGCCTGGGGGCTCAGCGCATAGCTGCCCAGGCCGCGCGTGAGCTGCACGGTGTCCTCGCCGGCGCCGCCGCGCAGCAGCAGCTGCTGGCGTTCCTGCAGCACGGGGATGCCGGCACTGCCGGTTTGCGCTTCGAAGACAACGCCCTTCCAGTCCAGCCAGGCGGGCGCATCCGCCTGCAGCAGGTCGTCGCCTGCGCCCCCATCCAGCACATCGTTGCCACCGGCGCCGCCGTCGAGCGCGTCGTCACCCGCGCCGCCCATCAAGTGATCGTCGCCGGCATGGCCCCGCAGGCGATCGCCCCCCTCCCCGCCCTGCACCAGCAGGCGGCCGCCCGCGCCGGCACCGGGCTGGGCCAGGGCGTCGCGGAACTGCAGGGTTTCGATGCTGCGCAGCTGCAGGCTCAGGCCGCCCTCAAGTTCCAGCCGCCACTCGCCAGGGGCTTGCTCGCGCAGGCTGCGCAGCTCGGCCAGCTGGAAGCTCAGTACCAGGCTGTCCTGGCCCGCACCGCCATCAAAGCCCGTCTGCCCGAGGGTGGCGTAGAGGCGGTCGTCGCCCGCACCGGGCGTGCGCAGCAGGTCGGCCAGCACCAGGGTCTGGCCGGCAGAGTCCACGCGCTCGATCTGCTCCAGCTGCACGCGCTGGTAGGGGTTGCTGAGGGTCCAGCGGCCGCCCTCAAACTGGAACTCGTATGCGCCGAAGCCCATGGGCAGCACGGCCAGGTCATCGCCCTCGCCCCCGTCGAGCTGGTCATCGCCCAGGCCGCCGCTCAGCACATCGTTGCCGGCGCCGCCGCGCAGCAGGTCACGGCCGGCATGGCCGTTCAGGCGGTCGTCGCCCGCGCCGCCCTGCTGCTGCAAGCGGCCGTCCACGGCCGTGCTCAGGTCGACCACGCGGTTGCTGAACTGGATGCGCTCGATGCCGGCCAGGCGCAGCGTGCTGCCGAAGTTGTGCAGGCTCCAGCCCTGCTCGGCATCCCATTGCAGGTTCAAGTCCCAGTCGGACAACTCCTGGTCCACCATCAGCAGGTCGTTGCCGGCGCCGCCATCGATGAAGCCGCGGCCGGCGTAGGCGTAGAAGGTCTGGTCGGCGGCGCTGGCCTGCAGCTGCTGCGCCAGCGCGCTCAGTTCGATGCGCAGCTCGCGGAACTGCAGGGCCTCAATGCCGTCCAGGCTGTCCTCGCTGTTCAGGCCCAAGACCTTCCACTGGCCGCTGGCCGGGTCCTGCTCGATGCGGTAGCTGCCCAGGCTGTCGTCGTACAGCGCCAGGTCCTGGCCCGCACCGCCCACCAGCTGGTTGCGGCCCTTGCCGCCGTACAGCGTGTCGTTGCCGGCGCCGCCGTCGATGTGCTCATCGTCGCGGCTGCCGCGCAGCAGGTCATCGCCTGCGGTGCCTTGCAGGATGTTCGTCATGGCTTCTCCCTGAGTCTTGTTGGAACCGGCGCGGATTCTGGTCAGGCAGCCCCAGCCCGGCCTGTGATGGCCGTCACCCGATTTCGATCTCGGGCACGCCGATCAGCGCCAGCTCCTGCAGGTTGAGGAGGGCGTCAGCAAACTGCAGGCTCTCGATGCTTTGCAGCCGCGTCTGCCCTTCCGGGTGCTGCAGCAGCCAGCTGCCGCTGCCGGGCTCCAACTGCAGCTGGCAGGCGGAGCGGGCGTAGGGCAGCCAGGCGCGATCCTGGCCGGGGCCGCCGTCCAGCAGATCCTGGCCCGCGCCGGCCACCAGCAGGTCGTTGCCGGCGCCGCCCTGCAGCCAGTCGTCGCCGGCATCGCCCCAGAGCTGGTCGTCCTGCGCGCCGCCGATCAGGTGGTCGGGGCCGGCGTGGCCGAACACCGGTCCGGCCAACCAGGGATGGTGCTGCATGACGCGGCTGCCCGCCGGGTCGAGCTGCAAGCGCTGGTAGCCGACCAGCAGGGTCTCGATGCCGCGCAGGCTCAGCAGACCGGCGGTGCTGGGTACCCACCAGAGGCCGGTCTGCGCATCGAAGCGGATGGCCTGGCCGGGAATCAGGGCATCGATCAACAGGCTGTCCTGCCCCGCGCCGCCCTCGAAGCTGCGCAGGCCGGCGAAGGCCACCAAGGCGTCGTCGCCCGCGGCACCCTGACCGCTGACGAGCTCCGCATTGAGGGGCACGCGTGCGCCGTGCAGGATCAAGCACTCGACACCCTCCAGCTGCGCTTGGCCCGCCGAGCTTTTCAGCAGCCAGCCTTGATCGGTCGCCTCCAAGCGGTACTGGCTGGGCAGGCCCTGAAGGTCCACAACGTCTTCACCAAGACCGCCCTGCACGCGCAGCTCCGCGCCCATGCTCAGGGGCAGGGGCACCCCTGGAAGCGGCGTCCATTCCACGTACTCGGAATGGCCGATGCCCGAGACCCGATCCAGCCAGAACCCGTCGTCGCCAGCGCCGCCGTCCAGCCAGTCGTTCCCACCCTTGCTGCCGTACAGGCTGTCGTCGCCCGCCCCGCCCATCAGGTAGTCATCCCCTACGTGGCCTTCCAGCATCTGCCCGTCCTCGTCGCCTCGCAACCACAAGCGGTTCGTGGCGGCGCTGGCGACGAGATCAATGCGCCCGTCGCGCAACTGCAGAAACTCCATGTCCTTCAAATGCAGTTCGCGTTCGTCCAGGGTCAGCAGCCAGCTGCCATCGGCCTGACGCTGTGGCATGCCGGCCAGTTGGTACAACCAACCCGGCACATGGGCCACATCCACGCCCGCACCGCCCGACAAGCCCGTGCCCGGCCCGACCAGGTAGAGATCGTCATCGCCCTCCGTCGCTCCGCGCTGAAGAGCCGCCAGCTCAACACGAAGGTTGTCGAACTCCAGCCATTCGACGTTGATGAGTTCCGAGGCATAGGTGCCCTCGCCAAGGCGCCAGAGCTGCTGATCCTGCAGCCAGACCAGCCGGGCCTCGCGCCCATCGCCCAGGCCTGCCACCGCATCGTTGCCGGCACCGCCATCGAGCCGATCCGCGCCTCCACCGCCGTCAAGCCGGTCGTCGCCAGCGCCGCCGACGATCCAGTCCTTGCCTCGCTGTCCTTGCAGCTGGTCGGCGCCTTCGGTGCCTTCAATCCACAGCATGCCCTCGCGCGCGGGGGCCAGCATCAGGCTGCGGTCCGTGAACTGCAGACGTTCAATCGAGAGCAGTTGCACTTGCCCCCAGCGGTCCCTGCCCAGCAACCAGCACGCTTGCGTGTCGTCCCAGCGCAAGGGTTCGCCCAGGTTTGCAAGGCGGCCACTGAACTGCAGGGTGTCCGTGCCCTCGCCGCCGTCGAACAGGTCACGGCCCTGGAAGGCATAGAAGTGGTCATCGCCCGCCGTGGCCTGCAGCTGGGCCTGGTAGTCGGCCAGGCTGATCTCCAGGTCGCTGAAGCGTAGGCGCTCGACTGCTTCCAGGGTGACGCTGGTGAAGCCGTTGCTCACCTGCCAGCCCTCGTCGAGGGGGTTCCACTGAAAATGGAAATCGCCGAAACGCTGACCGATGACCGCGGTATCCAACCCCGCCCCACCGATCAAGCGGTTGTGCCCCTTGCCGCCATACAGCGTGTCATTCCCCGCGCCGCCGTCGAGCCAGTCATCGCCGTCGCCACCGCGCAAGTCGTCATCGCCGGGCCCGCCCAGCAGCTGCAGGGCCGTGGGGCGGCCCGTGGATTCGCTTTGCATCGCACTCCCTGTTTGTCGTTCACCGCTCTGTCGGCGGCGGCGCGCATTCTTCAAGCGCGGCGGGCCGTGCAGGGTTCACGCGCGGTAATTCCTGTAAGCCTTTGTGCGGCCTATGCTGAGCGCGCATGAAGCCCGCCATCACGACCATCGGCCCCACGGAGGGCCAGCAGCCCACGCTCGATCAACCGCGCGCCGACCGCCGCGTGCAGGGCGCACCCTGGCGCAAGACCTGGCTGCAGCACGAGGCCGGGCCGATGTGCGCCGGCGTGTGGGAGTGCGAGGTGGGGCGCTGGCGCATCGCGTTTGCGCCGAACAAGCAGGAGTACTTCTTTGTGCTCAGCGGGCGCGTGCGCCTGCATGGGCCGGACGGCACCAGCACCGACATCGGCCCCGGCGAGGCGGCGGTGATTCCGCCCGGCTTCGAGGGCGAGTTCGAGGTGCTGGAGCCGGTGCGCAAGCAGTTCGTGCTGGTCGAGGTCTGAGCGTCGGCATGCGCTGGCTGGCTCTGACCCTGCTGTGCCTGGCGCCGGCGCTCACGCTGGCGGCGGATTGCCCGCAGCCGCTGCGCATCGGCTTCATCGACGACGACGCCAGCCCCTACATCCGCGGCCGCGGCAGCGAGTTCCAGGCCGAGCCCGGCTCCACCGTGCGCCTGACCCGCCAGGCCCTGGAGCTGCTGGGCTGCCCGGCCGAGCTGGTGCGCCGGCCGGTGCGCCGCCTGGTGGCCGAGACCCTGCACGACGAGCTGCAGGTGGCCATGCTGATGCGCGCCGATTCCCCCGACCGCGCCGCACTCGGCTTCCCGCGCCGGGCCGATGGCAGCGTGGACCCGCGTCTGGCGCTGGGCGAATCGCGCGTGGTGTTGTTCGTGCGGCGCCCGCCGCCCGGACAGGCCTTGCCCGTGGCCAACCCGGCGCGCCTGAGCCTGGGCGTGATTGCCGGCAGCCCGGTGGAGGCCGCGGCGCGGCGCGCCGGCTGGCATTACCAGACCGCCACCAGCCGCAGCAGCGCGCTGGCCATGCTGCGCGGCGGCCGCTTCGAGGCGCTGGTGGATGTGGAGGGTGCGATCGCACCCGAAGAGCTGCAGCGCGAGCCCGCGCTACGCGTACTGCAACCGCCGCTGCAGCGCGCCTTCTTCCACGCCGCGCTCAGCCCGGCCCTGCTGCAGGCGCAGCCGCAGTTCGCGCAGCGCTTCTGGGCCGCCCTGTGCAAGCTCTCGCGGCCTAGCCAGCCGGGGCTGGGGCCCTGCCCTCAAAGCCTGTGAATGAATCCGGCGCGCCACTAGCGGGTGTCGGGTTTCACTGAAGGCTGAACCGCCTACGACGGCCGATTGATGATTTGCCGGGATGTGAGTCTCAAGGATTTGAACCGGTGTTTCGTTCAACTTTGAATTCCCGGCAGATCGTCTCGTTCCAGTTTGAACTTTCGACTCCCCCTGCTCCTGCATCGCCCGAACACGGGGCGTTGACGGGCCCGCGGCGAAGTCTGGGAACATCCGGCGCTGGTTCGCGACTTCATGAGCACTTGCTCGTCTACCCCGCGCGACCCAAGACCCACAACGCACCTCCATCGGCTCGGCTCGCGCCCTAATGCATTGGATCCTGCAGAAAAACCTTATCAACCCCACCGACCTCGCCAGATTTGAGCGCGCGCTGCAGGAGCATCAAACGCCGTACAGCTTGGTCAGCCTGGTGCCGTTCTTCCATGAGCTGGCGGATGAGCCTGAAGATCTGCCTGCTGACGGCATCTTTGTCTATGGGAGCACAGGGCTCGGCCAGGTGGCGCGCACCCGGAGATGGATGCCTGGCTACTTTGATGAAGGTCTCGACTACGAACTCATGATTGCACGCTACGGTCGGCGAGCCCTCAACGCAGGCGCGATCTGCGCACCGCTCCAAGAGCTGACTCGTGTCTGGGACAGGTTCTTCGTTCGGCCGGTGCTGGACAACAAGTCCTTTGCCGGCACTGTCATGACCTGGCAGGAACTGGAAGAGTTCAGAGGAGGAGTGGCAAGAGTTGCTGATGCCCCCGACGTGACCCTGCGCCTCACCGACCGCGTCGTCATGGCCCCTTTGAGCCCCATTGATGCCGAATTTCGCTTCTTCGTCATTGGTGGCGAGGTAGTCACGGGATCGCGCTACAAGCTCGGCGATCGCTTGGCGGTCTCCAACGAGATTCCTCAGTCCGTCCTCGAGTTCGCTCAGTCTTCGTTGGACATTTGGATCCCGAACAAGGCGTTCACGTTGGACGTCGCGGTCTCTGGCGGTGACTTGCGAGTTCTCGAGCTCAATTCGGCCAATTCCGCAGGCGTGTATGCGTGCGATGTCGGTCTGATCGTCGCAGCAGTGAACTCGCACCTTGCGGCCTAAGAGGTGGTGCCCTGTCCCCTGAGCAACGTAGCTTTCCTTCAGAGCCACACGCTCATAGCGAGCACCAGGAGCCGGCGCACCGCGCCCTCAGTCGACCAGGCATGGAGTTGGACCGGGAATGACAAAAGTGGTGCGTGGAGTCGTGTTCGCCCTGTTGGAGGACAAAGAGCATGAAGGCGAGGCTCGCGTCTGGGTACGTGATGCCGCGACCGACTACTGGTTCTCGCTTTCCAGGGCGGCCGACTCCGACACGATCGAGTTGATGGTTTCTGACCAGCTGACCTATGTCGGCAGCGACCTCCGTGTTGCCCTCTCACCTTCAGCAATCAATGTCGCCATCGGCGACTCTGCGGCGACTCTCGACGGTCATCGTGAGTACCTGATTGAGTTCCATCCTGAAAGCCACGATGTGGCGACCGTGGGTTCAGTCCTGAAGGTCATCTTTCGTGGCCAGCCTGGGCTGCAACTGGACATCTAGCTCACTGCGTCGGCTCGCACCAAGCAACCAGATCAACATGTTCTCGAAATTCTTCAAGCGGCCCAGCGCGGTTCAAGCCATTCAGCAGGCGCCAGATGAGATCGAGTTCGTCGAGCAATTGGCCGGTAGCGGCCTGGATGCCTTGCGCATGGAGCTCGCGCCTCGCCTCATGCGCTTCGATGGCATCGAGAACGCCTACCTTCCGAAGCTGCAATATCGATGCGAAGACAAGCCGCGCAGCTGTCTGCTCCTCGTCGAACGAGCGCCGCTAGCGGCGCAAAGGAAGGAAGAAATCGCTGCCGCTTGCGCCGGCATCATTCCGATGGACATCTGCTTTTCGCTCGACCTGCCGAACGACCTCGTATCCAAGGTCACCGCGCTTTGCAGACCGCTCTTGCTGCCTGAGCTGGCGTTGTTCGAGTGCCCTCTGGTCGTCAAACCAGGCCCGCAGTCGTCCATGCCGGCGGAATGGTCGATGGGAGTGTCGTTTTGGTTCGTCGCCGCCGCCTCCTATGAGGATGCGCTTGTCCACGCCGTGGCTTCTGCAAGGGCTGCAGGCTTTGAGTTCGTGGACGTGTACCAAGGTCAGGTCCTGCAAATCGACCACACCAAATGGTGGGATGAGATCGTCATGAAGCAATGGCGGGAGTACTCGGAGCACCTGCCAACCCAGCAGCAGATCGACGTCGCGGTGGCCACTGGCGGTGCCTTCCAGGGGCCGACGGTTGGACCAATCGCCCTTGGAAGCCCACGTTAGTAGGCCCGCGGTGCTGCTTCCGGCACAAGAAGCGCTGCCCGTTGAATATCTGCAAGTGGGCGAGAGGGCGACCATTCACCTAATGGTCACTTGTGTCCCCTTCATTGGTCGGCTCGACTCCAGCGAAGCACTCCAGTTCAGAGATGAGTGCAAACAGTTCGAAGTGAGTGAAACCCGACAGCGGGCGTGGCGGCTTTATTTGCAGGCTCTCAGTAAAACGCAATCTCGCGCTCGCTGATCTCGTGGCGCCAGCCCTGCTGGCGGTCCAGGCGCTCGGCCAGGAACTGCAGGATCTCCTCGCGCCGCTCCGGCGCGCAGCCGGTCTGGGCGGCCCATTGCGCGGCGCTGGGCAGCAGCACGCGCATCTGGCAGGGCTGGGCACCCATCTCGTAGTCGAAGGCGATGTGCAGCCCGGGCTCCGCGTAAAGCAGCTGCCCCGCGCGCGGCGTGCCCTGGATCTCGACCCGGCGCGCGAAGCGCTGCTGCAACCGCTCCAGCAGGCGCAGGCGCAGCAGCAGGTCCTCATCCGGCAGCGGCCGGCCCAGGCCATCGCGGTAGCGGATCGGCGTCTCGGCAGGTGGCTCCGGCGCTGCGGGCGGCGGCGCAGGCGCCGGGCCGTCCAGCTTGCGCAGCTCCAGCTCGTGCGCCCAGCCTTCGGCATGCGCGATGCGCAGGCGGTAAGCGCCGGGCGGCCAGGCCAGGGTGTCGAACAGCAGCTGCACGCTGCCGCTCAGGCGCTCGCCCACCGGGGCTTCCTCGATCAAGCCCTCGGGCTCCAGCGCCTGCAGGCTCAGGCGCTCATAGCCCTGCCAGCCGGGCCGCGGCAGCCAGACCTGCAGCTGCTGGCAGCCCGGGTACTGCGCCACGCGCGCCGTCAGGTGCTCGGCCGGTGCGCCAGGGCCGCGGTTGCACAGGGCGCCAATCTGCAGCGCGCCCTCGTGCGCCGGGGCCGGACGGGTCTCATTCATCGCGGCGCCACACCACCTGGCCATCGGGGCGGATGTAGGCGGAAGCGCGGCCTTGGCCGACGTAGGCCAGGCCCTGATGGAAGGGCCGCGCGAAGCTGTATTGCGGCTCGATGACCATGCGGCCGCGCTTGTCGATGTAGCCATGCAGGCGGCCCACGCGCACCACCGCCAGGCCTTCGCTGAAGGGCCAGGCGCGCTCGGCCTGCGGTTCCAGCACGGTCTTGCCCTGCGGGTCGATGAAAAGGCTGCGGCCTTCGCGCTTCACCAGGGCCAGGCCATCGGAAAAGTCCTCGGCGCTCTCGAACTGGGCCGGCACCACCAGGGTGCCCTGCTTGTCGATGAAGCCGTACTTGCCGTCCACCCACACGCGGGCACGGCCCTCGCGGAACTCGCTGGCCTGCTGGAAGCGCGGGGCGATGCGCAGCTCGCCGGCCAGCGTCATGTAGCCCTGCAGCCGGCCGGACCAGACGCGCACCATGCCGTCCGCAGGCAGGCCGACGAAGTCCACATCCTTGGGCGTGAGGTCGTGGCCGCTGGCATCGAACACGCGGTGCGTGCGCTGCTTGGATTCGCTGCGCACCAGGCCGCCGGCCGGAGCCAGCAGCTTCTCGTGCGTGCAGGGCAGCACCAGCTGGCCCTGGCGGTTGATGGCGCCGTATTTCATGACGCCCCATTCGTCCAGCCGGCCCACCACGGCCAGGCCGCCAGCGAAGGGGCCGGCGCTGTCGTACTCGGCGGCAATGGCCAGACGGCCATTCGGTTCGGCATAGCCCCAGCGGTAGCTGCCCTTGGCGTCCTTCACAGCGCTGGGCACCAGGCCCTCGCTGAAGGGCAGGGTCCAGGCCTCCTGCGGCGCCACCACCACACGGCCCTGGGCGTCGTAGTAGGCGGTGCGGTTGCCTTTGCGCGCCAACACGAGCGGGTCGCCCTGCACCAGCTCGGCGTACTCGGGCGCCAGCACCACGCGGCCGTTGGCGTCGATCAGGCCCTGCAGATCGCCGCTGCGGATGGGGTAGAGCGGTTGCGCCTGCGTCGCTGCGCCGGCACACAGGCACGCCAGCAAAGCACGCCAGTTCATAGCCCGGCCTCCAGCACCGCACGGATCTCGCCGTCGCTATGCATGCCCTGCGCACCGTGCGCGAAGGCGTTGTGGATCTCCAGCACGCCGTTGGCAAAGCGCAGCTGCTTGAGCTCGGGCGTGGCCACGTTCACCAGCTTCACCTGCTTGAGCCCTTCGCGCACGGCCTGCTTGCCCATCTCGTCCAGGCAGATCACGCGCAAGGCCATGTTGAGGCGGTGGCAGGCGGTGTTGTCGACGAAGTTCAGCGCCTGCCCGTCCTGGCCCAGGCTGTCCCAATCCACCTCGTAGGGCACGGCCTGGCCGCAGATCTCGGCGATCTCGGCGCTGCGCGCGGGCAGGGTCTCCTGCTGCAGGGTCTGGATCATGCGGCGTTCTTGCAATCCCATGGCGGGCTCCTTTAGGGCCTATTCACACCAATGGAAGCCACGCGAAAGGGCCTGGCCGGCCGGCAGCCTAGGCGCGCGGCGAACGCCCAGGCTGGACGCCTGGGCGAGCCGGGCAACGACGGCTGCCGGCCGGCCAGGCCCTTTCCCTCCGGGTTGCCTCCAGAAAGGACGCCCACTTCGTTGCGAAGTTCGCTGGGGCCCACAGCCCCAGCTTCACTTCGCGCCTCGTTGGCGCCCTTTCTGGATGGCAACGCGCTGGCTTCCATTGGTGTGAATAGGCCCTTAGTTC
Source organism: Inhella proteolytica (assembly GCF_016093275.1). GTDB lineage: Bacteria > Pseudomonadota > Gammaproteobacteria > Burkholderiales > Burkholderiaceae_C > Inhella > Inhella proteolytica. The sequence continues at coordinate 70,915 of NZ_JAEDAK010000019.1, forward strand.
AACAAAGCGTTCAAAGCCTGCAGCGCGGCTTGCTGCTGCGGGTGGGCGGGGGCGGCGGCCACAGCCTCTTGCAGGGCCTGCAGGCCAGCGCGCAGTTCGGGGTGAGCGGGCTGCAGGCGCGCCGCGGCGCGCGCGGTGGCCAGCGCGTGCTCCACGCCGACGTCGTCGCCATGGCGGTCCAGGCCATGGGCGCGGATGTCCTCGGCGGTGCGGCGGGCGTCTTCGGCCAACCAGGGGGACCAGGCCTCGGCCTGCACGCGCTCGGCGGGCATTTCGGCCACCAGCACGGCGGCGCCGTGGCGGTAGATGGCGTGCTCGGTGCACAGATTGCCGCGCAGCTCCTGCCCGAAATGCGGCACGCGCAGCGCGCGCTCGATCCAAATGGCGCGCAGGCTGGCATCGTGCTCAAAGGGCAGGCCAGCGCTCAGGGTCCAGAGCGGGGCGTCGTCGCTGTAGCGGGCCAGGTCCTCGCGCAGCCGGCCCGCGGGGCCCAGGGCCTCGCGGCGTTGGTCCTCGGCCTGGCGTTCTTGCTGCGCTTCCACGGCGGCGGCGTGCTGGGCCTGGCTCAGGCGCCATTGCACAACCAGCATGGCCGCACCGCACAGCGCGCCGGCCAGCAGCGCGCCCGCGCCCGCGGCCAGCAGGCCCTTGCCCCAGGGGGTGTGCGGCAGCGGCGCAATGCCTTGCGCGTTGGCCACCAGCAGCAGGGTGTGCGCGCCCAGCGGCAGCAGCAGGCCGGCCAGGTTCAAGAGCAGGGGGATGCGCGCCCAGGGCGCCTCGGCCCAGGCCAGCAGTGCGCCGAAGATGGCCAGGCCCAGCAGCAGGCCGGCGCCCAGCGCCGCGCCCACGGCCTGGCCGCGCGTCCAGTCCAGCGAGTCCAGGCCGCCGCGCAGGGCGAAGCACAGCAGGGCCAGCAGCCCGGCCACCCCCGCCAGGATGGCACTGAGGAAGGGCACGATCAGGCCCATGGCGCCGTCGCCGTGCGGCACCCGCGCGGTGTAGAAGCCCAGGATGCCAGCCGTCAGCAGCGTAAGCAGCATGGCGACAACGGTGAGGGCGGAAACCAGGAAGCTGAGCATGGCGCGGGTCCGGAAGAGCGTGCCGCCACTGTGCCGCGCGGGCGTATCGCTGGGGTTTCAGCGCCGGCGGCGCTGGGTTTCAATCGTTGCGTCCGGCCGTTCGTGCCGCGCATTCCTCAATCCAGTCCGGCCCGCACCCGCGCGTGCGCCGGGCTGACCAGAATTTGCCTCATGCGCCGCCTCCTCACCTCCTTCGCCATGCCGCCCGAGCTGCGCCGTGCCGCCCTGCTCGGCCTGCTGGCGCTGTACGCGCTGTACTTCATGGCAGTGAGCATGGCCGGGCTCAGCTCGGCCCCCAACTTCCGCTGGCGCGATGCGGTGGTGGGTTCGCTGCTCAGCTTCGGCCCCGCCGTGCCCCTGCTGCTGCTGTGCTGGCCGCTGACGGGCTGGGTGGGCCGGCGCGTGCGCAGCGCCCCGGCCGCGATGGCCCTGCACCTGCTGGCGGCGCTGGGATTCGTGCTGATCTGGCATGGCAGCTCCTACCTGCTCTACCTGGCGGGCTATGGCGAACAGGTGGCCGAGCGCGCGCGCGCCGCCTGGTTCCTGTGGCAAAGCCTGTGGGGCTTGATGATTTACGCCAGCGCCGCCGCCGGCTTCAGCGCCTACCGCGCCGTGCAGCGCGCCCGGGCCGAGGCCGTGGCCGGCGCCCAGACGCGCGAGTTGCTGGCGCGCGCCGAGCTGGCCGCGCTGCGCAGCAAGCTCAACCCGCATTTCCTGTTCAACACCCTGCACTCCATCCTGGCCCTGCTGCGCCGCGACCCGAGCCAGGCCGAGGCCGCGCTGCACCGCTTCTCCGACCTGCTGCGCCAGGTACTGGACAGCGAGCGCCGCGACGCCGAACGCGTCACCCTGGCCGAGGAGCTGGAGTTCACGCGCGACTACCTGGCGCTCGAAGCCCTGCGCCTGGGCGAGCGCCTGCAGCTGGACTGGCAGGTGGACGAGGCCGCACTCGGCTGCCTGCTGCCCTCGCTGACCCTGCAGCCCCTGGTGGAGAACAGCATCCAGCACGCCATCGCGCCGCGCCGCGGGCCCGGCCGCCTGCGCGTGGCCGCACGCCTGCAGGGCGAGCGCCTGCACCTGGAAGTGGCCGACGATGGCCCCGGCTGCCCGCCCGAACAGGCCGAAGCCGAAGGCGGCACGGGCCTGGGCCTGCGCACCGTGCGGCGCCGGCTCGAACTGGCCTTCGGCGAGCAGGCCCGTTTCACCCTGCACAGCGCCCCCGGCCAGGGCTTTGCCGTGCACTTGGAGTTGCCCGCCCCATGACGACCAAGACCGTGTTGATCTGCGAAGACGAGCCGCTGGCGCGCGAGACCCTGCGCGACTTCCTGGCCCCCTGGCCCGCGCTGCGCCTGCTCGGCGAGGCCTGTGACGGCCGCGAGGCGCTGGAGCGCATCGAGGCGCTGAAGCCCGAGCTGGTGTTCATGGACATCCAGATGCCCGAGCTCACCGGCCTGGAGGTGCTGCAGCGCCTGCAGCACCGCCCGGCGCTGATCTTCACCACCGCCTACGACCAGCACGCCGTCACCGCCTTCGAGCTGAACGCGGTGGACTACCTGCTCAAGCCCTTCACGCGCGAGCGCTTCGACGCCGCGGTGCAGCGCGTGCTGGCCGAGGAGGAGGCCGCCCCGGCCGACACCCTGGTGCGCGTGCTGGGCGGCGGCCAGGGGCCGCTGACGCGCATCCTGGTGCGCGACCGCGGCCACATCTTTCCGCTCGCCGTCGAACGCATCGAGCACCTGAAGTCCGACGCCAAGTACACCCTGATCACCAGCGGCGGCCAGCAGTACGTGGTGCGCGTGCCGCTGCAGGAGCTGGAGCAGCGCCTGGACCCGAGCCGCTTCCTGCGAATCCACCGCAGCGCCATGGTGAACCTGGACTTCGTGGACTCCATGCAGGCCGACGAGCAGAGCCAGCTGGAGCTGCTGATGCGCGATGGCACGCGGCTGCTGGCGAACCGCGAGGTGTCGCGGCTGCTGCGGGGGTTGGCGTTGTAGGTGCAGTTGCTGAATGCTTGCGCGTGCCTGCACCGCATAGGGCCAGCGGCCCGAACAGCCGGGAAGCGGCGCAGAAGTTGAAGTCCGGGCTGTTCGGTATTCGGCTGTTGGGGTCCCCTATGCCAAGCCGAGGAGCACAGAAGAGCGGGCCCGCGCGTGTCAGCGCGCCTCGAGCTCTGACTTGGCGCAACTGTTTGAACGGAGTGAGCGGAGCGAACGCAGTGAGTTTTGCGCCGGGCCCGCTCTTCGAGCACCACAGGGCACCGACCGCCGCAGGCGGGCGGCGCAGGCATCGGGGTCGCCTTTCTCTTGCCTACTTCTCTTTGGCGAAGTGTTCGGAACCGGGACATAGGTAACGGGTGTTCCGGGACATGGGTAACGCTTTCGAGGTGTTTGAGCCTCTGGAAGAAGCCCATGGTTTGGACGGAGAAGAGCATCGTGTCCCAGCGTCAGGAGTTTGTTCATCTGGCCCAGCAAGACGGAGCCAACGTGCGCGCGCTGTGCCGCCAGTTCGGCATCAGCCCCAAGACAGGCTACAAGTGGATCAACCGCTTTGAGGCGTCTAGCGCGCTGGCCCCCAGCCTGGCCGACCAGAGCCGGCGACCTCATCGCTCGCCCGCCCGCAGCCCAGAGTCGACTGAGCAAGCGGTACTGACCCTGCGCCGCGCCCACCCTGCCTGGGGTGGCCGCAAGATTGCGGCTGTACTGGCTCAGCGCGATGCGTTCCTCGTC